>NZ_JBXENK010000028.1:0-208 GCF_056836745.1 Paenibacillus sp. 1SOY10 | reverse complement strand
TGAAAACTGGATAACGAAACGAATTTGCGTTTTAGAACATCTTTTAGCTGAACTTGTGTCAAGAAATTGACCAAGGAAGTGTATAAAAGGTAGTTGATACTATGCGTAGATTTTGAGACTGGGGATCCTTTGGAAGTACGCGACTGATGACGTAAGTCAGAGGGAAGCGACGGACAACAGAGCACCAGGCACAAAATCGGAGCATTTA
>NZ_JBXENK010000027.1:0-209 GCF_056836745.1 Paenibacillus sp. 1SOY10 | reverse complement strand
ACATGCTCCGGTTTTGCGCTGTCCGCTCTGTTGTTCGCCGCTTCCCCTTTGACTTTCGTCATTGGTCGCGTGCTCTCAAAGGATCGGCCATCCCAAAACCTACGCAATATCATCAACTACCTTTTATACACTTCCTTGGTCAATTCCTTGACACAAGTTCAGCTAAAAGATGTTCTAAAACGCAAATTCGTTTCGTTATCCAGTTTTCA
>NZ_JBXENK010000026.1:0-264 GCF_056836745.1 Paenibacillus sp. 1SOY10 | reverse complement strand
GGCTGACCGTAAGGTCGCCGATACATGGGCTGGTCGCAAGACCGCCGATGAATTAGCTTTGCGTAAGCAAAGCTATCACATGACGTGTTTCCATTTGTTCGGTTTTGATGGAATTTGCGGGGCCATAGCTCAGCTGGGAGAGCGCCTGCCTTGCAAGCAGGAGGTCAGCGGTTCGATCCCGCTTGGCTCCACCATACGAATTTCATCTTGATCGTTATCGATCGCACGCAAGTGTCGATAAGATAACGTTCGCAACTTGATCCT
>NZ_JBXENK010000025.1:0-270 GCF_056836745.1 Paenibacillus sp. 1SOY10 | reverse complement strand
AGGATCAAAGTGCGAACGTTATCTTATCGACACTTGCGTGTAATGGATAACGGTCATAAAGTTCTTATGGTGGAGCCAAGCGGGATCGAACCGCTGACCTCCTGCTTGCAAGGCAGGCGCTCTCCCAGCTGAGCTATGGCCCCATATTAAAATCCCATTCATGTTGTTATGGGATATATGGTGGGCCCTAGTGGACTCGAACCACCGACCTCACCCTTATCAGGGGTGCGCTCTAACCAGCTGAGCTAAGGGCCCATAACAGGGATATTC
>NZ_JBXENK010000024.1:0-466 GCF_056836745.1 Paenibacillus sp. 1SOY10 | reverse complement strand
AAGAATATCCCTGTTATGGGCCCTTAGCTCAGCTGGTTAGAGCGCACCCCTGATAAGGGTGAGGTCGGTGGTTCGAGTCCACTAGGGCCCACCATTTATCCCATAACAATGAATGGGTTTTTCTTTGGGGCCATAGCTCAGCTGGGAGAGCGCCTGCCTTGCAAGCAGGAGGTCAGCGGTTCGATCCCGCTTGGCTCCACCATAAGAACTTTATGACCGTTATCCATCGCACGCAAGTGTCGATAAGATAACGTTCGCACTTTGATCCTTGAAAACTGGATAACGAAACGAATTTGCGTTTTAGAACATCTTTTAACTGAACTTGTGTCAAGCAATTGACCAAGGAAGTGTATAAAAGGTAGTTGATACTATGCGTAGATTTTGAGACTGGGGATCCTTTGGAAGTACGCGACTGATGACGGAAGTCAGAGGGAAGCGACGGACAACAGAGCACCAGGCACAAAAT
>NZ_JBXENK010000023.1:0-587 GCF_056836745.1 Paenibacillus sp. 1SOY10 | reverse complement strand
CTCTGACTTCTTGTAAGCACACGGTTTCAGGATCTATTTCACTCCCCTTCCGGGGTGCTTTTCACCTTTCCCTCACGGTACTGTTTCACTATCGGTCGCTAGGAAGTATTTAGCCTTACCAGATGGTCCTGGCGGATTCATACGGGGTTTCACGTGCCCCGCACTACTCGGGATCCGTCTCGGAGAGAGCACACTTTCGATTACAGGGCTTTTACCTTCTTTGGCGGGCCTTTCCAGACCTCTTCGTCTAACATGCTCCTTTGTAACTCCGTGTGAGACGTCCCACAACCCCAAGGAGCAAGCTCCTTGGTTTAGGCTTCTCCGCGTTCGCTCGCCGCTACTGACGGAATCACTTTTGTTTTCTCTTCCTCAGGGTACTTAGATGTTTCAGTTCCCCTGGTCTGCCTCTTCACTGCCTATGTATTCAGCAGTGAGTGACTGGGTATTACTCCAGCCGGGTTTCCCCATTCGGACACCCCCGGATCAAAGCTTGCTTACAGCTCCCCGAGGCAGTTTCGTTGTTCGCCACGTCCTTCTTCGGCTCCTAGCGCCTAGGCATCCTCCGTGTGCTCTTAGTAGCTTAACCA
>NZ_JBXENK010000022.1:0-850 GCF_056836745.1 Paenibacillus sp. 1SOY10 | reverse complement strand
TGTGCGGATTTGCCTACACACCAGCCTCACTGCTTGGACAGGCATCCATCAGCCTGCGTCACTACCCTACTGCGTCACCCCATCACTCATAACGGATTACGGTGGTACAGGAATTTCCACCTGTTGTCCTTCGACTACGCCTTTCGGCCTCGCCTTAGGTCCCGACTTACCCTGAGCGGACGAGCCTTCCTCAGGAAACCTTGGGCTTTCGGCGGATCAGATTCTCACTGATCTTTTCGTTACTCATACCGGCATTCTCACTTGTATGCTGTCCAGCGCTCCTTACGGTACACCTTCAACCTACATACAACGCTCCCCTACCCCAGATGCAAAGCATCTAGCCATAGCTTCGGTGGTGTGTTTAGCCCCGTTACATTTTCGGCGCAGAGTCACTCGACCAGTGAGCTATTACGCACTCTTTCAATGATGGCTGCTTCTAAGCCAACATCCTGGTTGTCTGTGCAACTCCACATCCTTTCCCACTTAACACACACTTGGGGACCTTAGCTGATGGTCTGGGCTGTTTCCCTTTTGACAATGGATCTTAGCACTCACTGTCTGACTCCCGGCTACTAGTCTATGGCATTCGGAGTTTGACTGAGCTTGGTAACCCTTGGCGGGCCCCGCACCCAATCAGTGCTCTACCTCCACGACTATTCCACCGAGGCTAGCCCTAAAGCTATTTCGGGGAGAACCAGCTATCTCCGAGTTCGATTGGAATTTCTCCGCTACCCCCACCTCATCCCCGCATTTTTCAACATACGTGGGTTCGGGCCTCCAGTGCGTGTTACCGCACCTTCACCCTGGACAGGGGTAGATCACACGGTTTCGGGTCTACGCCTACAAACTA
>NZ_JBXENK010000021.1:0-1229 GCF_056836745.1 Paenibacillus sp. 1SOY10 | reverse complement strand
AGGTGTTCACATGAGTGAGCAACGGAATCGCTATAACGAAGAATTCAAGAGACAAACGGCCAAATATCTCTATGAACAGACGAAATCGGTGGAGGAAATCGCCCTAGAGATGGACATCCCAGCGAAGACGTTACATGTCTGGAAATCCAAATATCGCGAGTTTAAGAACGAGTCCATTTCCAGTGTGGAACGGGTTCGAGAATTGGAACAACTCTTGAAAGATAAGGAACGAGAGCTCCGTGAAAGTCAGGAACGTATCTCCGATGTGGAAGAAGAACTTGCCATTGTAAAAAAAGCAGTGCACATCTTCAGCAAACCAAAGAGCTAAGATTTCATTTTATAGAAAATCATCGCTCCGAGTTTTCTTTGGCGAAGATGTGCAAGGTGTTTCATGTTTCCCGGAGCGGCTACTACAAATGGCGGAAGAACAAGCCAAGCCAGCAGAAGCTGCGTAAGGCACACCTGCTAAAAAGAATAGCCTACCATTTCCATGATTCCGAGCAGCGTTATGGGGCTCCTAAAATTACGTATATGCTGAATCAGGAAGGGCAACTTGTCACGGAGAGAACTGTGGGTTTGTACATGCAAGAGCTTGGTTTTCGCGCTTGTGTGGTGCGGAAATACAAGGTGCAAACGACGGATTCCACCCATGACTTGCCAATTGCTCCTAACCTCTTAAACCAGCAGTTTCACGTGAAGAAACCGAACCAAGTTTGGGTGACCGACATTACGTATATTCCTTGTAGAGAAGGCCGATTGTACCTGGCCAGCGTCATGGACCTATGCACTCGTGAGATTGTAGGTTGGCGTTTGTATGACCGAATGACGACAGGACTTGTTTTGGATGCGCTGAAAGCGGCTTATGAAGCGAAACAGCCCCAAAAGGGGCTACTCCACCATTCGGATCGCGGGGCTCAATATGCCTCTCACGAGTACAGAGAACAACTCAACACGTATCACATGACGGCCAGCATGAGCCGCAAAGGGAATTGTTATGATAATGCCTGTATAGAGTCTTTTCACAGCATTCTCAAGAAAGAGCTTATTTACTGCAAGCGATTCAAGACTAAGCAACAAGCCTACGATGAAATCTACCGCTATCTTGAGTTTTTCTACAACCGCAAACGTATCCACGGTTCACTTGGTTATTTATCGCCGGTTCGTTTTGCTGCACAGTTCAATAAGAGAAAAGTCGGCTAAAGAGTGTCCACTTTCTTGACAGAGGTCCA
>NZ_JBXENK010000020.1:0-1271 GCF_056836745.1 Paenibacillus sp. 1SOY10 | reverse complement strand
TTGGGAAATCTCATCTTGAGGGGGGCTTCACGCTTAGATGCTTTCAGCGCTTATCCCTTCCGCACTTAGCTACCCAGCTATGCTCCTGGCGGAACAACTGGTACACCAGCGGTGCGTCCATCCCGGTCCTCTCGTACTAAGGACAGCTCCTCTCAAATTTCCTACGCCCACGACAGATAGGGACCGAACTGTCTCACGACGTTCTGAACCCAGCTCGCGTACCGCTTTAATGGGCGAACAGCCCAACCCTTGGGACCTACTTCAGCCCCAGGATGCGATGAGCCGACATCGAGGTGCCAAACCTCCCCGTCGATGTGGACTCTTGGGGGAGATAAGCCTGTTATCCCCAGGGTAGCTTTTATCCGTTGAGCGATGGCCCTTCCATGCGGTACCACCGGATCACTAAGCCCGAGTTTCCTCCCTGCTCGACTTGTCAGTCTCGCAGTCAAGCTCCCTTTTGCCTTTGCACTCTGCGAATGATTTCCAACCATTCTGAGGGAACCTTGGGGCGCCTCCGTTACTCTTTAGGAGGCGACCGCCCCAGTCAAACTGCCCGCCTGACACTGTCCCCATACCGGATCACGGTACCAGGTTAGAACTCCGATACGATCAGGGTGGTATCCCAACGGCGCCTCCAAGGAAGCTTGCGCTCCCTCTTCCTAGGCTCCCACCTATCCTGTACAAATCGTATCAAAGTCCAATATCAAGCTGCAGTAAAGCTCCATGGGGTCTTTCCGTCTTGTCGCGGGTAACCTGCATCTTCACAGGTATTAAAATTTCACCGGATCTCTCGTTGAGACAGCGCCCAAGTCGTTACGCCATTCGTGCGGGTCAGAATTTACCTGACAAGGAATTTCGCTACCTTAGGACCGTTATAGTTACGGCCGCCGTTTACTGGGGCTTCGGTTCACAGCTTCGGATTGCTCCTAACCGCTCCCCTTAACCTTCCAGCACCGGGCAGGCGTCAGCCCGTATACTTCGCCTTGCGGCTTCGCACAGACCTGTGTTTTTGCTAAACAGTCGCTTGGGCCTTTTCACTGCGGCCCCCTCGTGCTATTCACACTACCGGGGCACCCCTTCTCCCGAAGTTACGGGGTCATTTTGCCGAGTTCCTTAACGAGAGTTCTTCCGCGCGCCTTAGAATTCTCTTCTCGCCTACCTGTGTCGGTTTGCGGTACGGGCACCTTCTCCTGGTTAGAGGCTTTTCTTGGCAGTCTGAGATCATGACCTTCGCTACTGTAATTTTCACTCCCCATCACAGCCCAGCCTTA
>NZ_JBXENK010000018.1:0-48314 GCF_056836745.1 Paenibacillus sp. 1SOY10 | reverse complement strand
TAAGAAGCACTACCGATCACAAATCGGTGGTGCTTTTTTCTATATAATTATAAATACGAATTTAGATACGAGGTGCTGTGAAGAGTATAGGCGAGCGCTTGGAGAAGGATGAAATTATCTCCAAAAACGGCTAAAATGATTGGTTTGTGCGCGTTGAATAGACAGGGGTGTGCGCTGGGGAGTCGCCAGCGGATTTGCTTGCGGTTGTCCTTGACAGCCTATAGGGCCTTTGCTAAACTTGGCATAATATATTTTCGTAAGTGGCTCTAAAGCGCCAAAGGTTGCTTTGACGGAGCTGCTTTTCGTGCTATTACGTCGCAGACGTTTTTTCTTTGGATTCGGGACAAACCACTTCATTCAGGGGCTCCTGATATTGCAAGAGAAACGGCCGGGATATGGCCCGACAATCCATTAGACTAAAGGAGGACAATTCACGGTGTGGGAAAGAAAATTTGACAAAGAGGGCTTAACGTTTGATGATGTGCTTCTGGTTCCCCGTAAATCGGAGGTGCTACCTAAAGAGGTAAGTGTGTCCACTCGCTTGAGCGATCAAGTGAAGCTTAATATTCCGTTGATTAGTGCGGGGATGGATACGGTAACCGAGTCGGCTTTGGCTATTGCCATCGCTCGCGAAGGTGGTCTTGGCATCATTCATAAAAACATGCCCATCGAACAACAGGCTGAGGAAGTGGATCGTGTCAAACGTTCGGAGAGCGGTGTAATTACCAATCCTTTCTCTCTGACACCGGACCAATTGGTCTCGGATGCAGAGGAAGTAATGAGTAAATTCCGTATTTCCGGGGTTCCCATTGTGAATGAAGCTCATAAGCTTGTAGGTATTTTGACAAATCGTGATTTGCGGTTTGTGCATGACTATAGTATTAAAATCAGTGAAGTGATGACGCGTGATGATCTGGTTACTGCTCCGGTAGGAACAACTTTGCAGGAAGCGGAAGGCATTTTGCAGAAGCATAAGATTGAGAAGCTTCCGCTGGTCGATCAACAAGGCATTCTGAAGGGCCTTATCACTATCAAGGATATTGAGAAAGCCATTCAATTCCCGAATGCAGCTAAGGATGCACAAGGTCGCCTACTGGTGGGAGCTGCGGTGGGGATTTCCAAGGATACGTTTGATCGTACCGATGCTCTTGTCAAGGCGGGCGTAGACGTGATCACTGTTGATTCCGCGCATGGCCATCACATCAACATTCTTGAAGCAGTAGCTGAACTTCGCAAACGGTATCCTGAATTGACTATCATTGCGGGTAATGTGGCCACAGGTGAGGCTACGAGAGCATTGATTGAAGCTGGCGCATCGGTAGTCAAGGTTGGTATCGGACCAGGTTCGATTTGTACCACGCGGGTTATTGCCGGAATCGGCGTACCGCAAATTACGGCAGTGTATGATTGTGCGACTGTAGCCCGGGAGTACGGTATCCCCATTATTGCGGATGGAGGTATCAAGTATTCCGGTGAGATTGCCAAAGCGGTTGCTGCCGGGGCACATGCGGTCATGCTGGGCAGCTTATTTGCCGGTACAGAAGAAAGCCCAGGGGAGACGGAAATCTACCAAGGGCGTCGTTACAAAGTCTACAGAGGCATGGGCTCCATGGGGGCTATGAAACAAGGCAGTAAGGACCGATACTTCCAGGATGATGATAAGAAGCTGGTTCCCGAAGGCATTGAAGGACGCGTTGCTTACAAAGGTCCTATTGCTGATACCATTCATCAGATGATTGGCGGCTTGCGTGCAGGTATGGGATATTGCGGAACCGGGACATTGGACGAGCTTCGCAATGATACCCAGTTCATCCGTATCACCGGGGCTGGCTTGCGTGAAAGCCATCCACATGACGTGCAAATCACGAAGGAAGCGCCAAACTACTCGCTATAATTACAGCGAACCATAATTTTCCACATAGAGCAGGGTGATTTTCACCCTGCTTGTCTTTTTTTGCAGATACCCCTGTGATAGAATAGATAAAGCAAATGAAAGAATACGAGGGGAGCTTTAAGGGCATTGAAACTCAAATTATTGAAATCCAAACCTATTAAGACCAAGCAGCGTTTCCTACGCAAGAGCGTGGCTTCCGTACTGCTGCTGAACTTGCTATGTTCTTCTCTCGTACCGGCGCTGGCGCTGGCGGAAGGCGAGCAGACCGAAACTGGAACGAACCAAGCGACAACCACGGAGCAGGCTTCGACGCAGAATGCAGCAGCCATTCCTTCGGTGGAGTCACTGGGTCTGGAAGTGAAATCTGCCATCTTGATGGAGGTCTCCTCTGGACAAGTATTGTTAAACGTGAATGCGGATCAGCCGTTTCCTCCGGCAAGCATGACCAAAATGATGACCGAATATATTGTTGCCGATCTCGTCAAGCAAGGCAAATTCAGTTGGGACGATGTAGTTACGGTGGGCGAAAATGCAGCCAAGACTATCGGTTCCCGGATTTTCCTGGCTGAGGGAGACCAACATACGATAAGAGAGCTATATATTGCCATGGCGGTGGGATCAGCGAATGATGCCACGGTAGCATTGGCTGAGTATGTCGCTGGCTCTGAGCAAGCATTTATTAAGATGATGAACGATGAGGCTAAGCGCATGGGGATGAAGACGGCTCATTTTGCCAACTCCACAGGCCTTGATATTGCGGATATGCCGGAGAAGTTCCGTACCCCTGGAGATCAGGAGACGGTGTTGTCTGCGCTGGATGCAGCAATTTTGGCACGTTATATTGTAACCGATCATCCTGATTTTGCCGAGTTTACAGCACTTCCGAGCTATCAATTCCGGCCGCGTGACAAATCACCGATTATCAATTATAACTGGATGCTGGAAGCGAACAAGAATGTAACAAACTTCAAGCAGTTCGCTTATGAAGGTTTGGATGGCTTGAAGACAGGCCATACCAGCAATGCAGGCAATAACTTTACGGGTACAGCATTACGTGATGGAGTGCGGATGATTAGCGTTGTGATGGGGACAGCTACGGATAAAGCCCGTTTTGTCGAAACCCGTAAAGTGCTTGATTATGGCTTCAATCATTTTGAAACCAAGCAAATTGTAGCAGCCAAGACAACGGTAGTGGGCACGGAGACCGTAACCGTTAAGAAAGCTAAGAATACGGCGATTCCGGTTGTAACCGATCAGGCGATTAGCTTTGTTGTGCCGAAGGGTGTGGATACCAGCGCAGTGGAAGCTCAGGTTACGCTGGTGGATGAAGGCGAACTTGTAGCTCCCTTACAGCAAGGTACGAAGGTAGGGACTGTAAAGTACACCTTCAAAGCCCCAGGCATGGAACAGGAGCTGGAGAAGACGGTCAATCTGATTACGGTGGAAGACGCTCAGAAGGCTGGCTGGTTTAAATTGATGATGCGGGCCATCGGCGAATTTTTCAGTGATATGTTCAATGGGATTAAGAATTTGTTCTAATGAAAAGGAAATCTAAAATACAGCGTCCAATCACGAAGGGATTCAAGGGAGTGAATTCGGAACGTAGGATTCACCTACGCTGCGCTGCTCAGTTCCTGGTATCGTCCAACCTTCTCGGTGCTAGTAACCTGTATTTTAGATCCTCATTGAACTAGGAGCGAATCCCGAGTGAAAGAGTTGTATTTTAAGGGCGAATATTGTAAAATAATAAGTTAGATTATTATCGGGGGGATTGGACATGGAAACAGGAACATCGCGTGTAAAAAGAGGTATGGCTGAAATGCAAAAGGGCGGCGTTATTATGGACGTCATGAATGCCGAACAGGCTAAGATTGCTGAAGCGGCTGGAGCTACCGCCGTTATGGCACTGGAGCGCGTTCCTTCCGATATTCGGGCAGCCGGTGGCGTGGCTCGTATGGCAGACCCTACAATCGTCGAAGAGGTAATGAAGGTCGTCTCCATTCCGGTCATGGCTAAGGCACGGATCGGTCATTACGTGGAAGCGAAAGTTCTGGAATCGCTTGGGGTAGACTATCTGGATGAAAGTGAAGTGCTAACTCCGGCAGATGAAGTCTTCCATATTGATAAACGTGAATTTACGGTACCGTTTGTCTGCGGAGCGAAGGATTTGGGCGAGGCTCTCCGCCGTATTGGCGAAGGGGCTTCTATGCTTCGTACGAAGGGTGAACCGGGAACCGGAAATATTGTTGAAGCGGTACGTCATATGCGCTTGATTAACGGCCAAATCCGCAAAGTGCAAAACTTGTCCAAGGATGAATTGTATGCCGAAGCGAAGAATCTGGGCGTAGCCTATGATCTGTTGCTTGAGGTGCATGAGAATGGCAAGCTGCCAGTGGTTAACTTTGCTGCAGGTGGTGTAGCTACGCCGGCTGATGCTGCTCTGATGATGCATTTGGGAGCTGATGGTGTATTCGTGGGTTCGGGTATCTTCAAATCGGATAGCCCCGAGAAGTTTGCTCGTGCTATTGTGGAAGCGACAACTCATTACACCGATTATAAGCTGATTGCGGAAGTGTCCAAGAACTTGGGTACTCCGATGAAGGGCATTGAGATTTCCAAGCTGTCTCCGGCAGAGCGTATGTCGGATCGTGGCTGGTAATTCCTGAATAGCTTTAATTAGTTATCCATATCTAATTAGGATGCTCACCCCGGCTATTGTTGACCCATGGCCGGGGTACATATAGTTTAGGCTGCGAGAGAAAGAAGGTTTGTCATGAGAGTAGGAGTGTTGGCGCTGCAAGGCGCTGTTGCCGAGCATGTGCGTAGCTTGGAGAAGGCCGGGGTGGAAGGTATCGCGGTCAAGCATACGCAGGAACTGGCCGAATTGGATGGCTTGATCATTCCTGGCGGAGAGAGCACCACCATCGGCAAACTGATGCGTAAGTATGATTTTATTCAGGCCATCCAAACTTTTTCCGGGCAGGGTAAGCCGGTATTTGGTACCTGTGCAGGTCTGATTGTGATGGCGAAGGAGATTGAGAGCGGCGAGGAAGCTCATCTCGGATTGATGGATATCAAGGTATCGCGTAATGCCTTTGGACGCCAGAAGGAGAGCTTTGAGACGGATCTTGAGGTAAAAGGACTGGAAGCCCCGCTTCGCGCCGTATTCATCCGTGCGCCGTTAATTACGGCTGTGGGAGAAGGGGTAGAGGTATTGTCCGTTTACAAGGATGAGATCGTTACGGCCCGTCAGGGGCATTTGCTAGTGTCGTCGTTCCATCCGGAGCTGACGGATGATTATTCACTGCATGCGTATTTTGTAGAGATGGTCAAGCAAGCCAAGCAGCCGTAAGCAGACCTTGACTCCTTTGATGGGTTAAGGTTTTATCTGTTTATACGGCGTTTCTATATTCCATAGCAGCCTTTCCGTCCGGAGAGTCTTCCAAAGAGAAGGTCGGCAGGTCTGTGCAGGGATGATTCTAGGAGGGACTACTCATGTTAGATGTGAAAGTAATGAGAAATGATTATGCCAGAGTGGAAGATGCGCTGAGGCGCCGGGGGAAATCGCTGGATTTGATCGAAGGTTTTCCGCGGTTGGATGAGAAACGCCGGGAGCTGCTTCAAGAGAACGAGGCTTTGAAGAACCGCCGGAATACAGTATCGGCGGAAGTGGCCCAGCGGAAGAAGAACAAGGAGGACGCGGACGAACTGATCTTGGAGATGCGTCAAGTCGGTGACCGCATTAAAGAGCTGGATGAGGAAGTTCGGGCATTGGAAGTGGATATTGAGGAACTGATGATGTCGATTCCGAATATCCCGCATGAAAGTGTGCCTGTAGGCGCCTCTGAGGAAGAGAACGTGGAAGTACGCCGGTGGAGTGAGCCGAAATCCTATGCATTTGCTCCTAAGGCTCACTGGGATGTAGCGGCTGATCTGGGCATTTTGGATTTTGAAGCGGCTGCCAAGGTAACCGGGTCCAGATTCACCTTTTACAAAGGATTAGGGGCCCGCTTGGAGCGTGCGCTCATTAACTTTATGATGGACTTGCACAGCAATGAGCACGGTTATGAAGAGATGTTGCCACCATATATCGTCAATCGCGACAGCCTGTATGGAACAGGGCAGCTTCCTAAATTCGAGGAAGATTTGTTCAAGCTATCTGGCGGCAGCGATTATTATCTCATTCCGACGGCTGAGGTGCCAGTGACCAACTATCACCGTGACGAGATTCTGAACGCGGAAGATTTGCCGCGCAAATATGTGGCCTATAGTTCTTGCTTCCGGTCGGAAGCCGGAGCCGCTGGACGTGATACTCGCGGGCTGATTCGTCAGCATCAATTCAATAAGGTAGAAATGATCAAAATCGTCCACCCGGATCATTCCTATGAAGAACTGGAGATGATGACGGCCAACGCCGAACGAGTACTGCAATTGCTTAATCTGCCGTATCGGGTTCTGGCCTTGTGCACTGGTGATATGAGCTTTACATCAGCTAAAACCTATGATCTGGAAGTATGGCTACCGGAAAGTGGAGTTTACCGTGAAATTTCTTCGTGCTCTAATGTTGAGGACTTCCAAGCACGCCGGGCTAATATCCGTTTCCGTCCAGAGCCGAAGGCTAAGCCAGAATTTGTGCACACACTCAACGGCTCAGGATTGGCCGTAGGACGAACTGTAGCTGCTATTTTGGAGAACTACCAGCAAGAAGATGGCAGCGTGGAAATCCCGGAACTGCTACGGCCGTACATGGGTAATATTGATAAGATCACAAAGAGAAAATAACTTGCACAATTAGTGCTTTGTGTGGTAGAATCTGATTTGTTACGCTAATCGGATTCACCTTTGGAGAGGTACCGAAGTGGTCATAACGGGGCGGTCTTGAAAACCGTTAGGGTGCAAGCCCACGTGGGTTCGAATCCCACCCTCTCCGCCATATAACTAATTTTTTGCATAAGGTAATATAGCGTTAATAATATAAACACACTTGGCTAAGGTCGAGTGTGTTTTTTGTTTGCAATTTTAAATATTTACATAATATTACCAAGTTAACTTTATTTTTCTTAACATAAGCCGATATTTATTGTAGGTGCATTAAGAGTATTTTAAGAAGGGAGAATTATGTGAATACAAAAATAATTGAGGGACTAGTAGGTGCAAATAATAATATAAGTTTATCCAGTGTACCTATGAGAGTTTACAATGAAGCTCGTTCCAGAGGTGATGTTGATGTAATGGGAAGAGCAATGGAGTATTTCGGAAAATCCATTCAAAAGGTAAATGAATATTCAAAAAAAGCAGATATTGGCATGAAAGAAGAAGTAGAGAAAGCGATCGAAGAAAAGAGACTAGAGCGTGAGAACGAAGTTGAGAACATTAATCAAACAAACTTAGACCAGAAAGAGGAAGCAAGAGTCCCCGAGACAGATAAGGATGTTCTGAATTTAAGTGTAGAAGGTAGGGCTATGCTTGAAGATCAAATCGGTCAAAGCGCATCTACACCAAAACGGATTGATAAAACTAATGAGAAGCCCATAATTTATACAAAAACTGGGGAAATTAATACTTTAGCAAAAAATGTAATCATTTCCGTATCGGTTTAATAATTTTAAGGCTCTCTTTTTTATGCATAATGACAGCTATTCCATCACACATTAAGCCTGCGTATGAACGATCACTGAGATGTACATCATTTGTATAAGAAGAGAGGATGAATCTGCTATGACCAAGCCTCAGACGTATCAGACAGCCGGCTCCGAGAACGAATCAAATCGTAAGCGTGAGCGGCACGAGGAGAAGAATGGGCAAGAACCGTTGTCAGGCTCCAAGAAAGTAAAAAATAAAAATCATGTTGACCATCATAATCCGCAAGGATAATCTGGTGTCTCGTCCCGCAACCCTCAGCCCCTGGCTGGGGGTTTTGGTGTGATTGCGCTGCCCACCGCACTATGCGTTGCTCATCGCGTTTAATATAGAATTCACAAGACAGGAAGCGGATAAAATGTCATAATAAAGGTAGGTGTCTTGAGCCGTAGGCATGCAGAGCATGAGAACACAAGAGGCAGCAATAAGGCAGAAGAAAGTGAAAGGATCGTGATGCTTATGAACGTAGTGAATCCAAGCCATGTTACGGACTACGACACCGCAACGCAGGTTCGTCAACATAAACAACGCTCCGTGCGGAGTGTCATGTTCAGAACGTTGTTTATTGTCATCGGAGCTGTGATTGTTTCGGTTGCGTTGGAGTTATTTCTGGTCCCTAACAAAATTACCGACGGCGGTATAACTGGTGTGTCCGTCATGACCTCCTATTTATTAGAATTGCCACTCGGGATTTTTCTCTTTCTATTCAACCTTCCCTTCTTAATAGTCGGCTATAAGCAAATCGGCAAGACGTTTGCCATATCCACGTTGATAGGTATTACGATTATGTCTTTAGGCACGGCGTTATTGCATCCCGTGGAGCCCTTTGTGACGGATACGTTATTGGCTTTTGTCTTTGGTGGTATTTTGCTGGGCTTGGGGACAGGGCTGGTGATTCGATTTGGCGGATCGCTTGATGGGACAGAGATTGTGGCTATCCTCATTTCCCGAAAAACGCCCTTCTCCGTGGGCGAAGTGATTATGTTTTTCAACTTTTTCATACTGCTAAGTGCCGGTTTTGTATTTGGCTGGGAACGAGCCTTGTTCTCGCTACTCGCTTATTTTATTGCATATAAGACGATTGATATCGTCGTAGACGGATTGGATGAATCCAAGTCAGTCTGGATTATCAGCGACCAAATTGACGAAATCGGGGATGCGATTCTGAGTCGTTTGGGCCGTGGAGTTACTTATTTATCAGGCGAAGGGGGCTTCTCGGGAGACCCGAAGAGAGTCATCTTCTGCGTGATTACCCGCTTGGAGGAAGCCAAGCTCAAGGAAATCGTTAATCACTATGACGAGCATGCATTTATGGCAGTCGGAAATATCCATGATGTTAAGGGTGGGCGTTTCAAGAAAAAAGCAATTCATTGACAAATTGAAACGCAATCCCAAATGACATGTAACTATAGAAAAGAAGCCCGTAGGAGGGTTTATGTTTTATGTTCAAGAGAAGCGTAATGATTACTTTGTTATTTATGTCCGCGCTGGTATTGATTGTATCTGGCTGTACCGGTCAAAAGGCGCCCAAGGATACTCTTAGCTTGGCTGTCAGCAAGATGCTGGAGGCGGATTCATATGTGGTGGAGAGCCGAATTCAAGTATTGGGCATGGAGCTAGGCTCGGAGACTGCTGATGAAGAGGATATTTCAGAACCATCAGAATCGTCAGCCATGAGTGCCTTGCTGCCCTGGCTAAAGAACGCAGACATTCATATTCGTCAGGTTTATCATAAGGAGCCGACCCAATCTGAAGCCGTGCTGGAGATTAAGCTTCAGGGCAAAATGGCTACTACGGTGACGCTGCCTTTGGTAATCACCCCGGACAAGCTGTACGTGCAGTTGCCGAACACACCGCTAGTTCCGATGCCGGAAGAACTGGTCGGGCAGTTTGTGGTCCTTGATTTTAAGGAGCTTACCCAGCAAAGTGGCCAAGCTGTCACAGATTTACCGAAAGTGAGCGGTGGGGAAGTACAACAGCTTGGTGCTACATTTATGATGTCCTTGTTAGCCGGCTTTGATGGGGACACCTATTTTAAGTACGCCGAGGTAGAGCAAGCTGCGCTACCGGAAGGGGTGCTGGCGAAGCAAGTAGTACAGTTTGCCGTCTCCAATGATCAGGTGCAGCAAGCGCGCGAGGCCCTTAAGGGACAAGTCTTGCCGGAAGTACGGAGCAGTTGGGAACAGCAGGGCTACTCCTTCTTGCCTGAGAATTTGGCAGAGGGGATGGTAATTCATCAACTAACCGCTCAGACCGTCATAGACGAGCAGAATTATCCTATCTATACTACGATGGATGCAGACCTTACCCTGGACATTCCAAGCATTTCAAACGCCCAGGAGAGCGCACGGATCACCTTAAGAATGACACGACAGTATAGTGAAATTAACGAGCAGCCAGCATTTGTAACTGGTATTCCCACGAATACGATCGGCACAGCAGAATGGGAGGAAGCCATGCGTAGCTTCGGCTATTAGTCACAATCGGCCGTTGCAGCTATTGGATATAGCTTAAAGTAAGTACGTTAACAATATAAAACCTCCAGCCTTATGTTTTTCCATAGGGCTGGAGGTTTATATGTTTTAGTAGAGGGTTTATTTGCTGCGCAGCTTGCGGAAGAAGGTTGTCAGCAAGGAAGCGCACTCCTCCTGCAAAATGCCGTGAGTGACTTCGGTACGATGGTTGAAGCGTGGTTCCTGCAACAGATTCATCAATGTCCCCGCGCACCCTGCCTTGGGGTCAGGTGCTCCATAGATGATATGGGGAACACGGCACTGGACTATGGCTCCTGCACACATAGGGCAGGGTTCTAGCGTAACATAAAGACGGCAGTGGAGCAGTCGCCAAGCCCCAAAGTGATTACTGGCTTCGCGAATCGCAATCATTTCTGCGTGGGCGGTGCCGTCCCGGGAACTTTCCCGTAGATTATGCCCGCGTCCCACAATCTCGTCTCCCCAGACAACAATGGCGCCGATGGGGACTTCCCCGATAGCTTCAGCCTGACGAGCTTCCTCTATGGCTTCTGCCATCCAATACTCATGAGAGTGAATGGAGGCGGGAGGCTCGGGAATGAGGGGGGATGAGAATGGCATGCTCTAATTCAACTCCTTCAAATTCGGTGATATCCTCGTATTTTGTCCAACGAACAAATATTCGTTGTTAACATGTTGTTAATAACATTGTGCATAAGTGCTGCAATATCCCCAATTTTACTCACATATTATTCAAAGGGGTTGTTAATATGTTAATACTTTGTGGATAAACCAACCTGCTCTGATCTATACAATGATTAACTTTTACTTATTGTAAGAAAGTAATCTGGGGATTTCAATGTCTTTGCAAAACATTACATAACAGGTATGATGAGAGTAGACAGCCCTGGATTCCCATATATATCCACATTATCTTGGAGGTGGGAAGCCACATGACGATTAAGACTAAGCTCGCTTTAATTATATCTTGTTTTTCCCTGATTATCTTGTCTTTAAATATTGTACTTAGCTTCTTGTTGACCCGTGATAATCTGCATAAAGATAGTGAGGACAATATGATGCTTACGGCTAATCATATAGCGATTGCTGTCGAGCAGAGCCGTTCGGTTTACAATTATGTGAAATTGACGCTCGGTGACAAGATGAGTGAGGATATGATTGAGCCCGTCCTGCAAATGACCAGCCCGGAGCGTATTTGGGAGAGATCGCTCACGCGAAATAAGGATCTGCTGGAGATTACCGGAATTGACCCGGGATACACGGATGATAGACGCTGGCTGTTCGGTACATACAACTATAAGAATGATCAGGTAGTGGAAGAAGGGGTCAAAGAGTCGATTGCCCAGAATCGGAGTCTGCTCTATAGCACCTGGATAGACGGAAAGCATGTATTGGAGAGCTATGTTCCTATTATGGCAAGCATGCAGCAACCTTACGTCATTCGGGTTGTGTCCAGCTACGACCCTATCGCAGCGGTGATTACGGAACAAATTGTAAGCCAGATTCTCGTTTCCCTTGGGTTACTGGGGTTGTTGATTTTGGCAAGTTATTGGCTGTCCGGCGGGTTGATTCGCCCAATCCGACATATTCTTGATCAGGTGAATGTCCTTTCCGCTGGGCAATTTGAAAATCGCTTAAAGGTTGGTCGTCGTGATGAACTTGGTTTGTTGGCACACAAGATCAATGCCATGGCCGACAATCTGGGGGAGTATACGGCAGAGCTGAAGCGGAAGAACGAAGAGAACCGTTCCATGAAAGAATACTTGGAATCCATCATCAGTCAGACGGCTGATGCGATTCACGTTACAGATGTAAAGGGGAGAGTGCTGCAAGTTAACTCTGCCTTTGAGAGCTTGTATGGTTGGACCAGCGAGGAAATCGTCGGTTCTGTACTGAACTTTATCCCATCCTCAGAACAGGATGGCCGTCCAGTCTGGCAGCATGAGGCGGAAGTGATCAGCCGGTCGGCTTCTGTTCTGGCAGAGACGGTACGCCTACGTAAGGATGGCAGCTTGGTAGAGGTGAGCATCAGTGTGTCGCCTGTCTTCGACCAGGAGGGGGAGATCACGGCATTAATCACCATTTCCCGTGATATGACGGAGCACAATAGGATGGATGAATTGCTGCGGCGCTCGGAGAAGCTTACAACCGTAGGACAGCTTGCGGCCGGAGTTGCCCATGAAATCCGTAATCCTCTAACCACGCTGCGTGGCTTTCTGCAGATGCAACAACGGACAAAGTCAATTAATGTCATGCATACCGACGTGATGTTATCTGAACTCGATCGTATCAATTTAATCGTTAGTGAATTTCTTATTCTGGCCAAACCGCAGGCTGTGCAATTTCAAATCAAGGATGTCCGTTTTACCGTGGCCGATGTCACCTCCTTGCTCGATAGTGAAGCTCATTTGCGCAATATTGAATTCGATGTACTTTTCTCTCCGAGTCCAATTCTGGTACACTGTGAAGAGAATCAATTGAAGCAGGTATTTATCAATATCCTGAAGAATGCGATGGAGGCTATGCCCAAAGGCGGTAAGATTATGCTTCATCTGGAGGTTGAGGGGCATCATGCCCTACTGCGGGTGATCGATGAGGGCGAGGGAATTGCCAAGGAGCGGCTCCATAAGCTGGGCGAACCTTTCTATACGAATAAGGAAAAAGGGACTGGTCTTGGACTTATGATCAGTCATCGCATCATAGAGGGTCATCGTGGAACGATGGTGATTGAGAGTGAGCTAGGTGAAGGGACCGTCGTAACGATTACGTTGCCGCTGGCACAGCAAGCGGGGCGGGAGGAAAATGAAGTGCAGGCTGATCTCGCCTAATCAGGTGGTTGGCTTCATGAGGAAGGACTAAGAGAGGTTACATATGCGAATTAATAAATTTATCAGTGAGACGGGATTTTGCTCCCGCAGGGAGGCCGACAAGCTTGTGGAGTCCGGCCAGGTAACGATTAATGGGGTTCAGGCCTTGCTCGGTAGCCAAGCGGAGCCAGGAGACGATGTACGGGTTAACGGCCGGCCCATCCAGTCGCAACGTACCCGGCGGCATGTCTATATCGCGCTAAACAAGCCAGTCGGCATCACAAGTACCACAGAACGGCATATCAAGGGCAATATTGTAGATTTTGTAGGGCATGAAGAGCGTATCTTCCCCATTGGGCGGCTAGATAAGGATTCTGAGGGTCTGATCTTGCTGACTAGCGACGGGGATATCGTGAACAAGATCCTGCGTTCGGAGGGCAAGCACGAGAAGGAGTATATTGTGACGGTGGATAAGCCGATTACCCCCAGCTTTACCCGAGCTATGAGTGAAGGTGTAAAAATCCTTGGGGAGAAGACCTTGCCTTGTCAAGTAATACGGGTGACCGAGCGAACGTTCCGCATTGTACTTACCGAGGGGAAGAATCGGCAAATCCGCCGGATGTGCAGCGCCTTGGGATACGGAGTTCGCAAGCTGCAACGCGTGCGTATTATGAATATCCGCTTGGGTCAACAAAAGATTGGTAGTTGGCGGGAACTAACGGAACAAGAGAAGCAGGAACTCGGGGATGCCCTGAACTACAGCCTAAACTAAGAAGGAACCTGTCATAACCACGTTACAGTGGATGGCAGGTTCCCTTTTCATATGATCTCTTTGGTTTCATTCATTAATGAGCTGCAGTTACGCCTAACTGTTGGCTGTTGTCCGAATACTTCCGGATGATGGATACTTCCACCCGACGGTTCTGCGCCCGTCCAACCGCCGTATCGTTCTCGGCCACAGGATGATATTCGCCATAACCGATGGCACTGAATTTCTTCGGATCCAGATGTTCATTGAACAGCAGGATTTTCATGAAATTCAAGGCACGGACTGAGCTCAAATCCCAGTTGGAGGGGAACTGATACGTGTTAATGGGTACATTATCGGTGTGCCCCGAGACGATAACCTCATAATCGGGGAATTCCTGTAGCATGACAGAGATCGCCTTGGCCAACATCCGGGCTTCGGGCTTCACTTCCGCTTCTCCGGAGGGGAACAGGGCATTATCACTGATCGTAATCATAAGCTGAGACTGATTGAGATTTGTATCCAAATCCTCCGTCAATCCATTTTGCTGAATATAATTGTCCAGTTGTTGCTTGAGCTCCTCCAGATTTTGCTGTTCCTGGCGTTTCAGTTCGTCTTGTCTGGCAATCAAGTCAGACGAGGACTTAGGCAAGTCGCTCTCACTGTTTGAGGTATTTGAATTGCTAATCATCGCGTTCTCATTCAGGATGCCTACTCCACCGGTGAACACCCCATTAAACGCCTCGCTCATCTCCTGGAACTTCTGGGCATCGATATTACTCATGCCAAACAGAACGATAAAGAGGGCCAACAATAACGTCATCAAGTCAGAATAGGGCAGCAGCCAGCTTTCGTCGGCATGCTCTTCATGGTCTTGATGCTTATTCTTTTTGCTCACCTTCACCCGCCCCCTTTTCTAGGATTTTTGCACGTTCGGAAGGGGTTAAGAACACGGCCAGCTTCTGCTGGATCGCAATGGTGGATACGCCGGATTGAATGGATAGCAGACCTTCTACCATCATTAGCTTTACTTCCATCTCTTGTTTGGAGAGACGTTTTAATTTGTTGGAAATAGGATGCCACAATACATAACCGGTAAAGATACCGAAGACGGTAGCGATAAATGCACCCGCGATGGCATGGGACAATTTATCGATATCACTCATATCAGCCAAAGCGGCAATCAAACCAACTACGGCCCCGAGTACCCCAAGGGTTGGTGCATACATCCCTGCTTGGGAGAACATCAAGGCACCCGCCTTATGGCGTTCTTCTGTAGCGGCAATATCCTCGGTCAAGACGTCCTGAACGAATTCCTGATCATTACCGTCAATGATCATCCGCATGCCACCGCGCAGGAAGTCGTCATTAATTTCATCTACTTTAGCTTCCAGAGCAAGCAGACCCTCGCGGCGGGTGATTGTAGCCCATTCCATGAATAGGGTAATTAACTCGCCTTTGCTAATCATTTTAGGTTTGACAACCGTCAGCTTAATCAGCTTCGGGAATTTCTTCAACTCCGACATGGGGAAGCCCACGAACAGGGTTGCCGCCGTCCCGACAAATATAATGACAAAAGCCGCGGGATTTTGAACCAGGGATTCGACAGGCGCGCCTTTTAGAAACATCCCCAAAATAAGAGCGACGAATCCGAGAATAAGACCAATAATTGTTGAAATTTCCATTGTACACCTCGTCCTTGAGATAAATTGATTCCTTTCCTTGCCCCTCCCGCATCCTTGCGGAATAGGCGGGTCACGCCACTTGAAACGATGTATCTACTTTATCGACAGAATTCCCTTTTTTTTTAAGTGGTTTTTTCCGGTATAATAGGAATACAGTCTAAATAGAGAGGTTGGAAGGGAGGATATAGCAGTGGGCGTAAAGCATGGCAGAGATTATGAATATATTTTGGCTGATTTGATGAAAGCGGTTAGCCAGATTAGTGATAGCTATCTTTTTTTTGAAATGGAGCCCTCCGAGTGGGATAACTTGTCTGAGGCGGATCGGGAAGAAGTACAAGAAGCGCTGGCGGAAGACCTGTTCTTCGCCTTGGGAACTGAGCCGATGATTGAGGTTGGCAGTGCCATCGTTATTTATGATCCAGAAGGCCATCGGATCAACTTCTTGATAGGAGAAGCCGAGTTGACCTCAGTTACGTTAATTTGAAGCAATGGTTCAAATCCGTGGACAAGCCTTCGTACTGTCTATGTGGGTACGCATGAAGCTGTGAGGTTGGGAATACAATAGATGGAGAGCGAAGCCGGGACAGACCAAGAGGGAATCCTGGTGCGCAGGAAACAGGCTTACATACAGGAGTTCTTGAAGAGAACGGGGAGGAAGAAATATGCCGTTTACACCGCAAGAAGTAGAAGCGCATTTGGAGAAGCTGGAAGGCTGGGAGCTTGAGGAAGGAAGATGGATCTTCCGTAAATATACATTTTCCAGCTTTATGAAGGGGATTGCCTTTGTGGATGAGGTCGCGGCAATTTCCGAGGCTTTCAATCACCATCCTTTTATCACAATTGATTACAAGACAGTCACTCTTCGATTAACCTCATGGGAAGATGGGGGCATTACAGCCGTTGATATCAAAGAGGCACAGCAATACAATGAGGCCTTCGAGAAGATGTCCTGATTCCAAAGCAAACACCCCCACCTTGGTGAAAATGTCATTAAGATGAACTTCACTTAATGGCATTACACCTTGGTGGGGGTGTTTTGTCTATCCGTTATTTCTTCTCCGCAAGCCACATGGCTACGTTCGCAATCTCTTCATCCTGCAAGCGATCCTTGAACGCAGGCATCATGCCGCCTTTTCCCTTGGCAATGATGGAATATAGCTCTTCTGTTGTCAGTTGGGCCCCGATTTTGTCCAGAGCCGGGCCCGCTCCACCCTGAAGCTGGTCGCCATGACAGCTAATACAGTTAGCCCGGACCAGAGTTTCGGCTTGTTCCGCGTTCATCGTAATTTCGGGCAATTGCGGGGGCTTGGCTTCTTCTTCAGTTTGTTCTCGGCTAGGTAAGGTAAACATGAGTACAAGGGCAAAAGCGCCTGCTATAATGAACAAACCGCTCATGATCCACTTTTGCATTTCAATCGTCCCTCCTATGTCAGCTACCTATTATTATAACGGAACAAACTGCCCGTTCATAGCCTTTGTGACAAATTTGGAAACGAATGAATTTTAAATTCGTGTTGGAATGTGCTTTAGTTCATAGCGAATCATCGGTCGAGATGATCATGTTAGCTTGAGTTACTGAGCTGAAGTGGAATCGCCTTTGTACACCATGCAATAGAATGGCTTAGATACCCCACCCGGAGTCATCTTCTCGTACAAATCGGTAATGGTAAAGCCTACCTTCTGGTAAGCCCGGATCGCTCGAGTGTTCCAGGTGAGCACTTCCAAATCGATTTCGTTGTCGGGCTTGCGTCTTCGAGCTTCTGCGACAATAGCCTCCACAAAAGACTTACCCAAGCCATTTCCGCATAATTCGGGTTTCAAACCTATACCCAGACGGGTAACACCTTGTAAGGGGAAATATTGGGCGAACCCGACGAGGCTTCCGTCTTGGTCCAGAACGGATATATACTGTTCAGTTCGTATCACAGGATTCCCGAACTCTACATCGAGCGCTTTCATTTGTTCCCACGGCAGCCAGCTATAGATATCATAAGGAGAATCGTAATGCCAGGTACAAATCTCGGCTCCATGAGCTTCTTCCATCGGTGCAATCTGAAATTGAATGATTGGTTTATCCATTTTGCCTCTCCTTTAATCCGGCATGTATGAGGTGACAGGACCGTGAATATTCTCGTACCCTCACAATAACGGGATTTGTCGGGCTTGTAAAGGTTTACCGGAGTGGGTTAGCGTTTTCTGACTGGGAAGTGTAGCAAATAAAAAACCCGCGAGAATGTTGTAATCAACATCTCCACGGGTTTGAATGTTAGTACCTATTCAACATCATCGTGCTCGGCAGCATCGCCGGTCACTTCTTCATACTTGTCAGTGCTCATGATACGCTTAGCACCGATATAGCGTTCTGCATAATATTTCTGGCTCAATTTGCTAATGATAACTCCTTTAGAAGTAGAAGCATGAGCAAATTCGCCGTCGCCTACGTAGACACCTACGTGGGAGACTCCCTTACCAGAAGTGTTGAAGAATACCAAATCGCCAGCAATGAGTTCACTTTTCTTTACGGCCGTTCCCATCTTATATTGTGATCCGGATTGATGAGGAAGTTTGATGCCAATTTTAGAGAACACATACATAGTAAATCCTGAGCAGTCGAAACCAGATGTTGAGGTTCCGCCGGCAACATAGTCGGTACCAAGAGCTCCATCAATCGCGGTGTTCAGTTTGGAATCCGCGAAAGCGCTACCTGTTCCGAGGGTGAAAAGCAATGCAAAACTTACTGCTGCTACGGTTAAACGCTTCTTCAAGAAGTTATGCTCCTTCCAGTGCCTACGAGGTTAGCTTAAGGATTCGGTTGAAGGTCCCCTATGATCCCTCTATTGCGAGATCAATTCACCCAAAGTGGTTCCCCCGTTTCCCCGGTGAAGGGAACTCGGCTTTTGATTTCACACCTAAATTTGCCTTAATGGCAGATGGCAACGTGATGCTACCAAAGATGACAAAAGTAATTACAAAACTGTTACTTAAATTGCCTGCTGTTATTGTAGCAGAGGGTAGTATATTTTGGCAATGCTTAATTCACAAGATTAAGAGAACAAATAGAGCACAAAGGACTTTGCCAGCTTGCAAAGTCCTTGTGCCCTATGGGTTTGGAGAAGGTAAAGAAATTTTAACTTTTTTGTGTTTTTGCTCTCCAAAGTTGAAATTGAGAGGTAACCTGCCAAACTCTAAAAGTGCAGCGAAAGAAAGGATAGGTTTGCTGCACGATTAATGCGAGCAGACCGGTCCAGATCCAGGATACGGTGCCCATGAGCAGGAATACCACGAGCGCGGAGAAGCCAAGAATCAGAGCTATGCCTAAGCCTTGCAAGAGGTGGCGAATGCCCACCAGCAGGGAGCTCCATGCTCCGGATTTAAATAGATAGCCGAACTGAATAAATAACAAGCATTGCCGAACGACCCAGCCGTACAGGAACCAGCCCAGCAGGAGACCTAGTCCGGTGAGCCAAATAGGCAAATGATCTGCGGCACTCAGCAGACCTGGCCATAGGGACCATAACTTGGGGATGATCCACAAGGCCGGCAGCAGAACCAGAGTCAGCTCCAAGATATAGAATAGCAAGACCGGCTTACCAAACTCTTTCATTCCCCGAAACAACGGGAAGCCAGATGCGCGCTCCTCAGACGGGGTAAGCCCATACAGGATACCGGCTTGAATAAAAGGGGTGAGAAGAAGTCGTAGTACAATCATGCCGGCCAGCAGCCAGAGGTACCGTTGTACATCGGGATGACTCCACAGATTGACTTGCCCCTCCAGCAGGAACAATATTTTCGCAAGAGGTGTGGGTGGCGGATTAGGGTACCTCTGTAACAGAGAGGTAATGGCGGTATCAGCAAGCCGATATATAAGCAGTCCCCATAGCAACTGGTAGAGAAATAGAACAATCACTGAGAGGAATTGACTCTTGAGAGCGGTAAAACCCTGACGGACATAACTCATTTCATCCCTCCTTTATAGATGCCTACCAAATGAATAGACCTAGGACTGCCTCCAGCAACTTGGTGACGCTCATATTGGAGCGGGAGAGAAGCGGCTTCGGAATGTCTGCTTTCAGGTAGTTGTTAATTCGCTTATTCTCTACTACCAGCGTATATTCGGGGTCAATTTGGACCCAGTCGATGGGAGCCTTATACTGGAGCTTAAGCTCTAGTCGATGATCTTCACCATTCCACTCTTTGCGTACGGTATGACCATCCGTGAAGGTGAATAATAAGGGCACCTTCGGATGTGTGGCTCCTTTGCGTGAGAACGTTACGGCTGACTCATACAAAGTACCCTTGTCTTGCTGGATCGATGTTACGCGAATGTCGTCCACGGAGAAGTCGGCCATTTTATCATCAAATACATATTGGTTAAAATAAGTCTTCCAGCTTCGTCCCGTTACTTGTTCGACAATCCGCTGGAAATCGGCTGTGGTCGGGTGCTTGAATCGGTACTTGTAGCTGTAGGTATTGAGAATACGCTTCATGGTCTTGCTACCCACCTGGCGTTCAATATCCAGCAGAATCAATTTGCCCCGGTAGTAGACATTGCGGGCGTAACCATCTCCTGGTGCATACTCCCAAGCAGGCTGCGTCAGGGACTCGGGAGCAGAGATCAACGTTGATTGTATAGGCAGGTTCGGGGCAATGCCAAATTCTTGTTCCATTAATTTATCTTCGGCATAGGAAGCGAAGGCTTCGTCCAGCCAAGCTTCTTCAAATTCGTTGCTAGCGATCATTCCGTAAAAAAACTGGTGAGCAATTTCATGAATGACGGTGCGTTCAAGCTCATCATAATCCGGGGAATCGCCGCGAGCGCCGAAGGCTGTGACCAAGGTGGGGTATTCCATACCGCCGGCACCATTGCCCCCCGCCGGGGGAACCACGATCGACAAGGTGGAGTACGGATAACGCCCGTACCACTCACTGAAATTAGCCAGAGCCACCTTGGCGGCGTAGAAGTAGCGTTCTTTCAGGTCCTCATGCGCTGGATCCAGATAGAGCTTGACCCGAACACCTGGCACTTCGGTAGAAGAGAAGGGCTCTTCCGCATAAATAAAGTCAGGCGACGCCGACCAAGCGAAATCATGGACATCGTCGGCATAGAACTGTACGGTCTTCCGTCCCTCTTTGACAGTGGCTTTCTTCGTCTGAAATCCGGTAGCGGCTACAGTGTAATGCTCAGGCACATTAATTTTCACACTATAAATCCCGAAATCGGAATAGAACTCGGAGTTGCCATGATACTGATGAAGGTTCCAGCCTTCGCTGTCTCGCCCCCTTGTTCCTACGGGTTCATATACGCTAATCTTGGGGAACCACTGGCCAGCCATGACAAAGTCATCGGAAACGCCCATGCGGGCAAAGATTTTTGGCAGCTTGACGGTAAATTTGAGGCGAAGCGTCAAGCTTTCTCCTCCTTGCACGGACACAGGCAAGCGCACCTTGGCCAAAGTCTGATCTTCGGCATTGCCATCATCAGGTTGTACATACTGGATTCGATGCAACAGCGAGATACCGTCTGTAGTTCGTAGTTCAGTAATCTCCATGGAGCCCCAGCCATCCTTCGGCATCGTATCGTTGCGCAGCTTACCACCGGATTCCTTCATAAAGGTAGAATTCTCCGAAGCAAAGGCATTGGGATATAGATGTAGATAAATTTCATTAATAGTCTTCTTACCGGGATGCGTCCAAGTCACCGTCTGTGATCCGGATAGCGTCCCCTCTTGTTCATTGAGCGTGGTATTGATGTGGTACTCGACCACTCGGTGGCTCAGTACTTCAGCGGTAGGCTGCTGAATGGTCTCAGCCTGGGTCGGGGCAGGAGGTTGCGGGGCCGTCAGGACAGCCTGAGGCTTGCCCGACTTAAGCGCAAGTGAAGCTAGTCCCTCTCTGAAGCCGGGGAAAGCCAGCAGGCCGACCCCGAGGGTCAAAAGCAAGGCGATCATGGATAGGCTATAGATTATAGTACGTCGGGTCATACAATGGATACCTCCCGTTGACAAGCATCTACAGCATGTATATGTTTGCTTTTGGAAGATTATTAGCTAAAATTGAATTAATGTGTGTGTTCAAAAAGTCGAGTACGAGGCAGATCGTGATTCACGGTCGGTAATGTGGAAAATGGAGGAGAACTATGGAGCAGTCACCTAAGGCGGGCAAGAAAATCTTCGCCCTGAATATTATTAGTAATGAAGAGAAAAGCAAGCATAAAGGTTTCGGTGCCGGTTCCATTGACTTGAACAGCTTGTCCCCGGTCATTATTGACGGCGATGAGGTCTACATTGATATCGGCGCGATGCATGCCAAGAGCAAGGTCGAGAAGGGTATCAAATTCTCGGCGGAACGGGAGACCGTACCGGCGGGACGTCAGGTATGGATTGTCTGGGTCGCTGTGGACCGCGGTCCTGAAGGACAATTTTACGGCGGGATGACAGCCTGTGAGATGTGGATTGATACCGAGGCGCGCCGGGGTTGGAAATTATTAGCCGAGCATGTCAACAAGATGGATTACGCCCTGAAGCGCAGAGTGATTCTGGACGGCTTGACCGCGGAGCACAAGGCCGCGCTTAAGAAGCTGTTGATTGACACTAATGCGGAATGGTGGGAACGTACACCAGACGAACTGCGAGCGGCTTTGGAAGGGTAAAATAGAAACAGCGATCATTCAAGGGGATCTCCCCCGACATGATCGCTGTTTTTGTTATTTCTCGGCTACCCCGGGCCATATATTGCCCCTCGGGTCTGCCACAGACACGTACGGGTTGCCTTGAAGGTAAAAGCGCCATGGCTTCGCGGCGTACTCCTCAGCATAAGCAATATTAATTCGCGGGGCTTGTACCAAGTCTTCTGCTACGGGTGCCCCGCCTTCCAGCCAGAGCAGCCCTGCGGGCTGTGTCAGCGGCAGTCCGTTCAACGTCTTGTCGATTTGCAGCGCCCGGCACAACTTGCCGGGGCCACCGGACAAGTCGACCGGCCGCTTGGCTACCGTACCGCGATAGCGGCGCATCAACGTCTCGTCTGCTGTGGTCAATGGCTCTACGGCCCGGATGAGCACCGCTTGCGGGTTCCCGGCAGGGCCGGTAACAACATTCAGGCAGTGGTACATGCCATAGATTAAATAAATATATGCGGTGCCACCCTCACCGAACATAATTTCGGTTCTCGCCGTACGGCGTCCGCCATAAGCATGACTGCCCTTGTCCTCAACACCGCCATAGCTTTCCGTCTCGACAATGCGACAACGGATATTTCCTTCGGGGGTCTGGCGGATAAGAATCTGGCCTACCAGCAGCGGTGCGGCCTCTAGTGCTGAAAGCTGATAAAATTCCGCAGGAAGGGGGCAACCCGGAAGGAAGCTGCCACGAACAGCGTCCATATAGAGCCATCTCCTTTTCGTTTTTATAACCTATCGTAAAGGGTCCCGCTGCCCTTTGTCCAATTTCGTGGTTTAGATTTCAGCTTGCCTGCACCCTTCTGTCTCGGTTAGTCCATCCACCAGCGCTTCAAATCGCTCCACCATGAGTGGCTTTCCGGCCGCTCCTTCTCCGTCGGTGGAGGCAGCGGCTGGGGTTCGGCTTCGCCATGCTCCATACAGAATTCGGTGGGCTCACTGCCCTGAATGAACACTTCTAGCTTGCGTTCCGGGCAATCCTGCGTGGCCAGAAGGCCTGTGTCCGGGTCAATATACACGCTGACAACCCCATCGGGGATGGGGAAAATTTTCGGGGGCACTTTTTTCAAAGCCTCACTAGTGTATTTGGCGAAGATGGGAGCGGCTTTCCGTGATTCGGCCGTACCCAGATGCTTGCCCTTGTCGTAACCGACCCAAACGGCGGTCGATAGCTCTGGCGTAAAGCCTACGAGCCAGGCATCGGTCCCTGTCGTTCCCGTCTTGCCTGCAACAGGACGCTTGATCTCGCCGGACACACGGCTGCCTGTACCCCCGCTCTCAAAGACACTCTCCATCAGATGGGTAAGTACGTAAGCGGCGGCGGGTTCCACAACTTGCTGAGTTACGGGAGGTTTCGCCTCATATAATATACGTCCCTGACTATCGGTAATCTTCAGCACCGCTATCGGGTCGACACTGCGTCCCTGATTGCTGATCACTGCAAAGGCGGCAGCCATCTCAAACGGACTGACCGGAGATGTCCCGAGTGCCAAGGAAGGTACGGCTTGCATCGGGCTGGTAATCCCCATTTTCCGGCTCATTTCTACGACTTGCTCGGCCCCTACCGTTAAGATCGTGTTGACTGCATAGATATTGTCTGAGGCCGCAATGGCTTGTCTCATGTCGATTTCACCCAAATACTTGTCGCCAAAATTTTTCGGGCTATACGTCTTGCGATTGTCATCGTAATGGAACAGGGTGGGCTGGCTGCTGAATTTGCTGGCACTGGTCATTTTCCCACTGGATAGTGCGGCTAGGTACATAATGGGCTTGAAGCTGGAGCCGGGCTGCCGGGTTGATGCAAATACGTGATTATATTGGCTTTGCTTATAATTAGCCCCACCAACCATGGCTTTAACGTGACCGTTTCGTGGATCGATCGAGATCAAAGCCACCTCCAGCTCCGGACTGCCGCTTAATTCGGCGGTTACCGCTGCTTCGGCTGCTTGCTGGGCTTCTGGATCAAGGGTGGTGTATATCTGAAGGCCTCCGTGCTCCAACAGCGCTTCATCGAAGCCTAGTTCGGTGACCACCACATTACGGATGTAATCGCGGAAATAAGGAGCTTTGTTCACGGGACTTGGCTGCTTGGGCGACTGGAAACTGAGCATAACCTCATAGGCATCCTCCGCTTCTTGCTGTGTGATGCCGCCCGTGGCAGTCAGTGCAGACAATACCGTACGCTGACGATCCTTGGCATTCTTCATATGATTGAACGGCGAATAGTAGGTAGGCCCCTTGGGTACCCCGGCCAGCATAGCGCTCTCGGCCAAATCAAGCTCCTTGGCGGATTTGCCAAAGTACATTTGTGCGGCTGCCTCGATACCATAAGCACCGTGACCATAGTAAATTTCATTAAGATACATTTCTAAAATATCGTCTTTGCTATATTTCATTTCCAGTTGAGCCGTGTACATCGCTTCTTTCAGCTTACGCGACCAGGTGCGTTCATGGGATAGATACAAATTTCTCGCCAACTGCTGCGTTAGCGTGCTTGCACCCTGGACCATATCCATCTCTTTGATATTGACGAGAACGGCCCGGGCCATGCCTTTCAGGTCAAAGCCAACATGCTCGTAAAAATGCCGGTCCTCGGTAGCGAGAGTGGCTTGAATGAGCCAAGGGGAGATTTCACTAAGCTGGGCGCTCTCCCGGTTCCGTCCGCCATCGGAGAAGACGGCAATGGTATCACCACGGCTATTCATTAGCTGTGAATCCCGATCCGAGCCTGCCAGTGGCAGTTCGGCTTGATATAGATATAGTAGCAATAGGCCAGCGGCACATAAGCCTGACAAGCCCGTGATGAAGATTAACTTGAACAAGAACCGCCAACGAAAGCGGAATTTACGAGGGTGATGCCGATCGCTGCGTACGAGTCTATGCACGAAGGTTACTCCTTTCTTTAGATGACGGACCAATGATAGCTTCTAGTATGGGAATTTTTAGGCCGAGTCATTCATATTGAGTTGGAAAGTATGATAGTATGATTAATGTCACGATTTTATAGGAATAAGGCGGGATTCTTATTAAAACAAATAATCCGACCCGAAGCTTGCTTGCGGGTTTAACGATGATATTGGTAGCGCTAGCGGTAGGGTGGATGTTCTATGGACCATCGGCTCTTCCTTTCAGCAATCCTGAAGGGAAGGGGCTGGAGGACGCTAGCAACTCCGCAGGAAGCATCAATGCAGAAGATTTGCCGGGCCAGGCGGAGGCCGAGAATGAAGCTTCAAATGATGCGAATATACATACTAGCCAGGAGTCGCCGTATTTATTAGATCGGCTTCCCTTTGCGGCAGAAGAGGTTACTGCGATTACGGTGGGAGGCAACGGGAGCAGTTATGATGTGCCCGAGGAACGCCGCGCCGTACTGCTGAATTCTTTGCGTTTTACGGATATGGACAGCGCTCTGGCCGAGCCGCTTCCGGCAGCCTCACGCCAGCCGGTGGTGCTGCAATTTGCCTTGCCGGACAAGTCATTTGACCTCACTTATGACCTGACAGCCAATGCGTTTGAACATGAAGGGCAATATTATTATGCTGACGACCAGGTATTACTGTTGCTGCAAGGGCTGCTGCGAGAGCGAGAGGAACTGGCTTCGCTGGATGCGCTGCTGGAGCAGGCCAGAGTGGAGCAAGAGCAGGCGGAGCCGGCAGATCCAGAGGCGCTTGCGCCGGAACGGGCTGAAGTGGCAGGGTTGGACTACCTGGGCTGGGAGCAACGGCTGGAACAGGCGGGAACGGACGAAGTCGAGTGGACGAAGCCATTTTATGATGATAATACGGGAGAAGTGAAGCAGGCACGGCTATATCAAGACGGAGTGCTGTTGCTGAACCGAATGGTCGTGTTTACGCAGACCAATTATGCAACGAAGGACGGAATCAAGCCGGGCATCAGCGCTGGCGAGGTGGAACAGAAGCTGGGCTCTGAGGCCTCAAAGCTTACGAGCCGATGGAGCTATAAGCTCGGAGACTATTTTCGATTCCACGTATATTTCCAGAAGGGGCAAGTACAGTATGTAGTGCTGAGCCAACCGCTCTAAGCATTTTTTGATCTTGCATTATAATAGAACGAAGCCGCCGATTCGGCGGCTTTTTAATATGGCAATAAGAGATATCCTCCGGCTTTGTGTGCCGGGCGTATTGAATTGAAGTAAGGAACTGGATATAGTAGTACAGTAAGGATCACGGTTTACGGCAGGTTGCGACAATCGGATCATGTAATAAATAGAGGGAATGGAGAATGGCGTATGTCTGAGACGATTCCGGTGAAATTGTTGTTGACCAGTCGCCAAGGTGAGGATGAGAAGGTTCAACGACTGCGAGGAAACGCCCTCTTGCGTGGTGGAGCCGTATATATTCGTTATAACGAGCCCGAGCCTGGTCATGAGGGCGCCCAGACGCGCACAATGCTTAAGATTACTGGCGAAGAATTAAAAATTATGCGGCATGGAGGCGTCGAATCGGAGCAAACTTTCCGAAGTGGCCGGCGGTTGCCGGGATTTTACCACTCTGCCTTGACCCGCTTTCCATTATCTACAGATACCGTCAAATTAGATTCACATCTGACCCGCGTAACTGGCGTTGTCAATTGGGAGTATGATTTGTACGTGTATGAGGAATGTTCAGGACGTTTTGATATCAGTTTACATATACAGGAGGACGTTTAATATGCCACACAATCCGTTGGAACAAATGAACCAGTCGCTAAAGGAAGCGGTCATTGAGGCCATTGTTGCCGCAGGACTGGCGCAGCCAGAAGAGATTCCGGCTATCGTGCTGGAGGTGCCGAAGGATAAGGCTCACGGTGATTTTGCGACGAACGCAGCGATGCAGCTATCCCGGATCGCCAAGAAGAACCCGCGTCAAATTGCCGAGGATATTTTGGCCCATTTGAATCATGAGAACGCTGGAATTGAGAAGGCGGAGATTGCTGGACCTGGGTTTATCAACTTTACGCTGGGTAAGAGTTATCTCTATCCGATCTTGTTGCAAGTCTACCGCGAGGGAGAGAACTACGGACGCACCAACCAAGGGAAAGGGCAGAAGGTGCAGGTCGAGTTTGTCAGCGCGAATCCTACTGGGAGCCTTCATTTGGGGCATGCCCGCGGTGCAGCCGTAGGCGACGCGCTATGTAATGTGCTCGATTTTGCCGGATATGAGGTTACGCGCGAATACTATATTAATGATGGCGGGAATCAGATTAACAATATGGGTAAATCCATTGAGGCTCGTTATTTGCAGGAGCTTGGCCAAGATGTGCCTATGCCGGAGGATGGCTACCATGGTGAGGACATCAGGGGGTTTGCCAAGGAGCTTGTAGCAGAGCAGGGGGACAAGCTGCTGCACATGAATGAAGCGGAACGCACAGCATTTCTTAGCCAGTTCGGTCTCGAGAAGGAGCTCAATAAGATCAAGCGGGACCTTGGACGCTTCCGGGTAGGGTTTGACGTGTGGTTCAGTGAGAGCTCATTATATGCGGATGGCCAAGTAGAGGCTTCACTTGCCGAGCTGCGGGATAAAGGGCAAACCTATGAGCTGGATGGAGCGACCTGGCTGAAGACGACAGAATACGGGGATGACAAGGATCGGGTATTGGTGAAGAATGACGGAACCTACACGTACTTGACTCCCGATATCGCCTACCACCGCAATAAGTATGATCGTGGATTTGATCGGTTGATTAACATTTGGGGTGCGGATCACCATGGCTATATTCCTCGTGTGAAGGCAGCGATGACTGCGATTGGCAAGGACCCGGAGAAGCTGACCGTATTGATTGCACAAATGGTCAGCCTGTTCCAGGATGGTGAGAAAGTCAAAATGTCCAAACGGACCGGTAAGGCAGTTACGATGGTTGATTTGATGGATGAGGTGGGCGTCGACCCGATTCGCTATTTCTTCACGATGCGTAGTATGGACTCACATCTGGATTTCGACATGGACCTGGCCATCTCGACGTCCAATGAGAACCCGGTCTTTTATGTGCAGTATGCACATGCACGGATTTGCAGCATCTTCCGTCAGGCTGAGGAACAGGGCATCGTGATTCCGTCCGCCGAGGACGTGGATTTGACGAAGCTGACGGCAGAGCATGAATATGACCTGTTGCTCAAAATTGGCGAGTTGCCTGAAGAGATTAGTCTGGCCGCCGACAACTATGCACCGCATCGTTTGGTGCGTTATGTGTATGAATTGGCCGCCCAGCTCCACAGTTATTACCGCGCCGAGCGGGTTATTACGGAGGATGCCGAACAAACGGCAGCGCGTCTGGTATTGCTAGGAGGCGTACGCGTGGCGTTGGTGAACGTGCTTACCTTGATTGGAGTATCGGCGCCAGAGAAAATGTAACTTGCGGCTTGAACTGAATCTAAGTCAGCTTATAGAAAATGGCGGGGCCAAAGGAGCAATCCTGAGCCTCGCCATTTTCAAGTTTCTAGGGTTATTATCTTGTAAAGCGTGAGGCTGAACTAGCTTCGGCGGGCTGGCCTGGCCCGGAGCAGGCGGGCAGCGCTCAGCTCTCCTGCCGCCCCCTTGGCTCTGGCACTCGTTGCGCCCGGTAGCGACCTGGCGGTGCGGCAGAGCCGCCGCTTGATCTCGCCTGGCTTGAGATCAGGCTTAAGCGCGAGCAACAGGGCGATGGAGCCACTGACATGTGAAGTGGCCATGGAGGTGCCACTCATTTCTTTGTAGCCGCCCCCCAGCCAAGCGGAGGTAATCTTCTCGCCGGGGGCGTAAATATCAATGCAGGGGCCATAGTTGCTGAAGGAGGCTATTTTGCCGTCCTTGTTGGTGGCACCAACAGAGATGGTCTGGGCGTAGCGGGCAGGGTAATCCGCGCCGCGACCCTTCTTGTCATTACCGGAGGATGCGACGACGATAATACCTGCATTATAAGCTTTGCGAATAATATTTTGCAGCGCCTGGCTATTGCTCTTCATGCCAAAGCTCATATTTACGATGTGCATTCGATTTCGAACGCACCAGTCAATGCCCAGAATAATATCAGAGACATAGGCCGAGCCGTTATGGTCGAAGGCCTTGACAGGGAACACCAAGGAACGGGGAGCAACCCCCATCATCCCTTGCGATCCGCCAGCGGCGGAGATGGTTCCGGCAATATGAGTGCCGTGACCGTTATCATCAAAAGGCAGGTTGACCCGGTTGAGCAGGTTGATGCCTCGGGCCAGGGAATGGCGTAGATCCGGGTGATTGAAGTCTGCTCCCGTGTCAATGACCCCGATTCGGATGCGATAGCCCGTAGATGCAGACCAGGTTTCCGGGGCGCCGATTCGCCGGACGCCCCACGGAATGGTAGGCGTCTTCCCCTTACTTGCGGGGGCCGGACTATGCACACTGAGCTTACTATCTTCTTCGACCTGTAGGCCGAACCGAGAACGGGCAAAGTCCCCTCCTGTACCAAGGGGGCAGATTAGCGCTTGCAGCAGCGGTGAAGTGCGCACATACCGTAATACCGGGTGCCGCTGCTTCTGCTTGGATATTTGTCGTGCGCATTCAGCATAGGCGGCCGGATGTGCGAAGCGGATAATGGACCGTCCGCTCTTTCCGGAGGTGTCGACTTGATCGTTCAAATAACGAAGGAATCCGGAGTAGTTCATCGATAAGTAGCCCCTCCTGACGAAGCGTGTTGAAGTATATTATGACGATCCGATTTTCCTTGAATGGGAAAGCGGCCCTGTTCTTCAGGAAATGGGCCATAACCAAAGTTTAGGCGCAAAAGTAGCGTGTCAAAGCGGCGGCTCAGACATAAAATGAAGGGAAGGCCAATTCGGCTTTCACCAGATCCGGGAGGGTAGCGTAACTTTTCTCGGTGAAGGATACAGTCGAGGGGCGAAGAACCCAAGTTCTTCGTCCCTTTTTCATGTTCTAAAACGTGCTGGAAGTAAGGGTGGGGGCCGGACGAATTTTTAAAACTTGCAATTTAGTGCCAAATAGGTTTTACTAAGTTGTGATATGAATAGGTTAGTGAAGGAAATCACCCGTTTTTGGATGGAAAACTCCTTTACTCCCTGATGAAATAGTGAACTTTGCGTGAGAGGAAGTGTCCGTAACGTGAGTACCCCGCTTAATTTGAAAATTGACCCGGAGAAGGTTCAGGAAATCCCAATGGTGGATCTGGCCTTTATGATCTTGAAGGCGGCCAATACGCCGCACTATTATCGTGATCTGATGAATGAGGTCGCCAAGCTGCGCGGCATGAATGAAGCAGAAATCGACGAAGCGATTGCACAGCTTTATACAGAAATAAATATTGATGGTCGGTTTGCCTGCGTTGGCACCAACCTGTGGGGCTTGAAGCGTTGGTATCCGATTGAGCGTTCGGAAGACCCTGTCGGGAATTCCAAGCGTCCGCGTATCATCAACGATGAAGATGATGATCTCGAAGACGACGATTTCGTGGAAGAAGAAGATAGTTACACCTCCGGCGAAGAAGAAGATTATGATGCTTTGGAAGATGATTCCGAAGACGAATTATTCTCTGAGGAAGACGAGGAAGAGGTAGAAGAAGACGAAGAACTGCTCGGTGACGAGGAGATCGACGAAGAGGACGAAGAGAAAGACGAGGAAGATGAGGATAACTTCGAGGAGAACGAAGAAGATTAATCCGAAGTAGCAGTTTATGAAGAGGCGGCCCCCGGGCCGTCTCTTTTTGCGTTTAGCCTTTATTATCCTTTGGTTCAGATCGTTGACAGCTTGCTTAAGAGCATTATATAATGATGAAACTGATAATCATTATCAAGTAGACAACGCGACTTGATACATAAAATACATTCAAGATAAGGAAGGTATGCAAATGTTCGCAACAAAAAGATTTTCATTTACCGCTCTCATTATTTTAGTAGTTCTTATGGTGGCTGTCGTAGGTTGTGGTAGCAAGCCTTCGAATGCTCCTGCTGCTAATGCCGGCAATTCAGCCAATACAGAAACTCCGGTCACAGACAACACGGATTCAGCCGGTGAAGCGTCGCAATATCCAATTACAATCAAGCATGCGCTTGGTGAAACGGTGATTGAAAGTAAGCCGGAACGCGTAGTTACCGTACAATGGGCCAACCATGACGTTGTGCTTGCTCTTGGCGTTGTCCCTGTCGGCTTCTCGGCAGCGAACTTTGGCGTACAGGATGATAGCGGTTTGTTGCCTTGGACCGCTCAGAAGCTGGATGAACTCGGTGTGAAAGACCCGAATGTCTTCCAAGATACGGATGGACTTGATTTTGAAGCGATCTCTGATGCTGATCCAGACGTTATCCTCGCCGCCTACTCGGGCATTACGCAAGAAGATTATGATCTGCTGAGCGAGATTGCTCCGGTTGTAGCTTATCCAAATGCTCCTTGGGCAACCACATGGCGCGAGCAAGTTACACTTAATGCTACTGGGATGGGTATGGCAGCAGAAGGTGAGCAACTGATTAAGGATACTGAGGATATGGTCAAGGAGAAGCTGAGCCAATATCCACAAATCGAAGGCAAGAAAGTCGTATGGGTTAACTTCTCCGCTAAGGACATGTCCCAACTGCACATCTATACGCCTGTAGATTCTCGTGTTTCTTTCTTGTATGAACTGGGCATGGTTTACCCTGAGAGCATCACAAGCCAAATCACAGACCCTTCGAGCTACTCTCTGAAGCTGAGCGCCGAGAATGCTGAAGCGCTGAACGATGCTGATCTGTTGGTGGGCTATGGTAATGATGAATTGTATCAAGCGATCAAAGCAGATCCGCTCTTGGGTAAGATTCCTGCGATTGAGCGTGGTTCGGTAGCATTTATCGATAGCGATACACCGCTGGTGGCGGCTGGTACGCCAAATCCGCTTTCCATCGCATTTACGATTGACGAATACTTGAAATTAATTGGAGAGGCTGCCGACAAGGTCAATGAATAGTTCGTCCCTCTCCAAGCATAAAGAACTGCGCATGCACCTGCCAAAGCATTTTACGACGGTGCTGATAATTTGTATCGTACTGCTTGGTGTATGTGTGATTGCCTCGCTAGTCCTGGGTTCCAGGCTAGTGAGGTTCCAGGAATTGATGGATGGATTATTCCATTCGGATATTGACTCCTATGGAGCGAATATCGTGCGCAAGAGGATATCCCGAACCGTATTCACCTTGTTTTGCGGGGCGGCACTTGGGGTTGCGGGATCGCTGATGCAAGCGGTCACTCGCAATCCCATTGCTGATCCAAGCATCCTTGGCGTGAACACAGGGGCATCCTTGTTTGTGGTTTGCGGCATCGCATTCTTCAACATTAGCACGGCAGGGCAATATATCTGGCTGGCTCTCGCTGGAGCCGCTATCACGGCGGTCTTCGTATTCGGCATAGGTTCCATGGGGCGTGGCGGTGCCACGCCCATTAAGCTTGTTCTCGCGGGGGCAGCCACCAGCGCGGCCTTGTCCTCGCTGGTAACGGCAATTATGATTCCACGCTCATACGCGATGGATCAGTTCAGGTTCTGGCAGGTTGGGAGCGTTGGCTCGGCAAATTGGAATGCGATCGTTACGTTTATTCCATTCCTTGCGGTTGGTATCCTGATTGCGTTAATCACGGCTCCGGCATTAAATGCGCTGGCGCTGGGAGATGAAGCGGCTACTGGACTGGGTGTGCGAACCGGAGTGCTCAGGCTAGTTGCTGCGGCAGGGGGCATTTTTTTGTGTGGTGCCACTACGGCACTCGCAGGACCCATCGGCTTCATAGGGCTGCTGTCGACCCATGTTGTGCGTCTTATGCTTGGACCTGATTTACGGTTGGTTATTCCGATGTCAGCCATTTCCGGGGCGATTATTCTAACGATATCAGATGTATGCGGGCGATTACTTGGCAACCCGGGAGAGCTGGAAGTCGGTGTGGTCACCGCATTCGTTGGCGCCCCAATCTTAATCATACTAGCCATGAGAGCGAAAGTGCGTTCATTATGAGAAATCAATCCATTGAATTTATTATGGCGGGTAGACGTAAGCGTCGCCGCCGCTGGGGCCTTGTGACGGGTCTGCTGGTCATGCTATTGGTGGTCCTTTGTTGTGCCATGTTGTTATTGGGCAACACCATTTATCCGATTCAAGATGTCGTTCGAGCACTTTCCGGGGAATCTATCAAAGGAGTGTCCTTTGCAGTCAATACGATTCGTTTGCCAAGAATGCTGGCTGGCTTATTTGCCGGGTTTGCCTTCGGCATCGCAGGTCACACCTTCCAGACAATGCTGCGTAACCCCCTGGCGAACCCGAATGTCATTGGAATTACTTCCGGTTCAAGTGCTGCGGCTGTCTTCTGCATTACTGTCCTTCATGCTAACGGAGCGGTTGTGTCTGCAGCCTCGGTGTTAGCGGGGTTGGCTACGGTCACGGTAATTTACTTCCTGTCCAGAGGGCGGGCGTTCTCGATCGGACGGTTAATTCTGATCGGTATTGGCCTTCAGGCCATGCTGGATGCCGTCATCTCCTATCTTCTACTCGTGGGTGCACAGCAGGACATCCCAGCCGCCATCAGATGGCTGACAGGCAGCCTCAACGGTTCTCAACTCGACGAGTTGCCACCACTGATTATAGCGGTTCTGGTTCTTACACCTGTTGTAGTTCTGCTTGGCAAGCATCTGGATCTTCTTGAACTGGGAGAGCAGGCAGCGTCTTCGCTGGGAGTTCACACAGACAAGACGAGGGTGGCGCTTATTCTTAGTTCCGTGGGCATGATTGCCATGGCTACGGCTACCACGGGACCCATAGCCTTTGTGGCTTTCCTGTCGGGACCTATTGCCAAGCGGTTGGTTGGAGCAGGCTTCTCGAATGCTATTCCTGCCGGCCTGGTTGGGGTTAACCTTGTTCTGGGAGCAGATCTCATCGGACAATTTGCTTTTGAGACAAGATTTCCCGTCGGCGTGATTACCGGAATTCTCGGAGCTCCTTATCTGGTCTTCTTGCTTATCCGAATGAATCGAAGGGGAAGTTTATGATGAAACCAACACATACCTTTAAGACCGAAGCCGCTGTAGCGGGGTACGATCATAAGACGGTCATTCAAGGCGTCAGCCTGGTGATTCCCAACAATAAGATCAGTGTTATCATTGGGGCTAACGGCTGCGGCAAATCAACCCTGTTAAAGGCTATGGCCAGACTCATCAAGCCTACCTCAGGTGAAATTACGTTGGATGGCAAGCCGGTCAATAAGATTCCGCCCAAGCAATTAGCCCGGGTACTGGGCCTGCTTCCGCAATCTCCTATCGTTCCTGAAGGAATCTCGGTAGCAGACCTGGTTGGACGGGGGAGATTCCCCCATCAATCCTGGCTTAGCGGCTGGCGAAAACAGGATTATGAGGCCGTCGCCGAGGCGATGGAAATTATGGACATTACGGAGCTAGCCAACCACCATATCGATGAGCTATCGGGCGGACAACGGCAACGTGTATGGATCGCTATGGCTCTTGCGCAACAGACGGATATTTTATTGCTGGATGAGCCGACAACCTTTCTCGATATTACCTACCAGGTCGAAATTCTCGATCTACTCACGGATCTTAATCGCAAGCGCGGAACTACTATTGTTATGGTGCTCCACGATATTAACCTGTCAGCGCGTTATGCAGACCATATCTTTGCCCTTCATGAGGGCAAGCTGATTGTCGAAGGTGAGCCGTCCGAGGTTATCACCAGTGAAAGGGTCAATCAGATCTTTGGCCTGAACTGTACAGTCATCAAGGACCCGGTATCAGGCTCGCCTTTCGTTGTACCGAGAGGAAGGTACCATGTTCAGCAAGATGCAACCTCTTAAATAACAGACTCTTGGACAGCGGTGTCGGGCCGCTCCGGGAGCTGGGTTAGTCTGGTTTCTATCGTTTGCCTGGTTTCTCGTACAATCCGACATGTGACCGTATTTTGAAGGAACGGCAAATGGGCCTTCACTTGACTTGACACGGGCAGGGGTAACGGGTAAACTATTGCATGGGCTTATGATTTAAACCTATAAAATATGAATTTTTGAAAAAGTGCCCCGACCTATTCGGGTGTCACTTTTTTTGTTTTTATAGCCTTTTTGGCTATGCTTTAACGAACATTGGGTTACGCTAATGATCTATAAGTTTCCTGAATTTCTGGATGTTGGCTGTTTTTATCGACACGTACTACTTTAGGGGGTTTTTGGTTGTGGCAAAATATATTTTCGTGACAGGCGGGGTTGTATCCTCGCTGGGCAAGGGCATTACAGCGGCTTCGCTCGGGAGATTGCTGAAGAACAGAGGCTTGAAAGTAACGATCCAGAAATTCGATCCATATATTAATGTCGATCCGGGGACGATGAGTCCTTATCAGCATGGCGAGGTATTTGTGACGGATGACGGAGCCGAGACGGACCTTGACCTGGGTCACTATGAGCGTTTCATCGATATTAACCTTTCCAAGAACAGCAATGTGACGACGGGCAAAATTTACTCCTCGGTTATCGGCAAAGAACGCCGTGGTGAATATCTGGGCGGAACCGTTCAGGTTATTCCTCATATCACCAACGAGATCAAGGAACGGGTATTCCGCGCAGGCCGGGAAGCGGGTTCTGACGTTGTTATTACCGAAATCGGGGGTACGGTCGGGGATATCGAGAGCTTGCCTTTCCTAGAGGCCATCCGCCAAATCAAGAGTGATATCGGACGCGAGAACGTGATGTACATTCATGTAACGCTTATTCCTTATATCAAGGCAGCCGGCGAAGTGAAGACCAAGCCGACTCAGCATAGCGTCAAGGAACTTCGCAGTATTGGTATTCAGCCGAATGTGATCGTCTGCCGGACCGAATATGAACTGTCAGATGATATGAAGGCCAAGATCGCCCTGTTCTGCGACATTGATCCCAATGCTGTCGTGGAATGCCGGGATGCCGCAACCTTGTATGAAGTACCATTGAATCTTCGCAATGAAGGCTTGGATGAGATTGTGGTCAATCATCTGAAGTTGACAACGCCAGCTCCGGACATGGGTGAGTGGGAAAGCCTTGTAGAGCGCATTAACAAGCTGGAGAAGACGGTGGAGATTGCCATTGTTGGTAAATACGTTGCACTGCACGATGCTTATTTAAGTGTGGTTGAATCCTTGTCACATGCCGGATTTGCTGCGAATGCGGATGTGAAAATTCGTTGGGTCAATGCCGAGGATGTTACCGATGAGAATGTAGATGAACTCCTTGGTGGTATCGGCGGAATTCTTGTGCCGGGCGGCTTTGGTGATCGGGGAATTGAAGGGAAAATCACGACGATCCGTTATGCTCGGGAGAAGAAAATTCCGTTCTTCGGTATCTGCCTGGGGATGCAGGTGGCTGTTATTGAATATGCTCGTTCGTTGGCAGGACTTGATGGTGCTAATAGCTCGGAGATCAATCCTGGTACGGAGTATCCGGTTATCGACTTGTTGCCAGAGCAGAAGGATATCGAAGATCTTGGTGGAACGATGCGTTTGGGCCTTTATCCATGCAAGCTGACGCCAGATTCGCTGGCTATGCAATGCTACGATGATGAGTTGGTTTATGAGCGTCATCGCCATCGGTATGAATTCAATAATGCCTATCGTGAGACGTTGGAACGCGAAGGTTTGCGTATCTCCGGGACATCCCCCGATGGTCGGCTTGTGGAAATCGTGGAACTTCCCGATCATCCATGGTTCCTGGCAGTGCAATTCCATCCGGAATTCACTTCTCGTCCGAACCGTCCACAACCGTTGTTCCGTGAGTTTGTGAAGGCTTCGCTCACCCATCTGTCCTAAGGTGTGACAAGCTCGTCTGACCGCACCTATGCAAGATTTCCTCAGCAAGATGAGCTGACGATTTATTAAGGTTCTTTTTTCCATTAGAGAAGGGATTTACAAATCGAAAGCGAATAATTGTATGTATGACCAGAGATTGCTGGCGGTCTTGTAGGAGGGTATCACGGTGGAGGAGAAGAAGGTATTAGTTGTCGATGATCAGAACGGTATCCGCATTTTGTTAATGGAAGTGTTCAGCAGTGAAGGGTATACCACATTTCAGGCAGCTAACGGGAAGATGGCGTTGGAAATTGTCCGGAGCGACTCGCCTGACTTGGTGCTTCTTGACATGAAAATTCCGGGAATGGATGGTTTGGAAATCCTCAAGCATATCAAAGAGGTGAATCCGGACATCAAGGTCATTATGATGACGGCCTACGGAGAACTCGATATGATCAAGGAAGCGACGGATCTTGGAGCCTTGATGCACTTTACGAAACCCTTTGACATTGATGAAATGCGCGCAGCAGTCAATATGCATCTCAAGGGCGGCGCGCGCCTTTAAGGCATAATCGGCAACAGAAAAGAGACCTCTATGAGGAGCAGGCGTAGCACTTCGTCCGCCCTTCTCATAGGGGTCTTTTTGGAGAGAAAAGAAACACAGCCCGTTCACACATCCCCGATAAACGTTGAATAGTAATTTTGACAGGTTGTGTTATAATAAAAAAGTGTGTGAATGTCGGCTAAATAAGATAAATCCCATATCCTTAGGAGGATTGAAACCAATGCCATTAGTATCGATGACAGACATGTTGAACAAAGCCCTCGCCGGTAAATATGCTGTGGGTCAATACAACATTAATAACCTGGAATGGACACAAGCCATTCTTGCCGCAGCAGAAGAAGAGAAATCCCCAGTAATTCTGGGTGTTTCCGAAGGCGCAGCTCGCCATATGAGCGGTTTCTACACCGTTGTTAAAATGGTAGAAGGCCTGTTGCATGATATGAAAATTACGGTTCCTGTTGCGATTCATCTCGACCATGGTTCCAGCTTTGATAAATGTAAAGAAGCGATTGACGCGGGCTTCACTTCCGTAATGATCGACGGCTCTCACCATCCGATTGACGAGAACATCGCCATGACGAAAAAAGTGGTTGAGTATGCCCATGCCAAAGGCGTATCAGTAGAAGCAGAAGTTGGTACGGTTGGCGGTCAAGAAGACGATGTTATCGGCGGCATTCAATATGCTGACCTTGCTGAGTGCGTACGTATCGTTAGAGAAACGGGTATCGATACATTGGCTCCAGCTTTGGGTTCCGTACATGGTCCTTACCTTGGCGAACCAAACCTCGGCTTCAAAGAAATGGAAGAAATTCGTGATGCGGTTCAACTGCCATTGGTTCTTCATGGCGGGACAGGCATCCCAACTCACGACATTGCCAAAGCAATCTCGCTGGGTACTTCCAAAATCAACGTGAACACCGAGAACCAAATCTCCTTCAGCAAAGCGGTACGTGAAGTGTTGGCTGCCAAGCCAGATGCTTATGATCCACGTAAGTTCATCGTTCCTGGCCGTGATGCAATCAAAGCTACCGTTGTTGGCAAGATCCGCGAATTCGGTTCGAACAACAAAGCTTAAGTTTGGATATGATTTTTTTCACTTAAATAGGGTGACATGGAGAGCACACCGCCTAGACGGTGTCTTTCCATTTCTACCGCTAAATTAGGGTGAGCTTGTGTACCGATGCAAATAAGTAGGGGGATTCTGGACTTATGGAGAAATTAATGATCCGTGGCGGGCGTCCGCTACGCGGCAGCGTCTCAATCAGCGGCGCCAAGAATAGCGCGATCGCGCTGATTCCTGCTGCCATCCTGGCAGAATCCGAGGTTGTACTGGATAACTTGCCGGTGCTCAGCGATGTAGCGGTATACTCGGAAATCTTGGAAGAGTTGGGTGCGCAGGTGTTTTGGGAAGGTAACCAAATGCGTATCAATCCTGCGGATATTCGCTCAATACCGATGCCTAATGGACCGGTGAAGAAATTACGGGCTTCCTATTATATGATGGGAGCCATGTTAGGGAGATTTAAGGAAGCTACGATTGGCTTGCCTGGAGGGTGCAATTTTGAACCCCGTCCGATTGATCAGCATATCAAAGGTTTTGAAGCTTTAGGAGCCACCGTGACGAATGAGCATGGGGCGATTCATTTGCATGCCAAGGAACTGCGCGGCGCAAAGATTTATCTCGATGTCAGCAGCGTAGGAGCAACGATTAACATTATGCTGGCGGCTACCCGAGCCAACGGCTCCACAATTATCGAAAATGCGGCCAAAGAGCCTGAAATTATAGATGTAGCTACTTTGTTGAACTCCATGGGTGCGGTCATCAAAGGAGCCGGCACGGAAACGATTCGTATCGAGGGCGTTGCCGAACTGAAGGGATGCCGCCATTCCATTATCCCAGACCGGATTCAAGCCGGTACATATATGATTGCTGCCGCAGCTACACGCGGTGATGTCATCATCGATGGTGTTATACCCAAGCACTTGGAGGCATTAACTGCCAAGTTGATTGAAATGGGTGCCAGCGTTGAAGAATTGGATGAGAGCATCCGTGTAATCGGGCGGCCATCCTATGAGCATGTTGATGTTAAGGCCTTGGTGTATCCAGGATTCCCTACGGATATTGGATCTCCGATGACCAGCTTGTTAACGCAGGCTGACGGCGTGAGCGTTTTCAGCGATTTTGTGTATAGCAACCGATTCAAGCATGTACCTGAGCTTATCCGTATGGGAGCGAAGATTCGTGTTGAAGGTCGTTCGGCGATTATTGACGGGGGCGTGCTGAATGCTGCCAAGGTGAAGGCGGCCGATCTGCGTGCAGGTGCTGCGCTAGTTGTGGCGGGCCTGACCGTCGCTGAGGGAATTACTGAAGTGACCGGTGTAGAGTTGATTGACCGGGGATATGATCAGCTAGTTCCTAACCTGCGTGCGCTGGGTGCTGATATTTGGCGGGAAGCAGAATAACTTTCTGCTTTCCCGCATAAGCCTGGCACAACAGGGAATACTGTGTCAGTAAGTCTATCATATTGCTGTATTTCATAGATTCCAAAAAAATTGAATAGGTGGTATTTTATTATGGATCTGCAAATTGCCGATTTGGAAGGGATGAAGCTGACGGAGCTGTACAAGCTCGCCAAGCAATATCAAATTCCTTATTACGGTCAGTTGAAGAAGAAGGAATTGATTTTTTCGATTCTTAGGGCGCAGGCTGAACAAAGCGGATTGATGTTTATGGAAGGCGTACTCGAAATTTTGCCTGAAGGTTACGGCTTCCTAAGACCCATCAATTACTTGCCAAGCACCGAAGACATCTATATATCTGCTTCACAAATTCGTAAATTTGATTTGCGTACCGGAGATCTCGTCTCCGGGAAGTGTAGAACTCCCAAGGAAAATGAACGTTACTTCGGCCTGCTTCAGGTCAATGCGGTGAACGGAGAGAATCCTGCAGTCGCGGCGGAACGCCTTCATTTCCCGGCACTAACTCCACTTTACCCACAGACTAAGCTGGTGCTCGAAACTTCCCCAAATCACTTATCTACCCGTATTATGGATGTACTTGCTCCGGTTGGGTTAGGACAACGCGGTTTGATTGTTGCTCCGCCTAAGGCAGGGAAGACCTTGCTACTTAAAGAAATTGCTAACAGCATTTCTACCAATAATCCCGAAATTGAACTGTTTGTGTTGTTGATTGATGAGCGGCCTGAGGAAGTTACCGACATGCAACGTTCAGTGAAGGGAGAGGTTATTGCCTCTACGTTTGATGAGCTTCCGGAGAATCACATCAAGGTAGCGGAATTGGTATTGCAACGTGCATTGCGGCTTGTGGAGCACAAGAAGGATGTCGTTATTTTGCTCGACAGTATTACACGTCTGGCACGGGCATATAACCTGGTTGTTCCTCCTTCAGGACGTACGTTGAGCGGGGGGATTGACCCGGCAGCATTCCATCGTCCCAAGCGTTTCTTCGGGTCTGCGCGGAATGTGGAGGAAGGCGGAAGCCTGACGATTCTGGCTACTGCTTTGGTAGATACAGGTTCGCGTATGGATGACATTATATATGAAGAGTTTAAGGGCACAGGCAACATGGAGCTGCATCTGGATCGGAAGCTGGCGGAACGCCGCATATTCCCGGCTATCGATATTCGCCGTTCTGGTACACGCCGCGAAGAAGTGCTGTTGAACAAGGAAGAACTGGATACCATTTGGGCTATTCGCAAAAATATGAACGATTCCTACGATTTTGTCGAAGGATTCTTGAAGAAGCTGCGGGACAGCAAGACGAACGCAGAATTTCTTGCTTCGTTTGATGCTTCCGGAAATACGTCTTCCAATAGCGGAGCACGGCGTCCGGTACGCACAGGAGGCGTGTCCGCACGAACGAATTCCACATCCTCGGGTGCGGGCAGCGCAAATGGTAATAACACCCAATAGTGCGAGTTCAAAAACTACCTTTATTGATTAGCAAATAGAAGCAAGAGGAGAACAACATGTACTTAGTATATGCAGATGAGCAAGGACAGGTCTACGATCATCCCTCACTGTACGGGCTTGCCCGCAGTGCGGATATGATTGTGGAGATCATGGAGGACGAATTAATCCCGCTACCAGAGGGCGCAACCCTGGTGGGGTTGCCATCTACTCGGCCGATTGGTATGGACCCGAGCACCGGTGAGATGAAGCCCCTCCCTGGCAATATGCAGGCAGTAGGCGCTCTGCTTCCGCAAGGCTATACCCGTCTTTGCCTGCCGGGGTACGTGAAGACAGATAAGGACTATAAGCTTCCTTTGTTTGGCTATTCCGCGGTTGTCTGGAAGGAAGGACAGTTTTACGTTACCGCCCGGATGTCGGATGATCCCGAGAAGTGGAATCCACTCAACTGTGATCCACTTGAACTCAAAAGTCAGGTTAAATCTTATATCTCTCGTTACCCGGAGAATCGTCTGTATGAGCATTTGTCCAATTGTGCGCTGGGGTATGAGTGCTTGACCGCCTCCAATACGTTCTTGAACCGCTGGGAGGGGGCAGTTCCTGTCTCCTATTCCTGTAATGCAGGTTGTTTTGGCTGTATTTCGGAACAACCTGATGATAGCGGTTTTGTATCGCCGCAGACGCGCATGAATTTTCGTCCGCGTGTGGAGGAACTGGTGGAGATCATGATGGAACATCTGACAACTCCGGAGTCGATTATCAGCTTTGGGCAAGGCTGTGAGGGGGAGCCCTCTACGCAGGCCAAGCTGATTATTGAATCGATTCGGGAGGTTCGGCGCCAGACAGAAATGGGCTACATCAACATTAATACGAATGCGGGTTTAAGCGACCATATCCGTGGTATCGTGGACGCAGGTCTGGACCTCATGCGTGTAAGTACCATCAGCGCGCTGGATGGCCATTATAATGCGTACTACAAGCCACGTGGTTATACGCTTGCTAATGTGGAGAAATCACTGCGTTATGCTGCGCAGCAAGGTGTATATACTTCTATTAATTATCTAATCTTTCCTGGTGTTACTGATCGGGAGGAAGAAGTCGAAGCCATGGTCGAATTTGTTCGACGCGCAGATGTGAAGCTCATCCAGCTTCGCAACCTTAACATTGACCCCGAGAGCTACCTGGAACTGATTCCTAAGGCAGAGGGCGAAATATTAGGTATGAAACAAGCTATCGAAATTTTCCAGCATGAATTGCCTGAAGTCGTAATTGGCTCCTACACCCATGTTCCTCCGGCTGAACTAGCTCGGGTCAAGATTCGTGGGTAAAACAAGCAATTGCGCCAAGAGATAGGCCGTGCTATAATTCGTTTGTGTGTCATTATAACTCTGTGCACGATTGAGGCTCAGGGCGGAAAGAGGTGAAAGTGATGAACGAAGCAATTCAACCGAAATACCACGTAACTACGATCACATGTGCTTGCGGAAATACCTTTGAAACAGGTTCCGTGAAGCAAGACCTGCGCGTTGAAATTTGCTCCAACTGCCATCCATTCTTCACAGGTAAACAGAAATTCCTGGATGCTGGTGGACGTGTGGATAGATTCAAAAAGAAATACGGCATCTAAGACTTACGTTGAACAACTATTGGACGAGAACGTCCCTTGCCATCAAATGGCAAGGGACGTTTTTTTGTAATCATAGCTCTTCATTTATTTCTTGAACTCCACGCTTTGCTTGAGGCTGGTCCATTCTTCATTCTTGATGATACCCAGGCGCCATAAGGCGACTCCCTTAAGATCATGCCGTTTGGCCAATCCCACGAGCGTTTTGACAGAGGTCTGATCCTCGCTGTTCAAATTCATCCCGAGGATCAGCTTGTTCTTGGAGGTTTCCTTGAGTGCGAGCCGAATCGCTTCGTCAACCTTGTCCGCAGGCTGTGGCTTGTTGCTGTTGTCGCCTGGCAAATAATCGTAGGCCATGATGACCAATTCATCCGCAAGCACGCCCAGAGCCTTATAATCATAACCTTGATATGATGAGTTCAGTGGATGCAGTGCCAAAGCCAGCTTTAGGCCCGAATTCCCGGCTTGCCGGGCAAGGTCTTTAACAAAATAGGTGAAGGCTTGCCGTGTAGTTGCTTTGTCTGTGGTTAACCCCAGACCTTCAAAGTCTAGCAGAATACCTTGGAAGGATTTGTCTTTAGCCGCATTAATCATATCCTTAATGGCTTGTTCGCGGAGGGCAGCATCCTCGATGATTTTGGTCAATTCACCTTGGGCATCTCCGGCATAGACCATCAGATAAGGCAAGGTGCGATCATTGGCGGCCTCTTTAACGAGCGAGTCAGGGGTAACATCGCCGGCGGCCTGAGGAAGTTTGTAATCGTCCCCCGTTTGTGTGAACTGGCCGTTCTTGTCAATGCGACTCCAGCCGAAAGCGACTGCATCCAGGCTTGGAATAACAGCAACCTCCGAGTAGGAAGAAATAGCATAGAAGCCAAGAGTATACATACGCTTTTGTGGCGACGTAATGGAGACGGTGCGGGTAGCTTGCTCCCAGGCAACCCCGGCTCCAAATTGTTGACTGAAGAAACTCAGCGGAATCAGTGTGTTTCCGTTAACAGAACGTGGGGCAACAGCTAGTGTAACGGAGTTATTGTTCACTTTGGCGGTACTACTATCTAATGTTAACTCGACCCGTAGCGCCTTGGCCCCTTCTCCCTTGACGGCTGAGATGGATTTCGTCGATTGATTCCAGGTTACGGAAATACCTAGAGCTTCAGATATAGATCGGAACGGCACGAGGGTAGTGCCATTCACGATGAACGGATCTCCGGAAAAGGCCAACGGATAGCCGTCCAGTAAGATTTGGACAGGAGCGGCGGCACTGGAATAAGATGGTTGAATGCCGGCAATGCCTCCAGTTAAGAGCGTGGCAGCCAACAATAATTTTCCAATCTTCTTCATGATGTTCTCCTCTCTCATGGTATGACATCTGTTTCCTATTCTACTAATATATCAAAATAAGGTGTCGAAATCTAAGTAGAGTTGTAAGAAATCGGAAGATTCTGACCCTGCCTAGCGGCGGTTGCAATTTAAACAGGCATGAGATATACTTATTTTCACCGTGCTAGACGGGGAGGTAGCGGTGCCCTGTAACTCGCAATCCGCTATAGCGAGGTTGAATTCCTGTTAGAGGTCTTGTCGATGTGAGGTTTGGTCTTTATGACTGGCGTTGATGGACGGGTCCTCCGCAAGGAACGCCTGTGAACCTGGTCAGGTCCGGAAGGAAGCAGCCATAAGCAGTGTTGTCCCTGTGCCGGAGGGTTACCTGTCCTGAGCCATGGCATGAAGGTGCCGCTCGGATCGCAACGATCAATAATGGGTGCACGGTAATATTAGGATCATAAGCATACATCTTTGTCTGAGGACAAGGGTGTTTTTTTTGTACATAGACCAAGAGGCTATAGTATAATAAGGAAACGACATCCGTCGTTTAAGGAAAGGAAGAGGTGCCGCATTATGGAGCATATTGCGCTGTACCGTGCTTGGCGGCCACAGTCGTTCCAAGACATGGTGGGGCAGCAGCATATCGTTCGCACGCTACAGAACGCCATCCGCGAGCAGCGGTTGTCACATGCGTATTTATTTAGCGGACCGCGAGGAACGGGTAAGACCTCAACAGCCAAAATTTTGGCCAAGGCCGTGAACTGTGAGAAGGGACCGGCGGCGGAGCCTTGTAATGAATGCGATGCGTGCCGAAGAATTACTACTGGTGCCGTGATGGATGTGCTAGAGATCGATGCTGCATCCAACCGCGGGGTGGAAGAGATTCGCGATCTGCGCGAGAAGGTGAAATACGCCCCTACGGAAGTGCGACAGAAGGTTTATATTATCGATGAAGTTCATATGCTGACTACGGAAGCATTCAATGCGTTGCTGAAGACGCTGGAGGAACCTCCACCACATGTGATGTTCATCTTGGCGACAACGGAACCTCACCGGCTTCCGGCTACAGTAATTTCGCGCTGTCAACGCTTTGACTTTCGCCGGGTTTCATTGGAGGAGCAAAGTGCTCGGCTACGGGTGATTTGTGAGCAAGAAGGCATAGAAGCCGAAGAGGAAGCCATTGAATACATTGCTCGCCTGTCGGATGGGGGGATGCGTGACGCGTTAAGCATCCTGGATCAGATTGCTTCCTTCTCCGGTCGGCAGGTCTCCTATCAGCAAGTATTGGATATGACCGGTGGAATTGCTTCGCAACAATTTGCCGAGCTCGCGAAGACCTTGCTTGCCGAAGATGTTGGTGGCATGCTACAAATGATTGAGGGATTTATGCAGGAGGGCAAAAGCGCAGATAAGTGCATGGAGAACCTCCTCTACTATTTCCGCGATGTGTTGATGGTCAAGCTGGTGCCCAAGGCGGACAAGTTAACGGAACGGGTATTAGACCCTAAGGACTTCGCTGAAATTGCCCAGTCCTTCTCCAAACCTCAGCTATTTCGCATCATTGATACCTTGAATCATTACCAGACAGAAATGAAATACGCTGTTCAGCCGCAAACGTTGTTTGAGGTGGCGTTGTTGAAAATCTGTACGTTGAATGGTGAAGAGGTTGCGGAACAGCCGGCACAGGTCCGCGCCGCTCAGTCGGTCGATGCGTCTGAGATGAACCAGCTAAAGCGCCAACTCGCTGAACTCGAAGCCAAGCTGGAACGGGCGGTTCAAGGGGGACTCTCCGCCTCAGCAGGAGGGAGTACCTCGGCATCCACCCAGCGGCCTTCACGAAGCCCGGCTCCGAGAGTGGCTTCCAAGGCCAAAATTCCTTCAGGGATGGAGCAATATCTTGCGGCCCGTAACAGTCCTGAATTTATGGAAATTCAGAACAAGTGGAATCAGGTATTGCAGGCGGTTAAGGAGGAGCGGGTAACCATCCATGCCTGGTTCATGAATGGAGAGCCCGTTTCGTTATCCGAGGACACGGTGCTGGTTGCCTTCAAGAATGATATTCATCGCGAGACCACTGAGAAAGCGGCGAACAAGCAACTCATCGAGAGTGTGTTGGAGCGCAAGCTTGGAGCCCCGTACCGTCTGGTCACGATGATGATCAAGGATTGGAACGATGCCATTCAGGGTACTACAGAGCAGCCTGGTGAACCATTTGCCTTGGAGCCTCCCCCTGAAGATGGCGGAGATAGCAAGGAACCTTGGGTTGATGAAGCCCTGAACATCTTTGGTGATGACCTGGTTGTCATCAAGGAATAACCATTACAAGAAGTAGTACGAATTATTCAGATCATTCAAAAGGAGATGTGAACAACGTGAACAATATGAACCAAATGATGAAGCAAGTAAAGAAAATGCAAGAGCAAATGCTGAAGGCGCAAGAAGAGCTGGCTACCAAAACTGTGGAGGGCACTGCCGGAGGTGGCGTGGTGACTGCAGAAGTCAATGGTCATAAGAAGCTGCTCGCCTTAACAATTAAGCCGGAGGCTGTGGATCCGGACGATGTGGAAATGCTGCAGGATTTGGTGCTTACTGCTGTGAATGATGCTTTGACTAAGGCCGAAGAACTGGCTAACCAAGATATGGGCAAATTTACGGGCGGAATGAAAATTCCAGGCCTGTTCTAATTTTATAAGCTGAAGGAGAGGCCCCATTGTATTATCCCGAACCGATCGCGAAGCTGATCGATGCGTTTACCCACTTGCCCGGAGTTGGTCCCAAGACGGCCGCCAGATTGGCCTTCCATGTGCTGCGCATGAAGGAGGATGATGTCATTGATTTCGCCAAAGCGCTCGTTAGCGTTAAGCGTAATCTGCATTATTGCTCTGTGTGCTGCAACATTACGGACACGGACCCTTGCCGTATTTGCCAGGATAAGACTCGCGATGCGTCGGTGATTTGTGTTGTGCAGGAATCCAGAGATCTGGTGGCCATGGAGCGAACGAAAGAATTTAATGGCTATTATCATGTGCTGCAGGGAGCCATCTCCCCGATGGAGGGCCTGGGTCCGGAGGATATCCGGCTTAAGGAACTGCTCAACCGCTTGAGCGATGAGCGGGTCAAGGAGCTCATCCTGGCCACCAATCCCAATATTGAAGGGGAAGCGACAGCGATGTATATTTCCCGGCTGGTGAGGCCGTTTGATATCCGCGTCACCCGTATTGCTCATGGTCTGCCTGTTGGCGGCGATCTGGAGTATGCGGATGAAGTGACCTTGTCTAAGGCGCTGGAAGGGCGCCGGGAGATTAATTAAATAGAATAGTCAGAGCCTGTAAAATGAACTTTGAACCTTTGGTGCAAGCCGGGGTTTGAGGTTCTTTTTTTGCGATGACAAGGTTCTAAGTTTGTCCCCATCTTGATACATATGGAATAAACCGTAGGGAGGGGACGAACGATGAAAAGGTGGAAATGGTGGGCTGCTAACCGAACGGACATGCTGTACAAGGGAGAAATGCTGGAGCATAAGCGTGAGCTTTACGGCGAGGTGATTAAGGCGCTTAAGGAGTGGGAACGAGCCCACACTGCTTTTCAGCAGGCAATAGGACCGGACGAGGTTGATGTAGCTATTTATACTCTGGAGGCGGCAGAGCGAAGATATCAAATTCATTTGAAGGCGGCCAAGCAGGCCAAGCTGGATTGGGATGCTTTTCAGTACGGCTCGTTTTTTGGAGAGAGTTCGTAATCCTAATAAAGGGAGGAAACAAAGGTGAAGCTGGTGCTGGCAGGGGTTCTTATTGTATCGTTGATCTTATTACTGTATGTTCTGTTCTCGCGCAGGCTGGGGTTTGCCTGGATTACACGACTGGGTCTGCATTTTGTACTTGCTGCTCTAGGTATCTACGTCATAAATTTCTCGGGACTTATCACCGAAGTTTATATTCCCCTAAACCTGGTGACGGTAAGTACAGTGCTTGTGCTTGGGTTGCCAGGTGTAGCATTGTTACTGGGCTTAAAATTAATCATGATTTAATGGTTGACTGGCGTTTGTGATCTGTGGTACATTATAAATCGCTTCTCCGCTGGGACAAGCTTGCACGCGAAGCTGCACAAGGCTTGCGAGAAAAAAAGCTTGACTAACGGTAGCTCGATATGATACCTTATAAAGGTCGCTGCTGAAACGAAGCGATGATAAAAGTGAAGGT
>NZ_JBXENK010000017.1:0-59972 GCF_056836745.1 Paenibacillus sp. 1SOY10 | reverse complement strand
CGAGAAGCACCGTCGATGATATACCTCGACGGTGCTTTTTTCTGTTTTAGCTTGTCCGCGTGGGGAAGACATGATAAAGGTGTCAAATGTTTAGACTCTTTCAAAAGGAATGTAACCTTTTTGTTACCGACAGCTATGCAACACTCGCTATAATTAAGGTGGTGCCTATGCGTATAGGGCATTTAGCCTATGAAACATCTGATTTTTAATGACAACAGGACTATTTTTTATCATAATGGCAAGGAGGAATCAACCATGCAGCGAAGGGGAATACACCATTCCTTATGCCTCATGTTAGGAGTCTTGATGATGGTATTTGTCATCGCTGGCTGTACATCTTCTGAGCCTGGGTGGACGGATTTTGTAGGAGCTGCGGTAGACAAGAGTTTTCCGGTCCCGAAGGAAGCCAAGCAAAGTGAGACGGTATTGAACAACTCTAAGATGGATTATGTACATTACTCGCTGACTGGACTTCATGAGAGCAAGGATGTGCCTGAGGCTTATGAGCAAGTAATTGCGGAGTGGGGCTGGACTGAACTGAAAGAGGAAAGCACAGGAACGACGTGGGTTTATGAGAAGGGAAAACAAATTGTACAGTTGACGATTCATGAAAATTCCTTCACGGTGCTTATTCCTAAGCCAGAGAGAAAAATGGTGATTCAAGGCTTGGAGAGTAGCCCTTAATAAAGAATTCAAAAAAACTTGGTTGAATGAAGTAAGCCTGTTCCTGCGATAGAGGCAGGGACAGGCTTTTTATCGTACGGTGGTGGTATGAGTGCTTTATTGAATGTAGTAGGAAATATCCAGATTCGTAATTTTGATCATTCCATCTTTGCGTTGGCCCCGAAGTACCGCAAATACAATAAAGCGGGGGAAGATGAGCCAGGCATGCCAGAACATTAGCGAGAGCACAAAGGCGATAGGTGACCAAGGGATTAGAATCAGAATGACCAGGCAGCCGATCCAGGCCGAATTCAGATACACCCTGCGATATGTAGAATAAGTCACATGCTGATCGGGCATATATCCGATCCAAGGCAGGCTGCGGCAAAAATACCAGCGTTTGCGGTACGAGCGACTCGTCAGGATCAGAATTGACCGGGACATCACATATTGAATCCATACGGTGACTGGAGCGGCCAGCAAGAAATAGAACAGGCTGGTCCAGGAGATAAAGAACATTTCGGCAGCAAGCCAAATAAAAGGCAAAACGACCAGACTACTAATTAAGGATTTAGGCAATATGACTTTTTTGAGTAATTTATAGTGATAAAAGGTTGGTTGAGATTCGGTTTCAGCGGACATTAATGAATGATCCTCCTTCAACGGTTCGTGGACCCTCTAAAGCTGACAAGCTCTTCTTAATATATCGGATGAAAAAAAAGAATAATGAAGATGCTGGGTACAAACACAGGAATGCCCGGGGCGACATAGGATAAAGTAGGGCAGCGGACTATGAAAAGGTTTAAAATAATAGAATCTGTGTCATACTGATAGTAAAACGAACAAGGTGGGATCGGGCATGGATAATTTGGCGGTTAGAACTTGCATTATTTGCCAGGAACCGAAAAGTGAGGGCATTCATATTGTTTCTGAATTTATCTGTGACGCATGTGAAGCTGAAATGATACACACGGATGTGCAGGAAGATAAATATCATTTCTTTATCCATCAAATGAAGCAGATTTGGGTGCAAAATAATGCGTAGAAGAAATATTGGCTAAAAGGACCTGTTCTTTAAGGGAGCAGGTCCTTTTATATTGCCCTATCAGGCCAAGTAGCGGTAAAATGAAGCCAAGGTATAAGTAATTATTACTTATTCTTATTTATGAATTTACGTTTAGCTGGAAGGATCAGAAATAGATATGTCTGAGGAAACGCATAATGCCCCCTTACACGAAGCACTTCGGGAATACAGGAAGAGGAAAGACACATCGTTTCATGTACCTGGACATAAGGATGGACAGGCCTGGCAAGGGTATTCCGATGATGGGGATGTGCTTGCCCAGGTAATGGGGATCGATGTAACGGAGATTACCGGAACCGATGACCTTCACCATCCGCAGGGGGTGATTGGGGAGGCACAGCGGCTGGCCGCGATCCAGTTTGGGGCGGAGGAGACCTGCTTTTTGGTTGGTGGCAGCACGGCCGGCAACCTGGCTTTGGTCCTGAGCGTATGTACTACGCCAGGAGATGTGTTGCTCGTGCAGCGAAACGTCCATAAATCCGTGATCCACGGATTAATGCTTGCGGGAGCTCACGCAGTATTTTTGGCGCCGCAGCAGGACCCCGGCAGCGGCCTTAGCACCCTCCCAAGCGCAGCGATAGTGGGAGAGGCTCTACGCCGCCATCCCGGCGCTAAAGGGGTGCTGATCACACACCCGAACTATTACGGGATGGGAGCACCGCTTCGGCCGCTGGCTGATATCTGCCATGCGCATGGGGTGCCGCTGCTTGTAGATGAGGCGCATGGGGCTCACTTCGGGCAGCACCCGGCGCTGCCGGAGAGCGCGCTATCCGCAGGGGCCGATGGTGTTGTGCAGTCGACGCATAAAATGCTTACTGCGCTGACGATGGGCGCGATGCTGCATGTTCAAGGTGGGCTGCTTGATCGCACGCTACTGAAGCAACGGCTGGCCATGCTACAGAGCTCCAGCCCTTCCTATCCGATTATGGCTTCACTTGATAGGAGTCGAAGCTTGCTGGAGGCATATGGTCCCGCCTTGCTAGCACGTGGGCTGGCTGCCGCAGGGGAGGTCCGGGAAGGTTTGAAGCAACTGTCACGCTTTGCTGTTGTGGAGCCACCGGGCGCCAGCGGAGAGTCTGCTGCATATACTATACAAGATCCGTGGAAGCTTGTTATTTACGATGCTGCGGGTGAGTTGAGTGGTTATGAATTAGAGGAACGTCTGGAGGCAGAAGGTTGTGTTCCAGAGATGAGCGATGATCGGTATGTTGTGCTTGCTCTGGGACCAGGAACTACGTTACACGATGCTCACCATTTGCTAACAGCTTTGCAGCGAATTGCAGAAGTTGAAGTGAAGCCGGGCGGTAAAGCTGTTAAATCTGCATTATCTGCTAATTTCTCCAAGAGTGTGCAGGATTCAGATATTCTTTCTCGACAAATTTCCACGTGGAACAATACAGAGGAGCATTTGCAGTTTGCTATATCTGAGCCTGTTGCTTTTGGTCTGACTCCCCTATCGCCTGAAAAGATTGAGATGGTTCCTGTGGAGCAGAGTGCAGACCGCCTGGCAGCAGAAATGGTGATTCCGTATCCCCCAGGGATTCCCTTGGTGTATCCGGGGGAGAAGATTACGAAAGCTCTCGCAGAGCGGTTGGTTGAACTTAGGAACAGCGGTGCTAAATGCCAAGGGGCCGCGGATTCACAATTGCACACAATTCAAGTGTTGAAGGCATAAAGCTCGCAGCAGAATTTTCTATATAGAAAGCAGGTACAGAACTACATGAATCATCAAGCCAAGGGACTGTTCATTACGCTTGAAGGAGGTGATGGATCGGGCAAGACCACCGTCATGCGGCAAATGGAACAAGTGCTCAGAGAGCAGGGAGTGGAGTTTGTTACTACTCGTGAGCCAGGTGGCATCGAAATTGCCGAAAAAATTCGCGATATAATTTTAAATCCACAGCATACGGCGATGGATGCGCGTACAGAAGCGCTTTTGTATGCCGCCTCCCGAAGACAGCATTTGGCGGAAAAGGTAGAGCCGTCACTAGATCAGGGGATAACGGTTCTCTGTGACCGTTTTCTTGACAGCAGCTTGGCTTATCAAGGTTATGCCCGTGGGCTTGGCATGGATGAGGTTCTGGAGATTAATTTATTTGCGACCAAGGGGCGTTTCCCCGATCTGACCTTTTATCTGGATATTACACCGGAGGCAGGGTTAGCTAGGATTGCTTCCAGTCAAAGTCGAGAGGTGAATCGGCTGGACATGGAGAGCCTTCAGTTCCATCAGAAGGTGAGGGAAGGTTATCTGCTTATCGCCGAGATGTATCCGGAGCGGATTCGAATTGTGGATGCTTCCCGCAGTAAAGAACAGGTGGCTGCCGAGATTCGCAGGCAACTTTCGGCAACATTAAAGGATTTCATGATCTAGCCGTCTAATAGTTTAATGTGGTACATTCTTTAATAAGAACGAGGAGGCGCTGCAAATGAAACTGATTGTTGCGATTATTCAAGATAAAGACAGCAACCGGCTGTCCAGTGCATTAGTGAAGGAAAATTACCGTGCCACGAAATTGGCAAGTACCGGTGGTTTTCTCCGGGCAGGCAACACTACTTTCATGATTGGTGTGGATGATCATCAGGTTGATTCCGTTCTAAATGTGATTCGTACCAGTTGCAAGGTGCGGGAGCAACTCGTGACTCCGGTTACGCCGATGAGCGGAACTACGGATTCGTATCTACCGCTACCTGTAGAGGTACAGGTGGGGGGGGCGACGGTGTTCGTTCTTCCAGTAGACCGTTTCGAACACTTTTAAGGTTATCTAAAATACAGCTTCCGATCACGAAGGGATTCAAGGGAGTGGAATCGGCGTCGAATCTTGAACGAATATACTATTATTTATATTTCAGAATAGGTGGTGAGGGCTTTGAAAATTGATCCGGGATATAGGCCGCTCAAAAGCGGTTTGGGGGTAAGCGAAAGCCCTGCCAAACCGGTGCAATCCAAAAGCTTCTCGGATGTGATGCAGCAGCATGGGCATCAGGCCACGCAAGAGGAATTAAACCGCAAGTTCAAGGAAATTCAGATGCAGGGTGATCGATTGGCCAAATCGATGACGGTGCGTGAGCTGAAGGCCTATCGACTGATGGTTAAGCGGTTCCTGGAGGACACTGTCCGCAGAGGGGTGACTATCAAGGAATCGAAGGGCTGGGATCGCCGTGGCCGGGGGAAACGCTACAAGTTGCTGGATGAAGTGGATTCGGCGCTGCTGGCCATGGCGGAAGAACTATTGGAGACGGAGCAGGGCAAAATTGAACTGCTGCAGAAGATTGGTGAAATACGCGGCATGTTGATTAATCTTTGCTTCTAGGGCGAGTTTGAGAACGCCTTAGTATTGCGGTTGTTGAAAGGACGAAATAAATACAATGTCATTCCAAAATATCATTGGGCAGGATACGGCGAAACAACTGCTGCAGAGCAGCCTGCGGCGCCAGGAAATATCTCATGCCTATCTGTTTAGTGGACCGCCTGGAAGTGGGCAAATGGAAATGGCCATGGCTTTCGTCCAGGCGTTGTTCTGCACTCAGGGCGAGGACGACGACGCATGTGGTGAATGTCTGGAGTGCCGCAAGGTGCTGCATGGCAATCACCCAGATTTATTTACGGTAAAGCCCGACGGGGCTACGATTAAAATAGAACAAATCCGCCAATTGCAGCGGATTTTCTCATATCGTTCGGAGAGTGGTAATCCGAAAGCATATATTATCGACGAAGCGGACAAGATGACGGTTCAGGCAGCTAACAGCTTGCTGAAGTTCCTGGAGGAGCCCCCTTCTCCAGCAGTTGCTATTCTATTGTCCGATAATGGACGGGCCTTGTTGCCGACCATTCAATCCCGTTCGCAGTGGGTCCCATTTTCACCACTTGATCCAGGACGTATGCTCCAGATTTTGGCGGATGAGGGATTTTCCCCAACCTTAGCACGAAGTGCTGTTCATGTTGCGGCAGGACTAGGATCATGCCGTGATCTCATCAAACAGAATTGGTTTGCAGAAATTAGAAACGTAGTGTTACAATTAGGGAAGGAAATCGCAGGCCGTGGCGGTTCTCCATTAATTACTGCACAACAAGAATTGTTCAAATCCGGGTTATCCGATCATTTGGACATGCTGTTTAATCTTTTTCATTTGTGGTTTAAGGATATGATCCATGCGCTCTATCATAAACATGATCAGATCGTTTTCATAGATGAGCTTGAATTTATTAACCGGCACGCATCCTCGCTAAGCGCAGAACAATGGATTGATGCGATGGCGCTGACTGCGGAAGGCAAGAAGAAGCTTCGCCAGCATATGAATGCCCAGCTTTGTGTGGAGCAATTCGTGATTGCGGTGGAAGGATTGCGGTAACCCGCAGATTTGGAGTACCAGAGGAAAGAAAAACGACGTAGACAAAGACCAGATACAGAGCAAGGCAGACCGTCAGGAAACTTCCTCCCCTGAGAGCAGGGATAGATTAACGAAAGCGGTTCACCAGTTTGGAGCTAGACGAGGGGGTTAGTTTTTGTATACTGTAGTGGGCGTTCGCTTTAAAAAAGCGGGCAAGATCTATTATTTCGATCCACTGGAGCTTCCTGTAGAGAAGGACCAGAGCGTGATTGTTGAAACCGCGCGTGGGATTGAATATGGTAAAGTGGTGATCGGCAAGAAGAAGGTCGGAGAATCCGATGTTGTTCTTCCACTGAAGAAAGTCATTCGGATTGCTGACGAAGCTGACGCCCGTGTTGTCGAAGAGAACAAGTTTGCGGCAAAGAATGCTTTTGCCACATGTTTAAATAAAATCAAGGATCACGAACTCAAGATGAAGCTGGTCGATGTGGAATTTACCTTTGACCGCAACAAGATTATATTCTACTTCACGGCTGAGGGCCGCGTCGATTTTCGCGAGTTGGTCAAGGATTTGGCCAGTATCTTCCGAACACGGATTGAATTGAGGCAAATCGGGGTCAGGGATGAAGCGAAGATGCTGGGTGGTATTGGACCTTGCGGTCGGATTCTCTGTTGTTCTTCCTGGTTGGGTGACTTCGAGCCGGTATCGATCAAGATGGCCAAGGATCAAAGCCTGTCGCTGAATCCGACGAAAATTTCCGGTTTGTGCGGGCGCTTGATGTGCTGCCTGAAGTATGAGCATGATAACTATGAGAGTGTTAAAGAAGAGCTTCCATCGGTAGGGAAAATGGTCATTACCTCGCTGGGCGACGGTAAGGTAGTGGGAATTAACGCCGGGTCGCGTACCGTGCATGTGCAATTGTTTGAAGTAGGCAAGGTGAAGGAGCTCCCTTTGGACGAGGTTGTTGTCAAATAAGGAGCTTACTCATATAGAAAGACTTTAGAGATGACTCTGGGGTGGGAACTTGGAGAACAAGGATATTTTCACACATATGCAGACGCTGGAAACGCAAATGGGAAAGGTACACGGCGATTTGGGCAGCCTGAAGCTGGAGGTCAAGAAGCTGGTGGAAGAAAACCAACGGCTCCTGCTCGAGAATGAACAACTGCGCAAAATACTCAAGCTGGAAAGCACGGAGGGGCGTCTGCCTCCCGGTATAGCCGAAGGCGCGGAGGGTACGATACCACCGGGCAAAGAGGCCATCGACGTGGTAGGTGAGGGCTATGATAACTTAGCGCGCCTGTACCATGAAGGCTTTCATATTTGCAATGTATATTATGGACATCTTCGCACGGAAGGCGATTGCCTGTTTTGTTTGTCGTTTTTGAATAAATAGTGAACCGTAGGGGATTCCCTACGGTTTTTTTAAAGTTTCGGGAAGGACGGAAATCAAGATTTATGGACAAGGTAACTATATATGATCAGGAACGGGTTGATGATTTGCTTACCCATCAGCTCTCGATCATTCAGAGCGATGAGGTCTTTAGCTTTTCAATGGATGCGGTACTACTGGCACGATACGCGGCTGTCCCCAAATACGGGAAGGTTCTTGATTTGTGCACGGGAAATGGGGTAGTACCGCTGTTATTGTCCACCCGGACGCAGGCAACGATCGAGGGAATTGAAATTCAGCCGAGGGTAGCAGATATGGCGCGTCGTAGTGTGGCCATGAACCAGTTGGAGCATCGTATTCATATCCGTGAAGGTGATCTTCGGGAACTTGTGCATATCACCGGACATGGAACCTATGATGCCATCACGGTCAATCCCCCTTACATGCCTTTGACGACGGGGGAGACCAAGCTTAATGAGCATCAGGCCATCGCCCGCCATGAAATTTATTGTACGCTGGATGAAGTAGTGGCTGCCGCCATGCGCTTGGTACGTCCGGGAGGCAAGGTCTCGATGGTCCATAAGGCACAACGCTTGGGAGAGATTATTACTGTGTTGCGTCAGTATCGTCTGGAGCCGAAGGTGATTCGCTTTGTTCATCCCAGAATCGGAGCAGAAGCCAATATGGTATTAATAGAAGCTTTGCGTGATGGCAAGGCGGATATGCGTGTCCTGCCTCCATTGATTGTATACGGAGAAGATGGGGGATATACGGAAGAACTTATGAACATCTATTACGGATCAAAAGAGGGTAGATCATGAGCATACATGTACAAAAAAGCTTTGTCGCGAGTTCTCCTGATTCGGTCTTAGGGGACAAGGGAAAGTTGTTTCTGGTGGGTACGCCAATTGGCAACTTGGAGGATATGACCTTCCGAGCGGTACGTACGTTGCAGGAGGCCGATATTATAGCGGCGGAGGATACAAGACAGACGAGAAAGCTGCTAACGCATTTTGATATTTCTCCTGCCAAACTGGTCAGTTATCATGAGCATAATAAAGCTGCCAGTGGGCCTGAATTAATACGCCTTATAATAGAAGGAAAAAATTTGGCATTGGTCAGTGATGCCGGTCTACCGGCGATTTCCGACCCTGGCAGCGATTTGGTGAAATTGGCATTGGAAGCCAATATTTCTGTCATTCCTATACCTGGTGCTAATGCAGCTTTATCAGCTTTAATTGTTTCGGGCTTGCCCACGGAACGCTTCATGTTTTTAGGCTTTTTACCTCGCGATTCCAAAGAACGCGGACAATTGTTAAGATCGCTGGAAGATGAGATGGGGACATTGTTGATGTACGAATCCCCACATCGTGTAATAAAGACGCTGGAGGCCCTGCTTGATGTTTGGGGGAACCGACGTATTGTATTAGCTCGGGAGCTAACGAAGCGATATGAAGAGCTAACCCGGGGATCGATTCAAGATTGTCTGGACTGGCTGCTGGAGCATCCTCCACTTGGAGAGTATTGTCTGGTTATTGAGGGAGCGGGATCTGAAGAGGTTAAGGAAAGACAGGCAGCCTGGTGGCAAACGTTGTCGTTGGAAGAGCATGTACGGCATTATGAGGAGCAGGAAGACTTGACGCGGAAGGAGGCGATGAAGAAAACAGCGCTTGATCGTGGAGTGTCGAAACGGGATATTTATAATCAACTTTTATAATATAGAAGCATTTTAAGCCGATAGTAAATTTTGGACAAAAAAAGGGTGCCCTCGCTAGGCCGGGTTCAAGCCAAGGAAGGCACCAAGGAGATATGAAAAAGGTTAGAATTAACAGTTTCAGTAAATCTATTATATACTATAATTCTTAATTTGTCACAGGGGTAGGAAGCTCAGTAATACATTCATGGCAAACAATTTTGCCTTTGAAGTATGTTACGTTTTCGGCATTGCCGCAGAAGATGCAGGCTGGCTCATATTTCTTGAGCATGATCCGTTCGCCATCTACATAAATTTCAAGCGCATCTTTCTCGCCAATACCCAGGGTGCGACGCAATTCGATAGGAATAACAACACGGCCCAACTCGTCGACTTTTCTTACGATACCTGTTGATTTCAACATACTGATGATAGCCCCTTTCAGTTCATTTTTTAATCGTCATTTTTCGACATTGTTCTATCTTTTATGATATTCATAATACCAACGATTGCCAGAATAGTCAACCTATTTATGGTAGAGTTCTTTGTTATTTCTAAATTTTTTTGATAAATATCTCTGAGAAGCATGATTATACCTAGGAAGTTAGTGATATTCTATAATTCGACATTCGACAAAGACTATATATGACTTTTTACGACAATATTCGACAAAAACCTTCGACATTAGTCAATTTTTTGTCATTTCAATTAAGAAGGAAGAGGAGTGTGTGAACCATGTATCGTCAACTTCGTGAAGAAAAGGTATTTAAGGACCCCGTACACAATTATATTCATGTACAGGATGAAGTGATCTGGTCGCTGATTAATACGTCCGAGTTCCAACGACTTCGTCGGATTCGCCAGTTGGGTACCTCGTATCTGACATTCCATGGTGCAGAGCACAGCCGTTTCTCACATTCGCTTGGGGTTTATGAAATCACGCGCCGAATTATTTCTCAGTTTGAGCGCGGCGGATATGCAGACTGGCCTGGGGAGGAGAAGCTGGTTGCTTTATGTGCGGCACTACTGCACGATCTGGGCCATGGGCCATTCTCTCATTCCATTGAGCAGGCCTTCGAGATGGACCATGAGGATTGGACTTGCAAAATTTTGCTGGGGGATACCGAGGTAGGTAGTGTACTGCGCCGAATATCTCCTGATTTTCCAGAGAAGGTCGCATCCGTCATTCGCAAGGATTATGATAATCCGATTGTGGTTAATCTGGTATCCAGTCCTCTTGATGCGGATCGAATGGACTATCTGCTGCGTGATGCTTATTTCACAGGGGTGAACTACGGTACGATTGATATGGACCGAATTTTGCGAATGCTGCGGCCTTTCCAAGGAAGGGTGGTAGTGAAGGAGTCAGGAATGCATGCGGTGGAAGATTATCTGATGTCCCGTTATCAAATGTATTGGCAGATTTACTTCCATCCGGTAACACGCAGCTCAGAAATTATACTCCGCCAAATTCTGCGCCGGGCGAAAGAACTATATCGGGATCATTATAAATTTGCATTCCTGCCCTATCCGCTCCCCAGCCTCTTCGATGGAAATATAAACGTCCGTGATTACCTGCAGTTGGACGAGGCATTGATGCAAACGGCCTTCATGCAATGGACTCGGGAAGCGGATGAGCGGCTTAGTGATTTGTGTATCCGGTTTTTAAATCGGAAATTGTATAAATATGTAGAGGTTGAGACGATTGATCTGGAAATGTTGGGACAAATTCGTACCGCTTTCGAACAGGTAGGATTAAATCCCGATTACGATATGGAAATTGATTTTCCAACGGATCTACCTTATGATGTGTTCCGTCCGGACGAGGGAATTGGGGAGAAGCAAATCCTGTTACTGGACCGCCAAGAGCAGTTGCGGGAAATCTCTGAGGTGTCCGATATTGTCAGGTCGATTAGCGGACTGCATCGGGGGAAATATCATTTGTATTATCCCGACAATAAGTTATGCGCTGTCATGGATCAGTTACCCCGTGAAGTTGCGCAAATTTTTAAACAACGCATTTAGGAGGTCAGAGGACATCATGTTATTTGATACACATACGCATTTGGATGCAACCCAATTTGACGAAGATCGTGAGGAAGTGATTGCGCGTGCCGTAGAACAAGGGGTTACGCGAATGATTAACATCGGGTTTAACCGGGAGACGATCCCGACAACGATGAAGTTGGCCGAGTCTTATGACTTCATTTATGCTGCGGTAGGGTGGCACCCTCAGGATGCCATTACGATGCAAGAGGGAGATTTGGACTGGATTGCTGAATTATGCAAGCATGAGAAGGTAGTCGCTATCGGTGAGATCGGACTGGATTATTATTGGGATACCTCCCCTAAAGAGGTGCAGCATAAGGTGTTCCGCAAGCAAATCGGGCTGGCTCGCAGTCTCGGCATGCCGATTTGCATTCATAATCGTGATGCTCATGAGGACGTCGTCAAAATTTTGCGCGAAGAAAAAGCTCATAAAGTGGGAGGTGTTATGCATTCTTATTCTGGCAGTTGGGAAATTGCCAAAATGTGTCTGGATTTGGGATTTCATTTGTCGTTTGGCGGACCCATTACGTTTAAAAATGCAAAGCAGCCGAAAGAAGTATTGGCAAAGACACCTATTGACCGATTATTGATCGAAACGGATTCCCCTTATTTAACTCCTCATCCATTTAGAGGTAAACGAAACGAGTCTGCTCATGTACGCCTGGTTGCCGAAATGGCTGCCGAGCTAAAAGGGTTAACCTTTGAGGAAATTGCCCAAATTACCACTCGAAATGCACTGGAACGATTTGGTATTCCGAGTATTTGAGAGATAAACGGATGAAAAAGCGAGGATTTCGGAAAGATTAATACATTTTAACCATTAAAACGGATATAATTACATTTTTTTAACCATTTATTTAAAAAAACGTGGTTGATTCGTCCTTTACAACATGCATCGAAACAGGATAGAATTTTTTCAGTGATCGTTTTGATCCGTTTCGAACACTTGAAATTTGGATCACTTCGATGCTTGATTCCATGAACCAGTCTCGCTGAATCTCCGAATGGAGAACGGGGGAACCAATGCAAGCGACTAGCGGCGAATTTGCCAACTGCGCTCGTATTTGATTTCTTTATCAGGGTCTATGGGGTGAATTCGAGGTCATTGCGCCATGAGCGAATGTACTGAGAAGGGGCGGCTCTCTTTCGTCCTAACCCGACAGCTAACCTCGTAAGCGTATCAAGAGAGGTAACTCGTGCAGCCTACTACACCAAGACCATCAGGAAGCCACGAAGGAGTTCCTCTAACTCTTTCTTTAGGCTTCTTTTGTTTTGAATAAAAGTAGTAGGGTCATCATACTGTTGATAAACAGGAGGTGACACCCGCAGGGCAGACTGGGAAAGGATACGAAATGCACGTGAGCAAGAGCCGCATTTCGTAAATCAAGAATGTAGTCGCGTCAAATGTAATTGTGCATCGATCTTGACGGCGAGGCTATGTAAGGAGGACGGAAGATATGGGCATTTTCCGCAAAGAGGAGACCCATGAATCACGCTCATCCAGCATGTCTTACGCATTGCGATGGAAGCAGTTAAATATTCGTCAGGTTGCGCTCGTCGGCGTTCTGACCATCGCGGTAATCATCATCATCCTCATATGGCTGTATGGCCAGCAAAATAAACAAATCTCCCTGGTTGTCGACGGTAATGTCCAATCAGTGGAAACCCGGGAAGACAGCGTTGCTGACCTGCTGGATGAACAGGCCATCAATCTGCATCCCAAAGATACATTATCGCGTCCGCTAGATAGCATGCTGGAAGATGGCGACCGTGTCGTCATTGTGCGGGCGGTTCCGGTAAAGGTGAGTGTGGACGGAGAGACAAAAACGACTTTCACTACCAAGGAGAAGGTCAAAGATGTGCTAGATGAGCTAGGCGTCACTTTGAATCAAGATGATAAGGTAACACCTGCCCTGGATCGCAAGTTGGACTCGGACGCAGGAATCACCATTGTTCGGGTGAGCAAGCATTTGGTACAAACCGAAGAAGCTGTGCCTTTTAACGTCGTAAAGACATCCGATAAGGAATTGCTGAAGGGAACGACAAAGGTCGTTCAGCCTGGCAGTGAGGGCATGGTCATTCACAACATCGAGAAAACCTATGAGGACGGAGTATTCGTGACCAAGCGCTGGCTTGGCAAGGAGGTCTCGAAGGAGGCCCAGCCTAAAGTCGTGGCCGTAGGCACGAAAGAACCGACAGCCGTTCTGTCGGCTAGCATCAGCCGCAGCGCAAATACTGTGAACATTGGCGGCAATGCCACCAAGAACGGTGTCTCTTTTAAATATAAAAAGATGCTTAAGAATGTTACGCTGACCGCCTACTCTTCGGAGCAAGAAGGAATTGGCACTCGTACAGCTTCCGGCACTCGCGTGACGGAGGGCAGAACGATTGCCGTTGACAAATCCGTCGTTCCGCTTGGCTGGTGGGTCTACATTGAAGGAATCGGGTTCCGCAAGGCTGAAGATACCGGCGGAGCCATCAAGGGAAATAAAATGGACGTTTACTACGACAGCTTGAAGACGGCTAAAAACTTTGGCCGTAAGAAAGGTCGTACCGTATATGTCATCGGCCCGACGAAGCCGGAATTAAACTAGCTTCTCCGTTTTACAATGCGGAGGAAGTGGGATACAATATGTACACAAAGTATTCAGGATGATGATAAAGACAGTGGATTAGAAGAGGATGAGAATCCTCTTCTTTTTGTTGTAGTAGAGGCAAATGGAAAGAAGGTAACCCGGATGATCAAGGAAGTCATCGTGGTGGAGGGCCGGGATGATACCGTAGCCGTCAAGCGGGCCGTTGAAGCGGATACGATTGAAACGGGCGGGTCAGCCATCAACGAGACTACGCTTAAGAAGATTGCTCTGGCGCAAGAACGCCGGGGCGTTATTATATTTACCGATCCCGATCACGCTGGAGAACGGATTCGCAAGATCGTGGCAACTCGGGTGCCCGGGTGCAAGCATGCCTTCTTACCTGAAGCGGAGGCCACGAAGCGAGGGGATATCGGTGTGGAGAATGCCACGCCAGAGGCGATTCGTACGGCGCTGGCGCGCCTGCATAACGAAGTGCCAGGGGTGGAGCCTATCATCGCCTGGGAAGACCTGATTACGGCGGGACTCATCGTTCATCCGCAGGCAGCCGCGCGAAGAAAGGCGCTGGGAGAGCTACTCGGTATCGGATATTGCAACGGGAAGCAGTTATATAAGCGGCTAACGGTATTTCGTATTAGTCAGGAAGAATTCGTAGCAGCACTTGTGAAGCTAGAAGATAAAGGGGTTAACGGAACATGGGCATGAGGGAGGATATATCAACGCCTCGCCGAACGAAGGAAATTATCCAGCGGCATGGCTTCTCATTCAAAAAAAGCCTGGGACAGAACTTTCTGATCGATCAGAATATCCTTGGCAAGATTGTGGCAGCGGCAGGCTTGGACGCAGACAAGGGAGCCCTGGAGATTGGACCGGGCATTGGTGCCTTGACGGAGAAGCTTGCTCGTGAAGCTGGCAAGGTAACAGCGGTAGAGATCGATCAGCGGCTACTGCCCATTCTGGAAGAGGTATTGGAGCCCTACCCGCATGTTCGTGTCGTGCACGGGGATGTACTTAAGCTGGATCTGCAAGCGTTGTTCGCAGCAGAATTTGGCGGAGTGAGTGGTGTTAGCGTGGTGGCGAACTTGCCATATTACGTGACAACGCCGATTCTGATGCGGCTGCTAGAGGAGAAGCTGCCTCTGGAGCATATTGTAGTCATGATCCAGAAGGAAGTAGCGCAGCGGATGTCGGCTTCTCCAGGTGGCAAGGAGTATGGAAGCCTGAGTATCGCCGTGCAGTATTACAGTGTACCGGAGCTGATCTGCACGGTGCCTCACAGCGTCTTCATTCCTCAGCCGAATGTGGAGTCTGCTGTCATACGTCTAACGGTTCGCAAGCAGCCGGCTGTTGCTGTACAGGACGAGAACTTCTTTTTCGATGTTGTTCAGGCTTCCTTCGCTCAACGGCGCAAGACGATTTCGAATAATTTGAAGAGTCGCTACTTCCCTAAAGAAGGGCGGGAACGCCTGGACCAGTTACTGACGGAGACAGGAATCATGCCGTCACGGCGGGCCGAGACGCTAAGCATAGAGGAATTCGCCAAGCTATCTGATGTCTTGCTGGAGGCAGGCGTAAAGGAACTCCACTTGTAACCATTCACTCTATACGCCCATACGATGGGGTAGAGGTGATGGATTTGACGAATTTGGGAGACTTGGTCGTCCGCAAATCTTATGGTGGAGACGTGACGTTCCGAATTGAACGAATTGAGCGGAGCGAAGCTATCATCAAAGGCACAGAGTTCCGACTGCTGGCGGATGCGCCCTTGAACGATCTGGTCAAGGTCGATCCGGCTTCCCCGGGTGAGAAGACGCAGCGGGTTCGTATCAAAGCGACAGAATCGCTTAAGCGGCTCACGCAAGACCGCGAGGAACTAACGGAAAGAAACCGTACGACCATTGGCCGGGCGTATTATACGCAAGGGGAGCCGGCTTATTTCGAGGTTCCCGGTAAGGTGCTGCATCTGGATGGGGACGAACGTTATCTGCAAAAGAGCTTGAGCTTGTACGAGAAACTGCGTGTTCCGGCTCAGGGCTATTATGTTACAGAGGCCCAGATGGCCCAGACGTTGTATCGGCTGTTGCCCGTCGTCAAGCCCGATATTGTAGTGCTTACAGGGCATGATGGCGTGTTGAAGTCCCGTCCTTCGGGTGATTTGTATCAGCTTGCCAGCTACAAAAATTCCCGGCATTTCGTTGAGGCGATCGGGCGTGCTCGCGAGTACGAACGGAACTTCGATACGCTGACGATTGTCGCGGGAGCTTGTCAGTCGCATTTTGAGGCGCTTCTGCAAGCTGGCGCTAACTTCGCCAGCTCGCCGGGACGCGTGCTGATTCATGCTCTGGACCCGGTGTATATCGCGGCAAAGGCCGCATTAACCTCCATACGGGAGACGATTCAAATCACCGATGTCCTCAATCATACGATCAGCGGGGCTCAAGGTGTTGGTGGAATTGAAACTCGAGGCAGCTACCGGATCGGACTGCCCAAGCTACAGGATTTATCGACCCTTCATGTCGTTCCTTCAGTGTAGACCAATCATCTTTTTGTCCATTCCGGAAGGACTCTCGGCGTTAGCCTGAGACCTTCCGGTTATTTGTCTTTAGGCTTATCCTACATCAAACTAATATTGTCGAAAAAAAAACGTTGACATCGCTTTTTACCTACTGCTATAATTATTTGTTTTGAATTGACAAACCTGTGACTTTTCTGTATAATGGACAAAGAAAGAAGGTGGTCACAGGCAATGGCTAAAAATGCGCTGTCGGAAATTAAGCATAGTCTCGACGCCCACGTAGGACAGAAAATTATGCTTCGGGCCAACGGAGGTCGTCGCAAGACCGTCGAACGTACCGGAGTCTTGGAAGAGACCTATCCTTCGGTCTTCATTGTGAAGCTGGATGAAGAGCAGCAAACCTTTAAGCGTGTGTCTTACAGTTATGCCGATATACTGACCGAATCTGTTGAGGTCATGATTTGCAATGACAACGATGAGATGCGGATTTCGTATATTAAACCGTGAACATCATGAAGAGCCAGCAAACGGCTTTCGCCTTAAGCGAAGGCCGTTTTTTTCTTGCCTTACGCGCCGTCTGAAGTTTGGTGCACCCAAGTGGACAGCTTTCCCTCGTATGAAGGGAACGGCGGGACGTATACTAACCTTGTTCCTTTATCCAAGATCAAAGGAGGAGGCTGACGATGTCGCGCAGAAGACGCAGCGTTATGTCGGAGAACTTCAAGGTCGAACTTGCCAAGGATTTGGGATTTTATGATACTGTTCAGCAGGAGGGCTGGGGAGGCATTAAAGCAAAGGACGCCGGAAACATGGTAAAACGGGCGATCCAGCTTGCCGAGCAAGCCGCGAAGCAGCAGTAGCGTAAGCCAGAACGAAGTTCCTCGCAGGAGGAGCTTCGTTTTTTGCGCTTTATGAAGTAAGATAGAATCAGGAATTTTTATCTTTCATACATAGACGTAGAGACAACATTTTTTTAAGATAGAGAAACGACGGACTTGTTGAAGGTGGGGAAGCGCCATGAAAATTTACGAGAAAGCACCGGCCAAAATCAACCTGATGCTTGATGTTCTACATAAGCGTCCGGATGGATACCACGAGGTCGAGATGATCATGACGATGGTGGATCTGGCGGATCGATTGGAAATGAGCGCTCTCCCCCGGGATACGATCATTATATCGAGCCAGGCGGGGTATATTCCGCTCGACGAGAAGAACCTGGCCTTCCAGGCAGCAAAGCTGATCAAGGAGCGTTACAATGTGCGTAGCGGTGTATATATCCATCTGGATAAAAAAATCCCGGTAGCCGCTGGTCTGGCCGGTGGCAGCAGTGACGCTGCAGCTACCTTGAGAGGTCTGAACCGGCTGTGGGAGCTGGGTATTTCTGAGGAGGGGCTCAAGGAGCTTGGCGCAGAGCTTGGCTCGGACGTCCCCTTCTGCGTCACCGGAGGGACGGCCCTGGCGACAGGCCGGGGCGAGTTGCTTACGCCGCTGCCCAATCCGCCCCAGTGTTGGGTGGTACTAGCGAAGCTGCCGATCAACGTGTCAACAGCAGAGGTATACGGCCGCTTACGCAGCGAGGGTATTACAGACCATCCATCCGCAGCACGCATGCAGGCGGCACTGGAGAGGCACTCTTTCCAGGACGTTTGTCAGGAGCTTGGTAATGTGCTAGAGCGGGTCACGCTGCAAATTCACCCGGATGTGGCTCATCTCAAGGAGACGATGCTGCGTCTCGGAGCGGACGGCGTCTTGATGTCGGGCAGTGGGCCAACCGTATTTGGTCTGGTATCCAAGGAATCAAAGGTATCTCGCATATATAACGGGTTGCGTGGCTTCTGCAAAGAGGTGTACGCTGTACGGCTGTTGACCTGAGTGCTCCTCGCCAAACCATCCAAAGGTCAAATAAAGTAGCTGACCGGATAAGGTTCAAGGCTTGGACAAATCCGTACAAAAATGTTATAGTTTCTTTAAAATATTCGGATTTAGCGAGGGGTACTTCGTGAAAAAATTAAAGAGAAGCGCTCGTTTGGTGGAGATGACCCACTACTTATTATCCCGCCCACACCACTTGATTCCATTGACAACCTTTGCTCAGCGCTATGGGGCTGCCAAATCGTCCATCAGTGAAGATCTTGGAATCATCAAGGAAGTATTTGAGGAAGAGGGCATGGGAGAGCTGTTAACGCTCGCTGGCGCTGCTGGTGGCGTGAAATATATCCCCCGGGTTGCCCGGGAGCAAGCACTGACCTTTATTCAACAAGTGTGTGACAAGTTGGCGCAGCCGGACCGTATCTTGCCCGGCGGTTATTTATACATGTCTGATTTGCTAGGTCAACCGGCCTTAATGAATGAAGCGGGCAAATTGTTTGCTACCGCCTTTGGCGATTTGGACATCGACTGCATTATGACCGTTGAGACCAAAGGGATTCCACTGGCTTATGCAACCGGTGCTGAGTTGAACCTGCCGGTCGTTCTGGTGCGTAGAGACCATCAGGTGACCGAAGGCTCGGCCGTAAGCATTAATTATGTGTCCGGCTCCCATAAGAGCCTGCATACGATGACTTTGTCACGGCGGGCCTTGAAGGAGAACTCCCGAGTGCTCATTGTCGATGATTTTATGAAGGCGGGCGGCACTATTCAAGGGATGGTAGATCTGCTGGCTGAGTTCAATGCCAAGGTGGCTGGCGTCGGCGTATTGGTAGAGTCTGGGGAGATCGCTACGGAGCAGCGTCTGCTGCATGATTATATTTCCCTCGCTACACTTCGGGCAGTGGATGCCAAAGGCAAAGAAATTTCAGTTGAGCCAGGTAACTATTTCTCAAAAATAGGACAATAAGAACCGTGTCGATTGTACCTCAAAAAAGTGGAAATTCCGACGAAACCTGTCGAAAAGCCCATAAATTCAAAAAAAATCGTGAATTTAGCCTATTTTGTTCATCCAAAAAAAAGGATTTCCGTTTGCTTTGTGGAATATTACACCAAGTCTCTGATGGAAAAAGGTGGTGAACACACATGCAAATTACGGATGTAAGGCTCCGCCGCGTCAGCTCTGAAGGCAGAATGAAAGCGATCGCATCCATTACCATCGACAACGAATTTGTTGTTCATGACATTCGCGTCATCGACGGCAACAATGGAATGTTTGTAGCTATGCCTAGCAAGCGCACACCGGACGGGGAGTTCCGGGACATCGCGCATCCGATTTCCTCGGGCACTCGCGAGAAGATTCAAGCTGCAGTTCTGGCTGAATATGAACGCGCTGCCGAGCAAGAGGAAGCCATTGAAGAAGGGGCGTAAGTCTTAGTCATTTTTTTGATGCTCGATTGGGGTTCGAGGAAAAGGGAGTCATGCCTGTGCATGGCTCCCTTTTCTTTTTCCCCTAAATGAGATATATTCAGTAATGAGTTTAAGTGAGAGGTAAGGAGGCCGGGGCTTTGAAAAGGTTAGCGATTGTTCTTGCCGCAGGGCAAGGGAAGCGCATGAAGTCCAAGCTTTATAAGGTTCTTCATCCTGTATGTGGTAAGCCGATGGTTGGGCATGTGCTTGATGCGGTGAACCAGGCTGGATGCGAGCGCAGCATCGTGGTGGTTGGCCACGGCGCAGAGGCGGTAAAATCCTATTTGGGTTCATCGGCGGAATATGTGCTTCAGGAGCAGCAACTTGGTACTGGACATGCGGTGAAGCAGGCCGGGCCATTACTTGCTGAAGAACAAGGGACGACCGTTGTCATCTGTGGAGATACGCCCCTGGTAACTGCTGAAACGATTGAAGCGCTGATTAATCATCATACCCGCAAGAGTGCAGCGGCTACGGTACTGACTGCCCATATGGACCAACCCTACGGTTATGGACGCGTTGTTCGAGGGGAGAACGGTACTGTCTTACGAATCGTTGAGCAGAAGGATTGCTCGCCGGCGGAAGCGGCCGTGCAGGACATCAATACTGGCACTTATTGCTTTGATAATGCAAAATTATTTGCTGCACTGGAGAAGGTCACAAATCATAATTCCCAGCAGGAGTATTACTTGACCGACGTGATCGGCATCTTGGTGCAAGAGAACGAAGTGGTCGAAGGGTACGCAGTGCCCGATGTTCGCGAATCGATTGGGGTTAATGACCGGATCGCGTTGTCCGAGGCTGAGCAGATGATGCGGGAACGTATTGTGCGGGAGCACATGCTTGGCGGGGTAACGATAATTGATCCAAGCTCAACCTATATCGGCGCGGAAGTTACGATTGGCTCTGACACGGTGTTATATCCAGGGACATTCTTGTCCGGCAGAACGGTGATCGGTGAAGATTGCATCATCGGACCCTCGGCTCAAATCGAGGACAGCATAATTCTTGACGGTGCGAAGGTGAAGCAGTCCGTTCTCAGTCAGGCGGAAGTCGGCCGGGAATCGACGGTGGGACCGTTCGCTTATTTGCGTCCCGGGACTAAGCTCGGCTCCAAGGTCAAGGTTGGTGACTTTGTCGAGATTAAGAACGCTTCGCTGGACGACGGGGCCAAGGTATCGCATCTTAGCTATGTAGGGGATGCCAAGGTCGGGAAGAACGTCAATATCGGTTGTGGCGCGATTACAGTCAATTACGATGGTTATAATAAGTCTATTACGGAGATTGAGGACGATGCATTCGTCGGCAGCAATGTCAACTTGATTGCACCCGTTAAGGTGGGCAAGGGCGCCTATGTGGTAGCCGGCTCAACCATTACCCAAGCAGTTCCCGAAAATGACTTGGCCATTGCCAGAGCAAGACAAGAGAACAAGGCGGGATACGCAGAGAAGATTCGTGCCCGTGCGAAAGCTAAGAAACAAAGACAGCAAGAGTCGGAGTAATAATTTTAGCAGTGACCATTTCAATGACGGGGTAGCTTGAAGGCGGGTTAATAGATGCTCCCTTTCGCTATCTACACAGCACGGAGGGTTTTGAATTTATGACTTATTGCGATTCTAAATTAAAGATATTCACCTGTAACTCCAATCCCAAACTGGCCCATCAAATTGCCGACTACATCGGTATTCCTATGGGAGATTCAGATACGACGAGCTTTAGCGACGGCGAGATTCAAGTCAAGCTGTCGGAAAGTGTTCGGGGTTGCCATGTCTATATAGTTCAGTCTACATGCGCGCCTGTGAATGACAATCTGATGGAACTGCTCGTTATGGTGGATGCTTTGAAGAGAGCTTCGGCCAAGAGTATCAACGTGGTTATCCCGTATTACGGCTATGCCCGTCAGGACCGGAAGGCTCGTTCGCGCGATCCGATTACGGCCAAACTGGTAGCCAATCTCATCGAGAAGGCCGGTGCTCACCGGGTCATTACGATGGATCTGCATGCGATGCAGATTCAAGGCTTCTTCGATATTCCGGTGGATCATATGCTGGGCGTGCCTATTCTGGCTCAATATTTCCGCTCGAAGCATATTGTTAATCCGGTTGTCGTGTCTCCTGACCACGGCGGGGTTGTGCGTGCACGTAAGTTGGCTGACTTCCTGAATGCACCGCTGGCGATCATTGATAAGCGCCGTCCGGAGCCGAATGTCAGTGAAGTCATGAACATTATCGGGAATATTGAAGGCAAGACAGCCATTTTGGTCGATGATATCATCGATACCGCCGGTACAATCGTTCTTGGTGCTAATGCACTGAAGGAAGGTGGCGTGGAAGAAGTCTATGCCTGCTGTACACATGCGGTGCTGTCTGGTCCGGCTATGGACCGGCTGGAGAACTCTCCGTTGAAAGAAGTCATTGTTACAGATACGATTCCGATTACGCATCCGAATCCGACCAGCAAGCTGAAAGTGCTATCCGTGGCCCCATTGATGGGCGAAGCGATTATTCGCGTCCACGAGGAACTGTCTATCAGCAAGCTGTTTGAGATCGAATAGCAGAATCTCGGCAATTCTCTTGGACTTGTATAGGGGTTGCATTCCTTTCCCCGGGATGCAACCCCTATCGGCGTATGCTGGATTGAAGATCATGGTGGAGGTAATTGTGGTATGAAGTGGATCGTCGGACTCGGTAACCCTGGGGCCCAATATGCCAAGACAAGGCATAATATCGGATTTATGGCCGTGGATGAACTGGCTCGCCGCCATGGCATTGAAATTAAGCAGAGCAAATGCAAGGCGCTAATTGGTGAGGGTACACTGCCTGGTGGCAAGGTCGTATTGATTAAACCGATGACCTATATGAACTTGTCGGGTGAAGCGGTGCGGGCTTATATGGATTATTATAAGGCCCCCTTGGAAGACATGATCGTCGTGTATGACGACCTGGATACGGAAATCGGTCGCAACCGACTCCGTTATCAAGGCAGTGCGGGCGGGCATAATGGAATTAAATCGATTATTCAGCATACAGGTACACAAACATTTAATCGAATCCGCATGGGGATATCACGCCCTGAACCGGGATATGCTGTGGTGGACTATGTTCTGTCCGGCTTTGCCAAGAAGGACAAGCCTTTATTGGAGCAGTCGATTTCGGCCGCATGTGATGCGCTCGAATTCAGTCTGGATCATACCTTTGAACAGACCATGGCCAAGTTTAACGGATAGTTGTACAGGGCATACTGGAGACATAACCCTTCTCCAGGAGGCATAAGATGGCTATAAATTACGTTTGCCGGCATTGTCGTACTCTGATAGGCAGAATAGAGGCAACCGGGGTCACAGAAGCCCAATTAGGCTTTCATTCCTTGACCCCCGATGAGCGGAGAGATATAATAGCGTATGATTCGAATGGTGAAATGACGGTCCGTGTGACCTGCGATTATTGCAGGGAAGCCATTGACCATAACCCGGAGTTGCTGCTGCTAACAAACCCGCTGCAATGATTACAGCGGATGAAGTAGCGCATTTCTGTTCCGCAGCAATCTACCGGATTTCAGGGGGAAATTACGGTTATAGAGCCTTGGCACGTTTGCTGAGGCTCCTTTTTGGTTCGAGTATGGAAATGATATAGATTTAATAAGCAGTAAGAGAGGTGCCTCATTTTGCTACAAGCACTTATTCAAGCTTTTTCCCAGGATGACGACTTTGCTACTACAGTCGCGGGTGTTCATTCAGGCATGAAGGAGCAGTTGATTTCCGGCTTGTCAGGATCATCAAGACAGGTCATGCTGGCCGCTTTGCAGCAGGAAACAAATCGTCCCCTTCTTGTCGTGACCCACAATATGTTTGCTGCCCAGAAAATATTTGAAGATTTACAGGAAGCGCTAACACCGGACGGGGTGTTGCTGTATCCGGCCAATGAGTTGGTGGCTGCGGAGTCGGCTGTATCCAGTCCGGAAACGTTGGCGCAGCGAATTGAGGTACTTCTACAATGCTCCCGAGGTTATCGGGGTATTGTAGTGGTGCCTTATTCCGGTATCCGGCGGTATATTCCAACCCCGAAAGCAATGGCTGAGGCTGGCATACACATCACCTTGGGCGGAACGGTGGAGTTGGAAGCTTTTCTAAAGAGTATGGTTGAACTTGGCTATGAACGCGTTGAACGCGTCGAGTCCCGTGGGGAAATGAGTTTGCGGGGCGGTATTATTGATATTTACCCGTTGACCTCCTCCATGGCCTATCGGATTGAGCTGTTTGATGATGAGGTGGATTCCATCCGCACCTTTGATCCGGCAGACCAACGGTCGGTAGACCAGGTGAAGGAGGTCTTCATCCCTCCGTGCAAGGAATTGATCGCTTCGACAGAACGGTTGGAGCGGGCAGCCCAAGCGGTGGCGGAGAAGCTGGAAATTCAATTAGATAAAATGACTGACCGTCAGGCGAAGAACCGACTGCGTGAGGAACTGTTCAAGGAAATGGAGATGCTGCGAGAGCATGTTCATTTCCCGGAGATGTACAAATACATCTCACAGATCTATCCGGAGAGAAGTCTCTTGTATGACTATATGCCCGAGGATACCCTGCTCATTCTGGATGAGCCGGCTCGTCTACTGGAGACGGCCAAGCAACTTGAACGTGACGAAGCCGAGTGGAATTTGCATTTGTTCCAGAACGGGAAGAGCTTGCCTGAGTTGCCACTGGGTGTGGATGGAGATAGTGCCCTGTACCATCGACCATTCCAAACCTTGTTCCTGTCCTTATTCTTACGGCAAGTGCCACACTCCCAGCCACAGAACATTATTAATTTTGTCAGCCGGGGGATGCAGGATTTTCACGGTCAGATGAATGTGCTTAAGGCCGAGATGGAGCGTTGGAAGAAGAGCGGCGCTAACGTCATGATGCTGGCAAGCGGCGAAGAACGCATGGAGCGTATGCGGCGGGTGCTCCAGGACTATGGAATCGAGGAGCCCACGCTACTTAAGGGTAACCTGCAATCAGGCTTTGAGTTGCCATCCGTACATCTGGTCGTCATCACTGAGGGAGAAATGTTCTCCCAGAAGCAGCGCAAGGCGCGACGCGTCGCCAAGAGCATGGACAATGCCGAGCGGATCAAGAGCTACACGGAGCTTAAAGTGGGCGATTACGTCGTCCATCAAAACCACGGTATCGGGAAATATTTAGGCATCGGTACGCTGGAAGTCGCGGGCATTCATAAAGACTATATGCATATTTTATATGCTGGTGGCGATAAGCTCTCCGTCCCGATTGAACAGATCGACATGATTCAGAAATATGTGGGCTCGGAAGAGAAGGAACCGAAGGTTTACAAGCTGGGCGGTAATGAATGGACACGGGTGAAGAACAAAGTTCGTTCCTCGGTACAGGATATTGCTGATGACCTGATTAAATTGTACGCTGAACGTCAGGCGGCACCGGGTTATGGCTTCGAGAAAGATTCGCCGGAGCAGCATGAATTTGAAGGAATGTTCCCTTACGATGAGACCCCTGATCAGCTTCGGGCCATTGAAGAGATTAAGAAGGATATGGAGAAGAGCCGTCCTATGGACCGGCTGCTCTGCGGCGACGTCGGTTATGGTAAGACCGAGGTGGCCATTCGGGCTGCCTTCAAGTCAGCCATCGAGGGCAAGCAGGTGGCGGTACTGGTACCTACGACGATTCTGGCTCAGCAACATTATGAGACGTTCCGTGAACGCTTTGCAGGTTATCCCATCAATATCCAAACGTTAAGCCGCTTCCGTAGCCGCAAGGAGCAGAATGAGACCATTAAAGGGGTACGTCAGGGTACAGTGGATATTGTGATCGGAACCCACCGGATTCTCTCGCAGGACTTGGTATTTAAGGATCTCGGCTTGCTAATTGTTGACGAAGAGCAGCGCTTTGGCGTAACTCATAAGGAGAAGCTCAAGAAGCTGAAGACCAATGTCGATGTGTTGACATTGACGGCAACGCCTATTCCGCGGACGCTGCATATGTCGATGCTAGGTGTGCGTGACCTGTCCGTTATCGAGACACCGCCGGAGAACCGTTTCCCTGTGCAGACCTATGTGGTGGAGCATAGCCAGGCGCTGGTGCGAGAGTCGATTGAACGCGAGATGGCAAGGGGCGGCCAGATTTATTACTTGTATAACCGTGTACAAGGCATTCAGGAGATGGCTGCGCAAATATCGATGCTTGTACCTGAGGCCCGTGTAGGGATTGGACATGGTCAGATGTCGGAGCAGGAGCTAGAGAAGACCATCCTTGACTTCCTGGACGGGGAATACGACGTGCTGGTCAGTACAAGTATCATTGAGACCGGGGTCGACATTCCGAATGTGAACACATTGATTGTTCATGATGCTGATAAAATGGGCTTGTCCCAGTTGTACCAATTACGTGGACGGGTAGGGCGGTCCAACCGGATTGCGTATGCCTATTTCACATATCAACGGGACAAATCGCTGACGGAGGTAGCCGAGAAGCGGCTACAATCGATTAAAGAGTTTACCGAACTGGGTTCAGGCTTCAAAATAGCGATGCGTGACCTCTCCATTCGGGGGGCGGGTAATCTACTAGGTGCTGAGCAGCATGGATTTATTGCGTCAGTCGGCTTTGATTTGTATTCACAAATGCTCGCTGAGGAAATTCAGAAGCGCAAGGTAACCATGCTGGGCGAGACCGATGTAACTGATACAAGTTGGAACACTTCGATTGACCTTGGTATCGATGCGTATTTACCGTCTGATTACATTTATGATAGTATTCAGAAGATTGAGATTTATAAGAAGACAGCTTCTGTTACATCCTTCGAGGATGTGGCAGAGCTTGAGGACGAGATGCTGGATCGGTTCGGAGACCTTCCTGAAGCGGTACGCAACCTCCTGTCTGTGGCTCGGGTCAAGCTGTACGGCAAGCAGTTCGGTATTGAATCCATCGCGCTCCGTGCTGATGAGGTTGTCCTGAAGTTCCACGAGGGACGCGAGAAAGTGGTCATTCCGAATAAACTTGCGGAAATTGGAAATCTGTTCGGAAGACGTGTACAATTTAGTCAAGGGTCCGTGATGCTCATCCGCATGAAAGTCAAAGGGATGAACGATCAAGAGTTGATGAGTTTATTGGAACAATTTCTGGATGCTCTAAAAGATGCGTTCAAAGCGAAAGGGGAACTACAAAATGTTTCAAAGTAAAAAGCGTTCTTGGAAAACGCTAATGATTGCCCTCGTGGCGGTACTAGCCTTCACCGTGATGGCGGGATGCGGGAAAAAAGAAGCTGGAGAAGGCAAGGATAGCAGCAAGGTAATTGCTACCTATGAGGGCGGCGAGATTACCGAGAATGAGTTTGACCTCGAGCAACGCATGGTCCTGGCTCTTCAACCACAAATGGAGCAATTGATCCAAATGGAGGATTTCCGGGAATTCCTGATCAAGCAGGAAATTGCTTATGAATACTTGGAAGGCAAGGCTGATAAGAAGACAAAGGATGCAGGCAAGAAAAAAGCCGAAGATCAGCTTAAGGAAATGAAGGCTGCTTATGGTGATGAAACCTTTAAGACAATGCTCGATTCTCAGCAACTGACCGAAGCTCAGTTCGCGGCCTACATGACTCGCATCTTCACCGTCATGGAAGGTGAGCAGCAGAAAATTACTGAAGATGATGTGAAGAAAGAATTTGATGCTACGAAAAATAGCTACACTACAGCATCAGTGCGTCATATACTGATTAACTTTACCGATCCTGAAGGCAAAGAGCGGACTCCAGAAGATACACTTAAGTTAGCTCAAGACGTTAAGGCTAAATTGGATAAAGGTGATGATTTCGCTGCACTGGCGAAGGAATACTCCGAAGATCCAGGGTCCAAAGAAAATGGCGGACTGTATGAAAATGTATCCGTAGACCAGTGGGTACCCGAGTTTAAAGAGGCTGCTTTAACACAACCCTTGAACGAAATCGGCGAGCCTGTGGAATCTCAATTTGGTTATCATGTGATTCGCGTTGAAGCACGTACGGAGAAGACTTTCGAGGCTTTGACCGATGAAGAGAAGGAAATGATTAAAACGAACTTGGCCGCTAATAAATTGGACGAGTTCATGGCGGGTGACCTGGAGAAGACTATCATTAAAAAGATTGAGCTACCTCCAGTAAAGACCGATGAAGGTACAGATGCAGGCACCAATGCCGGAACCGAAGGTTCTGGGAATGCAGGCACTGATACGGGTGAAGCTAATAACGGTGCTGAAGGCGAAGGCAACAGCACGAACACAGGGAAGTAAACTCAGACATACGATCATAAGCAAGAAAGTTGAAACAGCGCAAACATGTGTTTGCGCTGTTTTCTTTTGCCCTAAAGGCAAATCCTTATGCATAGTCAATAATAAAAAATCATGGTGCATTATGATGAATAAGGTGTTCCCCGAGGATGAATACTATGGTCAGAATCACAGAGGCATCTCTCCCTATTCGCGAACCTCGGTCAGCACTTTGGCAAAAGTGTAAGACGCATAAAGCTGCGTTCATCCGATTTGCATAGAGACCGTCTATAAAACCGTAGTTCAAAACTTCTTAAGAAAGTGGGGCAACAAGTAAAATGAAAGCTACTGGTATTGTACGCCGTATTGATGATTTGGGCCGTGTCGTTATCCCTAAGGAAATTCGCCGGACCTTACGTATTCGTGAAGGAGATCCGTTAGAAATTTTCGTGGATCGGGATGGAGAAGTGATTCTGAAGAAATATTCACCGATTGGTGAATTGGGCGATTTTGCTAAGGAGTATGCAGAATCTTTGTATGAGAGTACAGGACATATTACGCTGATCTCCGACCGTGATGCCATCATTGCGGTAGCAGGGGCTTCCAAGAAAGAATATCTGGACAAGCAAGTCAGCATGCTTCTGGAGAGTAGTATGGAAAGTCGGAAAATCATTGTGGACACCGATTCGGGGTCTTATGAGATTACCAAGGATAGACCTGAAAATATCTCCTCCTTTGTCATTGCTCCAATTATCGCTGGTGGCGATCCTATTGGCACAGTGATATTGCTCAACAAAGATGACTCCGTGAAGATGTCTGATCTGGAGTCTAAAATGGCTGAAACTGCAGCTGGTTTTCTGGCTAAACAAATGGAGCAGTAGGACGATTGCTATCCACGCAGGGCGCATCTATAAACTTACACATCCGGGTACTAAGGCGGCTGGTTTGCCATGGGACGGAGGTGTAAGTTTTTTGCGTTTCGTCTTATAATGAAACCTGCGAGTAAAACAAGCTAATCTTAATTGGCAAAGTAGGTAACTTATGATGACGACGAAGGACAACCTGTCCTCCAAGCTGTTAAAGGGGGCAGCCGTGCTTAGCGCGGCGGCTCTGCTGACCAAATTGCTCGGGATGTTACAGAAGATTCCGCTGCAAAATATTGGGGGAGACGGTGTTTTTGGCATTTATAATACGGTGTATCCTTTTTATCTGCTATTTCTGACGTTAACGACCGCGGGATTCCAGGCGGCGGTTGCCAAATTTGTGGCAGAGCGGCAAGCTAGCGGTCGGGAGAGCGAACAGAGAGAAGTGTTGAGGACGGCCGCTGTTGGCATGTCCTTGCTGGGAGCTGTTTGTGCTGCGCTGCTTTATTTTGGAGCGCCATTCCTATCTCGGCTCATTGGCAGCAGCTTGCTGATCCCGGCTTTGCAGGGCGCTGCTCCAGCGCTGTTATTTGCCCCGCTGACGGCGGCTCTGCGAGGTTATTTTCAGGGCTTGCAGAACATGGTGCCTACCGCTCTGTCACAAGTAACAGAGCAAGCTGCCCGCGTGGCGGTTATGATCCTGTTATTGCTTTATCTCAGTGGATTACATATGCCGGAGCATGTGCTCGCTGGAGGGGCTTTGGTAGGCTCGGCTGCGGGAGCAGCGGTAGGCCTGATGGTGATGCTGATCTATTGGCAAAACTATGGGAGACGTTCAGCGTTGTCCAAATTCGGTGGAAAGCTCTCCGTAGCTCCAGGTGATCGCCCTGTGTCGGAGCCAGTTGCGAAGATTAAAGATGGGGCAGAAAAGTCTCTTGACGCATCTTCTGTGACCAGAATGGCCCTCTTAGGGGCGTTATGGAAGTATGCCTTGCCTATCAGCCTTGCAGCGCTTGCTGTACCACTGATGAGTCTGGTAGATACATTTACCTTGCCACGTCTCTTACCTGGGCATGGCGGGGAATTGCAGATCATGGCTCAGGTAGGGGTCTATAATCGGGGAATTCCGCTGGTGCAGCTAGTAACGATGTTGGCCAGTTCCTTGTCGGTGTTATTTATTCCGGCTATGGCCGAATTGCAAATCAAAAGGAACGACTCGGCCATACGTAAGCAGGTGCAATTAGCCCTGCGCTGGTTCTGGCTGATCGGCCTTGCGGCTTCGCTGGGCTTATCCATGCTGGCGGAGCCGATCAATGTGATGCTATACGAGGATGCCACAGGCACTGGCACGTTGGCCTGGATTGCCTGGACGGCGGCACCGGGCGCTATGGTCGCCGTGACGAGCGCTTTGCTGCAGGGGCTCGGGCATGTACGAGCCCCGGCTTGGCACTTGCTTGCTGCGGCGATCCTGAAGACCGCGCTGAACGCGCTGCTGGTGCCGCAGCTTGGCATTACCGGGGCGGCGATCGCGGGTATCGCCGCCTATGGCGTAGCGGCTGCGCTGAACCTTGCGCTGCTGCTACGCTACACCGGGCAGCGTCCGCGCCTGCGGGACGCGCTGCTACGCCCGCTGGCGGCCGCCCTGGCGATGGCCGCCGCCCTTGGGCTGCTGCGCCTCGCCGCCGCCGAGCTGCCTCCAGGCCGCAGCCTGGCTGCGGCTGAGAGCCTGCTCGGCGTGCTGCTGGGCGCAGCCGTGTTTGTCGCAGCCGTACTACGCACACGGCTGCTCACGGCGGCAGAGCTGGGCGCCCTGCCGCGGGTGGGGCCGAAGCTGCTGGCGCTGCTTCGGAAGCTGCGCTTGCTGCCGCCATCCTGATGCGGCTAGCCTAAGCGCCTGCTCCTGCGGAGTCCATGACCTGCGCCGATTTTATATTCGGCTCCGGCAATGGTATAGTTAAAAACATGATGAACGGACAGGGAGTGAAGAGAAGAGCATGAGCGCAACCATTACGGTCATTGGTCTCGGTTCCGGTGATCCCGACCGGCTCACGTTAGGTAGCCTGAAGCGATTGCAGGGCGCCAGCGAGCGTTACATAAGAACGAAGGATCATCCGGTCGTCTCCTGGCTGGAGGAGACGGGGGTCCAGTTTACTTCGTTTGATGAGGTATATGAAGCCAAGGATCAATTCTCCGAAGTATATGAGGAGATTGCTACCCGTTTGCTGAGCTATGCTGAGGCTGGCTCTCCAGGCTCCGAGATTGTTTATGCGGTTCCCGGGCATCCCATGGTGGCAGAGGCTACGGTGAAGCTGTTGAGGGAGCGCTGCGAAGAGAGAGGCATCACCCTTTCTATTATTGGGGGAGAGAGCTTCTTGGACGAAGCGTTTCTCCGGCTGGGATTTGACCCTATTGAAGGTTTTCAATTGCTGGATGCATCGGCACTTGGCAGTGGGTGGGCGATTGACCCGCGTCAGCATACGTTGATTGGCCAGGTGTACGACGCGCTTACCGCCTCTGAGGTGAAGCTTGGACTGATGGAGCTGTTGCCGGATGATTATCCCATTGTGGTCGGACACGCGCTGGGCGTAGACGGGCAGGAGCAGATTGAACGAATTCCGTTGTATGAACTGGACCGAATCCAGGGCTACGGCAATTTATCCTTGGTATATGTCCCTGCCAGTAACGACGACGCGCTGCGTATGCGCAGCTTTCAGCGGCTTCATGAGATCGTATCAATCCTCCGGAGTCCAGGCGGCTGTCCTTGGGACCGGGAGCAAACCCATGCATCCATCCGCAAAAATCTCATTGAGGAAACCTACGAGGTGCTGGAGACCATTGACGATGATGATCCCGATCATATGCGGGAAGAATTGGGGGACTTGCTGCTCCAGGTGATGCTCCATTCGCAGATGGAAGAGGAAGAAGGCGTCTTTACGGTATATGACGTCATTCAGGAGTTGAACGAGAAGCTGATTTATCGGCACCCGCATGTATTCGGGCAATTAAGTGCCGAGGATGCCGAGGCAGCATTGAACAACTGGGAAGCGATGAAGGCAGAGGAGAAGAAGCGCAAGGGCGTCATCGACGAGCAGCCATCTGCGCTGAACGGAGTACCTCGCGATCTACCAGCGCTCATGAAGGCCTACAAGTTGCAGAAGAAGGCAGCGAAGGTCGGATTTGACTGGGATGAAATGGATGGTGTCTGGGCCAAGCTGGAGGAGGAAGTTGCTGAATTAAGAGCAGCGGTAGCCGAAGGGTTGGAGCCGGAATTACAGGAGCTGGAGCTTGGCGATGTATTATTCTCCGTCGTCAATGCCGCTCGTCATATCAAGGCCGATCCGGAGCAGGCGCTTACGCAAACAATCCGCAAATTCACCCGGCGGTTTCACTATGTGGAGCAGCGATTGAGCGAACAGGGAAAATCCATGAGCGACAGCATTTTAGCGGAGATGGATAAGCTGTGGGATGAAGCTAAGTCGAAAGAACGGGAATAATGGGATAAAAGGCCTAAATATCGGTTTTTTTGCGAAAAAAACAAAAAAAAGTTCCAAATGGTGCAGGATTTTTCATCTCAAGCAAGAATACTCATACAAAGATATCGACGGGCCTAGATCAGGCATTTATGCCTGTAGTACCAAGGTATCACCTATTTCTTTTATTATTGGGAGGCATTATTAATGAACAAAACAGATCTGATCAACAACATTTCCAGCAAAAGCGGTTTGACTAAAAAAGACGTTGAATCCGTATTGAACGGCTTCCTCGGTGAAATTACCGAAGCGCTCGCTGGCGGAGACAAAGTACAATTGATCGGCTTCGGTACGTTCGAAACTCGTAAACGCTCCGGTCGTACGGGCCGCAACCCGCAAACCGGCAAAACTATTGAGATCCCGGCTTCCAATGTTCCGGCATTCAAAGCGGGCAACAAGCTTAAAGAAGCTGTAAAATAATGCGTCTTGATAAATTCCTGAAGGTGTCGCGGTTGATTAAGCGGCGTACGGTGGCCAAGGATGTCTCCGAGCAAGGCAGAGTCCTGATCAACGGACGCGAGTCCAAACCGAGCAGTAACGTCAAGATTGGCGATGAAATCACGGTTCAATTCGGCCAAAAGCTGGTGACCGTTCGTGTCGAACGCTTGGTTGAGACTACTCGTAAGGACGAAGCTGCCACCATGTATACCTTGGTCAAGGAAGAGCCAATCGCCAAGGAATCCGGTCTTGACTGGATGTAAGGCGAGAAGCTAATAGAAAGCCCCGCACATCATGTGCGGGGCTTTCTATTTTTTAACCACGCGAGCATAGTGTTCTTCTGGAGTTCTAAACCCTCTCCCACCCCCATAAGCTAGGGATAAGAAGGAGGGGTACATGCTATGGTCGAGCTTAACAAGGGGAAGCATCAGGAGCTGCACTTGATGAATCGCAAGCTGCTGGAGATTTCCGGGGTACTCAATGTGGAGAGCTTTGACAGTGAGGAGTTCCTGCTTCAGACCGAGCTTGGGCATTTGACGATTCGAGGGCAGAATTTACATATCAAAAATCTCAATTTGGAGCAAGGATTGGTCAGCATTGAAGGTTTGGTCCATACGCTGTCCTATCTGGAGCCGGGTTCCCAGTCATCCGGGAAAGGCTTGCTCGGCAAGCTGTTCCGATGAATCTGGAGACACAATGGATGACTTTGCTCTGGATGCTCGCATCGGGAGGCATCTTGGGGGTAGCCTTCGACAGCTACCGGGTTGTATCTGGACAACTTCATTTTCCCCGGTGGAGCATTCATGTCCTCGATTTATTGTATTGGGTAGCGGCAGCTTTGTTCGTATTTCGGGTGTTGTATCATAGCAACCAGGGAGAATTGCGATTTTATGTTTTCTTGGGATTGTTTATAGGCATTTGGATTTATTTTTTGTTCCTAAGTGTTATAACAGAGCGTTTTGTGTTAATGTTAATGAGGATATCTAACAAAATTTATCGCATGATTGTACGAACGATTGAGATTTTATTGATCGCTCCGCTGAAATGGCTGGTCAATTTGATCCGGCTTATGCTTGGTTTCCTATGGATTGGGTTATTATTCCTGCTTCGGATAACATTGTTGCCGGTGTGGAAATTAATCCGCTGGGCGTTTAGGCCTATTTGGAGGAAGCTGAGAATTCCGGAAGGGTGGACCAAGGTTCAGCATTGGGCGGCCATGTGGCGGGATCGTTGTTTGCGTTTGTTACGTTGGTTTAATAAAGAATAACATGTTTGGGGGTGCCCTGATGCGGCGTGCTGTGCCGACAAATTCGAAAATTTCAAACAACTCCAAGTCTTCTACCAAGAATGGATCGGTGTCAGCCAGGCGGCGTCTACGGCTCTGGATGACGTTAATGGTGCTATTTCTCGGCTGGGCCGGCTACACCTATGTCTCCCAATCCGGGGAGATCAACGCCAAATCTGAACAACTTGCACAGCGGCAGGCTTCCAGGGATGCCAATGAGCAGAGTTTGAACCAACTCAAATATGAAATTAACCGTCTGAATGACCCCGAATATATTGGACAAATTGCCATGAAGAAATACGGTCTGTACAAGCCCGGCGAAATTCCGGTTCGGGTATCCGAGTCTGAAGCCGAAAATGACTGACCCCGTGCGGGGTAGACGTCTGTTGACCTTGTTTCAGTCATTCGGTATAATCAAATCACCGCAGTCATGATTTCGAGGCCTGGCTGTATATTTTTAAGGGAGGATCATTTTATTTTATGGCAATTGAAGTGGGCACCAAGTTAGAAGGAAAAGTGACAGGCATTACACACTTCGGAGCATTTGTGGATCTGTCAGGAGGTGTCACGGGTCTCGTTCACATCTCGGAGATCGCCGACAACTATGTCAAGGACGTCAACGATCATCTGAAGATCGGCGACACAGTTACCGTGAAGGTAATCAATGTCGATAAGGACGGCAAGATCGGACTTTCCATCAAGCAGGCTGTTGACAAACCGGTAGAGGCTGCCAGACCGCCTCGTGCACCGAGAACAGATCGGCCTAGCGGAAGAGACGGAGACCGTCCAGGCGGCGGATTTAACCGGGATCGTGGAGGACGTTCTTTCAAGCCTCCGGCTGGCAAAGCTACCTTTGAGGATAAGGTTTCCAGGTTCCTCAAGGACAGTGAGGAGCGTATTTCTTCGTTAAAGAAGAATACGGAAGGGAAGCGTGGAGGACGCGGAGCCAAACGAATGTAATCCCTAATCCAATATTAGACCCACCGCAGGCAGCGTGATTAGCCTGCGGTTTTTTGTATGCTTGGCGACTTTTTTTGAAGAGTCGCTTTATTTTTTTATTTATAAACGAAGCAGCTTTTGTCGCCTCTCCACTTTTGCCGACAGGTTGTTACGGGTTTTTACGAGGACTGCGCGCAGAGAAACGAGGTTTCCCTACAGACATGGCCTGTTTTTATACGAACATAAGCACCCCTCAGCTCATTCAACCTTTAGGGGCGCGTGCATTCGCGCTGTTGTCGCCCTTCGCTCTCAATTTGTCGGAAATTTCTTTGGTACAGGTTCCGGTATCTGACAAACTTTCCACTTGCGGGCTCCTATAATGGGACATACCTTACTAACTCAGGAAAAGGTGGTGCCGGGATGTTGAACAAGTGGAATATCACCCTGTTTATGGGGATGAGAAAAATGTGGGACCAAGGCGCGTGGCGAAAAGCCGTTGCGGAACTACCTGCCGTACAGAGGGCTGAGCATATGCTGGCTGCTAACAAATGGAACGGGTTGCTAATCATGATGAGTTTCCTGTTAGGGAAAGCCACAATTTTGGACGAGCTCGCTCCCTTTGCCGTCGCTTTCTTCGCGGTTATGCTATTTATGCGGCGGGATATCGCTTGGATCACAGGAGTGGCCATGCTGGCTGGAGCAGCGTTCGCGCCCGGGGGTCCTACTCATATGCTGCAAATTTCCGTTGAGCTACTCATCTTTTATCTAATTCACCGCGGGCTTGAGTCGTTTGAACGGGCGGATATCTCTTATGCTCCGGTTATGGTATTCACCAGTACCTTCTTCGTTGGATTGTTCAGTGCCGTCATTGGCCCTTCATTGACGTGGTATGCCTTGACGATGACCGTTATGGATGCGCTGTTAAGCTTTGTGCTGACGCTGGTGTTCATTCAAGCAATCCCGGTATTTACGCATAGGAAGAAGCACTATCAATTACGCGGCGAAGAAATCTTATGCCTGGTTATTCTGCTGGCCTCGGTTATGACCGGAACGGTAGGCTGGGAGATTAGCGGATTGTCCGCAGAGCATGTGCTGTCGCGATATTTGATTCTATTGTTTGCTTTTGTGGGGGGAGCACCTTTGGGGGCTTCGGTCGGAGTGATCACCGGACTTATCCTGAGTTTGGCCGATACGGGAGCATTGTATCAGATGAGCCTGCTGGCCTTCTCAGGGCTGCTGGCCGGGATGCTGAAGGAAGGACGCAAATGGGCGGTTGGGTTTGGGATGCTACTCGGTTCGTCCATTCTGTCCATCTACATTGCTGGTCCCACTGACGTGATGTCCTCCACTTGGGAGAGCTGTGCCGCCGTGCTGTTCTTCTTGCTAACGCCAAAGAGAACCATTCAAATCATTGCCGGGTATGTTCCCGGTACGCAGGAGCATGCCAAGACGCAACATGAGTATGCCAAGCGGGTACGAGATATCACGGCAGAACGTGTGGCCCAATTCTCCCAAGTGTTCAAGCAGTTGGCGCGGAGCTTCGGGCAAGTGTCCAGCTCAGGGGAAATCGCCAAGCGGGGCGAGGAGATGGACCATTTTATGAATGCGGTAACAGAAGGGGCCTGCGCTACCTGCTACCGACGGAATACTTGCTGGGACGGGAAGTTCTACCAAACCTACAAGCTGATGACGGACATGATGACGGCAATCGAAGAAAAGCCGGATATCACGGCTGCAGAGGTTCCTGCAAGGTGGACCAAGTTGTGCGTCAAACCAGACCAGGTGCTGGAGATTATGAAGCATGAGTACAACCTTTACCAACATGATATGCACTGGAAACGGCAAATATACGATAGCCGTCAACTTGTTGCCGAGCAGCTATCCGGCGTCTCGCAAGTGATGGAGGATCTGGCCCGTGAGATTCAACGCGAAGGACAAGCCATGTACCGTCAGGAGGCGCAGATTCGCGAGGCGCTGGAGCAGATGGGCCTATCCATACATGGTATTGATATTATCAACCTGGATCATGGCAATGTAGAAATTGAAATCGTACATGCCTATACCCGCGGATATGATGAATGCCGGAAAATTATTGGTCCGCTGTTGTCCGATATTCTGGGCGAGCATATTGCCGTTATGAACGAGACGCTTCATAAGGGCAAGGACGGACTGGCCACCGTGACTTTTGGCTCGGCCAAGACCTTCGAGATTATGACCGGCGTAGCAGGCACCGCCAAGGGGGGCGACATTCTCTCCGGGGACAGCTTTAGTGCCAAGGAGCTGGGCAACGGTACTTTTGCGGTAGCGATAAGTGACGGGATGGGCAATGGCGAGCGGGCCAGACTGGAGAGCAGCACGGCGCTGAATATATTGGAGCAATTGCTACAATCGGGTATGGAGGAGACGCTGGCAATCAAATCGGTCAATTCTGTGCTGCTGCTGCGCTCGCCAGATGAATTTTACGCTACGGTGGACATGGCGCTGATTGACCAATACACCGCACGGACGACATTTATGAAGATTGGCTCATCGCCGAGTTTTATCAAGCGGGGCCAGGAGGTCATTCCTATATCTGCAAGCAATCTGCCAATTGGGATTATTCAGGATATCGAGGTGGATTTGGTATCAGTACAGTTGTATCCGGGTGATACGCTGATTATGATGACCGATGGCATCTATGATGCACCGGGGCCGGCCGTGAACAAGGAGCTGTGGATCAAACGGCTGATTCAGGAGATCGGGGCCGAGGAACCGCAGGAGATTGCCGATCGTCTGCTTGAGTCGGTCATTCGCTATCAGAAGAATGTAGTTCATGATGATATGACGGTTGTGGTGGCGACCGTAGATCATTTCAGGCCACAGTGGTCTACGCTGCATATTCCGGGCATCAGCCGTTTGGAGCGACCGCGCACGGTCAGTTAGTCAAGAGCTTGGGGTGGAAAAAACCTCAAGCTTTTTTTGCCTCCTGTGATCGTATTTGACATATACGATACCTGACTCGTTTGAAATCTACCTACTCTGGAAATGCTAGATACGAGAGTAGGTATTTTTTATTCAGAGAAGGGCGGGAAGTAGAATGAAACAAATTATGTTGATTACGGATGGTTGTTCCAACGTGGGCGATAGTCCGGTTATGGCAGCGGCGTTGGCTAGGCAGGAAGGGATTACAGTCAACGTGATTGGCATTGTCGATTACGGTACCATTGGGGAACTGGGCAGCTTGGAGATCAGTGAAATCGCCAAAGCGGGGGGTGGCATGAGCCGAATTGCCGGTACGGAGAACTTGGCTCAAACGATGCAGATGCTTACACGCAAAACGGTGGTACAGACAATACAACATGCGGTTAATAAGGAGATCAGGCATATTCTGGGTGACCAATCGGTGGGTGATTTGCCTCCGGAGACCCGGTCGCAGGTTGTCGAGGTCATCGATGAATTGAGTGAGAGTAGCCCGTTGCAGGTGGCACTCCTGATTGATGCCAGTGCCAGCATGAAGCCCAAGCTACGGGCGGTAGAGGAAGCCATTCGCGATATGATGCTGAGTCTCAGCTCTAGAGCGGGAGAGAGCAAGTTGGCCGTATTTCATTTCCCGGGCTCCCACAGCGGTGAGGATGCGGTGCTCGATGTAGACTGGACAGATGATCTGGGAGCGGCACGCTCTATATTCCAGCGCATTGCCATGAGGGGCGCTACTCCTACAGGCCCGGCCATCTTGAAGGTGATGGAATTTATCCAATATGGTACACTGAATGGACATGGAAAGTCTTGGCGTGAGGAGACGGATGGACAAGATGGAATCCTCGGTGGCTACGTCGTTTAAAATCAGCCTGCCGCAGGGGACGCGAATTCGCGGCCGCTGGCATGGCGGGAAGTACATCATCCAGCGTTTGCTGGGACAAGGTGCAAACGGCGTTGTATATCTGGTAAAACGGGAAAAGAACAACAAATTATATGCGCTGAAGCTAGGCTTTGATACGCTGGATATCCAATCGGAGATCAATGTGCTGAAGGCGCTGCAACGTCAAAGGCGGCGGCGCGGACCGACGGAACGGGATCTCGCTTATCTGGTGGAGGTAGACGATTATACTTACCAGGGCAGGGAGGTTCCGTTTTATGTTATGCGCTACGTACAGGGTGAACCGCTGCGAGTGTTCCTGGCCCGGCGTGGACCACGTTGGCTGGATGCGGCCGGACTGCAATTGCTGCAGCAGTTGAAGCGTCTGCATGAATCGGGCTGGGTGTTCGGGGACCTCAAGCCGGAGAATATGCTCGTGGGTCCCTATGGCGAAGTGGAACTGATCGATTACGGCGGCGCCACCAGTATAGGGAGAAGCGTCAAGCAATTCACGGAATGGTATGACCGTGGTTTCTGGGACGCAGGGAATCGGACGGCAGATCCGTCCTATGACTTGTTCTCGTTTGCCGTGGTTTGCTTGCATATGCTCGCCGAGCAGCCGCTGAAGAAGGCGGCGACGCAGCTGCCGCAGATGCGCAGCAGGCAGGACCTGCTTACGATTGTTGATAATCACGAGGCGCTTCGGCCCTATAAGGCTTGGCTGGAACTGGCGCTGCGCGGGGAGTTCCGCGATACCGCGGAGGCTTGCCGTTTATGGAGGGAGCAGGTGGCGGACCGGTTCGCCACTAGGCCGCGGCGCAAGCGGGGGGCTACGCCGAACTGGATGGTGGGCGCTTTTGTTGTCTCCTTAGGTCTGCTTGCTTGCGCCATATATTTGACCTTGCGCTTCTGAACGAACGGAGGAAATCTCGGGATGAAGGAACAAATGATGCATCGTCTGGTAGAGATCGTTCGTCGAACGGCCAGACAGGAGCGGCTGTGGAATCCCGGAGACCGTATTGTGGTTGCTGTGTCCGGTGGAGTGGATTCGACGCTGTTGCTATATATAATGAAAGAATTGGCTGCGGACCCGAAGCTTGGGCTTGAATTAGTCTGTGCGCATCTGCATCATGGCTTGCGCGCTACAGAGGCGGACCGGGATGCTGCGTTTGTTCAAGCCTTGGCGGGTGAGCTGGATGTTCCCTTTGAGTTGGGGCATGTCGATGTATATGCTTATATGAAGGAATCAGGGAAGAGCTTGGAGCTTGCGGCGCGGGAGGTGCGATATGCTTTCTTGCGGGAGGTGGCCCGGAAATATAAGGCGACTTCCGTCGCTCTCGCCCATCATGCGGATGATCAGGCCGAAACTGTGATGATGCGTTTGTTGCGTGGTAGCGGGCTATCTGGACTAGCTGGAATGAGGTTTAAAAGGCAGGAAAAAAATGTGGAACTAATCCGGCCCCTGCTTCGTATATACAAGACGGATTTGCTCCGGGCGTGTCATGAATGTGGCATTTCCTTTGTGGAGGATAGCAGCAATCAACAAACAGACTTTACACGGAATGCAATTCGGTTGGATGTGCTCCCATTTTTGGGGCAATATAATGGTCAGTTGCCGGAATCGCTGAACCGGCTGGCAGAACTGGCTTCTGCCGAAGATGATTATTTACAGCAGGAGTCGCTCCGGCTTTATAAGGAAATCGTTCGACAAGAAAATGGGTACCCTACGTTTGAGATCCCTGTTTTTAACGAGTTACATGTTGCTTTACAACGGCGGTTGATTAAACTAATATTAAATTATCTGCCTTTAAGGACGGATGAAAGCGATTTTGTCAAGATCGAAGCCATCCGTCAAGGGACGATTCAACATCGACCCTCGACGTGGAGTCTTGATCTAGGCGGCGGCATAAAGTGCTTACGTGAGTATGGCACAATCCGTTTTGTCTCCGCTGCTGTGGAGAGTCAGATTCCTCACTATACATATTTGGTGGAGCAACTTCCGGCAGAAGTGCCGATTGCTGGCATGGACCAAAGCTTGCGTATAACGCAGCTTATGGTTGACAGGGATGAGGCAAGAGTGGCGGCAGATGGTAATGACGAGGCGAAATTTGATGCGGATGAGCTGGTCTATCCGCTTACAGTACGTTCCCGCCTTCCGGGAGATGTCATGAAAGTCATGGGATTAAACGGCAGCAAAAAGGTAAAAGATATTTTCATCGATGCGAAAATACCTCCTTCCCTTCGCTCCCGCATTCCCGTCGTGACAGATGCTGCGGGCCGGATATTATGGATACCTGGCGTTCGGCGTTCCGCGATTGCCGCGGTCAATCGGGGCACGACTTCCGTCGTGCACATGGTTTTCGGGTAGTAAGAGCTAGTCATAGTCAGTTCAGGATTAGCGAAAGACCGGCATTCATAGTATAACGTAGGGGGTTTACTTATTTTGCAAAACGATATTCAAGAAGTGCTGATCACAAAGGAACAGATACAGGAGAAGGTTGCGTTGCTTGGCAAACAACTGAGCGCGGAATATGCGGGCCGGAACCCGCTGGTCATCTGTATTCTGAAGGGCGCTTTTATTTTTATGGCTGATTTGGTTAAAGAGATTACCGTACCCATCGAGCTTGATTTCATGGCTGTTTCCAGCTATGGCGCTTCGACCCGTTCCTCGGGAGAAGTGAAGATCATTAAGGATCTGGACAGCTCGGTAGAAGGGCGCGATGTGCTGATTGTGGAGGATATCATCGACAGTGGGCTAACGCTGAGCTATCTGGTTGATGTTCTGGAGCGGCGCAAGGTGAAGTCCGTCAAAATCGTAACGCTGTTCGACAAGCCTGCTCGCCGCACTGTGAAGCTGGAAGCGGATCTGTCGGGGTTTGTACTGCCAGATGCTTTTGTGGTCGGATACGGTCTCGACTATGCTGAGAAATACCGCAACCTTCCTTTTATTGGCGTGTTGAAACCTGAAATTTACACCCATTAATCTCAGTGCTCTGTGAGGGCAAATAACCCCCTCGCCGGATTTTTGAAATCGCGAGAGTGGCTATGTTAAAATAACTTAAGGTCTTGAGAGGAGGTAGGGGATGAATCGGTTCATCCGGAATTCTGGTTTTTATTTGATACTTTTCTTAGTCGTGGTGGGCATCGTCCAATTCCTCAACGGCGGACAAGAAGCGGCCGTCACCCCTAGTTATACGGAGCTGCGTCAGCAGTTGAAGGATGACAATGTGAGTGAACTAACCGGTAAATTCGACGGTTATGCCTATCTGGTAACCGGTGAATATAAACAAGAGGTTGGGGACGAGAAAACGAAAAAGTTCTCGCTACATGTTCCTTTTGACGAGAATGTGTTGAAGGAAATCACTGACCTGAGTGAACAAAACAATTTTCAGGTCACGTGGGAAAAGATGCGGGGCGAAAGCATTTGGTTGACCTTCCTGACATCGATCATACCGCTTGCAATTATGTTCATCTTGTTCTTCTTCCTGTTCAACCAGGCGCAAGGTGGCGGCGGCAAAGTGATGAACTTTGGCAAGAGCCGGGCACGTCTGTACAATGAAGAGAAGAAGAAGGTAACTTTTGAAGATGTAGCCGGGGCTGACGAAGAGAAGCAGGAATTGGTGGAAGTTGTTGAGTTTCTGAAAGATCCACGGAAGTTCTCCGCAGTAGGCGCCAGAATTCCAAAAGGCGTTCTGCTCGTAGGTCCTCCGGGGACAGGTAAAACCCTCTTGGCTCGCGCCGTAGCCGGTGAAGCCGGGGTTCCGTTCTTCAGTATTTCCGGTTCTGACTTCGTCGAAATGTTCGTTGGGGTCGGGGCATCGCGTGTTCGTGACTTGTTCGAGAATGCGAAGAAGAATGCACCATGTATTATCTTCATCGATGAAATTGATGCGGTTGGTCGTCAGCGTGGTGCTGGTCTTGGCGGCGGTCACGATGAACGTGAACAAACGCTGAACCAATTGCTTGTAGAGATGGATGGTTTCGGTGGCAATGAAGGCATTATCATGATAGCCGCTACAAACCGTGCAGATATTTTGGACCCTGCCTTGCTGCGTCCGGGACGTTTTGACCGTCAAATTACAGTAGACCGTCCGGATGTCAAGGGACGCGAAGCGGTGTTGAAGGTTCATGCACGCAACAAGCCGTTGACCAAGGATGTACGTCTGGACGTCATTGCGAAGCGGACCACCGGTTTTACCGGTGCCGATCTGGAGAATCTGTTGAATGAGGCGGCGTTGCTTGCAGCGCGGCGGAACCGTAAAGATATCTCCATGCGGGAAGTCGATGAAGCAATTGACCGAGTAATCGTGGGTACAGAGAAGCGTAGCCGGGTGATCAGTGACCGCGAGAAACGTATTGTCGCTTATCATGAAGCAGGTCATACTATTGTTGGTTACTATCTGGAGCATGCCGATATGGTACACAAGGTTACGATTATTCCGCGGGGACGCGCTGGCGGGTATGTTATTATGCTGCCGAAGGAAGATCGTATGCTTGCTACGAAGAACGAATTGCTGGATAGAGTGACCGGCCTGCTTGGCGGACGCGTATCCGAGGAAATCTACATCGGTGAAATTGGTACCGGTGCATATAGCGACTTCCAGCAAGCAACCAGCATTGTGCGTAGCATGATCGTTGAATACGGGATGAGTGAGAAGCTTGGACCGATGCAGTTCGGCACATCCCAAGGCCAGGTATTCTTGGGCCGTGATATCGGGCATGAGCAGAACTATAGCGATCAAATCGCCTATGATATTGATCAAGAGATGCAGCGCTTTATTAATGAATCGTACGAACGCTGCAGAACGCTGCTGACCGAGCATGCTCGGGAAGTTCATCTCATTGCGGAGACGTTGCTTGAAGTGGAGACGTTGGAACTGGATCAGATCAAGTATCTGATTGAGAACGGCTCACTGGAAGGCTTCGAAAGTGTACCGCATGGGGATAGCGACTCTTCGGAATCGGGTGAACCAACTGTTGATAGTCTGGGAGATGTGCGCGTTCGTATTCAGGGTAAACCTGATGATGCGACACCTTCTGCTCCAGCGGGAGATATTCCAAACGATGCACCAGAAGGTGCAGCCGGCGGAGCTTCTGAGGGACCGAAGCCTGAGGGCGATGACGACAAAGGCTCAAATAACGGGGGCAATACGCCTACGGTATAAATGGTTATAACCATATAACATTAAGAAGCGCAAGATATTAGGGTGAAAATTCCAATATCTTGCGTTTTTTTAGGCTCAATTTAAATCAGTGTTTGACAAAAGACATCAATAGAGCGGAGGTCCGTAGGGATAGGGCCTCATTTTACATATGTTAAGCACTGGTTTCGGTGTTGAACCCTAAAAATTTTAGATAAATGCTCAATCCCCGTATCTGCGTGGTAATGCCGGATTTCCTGCCAAAAATCAAGGAAAGCGGCTGTATCCGCTCTTCTCTGGTACATTGACAGTGCCTTGGACCTTGTGTAAATTAGTTCTTAAACACCGTGTGAAATTTGATACGTTCTTGTGAAATGATGCGGAAGAGTGGCGTATAGAGAATAGAAGCCAGCCGATGCAAGAGGGACGGGAAGCAGCGGACGTACCGTTGCTACAAGTCAAGCACCTTATGGGGGAGGAATTCAGGTGGAGGCTTTAGCACTAGAGCGGAAAGCGGAAATGAACCGTGAACTGCGTGAAAGGCTGGTTCAGCTTAAGAAGGAACGTAATGCAATTATATTGGCGCACTATTATCAGCGCGATGAAATTCAAGAGGTAGCTGACTTTCGTGGCGACTCTTTTTTACTCGCTCAGAAGGCCGCTTCTACAGATGCGGAGACCATTGTTTTCTGTGGTGTGCATTTTATGGGAGAAAGTGCCAAGATTCTGGCACCGGGCAAGACCGTGCTCATCCCGGATGAACGAGCGGGTTGTCCCATGGCGGATATGGTCAACGTGGATGGCTTGCGCAAGCTGAAAGCCCAGCATCCCAATGCCAAGGTCGTGACTTATATTAACTCTTCGGCCGATGTTAAGGCGGAGACCGATATCTGCTGTACGTCATCCAACGCCGTTCAAGTGATAAATTCCGTGGACGCAGATGAAATTATCTGGGTACCGGACAAGAACCTGGGCCACTATGTACAGCAGCATACAGACAAGAAGCTGATTATTTGGGAAGGTTACTGCAACACGCATGATATGCTAACGGTTAAAGATGTGGTTGAAATGAAGGCCAAATATCCAAACGCCGAGTTCGTAGTACATCCAGAGTGCCGCCCCGAAGTGGTGGAGATGGGTGATTTCGTAGGGAGTACCACGGCCATTTTGAACTATTGTAAAAATTCGTCTGCCAAGCAGTTTATTGTGGGCACCGAGGATGGAACCGGATATCAGCTCCGTTTGGATAGCCCAGATAAAGAATTTCATTTTGCCACTAAATTCTTGGTGTGTCCTAATATGAAAGTCAACAATTTGAAGAAGCTGGTCAAATGTCTGGAGACAATGCAACCGCAGATTTACGTACCGCCGGTCGTTGCCGATAAAGCCAGATTATCCTTAGAGCGCATGCTGCAAGTTCAATAGCATGCGCTACTCTCTTGTCTAAGATAGGTGACGATCGTGATTCCACAATATTTAACTGATTTTGAGCTTGGTAAGCTGCCCACAGTTGATACGGATGTTATTGTCATTGGTTCAGGTATTGCCGGCCTGTTCACGGCCATTAAGGCCAGTGAACATCAACGTGTCATTATGATCACCAAAAAATCGCTGCTGGATAGCAATACCCGGTATGCCCAAGGCGGTATTGCTGCTGTTATTTCTGAAGATGACTCGCCCGCTTATCATCGTCAAGATACTCTGCTGGCGGGGGCGGGCCTTTGTTCCTCTGCTGCGGTTGATATTCTGGCAAATGAAGGGCCTGAGGGTGTCAGAGAATTAATGGCGATGGGCACCTTATTTGATCTGGAGAATGGGGAACTGGCGCTGACGCGGGAGGGAGCGCACAGCCACCGCCGGATACTGCATGCCAATGGCGACGCAACAGGCTATGAAATCGTACGAGCCTTATCTGCTCAGGTTGCCTCGCATCCTCATATTGAGGTGTGGGATAATCATTACGTGATCGATTTAATCACGGAGGATAACGAATGCCTGGGTGCATTGGTAGAACGACCTGACGGAGGGCAACTGTTCCTGCGTGCCAAGGCGACCGTTCTATGTTCCGGGGGCGCCGGACAGTTGTACCGGTATACAACTAATCCGGAGGTGGCGACCGGGGATGGAGTGGCGATAGCTTATCGTGCAGGTGCGGTAGTACGCGACATGGAATTTATTCAATTTCATCCAACGGCCCTTTGCTATCCGGGCGCACCGAGATTCTTGATCTCCGAGGCTGTACGTGGCGAAGGTGCAGTGCTGCGCAATATTAAAGGTGAGCGATTTATGAGTAAATACCATGAGCTGATGGAGCTTGCTCCACGGGACATTGTGGCTAGGGCCATCGTAAGCGAGATGGAGGCTACGGGTGCGAGCATGGCCTATCTGGATATTACCCATGAAGATCCTGATTTGGTAAGACGCCGCTTCCCGACCATTTACGAAACTTGTATGAGCTATGGATTGGATATGACCAATGATTGGATTCCAGTTGCCCCAGCCGCGCATTATATGATGGGTGGGGTTCGGACAGGCCATTACGGGGAGACAAGTGTGGAGCGCTTGTTTGCCTGCGGAGAAGTCTCGTCTACTGGCGTTCACGGCGCCAACCGCCTGGCAAGTAACTCATTATCCGAGGCGATAGTGTTTGGCAGACGCATCATTGAACGAATTCGTGAGCTACCGCCGCTCACTCAAACAGGGGAAATGATCTCCTATCAGGGAGGGCGAGCGGAGACAGCGCCCACTTCCTTGACTGCCAAGCGGCTTGAATTGCAAAAGGTCATGGTCCGCCGCGTCGGATTGCGCCGTAAGGGAGAAGAACTTGCCAAGGCTATCCATGAACTGGAACGGCAGATCCCGATTTTCAGCCAAGCTCTTTACACACGGGAGCACTGGGAGTATGCAAACATGCTGACATGTGCGCTGCTATTAACCCAGTCGGCGTTGGTACGAGAAGAGAGCCGTGGTGGCCATTATCGCGAGGACTTCCCGGGGCGTAGCGATGAGAAGTGGCACAAGCATCTTCTATGGCAACGGGAAAAAGGAATGATGGAGGAAGTTAGCGATGATGTTTAACGGATATAATGAAGAGATAACCCGCTATATTCGGGGCTGGCTACAGGAGGATGTAGGTTCAGGCGACGTTACAACGGCCGTCACGATTCCGCAAGGCCATGAATCGAAGGCAATCATTCATGCCAAGCAAGGTGGGGTGATTGCTGGGATGCCAGTGGCCCGGATGGTGTTTGAAATTGTGGACCCAAGCCTTCGCTTCACGCCGCTTGTGCAGGACGGCCAGCGGGTGGAGAAAGGTACTGTGATTGCCGAAGTGGAGGGCAGTACGCATCGAATTTTGACGGGAGAACGGCTGGCCCTCAACTTGCTGCAACGGATGTCGGGCATTGCTACACGTACCCGTACTTTTGTAGAAGCGTTGGGTGGATTGCCAACCCGGCTGGTGGATACGCGCAAGACAACTCCGGGACACCGGATGCTGGAGAAATATGCGGTACGTACCGGAGGTGGGGCGAATCACCGTTTTGGGCTCTATGATGCGGTCATGATCAAGGATAATCATATTAAAGGAGCTGGCGGCATTACCCAGGCTGTCAGCCGCGCCCGCGCTGCCATACCACATACGATGACGATCGAAGTGGAGACGGAGAACCTGGAGCAGGTGAATGAAGCCTTGCAGGCCGGGGCCGACATTATTATGCTGGATAATATGGCACCTGCGCTTATGAAGGAAGCGGTTCAGCAAATCAAGCAAGCGGCACCGCATGTGATCGTTGAAGCCTCCGGCAACGTATCTTTGGAGACGATTCGGGGCATTGCCGAGAGTGGCGTGGATGTCATTTCCGTCGGACGGCTAACGTATTCGTTCGAAAGTCTGGATATCAGTCTGGACTTGAACGCCAAGAAGGAGGGTTAACCAGCCGATGTTCCTTGTGGTCGATGTAGGCAATACCAATATCGTATTAGGGGTGTATCGGGGCAAGGAGCTGCTCCATCATTTCCGTATCAGCACCAATCGCCAGGCGACGGTGGATGAATACGGCGTCCTGATTCACAATTTATTTGATATGGCTCGAATCCGCGAAAGTGAGATGGAGGGAGTCATCATATCCTCCGTAGTTCCCCCACTGATGCATGCGCTGGAGGAGTTATGCGTTAAATACTTGCGCCGCAAGCCGCTAATTGTAGGACCTGGCATTAAAACGGGGCTAAATCTACGTTACGAGAATCCCCGGGAGGTGGGCGCTGACCGGATTGTTAACGCTGTGGCTGCCATTGAGCAATATGGCGGACCGCTGGTGGTTGTCGATTTCGGAACGGCTACAACCTTCGATTGCATCGACGCCCAGGGTAATTATTTGGGAGGTGCTATTGTACCGGGTATCGGAATTTCGACCGAGGCGCTTTATCAGCGGGCCTCCAAGTTGCCGCGTATTGAATTGGAGAAGCCGAAGAAGGTCATTGGCCGCAACACGGTGCACGCGATGCAAGCGGGTATTATTTTCGGCTATGCTGGTCAGGTGGATGGGATCGTGGAACGGATTGCCCGCGAGATGAATGCCAAGCCGAAGGTAGTAGCTACGGGTGGCCTCGCTGAGCTGATTGCCAGCGAAACTCGCACGATTGAGGAGGTCAATTCTCAGCTTACGCTGGAGGGACTTCGTCTCATTTATGAACGTAATCAATAAACAGGAAGTCAGGAAGGAGGTCCTCAAGCGATGGACTCTAACATAAATAAGAAGAAAGATCGGTTGATCCGGGCAATTGCGATGGGAGGGAAAGTTCGCGCTTTTGCTGTACGGACTACGGAATTGGTGGAAGAATTACGCCGCCGTCATGACACTTACCCCACGACAACTGCAGCGTTTGGCCGAACTTTATCGGCCGGTGCTATGATGGGTGCCATGCTTAAAGGCGATGAGAAGTTGACGGTACAAGTCAAAGGCGATGGACCTGTTGGGCAAATTATCGTGGATGCTAATGCGCGTGGGGAGGTTCGCGGCTATGTTAAGAACCCCCATGTTCAATTGCCGAGCAATAGCCAAGGGAAACTGGATGTGCGCGGAGCCGTAGGCACCGAGGGCTTTATCAATGTTACCAAGGATTTGGGCCTGAAGGAGCCTTACCGCGGCAGCGTTCCTTTAATTTCCGGCGAACTGGGCGAAGACTTCACTTATTATTTTGCCGTATCTGAGCAAACCCCGTCAGCGGTAGGTCTGGGTGTGTTGGTGGATGTCGACAACTCCGTTATTGTGGCAGGTGGCTTCATTATTCAGTTGCTGCCAGGATTGAAGGATGAAGAGATTGGTGAAATCGAGCGTGCCGTAGGCGGGCTTCCTCCAGTAACATCGTTGCTGGACCAAGGCTTGGAGCTTGAGGAAATGCTGAGCTGGATGTTACCGGACGTACAGGTATTGGAGGAAATGGACATCATCTTCTCTTGTAGCTGTTCGCGGGAGAGAGTGGAGAGCACGCTAATTAGCTTGGGCAAGCAGGAATTAACGGAATTGCGGGAAGAAGGCAAAGAAGCGGAAGTGATATGTGACTTCTGTAATGAGGCTTACGTATTTAGTCCCGAGGAAATTGATAGCTTGATTGAGCAGGTAGGAAAGCCAAAAAGGGAAGCGTGAAATGAGGACAAAAAATAGGCTTTGCGGGTGAGGAAACCCTTGGCTGCAAAGTATTTTTTTATGACTTTTCTTGACAACTCCGATAGGTGTTGTTAAGATAATAAGCAGAATACCAACTTAATTGATCGGATATAAACAACAGCACCATATATAAGGGAGGATATTTAATATGGCCAAAGTCGTAAACAGTGTAACGGACTTGATCGGCAGCACGCCGTTGGTTCGCTTGAACCGGATCGTTCCAGAGGACAGTGCGGAAATTTACGTCAAATTGGAATATCAAAACCCAGGCTCCAGCGTTAAGGACCGGATTGCTATCAGCATTATTGAAGAGGCCGAGAAGGCGGGTAAGCTGAAGGAAGGCGGCACCATTATCGAGGCTACCAGCGGTAACACGGGGATTGGCCTGGCGATGGTCGCAGCGGCCAAGGGCTACAAGGCTGTTATTGTTATGCCTGAGACGATGAGCTTGGAGCGTCGTAACCTGTTGCGCGCCTATGGGGCAGAACTGGTATTGACACCAGGATCGGAAGGGATGAACGGGGCGGTTAAGAAGGCGGAGGAATTGCTGGCTGCTAATCCGGATTATTTCTTGGCCGATCAGTTCAGAACACAAGCCAACGTGAAGATTCACCGTGAGACGACAGGACCTGAAATCGTAGAGGCCATTGAATCGCTGGATGGACGTTTGGATGCGTTTGTGGCAGGAATCGGTACAGGCGGTACCATTAGTGGTGCCGGTGAAGTGTTGAAGAAACGCTTCCCTGAAGTGAAGATTTATGCTGTAGAGCCTGCGGCTTCGCCTATTTTGGCGGGCGGCAAACCAGGTCCTCACAAAATTCAAGGACTCGGAGCTAACTTTGTGCCGGAGATTTTGAACCGGGAAATTTACGATGAGATTGTTCATGTTGAGAACGATCAGGCTTTTGAACAAGCTCGGACTGTAGCGAAGGAAGAGGGCATTCTGTCCGGTATTTCGTCCGGCGCTGCCGTATTTGCTGCGTTGAAGATAGCCAAGGAACTGGGTAAGGGCAAGCGTGTCGTAGCCATCATTCCAAGTAATGGCGAACGTTACCTCAGTACGCCGCTTTATAATTTCGAGGCATAAACTAGTCAGGAACCCCCGGGAGTTACACCCGGTAAGCCCCGTATCTATCTCCAGACATTCCGGAGATAGATACGGGGTGTTTTATTTTTAAATTATTTTCGTTTTCAAACGGGGATGGCATCTAGTATACTAGCTAGCAATAGAAGCTAGCGATCAGAATTACAGACTTGGAGGGTTTAAGCCGCTGATGGAACAGATAACGACATGGGAGCAGTGGAATAGATGGATAGAAGAAGGAACATGGACACTGCTGCCGTACGCGGTAAGCATCTCTTTGCCTTCAGCGGAGTTGCCTGTGAATTGGAGCGTGGCCTGGCAGGACGCTAGCCCTTATTCCTTTGTATTAGAGAGTGGCAAGGGGGGGCGCTACACGTTCTTGGGTTTGGACCCGGTCTCTGTACTTCGGGGTAAGGGGAATGCAGCAACCATCCATGAACCGTTGTCAGGGAAGCAAGAGGATGTGCAAGGTGAACCCCTGAAGCTGCTGCGAGAGTGGATGAAGCCCTATCAATCGCCCGCGATTCCTGCACTGCCTAAATTCAGCGGTGGGGCGGTAGGCTATCTGGGTTATGATGTTGCCCGTTCCCTGGAACGCTTGCCAACTCGGGCTCAGGATGATCTCGGTCTGGATGATTACGTATGGATGCGAATGGATGAGCTTTGGGTGATTGACCAACAATTAAACACGTTGTATTGCATCGTCTATGCCCGTTCTGTGGATGTCTCACCATCTATAGAGGGCTGGAGGAAAGCATTTATACAAGCAGAGCAGCGCGCTCTCAAGATGCTGGAACGCTGGCAGAGGATCAGCGAGGGGAGTGGTGGTGAAGAGCTGGGGGCCCCTCAGCGATCTAACGATTCCTCCTCGCTAGATTCCTTAATGAGCGATGAAGCTTTGGAACAATATCGTCTGGGGGTGTCCATGTCCCAACAGGCGTTCGAAGCTGCTGTAAGCCGAGTACAGGACTATATCCGTGCTGGCGATGTGTTTCAGGTTAACTTGTCGCTCAGACAAGCCTTCCCGTTGCTTGCGACTCCAGAACAGGTATATGAGCAGCTTCGCCGGATGAATCCGTCCCCTTACATGGGATTGCTTCGCTTCCCTGACTTCCAGTTGGTATCGGCCTCGCCTGAACTACTGGTGAAGGTGGAGCAAGGGGTAATCAGTACCCGGCCGATTGCCGGTACGCGCCGCCGTGGTCATACCCGGGAGGAAGACCAGCGTATGGAGGAAGAACTTAAGAACAATGAGAAGGAACTGGCCGAGCATATTATGCTGGTTGACTTGCTCCGCAATGATATCGGCCGTGTGGCCGCCTATGGCACTGTACGGGCAAGCGAGTTGTATGTGATTGAGCGTTATTCCCATGTCATGCATCTGGTCTCCGAGGTTGAAGGACGCTTGCGGGAGGGCCAAACCATCTACGATGCCATTGCTGCCGTATTTCCGGGGGGTACCATTACAGGAGCTCCCAAGGTGCGAACAATGGAAATTATCGAGGAATTGGAGCCGGTCACTCGGGGACCCTATACGGGTGCTATGGGATGGATTGACTATAGCGGCAATATGGAATTAAATATTATTATACGTACGCTGGTGGCGAAGGACGGCACCGGATACGTACAAGCAGGGGCCGGCATCGTTATAGATTCTGTGCCTTATCGTGAATTCAGAGAATGCCATAACAAGGCCAGAGCCATTGCTCTGGCGGTTCGACATAGCGAAGGCGTGCCGGACAAAGCCCAGGACAGGAGATGAGACGAGATGATTTTGGTTATCGACAATTATGATTCTTTTACGTATAACCTGGTACAGTATTTAGGCGAGCTAGGCGAGGAAGTGACTGTCCACCGCAATGATGAGATTGATCTTGCGGGTATTGAGGCTTTGCGGCCTGATCATATTTTGATATCACCGGGTCCATGTACGCCAAGCGAGGCGGGAATTTCCCTGGACCTGATTGAGCAATTCAAGGGAGTTATCCCGATCTTTGGTGTATGCCTGGGTCATCAGGCCATTGGCCAAGCCTTCGGAGGTCGGGTGATTCGCGCCGAACGGCTGATGCATGGCAAGACCTCTCCGATTCTTCATCAGGGCGAATCGGTATTCGCTGGTTTGCCATCTCCTTTTACGGCGACCCGGTATCATTCCTTGATCGTGGAGCGGGAGAGCTTACCTGATTGTTTGGAGATTACCGCAGAAACAGCCGAGGGTGAAATTATGGGATTGCGCCATAAAACCTATGCGGTGGAGGGCGTTCAGTTCCATCCCGAATCCATTATTACGGATCATGGGCATCAGATTCTGCGTAATTTCCTAAGCCGGAAGGCGGAAGCGAGAGCATGAATTATATCGGGGTGGACGGAGTTCCGACCCCAGCAGATCAAGCCATGATCTCTGTGATGGATCACGGATTGATGTACGGGATCGGCTTGTTCGAGACGTTCCGCACTTATGGCGGCCGCCCATTCTTGTTGGAGCGGCATATCCAGCGGCTTCAGGCGGGATGCCGCATGCTTGGCATAGAATATGCTGCCAAGCCGGAAGAGATCGCCGACCAGATCGCCGGACTGCTGAAGCTGAACGGATTGGCCGAGGGGTATATCAGGTATACCGTAACCGCAGGAGATGGGCCGCTAGGTTTGCCGGCAGGAGATTACGGCAAGCCGCGGATTATTATTTATGTGAAGCCGCTCCCGGAGACGGGAGCGGCGCTGTATACCAAGGGCAAGCCTTTATGGAGGCTAGCGACCCGGCGGAATACGCCGGAGGGCGACATTCGCCTCAAATCGCTGCATTATATGAACAGCATGCTTGCCAAGCGGGAGTTAGTCCAATTAGAAGCGACCCGGCAGTCATCGGCGGCTCCTGTTGCACGATCTTCACTCGTCCCGGCGGAGGGTCTGCAATTGACGACCGATGGCTCTTTGGCCGAGGGCGTCGTTAGCAACTTGTTTTTTGTAGAAGGCCAGACACTGTATACCCCGGAAGTCGGAACAGGCATCCTGCCCGGAATTACCCGGGCAATGGTCATGGAATTGGGCGCTCGTCAAGGCCTGGTTATAGAGGAAGGTCGCTATGCCTGGAGTCGCTTGTTGACTGCGGATGAAGTATTTATGACGAACTCGATTCAGGAACTGGTGCCCATTACCGAGTTACGTTGGATGGTAAGTGATGCAGAACCGCAGGCCAATGAATTATTGTCCCAATCGTGTACCGTAGGCGAAGGTCGGGTTGGTGCGATAACAAGCCACTTGTTGGGAGATTATAGAGAGAAGGCGAGGGATCATGATGCAACCTAAGTGGTATAAGCGTAGCTTCTCGATGGGGGAAGCATCTCTCAAGCTGGGAGAGCGTACCTTAATCATGGGAATTCTCAACGTTACCCCGGACTCCTTCTCGGATGGTGGACGGTACAACCAGGTGGAACATGCGCTACAGCATGCCCGGGAAATGCTTCTGGCCGGAGTGGATATCATAGATATCGGGGGCGAGTCAACGCGTCCTGGACATGAGCCCGTGACTGAGCAGGAAGAATTGGCGCGAGTCATTCCTATCGTGGAGAGGCTTCATCATGAGATGCCGCAGGTCCCTTTATCTGTGGATACGTATAAGGCACAGGTAGCTGAGGAAGCGCTGCGCGCTGGAGCCCATATCATTAATGATGTGTGGGGATTCAAGGCGGAGCCGCGCATAGCGCAGGTGGCTGCGGAGTTCGGATGCCCGGTCATTCTCATGCATAATCGGCAAGATCGGGCTTATGAGGATTTGATGAGTGATGTTGCTGCGGATTTACTCGAGAGTGTGGAATTAGCCAGGAAGGCGGGCGTAAGCGACGAACGAATTATTTTGGACCCAGGTATCGGGTTTGCTAAGGACTATGAAGAGAATCTGAAGGTAATGGCTAACCTGGACCAATTGGCCGCGCTTGGCTTTCCATTGCTGCTCGGCACATCTCGCAAGAGATTTATTCGCACCGCACTGGATTTGCCAGTAGATGAGGTCGTTATGGGAACGGCGGCGACCGTAGCGCTGGGCATTGCCCAAGGCTGCCAGATTGTACGCGTCCATGACGTGAAGGAAATGAAAGAAACTGCACGTATGTGCGATACTATACTTTATGCTTAGCTATGAATTGCTGGAAAAGGGGTTGAATTTATGGATAAAATGATGCTGCGCCGTATGGAATATTACGGATACCACGGCGTATTTGAAGAGGAGCGGAAGCTGGGACAGCGGTTCTACGTAGATCTGGAGCTAGAGCTGGATTTGCACGCGGCAGGGGTGAACGATGATTTGTCGCAGACGGTAAATTATGCCGAAGTGCATGAATTGGTTCAAGGAATCGTCGAGAAAAAAAGCTTCAAATTGATCGAAGCGCTAGCTGAGCATATTGCATCTGCTGTTTTGGACACTTATACTAGGGTAGATGCTTTAACGGTTCAGGTGACCAAGCCGCATCCTCCATTTGATATTTACTTTGAGGGTGTGACCGTGAAGCTGCACCGTTCAAGAAAGTGAGAACTCTGTATGAGCACATCTTCTACCTCTGAGTTTTCAGAGGCTTATATTGCTTTGGGCGCCAATTTGGGAGACCGTGAGGCTACCCTGATGAAGGCCATTTCAGCTTTGCAGGAGCATCCCGGAATTGAGGTTCTGCGGGGCTCCCATCTATACGAGACTGATCCCGTAGGTTATCTGGACCAGCCTTGCTTTGTCAATATGGCGGTTGCTCTTCGCACGACACTTGCCCCCGAGGAACTGCTATCGGTCATGCTTGATGTGGAACAGCAACTTGGCCGGGAGCGCAAGATTCGTTTCGGGCCACGAACGGTGGATCTGGATTTGCTATGGGTTGCCGGACGGGAAATGGACACCACCTTGCTAACCTTACCGCATCCCCGCATGATGGAGCGGGCCTTCGTGCTGATTCCCTTATCGGATATCGTTCCGGAAGGAGAGCCTTCTGGGCTTTATGAGAATATACGCCGTGCGCTAGGCACCATTGACGGAAAGGAAGGCGTCCGGTTTTGGAAAACATACAACTGGCACAGCGCATCCGCGCTTTCCGAAAGTTAAAAGGCTTCACCCAGCAGCAGTTGGCTGAGGCATCCGGTATATCGCTTGCGGTTTTGGGAGCCATTGAGCGGGGAAACCGCCGCCCAGATGATCAAATTTTAAATAAAATTTCAGATTGTTTGGGGGTTCCCCTAACGGAGTTGAAGCCGAAATAGCAACGCCTGCACTACAGGCACAACTTGACTATAAAGTCAGAGGAGGGAACCATTTTGCTGAAGATTGGCGATATTGAAATGAAGAATCAGGTCGTACTTGCTCCTATGGCGGGGGTCTGTAACCCTGCTTTCCGCCTGATTGCCAAGGAGTTCGGGACAGGACTGGTCTGCGCCGAGATGGTAAGTGACAAAGCGATTATTCACGGCAACAAACGTACGCAGGAAATGTTGTTCGTTGATGAACGTGAGAAGCCGCTAAGCTTGCAAATCTTTGGTGGAGACCGCAAATCGCTGGTGGAGGCGGCCAAGGTCGTCGACCAGGAGACCAACGCAGATATTATCGACATTAATATGGGTTGCCCGGTGCCGAAAGTGACAAAATGCGATGCAGGTGCACGCTGGTTGTTGGAACCGAGTAAGATTTACGAAATGGTATCGGCTGTCGTGGATGCGGTCAGTAAGCCAGTTACCGTCAAGATGCGGATTGGCTGGGATGCTGAGCATATCTACGTCGTCGACAACGCCAAGGCGGTAGAGCAGGCGGGCGGGAAGGCGGTTAGCGTGCATGGCCGTACGCGTGAGCAGCTTTACACAGGCAAGGCGGATTGGAGCTACATTCGTCAAGCGAAGGAAGCCGTATCGATTCCAGTCATCGGTAATGGCGATGTGTCTACTCCCGAAGATGCCAAGCGTATGCTGGAAGAGACTGGCTGCGATGGTGTGATGATTGGGCGGGGGGCTCTGGGGAACCCGTGGATGCTGTACCGCACTGTAGAGTATCTGAAGACAGGGGAACTGCTCCCTGAGCCATCTGCGGATGAGAAGATGCGTATTGCCATCCTTCATATGGATCGATTGGCTGCCTTGAAGGGCGAGCATGTCGCCGTTCGGGAGATGCGCAAGCATCTTGCCTGGTATTTGAAAGGTCTGAAGGGCGCTGCGCGCATTAAGGACTTAATCATGGAAGAGACCCGGCGTGATGAAATGGTGCGGATTCTTGAGACTTTTATCGATGATCTGGTGCTGGAGACGACGCGTGACGAAGTATCAGCCTGACATGAACTGAATAGGAGGGCTCTTGTATTTCCAAGAGTCCTCCCTTTTTCATAAAACGTTTACATATGCAATTTTCGGTGTCATTGACATTTGAGACCCGTTCACCTATAATTTCACAATATAAATTCGCCTCAGTGGTCGGCTTTCCTATTCGGGATGGTCTGACCGTTACAACATAGCGCATATGATATATACAATGAACCATCTGCAAGAAGGCCATTGCTGCCGGAGGCGAGCGCTTCCAAGCACCTAAGCGGCAGTGGAAGACAAAAGAACATTCCTGAGGGAGAGTTCATTTTCCAGGAAGGTTTTCGGGTGCCGCACGCACCGTGCGAAAATTTTTTCCATGACAGGAGAATCGGTTGAGATGAGTGATAAAGAAGTTATCCTTACCCAGGACGGTCTGAAGAGACTGGAAGAAGAATTGGAAAATCTGAAATCTGTGAAGCGCCGCGAGGTTGCCGAACGGATCAAAGTAGCTATCGGCTACGGGGATATCAGTGAAAACTCGGAATACGAGGATGCCAAGAACGAGCAGGCCTTCATAGAAGGACGGATCATCACACTTGAAAAAATGCTGCGTAATGCCCGTATTATCAACAACGACGAAATCGACACAGATACGGTAAGCATCGGTTCTATTGTGACGGTGGAGGATTTGGAGTTCGGCGACACTATGGAATATGCAATTGTCGGAACAGCGGAATCCGATCCGATGCAAAATAAGATTTCCAATGAAAGCCCGGTGGGCAAAGCGATTCTTGGTAAGAAAAAAGGCGCTGTAGTGGATGTAACGGTTCCCGCTGGCGTGATTCAATATAAAATCGTAGACATTAAGAAGTAAGCCGGAATTAGCGCCTGAAAGAAGCTTCCACCGCGGAAGCTTCTTTCACTGTTTCTTTTGTTTGTGGGACCCAATAAAGTAGTAATAAGGAGTGGAGTAAGGCTATGAGCGAGGAAATGAACAACAACGAAGAAGTCGTCGAGATTAGTGAGCTGCTGCAAATTCGCCGTGCCAAATTGGACGAGTTGCGTGGACTGGGTATTGATCCTTTTGGTAAAAAGTATGAGCGTACCGATATGGCGGGAGATATTCTTGCCAAGTACGACAGCTTGACCAAAGAGGAATTGGAAGAGAAGGCTGTGAAGGTATCCATCGCAGGACGCCTTATGGCGAAGCGCACCATGGGTAAAGCGAGCTTCGCACATGTACAGGACTTGTCGGGTAAAATTCAAATCTATGTCCGCAAAGACAGTATCCCTGAAGTGAAATATGAAGCATTCGGTATTTTAGATTTAGGGGATATCGTTGGAGTGACGGGGGAAGTATTCAAGACCAAGACCGGAGAAACGACCATCAAGGTGCTGGATCTGGAAGTGTTGTCGAAATCTCTCTACCCGTTGCCGGACAAGTATCATGGCCTGAAGGATGTTGAATTGCGTTACCGTCAGCGTTACGTGGATTTGATTGTAAATCCGGAAGTACAGCAGACCTTCATCAAACGCTCCCGCATTATCCAGTCGATGCGTCGTTATCTGGACTCGCTCGGTTATTTGGAGGTTGAAACGCCTACTCTTCATAATATCGCTGGAGGAGCGGCAGCCCGTCCGTTCATTACGCACCACAATGCACTGGACATGCAGTTGTACATGCGGATTGCGATCGAGCTTCATTTGAAGCGCCTGATTGTCGGTGGGTTGGAGAAGGTTTATGAGATTGGACGTGTCTACCGTAACGAGGGAATTTCCACACGCCATAATCCGGAATTTACGATGATTGAACTTTATGAGGCCTATGCGGACTATAAGGATATCATGGCTTTGACGGAAAATATGATTGCTCACATTGCTCAAGAAGTGCTGGGTACGCAAGTCGTCCATTACCAAGGTCATGAGGTTAAATTGAAGCCTGAATGGCGCCGGGTCTCAATGGTAGATGCGGTGAAAGAAGTGACAGGCGTTGATTTTGCTGTGCAAATGACTAATGAGGAAGCGCATCGCTTGGCGAAAGAGCATAAGGTTCCAGTAGATTCGCACATGACCTTTGGCCATATCCTGAATGCTTTCTTCGAGCAATTTGTAGAAGAGACGTTGATTCAGCCTACATTTGTATATGGGCATCCGGTGGAAATCTCACCGCTGGCTAAGAAAAACGAAGTTGATCCGCGCTTTACGGACCGTTTTGAGCTGTTTATTGTGGCCCGGGAGCATGCTAATGCCTTTACCGAACTGAATGATCCTATCGATCAACGCCAGCGCTTTGAAGCGCAATTGCTGGAACGGGAACACGGCAATGACGAAGCGCATGAGATGGACGAGGACTTTGTCCGGTCCCTGGAGTACGGTATGCCGCCAACCGGAGGGTTAGGTATCGGAGTAGACCGTTTGGTGATGCTTCTGACAGATGCAGCTTCCATTCGCGACGTTTTACTATTCCCGCATATGCGCCAATAGGACAACCTCCTATATTATAGAGAGTTAAAGGATATCACCGTCCTAAAAGTGCGAGTTCAAAACTCCTGTTAAAGTCGGGTTAGCAGGATCAAAGCTTATGCTTTCAATGTGCGTCTCTTTTTAAAATGCTTGAGCCCCGATGAAATCAGGGACGCCAGTAGCGGAGCTACACGTTTTCGGAGAAAACGACTTTTTGAACATCCTCTAAGAGGACGAATATAATTTACGGCAGTGCAAGGCGATATCCTTGCACTGCTTTTATGTTTGATGAGGAACACAAGACTCAATCGCAATAGGAAAGATTCTATGAAGGGATTAATACATCATAAGCCTAATTTATACTGCTTACTCAAAAGCTAAATAAATAGGTTGCGCCCATTAATAAAAGATGGTATATTATAAATCCGGTCGTTAACCGGACAGCATTATGGCAGTCAGCTAAGAATTACGATGAAAAATAATGCTTGCCAAATAACGTCGGACATGATATATTATAAAAGTTGCCGCTGAAACGCGGTGATGAAGAAAAAGCAAG
>NZ_JBXENK010000016.1:0-66512 GCF_056836745.1 Paenibacillus sp. 1SOY10 | reverse complement strand
TTTTCCCTATAATGATTAAAAACTGGATTACATCCTCGATTTAGCTGGAGGATTTCCCTATAATCCCTCTTTTTTCTCTTGAAAAAGCACTTGTCCCGCCACTAACTACTCCATCACTAACTACTTCGCCACTAGCTAATGCTATCATCACCGTTCCATCTACACCCTCAGCATTAACATCCTCTTCACAGCCCATTATTATCAATCAACTTTAGAATCGCAGTCCCTGGTCATCACAATGCTTTTTTCTTATGTCAAAAAGTACAAGCCGGCAAGTTAGATTATCCAGGGGAAAGCCTCTGGATGATTTTCACTATGGATGAACATGCTGCTAGGTGCGGGGGGCTAATTTGGACGAGCTGGACTCATTTGTCTGAAATTTCTAATCAATAGTGCAAAATAAAGAGAATATAGTGCAAAAACACAACTGACATTTTCCGTTAGAATAAAAGGAAAGATGGGTCCGGGCTTATCCGGCTGAAGAAAGGGTTGCGTCAGATGATGAAACATACCGATACACCGATCAAGCAGGGGTTGTATGATCCCGCTTTTGAAAAAGACGCTTGCGGTATGGGCTTCGTCGCTCATATCAAGGGAAATGCCTCACACGATATTGTTAGTCAGGCCTTGACGATGCTGGCGAATATGGAGCACCGGGGCGGGCAAGGCAGTGAGCCCAATTCGGGAGATGGGGCAGGTATTTTACTGCAAATTCCACATCGCTTCTTTGCGGAGGAAGCACAGAAGCTTGACTTCGTTCTTCCGGAAGCCGGCCAGTACGGGGTAGGCATGTTGTTCCTGCCGCATGACGAGGTGGTTCGGGCTGGTCAAGAAGCGGAACTCGTACGCATAGTTGAAGCAGAAGGACAACGGGTGCTAGGCTTCCGGACAGTGCCAACCTCGGATGAGATGCTGGGCAAATCGGCCAAAGCGGCCAAGCCGTTTGTTCGTCAAGTCTTTATCGGACGCTCGGCGGAACTGACGGACGACTTGGATTTTGAGCGCAAGCTCTATGTCATCCGTCGCCGGGCGGAACTGGCCATTCGTTATAGCGGCGCAGAAGAGGGCGATGCCTTCTACGTATCCAGTCTGTCATGCCGGAAGATTGTATATAAGGGGATGCTGACCACGGAGCAGGTGGGGCAATTTTACCTGGATCTGAAGCAGGAATCGCTGGAGTCCGCCATGGCCCTGGTGCATTCTCGCTTCAGTACCAATACGTTCCCAAGCTGGGAGCGGGCGCATCCGTACCGCTTCATGATCCACAACGGGGAAATTAATACGCTGCGCGGTAACGTGAACTGGATGCGCGCACGGCAATCGATGTTCAAGAGTGAAGCGTTTGGTGCCGATCTGGAGAAGGTCAAGCCGATCATTAACCCGGATGGCTCCGATACAGCGATGTTTGATAATACCTTTGAATTCTTGTATCTGAGCGGACGCTCCTTGCCACATGTCGCCATGATGATGGTACCTGAGCCTTGGGGCGGCCAGAAGGATATGGACCAGGACAAGAAGGCGTTCTATGAATACCACAGCACGATGATGGAACCGTGGGACGGCCCTGCGGCCATGGGCTTTACCGATGGTATCCAGATCGGAGCGATTCTGGACCGCAACGGCTTGCGTCCATCGCGTTATTATGTGACCAAGAACGACCTGATTGTGCTGTCCTCTGAAGTAGGGGTACTGGACATTCCAGCAGAGGATGTACTTTATAAGGATCGTCTCCGTCCGGGCCGGATGCTGCTGGTCGATACCCGGGAGGGACGAATTATTTCCGATGAGGAAGTGAAGGCTTCGATTGCCGCTGAGCATCCTTATCGTGAGTGGCTGGATGAGCACTTGGTCGAACTGGAGGACTTGCCGGAAGCGAAGGAGCTGCCGCCGGAAAGTCATGAAAATATTTCGCAGCGACAAATGGCCTTTGGTTACACGTATGAGGACTTGCGCAAAGTACTGGAGCCAATGGCGATAACGGGTCAGGAGAACCTGGTCTCCATGGGTTACGATGCGCCGATTGCTGTATTGTCGGAACAGCCGCAGCGACTTTATAACTACTTCAAGCAAATGTTCGCTCAAGTCACCAATCCGCCGATTGATGCCATTCGTGAAGAATTGGTGACCTCTACAGTAACCACAATTGGACCCGAGCGTGACCTGCTGAACCCTGAGCCGGAGAGTTGCCGCCAAATCCGTCTGGATTCGCCGATTTTGTCCAATGAGGACTTTGCCAAGATTCGTCATGTACGCCGTCCTGGCTTCAAATCAATTACCATTCCAATTCTGTTCCCGGCGGCCGAAGGAGCGGAAGGGCTTCGTCAAGCATTGGATACCCTGTGCGAAGCTGCTGACCGGGTCATTGCCAAAGGGCATAACATCATTATCCTGTCGGATCGGGGTGTGGGCGCGGAAAATGCTGCTATTCCGGCGTTGCTGGCTGTATCCTGCTTACAGCATCATCTGATTCGCCAGGAAACGCGGACCAAGGTCAGCTTGCTGCTGGAATCCGGGGAACCCCGCGAAGTACATCATTTCGCCCTGTTGCTGGGCTATGGAGTCAGCGCAGTGAACCCGTATCTGGCCTTTGAGTCATTGAAGGATATGATTGCGCAACGCATGCTGCAAGGGATCACTCATGAGAAGGCCGTCTACAACTTTATTAAAGCGGCGACGAAGGGTGTCCTCAAAACGTTGTCTAAAATGGGGATTTCCACGATTCAATCTTATCGTGGTGCACAGATCTTCGAGGCTGTGGGGCTGGAGCCGTCATTTATAGACCGTTACTTCACCTGGACGCCTTCCCGCATCGGCGGGATCGGCTTGCCAGAGGTGGCTAGCGAGGCGCTGGCACACCATTTCCGGGCCTTTACCGATAAGGACGGCAACGACAAAGTGCTGGATTCCATCGGTGAATATCAATGGCGCAGCGGAGGAGAAGAGCATCTCTTCAATCCGCAGACCGTGCACTTGCTGCAACAGGCGGTTCGGACGGGGGATTATGCCCTGTACAAGAAATTTGCCGAGCTGGTACAAGGGGAGAATCAGAAGCACTTCACACTGCGTTCCCTGCTGGAACTAAAGGCAGTCGGACCGAAGGTGCCGCTAGAGGAAGTGGAATCAGCGGCTTCCATTATGCGCCGCTTCAAGACCGGGGCCATGTCTTACGGGTCTATTAGTAAGGAAGCACATGAGACGATTGCCATCGCGATGAACCGCATCGGTGGCAAGAGTAATACCGGGGAAGGCGGCGAAGATCCGGCACGCTTCGTGCCTGATGCGAATGGTGATTTGCGCCGAAGCGCCATCAAGCAGGTAGCCTCCGGACGGTTTGGCGTGACGTCGAATTATCTGGTCAATGCGGATGAAATTCAAATCAAGATGGCCCAGGGGGCGAAGCCTGGTGAAGGTGGACAGCTTCCGGGCAAGAAGGTCTATCCGTGGGTTGCCGAGGTTCGCGGCTCAACGCCAGGCGTAGGACTGATCTCACCACCGCCGCATCATGACATTTACTCCATTGAGGATTTAGCTGAATTGATCTTCGATCTCAAGAATGCTAATCCGCGGGCTCGTATCAATGTGAAGCTGGTATCCGAGGCAGGCGTAGGCACGATTGCTGCCGGGGTAGCGAAGGGCCGGGCAGATGTGATTCTGGTGAGCGGCTACGACGGAGGAACGGGCGCATCGCCGCAAAGCTCCATCCGTCATGCCGGCTTGCCGTGGGAATTGGGTCTTGCCGAAACGCATCAGACCTTAATGCTCAATAACCTGCGGGATCGCGTTGTGCTGGAGACGGACGGGAAGATGCTGAACGGGCGCGACCTTGCGGTTGCTGCTCTGCTAGGGGCCGAAGAATACGGCTTCTCCACGGCACCACTCGTGGCGGTTGGCTGCATCATGATGCGTGTGTGCCAGCTTGATACTTGCCCGGTAGGCGTGGCTACGCAAAATCCGGAGCTGCGCAAGAACTTCGGCGGAGACCCTCAGCATGTCGTGAACTTCATGACCTTCGTGGCAGAGGACCTGCGGGAATGGATGTCTGAACTGGGCTTCCGCAGCCTGGAGGAAATGATCGGCCGGACCGACTGTCTGGATGCCGTGAAGGTAGAGGGTCATTGGAAGAAGCAAGGCGTTGACCTTCGCTCGCTGCTTCATATGCCGGAGCTTCCGGAAGGCAGCAGCCGTTATTGCACCAAGCAGCAGAACCATGGGCTGGAAGAAACCTTGGATATGTCGCGGATGCTTGAGCTTGCGGCTCCTGCGTTAGAGCGTGGGGAGGCAGTTAGCGCTCGTTTGCCGCTCTGCAATGTCAATCGGGCCACAGGTACGATTGTAGGCAGCGAGGTAACGCGCCGCTATGGTCTTCAGGGACTGCCTGAGGATACGATTACGTTCCACTTCGAAGGTTCGGCAGGCTTGAGCTTCGGTGCCTTTGTACCGAAGGGGATGACGCTCAGCGTCGAAGGGGATGCCAACGATTACACCGGCAAGGGCCTGTCGGGGGGCAAGATCATCGTGAAGCCATCGCCGCGCGCTACGTTCATTGCGGAAGAGAACATCATCCTTGGTAATACTTCCTTCTATGGCGCGACCAGCGGGGAGGCTTATATCCGCGGTATTGCCGGTGAGCGGTTTGCTGTTCGTAACTCCGGGGCAAATGTTGTTGTCGAGGGTGTGGGTGATCATGGTTGCGAGTATATGACGGGAGGCCGGGTGGTTGTACTCGGTGGTACAGGTCGCAACTTTGCGGCGGGGATGTCCGGCGGGATCGCTTATGTACTGGATGAAGAGGGAGACCTCGTGAACCGCTGCAACCTGGAAATGGTGCTTCTGGAATCCGTGCAGGACTCCGCGGAAGCTGACCAGCTTCGCACCTTGATCAGCCGTCACGTTCTATATACCGATAGTCCGGTGGGACGCCGCGTGCTGGACGAGTGGGAGCAGTCGCTGCCTAAATTCGTTCGCGTCATTCCGAAGGATTACAAGCGGATGATGGAGCAAATTCGTAAAGTGGAGAATGAGGGCCTTCGGGGCGACGCTGCGTTGCTTGCCGCTTTCGAAGCCAGCACACGCGAGTTGGCTCCAACCAACTAAAGATTAAACAAGTTCAGCAGAGAAATAAAAGTTCCCATCGCCTTATCCGGCGTGGGAACTTTCTTTTTTTGCGCCCGGAGCGACAGGTTCAAATGCTCAGGTACAATCCGTATTATCCTGCTTCCGCTTGGGGTTGCTTTTTGCCTTTTTCCTTACCCGTTACATGGGAGACGGCAGGTGCCGGCTTCTCCATTCTGCTGGTACCGTTCAGGGCGCCGCCTTCAATAATGACGAGCTTGGCAACATGGACATTTCCAACAACCCGTCCGCTGTCTGCGATCGTTAATCGGCCAGGGGTGGTGATGTCGCCGATGACCGTACCCGCCACAATGACATCAGCCCCCTTGATGCTCGACTGGACTTCCCCGGTCTTGCCAATGACCACTTGCCCGAGACAATCGATTTCTCCGTGAACTTGACCTTCTACTCGCAGATTGGATTTGCATTCCAGCTTGCCTTCAAACAAGCTGCCTTGACCAATCAACGTGTCGGTTGCGGATTTCTTCGCGTCCTTGAACATGAACAGGCTCTCCTTTCGTTTTCACTTCATAGTTTGACTAGTATTCTACCTTGTTTCATTTCAAATAAGGCAGGGGATCAATCGCTTTGCCGCCCTTGACGATCTCGAAATGAAGGTGGGGGCCTGTGCTTCGTCCGGTACTGCCCAGCTTGCCAATGCGTTGTCCCTTTCTAACCGAATCACCTTCATTGACATCGATGCCGCTTAAGTGCAAATACCAGGTCTGTAAGCCTCCCGGGTGCTCGACCACGATATACTTGCCGTGGGAGCCGTCACGATCAGCGGTAATGACCTTACCCGCAGCGGCTGCATAGATGGGGTCGCCCATCTTCCCAGCGATGTCGATGCCCGCATGGAAGGCGGCCCGGCCCGAGAACGGGTCGGTACGATAGCCGAAGTTGGAGGTCAAGCGGGTAGACAGGGTTGGCCACTCGGAAGGTGTACCGGAAATGGAATGCTGGGTCTGCCGCGCTTTTTTCAAAGTAACGGGGATGTTCTTCTCCATTTCATCCAACATCTCGTTCATCGCAATGAAGTCATTTTTGGTGTGCTGGGCCAGGTCAGCAATTTCGTTGTCATGCACGGCGATAAACTCACCGCCCACACCGCTCACGCGCATATATTGCACAGCATTCTCATCCGTCCAATCGTCCGCAGGTAAGGAGGACAGCTTGCCAAGCTCCTTGGCATCGCCGATGCCATATTTACTGATGAATTGCTGAAGTTCTGCCTCTAGCTCCGCCACTCGCTCCATCCGCCCCATCATATTCTCGGACTGGCTGGACAAGGCAATGACCTCATTCTGTAGCCGTGATATGGCTTCATCCTTGTCGGTGACCACGGCTTCAAAAGCAAGGCCCTGCGTCGCAAGTTTACTTTCGAGTGCGCTGATCGTTTGCTCCGACTGTACATGGAGGCTCACGATGAGTCCAGAGATGGACAGTATCGCCAGCAGGGGAACGGCAACGACCAGCGGCTTAGACACTTGAATTTGCTTGACGGGACGAGCCGCATCCCGAAGAACAAGCAGTGTCATCCGATTGGGATTAGGCAGAGTAACACTCCTCATGGCATCTCCTCCCTACTCTTGTGGGTTCTATTAATTATCTATTCCTATGATTCTTAAATCATGTCAAAAAAACGGCCCTGTCTAATAGTGTGTGTTCAAAAAGTCGAATTTCTAGGACCAAAGCTTATGCTTCCGATGTGCGTTTTTTCAAAACGCTTGAGTTGGATGAAGCTAGGAACTGAGGAGTGGAGCTCCACGTTTTCGGAGAAAACGACTTCGGAAGCATACGGGTACGTGAGCACCTCAAATGTTTCTGCAAGAAACATACTACGGAAGCCTACGCTAGGCCCGGGTGAATTCAAGATTCGATGTCGAACCCACTTCTCGAATAACTTCGTTCTGGGAAGACAACTTTTTGAACAACCTCTAATATAAAGGCCGCTTTCCCTTGAGGTGCCGGAGGATCAAATCCAGGGGCTGTGGAGGGATGGCATCCAGCAGGTCACCGCGCTCCTTCAGGCGCTGCCCGATGTTTAAGAGGTTAAAATCAGCAGGGCGTGGCCCTTGACGAACTTCCTCCCAAGTTAGTGGAGTAGAGACGCTGGCAGCAACGCGAGCCCTTGGCGTGTAAGGTGCAGCGAGCGTTTTTCCACTATAATGCTGCAAGTAGTCCACGTAGATTTTGTCGCCGCGGTCCTTTTTCAAGCGTTCAATCGTAAAGAGGCCAGGATGCTTCTCAGTCACGAATCTTGCGACAAAGAGACCGATGGTGCGCAAGTCGTCGAAGGTGATGCCGTAATGAATGGGGACGATGATTTGCAGGCCTGTCGCGCCTGAGGTCTTCGGGACAGAGTCTATGCCTAGGGAGGAAAGGGCTTCACCCACGATGGCGGCAGCCTCCATAATACGCGGCTCCTCCTCCACTGAAGGGTCCAGGTCTATCATCCACTCACAAGGCAGCGATTCTCCCACATAATGCAGAGAAGGGTGAAATTCAATGCAGGCGAGATTCCCAAGCCATAATAAGGTGGCAAGCCGGTCGAGCACGATATAGTTGATGTCTTCATGGATGACGGTGCGGACGAAGGAGGGTAAGGGCTGGGGAGCATTTTTCTGATAAAAGTGCTTGCCATGAACCCCTCCCGGATAGCGGATTGTGGTCAGCAGCCGATTACGGCAGGCCTTGAGCAAATAAGGGGACAACTCCGCCAGCTTCTCCAGGTACAGGCTCTTGGTAATCCCCAGCTCCGGCCACAGCAGCTTGTCGGGATTAGATACTCTGATCTCTTCCCCTTCCACATAAATACTTCCCTGCCGGGCTGTTGCCATGTAGAATCCCTCCCATACTTATTTGAGTATAGGCTTACCTTTGGCGCGCAAAACTATGAGGATTTATGCTGGAATGATTAGAGAGTGACATGGGCAAACTTGGTAGGATGCTGGGCCAAGGAGTGGTGACAGAGGAAGGAGGGGATATAGATAAATTTGGAACCGATCGTTCCCTTTGAGCCAATTCGTAGTGGGGTGATTCCTCAAGGTAAAGAATGGATTGCCCAGGTTAAATGGGATGGGGTGCGGATGCTCGTCTATTACACGGACGGAGAAGCACGACTCATTAACCGTCAGGGACGTGATCGTACCCTTCAGTATCCCGAGTTCACCAACGTGCCTGGGTACTGCAAGGCAGAATCGGTCATTCTGGACGGAGAGATGATCGCCCTGGCCGATGGCAAGCCTTCCTTCCACGAAATTATGCGGCGGGACAGCCTTAGGCAAGAGCGAGAGATTCGTTTTGCCACCGGGCGTATTGCCGCCATTTACATGGTGTTCGATGTCCTTTATTACAATGGCATATGGATGAACGATAAGACGCTGGCTGAGCGTCAACACTTGCTAGGACAAATCATCATTCCATCCGAACGGGTGCAAGGGGTTCCCAGTCTGCCCGAGGGTGAGTCGCTGCTGGCTGTGATGAAAGACAGAGGGTGGGAAGGCATCGTATGCAAAAGGCTGGATAGCACGTATGCGATAGGCGGCAAAGATGCCCGTTGGCAGAAGATTAAGCTGACTCATGACCTATATGCCGCTGTAGGCGGGGTGACTTACCGTGACGGAATGGTCAATGCCGTACTGCTAGGTTTATATGACGAGGACGGCAAGTTCCTCTATATTGGACATGCAGGGAGCGGTAAATGGAAGGTACAGGATTGGCGGGATTTAACCGAGCATATTCAGCCGTTGATCATTCCCACACGTCCTTTCCACAATATCCCGGAACGGATAAAAGGGGCCGTCTGGATTCAGCCGGCCCTGGCACTGAAGGTACAATTTCTGGAGTGGACCCCTGGTGGAACGATGCGACAGCCGATCATTCAGGGCTGGGTTAACGTTCCCCTGGAGGCATGCCATGTTGGACAAAGCTGATAGGTAGCTCCTATTTGGCTCCCGGCTTGGGGGTTGTACGCCGTTTGGGCTTAGGCTTCACGACGACCGAGGGAGTCGCAACGGAAGTCTCGACCACCGTCTCCGGTTCGGCCTTGCTCTTCTTGGCTGCGGGCTTGCGTGTCCGCTTGGCTGGAGCGGGCGCCAAAGCTGCTCCGGGATCGGTGGCCACCGGCTTGACCGCCTCTATGCTGGCCTGAAGCGCAGCCATCAAATCGATGACATTCGTCTCCGGCTTGGCTGGAGCCAGACTGATCTCCTCCCCAGCCACCTTCTGTCCAATCAGCCGGAGCAGGCTTTCCCGGTAATCATCCGTATATTTCCCGGGTTCAAATGGGGTGGATAGCTGTTCAATCAACAAGCGAGCCATCGTGAGCTCCTTGTCATTGACCTGAATCTGCTCAGGCAGATTGGGAACCTGGGAGATGGGGCGAATTTCATCGGGATAGAAAATGGTTTCAATAGCCAGGCAACCCTCCATGACACGAATAGCCGCCAGACTGCTCTTGGAGCGGATGGCAATCTTGGCGATCCCGATCTTGCCTGATTGCCGCATGGCTTCGAGCAAGAGCTGGTAAGCATTGGCTCCAGCCTGATCCGGGGATAAATAGTAGGTCTTCTGGAAGTAGATCGGATCGATCTCCTGCAAATCAACGAAATCCATAATATGAATCGTTTTCTCCGTTTGCGCGGACAATTGATCCAGCTCTTCCTTTTCAAACAATACATATTTTCCCTTCTCGTATTCGTACCCCCTTGATATCTCCTCCCAGTTCACGTCAACTTCACAGGCGGGACAACGTCTGACGTAAGAGAGCGGACTGCCGCAAACTTTATGGATATATTTCATGGAAATATCTTTGTCTTCGGTAGCCGAGAACATTTTGACGGGCACGTGAACCAGCCCGAAGCTGATGGCGCCTTTCCAGACCGTATGCATGGTCGTTTGCTCCTTTCTTTGCCTTGGTGTGGCGAATCCGGTTCGCCGGGCGGGCAGATGTGTACTTAGATGTAGTATGGGTGAAAAATGATTTTCTATGTCTGATCAGGGCGGTTGCGGGTGGGGAAACGTACCGATATAATGAGTACATACGTTTTTGGTATCGGATGTGGGACAAGTCAATCAGAGTGCGTGTTCAAAAAGTCGGGTTAGCAGGACCAAAGCTTATGCTTTCGATGTGCGTTTTTTCAAAATTTTGAACAACCTCTCAAAGGTGGTTACGAGCAGTGAATTCAGAGATGGACAATGCCTTGACTGATTGGGTCTATGAGGCGGAGAATCTTACGGCTACCGAGCGGCTGGCCGCTTGTTTGGCGGCCTGGTCACAGCCCGGGACCGTTCTGGCCCTGGATGGAGATCTCGGGGCGGGCAAAACAGCCTTCTCCCAATTGTTCGCACGGCATTTGGGCGTCCTTGAGACGGTGAACAGTCCGACCTTCACGTTGATCAAGGAATATGAAGGCAGGCTTCCCTTTTATCATATGGACGTCTATCGGCTGTCGCTGGACGAAGCCGACGATTTGGGATTGGACGAGTATTTCTACGGGGCTGGTGTGACCGTGGTGGAGTGGGCCAGCATCATCAAGGAGTTGCTTCCACCGGAGGTGCTCCATATTTATGTGGAGACCGTATCGGAGACGGGGCGGCGCATGCATATTAAGGGACAGGGTGAGCCTTATGTATCCTGGTTATCTGCCCTGAAGAAGAATGGAGTACAAGGTTATGAATCAATCTGACGAAGACCAGCAGCCTCAGCGGTTGTTGGCGTTTGACACGTCTACATCCTCTCTGGCTGTTGCGGTGACCCTCGGCGGGCGCGTGCTCGCCGAGCGTAATATTTATGCCGAGCGCAACCATTCGGCATTTTTGGTGACGGCGATTAGCGAGTGCTTGGCCGAGGCCGGCTTGGCCAAGGGGGAACTGAGCGGCATCGCCGTGGGGGTAGGGCCAGGCTCTTACACAGGTACACGGATTGCGGTGACCACGGCCAAGACCTTGGCCTGGTCGCTGAAGTTGCCCGTGTACGGCGTCTCCAGCCTGGCCGCTCTCGCGCTGGGCGGCTGGGCCACCGCCAGCGGGCAGGATGCCTTGGCGCTAGGCCTGCTGGCCGCGCGCCAAGGCGTGGAGCCGGCCGGCGCAGCATGGCCGGCAGAAGCGCCTGCGGCGGCGCTTGGCGGCAGCGCTGCGGGATCGGACGAAGTCCTATCCCGGGCGCAAGCCGCCTCGCCCGCAGGCGAGGCTGGCCGCCGCTATGCCGGCGGCCACTGGATCGTGCCGCTGGTGGACGCGCGGCGCGGCCAGGCGTATACGACGCTGCTGGGCGTACCAGCGCCGGGCGGGATGCCGGAGCGTCTTGCGCCCGACGCGATCCGGCTGATGGACGATTGGGCCGGAGAGCTGGCCCGGCGGCTGCATGAGCTGCCGCCGCAGGAACGTCCGGCCCACGTCTGGTGTGTGGGCGAGACCTCGAAGCATGAAGCGGCGCTGGGGGCCTTGGCTTCGGGCTTCGGCGAGCTGGTCAAGGTCGTTCCTTACGAAATGGAAGGCGTATGGCTGGGCCTTACCGCAGTGGAACGTTCCGGGTATCCTCCGGAAGATGTACATGCGCTGGAGCCGAATTATACGCAATTGACCGAAGCCGAAGTTAAGCGGCAACAGAAGGCGTAGGAAAGGGGGCGGCCTAGCTGGAACAGGAAGAACTTACATTTCGCAATATGACACTGGGGGACCTCCCCGATATTATGGTCATTGAACATGAATCATTTACGCTGCCGTGGAGCGAGGATGCGTTCCGCAACGAGCTTACACATAACCATTTTGCCAGGTATCTGATGCTGGATTACCATGGCGAGCCCATCGGCTATGCCGGTATGTGGACGATCCTTGACGAGGCTCACGTGACGAACATCGCGGTTCGTACGGCCTATCGGGGCAATCATTTCGGTGAACGGTTGCTTCGCAAGATGATGGATTGGGCGGCAGAGCTGGGTATGATTCGGATGACGCTAGAGGTACGTGTGTCCAATCAGGCGGCTCGCTCATTATATGATAAGATGGGATTTACTCCGGCAGGGGTGAGAAAAGGCTATTATTCGGATAATCATGAAGATGCTTTGATTATGTGGTGCGATCTGCCGGTATCGCAGATAGAAGCCGGGGAAGGAAGCGAAAGTCATTGGTAAGCAAGCAACAGGACTGTTACATACTGGCGGTAGAGACAAGCTGCGATGAGACTTCGGCGGCTGTGATCAGAAATGGTACAGAGGTCTTATCCAACCTGATCGCCAGTCAAATTGAGACGCATCGGGCCTTTGGCGGCGTTGTACCTGAGGTCGCTTCCCGCAAGCATGTGGAGAGCATTACGCGGATGCTGGAGGAGGCTGTGCAGGAATCCGGCATAGCCATGGAAGACTTGTCGGCGATTGCAGTTACAGAGGGACCGGGATTAGTGGGCGCCTTACTGGTTGGCGTGATGGCGGCGAAGAGCCTCGCTTTTGCTCTGGACAAGCCGCTGATTGGCGTTCATCATATTGCTGGACATATTTATGCGAACCGCTTGGTGGAGGAAATTCTCTATCCGTCCATGGCCCTTGTCGTATCGGGAGGACATACGGAACTGGTACTGATGGAACGGGCCGGTAGCTTCAAGCTGCTGGGACGGACCAGAGACGATGCAGTAGGCGAGGCCTATGACAAAGTGGCTCGCGCACTGGGCTTCCCTTATCCCGGAGGTCCTTACGTCGATAAGCTCGCGGGGGAAGCGACGGAGGTGGTAGAGTTGCCGCGCGCCTGGCTGGAGCCTGATTCTTATGATTTCAGCCTTAGCGGACTGAAATCTGCGGTTCTGAATGCAGTGAATCAACACCGGATGCGCGGGGAAGAGGGCTTCGAGCCAGCTATTGCCCGTGGATTTCAGGAATCGGTTATAGAAGTGCTGGTTGAGAAGGCGATTCGGGCTATGCGGGCCACCGGCTCTCGCCAGTTGCTGCTTTGCGGCGGCGTGGCGGCAAATCAGGGCTTGCGAACAGCATTAACGCAGCGATGCGAGCGTGAAGGCATAGCGCTACTGATTCCACCTCTGAAATACTGCACAGATAATGCAGCGATGATCGGAGCTGCCGCCTATTTGAAATGGTGTAGCTCGGAGTTCTCCAGTCTGGAGATCAAGGGTGAACCTTCGTTTTCGCTAGAGGCCTGGTCTGTTCAATCCTGATTCTTATTTTGCATTCATAAAATAAGCTCCCGAAGCATGGTTCAGTCTGAACCGCTTCGGGAGCTTATTATTTATCTGGTTCTACCATGTTTTGTAGACGGCTTCGTCGGATGAGGCATTATTTTTGCTGGAGGCTGCGGCTTGAGCTTGGCCTTGGGGCTGGGCTTCCTTAGTGGCAGCCGCTTCGTTATCTGCAGTGCCCCCCATTTTGCTGGTTCCCTCGAAGATGCTGCCCTCCTCAATGGACAGGGAGGTGGCTACCATATTGCCGTACAGCTTGCCTTTGGATGTAATCGATAATTTGTTCTTGGTATGCACATTGCCGTGCACGGTACCGGCAATGATCACGTTGCGAGCGTGGATGTTGGAATGTACAATACCCTTCTCGCCAACGGTAACGTCGCCTTCACAATCGATATCGCCAGTAATTTGCCCCTCAATACGCACACCTGCATCCGAACGGATATTTCCTTCAAATACGCTACCTTCTCCAATTAATGTATCCGTGGTGTTCGGGTCAAGCTTGACTGCCTTATTCTGATTCCTGAATTTCACTATTCATCTTCCTTTCCGGGTTCTCTCAAATAATCTGCGGGGTCTACCGTGCTTCCGTTCTTCACTACTTCAATATGTAGGTGTGGTCCGGTACTGCGGCCTGTGGAGCCGAGTTTGCCTATGGTATCTCCTTGCTTGACGGTATCTCCCATCTTGATCAAAATTTCACTTAAATGCATATAGTTCGTCTTCAGCCCCGATGGATGAGAGAGCGTGATATAGTTGCCTCGTGCGCTTGTATAGCCGGATTCCGTAACTTTGCCATCGGCCGCAGCGTACACCGGATCGCCGACCTTGCCTCCAATATCCATGCCAGCGTGCATATTGGCTCGTCCGGTGAAGGGGTCCCGTCGCTTCCCGTAATCTGAGGTTACTCGCACCGAATCAGTTGGCCACAGGGTAGGGAGGATGGTCATCATCCGTTTATATTCTTCAATAGAGAGCTTGGTTTGCTTCAGTCTGCTCTGCAAGTCAGGCATTTCCTCTAATGAAGTGGAAATGCTTTGCTTGGTCTCCTGAACCAAATTAGTTACATCTTCCTCTGTTAAAGGAATGGCTTCACCACCTACGCCTTCGGATTGTAGTGAGGTGGTATCTACTTCCTTCAGCGCAGCGGCGGTGGTACCTTGAGAGGACTTGGAGCCTCCATCTGTGATTGATTTTAGCTCAGCCTCCAATTGCTCTAACTCGCTCATCTTGGTTTCAATCGTTTTGGATTTCTCGGAGAGGTCCATTAGTTCCTTCAGCAATCGATCAATTTCCTGCTCCTTGTTCACGACCGTAGTTTTGAATTGATCAGACGAGTCGGTGAGTTCGGCTTCCAGATGGCCAATACGGCTGGTCTGGTTACGATTAGCAATAAACAGAACCGTGAGCGAACTGACCAATACTGCGGCGCTGATCATAATCGCCAGCAAATAGGAGAAGCGAAATTGAAAGCGAAATACAGGATTCGTGCCCTCTGGTACGATTAATAACGTATACCGCCGATTTATATTCTTTTTAAATCTAAGCCTCATGTCTTCCTCCTGATATCTTAAGTTGAGCTAGTGCATTTTAGTGCGAGTTCAAAAAGTCGAGTTTTTGAACAACCTCTTTTAGTAGGACTAAGGTCATTCATTGCAACTTGCCAATACAACTATTTCGGCAAAATACTCAAAATTCCTCTTGAAATAAAAAAAATTGTTCGTTTTTTCACTTTTAAAGCAGGAATTTGTCGAAGGGAAGCGAAATGAAAAGGAAGTTGGAGAGTGTTTTCTTTCCTATCGTAAGGAGGTTATTATGATCAGAATTGCCGGTATTGACGTTGGTAATGACAGCGTTAAGGTAGTCGTCGACGGTTCACAACGACCGATCATTATTCCGAGTATCGTTTCTCCCGGATATGATAGACATGTGCTGCAAGAAGAGGATTCCCCACTGAAGGCATTGGATGTGAGGGTCTATAGTCCCAAGCTCAAGAAGAACAATCAACGGTATTTCGTAGGTATGCTCGCGATGGAGGATCAGGACAATTCCGAACTTGAAGAGACCGACAACAAGGCCACCAGCGATCAATCGCTTGTCGTGGCGCTGACGGCGTTAGCTTATGCGGCTCTTTCCGGACAAACCTATCAGCCGGCGGGAACCGGGGTGGAAGAGGTAGAATACATTATCGGTACGGGACTACCGGTACGCACCTATGTAGCTTTTCACCAATCGTTTGAAGAACGTTTGACCGGAGAACATGAGGTGACGTTCCTGTCTACGCCGGAGCTGCGGGGACGGACGGTACGTATTGCGATTCGCCGTACTATCGTGTCGGTGGAAGGAGCGGCTGCGTTGTTCCATCTGGCTACGAACGACACGCTGCAGGTTCGAAATGAAGAATTACATAACGGCTGCATCGGCATTTGTGAGATCGGTGCATTAACCACAGACTTTCCGGTGGTAAAACGAATGAATATCGACAATCAGTTCAGCACAGGCGAGCAATTTGGACTTGCCACTTATTTGGACTCGATTATCCGTGATGTGGAGGATCAGTTCGGTTACCGCTTCCCGAGTCGGACCAAACTCATCGGCAGAATTCGCAACCGTGAGTTCGTGATTCAGCGGGTAGGTGAGGGGCAAGCAGATATTCGTCCGATCGTAGACTTGTATTTCGGCCGAGCTGCACAGAAGCTGGTTGATTTAATTCGTAAGCGGTGGAAGAAGTATCCCGACATTGAGTGCTTCTATGTGCTTGGGGGCGGGGCTTCTGCTCTGAAGACCTATCTGATCGAGGCTTCCGGACAAATGCGGTTGCGCTTTGAAGAGAACAGCGAGGTTCTGAACGTGTACGGCTATCTTAAGCTGGCCAAGAATAAAGCCGGTCAATCATCCAACCCGGCATAGATGAATGAACTGAATTTATCCGGCAGTGGGTTCACTGCCGGGTTTTTTGTACCATTACAGCGAGAAGCCTGGTTCACTCGGGTGAGGAACCCGAGATGACTTCTCCATCCCAGTTCAGCATGCCACCAAGATAGTTGTGAACACTTGGAAAGCCGAGAGCCTGGAGATAACGTGCGACCTCAAAGCTGCGGGCACCACTACGACATACAAACACGTACTCTTGATTCATATCGAACTCTTCAATCCGGTCCGGAATTTCGCCCATTGGAATCAACGGAACGCCGGAGATATGGGCGACCTGATACTCGTGGGGCTCACGAACGTCAATGATCACCGTAGCATTTGCCGGGTTTTGCAGCAAATTATGCAATTCGTTAGTATCAATATGGGAGATGCCTTCGATCAGTTGGGGCATAATAATTCCTCATTTCTTTAAATATCTCATTTTAGAGGTTCTTCAAAAAGGTATCTTTTGATCACGAAGCGGCTCAGGGAGCAGATTCGACATCGAATCTTGAATTCACCCGGACCTTCCGATGCTCACGTACCCACTACGTACGCTCCGCTTCTCAGTTCCTAGCTTCATCCAACCTTCTTGGTGCTGAAAAGCTGGCTTTTTGAATATCTCATTTTTAATCTATTTTAGCTGACATCAAATCCTTCTTTCAACTTAATATAAATAGTAAGCGGGATTTTTTTTGGAAACAACGGTGAAAAAAATCACAATGAGTGGAGCGTGAGATCTATGACAAAGGGTACTTTAAAGATGCCGTTTGCGGGTAAACTGTTAGTTGCTTTACAAGCTTTATTGGGTGTGGGAGCTGTATTTGGAGGGGGAACTCTGATGGTGGACCCCACGGGAGCGAGCATCGGGATGCCATCGGATATAATGAAAATCCCGTTGTTTTCCAGTTATTTTGTTCCAGGAATGATTCTCTTATTGGTTTTTGGTGTTGTTCCTTTGCTCGTAACCTTTGGCCTGATCAAGAAATGGGAATGGGCCTGGGGGAATAAGCTGAATGTTTTCAAGGAGCTTCACTGGTCGTGGGCATTTTCTTTATACATTGGTTTTGGTCTCATTATATGGATTTCGGTACAAATTTATATCTTGAGCAGCTCATCTCCGGTACATTTGCTTTATACCGCTTGGGCCCTGGCCATTCAAGTGCTGACCATACTCCCTTCGGTTAGCCGCTACTACGTGAAGCCATAGTGGCGTAGTCCGATTTGTCAAGTTGTGGACAAAATTATCCACAACTTGTTGACTATCTTTATGAAAGCAGTGTGAAAGCTTGCGTACCAACCTATTGAGCAGCAGCTGAAAAAATGAAGCTTTTTTTGCTGAAAACTGTGGATAATGTGTATAACTTGGTGGATAAGGTTGCATTTTGACGAAAAACGACGTTTTTCCTAAGAAAAGCCGGCCTGAGAGGCCGGCTTTTGCTTGCTAGTTGCCTGAAGAATGTGGATAAGCTTGTGTATAATACGCTGAATTGTTTTGGCAATGTAAAAAATATATTTTGTGAATATTTATCTTTCGGCGAGCGTTTCCCATTCTTCATAAGCTGCCGACAATTCTGTCTTATGGCGATCAATGACGGTTTGGCGCTCTTGTATGGCCGCATAATCCTGATATACCTCTGGCAGCGTCAGTTCATGCTCCAAGGCTGTAATGGTATCCTCCAGTTCGGCAATCAAGGTCTCCAGTTGCTCCAAACGGCGTTGTCGGTTCCGCTCCTCACGCTTGGCTTGCTTGTCGGCTTCATAGGAGGCGGCTCCCGTCTTATCATTAGTGGTAGCAGTGGACTCGGCATGGCTTGCTCGGCTCGCTCCTCCGGCTGACTTCATCGCCGCCTGTTCGGCAGCTAATTCGGCAAGCTCCTGCTTTTTCGCTAAATAATCGTCATAATTACCCAGGAAATGTTCTGCACCGTCAGGATGCAACTCCACAATTCGTTCCGACATCTTATTCAGGAAATAACGGTCATGGGAAATGAACAGCAGTGTTCCATCGTATTCCATCAAGGCGGATTCCAGCATTTCCTTGCTGAACAGATCCAAATGGTTGGTCGGCTCGTCAAGAATCAGGACATTGGCTTTTTGGAGCATGAGCTTAGCCAGAGCGACACGGGCTTTCTCCCCACCACTTAAGGCGGTTACCTTCTTCAGAACGTCGTCTCCGCTAAAGAGGAAATTGCCCAGAACGCTGCGAATTCTCGCTTCTTCCATGTGAGGAAATGCACCCCATACCTCCTCCAATACCGTGTTGGCCAGATTCAGATGAGTTTGCTCCTGATCATAATAGCCGATCTTTACTTTGGCACCCCAATGGATGGTTCCACGGGTTGGCTGCAAGTCGCCGGTCAGCATCTTAAGCAACGTTGATTTGCCAATCCCGTTAGGACCGATCAAGGCTACAGTCTCGCCACGCCGGAGCTCGAAGCCAACGTTCTGGAACAAAGGATTTGGTTTGTCGGTGAAGCTGTAGGCAAGCTCGCTTACCTGTAAGACTTCCTTGCCACTCATTACTTCGGCTTCAAAGGTGAAGTTGGCGCGTTTCAGATCGCCAGCAGGACGGTCCATGACATCCATTTTCTCCAGAGCTTTGCGGCGGCTTTGCGCACGTTTCGTTGTTGAGGCCCGTACGATATTTTTCTGAATAAAAGCTTCCATTCGGGCAATTTCATCCTGTTGCTTTTCGAATTGCTTCATCTGACTTTCGTATTCTGCTGCTTTGAGATCCACGAAGCGGCTGTAGTTGCCAGTATAACGACGGGACTGATGCCGTTCAATCTCCACGATAGCCGTCACGAGACGGTCGAGAAAATAACGGTCATGGGATACGACCAGAAGTGCGCCGGAATAATTACGTAAATAATCCTCTAGCCAGGTCAAAGTTTCGATGTCCAAATGGTTCGTTGGTTCATCGAGCATGAGCAAATCGGGAGCTTGTAGCAAAATCCGGGCCAGAGCCAGCCGGGTTTTTTGGCCACCACTTAGAGTAGATACAATGGTGTCAGGCGGGAACTCGCCAAATCCCATACCATGTAGCACCATTCGGATGCGGGTCTCAACCTCATAGCCACCATGATCCTTGAACCAGTCGGATTTCATGGCATAGCGATCAAGGAGATCCTGATGGGCTTTCTCGTCCTGAGCCAGTACCGGGTCAGCGATCTGTTCCTCCATTCGGCGCAGTTCGCGTTCAGTCTCGATCAGCGGAGCAAATACATGAAGCATTTCCTCCCAGATGGTGCGATCCGATTGCAGGCCACTATTTTGTGCGAGATATCCAATGGTCGTTTCCTTTGATTTGAAAATCTGCCCGCTATCATATGAAATCTCTCCCGCCAGAATTTGCAGAAAAGTAGATTTGCCCGCGCCATTTACGCCGACTAATCCGATGCGGTCCCGCTCCAGCACTTGCATATCAATCCCCTGTAGCACAGGGGTGATGCCATATAATTTGGTAATATTCGAAGCTTGAAGCAACATAACGGATTCGATCCTCCAAAATAATTTGCAGTATTTGTATTCAGTGTACATGAAACGAACGTGAAATGCACCGTGCATTCCTTGATTGACAGCGCTTTGCAAAGCAATCATGTTAGTTTTCATTTTTACATAACAATGATACACTAGGAGAAGATCAGCCGGATACAGAAGGATGGAAGGGATAGAAGACGGATGGAACTTGCCGATGCCAAAAAAGAGCTGCGTCAGCGGATGCTGAAGCTTCGCGCCCAGATTCCTGATGATGTCCGAAGAGAGCAGTCGGCCGAGGCTGCCCATCATGCTGAGCAGGCGTTGCTGGAGCCATTACGACAGCGTCGCGGCGGATCTCTGAAGGTAAGCTGCTATGTCTCATTTGGGGACGAGCCCCATACAAGACCGCTGATTGAGAGTTGTTTGAGCCGGGGAGATCAGGTGCTTGTGCCCAAGATCGGTGCGGAGCGCAGCCTTTCATTGCATGAGCTGTCCGGAGTGGCAGATCTTGTTCCCGGACCGTGGGGAATTATGGAGCCTGCAGAGCATACAGTCATTTGGCCGGAATCTCGTTACAACGAGATCGATGTCATGATTATTCCTGGTCTTGCCTTTGATCTGAACGGGGGACGCATTGGATTCGGTGCAGGGTATTACGATCGTCTCATTGATCGGATGATGTCCGGGCACGAGGGGAACACGCATGTTATTTTGGCTGCTCTGGCGCTCAAGGATTTGATTATACCGGAGGAGATTCCTATGGAGGCGCATGATTTCAGGCTGGCAGTGTTATTTGCGCCTGATGGCCCTATATATATGAACTGAGATTTACGGCGTGAGCCATTATTTGTTACATAGATGACTTAGGTTTTTAAGTTAGGCCAGTAACATCCTGGTATTACCGTTTGACTGCAATTGGAGTTCCTAATTGGATGAGGAGGGTGACTTCATGGTTTGGAAAACAGCAATCCTGACAGCTAGCGATAAAGGGGCCAGGGGAGAACGCGAGGATACAAGTGCCCAGGTAATTCGCGAGCTGGTCGAGGAAGAGTTGGGCGGGGAGATTGTGGAATATCGCATTGTTCCTGACGAGCCTGATGAGATTATTGCCGCACTAATTGAAATGACGGATTATTTCCATGCGGATTTGGTGCTAACCACCGGGGGGACAGAACTGGCGATTCGAGATGTTACGCCGGAGGCCACCCGCCGGGTAATTGAGCGTGAGGTACCGGGAATGGCGGAAGCGATGCGCTACAGTGCCATGCAGAAGAATCCGGCAGCCATGCTGTTCCGTGGAATTGTAGGTATACGCGGGCGTACGCTGATCGTCAATTTGCCAGGAACACCTAAGGGTGTGCACGAGAATTTGGCTGCGATCATGGGGCAACTTCCGGAAGCGCTACTGATGGTAACCGGACAATTCCGTTTGTGATTGAACAATTTGGTTTTATTCTGTAACTGTGACATTTGTTATGGTATGATGTGGGCGATGATAGAAATGAAAATGGAATCGCCCATAGAAATACAAGCATAACGAAAGGGGAATAAACCATGGGTGCAGGCGGATTTTTGCTTATCGTTATCGCAGCGTTGTTATTGTTTGGCCCTAATAAGCTGCCGGAACTTGGGCGAGCTGTAGGCCGGACCTTCCGCGAGTTCAAGGAAGCGACTCGGGATATCATTGAGGATGAACCGGAGGCAAAGCCGACAACCGTGGTGCCTCGATCGGAGAGCCCAAAGACTGAGGAACGTCTGCCAGAGTAGTGTGGTGGATATTTAATATGCCAGATATGAATCCCTTCCAGATGGAGGGATTTTGTTTAGGTGTGTACATTCCAAGGGAAGAGGGGACCCAAGCATGACCGGGAAAAGAGAGACGGAAAACCTGGTAGGCCATTTGTCGGAGTTGCGTCGCAGGCTGGTGCTGGTGTGTGCTGTATTCCTTACGGTGCTGGTATGTGCATTTTTTGTCGTCGATCCGATCTATCACTATTTAACCAAGAATATGATTTCCGGTGTAACGATAAATTTGAATGCCTTTTCATTTTGGGATGGCGTTAGCGTCTATATGAAGATTGCCATGCTGGTGGCTGTGGGAGTGACCTTGCCGGTTACGCTGCACCAGATCTGGGCATTCGTCAGCCCGGGGCTCAAGCCGCAGGAGCGCAAAGCGACGGTGAAATACATTCCGTTCGTGTTCATATGTTTCGTGGCAGGACTAGCCTTTGGCTATTTTGTGGTCTTTCCGTTAGCGATGACGTTTACGGGCTCACTTAATAAGGAATTGGGACTGGTCGAAACCTACGGGATGGCGGACTATTTCAAGTTCTTGTCCAATATCGTCTTGCCGATTTCCGTGCTGTTCGAGTTGCCTCTCGTTATTCTGTTCCTGACCCAACTGCGTATTCTGACACCACTTCGGCTGCGCAAGATGCGCCGTGTCGCTTATTTTGTCCTGGTTATTATTTCGGTTATGATTACGCCTGCGGATTTGTTCTCGGCCTTTCTGGTGCTGATCCCGCTAATTCTTCTCTATGAGCTCAGCGTGTTATTATCGCGGCGGGTGTATGCCAAACAGCAAGCTGCGGATGCGCAAAGGGCGGAGGAATAGGGGGCTGTCAGGCCAGCAAAAAAAAATGTACGAAGGAACTTGAAATCTAACCGCAAGTTGAGTAATATAAAAGTGGTTGTTAGCACTTGATGAGATCGAGTGCTAACGCATAACAACATATTTCCTATAACACAACATATTTAAAGGAGGCTGTTTTTTTCATGATCAAACCATTAGGTGAACGCGTCTTGGTACAACCGATCGAACAAGAGGAAACGACGGCATTTGGAATCGTACTTCCGGATACGGCTAAGGAAAAGCCGCAGGAAGGTAAAGTTATCGCTGTAGGCAGCGGAGCTTTAAAAGACGGAGTTCGTGTTCCGCTTGAAGTGAAAGAAGGCGACCGCGTGCTGTTCTCTAAATATGCCGGTACTGAAGTGAAATACGAAGGCACAGAATATTTGATTATGAAAGAAAGCGACATCCACGCTATCGTCGGCTAAGATCAGGGCAGCCGAAAAAATACTTAATGATGAACCTAATTTATGGGAGGTAATTGAACAATGGCAAAAGAGATTCGTTTCAGTGAAGATGCGCGTCAAGCAATGCTTCGCGGGGTTGACGCTTTGGCTAATGCAGTAAAAGTAACGCTCGGTCCTAAAGGCCGCAACGTTGTGCTTGAGAAGAAATACGGAAGCCCGCTCATCACGAATGACGGTGTTACCATCGCTAAAGAAATCGAGTTGGAGAATGCCTTCGAGAACATGGGTGCCCAACTCGTTAAGGAAGTTGCTACCAAGACTAACGATGTAGCTGGTGATGGTACAACAACGGCAACTGTTCTGGCTCAAGCGTTGATTCGCGAAGGACTTAAGAACGTAACTGCAGGTGCTAGTCCAATCGGTTTGCGTAAAGGGATCGACAAGGCGGTTCGCGCGGCTGTAGTTGAACTGAAGAACATCTCCAAAACGATTGAAGGTCAGCAATCTATTGCTCAAGTAGCTGCGATCTCCGCTGCTGACGAAGAAGTAGGCGAATTGATCGCTGAAGCTATGGAGAAAGTGGGCAAGGACGGCGTTATCACGGTTGAAGAATCCCGTGGGTTCGCAACTGAATTGGAAGTTGTGGAAGGGATGCAATTTGACCGCGGTTATATCTCCCCTTACATGATTACTGACACAGATAAAATGGAAGCTGTACTTGAAAATCCATATATCCTGATCACTGACAAGAAGATCAGCAGCACGCAAGAAATCTTGCCATTGCTGGAGAAGATCGTTCAACAATCCAGACCGCTTCTGATCATCGCTGAGGACATCGAAGGTGAAGCTCAAGCCATGCTGATCGTGAACAAACTGCGTGGTACATTCAACGCCGTAGCTGTGAAGGCTCCAGGCTTTGGTGATCGTCGCGAAGCTATGCTGCAAGATATCGCAGCCTTGACTGGTGGTCAAGTGATTACAGAGAAGCTTGGTCTTGACCTGAAGAGCACTTCCGTTGAACAACTGGGTAATGCTCGCCAAGTCATCGTAACCAAAGAGAACACTACAATTGTAGACGGCAGTGGCGACAAAGGCGATATCAATGCTCGCGTAAGCCAAATTCGTACACAACTGGAAGAAACAACTTCCGAGTTCGATAAAGAAAAACTGCAAGAGCGTCTTGCTAAACTTGCTGGTGGCGTAGCTGTCATCAAGGTTGGCGCAGCGACTGAAACTGAGCTGAAAGAACGCAAACTGCGTATTGAAGATGCTCTGAACGCAACACGTGCCGCTGTTGAAGAAGGTATCGTATCCGGTGGTGGCGTAGCCCTGGTGAACGTATACGGCGCTGTAGCTGCTGTTGAAGCGACTGGCGACGAGAAGACAGGCGTTAACATTGTGCTTCGTGCCTTGGAAGAACCAGTTCGTACGATTGCAGCTAACGCAGGCGAAGAAGGTTCCGTTATCGTGGACCGCCTGAAGAAAGAAAAAGTTGGTATTGGTTACAACGCAGCAACTGGCGAATGGGTTGATATGATTGAAGCAGGTATCGTTGACCCTGCGAAAGTAACTCGTTCCGCACTGCAATATGCGGCATCCGTAGCAGGCTTGTTCCTGACCACGGAAGCTGTCGTAGCCGACAAGCCAGAACCAGAAAAGCCAGCAGCTCCTGATATGGGCGGCATGGGTGGAATGGGCGGCATGATGTAATTAAGGGGTTCAAAGCCCTGTAATACCGCATAATGAAAGGCTCCCGGGAGGGAGCCTTTCCTCATAGAATCACGATAAAATCACGTTTCTTGCATTGCACAAACCAGCAGTCTTACAAAGTGTCTTACGTGTATTGGATTATTATGCTATGATAACAATAGAAAAAGGAGCTGGTCGCCACCAACTCCCTGTACAACACTTGGGTGGGAAACCCCCAGAACAAGCTGAAAATAACCCGTTCCCGTGGCGCTAACCTGGGCGGGTTATTTTCGTTTACTCAGATAATCTTACCCTCATATCAATAACAACTAGATACTTATATCCAGATTCTTGCCCAGATTCGGGTTTACGCTTTGTTCCATGAGCCTCATGAGATTTTGACCTTGCAATTCGGCTTGATTCTTGGCCATATTCATTACACGAATGCTAACGGCCTGGGCTAAAGCACCCTGGCTCATGGCGGTTGATGCTGCAGCTATATCCATGATCTCACCTCCTACCCGTTGTATCGGTATATCCTTACTATTTGATAAATGAGTTTTGATTTAATCTGATTTTCAGGTTGGCGTAAGGTTTCTTTAAGGAAGAGGTGCTATTCTTTAGATACTCCCTCTTCTTAATTTATAGATATGAAGAAGCCGCCCGAGCAGGGGCGGCTTCTTCTCTTATGCGTATGATTATTATTTCAGATTTTCGATGGAGTTAATGTCCATGTATGCGGGAACGACTAAGCCCGTTTTTACACCGGTCATGTTAGGGCCAAGATCTTCAACTTGCTCACTGTATTTATCCCAATAATCGGCATGAGTCAGTGGCAACCAAGCTGCTGCAATCGCATCAACGTCTCCGCTGGCAACACCGGTCCACATCGGGCCAGCCTCTACCTGCAGCGATTCCACATCATACCCCAGCTTGCTCTCCAGCACATATTCGAGAAGATGTGTACTGGCAATCTCTGAATCCCAGGCTACATAGCTCAGCTTGAGCTTGTCGCCGCTCACAGCGGACAGGCCTTCAGTCCAAGTATCTACACGATCACTATGCTCATCAGCCCAGGCTTTGGCTGCTTCAGCCGGGTCCTGACCTTCTTGGATAGCAGTCATGATCGCGCCCATCTCGTCAGAGGTCCATTCGAAGCGGTCAAGGAACTCATAGGCTGTCGGATGATCTTCCTTAAGCCCCAGACGCGCCAGCGTACGGATTTCCTCTGCTTCGCCAAACACTTTTTGTGGGTCCTCCAGATATTTCAAATCATATTTAGCGAACATCCAGTGCGGCGTCCAGCCTGTAATGATGATAGGCTTTTCTGCTTTAATGGCTTTATCCAGCATGGCTGTCATGGCTGCACCAGAGCCTTCAATCAGCGTCCAGTCTTCCAGCCCATAAGTATCAATTGCTTGGCTGGTAGCCTTCATAATCCCTGCTCCGGGGTCGATGCCGATGATTTCATAGTTCACTTGCTTGCCTACGGCACTAGCTTCTGTTTCATTTCCAGTACCTCCGGAAGAGGTGTTTCCGCTGTTGCTCGCTTGTCCGCAAGCGGATAAGGCCAGAACACCTGCCAAGCCTGCCAGTACCATTAGTTTCCTCATTTTCTTCATCTTAATCTCCCCTTTGTTTGGATTTAAATAAGTTTTGGGTGAAGCGGTCCAGCACAATCGCCAGCACGACGACGGCCAATCCGGCCTCGAAGCCTTGACCGATCTTTAACTGGGTCACGGAGCGGTAGACGGTAGCCCCAATGCCCTGAGCACCGATCATCGAAGCGATGACCACCATGGACAAGGACAGCATAATCGTCTGGTTGACCCCGGCCATCAGGGTCGGCATTGCGAGCGGCAATTCTACCTTGAACAACTTCTGCCAGGCTGTAGAGCCGAAGGCATTAGCTGCTTCCGTCAATTCACCGGATACTTGCTTGATTCCGAGATAGGTCAAGCGGATCGTTGGCGGGATGGCAAAGATGACTGAAGCAATGACACCCGGTACGACGCCAAGGCTAAAGAAGGTGACTGCGGGTAATAGATATACGAACGCCGGCATCGTCTGCATAAAGTCCAAGAGTGGCGAGACAATACGATGGGTGAGCTTGCTGTAGGCGCTCCAAATTCCGATGGGAATCCCCAGTAGGATGGAAATCAGCCCTGAGGTGATGACCAGTCCCAGCGTATTCATCGTTTCCTGCCAGTAACCCAGGTTATCAATCAGCAGGAATCCAATCACCGTAAACAGCGTAAGCTGCCACTTGCCCAGTAAATAAGCGATAACCGCCAGAATGGCGATAAATAGCAGGGGGTGCGGCAGCAGAAAGGCACTGGAGAAGAAATGAACAATCGCTTCAATGCCATCAGCCAATCCGTCAAAAAATCCACCCAGGTACTTTTCCATTCCATCTACGAGCGATTCGACCCAATCAGCGATCGGCAGTTTCGGTATTGATCTCACCAGTAGTCACCTCCTTGGGTTCATGGGATGAGGCTTCTCCGGCAAGTGCGCCCAATACCGCACCACGCACGATGACGCCAAGCAAACGTTCCTCTTCGTCCACTACGGCAAGGGGGACCTTGGAAGAGCTGGTCACCTCGAACAGGTCACTAAGTACCGTGTCCGGAGATACCCGTGGTCCATCCTGAATCAAAATATCATTCAGGCCAGCGCCTGTCTTGGCCGCCATGGAAGCATCTTCTGCGGTGATGACACCAAGCAGCCGCTTGACGCGATCGATAACAAACAGATTGGAGACGCCTCGTTCACGCATCAATTCCAACGCGACACGGGGACCCCGATCGAGTGTGACCGTCTCTGGTCGAAGCATTACCCGGGCGGCAGTAAGAACTTTGGACAGATCCACGTCCTCAATGAACCGTTCAACATAACGGTTGGCCGGGTTCATGAGCATTTCTTCCGGCGTACCAATTTGTACGAGGGCTCCGTCTTTCATTAAAGCAATCCGGTCGCCAATCCGCAAAGCCTCGTCAAGGTCATGGGTAATAAAGACAATGGTCTTCTGCATTTTCTCTTGAAGTGCCAGCAATTCATCCTGCATATCGCGCCGAATCAGCGGATCGAGCGCACTGAAGGCCTCATCCATCAGGAGAATTTCGGGGTCATTGGCAAGAGCTCTCGCCAAGCCCACACGCTGCTGCATACCACCGCTGAGTTGACCGGGAAGCTGTTGCTCCCAGCCCTTCAAGCCAACAAGCTCCAGCGAACGCATGGCCTTCTCCTGACGCTCTTTTCTCTCTACCTTCTGGATTTCCAGTCCGTATTCAACATTTTGCAGTACGGTACGGTGAGGAAATAGGGCGAATTTCTGGAATACCATACTAATAGATTTACGGCGGATTTGCCGCAAGCTCGCTTTGTTCATCTTCCGCAGGTCTTGGCCATGCAGCAAGATTTCACCGGAAGTCGGCTCAATCAAGCGATTTAGCATTCGGACAAGCGTGGATTTGCCGCTACCGGACAGGCCCATAATCACGAAGATTTCGCCTTCTCGGATATCCAGGCTGACTTGGCCGACGCCAACGGTAATCCCTTTTTCCTTAAGCAGCCGTTCCTTGGTATAGCCTTGCTTCAATAAAGTAATGCCTTGCTCGGCGTGAGGGCCAAACAACTTGCTGACTTCACGAACACTTAATATTTCCTTCTTCATCGATTCACTCCTTAAACTTTGGCGATTTTAACGAATCCCCTTCGATACCTGTCGCTGGTGCCTGAAAAAGAGCACAGCAAATCAATATCGCATTTAACCCATGCAATAAGCTTAACAGAGCAAGCATTTTTTAATCAATGGTCAAATCCGTACGTAAGGAACGTACAGAAAAAACAGAACGCAAAGAATTAACCGATAACTCCCGATTGCTCCAAAATGCTACCTAAGCTACTTCTTTACTTTTAGGATTGCATTTCTTAATATATAATAAGCATTGGACTGCCTATAAAATGTATGCCTGGCATACAGGGCGGTTCTTAGCGTTACAGCCAGAGATGGTTTGCAAAACGATAGGAGGTTGCAAGCATGAGCTTGGACCAGCTTACATCAGAGCAGCAGGCATTATTAATGAAGGTACGTAAACGAGTGATTGAAACCATTGGCAAGAATATGGACTTATACGGCGTAGCTTTATCAACCGGGCATTTGTATGGGTTGCTCTTCTTTGCCGACAAGCCCATGACGCTTGATGAGATGGGCATGGAAATGAAAATGAGCAAAACCAGTATGAGTACGGGCGTACGTACCCTGTTGGATCTTAAAATGGTAAACAAAGTGTGGGAGAAGGGCTCCCGCAAGGACTTATATGAAGTCGAATACGACTGGTATCAGACCTTTACTGATTACTTCGCGATTAAATGGAGAAAAGCGGTGGAGAGTAATATTCTGATTCTTCGACGTTCGGCGGAGGAAATGAAGAAAGCGCTGGCGGACGAGCCGGAAGGCCCACTTCGTCACGTGATGGAAGAAGATATTGCGAAGATGAAGGAAGCTGTAAGATATTACGAGTGGATGGACCGGCTGATTGATGCCATGGAAAGTGGAGAAATCTACAAGCTTGTGCCTAAGGAAACGGATTAATACTGAATTGTGCAAAATAAAACGCTTGTTCCGGCTGTGCCATTGGCGCGTCCAGGAGCAAGCGTTTTGTTTGTTGTCGTTCATTAGTATACACCGATATCGTCCAGCATAATTTTACCGCTACTTCCGTTAAGGTGGAAAGTTAGCTTGCGGATACCGCTGGAGACATCGAATTTTGGCACGACGGAGGCAAAAGCCTTGAATGACAAGCGGTAGGTCTGGAACACCGCTTCCGTCGGATGCTTGTATTTGCCTGAGGAGAGATGCTGCTCCAGCCAGGAGTGAACCGTAAATTGGGTGACTGGTAACGGCAAGCTATCCTTGAAGGTGCTTAACGGCAGGCGGGCAGCAGTCCCGTTGCCGTCCACTAATTCGACGTCGAGCTTAAGTGAGCCGGATGCAAGAGCTGCATCTGGAGGGGGATTCTTCGTCTCCAGTTCAAAGCTGCGATCAGTTAGCGAGAAGGCAAGCCATTGTGGCAGCTTGGTGGTCGGAGCACTTTGTGGCCAACTCAGCGTGTAAGCCGATGATGATGTGCCTGTGCTTGCCTGACGCTCCAGCACAACTCCACGACTCGGCTTGCTGTTCTTCTTCCGGTTCTTGGCATCCTCTTCTCTCCAGTTCAAGCCGCTGGCTTCAGCTTTACCGCCACCAGGGAGTGTTGTTCGTTCCCGGTCCTCTTCATAGCGAGCCCAGGCGGTAAAATTCCCACTTTCAAACCGACTATAGTATTCCGTATCCGGCAGCCAGGAACTTCCTGAGCGATAATCTTCAAACAAGGGCAGATACGAAGAACTGGAAGCTGCACCGGATAAACGGCTTGGCGAGACAAGTGTTTCCTCCATAAAGGCAGTAATGTAGACTTCGGCTATGCGCCGCTGCTCTGCGGGAGAGAGCAGACCGTCCTTGCGGAGCAGGATTCCCTTGGGATAGCTGACGTCCCGGCTGCCCCAACTGGTGTTGAACTGGCTGTGATTGGCATCCGCAACATACAGGGAGGCTTTGAACTGCTTAGCTCCGGTAGAATAGCTGGTCCGCATGTACTGCCGGTCCCCGTCAAAATCAGTAACATCCCCGTCACTAGCCCCTTGCAGGGTCAAGTAATTGATATCCCGCAGCTTCGTATATTTGTCATCTACCTTCTTATCGGTTGGGGCAATAGCCGCCAGCGATACAATATCGTATGAGGCCAGATCGGAGACTAGCTCGTTGTCACTGGCGAACCAGTTATGATAATCCGCAGCCATGGCTATAGCCTGCCCGCCCCGCGAATGTCCCACCAGACCGATGCGAGAAAAATCAATGGCTTGGTAGAACGGAGTGCCAGATTCTTCGGCAAACTGCCCGATTTGGTGTAAATGCTTCAGCAGCAGCCAAGCCCGAGCTTTCATATCGTTGTCTGGAATTCCCGTCCATACGGAATAATTCAAGAAGTTCTCATCCACAGACACAGCTACAAATCCCCGACTCGCCAGTAGTTCTCCCAAATAAGCGTAACCGTCGTCGGAATAGTCCTCCATAAGATGATTGCCATGCACGATGAGTACCAAAGGATAGGCGTCTGGGCTTGAAGCTGTATCCTCCCCGGTAGGCTTGGGCATCCATACTCTTCCGTTCAGTGGCAAGCTGTGTTGATCAAAACCCCAATAGGTACTACGCAGTTTGGGCCATTTCTGAATGAGGGAAGAAGCATCCACCGTGGAAGAGAGAAGGGTTGCCTCCGTGCCAAACTCGGGGCGGCGCAAATCTTCGCCACTGCCGTAAGTGAAGGCAGCTACTTCATAGACTCCGGGATCTGAAGGGTCTAAGGTCAGGCTGCTCAGGTCGGGAATATACATATCCTTGTGCTCCAAATCGTTAACCTTATTCTCTGGAGAATCGGCTTGTTCCATCGGCGTGGTTAAATCTCCGGGCCGTGCGGCGGTTGTAAGGGTGAGAATGACGATGAGCACCACAAGCACCGCCTTATAGCGCAGGCGAATTCGTCCGCTAGTCAGTGTTCCTGCTGCCACACCGGCCACAAGTCCCGCGCCGGCAACGATGGCGGCGATGACCGCTGCGGCTATCCAAGACAAGCCAGTGTGCTCGTACATAATGAAGACAATGAGCCCGTCAAAGACAACCATGCCGGTGAACAAACGAGGGATGGGTACGCCAATCAGAGCCAGCAGAAGGGCCACAAAATGAGCGGTGAGGAACATGCCCAGAGTTCCCGCGAGCATAAAGATTAGCATGTCGGCTGCCGTGCCAAATCCGGTTGGCATCCCCCAGGCCAGAAGGATAAACGCGAACATGCCGGCCCCCCAAGGGCCGGCAACAGCGGATCGCCAGAAGGCGGTATCATATTGGTAAGCTTGCCGGATGCGTGTGGTCATCCGATTGCGTAAGGTAGGTTTGTTCAGCAGTAGTTCGGTTATTGCCTGAAGTTCCATGATTTCCCCCAAGTTTTCACCAAATGTATAGTCTCTCCTGTTCATATTGTAACATGGGCTGGCAAGGGGGAGAACAGGAGAATACAGGTGAATTAGCAGGCGATGGCTTAACCTCTGTGACCTTCACGGGGGCGGAAGCGAACCATAGACCACACGGTCAGCAGGGCCAGAACGCCCAGGCATACACCGATGCTGATTCGGTTCTGCGTGTCGAATAAGAAGAGCAAGGCAATAACGGACAAGGCACATACTGTAATCGTGGTGATATAAGGATATCCCCATACCTTGAAGCTGGGCTCGGCAGGGTAGTTCTTACGCAGCTTGAGTTGGGACAAGCAGATGGTAATCCAGACGAGCAGCACAACAAAGCCTGGCACAGCCATGAGTAACCTGAATAATCCGGCCTGGTTCAGATAAGCGAGCAAAGAACCCAAGATCAAGACGGTGCCGCTCAGCTTCAAGCTATTAACGGGTACGCCCTTGGAGGAGATTTTCGCCAGTGCAGCGGGCGCCTCTCCTCCGGTCGCCATGGAGTACAGCATGCGGGTGGCTCCGTAAATGCCGGAATTGGCGGCGGAGAGCACGGCCGTAATCAGAATAAAGTTCATCAGATGGGCCGCTCCCTGAAATCCGGCCGATGTCAATACTTGTACGAATGGGCTGGTCTCTTCACCCAGGCTGTTCCATGGAACCAGACCACAAATGATCAGGATCGGCAGGGTGTAGAACAATACGACCCGCAAGATAAAGCTCTTGACCACTCGCGGTAATACCTTCTCCGCATCCTGTGCTTCTGACAAGGTAAGCCCGATCAATTCGGAGCCACCGTAGGAGAACATGACGACCAGTAGCGCCGAGAAGATTGCTGTCCAGCCGTTCGGGAAAAATCCGCCATAATCAATATAGTTATGCGGGAAAGGTGTTTGGGCCCCGGGAATAAGCCCGAATAGCATAGCTGCGCCCAGACCGATGAACACCACGATCATCGCTATCTTGATGCCGGCGAGCCAGAACTCAAACTCACCGTAGCCTGCGACGCTCATCATGTTCACGGCAAGAATAAAGCCCGCGCTGGCAAGACTGAGTATCCATAGAGGAACATCCGGCAGCCAAAATTGCAGAAAGCTGCCCGCCGCGATGACCTCAATCACGCAAACAGCCAGCCACATAAAGCAATACAGCCAACCGAGGATAAAGGAGATACGTTCGCCAAAGGCTTCGTGAATGAAGTCCTTCATATTTCGTCCCGGGTACACGGTAGCCATTTCGGCAATGGCGCCCATAACGACAAGCAGCAGCAATCCGGCAAAAGCATAGGAGAAGATGACGCCCGGTCCGGCGAGCCCTACGGTCTCGGCGCTCCCCTTAAAGATGCCGGTACCGATGACGCCACCCATAGCCATAAAGCTGATATGGCGGGGCAGCAATTTTTTTTGCAAGGTAGATGGATTGGATTTCACTGTGATAAAGCCCCCTGAATATAAAATCGATGCTAGGCAACATTGATCTATATTACACCAATTCCCATCCGGGGGAAATGAAATCAATCCGCAGGGTACTTTTTCCGATATTGACAAACATCTGTTCGGTCCGGTAGATTAGGAAGACAGTTTGCAATTATTCGTGAAAAGAAGGCGAAGCTATGAACGCGCATCTCAGGAACATTCACCCACTATCATGGACAATTATCGTAGGTACCATTTTTGGCCGGATGGCCTCGTCAATGAGCATTCCATTCTTATCCATCTATTTGATTAAATCGCTGGGCGCTTCGCCGTCTGAGACCGGGATTGTAGTTGCGGTTAGCTCGTTGATTGGCGTATTTGCCAGCTTTTACGGAGGATATATCTCGGATGTGATCGGACGCAAGACCGTCTTATACATATCCATTTTCGGCTGGGTGCTAGTGTTCGTTGGCTTCGGACTCGCGAACCAAATATGGATATTCTTTGTGATGAATGCCCTGAACGGGTTATGCCGAGCTTTGTTTGAGCCGACTTCGAGGGCGCTTCTGGCCGATATAACGCCACAGGAGAGCAAGATGCTCGTATTTAACCTGCGGTATGCGGCTATCAACCTCGGCGTAGTAGTAGGACCCTTGCTGGGATTGCAGATGGGGGTATCAGAATCCGGTTTGGCTTTTTATTTTGCCGGGGGAGTCTATCTGATCTATGGCTTTGTGCTACTGTTTCAATTCATGGGGCATAAGGAGGTTGGCATCGTTAAAGCCGGTGCGAGTGAGCATCTGACCTTAAAGGGAGCGATGCAAGTCACCGGTCGTGACCGTACATTTATCTACGTGCTGGTGGGCATGGTCTTTTGTGTACTGGGCTACGGACATTTCAGCTCGACGCTGGCACAATATCTGGAAATGACCCCAAGCCTGGTTAACGGGGCAGAGTTGTTCGGTTATATGCTGTCCCTTAACGCTGTTGTGGTATTGATCGTTCAGTTCCCACTAGTCAAGCTGGCCAGCCGCTTCTCCCCGATCGTGCCTTTGGTTGTGGGAAATGCCTGCGTGGCAGCAAGCTTATTATGGTTCGGCATCGCCGAATCTGTATGGGCCTTTCTGGTCGGCGTGGTCATATTTACCGTCGGGGAAGTCTTGATGTTTACGATGACGGATGTGTTGGTAGATCGAATTGCGCCAACGGCCTTGCGTGGCACCTACTTTGGTATGTTTGGCTTCAACAATTTGGGGAACGTGTTGGCTCCGTTGCTTGGAGGATTTCTTCTGGATGCGCTTGGCGTATCGTCGGGCTTATTGATCTTCACGGTTATTGCGCTGACGACGGCCTTTGGCGTGCCCTTCCTGCTGCTGGGCCATCGTCATTTGAAGTTGAGACACAAGGTTAGCACGCAGGAAGCGTTGACAGAAGTTTCATGAATAAATAGAAGAGAAAGGCAGTACCCGTTACCAGGCCTGGAATTATTCCCGGCCTGGTTTGTTTTTATCCTGTTTAGGCCAGAGGAAAGCTGAAATCATGATAGCAAAATCAATGACCAGTACAACGGACCAAAAACGTAAAATACTGTCCAGAGCCTCCGTTCTTGCCGGATCACTAATCCAAGAGACCATTCCAGCGAGCAGCCCGGCTCCAATCAGGAAGGAGAGCAGGTGGCGCAGGAAGCCCTTTAGTTCATGCCGTGCATACTCCAGACCATACCGCTTCTGCGGTTTGGCTTCTTCCTGCTTGGTCAACAGGTAGCGAAACCGGCGATCTGCCCAAGCAATCATCGATTTGCCGAAGGCGATGGACACGCCGATGTACACAGCGGCAAGGGCATGGGCCGTGGTGGCGACGGCTCCGTTATAAAGATCGACTCCAGTAATGACGAGTAAGAGCAAGTCGATGACGGGAGTTAAAGCCAACAGGAAGAGTCCAAGTTTAGGCAGCTTTAGCACGTACCGGACGATTAATCCAGCCGCAATTACCACCCAGAAGGCGATTTCACAAGCAATGATCATCCAGGCGACAAAATTCATGGAACACCTCCAGCTTTTTTTGTAAGAGTTGAAGGTAATTGTAGCATCTCGATTTAAATAATACAACTGTATTAGAACGATTGAATTCTGCAGAATTGACTGGTACACTGGAGCTATGCCAAAAATAGTAGATCATAATCTAAGAAAACAAAGAATTGCGGAAGCAACCTGGCGGGTGATCCTTGAGCAAGGTATGGAGGGGGCTACCGTACGAAATATTGCCAAAGAGGCGGGGCTATCTCCCGGCGCGCTGCGACATGACTTCTCATCGCAGGAGGAGTTGCTTCGCTATGCGATGGAATTAGTTAAGGAGAAGGCGACGGTACGTATTAAGGACCTCTTCGCCCAAGACCTGAAGCCGAAGGACAAGGCGCTGCGCATCCTGCTGGAGATTGTACCCACTAGCGAGGAGACCCGGGCAGAGATGGAGGTTTGGATGGCCTTTACGGCTTATTTCCGGCACAAGCAAGATAACTTTGATCCCCATCAGGACGGGATTTATATGCTGGTCGGTAAGCTGATTGCTTATATGGAGGGGAACGGGCTGCTCCGGCAAGGAATTGACCAGGCCATGGAAGTCGAGCGGCTCTACGCTTTGATCGACGGTATCGCTCTGCACGCGCTAATGGCCCCGGATCGGTTGGACAAACAGCAAATCAGCCGCCTTCTGATGTATCATATGAATTCTATTCTGGACACAGCAGAGTAGCCGTGTTTGCTGTTGGTGATTAATATGTATGGTAGATTCGGAAGGGATTGAGGAGGTAGAAGGGGGATGGTAAGTAGCAAAGTGTGGACTGCCTTCCCAAATCTTTTGCCTTGCAGTAGTAGAGTAGATAGATTAACTGGAAAACCTCCATATAAATCATGAATTTTTTTATAAAATAAACAATTAGCTGGAATTCCTCCATATAATCAACTGGATAACTGTGCTTTTTGCTCTAAACGGCCGAATTAGAGGGAGTTTTTCCATATAGATTCAGTTTGAAAGCAGAAGTGGGCGAATTAGCGGGAGAAAATCCCGTTAATAGTATGTTGCTACTATATTCATATAAGCTGCCCATTCCATACCGAGTGCCGAACGGCCACGCTCAACTAAACGTTTATGCCATCCCAGCACCAAGTTAGCCCTATCGACCAGAGTGTCAAGCAGCGCAGTTCGGGTAAGAGGCATCTGCCAGTCTCCCCATTGCCCACTGTTAGATCAAGCCGCAACTGCAAGAGCATCCATCAATCTCCGAAAGCCATTGCCCATGTCTATCAGAATACTCATTAACGCTGTGCCAACAAGCGTATTTCGCCAAACACGAATCAGCCGTGTCCGGTGATGTATCCCATACACATGGATTCCACCTGAACGCGGCTGAAGCACACAAGCGTGCTATGCTTATTTACTTTTCCTAGACAAGTTAAGTATCGATAAGCCAAAGAACAGCAGGGTGGTGCCAATCAGGATGACAATGCTGAGCCAGCTTTGTACCGTGTAATCTCCGAATTGGTAGACGACGCCCATGTTCTGCTCAAATTGTTCCAGAGCTTCTGCGGGCGCCCCGGCAAAGGATACTTCCATGGGCCGCTCCAGCATTACACTGCGAATTAGCACACCGGCATGGGAGATCGGGAATAACTTGATTACCCATTGCACCGCATCGGGCAAGCTGCCCACCGGTACGTAAATGCCGGTCAGGAAGCCGATTAATGTGCCGATCACGGTACTGGCGGCGGAAAAGGCATTGGAGCTGCGCATAAAGGTCGTGATGAAGAAGACGATTGAGCTGCTGGCCAGGACAGCCAGGACGATCAAACCAAGCACCTCAAGCAGGCTTGCCCAGGGGAGAAGCTCCCCGTCAAATAACAAGAGATACCCTTCACCCAGCAAGAGGGCTACAATGCTCATAATAATACCTACCGAGCAAGCGCTCAGAATGTATCCGCCGGTCAGCTTCGCCCTTTGAAGTGGGGAGGTCATGAAATCCTTCAGGATTTTCCTGGATCGATCCTCCACCATGATACCGAAGGCTCCCATCGTGGAGGTTACCGAGGTCACGGCGAGGATGCCTGCCAGTATCCAGCTATTGATCAGAAAGCCCACCCCCGGGATCTCGGGCAAGCCGGCTACGATATTGTCCGCGAGAAAGATGACATACAACCCCAAAATGATAAAGACAGCAAGCAAGGAAAACAACACAGCCGCCCGGTCGCGGAAGAAAATCCGCAAGTTCCTTTGCGCAATAGCAATCATCCGTTTCTTACCTCCGTTCCTGTCAGCCGGATAAACACATCGTCCAGCGTTCCATTAATGATTTCCACGTTCTCAATATTGTTTCGGCACAAATCCAACAAGGGCAGAGCATCTAAGGTTTTCTCCAGGGGAATACAGTAAATCCCTGCCGTATCCCGCTCGTACCCGCCTGTACCCACTTGATCTTCCAGCAAGGCTACGAGTTGTTCATCCTGCTTGGGCTTGATTTTCAACACATCCGAGGTGTAACGCGTCTTCAGCTCAAGTGGAGTACCATGGGCCAGAACCTCCCCATGATCGATGATTGTAATATAATCCGCCTGGGCTGCTTCTTCCATATAATGCGTGGTCAGGAATACCGTCATGCCCTGTTCTCGTTGAAGCTTTAATACCATTTCCCACACAGACTTGCGCGTCTGGGGATCGAGGCCGGTGGTCGGCTCATCAAGAAACAGAATCTTGGGCGTATGGATCAATGCGCGAGCGATATCGGCCCGGCGGCGTTGCCCCCCTGACAGCTTGCCGTAGGGGCGCTTCAGAAATTCAGTGACATTGGCCGTCACAGACGCCGAAGTGATAGCGGCATCCAGCTCTGCCCGGGACATGCCATAGAAGCTGCCACGTGTCCGTAAGTTCTCCTCTACGGTTAGCAGTGGGTCCAGCAGGCTGTCCTGAAAGACGATTCCAATGGATGAGCGGATACGGTCATCCTCTTGTCCAAGCTCATACCCATTGATGATGATTCGGCCTCCATCTGGCTTTAACTGGGTGGATATCATGTCAATCGTGGTTGATTTCCCGGCTCCATTAGGTCCAAGAAAGGCAAACAGACTACCTTCCTCCACGTAAAAGTCGATTTTCTTCACCGCTTCAAGTGGTCCAAAGGACTTTTTCAAATGACTTACTTCTATAATCTTGCTCATCGTTTCTCTCCCGTCCGCTTGGCTTTATTTTGTTGCAGCCATTGCAACTGTTGATTAATACGGCTTGCATCCACCTGATCCTTGATCATCAGCACCCCATATACGGCGAAATAGACAAAGATGCACATTCCGGCCACAATTGCCAGATTTAACAGGTTCAAAATGAACACCTGCATGAGCATCCCCGTGACAAACACACCGAGCAGTACATCGATTAAATCGACAGCGATGGAGAGCCAGCGGCTCTTCCAGGCGATTTGGTCTGTGAACGCCATTAACACCGTTGCGGCCGTCGACATGGCGAACAATTGGAATGCCAGGATCGTGGTGAGGGGGGGCATGATATCAACGGAAGCCAAAATGGAGTAAATAAGCACCACGAAGGTATACGAGATGCAATCGCTGGTCAGGTATTTTTTGATATAAAGCATCCTTCACGCCTCCTAGAAATCGAATTTTTTCTTGAAATCCTGGACGTAATGCCGGTTAATGATCAGCTTCTCCCCATTATGTAGCAGGGCTTCAAACCTCCCGTTGAGCAGCGCACGTACACTAGATAGCTTCATAATGTTAAGAATGCAGCTTTTGCTGATTCTTACAAAGTCAGCTTTGGCAAATTGCTCCTCCAATTCATAGAGTTTGAGGCTGCATTCATAGACATCCTTCTCGCAATAAGCAAAGCTCTTGTCGTCAATGGACTCGAAATAGTAGATATCCTCCAGGCGCAGCGGATAGGTGGCACCGTCCTTTTTACCTGTGATGGAGAAACCGTACAAGCGGATCTGCGCGATGAGCTTCTCCAACTCGGCGTCGACCAGCTTGCATTTAATCGTGATTTCAATATCCTCGTGGTCGAGGGATTGATCAATAATCAGCTTCAAAGGATTCACTCCTCGGGTGTTGATGGTTTGGAACTTTCAGGTTGTACCTGACGGTGTGTTAAACATATCATGGGCATTTTTGCAGGTGCAATAGCGTTCCCGGTGAACTGCACCTGAGGCGGGGTGAAATACATCTGCAACTTGTCTTGTGCTGAGGAGGGCCAGTCTGCATAATCGGCCAAGTTCCCACATAGACATGTATCAGTTTAGAAATCAAACTGCAGAGGGGATGATCTCATGCGCCGCTTCACGTGGATGCTGACCATCGTGATAATTACGAGCCTGGTGTTGGCTGCATGCGGGAAAAAGGACGCCAATGGCGTTGTCAAGGATTTGGACAAAACGGTTGCCCAGTTGGAAAGCTATCAAGGCTCAGGTACGATGACGCTTTATACGGGTGACAAGCCTCAGGAGTACAAGGTGGAAGTATGGTATCAGAATCCTTCATTTTACCGGATTGCCTTGACCAATGCGCAGAAGGACATCACGCAGATCGTGCTCCGCAATGACCAAGGTGTGTATGTGCTGACGCCAAGCCTCAACAAGAGCTTCCGCTTCCAGAGCGATTGGCCGGAGAACCAAGGTCAGGTGTACCTGTACCAAACGCTGGCTCGCAGCATTCTCAGCGACAGCTCGCGTCAATTTGAGAGCGACAAGGAGAGCTACATTTTCGAGGTGGCTGCCAACTACAACACGCATGCCTTAGTGCGTCAGAAGATCTGGTTAGCCAAGGACAATTATGCGCCGAAGCAGGTTCAAGTGTCAGATGCGGAAGCGAAGGTCGTTGTTGAAGTGAAGTTCGACAGCTTTGACTTTGATGCCAAATTTGATGAGAAGTCCTTCGATATGCAGCACAACCTGGATGCTGCCGCCGAGCAGTCTCAAGGAACACTGCTAGAGGTAGACGAGAACGGCATGTTAGTGGAAAAAACTCCGGCAGATGATGCAGCAGCGAAGGGTGACGGAAGTGAACCGACAACAGGAGAGCTGACAACGCCGGGAGACAAGGCTGATTCAGCTTCGATGGAGCCGTTTGGAGTTATAGTTCCGACCTACCTGCCGGACGGAGTGCTATATGAAGATGATACCGTTCTGGAAAATGACGAGCGTAGCACGGTGTTGCTACGGTATGGCGGTACATACCAGTTCACCTTAACGGAATCTCATTCGCCGGACCGCACCGCCTCATTGGTACCGGGAGAGGTTATCGATATGGGCTTCACGGTTGGCCTTCTGACGGGAGACGCCTTGCAAACCTTGACCTGGACGGTGGATGGTCTGGAATTCAGAATCACCAGTGAGGACTTGCCGGTGACTGAAATGATCAAAATTGCCGCTTCTATGCAGGATCAAACGGGTAAATAATGAAGAATGGGCGGATTGCGGCTGTTCGGGCAAGGATATTACCTTGCCGGACCCGTCTATTCGCCCCTTTTTCTTCCTTCTCCTTATAGGCCAATCGTCATGCAGAATTGACAGTCGAAGCGCGGGACATTACCATAAATGTATTACACAGAATATTTCGACTCTCAATCTTTGGAGAAGGTGACCTAGAAGTGCAAGTGAAGTATCGACCTACCCATGCGGAAATTGATTTGGACCTGCTTCGGGAAAATTTTGAAGAGCTTCGCAGAAGACAACCGGCGAACATGAAAATGCTGGCTTGTGTGAAAGCTAATGCTTATGGACATGGAGCAGTGCTGGTAGCACTGGAAATGGAGCGCGCAGGGGCAGACTATCTCAGCGTAGCCTTTCTGGACGAGGCGCTGGAGCTCCGGAAGGCCGGGATCAGGTTGCCTATTCTGGTTCTCGGGTACACGCCTCCTCACGGTGTACGCGTAGCCTGGGAGCAGGACATCACGCTGAACGTATTCAGCGAGGATGTGCTTGAGGCCCTGATGGAACTGGACCCTGCCGAATTCGTGCATAAGCTGAAGGTTCATATCAAGATTGACTCCGGGATGGGCCGCGTCGGACTGTTGCCTGGTCAAGAGGCAGTCGCTTTCGTACGCAAGGTCATGCAGGTGCCGCAGGTGGAAGTGGAAGGAATGTTTACCCACTTTGCTACTGCGGACGAGGAAGACAAGAGCTATACATTGGAACAGTTTCACCGGTTTCAGGGCGTGGTGGACGCGCTGCGGGAGCATGAAATTCATATCCCGATCATACATACGGGTAACAGTGCGATTGCCATTGATTTGCCGGAGTTGTCACAGCAGATGGTCCGTATCGGCATCGCGTTATATGGCTTATATCCGTCCGAAGAAGTTCGCCGGGATCAGGTTCACCTGACACCGGTGCTCTCGCTGAAGACCGAGGCCGTCCGAGTCAAGACGCTGCCACCTCATTCGGCAATCAGTTATGGCGCGCGGTATATCACTCGCGGGGAGGAACGCATCGCTACACTCCCGATCGGGTATGCCGACGGTTATTCGCGAATGCTAAGCGGCAAGGCGCAAGTTCTGATACGCGGCCGCCGCGTCCCTGTAGTCGGAACCATTTGTATGGACCAATGTATGGTTTCGCTTCAAGCTTTGGCTGACGAGGCCGAAGTAATTCAAGCCGGCGAGGAGGTTGTGCTCATCGGCCAGCAAGCCGGGGAAGAGATTTCCGCCGGGGAGCTGGCCTCCGCACTGGGAACGATCCATTACGAGCTGATCTGTATGTTGGCCCATCGGGTCCCCCGGGTTTACAAGCGAAAGGGCGAACGGGACGTGATGCAAAACCCGCTGTTCTGACGGCAACAAGCCAAGGGGAACCTTGCCACAAAACTTTTATCCCGGATGAAGGAATTCTTGCTAAGTCTATCGAATACAAGAGATGGAAATGATCAGGTATGTACGGCATTGACGTTTACGTTTATAATAAAATGCAGCATACTTGATATACTTTAGGCATATATTTCTTTTGTATATATTTCCTTGAATAATGCTATACTGGATATCAGGGAATAGGGCGACAAGGTTTCGGGGGTGGAAGTCAAGATGGCCAATATGCACAATACCAAAAGAATTATGATCAGTTTGCCGGATCATCTTTTGCAAGAAGTGGATGGCATCGTTGCGATGGAAAATTCCAATCGCAGCGAGTTGATCAGGCAGGCCATGAAGCTGTATCTGAACGAACGCAAGAAGCGGTTTATTCGGGAATCGATGCAGCGGGGATATATGGAGATGGCAAAAATTAATCTGTCCATGGCCTCTGAAGCGTTCCACGCGGAGGAAGATGCAGACATCACTCTGGACCGCCTAGTAAGCGGGGTGTAAACATTGATCGTAAAGCGCGGCGACGTATTTTTTGCAGACCTCTCCCCTGTAGTAGGTTCCGAGCAGGGCGGGGTTAGACCGGTGCTCATCATCCAGAATGATATCGGCAATCGATTTAGCCCAACGGCTATTGTTGCTGCTATTACGGCGCAAATCCAGAAGGCAAAACTGCCGACCCATGTTGAGATTGATGCGGCTACGCATGGTTTTGACAGGGACTCCGTCATTTTGCTGGAGCAAATACGCACGATCGACAAACAAAGACTAACGGATAAAATTACCCATTTGGACGATGAGACGATGAAGAAGGTAAATGAAGCCCTCTTAATTAGTCTTGGTTTAATTGATTTTTAGCTGTTATGTGTTTTTTATGCTATCAGCAATGAGCACCCCGGAATTATCCGGGGTGCTCATTTTTTTGGATGATGGTGGATTCTCTCTCAAACTAATCTGTACGTAACGCGTATATTGGTCGCAGCTTGGCTGCCTTGCGGGCTGGAATCATACCGAAGATGACACCGATGAATAACGAGAAGCCAAAGGCGATAGCGACGATGGAGATGGAGACGCTGGTGGATAGGGCAGAGTAATGGCCGATTAAACCACTGGCGCCATAACCTAGTCCGATGCCTACCAGTCCGCCAATTCCGCTAAGTGCCGTGGACTCGACCATAAACTGCATCAGAATGTCCCGCTGCTTGGCGCCGATGGCCTTGCGGATACCAATCTCGCGCGTCCGCTCGCTAACCGAGACCAGCATGATGTTCATGATGCCGATGCCGCCGACGAGCAAGGAAATTCCGGCAATACCTCCAAGGGCGAGGGATAACATCTGTGTGGTGGAATTCAGGGTGTCCAGCATTTCCTGAGAGTTGAAGATGCTATACGAGTTGTCTGCATTAAGGAACTTCTTGTCCAGGCTCGCTTCCAGAGAGGCTTTGACCTTTTCCATCTGTGAAGTATCCTGTGCTTGGACGGTAACAGACCGTACTCCGGGACTACGCAGGAAACGTTCTGCCGTACTGATTGGAATCAGCAGCTTGTTATCATTGGAGCCCGTTAAGCTGGAGCCCTTCGATTCCAGCAGTCCCACAATCTTGAAGCTGCTGCCGTTTAACTGAATGGTTTGTCCCACTGGCTGATCCGTGCCGAAGAAGGTAGTAGCCGCTTCTGTGCCAATTAAGGCAACCTTCATGCGAAATTCATTATCCAGGTCGACGATATACCGCCCCTCCTGGACATGGAAATCCTGCACCTCTTCATAAGACGGAGCAATACCCTCGACGGAAAGGGTGTCGTTGGTAGTGCCTTTCTTAGCGGTAACGGAGCCGCTGATAACAGGAGACACGGCCTTAACGCCCTCCAGGGTCGAGAGATTCATCGCTTCCTCGAAGGACAAGGAAGTGGTATTACCCCGGCCCATAATAGTAACGGTGAGCAGGTCCGTTCCCAGCCCTTCGAGCTGTGCAGTAATCTGTGAAGTGGTGCCCTGGCCCACAGATACCAGCGTAATTACGGAGGAGACGCCGATGATAATGCCTAACATTGTCAGCAAAGACCGCACCTTGGCGCCTGCGATGCTCTTCCAGGCCATCTTCACACTCTGTAGCATATTCATGCCAGATTCCTCCGATCTTCCACAAGCTCACCGTCTTGAATGCGAATGATTCGCTTGGCCTGCTCGGCGATGGACAAATCATGAGTAATGATAATAATGGTATGTCCCAGCGCATTCAGCTCTTTCATTTTATCCATGACTTCAATGCCGGTCTTGGTATCAAGGGCTCCGGTAGGCTCATCGGCCAGCAGCATTGGAGGTGCGCCGGCTATAGCTCTGGCAATGGCTACGCGCTGCTGCTGCCCCCCGGACAATTCCGAGGGCCGGTGATGCATACGTTCCTCCAGACCCACCAGACGCAGCGAGTCTTCCACCGCTTGTTTGCGCTCCTTATGTGGTAGGTTACGGTATATGAGAGGCAACTCGACATTCTCGTAAGCGGACAGTTTGGGTAGCAGGTTGAATTGCTGAAAAATAAATCCGATTTTCTCATTCCGAATCGTTGCCAGCTTGTTATCGGACAGCTTCCTCACGTCTTGTCCATCCAGCAGATAGGTCCCTTCATTGGCGATATCTAGACATCCGAGCATATTCATTAGAGTGGATTTACCAGAGCCGGAGGGGCCGATGATGGCTACGAACTCACCATGATGGATCTGAAAGCTGATCTCGTGCAGCACCGTCATGAGCTCTCCGGCCATCATATAGCCGTGGCCTAACTCCCGCACTTCAATCAAGGGGGGCTGTGCCGTGGTCATTATCTCCCACCCCCGCCGCTGAATCCGCCTCTTCCGCCAGAAGGGGCGGTTCCACCGCCGAAGCCGCCGGTTCCTCCTCCAAATCCTCCGCCTTCGCCGCCGCCCATGCCACCGCCGAAGCCGCCTTGTAACATCATGTCTTGTTGATCATTTGTACTATTGGAGGAACCCATAACCGTTGGAATGACAACTTGATCGCCCTCGGCTAGCCCGCTAACAATCTCGATCAGGCTTTCATTATGTACGCCGACCTCGACTTCCTTAAATGGGCTTGATTCACCTTGATCTCCGTTAGCTCTTGTACCCGCGGTTCCGCGGTTCCCGCCTTCTCTTGGGCTGCTATCCCCGGAGGACGAGGAAGGAGGTGAATCTGAGGTTGCTGCACCTTGCTCCTGTTCTACGGCGTCAGCACCGTTAGCGGCTCTTTCTGGTATTGTCCCGGATTCCAGGGGATTTTCCGTTCCTCCGCCAGCGTTCTCTTCACTTCCTGCCAGAATGACCACGTAACGTTCTCCCCGCTGCTGCACTGCTTCAATGGGTAAGGTTAATACATCCTGCTTCTCACTGATAATCACGGTGGCTTCAGCGGACATACCTACCCGAACACCGTCAGAGGAACTCAGGGCAATAGTGACATCGAACAGGGACACGCCATTGGAAGGAGTTCCTTCATTAGCAATTTCCGTGACCTGGCCTTCAAATTCCTGATCTGGCAGCGCATCAATTTGAATGGTTGATTTCATGCCGACTTCTACCTGAGGAATGTCCAGCTCATCCACCTGAATCTTGACGCTAAGCTGTTGATAATCGTTAATAACGAACAACTCCGCTCCATCCTTGGCTTGCTCGCCAGTCGTAATATTTACGCTGGTGATGGTTCCGTCAATAGGAGAGGTTAAAGGATCAGGCGGAATCATCTCTTCCTGGAGTGTGGCGATTTTGGCTTCTGTATTACTGATGCTCAGTTCCTGCTTGGTAATCGACTTCTTGGTAGCATTCAGGGACTGTTCATCGGCTCCTTCCTGAACCTGCCGCTTGTACTGCTCTTGCAGATCCTTCAGGTCCAACTGCTGTGATGTCAGCGAGCTTTGCTGCTCATCCAGCGCATCGGTGTTATCCGTGCCTTCAAAAGTCAACAGTGCCTGCCCGGTCTTAACAACCTCACCGGCCTTCACCAGCACTTCGCTGACTTTCCCTTCATCCTTGGTGCGCACTGATTCGCTCTCTGTAGATACGATTGAGCCTGAGCCGGTTACGCTAACCGAAATACTGTTTTTGCTCACACGGGTCGTATTTTGGACGGGCCCGGCACTCTTGTTCTCTTGCTTCGGAAGGGTTAAGCCTACTATCACAGCGATGGCGCATAAAGCCGCAACTCCGATACCGATCCATAACCATCGTTTTCTCATCGATCACTCCAACTTTCTTGTCCATTTTTAACAGTTGGTCTTTATTGTAATGGATGAGTATGAGCCCAACCTGAAGCGTAGCTGAAAGTTTTCTGAATGTATCGAACCGGTGCTGGATGAGGTAGGTCAAAATAGTCATAGCATCCTTCGTCATGATCAAGTACAATAAATGTAACATTAGGAAATTAGAAAAAATGCTGTAAGTATTGCATTGTTGGGGAGGACCTTTTTCATGGATCAACGTCCATCGGACACACCTTATTCTTATTCAAGCTTTGATCAATACCCACCGTCGATGCCGCCTGCTCCGGCTAGAACGAATGGGAAGTCGATTGCTTCACTGGTGCTTGGTATTCTGGCGGTTATCATTCCTTATATCGGCTTTATTTTGGGTATCATTGCCATCGTGTTATCGTCACTTTCGCTGAAGGAAATCAAACGGACGAATGAGCAAGGCAAAGGCCTTAGCATTGCGGGTCTCGTCTGCGGCATCATCGGAACCGTGCTATACGGTATGATAATATTACTTGTCGTTATTTTTGCGGTGGCCTATTCTTCAACTGAAATGTATAGCAACTTCTAGAAGTAACTATTGGTGTGAACAAGGAACAAGCATCGTCGCCTGAGGCACGGTGCTTGTTCCTTGTTTAGCTAGAGGGAGGCGGGGAGAGCAATTGTATGATTAAAAACTGCTCCATTTAACAGGAAATCCTCCAACTAAAATTCCCTTTTCGCCCCATCATCAACTATTAGCTGGAATTTCTCTATATAAATTCCTGGAAATCGCCAAATATAGGCCCATAACACAGACTTATAGTGAGCTTTTCCAGTTAAGTATCGAAATTCAGCCTTTTTCGGCATATTAGCAGGAGGATTTCCCACTCAGTTAAGTCAAATCAGCATAAAAGAGCAGGAAGAATGTGTTCTAAACAGGTTGCTGTCCTTTGAATGAGACTCTGAGATCGGACGGTGTGCCTTCGTAGTCAGTGGTTGCAGGGGGACGGAGCGAAGCTGGCAAATCGCGCTAAAGTTTGTGATAATAAAAGGCATGGGAACTTCTGAATGAAAGAGGGATGGCATTGACGAATTCGGAGACGAGCGGAGTAGCAGAGCAGAGTAAGGCCAATCAGGCCAATGAGGGCGGACAGGAACGGCTGATTGCTCAGATTGCCAAGGAGCTGGGCTTAGCGCTCAAGCAGGTACGGACGACGGTGGGATTGCTGGATGAAGGCAATACCATCCCATTTATTGCCCGGTACCGTAAGGAAATGACCGGTGAACTGGACGAGAATCAACTACGTGATATTGAAGAGCGGACCCACTATCTAAGAAATTTGGAGGAGCGCAAGCAAGAGGTTCTGCGAATCATTGAGGAACAAGGCAAGCTGACGGAGGATTTGGCGGCGGCGATTAGCCGGGCAGTCAAGCTGCAGGAAGTAGAAGACCTCTATCGTCCGTATCGGCAGAAGCGGAAGACACGGGCGAGCGTGGCTAAGGAGAAGGGGCTGGAGCCGTTGGCAGAGTGGCTCTTATCGCAGCCCAAGCAGGGAGACCCGCTCGACGAGGCCGCGAAGTATACTGGACCCGCTGGCCTGAAAGATGGAGTAGAGACTCCAGAAGAGGCGCTTCAAGGGGCAATGGATATTGTGGCTGAGCGAATCGCTGATGAAGCTGCCATTCGTACCTGGGTCCGCCAATATACCATGGATCATGGCATGATGGTCTCTGAGGCTAAGACTCCGGAAGAAGAATCGGTATACGAGTTGTATTACAATTATCGGGAAGCGGCCAAGAAGATGCCTTCCCACCGTATTCTGGCCATGAATCGCGGTGAGCGCGAGAATGTACTGAAGGTAGGGCTGGAGGTGGACGCCGATGCGATCCACCGTTACATTCAGGGACGAGTTATTCGCGGACAGTCCGCCACACAAGCCTTATTGCAGGACGTGGTAGAGGATGCCTACAAACGGCTGATTGCTCCTTCAATTGAACGCGAGGTGCGTGGTGAACTGACCGAGAAGGCAGAGGCTCAGGCGATTACGATATTTGCCGGGAACCTGCGGAGTCTGTTGTTACAGGCACCGGTCCGAGGCAAAAGCGTGCTGGGTGTGGATCCAGCTTATCGGACAGGCTGTAAGCTAGCTGTAGTTGATGATACGGGCAAATTGTTGGAGGTGGCCGTGACTTATCCTACACCGCCGAACAACAAGAAACGTGAAGCTACGGCTAAATTTCATGAATTAATTGATAAATATGGGGTGGAGCTCGTTGTCATTGGCAACGGTACTGCCTCCCGTGAGACGGAGCAATTTGTGGCCGAGGTCATCGCAGAGCGTAAGGACCGGGGAGGAGAACTGGCTTATCTGATCGTGAACGAGGCGGGGGCAAGCGTATATTCAGCCTCCAAGCTGGCTCAGGAAGAGTTCCCCGATCTGGACGTGGCAGAGCGCAGCGCTGTCTCGATTGCCCGGCGGCTTCAAGACCCGCTGGCTGAACTGGTCAAGATTGAACCTAAAGCGATTGGTGTCGGCCAATACCAGCATGATGTGTCACAGAAGCAATTGGACGGAAGCCTGACTCATGTGGTGGAATCCGCCGTAAACCATGTAGGTGTCGACGTCAATACAGCTTCTCCGGCTTTGCTGGGATATGTATCCGGGGTGAACGCAACCACGGCCAAGAATATCGTGAAGTTCCGGGAAGAGAACGGTCGGTTCCGTAGCCGGAAGCAGTTGCAGAAGGTACCGCGCCTGGGGGCCAAGACGTTTGAACAGTGTGTCGGCTTTCTACGGATTGCAGAAGGGGAGAACCCGTTGGACCGTACGCCAATCCATCCGGAATCCTATGATGTAGTCAACCGTGTGTTCGCTGAATTGGGTGTTGCGTTAAGTCAGTTAGGGACCAAGGAACTGAACGAGAAGCTGGCGGCACTTGAGGTAAGCGAACTGGCTACCAAGCTAGAGGTTGGCGTGCCTACCTTGCGCGACATTCTGGAGAGCTTGCAACGTCCGGGTCGAGACCCACGGGAAGAGCTGCCGCTACCGATCTTCCGTACGGATGTGTTGAAGATTGAGGATTTGACACCAGGGATGGAATTGCATGGCACGGTGCGAAATGTCATCGATTTTGGTGCTTTTGTGGATATCGGTATCAAAAACGATGGGTTGGTGCATATTTCACAGCTTAGCAACGGTTACGTCAAGCATCCAATGGACGTTGTGTCCGTAGGGGATAATGTGACTGTATGGGTGCTGAATGTGGATATCAAGAAGGGAAGAGTTGGTTTGACCATGCGGCGTCCGGATTAACGGATGGACAGCTAGCAATACTGCGAGGCCGAGCTTGCCGGGAGAAGTTCCGGGCACGCTCGGCCTTCTTGGTATTGAGCTATAATCCGGCAGCTTGTCTTAACAGCAGCGGTTCCCGGATCAGCACCATCTTTTTCTCTACTTGAATTAGCTCGCTGAATTGTAGCTCCAGCATGACCTTGGTCACCGTCTCGCGAGCGGTACCGGACATATCAGCCAACTGCTGATGGGTCAGCTTAAAGGCAATCAGAACACCATCCGGCTGCTTAGTCCCATGTTGCTCGGTCAGTCTTAGCAACGTCTTGACAATGCGTGCGCGGGCATCGAGCAGTGTTAGATCCATAATGATCTCGTTGGCCTTGCGGAGCCTTAATAACGTAGTCTCCAGAATTTTCATCGATATGAGGGGGTTATGGTGGAGCAGGGTCATGAAGTCTAGCCGTTTTAATACATATAACACCGATCTTTCGATAGTTCGGGCAGAGGAGGTCCTATGTTTGATGCTTTCCAGCAGGGCCATTTCTCCAAAGAAATCCCCTTCGCAAAGTACGGACAAAATAATCTCCCGATTCTCATCATTCCGGTATACATGAACAAGTCCGGATTGAATCAGGTATAGCTCGTCCCCTTCTTCGCCTTCCCGATAGATTGCAGTTCCCTTATCATATTCCCGTGTAATGAATAATGGTGCAATTTTAGTCAAATCAGCCGTATCTAGATGCTCGAAATAAGGAAAACTCCGAATCAATTCAAGATTGTGCATCATCACGCCTCCTTTCTCCCACAGGAGAACTAATTCGTGATATTTCCAAAGTTTCCTTCAATTATTTTAATTTAAAGGGATATCCCCTCGCAGGGAGGGGATAATCCAAAACGGCTTCTATGGATTTATTGCACGTTCTTATCCTGGGAATATTGCCGATTGTAATAAAAAAACCAACAGTCATTAAGCAAACGAATTTGACGGCGGTCTCTCTTGTGAAAGGCACGCATAATCTGATGACTGAGCCAATTTGGCAAGCGTATCTCCTCCTCGGTGATTCCTCGTATGGATAGGGTATGGGCCATCTCCCCGGAACGTGCAAGTCCTTCGGAATCAGAATAAAAAAATCCGGCCTGCGCATTCCCCTCATTACCAGGGGTTGTTGGCAGGCCGGACGCCGAAATAGTGCATCATTCTTCGAACTTACGCGTATTCTTCTTCATACCATTGTTCCAATTGGGCTTGGAGCGCACGAATCTCGGTCAATAGCGAGACTAGCGGGTAATTCTCTTCTTGAATCGCAGCAAATGAGGCCTCAAGCTCATTGATGTAAGCCAGGCCACTTTTGATCTGAAGCGACTCATGGAGCAGGTCCAGACGGTCGCACTCGGCCACCGCGCGCGGCAAAGCCGGAATCTGAGTTGCTGTCAGCTTGGCTATTTCCTTGTTAAGACGCAGGTTCAATGCACTAAGCTGGTAGGCGTAGTCTGCGGGCATCTCAACAAATTCCAACTGCTCCCCTTGCTGCAAAATGACATACCTCATTGTGGACATGCTTTTCAATTCTCCTTTTCTAACCATCCTACTTGACAGTGTAGCGTAAGAAGAAGTTAAAATTCAAGTAGTAGAGAGAGACAGCGGGAAGGAGAGAGTCCATGACAAATGAACAATTACAAGCCTGGGTCGAACAGATTTCGCTGCATTCTTTCGGAGTACCCTTCCGCCATCAAGCCAGCTTTAATCCCCGGCTACGGACGACTGGAGGTCGTTATTTCATGAAGAGCCACCATATTGAAATTAATCCCTCCCAGCTTGCCGCTTACGGCCAGGATGAGGTTGAGCGTATTATTAAGCATGAACTATGTCATTACCACCTGCATTTGTCAGGGCGAGGATATCGTCACCGGGATGCAGACTTCAAAGCGTTATTGCAGCGGGTGGGTGGCAGCAGATATTGTCATTCCTTGCCTGGTGGGAAGGAGCGCAAGGTTTTGCCTCATCGGTACAAGCTGATTTGCACGGATTGTGGAATGGAGTATTTACGTAAGCGGCGTGTGGACCCAAGTCGTTACCGCTGCGGACAATGTGCCGGGCGACTACGACTGATGGTACTTGATAACTCCTGATATGGTATAATGAAGGCATATTCATATCATTAAGGAGTGATAAGCATGGCCCGATCCAAAGCCAAGAAGCTGCGCCAGAAGCTGGTGCGGGAGGGGAAGCGAAGTCCTGAGCTTAGCCGTAGCCCCTTTGCTTCAGCCGATTTGAGAACACGAAAGACGAAGACGAAGCAAGAACTGATTCATACGCAAAAATACAAGAACCACGCTTCCTATCATGGAGACGATGGTTCTTTATTTTGGCGAATGGCGGCATCCTGAACCTCCCATGATCTTGACTTTGACGCGGAAGCGTGATAAATTAGGTGATGTTCTTGCTTCATTTGTAAACGTTCCCTGATAGCTCAGTTGGTAGAGCACTCGACTGTTAATCGAGTTGTCACAGGTTCGAGTCCTGTTCGGGGAGCCATTTTCTTGGAGAGATACCCAAGTGGCTATAAGGGGACCCTCTGCTAAGGGGTTAGACTGCGTAAGCGGTGCGAGGGTTCGAATCCCTCTCTCTCCGTTGATAGAAAGAGCATCTTCATTTGAGAAGATGCTCTTTTTTTGCTTTTATTCCAATCTGAACAGGAAAAATCGTCTAAAATTACAATAATTATGTATTAAATCATATTTGTTGTTTGATTACCATAAAATCAATTCGGGGAGGTGAAAGTTATAGCTTAAGCCGTAAGCGCTTTAAATGTAAGGATGTAGGGAGAATAGAGTAGAGAGGAGATACGGTGTTGAGAAGATTAACGAGTGTAGGGATTGCGCTGCTAATCATGCTTCTAGTGGTATCCCAGGTTTTGGCCGAAGGAGGTCCAGCGACGGTACAGAGTGAGGTAACTGTAAATAATATCCCTGTCTTTACGGATGCCGGGACAGATGCAAGAGGAATACATCCTGGCACCTTCGGTTCGGAGTATGGCCGGCTGCTTCAGTTATCGAACGGTCATTGGCTCTCGGTGTATACCATCTACAATAATAATGGGTATACTCGGGACGCTAATGGTGGAACCCGGCTCCAGATAGCAAGAAGCACGGATAATGCCCGCACCTGGACAGTGCTCAGTACAATCGATGATCCGGGAAGCGATCTTGATAACGGGCAGATGATCCAGTTGCCTACAGGGGATATTGTTCTGGCGGCACGTTCCGTGCGCTGGGGAGAAACCTTCTATCTTCCTGTATACAGAAGCACCGATGGGGGTGTGACCTGGACCTATCTCAGCAATATTGACAGCAACGTCGGTGCGCCCGGGACACTTGGCGGCAGAGGAGTGTATGAGCCGCATTTGGGCTTCCTGGATGATGGACGTGTGGCTGTCTATTATGCCAGTGAGAAATATGCAGCAAGTACACCAGCCTATAGTCAAGTTATCTCCTTGAAGATATCTTCAGATAATGGTGCAACGTGGGGCAATGAGATTTTTGCGGCCTGGGATACAGGTAATTCTGCCTCGAGACCGGGGATGCCGGTATGGACGAAGATGAATAATGGAAAATATATTTTGACCTATGAGGTTTGCGGAACGGCAGGTTGCAATATCTACTATAAGGTGTCTGAGGATGGAGTAACCTGGTCGAGTGGTCTGGGGAACCCCATTCCCAATCAGAATGGTGCACCCTACATTCTTTCGCTAAGCGATGGACGGCTGGCCGTTACCAGTAATAATAGCAAATTATCCTTCAGCAACGATTATGGCGCAACCTGGTATACCAATGACGAGGTATTATGGCCGGGAGGCTTCCCGGATTATTACTGGGCCAGTCTATATCAAACGGGAACCGATGAAATTGCCGCAATGACCTCTGCCCTACGTTCTGAAGGCGGACACAACGTAAAGATCAAGTTCCTCACGCTGCCAACCCACTTTTCAGACGATTTCTCTGATGGCCATGACGTGGGCTGGACGAAATACGAAGGAACCTGGACTATGTCAAATGGAGCTTATCAGGTCACCTCGGCGAGTGCAGCCAAATCGATCATTAATCCTTATATCTCCCTGGTCAACTATTCGGCAGAAGCAGATATAACACTGAACGATGCGGGTCAGGCCAGCCTGATCTTTGACGTGACAGGCCCGGCCAACGGCACCGACCACTTTAAGGGTTACGGCGCAGGGATTGATACGAACGGCACGGTATGGCTGGGTAAATTCAATAATAATTATACGGAGCTATCCAGGGCATCCGTTCCTATATCATCTGGCACCAAGTATCACTTGAAGGTAGTCAAGAATTTTGGCAGAATTCAAGTGTTTGTAGATAACGTGTTGAAGCTAGACCACACGGATACCTCGTATAACAGAGGGACGATAGGTGTACGAGGAGGCTTCGGTAACACTGTCCGGTTTGATAATATCGTGGTAACTCCTCACACGTATTCGAACTCATTTGATAGCAACTCGGACCCGGGCTGGATCCGTTATGGAGGGACCTGGTTGTTGCAGGATGGAGTGTATACAGTCACTTCTCCGGCTGCCTTTGCCAAATCGGTGTTTAATCAACGGACGACAGGTTTGAATTACACAATTGAGGGTGACATTCGTCTCCATGATAGTGGAGAAGGTAGCTTAATCTGGAATACAAGTCAACTGGCAGTGGGAACAGATAGCTTCAAAGGATACGGGGCGGGCATCAAAGCGGATGGTTCTGTCTGGTTAGGCAAATTTAATAACAGCTATACTAATCTGGGAGGAGCCTTTTTCTCCATTAACCCGGGCGAGTGGTATTCATTGAAAATCGTAGTTACCGGTCCCCGTATGCAGGTGTATGTCAATAATACTCGGCTCATCGATAGAACGGATTATACTTATCATAATGGCTCATTAGGTGTGCGAGCTGGATATAACAATAAGGTTAGCTTTGATAATATTCGGATGTACTAACTAAAAGACCCGGGCGCCGTAACTACTCGTTATGGGGAAGGACGGCGCCTTTGTTAATAGTTGGAGGTAGAGATGAATGCAGAGGAAAAATAGGGTTGCAAGGTACTATAGTTTTTGCTATACTCAATTTTGTCGCCGCTTAAGGCACCTATAGATATGGCCCGTTGGTCAAGGGGTTAAGACACCTCCCTTTCACGGAGGTAACAGGGGTTCGAATCCCCTACGGGTCACCATTATTATATTAGCTCCAATCGTTAATTGAATATGCGGTCGTGGTGGAATGGCAGACACGCTATCTTGAGGGGGTAGTGGGCGTACGCCCGTGGAGGTTCGAGTCCTCTCGACCGCATCGATACAGAAAGAACCTTGCGTCCAAGCAAGGTTCTTTCTGTATAACCAATGGTATATATCCGATAGAGAATAAAGGGGGATAGGGCGTGGGAACCGAGTTTTGGATTATCATTTTGATTGGAGCGGGGACTTACTTGTTTCGGGCAGGCTCATTAACCCTGGGAAGCCGGGTGAAGTGGTCTCCGTCAACCAAAGAGTGGTTATCTTATGTATCCCCGGCGGTACTTGGCGCGCTGATTGGGCCACTGCTGCTGTTGAAGGAAGGTCACTTCCTTCCGCTTGCTCAGAATACCATGTTATTTGCGGCCATTCCGACATGCATCGTAGCCTGGTGGTCACGTCGTCTTCTGCTGACCGTAGTTGCCGGTGTGTTGTTTTATGCTGCGGTTATGTACTTATGGGGGTAAGGGGGACAAGAAGATGAACCATATTCAGCGTAAGGAAAATATGGCACAGGCGATGCGGGATGCGCTGCCGATTGTGATTGCTTATTTTCCACTGTCCATGACTTACGGAGTGTTGGCTTCCGCAGGAGGACTGCATGGGGGATTAGCTATGCTGGGTTCGGTGTGGATCTTCTCCGGGGGAGCCCAGTTCATGTTGCTGGGAATGCTTACTTCGGCATCCGCTCCGGTCACGATTGTTACCACATTATTGCTGCTCAATATGCGTCATATTCTGTATGGCGCGACGATGGGGCCCTATTTGACGTCGTGGAGGGAGCCACAGAAATGGCTGGCTGCAATAGGCCTTACAGATGAGGGCTTTGCCGTTACTTCTAGCAGAGCAACTCAGGGGAATCCATTGACACCTGCTTATTATATTTCATTTGCCTTACTGATTTATGGCTCCTGGGTAGCTGGAACATCGATAGGTATCGGTTTGGGTAGCTTTGTTAATGCAGAACTGGCTACGATTCTCTCATTTGCATTGCCCGCCTTGTTCATTGCCCTGCTGGCCGGGGGAGACCGTACAAGAGCCTCGATGCTGGCTGCGACAAGTGGTGCGCTGGTGGCTGTGTTGGCTGGTGTGCTTCACTCAGGAGGACTGGGTCTTGTTCTTGGTGGTGTGGTTGGGGCGACGGTAGGACAGCAATGGACCAGGCGGTCGCGACGTGCTGAACAAGCTAACTAAACTAACTACGGCTAGCCTCTATTGCTCTCCCTCAGGCGGCAGGTCAAGGAATGCTGCGTATTTGGGGTAAAGTGCCCGGATACAGTCGGGACAAATGTCGTGTGTGAACTCTGCGTGCGTGTGCTTAATCAGATAAGCTTCAATGGTACTCCAGATATCCTGCTCATCCTTAATCTTCTTGCAGACGGCACAGATTGGGAGCAGACCACGTAATGTCCGGATATGGGACAAGTCGTGTTCCATCTTGCGAATTTGTTCCTTCAATCGGGTAATGTCGGTACAAGTGACTACGAGGCCTTGGGGAGACTGCCCTTCTTCACCATACGGAGTGACTTCGGCCAGAAACCAGTGATCCCCTTGCGGTACCGCCATGTAAAGCTCGGTGGCATAGATCGGGATGGCTCCATCCAGAACCAGGGGGACATGCTCTAACAGTTCTTGTGCGGCTTCGTACTTAAGCCGATGATTGTGACTTCGCAGGTAGTCCAGCAAATTGTTCCCTGGGCGGTCCCAGAGGGGAGCCAGCCCGAACACTCTAGCCCGGTTAGCCCAGGTACGGTTAATGTATACGACTGTTCCATCGGCAGTAAGAATGGCAATACTTTGATTAAGGGCATGAAAGGCTTCTTTCCATGGAGGGGATGGGTTCACGGCGAGTTCGCTCCTATAAATGAATTAAGGGTGGTTCTCCGAACCTGTTAAGTCTTGCCGACGCTGTGCTAAGATAGAGGCGAAGTTTCATTTTCATATTATATACGCATTTACGTCATTAAACAACTATAAATTACTTATTTACGTAATAACGTAACAAAGGAAGGTTGGATCAAATTTGTCAATCTACGAGCGTATTGAACTGCTAATTGAGCAGGCAGGGATGACCAAGAAGGCATTTTGTCTGGAACTCGGCATCAGCACAGGCAATTTGGGGGATTGGAAGCGAGGCAAGTCTACGCCCAGTACCAATAAACTGATTGAAATCGCCGCTTTTTTTGATATTAGCCTGGATTGGCTTATGACGGGGCAAGAGAAGCAGGCTGAATATATACGGGAAGACAAGGTTGATTATGTAACAGGAGAAGAGGATTGGGATACTTTCATGCATTCTCTGACCGAATCGGAACGGGCTTTGGTACGAGAATATATTGAGTTTACACGTTGGCGTCAAGAGAAGGCTGACCGGAAACCATAATTACAGCTTTACTTTTAGCGGCAACGAAGATATAATAACAAATGTTCGTTTCATTTTAAGTAAGGCTTTATCCAAACGCGGTCGTGGTGGAATGGCAGACACGCTATCTTGAGGGGGTAGTGGGTGTATACCCGTGGAGGTTCGAGTCCTCTCGACCGCATCAAATTGTAGAAGAAGCTTCTCGGAGAATCCGGGGAGCTTTTTTTGTATGTTCAAAAAAAGAGGAGCGTTGGCATACTCTAAAAAAAGTCCACCAAATCCAAGGATTGTTGCTATGGGAGAGGTGGCTTTTTTCACTATAATAAATGTTGAAGAGGCAGCATGGGAGGGATACGATGAAGATCTTGATCGTGGATGACGAAGCCAGGCACCGCCGGGGGATGTTCCATTTGTTACAGGGCATACGGCCTGAGTATGAAGTGGTGATGGCAAAGAACGGAGCAGAGGCCTTGGATATGGTGCCCCTATGGCAGCCGGATGTGGTATTGACGGATATTCGCATGCCGCATATGGATGGTCTCACCTTCCTGGAGAAGCTGTCAACGTTCGTCTTGCAGCCTAAGGTCATTTTCTTGTCTGCGTACAATCTGTTTGAATATGCGCAAACGGCTCTGCGATATGGGGCCTATGATTATCTGCTAAAGCCGGTGGACACGGATAAGGTGGAAGAGGTCCTGTCGAGAATTGAACAACAATTGAGGGAGGATAAGGGCCGCACTGACTCGAAGGCCGAGGAGCTCCTAGGCTCTTGGCTTAAGGGCCTTGTGCCATCAGAGTCTTTACAAGGCCCCGAAGTTGCTGAACTGCAAGACAATTCGGGCTTTGTCGTGGTGACGGAGTTCTGTGCCGGTGATGGACTTTCGGCAGGGAAGTCGGGAGCAAGGTTATGCCATGAGCTACGTGAAATCTGGTCTTGCGTGGGAACAACTAGAAGCTGGATGCTGGAGAAAGAACCGGGTCGTGTGCTTGCGGTTACTCTCATAGCTGGAGGCTCGGAGAACCCCGGGAAATGCCCAGAAATTCCCCTGGTTAGACACGCGCTGGAACGTATGTCTTACGCTCCGGAGTATGCAGGGGGGCGATTAAGTCATGCATCAGGAGTTCATTGTAAGCGTTTGCTGGAAGGGGGGCCGCAATCCTTCCGAACTGCTATGGCAGCCTTGACATTAACCTTCCATGATGGCTGGAAAGGGGTCGTCTTTGCTTGGGAAAGGCCTGAAACGACAGCAACCCGTCTAAATCTAGATCATGAGCAACTGTTTGCCTTCCTTTGCACACGAGAGGCGGAGGCGGCTTTGGGCCTGTGCCGAACAGCCTTTGAAGAGCTGGCAAACGGCGGCTGGACAAATCCGGATACATTGAAGGAAGGAGCTGCATTTACTCTAATGATGCTCAAAAGCCGCTGCGGAGAATTGCTGGATCGCGAAACGGCCCTGCGCCTTGCCGAGACTTCGGCGAAGGAGCTTCCTGCCTGCGAGACGATGTTTGCCCTTCTATCCGTGCTGGAGGCAAGGTTACTGGAGGTCCGCCGAGAATTACAGGATAAGAAAAGGGGAAGGGGCGAATATGCGGCCGAGGCCACAATTCGGCTCATTCAAAGCCGTTATATGGAGGAATTGACTCTGGAGAATTTGGCCGAGCAATTTTATTTCAATCCATCTTATTTTAGTACCTTATTCAAGAATTATACAGGCAGGACCTTCTCGGAAATTCTTACGGAGACGCGAATCAACCGGGCTAAGGAATTACTGTCCGATCCCGAGTGTACACTTAAAATTTACGATATTGCCGAGCGTAGCGGGTACCGGGATACCAAATATTTTGGCCGCATCTTCAAACGTTATGTGGGGGTGTCGCCGGAGGCTTACCGGCATAAATCGTTGGGGAATCTTCGCCGATGAAGCTGCGAACCCGGTTGCTAACCAGTTATCTGATATTAATCTCGCTGCCCCTTATTATTTTGGGCGTCTTGTTCTACAGAACGAGCCTGCAAGTTGTAACCAAGCAAGCTCAGGAGAATGTGTATGAAATTGTGAAGAAGAACAATGAAGTCCTTGATGGAAAGCTGAAGCAAATAGAGAACGACAGTACCACCTTGTTCGCGGACAAGGAGCTGTTCGATATTTTTAATAACCTGAATGCAGACAATCAGGGTGAATTATTGATGGCTGACCGTAAAATCTCTCAGGTGTTGGGCCGTCATTTTGCCCAGAATGAGGATTTGTACACCTACCAAATCTGGACGACTTACTATACCTTCGGTCCCCAGCGGAACATGCCGCAGGGTGATCCGACCCTCTCGGATGTTTATCGCAAAGCGAGGGAGGCCGGAGGGAGGATGGTGTGGTACCCGACCTATAACTTTATGGACATGTTCGATCAGCCCTGGCTCTCGATTGCCGATAATTATGATTACCAGTATCTGTTTAGTGCGGCACGTCTGCTTAACTTCTCATATCTGGACATCAGCTCCATGAAGAATCTTGATCCCGGGGTGGAGCGGCCGGTGCTGTCCATTAGCCTGAAGGCCAACTTGTTTCGCTCACTCTTCGAGAGTAGCATACCGGAGGATTCGCACTACATGGTGCTGAGTCCGGATGGAGTCATTGTTGCGGGCTCAGAGGAGTATCAGATGACGGCACGCTTCACCGAGGACTGGGCCACTGGGTTATTCGGCAGGGGAAGCGGAACGCAGCGAATCAGTCTGGACGGGCAAAATATGCTCATTTGCTTCGACCGTTCATCCATTACAGGCTGGCTGTCCATAGTTGTCATTCCGGAGTCGGCCCTGGTCAAGGATATCGTGCCACCCATTTTGCTGTCCACGTTAACGTTGGCTATTGTGCTAGGTCTTGTTGCTGCCGGACTGGCCTTCCTGGTCGTCGCGCGGATTACGGTGCCAGTCAAGAAGTTGCTGGTGGCGATGCGCTTCGTGGGCGAAGGGGATTTCCATATGCAGATTGAGCCTGCGGGCAACGACGAATTCGGTATTTTGATCCGTAAATTCAATAATATGAACCAGCGTATTCAGAAGCTGGTGACCGAGAATTATGAGATTAAACTGAAGGAACAGCAGGCGGAAATTCAGGCGCTCAACCTGCAGATGAACCCGCATTTTCTCTATAATACGCTGAATGTCATGAATTGGGTGGCTATCGAGAACCAGCAGCGCGAATTAAGCCGGATGCTTGTCTGCTTGTCCAGCATGTTGCAATATACTACCCGCAAGAACTGGGATGCGGTGGAATTATCTGAGGAAATGGAATGGATGAAAAATTACTTCTATATAATGTCTGTCCGCTTTGAAGGAAAATTTAGGGTTGCTTATGATATTGCTCCTGAGCTGTATGGTTATAAGGTACCTAAGCTATTGTTCCAGCCCTTTGTGGAGAATGCACTTCTTCATGGCTTTGGGGAGCTTGAGGAGGGCGGTGCAATTACGATCATTGGCCGATTGGAGGAAGGAACACGAATTTTTCAGATTGTAGACAATGGTTGTGGCATAACGTCGGAGCTTCTGGAACATATCGAGCGGGGGGATATCTCTTCCGTAGGCATTCAAACCATGCTGTCGCGAATCAGGTTGCGTTATGGGGCTCCTTACGGGGTGTTCATCACCTCAATACCGGGGGAAGGGACAAGAGTCACGATACGTCTGCCCGCAAACAACGAAGAATAGTCCACCAAATCAAATCATCGATGGATTTTGGAAGCGCATTCTTGCTGCTATAGTAAAGGCATCATAGACTGCAGCTATGAGTTATCTATTCAAGCGCGAACGAGAGGGGTTATGCCGAGTGAGACTGACGAGAAGAATGATATCGGTTCTGTTAATGATGTTATTGTTGACGACTACCGTACTGTCCGCCTGCTCCAATGGGGGAGGAAGCGCAAATACAGGCACAGGTGATTCCCCGTCCACAGATAGCGGCTCCAAGGAGACCATTACACTAAGGCTGACACTTTGGGGGACTCCAGGTGAAATAGATACTTATCAGAAAGTCATTGACCGCTTCGAATCTTCGCATCCGAATGTCAAAGTCAAATTGGAGAGTATTCCAACCGACTATGATACCAAGTTGACAACGATGGTGGCCGGGAATGAGGAGCCGGATGTAGCCATGGTTGAATCGGCAACGATTGCCTTCCCTCTTGCCGAGGAGGGCAAATTCCTGAACCTTGAGCCGTTGCTGGAATCAGATGCTAACTTCGGTGCAGAGGACCTTGTTCCAAACATTTCTTATTATGCAGAGCCAGGCAACATGGTTGGTATTGGGCCAGGTCCTGAGACCTTCCTGCTCTATTATAATGTGGACCTCTTCAAGGAAGCGGGGGTAGAACCGCCATCGTCAAAGGCCATGGAGACATGGACCTGGGATGAATTTGTAGAGGCCGCCAAGCTGCTCACCTTGGATGAGAACGGCAACAATGCGACCCAAAGCGATTTTAACCCGAAGAAAATCAAGCAATTCGGAGTTAGTGGGGCCAATGGCTGGTGGGGAACCTGGTCCAACTTTATATTCAGCAATGGCGGCGATTTTGTATCCGAGGATGGTCAAACCTTTGGGTTGAATCAACCGGAAGCCGTTGAAGCTCTCCAGAAGGTAGCGGATTTGATCAATGTACACCATGTGGCGCCTTCGCCGGTGCAAGCCAAAAATGTACCTAGCACGAACGTAGCTTTGCAGACGAAGAAGGTGGCGATGGTCATCGATGGTCAGTGGGCTAACTTTGACCTTAGCAAGACGGGGGTAAATTACGATGTCGCTCCGTTGCCAGTGATGAAGGCTCCGATCACAACGGTGGTATGTGGTATCTTTTCGATCTTCAAATCAACGAAGCACCCCGAGGAATCCTGGGAGCTTGTGAAGGCATTAACCGATCCCGAGGGTTCATTGGAACTGAATCATCAAGGCTTATGGATGCCGGCTCTGAAGGATTGGTATCAGCAGCCGGAGCTGATTGATAAATGGACGGCTGACTCCAAGGCACGTACACCAGGCTACAAGGATGCAGCTATTGATATGATGCTGAATTACAGCCGTCAATCACCAACCGGCTACATCAAGAATTTCAACAAAATTATGGACGTAGTTACTCCGGCCCTGGACAAATTATGGCTTGGCGAGCAAACCGCTCAGCAAGCGATGGACTCCATCGCTGATAAAGCGCAAGCACAAGTGCAGGGACGCCGGGATATTCAATAACCTATCATTTTAAGCGAACGGCCGATTGCTCCGGGTGGTGATAGTAGTTATCACCGCGTCCTGGCTTAAGCGAGCGGCCGTTCCATTCATAAGGAGGCCACCATGGCTACTGAAATTCGCATGCAAACGGCTCCGGCGCAAGGCCAGCTTGTTCGCACGAAAGAGCGGAAGGCTTTATTCTGGGGATTATTGTTTACGCTGCCGGCCACGCTGGGGTTTCTTATCTTTACGGCAGGGCCGATGATTGTCAGCCTCTTTCTGAGCTTGACCGATTACAGTGTGTTCAAAGATGCCACTGGATGGGTTGGATTTGCGCATTATGCCCAGCTTATGTCTGGACAGGATGAGCTGTTTGTCAAATCATTGAAGGTCACGTTTTATTTCGTAGTTCTCAAGGTACCGGCGACCATTCTGGTATCCCTTGCTATTGCCTTGCTGCTTAACATGAATGTCAAGGGGAGGGCCATGTTCAGGACTATCGTATATTTGCCGAGTATTGTACCGGCAGTAGCTACGGCGATGATCTGGATGTGGTTGCTGAATCCGGATTTAGGTCTGGTCAATCAGATGTTGAGCAGCTTGAACTTGCCGACGAGTTCCTGGTTGTATGCCGAGAACACAGTCATTCCATCCGTCGTTCTGACGACGATGTGGGGGATCGGCGGGACGGTTGTTATCTTCCTGGCTGGCCTTAGTGGCATCCCCCAACAATATTATGAAGCCATCGATGTTGATGGAGGGGGCTGGTGGCACAAGCTGCGCCATATTACGATTCCGCTGGTAAGCCCCACCATTTTCTTCAATACTGTAATGGCAATTATCGGAGCGTTCCAAGTGTTCAACGAAGCGTATATTCTGACGGGAGGCGGCCCGAATAACGCCAGCTTGTTCTATATTTTCTATCTATGGCGTACGGCGTTCCGGGATACGGAAATGGGCTATGCTTCGGCATTGGCCTGGATTATGTTCGCCATCATCTCGGTATTCACCCTGTTTGTGTTCCGTACGGCCAAATCCTGGGTGCATTATGAAGGGGAGGGACGCCCATGAGACCTGCCGTACTCAAGCAAACCTTGGCTTATATTGCGCTAATTGCTATTTCTGTCATGTTCCTCATCCCTTTTGTCTGGATGGTGCGCAGCTCGTTAATGAATTTAGGGCAAATCTTCGTTATGCCGCCAGTATGGATTCCAAGTCCGGTGCAATGGGATAACTTTTCGCGGGCACTAACGATCTTGCCGTTTGACCGTTTTTTTCTTAACACGTTGATCATTGTGTTCTTCTCCGTATTAGGTACGGTAATCAGCAGCTCGGTAGCAGCCTTTGGATTTTCCCGTATCTCGTGGAAAGGGCGTAATGCGGTATTTGCTATATTGCTGTCGGCGATGATGCTTCCAGGTGCGGTTACGTTGATTCCGACCTTTCTGGGATGGCGCTCGCTTGGTTTTTACGATACCTACATGCCGCTCATATTACCTGCATTCTTCGGTGGGGGAATCTTCAATATCTTCTTGTTGCGACAGTTTTATATGACCATTCCGCGAGACTTTGATGAAGCGGCTGTCGTGGATGGAGCAGGGTATTTCCAGATATACAGCAGAATTATTCTGCCGCTCAGCCGTTCCGCGGTCATCGTTGTGTCCTTGTTCACCTTCCTGAATGCCTGGAATGATTTCTTTGGACCGCTAATTTACTTGAAGTCTAACGAGAAGTTTACGCTGGCTCTTGGCTTGCAGATGTTTCAGGGGGCTTACACCTCCCAATGGGATTTGCTGATGGCAGCTTCCGCTGCGGTGGTCCTGCCTTGCGTGGTTGTATTTTTAATTGGACAAAAATATTTTCTGGAAGGGATTACGTTAACCGGCTTAAAAGGGTAATGTTGAACATAAAGGGAGGGACTAATCCAAGTGAACTTATTTAACTCAAACACCCAGCGTTGGAAGGGCGTTCCGTTTAACCGGGTTCGGTTAACGGACGGATTCTGGGAGCCCCGTCTGAAGACATTGAATCGCGTAACACTTCCTACTTGCCTGGCCCAATGTGAGTCAACAGGACGTATTGCCAACTTTGCCAAAGCCGGCGGTCTGGAGAGCGGCGAGCATCAGGGGATGTATTATGACGATTCGGACGTGTACAAGGTGCTCGAAGGGGTTGCCTACTCGTTGATGTCAGTACGTGATGAGCGACTGGAGGCGGAGATGGATCGCATTATCGATCTGATCGCAGCCGCCCAGGAAGAGGATGGTTATCTTACTACCTATTATACGCTTGGGGCACATGAACAGAAATGGACCGATATGGAGAAGCACGAGATGTATAATGGGGGTCATCTGCTGGAAGCCGCTGTAGCGTATTACGAAGCAACGGGAAAGCGGAAGCTTCTGGACGTGGCCTGCCGGCTGGCAGATCATTATGACAGATTGTTTGGTCCTGGCAAACGCCATTGGGTAGAGGGCCATCAAGAAGTTGAACTGGCTCTGGTTAAGCTCTATCGAACGACCGGGGTGGAGCGTTATCTGAAGCTGGCGGAATGGCTCTTGGACGAACGGGGCCACGGACATGGTGTAGGAGAAATTTGGAATAAGGAGGAATGGGGTCCGGCGTATTGCCAGGATGATGTACCCGTTCGGGAGATCAAGCGGGTGACTGGTCATGCAGTCAGAGCGATGTATCTTTACACAGCGATGGCTGATGTGATGAGTGCTGCGGACGATGCTTCCTATGGAGATGCCTTGCAGCAGGTTTGGGCGCATACGGTAGAGCGCAATATGTATGTGACAGGTGGGATTGGACCATCGCGGCATAATGAAGGCTTTACAGAGGATTATGATCTTCCAAATGAAAGCGCTTATTGCGAGACCTGCGCGGCTATTGCCTTGGTATTCTGGAACCACCGAATGAATTTGCTGTATGGGGATGCCAAATATGCGGATGTTATGGAACGGGCGATATATAATGGCGTGCTGTCCGGAATTTCGATGTCAGGGGACCACTTCTTTTACGTCAATCCCTTAGCTTCCTCTGGTGATCATCATCGGGTCGAGTGGTTCCATACCTCTTGCTGTCCTACAAATCTGGCGCGCTTCCTTCCTTCAATCAGCGGGTACGCGTATGCAGTGACGGATCGAGGCATTGCCTGTAACCAATTCATGGCCGGTCAGGCTGAGGCAGAGCTTCCAAGCGGGAATGCGATTAGACTGGAAATGCAAACGGGCTATCCTTGGGACGGTGGTGTTCATTTATTTGTGCATCCGAATCAGGAGGAGAGCTTCCCCATCCTGCTGCGAATTCCGGGATGGTGCCGGAGCTATCGTGTATCGGTGAACGGCGTGCCTGTACCCGCAGAAGACGTCACTGTTCAACAGGGCTACATCGTTCTGGAACGGTTATGGCGTGCCGGAGATTCCGTGGACTATCAGATGGAAATGTCTGTCCGGGTAATCCGTGCGCGGCCGGAGGTGGAGGCAAATGCAGGGAGGATTGCTTTCCAGCGTGGTCCTATCGTGTATTGTCTGGAGCAGGCGGATAACCCCGGTTTGGCGTACGATCATTTTGAGATTTCCTCGGAGCTGTCATTCGTCCTGGAAGCAAGGGAGGATGATGTACTGGGAGGAGTGACCGTCATGAACGCTCTGGACCGGGCGGGGCAGCGGTATACCTTGATTCCCTATTATGCCTGGGACAATCGAAGCCCGGGATTCATGCAGGTGTGGTTGAAGGAAGCCGTATCCGCTGCGATCTATAGCGGTTAAGCATAGCAATCAAGCTCAAGCTGACTGGCTTGACATGTGGATAATGGAGAAAGGAAGTGGAGCCATGACTAGAAAATCTGGAAATCCATTGTTTGCTGGATGGTACGCCGACCCTGAGGCCAGAATATTTGACGGCCGATACTGGATTTATCCCACGTATTCCGATGTTTATGAAAAGCAGATCTTCTTCGATGCCTTTCATTCCGATAATTTGATTGAGTGGACCAAGGTGGAGCGAATCCTGGATTTGTCCGGTGTGTCCTGGGCCAATAAAGCGGTTTGGGCTCCTTCCCCGATTGAGAAGGATGGTAAGTATTATCTATACTTTGCAGCTAATGATATTCAGAGCAATGAAGAGCTTGGTGGCATCGGGGTGGCGGTGGCAGAACGGCCAGAAGGGCCGTTCATCGATCCGCTTGGTCACCCTCTCATTGACCAATTTGTCTTCGGTGCGCAGCCTATTGATCCGCATATATTTTTGGATGACGATGGTACGCCTTACTTATATTACGGGGGCTGGGGACATTGCAATGTGGTCAAGCTGAAGCCGGATATGATGAGTCTTGATTCCTTCGAGGACGGGACGATTTACAAGGAGGTAACTCCTTCTGGTTACGT
>NZ_JBXENK010000015.1:0-77743 GCF_056836745.1 Paenibacillus sp. 1SOY10 | reverse complement strand
CTTGCTGACGAGAACTTTCGTTCTCTGTATTTCTTACTCACTCGTTGTTCAGTTTTCAAAGATCAACCTGTCTTTTACTTCATCACCGCGTTTCAGCGGCGACTTTTATAATATATCACAGGCAATGCTGTTTTTGCAAGAGTTTTTTGAAAAAACTTATTTAACTCTTTTTCGCTTAGCCTGTAGCTCATCCCGCCCAAAGCAGGGACGAATGCTAATTTAACATAAGCTTCGCCCTGCCGTCAACTCCTAATTTCATATTAGGGCTTTGCTTGTGGAAGACGTACCCGGCGGGCATATTTAGATAGCTCTCGTGAAGGAGCAAAGCGAGCGTACATCCGAAATACCGTTTTGTAACGGTTGGCGATGGCCTGACGTATATCCTCATCCAGCCGCATATCGCTCATATCGAGTAACATTTCATCTAATTCTTTTCTAAGCACATAGTCCAATTCCTTGTATTCATGGTCGGTAAATAGCATACCCAACATTGCGCAACATCTCCTCGCTCAGCATAGTTATCCGGTACAGGCCACGGGGGAACGTCGTTATCAAACATTACCCTCTCCCCCTAAGCCGAAACCAACTTCTAAAGGCGCTTTAATGGTATGCACATATTTTTGGAAAATTATGAATGCGGAAGAAAAGTTTTATCCCATGAATTAGAATTAGGATGAGGTGCCTCCCATTAGATAAAAGGTTAAGGTGCTCTCCACGATAGCGGCCACCAGCAGTAATATAACAATCCACACTGCACCGCGCCCCAGGCTGACAAAGAATTCCCGCCATTTCACGGTCCGGTCGGAAGCATCCCTTGCTCCAAGCTCCCCCAGACTCTTCAAGGCCAGATAACCGAACTGCATACCAAAGCCTGCAGCCAGAAGTATAGCCGGAATCTCAATAATCCCGTGCGGCAACAATCCCCGTACAATCATCTCCAAAACATTAGTCCCGCCGGAGCCTGCATAGGCAACTACAAATCCCAATATGAGGCCATTCATGAGCAGAAAGAAAAATGGAATGACTCCCAACAATGCGCCAAGCAGCATAATAGCTACGCTTTTGATCGAATTATTTGCAAAAATAAAGAGGAAGAAGCTCAGCTCAGGATTGTCCGATGCTGCCAAGTTGCGACTATGCTCCCCCAAACGCTCAATTTCTGGCATAATCAAGCCAGCTATGGATTCTACATTACTTGCTCCCACGAAAGCTCCCGCTGCAAAAATAATCAGAGCAATCATCATCGCTGTTCTATATTTAAATATGTCTCGGCCAAAATGCCGGATTGAGAACATTTTATCTCCTCCTTCTATGTTGTAGGGACAAGGACGTCATAAAGCTTGGATAACCGCATACATTGTACAAGCGGACCAGTTCCATATCATTCATTCTGATGAAGAGAGGGGCTAATTATTTCATGAATAACTTCTTCTATGTCCTGAGCGGGAAGAAAATCAAGCGGTTTTTCTTTGTATTTGTTGCAGCCCTGTTTACGGCCGGCATCATTTACGTAGAGCAGGGACACGTAACCGTGTTCTCCGAGGAGGGCGCACCATCGGCCATCTATAGTGTGTCCACAAGCAAAAAAGTCATTGCCCTGACCTTCGATATCAGTTGGGGCGATACGCGGGCTGAACCCATCCTGAAGGTGCTTAAGGATAAGAATGTGCAGAAGGCCACCTTCTTCCTGTCCTCCCCGTGGAGCAAAACTCATCCGCAAATTGTGCAAGCCATCCAGCAGCAGGGCTATGAAATTGGCAGCCATGGTCATAAGCACGTCAATTACAGCAGCTTAAGTGATGAGGAAATACAGCAGCAGCTTAGCACAGCTCACACCATCCTAAGCGATTTGACGGGCAAGGCTCCGAATTTGCTTCGTTTGCCCAATGGAGATTTTGATAAGAGAGTGCTTCAGATTGCTGCCAATCAGGGATATCAAGTTATTCAATGGGACACCGATTCCCAGGACTGGATGAACAAAGGCGTACAAACGATTGTGGACCGTGTTACCAAGAAAGCCCACCCTGGCGATATCGTCTTGTTTCATGCCAGCGATTCCGTCAAGCAAACCCATGAGGCACTGCCGCTGGTAATCGATGAATTAAGAAAGCAAGGATACGAATTCGTCAGCGTGACTGACCTTCTTCAAGAGGCCAGCGTTCAAGGCAATGATGTTCGAGATCAAACCTGGGTGCAAGAGCAGATTAATACAGCGGTCGGTATGTGAATAGGAAGGCAAACAACGCCCAATTTACCAGATTGGGCGTTGTTTTGTTTATTTTCGAGGCTTCAAAACACGGTGCAAAATTAAAATTTGATATGCATTGCAAGCGATCAGTGGTGCAACAATCCAGGCCGTAGCTTGATTGACATTAATCTGCAATACACCCACCATCTCCACAATGGTGAACGCCAGCATAAAGAACAAAGTAGGAATCCAGGCCGTAGCATTAGTCATCTTGACCTTGTAATAGGCAGTGCCCAGCCCGATGAACAACAGCACCACACCCAAGATGAGATCGGAATTCCCCCGCTCGCCGACCCCCATGAAGCTGCGGAAGAACATTAATTCCAGCAGAGCCAAAACGGCAAACACCAGTTGAATGTATTGCCATACCCTTCTGGAGAATATTCCACTCCCCATGTAATTAACCATCAAATAAGCAAAAAAGCCCATTTGCGAATAAACGCTGACCATCACACCAACACCGAGCAGAATTCCGATATTGACGAGTACGTCAGTGATTCCCTTATACTGCATCGTGTCCGTCCATTGTATCAACAGACCTACGATCAACGAACCGGCCGCACCAACGGCTAGCGTTGTCCAAAATAAATAAAGCCAATTTTTCAGGTTCAAACCATACACCCCCACTACCGAAATATTTTACCAACGATCCCGTTAAAAAACCATGGTTTTCCCGCTTTTGGTCGGGATAAATCTGCCGTGAGTCTGCATACTAACCTTAGTAATAAGGATAAGGAGGAAGGGACCATGAAAGGGCGGGCTATCCGTTGGATTTTATGCTTCTTATGTGCATTTACTCTTCCGTTAGCAGCATGCGGTTCTGAACAAAGCTCCTCCTCTTCACAAGGCGGAAGCTATAAAGAAACCAAATCCATGGTGATTGACATCCTGAAGACGGATGAAGGCAAGAAGGCCATATATGAGGCACTCAGCACTCCTCAGAGCAGCAGCGGCGAAGAGGAAGGCGGCGGTTCGGAAAGTGGAAGCGGTGGTGGTGAAGAAGGCCAAGGTGGAGGACAAGCACAAGGCGGAGGGACAATGGGTGTGAAGATGCTGCTCCCTTCTAACACTTCCAGCGAGGTCAGAATGGCGGTCAAGGAAACGATCACTTCTCCGGAATATAAGAAGGAAATCGAGAAGATTATGACTGACCCGCAATTTGCCGGAGACTTTGCCAAGGCCATCAATTCCCAGAGCAAGGATCTGCATCTGCAATTAATCAAGGACCCTACGTATCAGAAATCGGTATCCGAGATGATGAAATCTCCGGAAGTCATGAAGATATTTCTTGATCTAACCAAGACCCCGGATTACCGTAAGCAATCCATGACGGTGATGCAGGAAGCGATGCAAAGTCCTATATTCCGTATGGAAGTGCTTGAACTGTTGAAGACCGTCGTTCAGGAACAGCTCCAGCCAAGTGTGGAGAAGGAGCCTAAGAAAGAGGAAAAGAGCGGCGGCGAGGAAGAAAGTGGGCAAAGTGAAGAGGAAAGCAGCGGTGGTGGTGAAGAATCTTCTTAAGGTTAAAAAAAGACTGACCCTGCGGGGTCAGTCTTCGCATTTTGCCACGATGGTTCGGGCTAAATCAGCATATAGTTGACCAACCCGGCTTTCGGCCTTGTAGACAGATGGGGAGAAATCTGGCTCCGCGGGATGATTATCCGGTGCCCCAAGCGGAATTTGGGCCAGCAATTCTGCATGCAACGCTTCGGCCAATTGCGCTCCGCCGCCACGCCCGAATACATATTCCTTCTTGCCACATTTGGAGCATTCATAATAAGCCATATTCTCGACGACACCCAGCACTTCATGCTCGGTGCGTAGTGCCATTGTTCCCGCTCTGGCAGCTACGAAAGCAGCCGTTGCGTGCGGGGTTGTCACAATGATCTCCCGACTCTGCGGAATCATCTGATGGACGTCCAGAGCGATGTCCCCCGTGCCGGGCGGAAAGTCGAGCAGCAGGTAATCCAGTTCCCCCCACCGCACGTCGCTGAAGAACTGACGGAGCATTTTGCCGAGCATGGGTCCTCGCCAAATAACAGGATTATTATCCTGGATAAAGAATCCCATGGACATCACCTTCACGCCGAACCGCTCCACCGGCAATATTTCCCCTTCTTCCACCAACGGTGCTTCCTCAATTCCCATCATATCGGGAATACTGAAGCCATAGATATCGGCATCAATGAGTCCAACTTTCTTGCCTTGCCGGGCCAGGGACACCGCCAGGTTCACCGTCACGGTAGATTTGCCGACGCCTCCCTTGCCGCTGGCCACGGCTATGAACTGCACACCAGACCTCGGATCGAGAATGGGCAACTTTTCTAGTCCTGCGCCATGCCCTTTAAGGGCTGGCTGAGGAGCTTCGTCTTCATCTACAGGCTGCGGCCCCAGTGCCGCCTCGCGCTCTTGCTCAGACGCTTCACGGACGCGCAGATGCACATCCGGAATACCCAGGCTAGATAGTCGCTCACGGATATCCCGCTCCACCTCAGCCTGTTGTTCACTATTCTTGTCTACACACAGTACGGTTAACGATACTCTGTCTTCTTTAATCATGATATCGCGAATCCACTGCAAGTCCACCAGACTTAATCCGGAAGCAGGCTCCGCAACTGGCCGCAAAGCCGCTTGAAGTTGTTCCTTCGTTACCAATAACAGCACCTCGACTTTATCAGATAATGGACAGGTCCATGATGTTGTTTATTATACCATTACCTGACATCCTGTGCCGGGGTTTGTCCCTTCTCGCCAGATGAATATCGCAAAATCCCTTGGTAAATGGAAGCCGCCACCTTGCGTTGATAAGCCTCATTGCCAAGCAGACGTGCTTCTTCAGGGTGAGATAAGAACCCTACTTCCACCAGTACCGAAGGAATCTTAACCGTCTCCAGCAAGTACACCTTCTGGTCCGCCGGCTTGGCGACCCGATCCGTATTTTCCAAGTTCCGTGTCAACTCCTCCTGGACCATTGCAGCCAGGGTTGGACTATCAGCATGATTGGGATAATAGAAGGTTTGAGCCCCACGCCAGCGTGGCGAAGGAATGCTGTTCATATGAATGCTCACCAATAAGTTGGCTTGCTGTTCCTCCACAAACCGAACTCGGGTCTTCAAATCCTCTGTCTTGCGTTTACTATATCCTCTTGTATCCGGAGCAGCAAGGTCCTTATCCTCTTCACGGGTCATGACCACAATAGCACCCGCTTGCTGTAAATAATCACGAAGGTATAAAGACACGGCCAGGTTAATATCCTTCTCGATCAAACCTTCCCGACTACTCGCTCCTCCATCCGGTCCGCCATGTCCTGCATCCAGGACAATCACCTTCCCGGCCAGCGGCAAACTCCAATACTTCCATACCTTTTGGGCAGGCACCTGATAAAGGGCAACCCCCATCACCAGCGTCAGTAGCAAGACACCCAATAATGTCAGCTTAATATGACTCAAGGAAATCCATAGCGTCACTTTCTCACGATCGCGCATAAAAAAGCCACCTTTCTCCCTTCATGACATTACTCATGATATGGGACAAGGTGGACAAATATGACTTACTACCTGCGGTTATTACGCAGTTACTGAGGTACGTGCTGCTTCATCCCTTCAATCAAGATTTGTGCCACCTCAGGTCTTGTAAATTCTGGCGGTGGACACACTCCTTCACGCAGCAGTCCTCGCACCTTGGTGCCAGACAAGGTTAAGTGATCTTCGTGAGGATGAGGACAGGTCTTGCTGGAAGCCATGTTGCCGCATTTGGTACAAAAAAAGCTATGCTCAAAAAACAGCGGTGATATATCCAGTTCCTCCGCTGTGAAATTGCCAAAAATCTCCTGGGCCTCATAGGTCCCGTAGTAGTCGCCTACACCCGCGTGATCCCGACCTACGATGAAGTGCGTACAACCATAATTCTTCCGCACAATGGCATGGAATATGGCTTCCCTTGGCCCAGCATAACGCATCGCCGCAGGGAATACCCCTAGAAAGGTCCGATCCTCAGGGTAATAGTTCGTCAGCAAGGTCAAATAGCTGCTCATGCGCACATCTGCAGGAACATCATCGGATTTCGTCTCCCCTACCAACGGATTCAGAAATAACGCATCGACGATTTCCATCGCACTCTTCTGAATATATTCATGGGCCCGATGTACAGGATTACGGGTTTGGAATCCAACTACGGTTCTCCACCCTTTCTCAGCAAAAATACGCCGAGTCTCTACCGGATCAAAATAAAATTCCCGGAAGCGCTCCGGCTGTGGTCGATTCAGCACCTGTACGGAACCACCTGCATAATGAGGAGAGCGTTCAAGCAACTTCTTGACACCGGGATGCTCCGGATCATCGGTCTTGAATACATTTCGTGCTTCTTCTCCCTGATCCACAGCGAATATACTCTCAATGTCCAGCAGACCATATATAATTCCATCCTGTTCGCCCACCAGTGCAACCCGCTCACCTATTTCCAGAGCTTTGGCTTGTTCTCCGGGAATAGAGAGAGTGATAGGAATACTCCAGGGGGTGCCATACTGAAGCCGCATCTTCTGCACTACAGCGTGATAGTCGGCTTCGTTCAAGAAGCCCGTTAACGGCGAGAAGGCTCCTACTCCAATCAAATCCAAATCGGAAATGGCCCAGGCATTGAGGCGGATGGCGGGAAGCCCTCCGGCCACACTGAGAAGGTGTTCTCTCTCTTCCCCTGTTACTAACCGATTAATCAGGCTACCTCCATGCGGTAAAATCCTCGTCACTTGATCTCCTCCAGTCGTGATTTCCATGGAACCGTCTTCTGCACTATTTGTGCAGACCGCATTCCGTTTTCTCCGATCCGGCCCAACGTCCTGCACGCGGGTCCTCTCCAGGCATGACCTGCCGCGTACAATACTCACAACCAATACTCGGATAATTGCGCTCATGCAATGGATTGTATATGACTTCATTCTGCCGAATATATTGCCACACATCTTCTGACGTCCAATGAGCTATAGGATTAAATTTGATGAGGCCAAATTTGCTATCGTATTCAATCTTCTTGGCGTTAGCCCGAGTTGGCGCTTGATCCCGGCGTATGCCGGTAATCCATGCCTCATAATTGGATAAAATTCGGGTTAGCGGCTCTACCTTTCGCAGATTACAGCATGCATTAGGATCTGTCTTCCAAAGTGCTTCACCATACTGATGTGCCTGCTCTTCGGGAGTTAACTTGGGTGATACCCGCACAAATTCAAGTTCATACCTCGCCTCCAGCAAGTCTCGAGTTTCGTAGGTCTCTGCAAAATGAAAATCGGTATCCAGGTAGAAGATATCGCTGGAAGGGCTAATCTTCTGCAGCATATCGACCAGCACGACATCCTCAGCGCCAAAGCTACAGGCAAAGGTGATGTTCGGAAAGGTTTGGACAGCCCAGGCAATGACTTCTTCCGGGGCCGCGTGTTCCAGTTCCTCCGCCTTCTCTTCAATGAGCCGTTCTTTTTCCAACAAGTTCAATGTTCTCGGACCTCCCGCAATAGGTTGGTTATAGATGGAATAATTCCCACTAAACACATTTGAATTATAATTAGAGTATAAAACAACATCGTTATAAGTCAACCCATAAAAAGGGACGTGCATCAAAAAAAGGATCTGTCCCCGAATATCAGGAAGCAGATCCTTTTTTCATCTAGCGTTGTACTTGATTACTCTTCTATCTTGATGGCATGGGCTGAGGTATCTCCGACTTCTGCCATTTCATCCAAAGCGTACTCTACAAGAGCCTTGAAGTTATTGGAGGATGTAGTTGCTCCTGCAATAACATCGACATCGCCAACTAATTGCTTATCAATCAGCGCCTTCTCCAGCTCTTCCGTATACTTGGCCGGATAAGTCCCTGATTTAGGCTCCATTGCCGCCTTATACCCTTCATCCTCTGTCTTAAGCTTGCCTTCCTCATTCGTATAGTCGAAGTTGGCCGATTCAATCTTGTGATCCTTAATCACCAGTTCCAGTTGTGGCTTCCAGCCATGATCATCGAAGGCTTCGGCCGCTACGTTATAGGTGCCATCGTCATAAAGATGAACTACAGCATCACTGGTATCCCCTGTCTTGGCATGTTCCAGAGCTGCAGCCGCCAATTCATTGAAGTTCCGCGAGGAATGGGTTGCTCCCGTCACGGCATCTACCTTGGACGCATCCTGGGCCTCTACCAGCTTGGTTCCCAATTGATCAAAGGCTTCACGCGGCGACATTTTGTTGAAATCAGTAAATGCCTTAGTGTAATTCTCGTCGTTGGTTCTTAAATCTCCACTCTCATTGGTGTAATCATAATAGGCCTTCTCGACCTTTCCATCTTTCACTGTAACTTCAACGTATGCAATCCAGTTTCTTACGTCCTTACGGTCATAAATCCCCTTATAAGTTCCATCTTGCAGATCTCCACCAGCCGCTGTACCGCTCGCTGGTGCTGCTGCATCATTGCCACCGCCGTTCCCCGCAGCAGCATTGTTCGCAGGTTCTTGAGCGTTGCCACCACAAGCGGCAAGTACCAAGGCAAGGATGAGTACAGATCCAATCACTTTCATATTTTTCAAAATAACGACCCCCATTTTTTTACATTGTTGTTATTTCTCCTAGATAGTAACATGGGGGCATTTTTCATGTATGTGAATTTTTGCACATTATAATGGGCTTCAGGCTTAATAAGCCTCAAGCATGGCAGCCAAGAATGCTTTGTATTGTTCCACATAGGACAAAGGCTCAATAATCTTAATGTCTGACCCGAACCCAGCCAAGAATTGAAACCCCTCCCGATCCTGAGGAACGCCAATTGAAGCGATCAGACGCTCCGGATTAGAGGCATCAATACATTTGCGGCCATATCTCTCAACTAATTGTTCTCTGATACGCGGTGTGATCAGCACTTGGATATCGACGAGCTTGCTGTAATAATTCTTTGGCTCCAGATTGCTGGCACTATCCTCTCTTGGGGAGAATCGCCCCTGTTCCAACCTGCATTGCTCGGTTCTGGACAATTTGAATGTTCGGTATGCCTGACGATCAAGGCAATAACCTTTGAGATACCAACTCCGCTCGCTGAAATGAAGATAGTAAGGTTCCACCGTCCTTTTTGTAGCGACTCCGTTCCGATCGAGATAGTCGAAAGAAAGCAAGTTGTTTTGCGCAATGGCCTGCTGACATACATGCAGAATGGAATGGGTGTCTGACCGACCTTCCCAATCGTAGAAGGAAAGTTGAATAACTCCCTTACGTGAGGTAGAGCTAAGCATGGATTGTATTTTCTTAATCGTTAGCTCCACTTCTTTACTCACCAGCAATTGCTCCAGTCCGCTAAGTGCAGTCAACAAATTCTCCAGGTCTGCCTGAGTTAACAAGCGCTTATCCAATTTGTAGGTATCCATAATAGCATAGCCTCCATGAACCCCATGAATGGCATAAATCGGAATGTTGGCTAAGCCCAGCATTTCCATATCACGAAGAATCGTGCGTTTGCTAACATTGAACATATTGGCAAACGCCGAGGCTGACACTGTAGTTTTTTGCAATAAAATCATTACAATGGAGATCAACCGCTCCAGTCTGTTCATACGTACCTCCTGTGTTCAGGCTTGCCTGTTTTATAAGGCATAAATTACTTTTTATCCTACTGCAAAATAGATGACAACAAAGATGTCACCTATTATACCTCATACTGTCTATATACAAAAAAGGAGGTATTACAATGGCAGTAATAACGTATTTGAATTTTGATGGTAACGCAGAGGAAGCAATCACTTTTTATACTCGGGCGTTTCAAGCCGATCATGTAAAGAAGGTTCGTTTTGGTGACATTCCGCAGAATCCTGAGTACCCCTTACCGGAGCCTGAGCAGGCTATGATTATGGAATCGTCTCTGGAGTTTGCCGGTGGACGATTGATGATATCCGACGTGTTACCATCTATGAAGAGTACCATGGGTGAGGTTGTGAAGGGGAATAATGTACTCATTTCTATTGTGATTGATGACAAAGATACCCTGCAGCAATATTTTGACCAATTGTCCGATGGCGGTCATGTAATTATGCCGTTAGGAAGCGTACCTTGGTCCTCTTGCTTTGGAATGCTGGTTGATCCTTTCGGGATCGTATGGAAATTCAATAGCGATGCAGACAAATTCCTTGATCAGGTGTTGTCGGGCTTTTAAACGATAGCTAACCTGGCCCCCAAGGTGACTTTTGTTAGAGCTTGCCCATTTGTTATCACTGATGACATTGGGATAGGCTCTTTTTAGTGTGCGTAAAAAAAAAGCCCCTGACCACGAGGGCCAAGGGCTGAGATTCCTTGAGATACAAGGGATATTAACGTTTCGAGAACTGAGGAGCACGGCGAGCTGCTTTGAGGCCGTATTTCTTACGTTCTTTCATACGTGGGTCACGAGTCAAGAAGCCAGCTTTCTTCAAGCTGGAACGCAACTCAGGATCTGCTTTGAGCAATGCACGGGAGATACCGTGACGAATTGCGCCTGCTTGACCAGAAGTACCGCCACCATGAGCGATAACCAATACGTCATAGCTACCCAACGTTTCAGTCAAAGTCAAAGGTTGTTTAACGATCAGTTTAAGAGTTTCCAGACCAAAATATTCATTGATGTCACGTTTATTAATGACAATGCGTCCTTCACCCGGTACAAGGCGAACACGAGCTACCGAATGTTTACGACGACCTGTCCCATAGTATTGTACTTGTGCCATGAAACTGTCCTCCTTTTAATTAACCGCGAAGTTCGTAAACTTCAGGATTTTGTGCTGCGTGTGGATGCTCATTGCCTGCATATGCTTTCAGTCTCAGCTTCATCTTCTCGCCTTGACGAGTCTTAGGCAACATTCCGTAAACAGCGGCTTCAATTACACGTTCTGGCTTAGTTCTCAGCATATCCTTAGCAACGGTTACTTTCAGACCGCCTGGATGCAGGGAATGACGATAGTATTTTTTGTTATCCAATTTCTTACCTGTCAAAGCAATTTTCTCGGAGTTGATTACGATAACAAAGTCACCGCCGTCAACGTGTGGAGTAAATTGTGGTTTGTGTTTACCGCGAATAAGAGCAGCAACTTCGCTAGCCAGACGGCCCAACGTTTTGCCTTCGGCATCAACAATATGCCAATTGCGCTCAACTTCGCTTGGCTTCGCCATATAAGTGGTACGCATGTAAAGATCCTCCTTCAATTTCATCCGTTATGGTTCAGTAATGCTGAGAACGATCTTGCTCTTCGGGTACATGACCTTCTCAGCATCTTTATCTTTGATCGTTTCATTTCATGTTTGGTTAGTTAATAAAACTAGCTCAATCGGCTTTCTCGATTGGGGGCTGTGGGATAGCCATCAAGAAAACACAACTTTTATTCTACAGAATACAGGATCAATTTGCAAGCTTTTTTTCGCGAATTACGCCTGTTAATCAAACAAATCTCCAAACACGTCTAGCACTGATTTTTTCTTCCGCTTGTGATACCCCTTATCGTCCCCATACCGTGTCTCCTTGCGGTCAAAAGAACGTGGAACATCCTCGTCGTAGCCTGGATGACGTGGTTCTCTCGGGCGATCATATTCCATATGTTACGTATGACACCTGCCAGGGTTTCACTCGAATCATTGATCTTCATACTCCACATTCCAGAGCATAAGTCCTTTACTTTCAGCCGTTGGTCCGGCTGCCGCCCGATCCTTCGCCTCCAGAATATCCTTCATACTGACAGCAGCGCGTTTTCCTTCTCCCACTTGCAGCAAAGTCCCCACGATGATACGAACCATGTGCTGAAGGAATCCATTCCCCGTAATATACAGATGAATGACACCCTGATCTTGTCCCTTGATTCCACTGCCGGGAATATCCATGGATGGGTCCATCACCAGACGTGCATCATATATAGTACGAACATGACTTGTCTTCGTAGAGTGACGGGAGGCAAACGAGGTGTAATCATGGGTTCCCAATAAAAAAGGTAAGCCCTCACGCATCGCCTCCAAATCAAGTTGACCCGGATGATGAAGCTGGTAGTTGCGGTGGAACACATCTGGCACCCGATTAGCATTGATGGTGTATCGATACGTTTTCCGCTTGGCTGATCGCCGGGAATGAAAGGCTAATGGGACCTCCTTGGCGGAAATAACCCGAATGTCGGCAGGAAGACGACCATTTAGCGCCATTCTCCAGCGTTCCACAGGGATCTGCGATTCTGTATGAAAGTGAAAGGGCTGCTCACGGGCATGTACTCCTGCATCTGTACGTCCGGAACCATGAATTTTAATGGTCTCTCCGGTAAGATGCTGAATGGCGGCTTCGATATGATCCTGCACCGTATTGCCGTCCGGCTGTGTTTGGAATCCAAAATAAGGAGTCCCATCATAGCTGACAGTCATAAGCAAATTACGCATCGGGTTCTTCCTTTCTAGGTCGGATTAGTCAAGCTATCCAGACACATACATAAAAAAACTCTCCGAAAGCCATGCCTGGGCGGCAAGCCGACAGAGAGTTTTTGCAAGTAGAACAAAGTGGTCTGCCGGGAATTAAGCCCGGTCTACCAGTTCCAGATAAACCATAGGAGCAGCGTCACCGCGGCGAGGTCCCAGCTTGAGGATACGAGTGTATCCGCCTGGACGGCTGGAGTAACGAGTTGCCAATTCACTGAACAGCTTTTGGATTGCATCCTGCTCACCATCGATAGATTCGCGGCGAACATAAGCTGCTACTTGACGGCGGGCATGCAGATCACCACGTTTTGCTTTGGTAATCAGCTTCTCAGCGATCGAACGAACTTCTTTCGCTTTCGCTTCCGTCGTTTGGATGCGCTCGTATAAGAACAGGTCGGTTACCAAGTCACGAAACAAAGCTTTACGTGCACTGGCATCGCGGCCTAACTTTTGGTATGCCATGAGTTTTCCCTCCTTCGCTAGAACGATTCAAGCTATCTTACTCTTCTGTACGCAATCCCAAACCAAGCTCTTCAAGCTTCTCTTGAACTTCTTCCAAAGATTTACGACCCAGGTTACGCACCTTCATCATATCTTCTTCTGTTTTCGTGGTCAGCTCTTGTACCGTATTGATACCAGCACGTTTAAGACAGTTATAGGAACGAACGGAGAGATCAAGCTCTTCTATCGTCATTTCAAGCACTTTTTCCTTCTTGTCTTCTTCCTTCTCGACCATGATTTCTGCGTCTTTCGCTTCGTCCGTGAGGCCCACGAACAGGAAGAGATGCTCGGTCAAAATCTTGGCACCGAGACTAACCGCTTCTTCAGGTCTAATACTGCCATCGGTCCACACTTCAAGCGTGAGCTTGTCGTAGTTGGTCACTTGGCCAACACGGGTGTTCTCCACCGCGTAGTTGACGCGAGTAATCGGGGTATAGATCGAATCGACAGGAATGACACCAATCGGCTGATCGTCTCGTTTGTTCCGATCTGCTTGAACATAACCACGACCGCGACCCGCATAAATACGCATGTGAAGTCTTGATCCCGGCTCTAACGTAGCAATATGCAGATCCGGATTAAGAATTTCAACATCACTATCCGCACGGATGTCACCTGCTGTGATAACTCCTTCGCCTTCCGCATCGATCTCAAGGATTTTCTCCTCGTCCGAGTGGATTTTAAGCGAAAGAGCCTTCAAGTTCAGGATAATTTCCGTAACGTCTTCCATTACGCCTGGGACGGTTGCAAATTCATGCAGAACTCCATCGATTTGGACCGAGGTTACCGCAGCACCCGGCAGAGAAGAGAGCAAAATCCGGCGAAGCGAGTTGCTCAATGTGATGCCATACCCACGCTCAAGTGGTTCTACTACAAATTTCCCATAGGTGCCTTCATCGTTAACTTCTACGGTCTCAATTTTTGGCTTTTCGATTTCTATCACGAAGTACCCCTCCTTCAAAACGTCGTTCCTTGAAAACTGCCAGGTTTGCTGAAGTCGATCATGCAGTATGCCTAAACAACCATTGTTTCCAATTGGCCCTATTGTTATACCACAGCTTCAGTACGGCTTCATTAAACGCGGCGGCGTTTTGGAGGACGGCAGCCGTTATGAGGAATCGGAGTTACGTCTTTAATCATGTTAACTTCAAGGCCTGCCGCTTGCAAGGAGCGGATAGCGGCTTCACGACCTGCACCAGGACCTTTAACCATAACTTCAACACTCTTCATGCCATGTTCCATGGCTGCTTTAGCCGCAGATTCTGCAGCCATTTGCGCAGCAAATGGAGTAGACTTACGAGAGCCTCTGAATCCAAGGCCGCCGGAGCTGGCCCAAGAGATCGCATTACCATGCGGATCTGTAATGGTAACAATCGTATTATTGAAGGTGGAGCGGATATGTGCCACACCAGATTCAATATTTTTCCGGTCACGACGTTTAGTACGTACGACTTTCTTTGGTTTAGCCATTGTCTGTTATCCCCCCTTCTTACTTCTTCTTGTTCGCTACAGTACGACGAGGACCCTTACGAGTACGGGCATTCGTTTTCGTACGTTGTCCGCGAACCGGCAAGCCGCGACGATGACGCACTCCACGGTAGCAGCCAATTTCGATCAAACGCTTAATATTTAAGGAAATTTCACGACGCAGGTCACCTTCAACCTTGACCGTCTTGTCGATCGTTTCGCGTAGTTTGCTAACCTCATCTTCCGTCAAATCACGAACACGAGTGTCCGGATTGATGCCTGTTGTGCTCAGGATTTTCTGGGAAGTCGTTTTACCGATTCCGAAAATGTAAGTTAAGGCGATCTCAACGCGTTTATCACGTGGCAAATCCACACCAGCTATACGTGCCATTTTACGCTACACCCCCTTCATTAACCTTGTTTTTGTTTGTGTTTCGGATTTTCGCAAATCACCATGACATTGCCTTTGCGACGAATGACTTTGCATTTTTCGCAAATCGGCTTTACAGAAGGTCTTACCTTCATGCTGATTACCTCCTTAAAGTTTTGCTGAGCAAAACTACTTCGTAAGGATAAGCTTTGTTTTACATTAAGTAAAACGGACCCTGAAGCATCCGCTAGTTTGCGAAGCATTCTTAGGCTTGTAAATCATAAATAGAACCTTGAAACAACTCAACCTGAATATTGTACCACACTTTTTCGGTAAATGGTATAGCTATTATTTACGGTAAGTGATACGTCCCTTGCTTAAATCATAAGGTGAAAGCTGTATCACAACCTTGTCTCCCGTCAAAATACGAATAAAGTGCATCCGCAGCTTGCCGGAAACGTGAGCGAGAATTTGATGACCATTCTCAAGCTCAACTCTAAATGTTGCATTCGGCAACGGCTCAATCACCGTGCCTTCGACTTCAATGACATCCTCTTTAGCCACAGTCAGTCTCCTTTCTCTTCAGCCATAGAATTGGCGGTATTTTGATAAACGACCACTGCATGCCGCAGTTTGCCATTCGTCACCCGACCGGTTTCCTGTAAATTATGAACAATCTCGCTGCTGACTATGGGCAGTAGCTCAAGGTGCTGGGCATTTTTACGCTTTGGCTGGTCAAACTTGCGTTTGTTTCCGTCCGCGATCCAGACGAATCTGTCGTCTACGATCCCGATAATCACATAAATAGCCCCGGCATCCCTGCCTTTAAGAACTTTCACCAATTGACCGATCTGCGGTTCTATGCGGTGCTTCACGTTCATCACCTACGCATCCAGCTTCGTGAAAATTTCCATACCGTTCGGCGTCACGGCTACTGTGTGCTCAAAGTGAGCGCATAATGAGCCATCAACCGTAACCACTGTCCAGTTGTCTTCCAACGTTCTGACATATCGCTTCCCTACATTAACCATCGGTTCAATGGCCAGGACCATTCCCGGCTTAAGCCGCGGGCCCCGATCAGGCAATCCGTAGTTGGGAATTTGCGGTTCCTCATGCAGATCCGAGCCGATGCCGTGTCCGACATATTCCCGAACCACCGAGAATCCGGCAGCTTCGATAAATTGCTGAATGGCATGCGAGATCGTGAACAACCGGACATCCGGCTTAACGAGTGCAAGACCCGCATACAACGATCCTTCGGTGACTTCCAGTAGTTTCTTGGCTTCCTCCGAAATCTCGCCTACCGGATAAGTCCACGCTGAGTCGCCATGAAACCCACGGTACTCCGCGCCAATATCCAGAGTGATGATATCGCCTTCGTTCAATTTACGTTTGCCAGGAAAACCGTGTACCAATTCTTCGTTGACCGAAGCGCAAATGCTGTAAGGAAAACCGTTGTAGTCCTTAAAGGACGGCACGGCGCCCTGACTGCGAATGTATTTATCGGCGAGTTGATCGAGTTCCCCCGTCGTAACTCCTGGCTTAATCGATTGCGCCATAAGCCTGTGCGTTTCCGCAACGATCCGCCCCGCTTCTCTCATAAAGCCCAGTTCCGTTTCGGATTTACAAATGATCATTACACCTAACCTCGCAGTAATGATATGACTTCTTTCGAAACCATATCGATTTCCTGTTCGCCATTCACTTCGCGCAACAGGCCTTTATCTTCGTAAAACTTCAAAAGCGGTGCGGTTTTGTTGATATATTCGTCCAAACGAGTACCCACGCTCTCTTCATTATCATCAGAACGCTGGTAAAGCTCGCCGCCGCATTTATCACAAATCCCTTCCTGACCCGGAGGATTAAAGATCACATGATAAGTGGCACCGCAGGATTTGCAGATCCGACGTCCGGTTAGCCGCGCTAGCAACTTGTTCCGGTCCACTTTCAAGTTGATGACATGATCCAGCTTGCGACCCAGACCTTGTAGCAACTCCTCCAGCGATTCCGCTTGCGAAAGGGTTCTTGGAAAACCGTCCAATAAAAAACCTTTTTCGCAATCGGGCTGCTGCAAGCGTTCGCGCACGATCCCTACTGTCACATCATCAGGCACCAGAAGTCCCTGGTCCATATATTCCTTCGCTTTCATCCCCACTGGTGTTTGCTGTTTGATCGCCAGGCGAAATGCATCGCCGGTAGAGATATGAGGAATACCGAATTCGTTAACGATGACCTCGGCTTGTGTTCCTTTCCCTGCTCCGGGAGGTCCCATGAATAAAAGGTTCATGTCTTACGCTCCCTCCAAGACTCCTCTATAACAAGAAATAGCGCAGTTAGGTGCCAGGCAAGGCCGATTGAACAGCCCACTCCTGGTACCCACCGACTATTTATTGATGAAACCTTTATAGTGACGTTTGATCAATTGGCCTTCAATGGTCTTCATCGTATCCAGCGCAACGCCGATAACGATCAGAATTGAAGTACCCCCGATCAAAACTGTACGCGGTAGTCCGGCCAATGCTCCCAATCCCATAGGAAGGATGGAAATTGCGGCAAGGAACAACGCACCTGTCATCGTCAAACGGGTCAGGACCCGAGTGAGATAGGTTTCCGTCGTTTTCCCCGGGCGAATACCCGGAATATATCCACCATTTTTCTTCATGTTCTCAGCCATTTGCTGCGGGTTCATCTGTACGAAAGTATAGAAGAACGTAAAGCCAATGATCATAACAACATAAAGCACCATTCCAAGCGGACGGTTGGTGGACAGGTTATTACTGATCCATTGCGCCCAGCCGTGCGTCGACCAGAAGCTGGCGATGACGACAGGGAATTGCAGCAAGGAAACCGCGAAAATAACCGGAATAACGCCGGCTGCATTAATTTTGAGCGGAATATGTGTATTCTGCCCGCCATACATTTTGTTGCCTACCACGCGTTTTGCATATTGCACCGGAATTTTCCGGATTGCTTGTTGGACGTAAATTACGCCAATAACAATCAGTACGCAAACGAGTAAGATCGCGATAGATTTAACCACATTCATAAAGGTTTGGCCATCTACGATAAACTCGGATTGAGCAATCGTCGTGATATGTGTAGGGAACGAAGCAATGATCCCGGCAAAGATAATCAGCGAAATCCCGTTGCCGATTCCTTTATCCGTAATTTGCTCACCCAACCACATAAGGAACGACGTCCCGGCAGTCAACACAATAGCGATGACAAGATAGTCCGCAAAGGTTGCATTCGGTACCATTTGTGTACCATACAAACGGTTAAAGCCAATCGATGTAGCAAAGGATTGAATGATCGCCAAGATCACCGTACCGTAGCGGGTGATTTGAGCCATCTTTTTCTTACCATGCTCCCCTTGCTTGGCCCATTCCGCAAATTTCGGAATAACATCCATGGACAAGAGTTGCACGATAATGGAAGCCGTGATATAAGGCATAATCCCGAGAGCGAAAATGGAGAAATTCGCAAGTGCGCCCCCCGAGAAAGTGTTCAAAAAACCTAGCAAGTCGCTTCCTGCTGTATTGTTGGTTGCTTCAAAGACATCTTTGTTCACACCTGGTACCGGAACGAAGGATCCAATCCGATAGATGAGAAAGATAAACAACGTGAATAGGATACGCTGGCGCAGATCTTGAACGTGCCATATGTTCTTAATGGTTTTAAACATTAGATCACCTCGGTTTTACCGCCGGCAGCCTCGATTTTCTCTACCGCAGATTGAGAGAACTTATTCGCTTTAACTGTCAGTTTGACAGTAATTTCACCGTTGCCCAGGATCTTGATGCCGCTTTTCGCGTCTTTCACGATTCCTTGTTCAAACAACAGTTCAGGAGTAACTTCTGTATCCGCCGCAAAGTTGTTTAAATCCTCGATGTTCAAAATCGCATACTCTTTCCGCGTTGGATTAACAAACCCGCGTTTTGGCAAGCGACGATACAGCGGGTTTTGACCGCCTTCGAAGCCTGGACGCACACCACCGCCAGAACGGGAGTTTTGACCCTTGTGACCGCGTGTTGATGTTTTACCCATACCGCTACCTGTACCGCGACCCACGCGTTTGCGTTCGTGACGGGAGCCAGGTGCTGGGGAGAGCTCATGTAACTTCATCGTTCGTTGCACCTCCTTATTTATTGTTGGCACTTAAAACATTCAAAACCTTAGCCTTCGATTTCTTGAACCGAAACCAAGTGGCTCACTTGATTAACCATGCCGCGAATGGCTGGATTATCATTATGAACTACGGATTGGTTGATTTTACGAAGTCCCAAAGTTTTAACGGTAGTACGTTGGTTCCCCGGACGACCGATCAAACTACGCACGAGGGTAATTTGCAGTTTAGCCATGAGATTCCCTCCTTAACCGAGAAGTTCTTCGACGGATTTACCGCGTAATTTCGCAACATCCTCAGCGCGTTTCAGACGGGACAAGCCTTCCAAAGTCGCGTTGACCATGTTAATGGAATTCGAAGAACCTAAAGATTTTGTCAAAATGTCGCCTACACCAGCAAGCTCAAGTACGGCACGAACTGGACCGCCAGCGATTACCCCGGTACCTTCCGATGCTGGTTTCAACAGCACGCGGCCGGCTCCGAAATGCCCGATTACTTGGTGAGGAATCGAAGTTCCCACGAGTGGAACATGTACAAGATTTTTCTTAGCATCTTCAATTCCTTTGCGAATCGCATCAGGAACTTCGCCTGCTTTGCCGATACCGGCGCCAACCCAACCGTTGCCGTCGCCGACAACGACCAGCGCGCTGAAGCTAAAACGACGTCCGCCTTTAACTACTTTAGCTACGCGGTTAATGTTTACAACTCTTTCAGTCAGTTCTAAAGTATTCGGATCTACACGCAAGTCGTTAACCTCCTTTTAATGATATTTTAGAATTCCAGACCTGCTTCGCGAGCTGCGTCAGCGAGTGCCTGAATACGTCCATGGTACAGGTATCCTCCACGGTCAAATACAACATTCTTGTGACCTTGCTCTTGAGCACGTTTTGCGATCAATTCGCCAACTTTGCGAGCTGATTCCACGTTGGCACCGTTACCGATAGCAGTGCTCAATTCTTTATCAACGGTCGAAGCGCTAGCCAGCGTTACGCCTGCTACGTCATCGATCAATTGTGCATAGATATGTTTGGAAGAACGGTATACGTTCAGTCTTGGACGAGCTGCCGTTCCTTGGATTTTTCTCCGTACACGCAGATGTCTTTTCAGACGAGCTTTGTTCTTATCACCTTTTGTAATCATGACTTCGATTTCACTCCCTTCGGTTTACCGTTACGCACATTTCTTATCAAGACGCCAGAAAGTGAAGCCTGTTAAGAAGAGGTTTATTTCTTCTTACCAGCCTTACCTTCCTTGCGAATGATGCGTTCGCCTTCATACTTAATCCCTTTGCCTTTATAAGGCTCTGGTGCACGAACAGCACGAATGTTAGCGGCATATTCGCCTACACGCTCTTTGTTGATCCCTTTTACGATGATCTTCGTATTCACAGGTACTTCGAATTCAATACCTGCTTCCGGAGTGATTTCTACCGGATGGGAGTAGCCAACGTTCAGAACGAGTTTGTTGCCGGCCAAGCTTGCGCGGTAACCAACGCCAACCAGTTCGAGCGTTTTGGTGAAGCCTTCCGTTACTCCACTGACCATGTTGTTCACAACGGAACGAGTGGTACCATGCAGTGAACGATGCAATTTATTATCAGAAGGACGTTCAACAGTAATCACGTTTTCTTCAAGTGCTACCTTGATGTCCTTGTGAAGCTCACGAGTCAAAGTGCCTTTCGGCCCTTTTACCGTAATCACGGCATTATCAAATGTGACGGTGACGCCACTTGGTACTGTAATTGGTTTGCGACCAATACGAGACATTTATTGCACCTCCTTGTTATAAGACGTTAATTACCAAACGTAGCAGACAACTTCGCCGCCAGCTTTGGACTGACGAGCTTCCTTGTCGGTCATGACTCCCTTGGAAGTGGAGATGATCGCGATACCTAAGCCGCCGAGGACACGAGGAACTTCGTTACTTTTCGTGTACACGCGAAGGCCTGGTTTACTGATTCTCTTAAGTCCAGTAATTACGCGCTCATTGTTAGGGCCGTATTTCAGGAAAATACGAATCAGCCCTTGTTTGTTATCATCAACATATTCCGCATCACGGATGAAACCTTCACGCTTAAGGATTTCAGCGATTTGTTTCTTGATCGTGGACGCAGGCAGTTCTACCGTTTCGTGACGAACTGTGTTCGCATTACGAATACGTGTAAGCATATCTGCAATTGGATCTGACATAGTCATACGTGTAAACCTCCTTCCCGTTGTTGATTAATTACCAGCTTGCTTTTTTCACGCCAGGAATCTGGCCTTTATAAGCTAATTCACGGAAGCAAATTCTGCAAATTTTGAACTTTTGCAATACCGAATGTGGACGACCACAACGTTCGCAGCGAGTATAAGCCCGCACTTTAAATTTAGGCGTACGTTGTTGTTTAACTTTCATCGAAGTTTTAGCCACTTAGCCTGACACCTCCTAAATAGTTTCGGAGAATTAACTCTTTACTTTGCAAATGGCATACCCAGTGCTGTCAAGAGCTCACGGGATTCTTCATCTGTCTTCGCTGTAGTTACGAGGACGATATCCATACCGCGTACTTTATCCACTTGATCGTATTCGATCTCGGGGAAAATCAGTTGTTCTTTCAGACCCAGCGTGTAGTTGCCACGACCGTCGAATGCTTTCGTCGATACACCGTGGAAGTCACGGACACGCGGAAGCGTAACATTGAACAGTTTGTCGAGGAAATGGTACATGCGATCACCGCGAAGAGTAACCTTTACACCAATCGGCATGTTCTCACGAAGTTTGAAACCGGCAATGGATTTCTTAGCGCGCGTGATTACTGGCTTTTGACCAGCGATCAGTTGCATGTCATTCACTGCAGAATCAAGTACTTTGGAGTTTGCTACCGCTTCACCAACACCCATATTGATAACAACTTTCTCAATCTTAGGCACTTGCATAACTGTCGTATAGTTAAATTTTTGAACCAAAGCAGGTGTCACTTCGTTCAAAAAGCGTTCTTTTAATCTTGTTGCCATGAATCATGGACCTCCTTTCTTTGCGTTCCTGGATTAGTCGATTACTTCTCCGGATTTTTTAGCTACACGAACTTTCTTGCCGTTGTCCAATACTTTGTAACCGATACGGGTTACTTTTCCGCTCTTCGGATCAACGTGCATTACGTTCGAAGCATGAATCGGAGCTTCTTTCTCAATGATGCCGCCTTGTGGGTTGAGCTGATTTGGTTTTTGATGTTTCTTAACCATATTCACGCCTTCCACAAGCACGCGATTTTCGCGTGGGTATGCTGCGATGACGCGGCCCTTTTTGCCTTTGTCTTTACCGGAGATCACGATAACCGTATCTTCCTTCTTGACATGCAGCTTATTGTTATGAGATTCAAGAATCTTTTTCAGTCTAGGCACTTGTTTTACACCTCCTATTATTTCGGGGTAGGGGCTTTATTAGATAACTTCCGGAGCCAAGGAAACGATCTTCATAAAGTCTTTATCGCGAAGTTCACGAGCAACTGGTCCGAAGATACGTGTTCCGCGTGGGCTTTTATCTTCTTTCACAACAACCGCTGCATTCTCATCAAATGCGATGTATGAACCGTCTTTACGACGAACCGAACGTTTTGTACGAACAACAACCGCTCTGACTACATCACCTTTTTTGACAACGCCGCCTGGTGTTGCTTGTTTGACGGAACAAACGATCAGATCACCGATTTGCGCCGTGCGACGACCCGTACCGCCCAGAACGCGGATACACATCAATTCCTTCGCGCCGGAGTTGTCAGCCACATGCAAACGTGTAAATGGTTGAATCATGGATATTTCCTCCTTTCGGTCTATGCTACCGTGCTATTAGATGATAATCGCTGCTTCAACGACTTCAACGAGTCTCCAGCGTTTGTCTTTGGACAACGGACGCGTTTCGGCGATTTTAACAATATCTCCGATTTTCGCAGTGTTGTTCTCGTCATGCGCTTTAAATTTCTTCGTGTATTTAATGCGCTTGTGGTACAAATTATGTTTCTTATAGGTTTCTACAGCAACAACGATTGTTTTGTCCATCTTGTCGCTGACGACTTTACCAATTTGCACTTTACGGCTGTTACGTTCGCTCATGGTTAGCCTCCTTCCTGGACTTAAGCATTTCTCTTATCCGAGTAACGCTTCTTAGCTAGTAATTCCAAGTTCTCTTTCACGAATCACGGTTTTAGCACGAGCTATTTCCTTACGCACATCGCGAATCCGAGTCGGGTTGTCAAGCTGGCCGGTAGCCAACTGGAAACGGAGGTTAAAGAGTTCCTCTTTAAAGCCTGCGATTTTTGTTTCGATTTCTGCAGTGGTTAAGTTGCGAAGTTCATTAGCTTTCATTTGCTTCACCACCCAATTCTTCACGTTTCACAAACTTCGTTTTGATCGGCAGCTTGTGAGCAGCAAGACGCATTGCTTCACGTGCGATTTCTTCGGATACACCTGCAAGCTCAAACATGATTTTGCCTGGCTTAACAACGGCAACCCATTTCTCTACGTTACCCTTACCGCTACCCATCCGGACTTCAAGAGGCTTTTGAGTAATCGGTTTATCAGGGAAAATTTTAATCCATACTTTACCGCCACGTTTCATGTAACGCGTCATTGCAATACGCGCTGCTTCAATCTGACGGTTCGTAATCCAAGTAGGTTCCAGAGCTTGCAGACCGTATTCACCGAAGTTGAGTTCGGTGCCGCCTTTTGCTTGGCCTCTCATGCTACCGCGTTGTTGCTTGCGGTGTTTTACACGTTTTGGTACCAACATGATTAGTTGCCTCCTTCCTTAGCAGCTTGTTGTTTCTTAGCCGTAGGAAGAACCTCTCCACGATAGATCCATACTTTCACGCCGATACGGCCATAAGTCGTATGTGCTTCTGCCGTACCGTAATCGATGTCGGCGCGGAGCGTATGAAGTGGAACAGTTCCTTCACTGTAGCCTTCTGAACGAGCAATTTCAGCACCGCCGAGACGACCGCTGACTGCTGTCTTAATCCCTTTTGCTCCCGAACGCATAGTTCTTTGAATCGCTTGTTTCAGCGCACGACGGAAAGAAACACGACGTTCCAATTGTTGTGCGATGCTTTCAGCAACGAGAATTGCGTCAAGATCAGGATGTTTAATTTCCGAGATATTGATGTGAACTTTTTTACCGCCTGCAATCTTGGTGATTTCACCCCGCAGGTTTTCGACTTCCGAACCGCCTTTACCGATAACCATACCCGGCTTGGCTGTGTGGATAGTTACGTTCACACGATTTGCCGCTCTCTCGATTTCAATCCGAGATACTGCGGAATCTTTCAATTTAGTCTTCAGATGTTCACGAATTTTAACGTCTTCCAGCAAAAGATCACCAAAATCTTTTCCTGCGTACCATTTGGATTCCCAATCACGGATAATCCCTACTCGTAATCCGACCGGATTTACCTTTTGGCCCACACGTTTTCCCTCCTTATTTTTCGGATACCACCAATGTAATGTGGCTGGTGCGTTTGTTGATCCGGCTAGCACGTCCCATAGCCCGTGGACGGAAACGCTTCATCGTCGGACCTTGGTTTACGTAAGCTTGCGTAATCACCAATTTATTGACATCCATAGAATAGTTATGTTCTGCATTGGCAATCGCCGAGTTCAAAAGCTTCTCCACAACCGGGGAAGCCGCCTTTGGAGTATGGCGGAGAATCGCGATCGCATCGCCAACTTGCTTGCCGCGGATCAGATCGATAACGAGCTGAGCTTTGCGGGGAGCAATACGAATAGATTTTGCATGTGCTTTAGCTTCCATGTGTATTACCTCCTCTCAAACGAAGAACTTTATCGAAATTAACGTCTCGTTTTCTTATCATCGTCCGTATGACCTTTGTACGTACGTGTTGGAGCAAATTCGCCCAGTTTATGTCCGACCATATCCTCGGTTACATATACAGGAACATGCTTGCGACCGTCGTATACGCCAAATGTTTGACCGATGAATTGCGGGTAGATCGTGGAACGACGGGACCAAGTTTTGATCACGACTTTCTTGTTCGAAGCGCTCGCTTCTTCAACTTTCTTCAACAGGTATCCGTCGATAAAAGGGCCCTTTTTCAAACTACGACTCATTCATTTATCCTCCCTTCACATTGCGCTGCTTGTTAAACAGATTCGTTCATGCCGCGAAGTGATCCGCAGGATGCGGATTACTTCGTGCGACGGCGAACGATATATTTATCAGAAGCTTTACCTTTTTTACGCGTTTTGTAACCAAGGGTCGGTTTGCCCCAAGGAGACAACGGAGATTTACGACCGATTGGAGCGCGGCCTTCACCACCACCGTGAGGGTGATCGTTAGGGTTCATGACGACACCGCGGACTTCCGGACGTTGTCCGAGCCAACGATTACGTCCTGCTTTACCAATCTTCACGAGTTCGTGGTCACCGTTACCTACGGAACCGATGGTTGCGCGGCAAACTTTCAGGACCTTACGAACTTCACCGGAAGAAAGGCGAATCGTTACGTATTTTTCTTCTTTACCAAGCAATTGAGCTTCAGTACCGGCTGCGCGAACCAATTGTCCGCCTTTACCAGGCTTCAATTCAATGTTGTGAATCACAGTACCCACAGGAATGTTCTCCAGCGGCAGAGCATTACCGATTTTGATATCGGAACCCACGCCAGACTCGATTGTGTCGCCCACTTTCAAGCCCTTAGGAGCGATGATGTAACGTTTTTCACCATCGGCATAATGGATCAAAGCGATGTTCGAAGTCCGGTTTGGATCGTATTCGATCGTAGCAACGCGGCCTGGAATTCCATCTTTGTTCCGTTTGAAGTCGATGATGCGGTATTTACGCTTATGTCCGCCGCCATGGTGACGAACAGTAATTTTACCTTGGTTATTGCGCCCTGCTGTTTTGCTCAGCGGTGCAAGCAAGGATTTTTCCGGCTCATTCGTTGTGATTTCTTCGAAAGTCGACACGCTCATTGCGCGTCTTGCCGGGGATGTCGGTTTGTACTTTTTAATTGGCACGAGTTTTCCCTCCTTACTTTAAAAGATTTTATACCGATTCAAAGAACTCAAGCGGTTTGCTGTCAGCTGTCAAAGTAACGAATGCTTTTTTCCACTCAGGAGTGTAACCAGAGTAGCGTCCGTAACGTTTCAGCTTCCCAGGAACGCGCAGGGTATTCACTTTGCTCACTTTAACACCAAAGATCGCTTCTACAGCTTTCTTGATTTCGGTCTTGTTGGCACGAATATCAACTTCGAAAACATATTTCAAGTCGTTCATGTATTCAGCCGTACGTTCCGTAATCACCGGGCGTTTGATAATATCACGAGGATCTTTCATTACGCGAGCACCTCCTCTACCTTCTGAACTGCTTCCTTCGTAATGATCAGTTTGTCGTGTGTTAACACGTCAAGAACATTAATGCCGTCAGCCGCTACAAATTTAACACCTGGAATATTACGAGCAGACAATGCCACATTGTCGTCATAGCTAGGAGCTACGATCAATGCTTTACGTTCTACCTTCAGGTTGTTCAAAATCGCCGCGAATTCTTTCGTTTTTGGACCGTTCAGAGTGAGCGCGTCCAACACAATGATGTCTTGATCGATTACTTTCGACGACAAGGCCGATTTAATCGCCAAACGACGTACTTTCTTAGGCAATTTGTAAGAATAGCTGCGTGGAGTTGGTCCGAAAACCGTTCCGCCGCCTACCCATTGTGGTGAGCGAATGGAGCCTTGACGAGCGCGACCTGTACCTTTTTGTTTCCAAGGTTTACGTCCGCCGCCACGAACTTCCGAGCGTCCTTTAACTTTGTGCGTACCAAAACGCAGGGAAGCGCGCTGCATCACTACAGCTTCATGAAGAACATGTGTGTTCGGTTCAATTCCGAATACAGCATCATTCAGTTCAACTTCGCCCACTTGGCTACCGCTAATATTAAAAAGTGCTACTTTTGGCATTTCTTGTTCCTCCTTTCTTAGGGGTTATTTATTTCTTAATAGTTTCTTTTACTTTAACAAAGCTGTTCTTAGGCCCTGGAATCGAACCCTTAACCAGCAATACATTACGTTCAGCATCTACGCGTACAATTTCAAGGCCTTGGATTGTAACTGTGTCGCTACCCATATGTCCTGGAAGGCGTTTGCCTTTCGGAACACGGTTCGCTTGGATAGAACCCATGGAACCAGGTCTACGATGGTAACGCGATCCGTGAGCCATTGGTCCGCGGCTTTGTCCCCAACGTTTGATAACACCTTGGAATCCTTTACCTTTAGAAACACCCGTTACGTCAACAAATTCGCCCTCAGCAAAAATATCAACTTTGACCTCTTGGCCAACTTCATATCCCGCCAAATCAATACCGCGAATTTCACGAACGTAGCGCTTAGGCGTTGCGCCTGCTTTCTTCGCATGCCCAACTTCCGGTTTGTTTGATCTAGATTCTTTTTTATCGGCATAACCGATTTGGATGGCTTCATAACCGTCGTTCTCCAGGTCTTTCTTTTGCAGAACCACGTTAGAGCTTGCCTCAATGACCGTTACGGGAATGACATTCCCTTCCGGAGTAAATACTTGAGTCATTCCAAGTTTTTTTCCTAAGATACCTTTCATGTTGACACCTCTTTTCCTTTCCTGATTACCTTACATTAGTAGGTATTACAATTTGATTTCGATATCTACACCGGACGGCAGATCCAAGCGCATCAAGGCATCCACAGTTTGTGGAGTTGGGTTTACAATATCGATCAGACGTTTGTGCGTCCGCATTTCGAATTGCTCCCGGGAATCCTTGTACTTGTGTACCGCACGGAGAACAGTAATAATTTGTTTCTCAGTTGGCAACGGAATAGGCCCGGATACGCCAGCACCCGAACGTTTTGCCGTTTCAACAATTTTCTCTGCGGATTGATCAAGAATTCTGTGGTCGTAAGCTTTCAAACGAATACGAATTTTTTGCTTTGCCATTTTAGTCCCTCCTTCTATCGCCCAATTTGGTATCGGACATACTCCGCGAAAATTTTCTGACCACTCTCCCATGGCAAAGGGGCCGGGTGTGTCAGTAACCTCTCGCATCATCGCAACGTCACAGAACAACATTCATTATTATATAGAAAACACAGAAGCAATGCAAGCAGAAATTATAAAAGTATTCATCACTATTTATAGCGATATATATTATAGAAGGAAATCATATGATCAGGATCATTATATCCTTGCTGAACCGCGTATCTCATGGCTCATTGGGCTGTTTATTTTGGCGGAACTCGCTTGGAGACATGTGGAAGTGCTTTTTAAATACGCTGGAAAAGTAAGTCGAGTCCTCAAACCCCACCGTTTGGCAAATATCGGTCATCTTCATGTCCGTATTCCGGAGCAACACCTGCGCCCGTTGCAGCTTCAGTCGGTTGACATACCCGGTAAAGGTCTCGCCCATTTCCTTCTTGAACAAGGTGCTGAAATAGCTGGGGTTCAAATGAATGTGCTCTGCTACCTGCTTGACCGACAGCTCACCCAAATAGTGCTGTCCGATATATTCGCAGGCAAGCTCCATCGGGTTAGCATTGCGACTGAGCGGTTGCTTCCACTGCTTGAGTCGCAGGGCAAATTGATCATATGCCCTGCGAAGCCACTCAGTTATCTGGCTGGAATCCGACAAGTCACGAATGTGATCAAGTAACTCCGCTACCGGCTGGACAGTCTGTGGGTCCAAGGTCAGCATTGCTGCAACCTGGTCCAGCGCCATTGCCTGATTAACAGCTATAATCTTACTTTCCGCCAAATTATGCCCTGACAGTTGCTGAAGAACTTCGTCAAAATAATGGTCCAGACAGCCGTCTTCTCCCGTAACGATCAAATCCATAATTGCGTTTTTGATATCCTGTGCCGCCTGATGAGCGGTGACTTCTCCTGCGGAAGCTGCAGGGGCCACGAGCTTCACTTCCTCCTCACCAAATGCCGCGTAGGCTTCCAACAAGGAAGAAGCGTTCGTGCAGGCTCCCAAAAAGGCACCTTCGATTTCAATGCCCAGATAATCACGGACCGCCTCAACTGCCTGTTGCCGCCAAGCCTCGGAGATTTCTTCTGCATCAGCAGACAATACAAACCGATCTGCGGTCAGCATCATAAGTTCTGTCCGGACCCCGTCTTTGCTGGCAAGCTCCTGAATGATATTAAGAATTCCATATTGAAGCAGATATAGATCCTCTTGCCGATAATGTTTCCCTGTGGGGAAATAGTCATGGACAGCGATTAACCATAGTTGCCTCCCTGCGAATAATTGGGCGTACCGGGCGGTGATATCTTCGTTCATTTGAACTCTGAGTAGAATAGAGCGCAGCAACAGTTCCCTCGCCGCCCTTTGCGCTGTATATTTGCTCTCCAGCCTATCTGTTGCGATGCGGAGAATACGAGTAATGTCTTCGTCAGAACATGGTTTTAGCAGGAAATCCATAGCCCCGAAGCGCAGAGCAGATTGAGCGTATTGGAAATCCTGATAACCGGTAATCATCACAAACATGGTATCTACACGATGCTCGTGGATCTGCTGCGCCAGTTCAATACCGTTCATAACAGGCATATGTATATCCATCAGAACCAGGTCCGGCTGCAATTGAACGATCTTGCGCCAGCCCTCCTCCCCAGTTTCGGCTTCGCCAATAACCTGCCAGCCTGCGGACTTCTGTCCAACGAAGAATTTCAGCCCTTCACGAAAGTTAGGTTGGTCCTCCACGATCAATATCGTTCTTCTCATATCTGTTCCTTCTCTCCTGTAGGCAAGATATAACTGATCATCGTTCCACTGTCACTGCGGCTGGCGAATTGAAGACCATAGAGATCGCCATGAACAAGCTGTATTCTCCGCTTTACATTTTGCACACCCAAGTGCTCGTTCAAATTGTCATGCCCGGTGGCTTGTAGCCTTTGCAGGGTCGCCGGGTCAATGCCTTTCCCATTATCGGCAATATCGATTCTTAGTGCATCTTGCTCCAGATAAGCATGAACACTCAGTTTTTTCTGATCCAGCGTTGTTTTACGGGCGAAGGCGTGAACAAATACATTCTCAATCGTAGGCTGCAAAATCAATCGTTGGATCGGACAAGCAGCCACCGCTTCATCCACTTGAATGCTCAACTCCAGCTCGGGATGAAACAATTCCATCTGAATAGCAATATAATTTCTGATCTGCTCCATTTCCTCCTGCAGTGTACTGGACATCTCAATAGGCTTCAAGGAATACTGCAATATCGTGGAGAGTGACTTGATGATGTTAGCCGTATCCTTCACATTCTGTAAATACAACTTCCAGTAGATTTCATTAAAAATATTATACAAAAAATGCGGATTCAGTTGCGCCTGTAACGTCCTTAATTCGGCCTCCTTCTCCCGTAATTGCTTCAGCAGCACTTCATTAATCAAAGTATGGATATGATCGATCATGTCGTTGAATGTCTCGCCAAGAAATGCGAGCTCATCCTTAGTACGGACCTCAACTCGCGTATCCATTTGCCCATAACGGATTCTTCTCATACTGAATACCAGTTCCTTCAGTGGGCGGAGCAACCTTGAACTGGCTATAGCCAGAAGCACACTGGTGAGCAAGATGCTGACAAGCCCGGACAGAGCAATCGCTTTAAAAATATCGCTATTCCGTTTATCCATCTCCCGCAGAGACAACCCGCTGACCAATTTAAAATTACCTGAGGTCGACTTCTTCTGTACGAATAAATAATTCCCTTCTCCGGTAGCCTGAACCACCGACTCCTCTTCACCATATTGCAGTGGGATCTCATCTATATCCGTATCAGACCACCCCTGTCCAGCGAACAACAGACGGTCTTTGTAATCCAGCAAATAAACCTTGCCATTCTCCCCTTCCAGCTCTGCTGTCACTTCCGAGAATAAACCTTCGTCCAACACTAACACGAGGGTACCGTAGGTTTCTTGCCAGGTGCTCTTCATCAGCCGTGCGGCGATAATCATGGTACGGTAACCATCCGGATCTGCCGTACTGGCCAGTCTCATCCTGAACCAAGTCAACGCTCCCCCGGTCCCTTCTAACTCTTGATCAATAAATCGTCGAGTCTCAGGGTCCAGCATAGACACAGCTCCGTAATTAGCATTGTAGTAGCTGTCTCCCAGCAGATTGTAGATGAACATGGCCCGGATATCGGGGGCGTCCAGCTTGGCCTGAGAGACAACCTCATACAGCGATTGCAAACCTTGAATCTTATCCTTAGCCTCGGTAGTGCCCATCAACACTTCGACGACCGTAGGCTGAAATACAATGGACTGGGTGATTCGCTCCACTTCGTGAATGCTCTGATTGATTCTCTGTACCGTTTGCTCATTTGTCTTGAAGAATTGGCCTTTAATCTCTTCCTGAAACAAAGTCTGATTGGACCGATAAATGATTAGGCCAGTGATCGTAGAAGTGGCAATCACAATGAGAGAGAAGCTGATAATGAGTTTGACAATGAGACTTCGCGTTGGGGAAAACGTTTTCAAAAATGTGTACCTCCCAGGCTACTTCATCTGCAACAATCTAATTTAAGCTAAAATACTGCCAATTATATTTAAAGAGATGGACAAATAAAGAGGGTACCATTAAAGCAGTAACAAACGAAGGAGGTGAAATTCTAACATGAGAAGAGTTGTTAAAGGGGCCTTATTCCGAAAGAACATCCCGCTTTACGTCATGTTCGCTCCAGTAATTGCATATTATCTGATTTTTCGATATTTGCCAATAGGTGGGTTGGTCATTGCCTTCCAGAACTATAACTTCTTCGATGGCATCCTCCATAGCCCCTGGGTCGGATGGAAAAACTTTCAAATGCTGTTCAGTACCGATAAGACGATCCTCATTATCTGGAATACACTGTGGCTTAGCTTCTTGAATTTAATCGTCGGGTTCCCCGTGCCGATTATTCTGGCATTGCTGCTTAACAGCGTCAAAAAGATGTGGTACAAACGGATGGTCCAGACGCTGGTATACTTGCCCCATTTTTTCTCCTGGGTCATTGTAGGCGGCATGGTCGTGACCATCTTCTCCCTGGAATCAGGATTCATCAACCAATGGATTACCCAGCACTATGGGGAACCGTATCCGTTCTTGTACAAACATTTCTCTTGGGTATCCATCTTCGTTGGGGCTGGGATCTGGAAGGAGATGGGGTTCAGCACCATTATCTATCTGGCTGCGCTGACGGCAATCTCTCCCGCTCTCTATGAGGCTGCCTCCATTGATGGAGCAACCAAGTGGCGGCAAACCTGGCATGTGACCCTGCCCGGGATTAGAGGAACCATTATCTTGGTGCTAATTCTATCTATGGGTAGAATCCTCGAAGTCGGGTTCGACCAGATTTACAATTTGCGCAATGCCATGGTATCCCAAATCTCCGAAGTTATCAGCACTTATATTTTCTCCATGGGTATTCAGGGAGGACAGTTCAGCTTGACGGCAGCACTAGGCTTCTTTGAGTCCGCCGTGGCCTTCATATTCATATTAGGTGCCAACCTGATTGCCAAAAAATTCGATAACCATCTGTTCTGAGGTGAATTCAACAATGAGCGAATCTTACGGAGACAAGATTTCACGAGTCATTATTTCTTTTATCCTGTTGCTGATTGCGCTGTCTTGCTTAGCTCCTGTCCTCAACATCCTGTCCATTTCCCTAAGTGGCAAGCAAGCCGTCGAATCCGGCCAGGTGCTTCTGTGGCCCTTGGATATAACCCTGCAAAGCTATGAGACTTTATTCAAAGGGACTCGGATTCTTAGCGCTTTAGGCAACGGTCTCCAAATGACGATTGGCGGAGTGCTCTTGTCCATGGCCTTTACCATTTGCGCTGCTTACCCCCTGTCCAAAAGTTATTTTTTCGGCAGACGGGTATTCACCCTGTTAATTCTCTTTACAATGGTATTTAGCGGAGGCCTGATCCCTACCTACCTGGTTGTCAAATCGCTCGGATTGATCGATACATACTGGGCCATCTGGTTGCCAGGCGTAATCAGTACCTTCAATATGCTGATCATGCGCTCTTATTTTGAAGGAATCTCTTCTGAAGTGGAAGACGCCGCCCGTATTGATGGCTGTAACGAGTGGCAGTTGATGAGCAAGATCATTCTTCCGTTATCCATGCCCGTGATCGCCACCTTGCTATTATTCTATGGGGTTGGCTACTGGAACTCATTTATGAGTGTGTTGATCTACATTAACTCCACCGACAAATATACGATTACCGTCCTTATCCAGCAAATGATTCAAAGCCAATCTCTCTTAACCGAAGCGCTGGCCAACGATGTGCAAGCGATTCAGCTTGTGCCGGACGGTATCAAATCGGCAGGGATCATTATATTGATCCTCCCCATGGTTATTGTATATCCATTCCTGCAGAAATACTTTGTGCAAGGTGTTATGTTGGGCTCTGTGAAAGGGTAATTGCATTCCAAAATAAAGGGGGAATAACGATGTTTCAATCTCAAATGTACAAACGAACTATATCATTAACTTGCGCCATGCTGGCTATCATTGCAATTACTACAGCCTGCTCTGGTAAAGAGGGTCAAACTGCTGATAGCTCTTCAGCCCAAAAAGGTTCTCTCAGCGCCACGGTCTATGATCGCGGACTGATTCCTGCTTCCGAAGGCACCATGGAGAAAAACCGCTGGACCAAGTGGATCAATGAGAACGGTCCTGCAAATGTTACCTTTGTCGCGGTCCCACGAACAGAATCCAAGCAAAAGCTGAACACTCTATTTGCCTCAGGCAGCGCTCCCGATTTGATATTCGAATTTGAACCGAGCATTAAGAACCCGCTGTACGATCAAAAGCAGTTGATGCCTATCGACGACATGATTAATAATTACAGCACTGTCTATAAAAAGCTGATTGAAGAGAATCCTGCTCTCAAGCAAGCATCTATTAAATCCGACGGCAAAATGTACGAGTTTGGAAAACTAAACGAAGCGATTCCGCAAAACATTGCGGTCATCCGTCAGGATTGGCTGGAGAAGCTGAATTTGACGGCTCCCCAAACAACCGAAGAGTTGTATCAGGTGGCCAAAGCCTTCGCTGAGAATGACCCTGATGGCAATGGCAAGAAGGATACTTACGGCCTAAATATCGGAGCGGGCCTGTCAGATGTCTTCGGCGGCGGAAGCTTGAACAACTCTTATGTAGATGTGAATGGTGAACTTGTTCGGCAATGGGATAATCACAAATATCATACGGAGTTTGTTAAGCAAATGTTCGATGAGGGTATTATTGATAAGGACTTTATCACTGACAATAACGGGGCCAAAGCAAGGCAAGACTTCTTAAATGGCAAAACGGGCATCTACTTCACTCAGGCTAACACCAGTCTGTGGAGCCGGCTATGGGTTGCCGACTATGCAACGCTCAAGGCTAATGTGCCCGGTGCCGAGCTGGCGATTCTGCCGTACCCTAAATCTCCGCTTGGGCAATATATTAACTGGATCAATAATCCGGTGCAAATGACGGCTGTGGTTAACCGTTCAGCCAAAGACCCTAAAGCAATTATGGAATATATCGATTTCCTGTCAACGCCGGACACAGGAAGAACCTTGACCAGCGGCTTGGAAGGCGTTCACTGGAATAATGGTGCCGGTGGTTGCCCGAATGCGATTGATCCGGAGAAGAATAAGACAGAAACCGGGTATTTGGGACAAGATTACAATATGGTCTTCTCCGTTCCGGAAGGTGGCAAATGCTTCTTCATTGCAGGGACCTTTAATGTAGAAAAGCCGGAAGAGAAATTAGCCAAAGACATGTTCAAAGCAAACCTCAATATTTTCTACGATTTGATTGATCAACAAGCCAATTGGCCCGGCCTGACGCACAGTGAGCATCTGCCAAGTGTTCCCCAGGAACTGCTGGTAGACCTGCAAAATGCCGGCACAGAAATTCCGAACATCTTCAAAAGCGCGATGGTGAGCGGCTCCAGCTATACCGTTGATCAAGCCATGGCTGATGCACAAGCCACCTGGGACAAATATAATGGCCAAAAGATTGATGCGTTCTATCAGCAATGGTATTCCGAAAACAAGGATACGATTCTAATGCCTACGGATATCTTCAGTATTGTTAATGACCAGAAGAAACTGCAGGAAGACATATTGAAATAAACTCCATAGTGATACAACCAAAAAAACACCCTCCCTTGAAAATCAAGGGAGGGTGTTCTAATTCAGCCGGTTAAGGCTTTATTATTTGCTGATTGTAACAACGGCGCCCGATCCAACTGTACGGCCACCTTCACGAATGGAGAAGCGAGTTCCTTCTTCGATCGCGATTGGGGAAATCAGTTGTACGGTAACTTCGATGTTATCGCCAGGCATAACCATTTCAGTACCTTCTGGCAGGTTGATGATACCCGTCACGTCCGTTGTACGGAAGTAGAACTGTGGGCGGTAACCTGTGAAGAAAGGTTTATGACGTCCACCTTCTTCTTTTGTCAATACGTATACTTGAGCTGAAAACTCAGTGTGCGGATTAACAGAAGCTGGTTTAGCCAATACTTGACCGCGTTCGATTTGGTTACGGTCAACACCACGGAGCAATGCACCGATGTTGTCGCCCGCTTCAGCGGAATCGAGCAATTTACGGAACATTTCAACGCCGGTAACAACGGATTTCTTAGTTTCTTCTTGGATACCCACGATTTCGATTTCGTCGCCGACTTTAACTGTACCGCGTTCAACACGGCCAGTAGCAACCGTACCACGACCTGTGATCGAGAATACGTCCTCGACAGGCATCAAGAATGGTTTGTCAACTGGACGTTCTGGAAGCGGAATGTACTCGTCGATAACTTCGAACATTTCAACGATTTTCTTAGCCCAGTCGCCAGTAGGATTTTGCAACGCTTCACGAGCAGAACCACGGATAACAGGAGTGTCATCGCCAGGGAACTCATATTCGTTCAGCAAGTCGCGAACTTCCATTTCAACCAGTTCCAACAACTCTTCGTCTTCAACCATGTCGCATTTGTTCAGGAATACCACGATGTAAGGTACGCCTACGTTACGGGACAACAGGATGTGCTCGCGAGTTTGCGGCATTGGGCCGTCAGCTGCGGATACAACCAGGATCGCTCCGTCCATTTGAGCCGCGCCAGTGATCATGTTTTTAACATAGTCGGCGTGCCCTGGGCAGTCAACGTGTGCATAGTGACGATTAGGAGTTTCATATTCCACGTGGGAAGTCGAGATTGTGATCCCGCGTTCGCGTTCTTCTGGAGCTTTGTCAATTTGGTCGAATGCTACAGCAGCACCGCCATATGTTGTGGACAATACAGTCGTGATGGCTGCAGTCAGAGTTGTTTTACCATGGTCGACGTGACCAATTGTACCGATGTTAACATGCGGTTTTGTACGTTCGTATTTAGCCTTTGCCATTTTAAACAGTTCCTCCTTAAAATATGGATTGTTATGTTTGACTAACCGGAAGAGTTGATCTTCCGATCAGCAAGTACAACGAATAATTATTCTGCGCCTTTGTTCTTGGATACGATTTCTTCGGCGATTGTCTTAGGAACTTCTTCATAGTGAGAGAGTTCCATCGAGAACACACCGCGTCCTTGCGTACCGGAACGAAGCGTAGTCGAGTAACCGAACATTTCGGAGAGAGGTACCTTGGCACGAATGATTTGCGCGCCCCCACGGGAATCCATACCTTCGATTCTACCGCGACGGGAGTTCAGCATACCCATTACATCACCCATGTATTCTTCCGGAACCGTTACTTCAACCTTCATGATTGGCTCAAGAAGGGCTGGCTGACACTTATCTTTGGCCGCTTTAAGCGCCATGGAACCAGCAATTTTAAACGCCATTTCACTGGAGTCAACATCATGGTATGAACCGTCTACGATAGTAGCTTTGACATCTACCAGAGGGAATCCGGCGATAACACCGCTCTTCATAGCTTCTTCAATACCTTGTTGTGCAGGAGCAATATACTCTCTTGGTACGGAACCGCCGACAACCTTGCTTTCGAACTGATTACCTGTACCTGCCTCCAGAGGTTCAAATTCAACCCAGACGTGACCGTATTGACCACGACCACCGGACTGACGAACAAATTTACCTTCAACGCGACCCGCAGTTTTGAACGTTTCACGGTAAGCAACTTGAGGTTTACCTACATTCGTTTCTACTTTGAATTCACGACGCATCCGATCAATAATGATATCGAGGTGAAGCTCACCCATACCAGCAAGGATCGTTTGTCCCGTTTCTTCATCTGTATGAGCACGAAGCGTAGGATCTTCCTCAGTCAACTTGCCGAGAGCCACGCCCAATTTATCTTGGTCGGCTTTCGTCTTAGGCTCAACTGCAATTTCGATAACCGGATCAGGGAAGTTCATCGATTCAAGAATAACCGGTGCCTTCTCATCACACAGTGTATCACCTGTACCTGTATCTTTCAAACCTACAGCAGCAGCAATATCACCAGCATGTACCTCACTGATCTCTTGACGGCTGTTGGCATGCATTTGCAGGATACGGCCGATACGTTCGCGTTTGCCCTTCGTTGCATTCAGCACATACGAACCGGATTGCAAAATACCGGAGTATACGCGGAAGAACGTCAATTTACCGACATAAGGGTCGGTCATAATCTTAAAGGCAAGTGCAGCAAACGGCTCTTCGTCGGAGGAATGACGTTCTACTTCAGTACCGTCTTCCAGGTGACCTTGAATGCTTGCTACGTCGATTGGAGCTGGCAAATAATCGATAACCGCATCCAGCACAAGCTGAATCCCTTTGTTACGATAAGAGGAGCCACAAACAACTGGGAAGATTTTAACTTCACAAACACCTTTGCGAAGTGCTACTTTCAATTCTTCAACGGTGATTTCCTCGCCTTCGAGGTATTTCATCGTCAAATCCTCGTCCAGCTCAGCAACCTTCTCAATCAATTCAGCACGCAACTCTTCAACCTTTGCAGCCAAATTAGCAGGAATATCCGTTTCTTCGATATCTTGACCCAAATCGTCTTTGTACATATACGCCTTTTGAGTAACGATGTCGATAATACCGACAAAGTCATTTTCCGCACCGATCGGCAGTTGAATTGCAACTGCGTTCGCTTGCAGACGTTCGCGCATATCACTAACAACGTTCAGGTAGTCGGCACCGATGATATCCATTTTGTTGACATAAGCGATCCGAGGAACGCCATAGCGGTCTGCTTGTCTCCAAACGGTTTCAGACTGAGGCTCCACGCCTTCCTTCGCACTGAACACACCTACAGCCCCGTCCAATACACGAAGGGAACGTTCGACTTCAACGGTGAAGTCGACGTGTCCCGGGGTATCGATGATATTTACGCGGTGACCTTTCCATGAAGCGGTTGTCGCAGCGGAAGTAATAGTAATCCCGCGTTCTTGTTCTTGGTCCATCCAGTCCATTGTAGCGGAGCCGTCGTGAGTCTCACCAATTTTATGGTTGACCCCTGTATAGAACAAGATACGTTCCGTCGTGGTTGTCTTACCGGCGTCAATATGCGCCATGATCCCAATATTACGTGTATTTTTCAAGGAGAACTCTCTTGCCATAAATCTGTCTCCCTTCAAAATATAAAATTTGGATTGTAGATATAATCCTACCAGCGGTAGTGAGCAAATGCTTTGTTCGCTTCCGCCATTTTGTGCGTGTCTTCACGTTTTTTAACGGAAGCACCTGTGTTGTTGGATGCATCGATAATCTCTGCAGCCAAACGCTCTTCCATCGTCTTCTCGCCGCGGTTGCGGGAGTAGTTGACAAGCCAACGTAATCCCAAAGCAGTACGTCTTTCTGGCTTAACCTCGATTGGAACTTGGTAGTTAGCACCGCCGACACGACGAGCTTTAACTTCCAGTACAGGCATGATATTCTTGATCGCTGCTTCAAATACTTCCATTGGGTCATTCCCCGTACGTTCTTGAATCAACTTGAACGCATTATAAAGGATGCTTTGAGCAACGCCGCGTTTACCATCAAGCATGATGCGGTTGATCAGGCGAGTAACAAGCTTGCTGTTATACACCGGATCCGGCAATACGTCTCTCTTGGTAACTGGACCTTTGCGTGGCATAGTTATCCCCCTTTCAGTACAAATTCAAACCTAAATAATAGTAGTTCTAAGCGACCTTAGGATTTCTTCGCTTTCGGACGTTTTGCGCCGTATTTGGAACGGGCTTGCATCCGGTTGTTAACACCAGCGGTATCCAAAGCTCCGCGTACGATATGATAACGTACCCCCGGAAGGTCTTTGACCCGGCCGCCGCGAATCAGCACAACGCTGTGCTCTTGCAGGTTATGACCGATACCTGGAATGTAAGCCGTCACCTCTACACGGTTCGTCAAGCGAACACGAGCATATTTACGAAGTGCGGAGTTCGGTTTCTTAGGAGTCATAGTACCTACACGAGTGCAGACACCGCGTTTTTGCGGAGAACTCAAATCTGTAGCCTCACGTTTCAGAGCATTAAAACCTCTTTGCAACGCTGGCGATTTGGATTTGTACACCTTATCTTGGCGTCCCTTGCGTACTAATTGGTTAATAGTTGGCATGTTGTTGCCACCCCCTTCCTCAAATTTCATGATCCTTTACAAAACCCTTGATTAAGCCCACAGACCCAGGCGGTTCATAAAAGAACAAAGGAAAAGTTCTTGCCGGAGAGTTCCCCTCTATCAGCAAAAACGTTTCAATCAGCTATGGCTTAACAATCGCAACCATCGCCGCTCCCACCTCAATCCCGCAAGCTTCTCCGAGATTGGCCATCGTGTCTACATACGTAACCTTGACAGCGTGCTGGTTGCATAAGGCGACGATCTTCGATGTAAGACGCGGATCTGCATTCTCAGCTACATATACTTCTTCGGCCCGTCCAAGTTCAACCATTCGCATAGTTTGCTTGGTGCCGATCTTAACGGGTGCGTCTCGCAGTCCTTTATCATTAGACATAATCCGTCCTCCAAAGCACAGGGTGTATCCACACTCGCGCACTACGATATATTAGCACTTCTTCATAGCCCATGTCAAGCATATTATTCAGAGGTGTTTTCCAAAAATAAAAACGCCCATCCTATTCGATAATCAGCATATCATTCTCGTCAAATATCCATGAATCTGCATAAGCCACTTCCCAATAGTAGCCATCAGGATCCTGGAAGTATCCGCTATAACCACCCCAAAATACGGTTTCCGGCAGCTTGGCAATGGTACCTCCAATACTCTCGATTTTACGGAAGACGGCATCCACCTCTTCTTTGGACTTGGCGTTATACGCCAGAGTAATGCCAGAAAACCCGGTGCCGACAGAAGGAGGCGCTGCCCTGTTAATGTCTTGTACCAGCTCCTCCAAGGGGTAGAGCTCCAGACGGGTACCCTTATTTTGAAAGAATACAATGCTTGGATTGTCCTCCCGACAAGAAGTAGCAAAGCCCAAGCCATCTCTATAGAAAGCAAGTGATTTCTTCATATCCCGGACTCCAAGGCAAATTAAATTAATGCGGTCCATAGCTATACACCCTTTCATCTTCAAATATTAAGACCGGTAGCATTCAGACCTGCATCTCTTCTTACCATCGGCGCCTCTCTCATCTTCTACCCGATAATACAGGCCTTGCACCATCATAGGAGAAAGAGTACCGACAAACTCAACAGTGCCATCAGCGCGTATGCAACCTTACTCATCCGGTATACCCGAAGGGAACCAAAGTCCCCAAAGGGATATAAAGGAACTAACCGGTAAAATAGCAACGGACCTCCCAGATAGCTGAGGTATTGTACGTAGATATGCCGTTCCGAATACAGACCAGAGAGTATCACAACCAGGATCAGTAAGGCCCAACTTGCCAAAGCACTAAATCCCAGTGCTTTTCTGAGCTTTACCGACAGTTCAGGAGACGCTGGCATCCAGTTGCCAATCATAGGAAAAACCGCCCCCAGCAAAGGAATAAGCGCAGTGACCAGAAATCCACAGTTAGTCATCCTAAAATTCCATTTTCGTCCATCAAATCCCGCTCCAATACGGGAGAACAGAACATCCGCCCCCAACAGGGAAGCATAGGCTAACAGGAACCAGCCTAGTGCAAGCGGCCGATTCACCAGCATCACGCAGGACAGAAGCAAGTTTAGGAGTACAAATAACACCATTTGCGTTACCGAAGAACTCTTCTTCTCCTGGATTGGCTGCTGACGGGAAATGAAATAGAAATCCATACCAGATGCAAAGGGACCGGGAGTCCCTAATAATAGAGAAACACTTCCTCGCAAGCCTAGGTGCCTAAAAACCTCTCTAATGCCCGTGCGTTGGTAGCCGATTTTTTCGAGCAGGCTCCATGAAGCCACATTGTCGCTCTTCACCTGACCAGTGATGCAGTTGCAGCCACGTTCCCAGAACCTTTCCGTCGCCGCCTTATATAAGTTTCCACCAATCCCCCGGTTTGTATAAGCCGGATCCACGAAAGCGGCACTAAAATCTCCAATTGTCTGCCCGGCTCCGCCTTTAAGATGCTTCATGATTCCCGCTCCAACAATACGCTCACCGTCCAAAGCCACCATAGCTTCTTTGGGGCGGCTGATAAACAGGCTCTCCAGTCCCATAAACGCAAGGCGCCCCAGTCGTTGAACCTCCTTGGCCTCCTGTGGTTTCATCGGTCTGATCGAGATATTTTGATCCATATAATACACGGGCATCCTCTCTCGTTAATTTTCTCAGATTCTGCCATTAATTTATAGAGTGGGCTCCTACCTGTCAATCACCTTTATCACTATAAGCTCCACAGCAAAAAAACCGTAGAAGCTTCGACTAATGTCGAAGGCTTCTACGGTTTATAAGGTTACACTATTCTACAGACACAGGCTCCAGACTTTCCTCTGCATTCTCGTCCTTTTCCGGTTCTTCGAATTGAATGCTACGGTAGCGGTTCATGCCTGTACCGGCTGGAATCAGCTTACCGATGATAACATTCTCTTTCAAGCCGAGTAACTTATCGACCTTACCTTTAATGGCAGCATCGGTAAGTACCCGCGTCGTTTCCTGGAAGGAAGCGGCAGACAGGAAGGAATCAGTCTCCAGAGAGGCCTTCGTAATCCCGAGCAATACAGGTTTGGCCACAGCCGGCTCCTTGCTGGACAAAATAGCCTGTTTGTTGGCTACTTCATATTCATGCAAGTCAACAAATGATCCTGGCAGAAGCGACGTGTCACCAGCATCCACGATGCGGATCTTACGAAGCATTTGACGAATCATAACCTCAACGTGCTTGTCGTTGATTTCTACCCCTTGGTTCCGGTATACGCGTTGTACTTCCTGCAAGATGTAGTTCTGTACACCGCGAATCCCCTTGATCCGCAAAATTTCTTTCGGGTCAATGGAACCGTCAGTCAACTCATCGCCCGCTTCGATCTCATCGCCTTCGCTTACACGCAGACGGGAGCCGTAAGTAACGGAGTAGACTTTGGTTTCCGCTTCGCCTTGAACCTCGATCTCCCGACGATCCTTAGCTTCGCGGATTTCCTTAACCACACCATCCAGTTCACTGATGGTAGCTTGCCCTTTCGGATTCCGGGCTTCAAAGAGCTCTTGAATCCGCGGCAAACCTTGGGTAATATCATCACCCGCAACGCCCCCGGTATGGAACGTACGCATGGTGAGCTGAGTTCCCGGTTCACCGATGGATTGGGCTGCAATAATACCAACTGCTTCACCAATTTCCACATGCTTACCAGTAGCCAGGTTACGACCATAGCACTTCTTGCAGACACCATGACGAGCACGGCAGCTAAGCACGGAACGGATTTGCAGCTTGGCTACACCCGCACCTACGATTTCATGCGCTTTATCGGAGTCGATCAATTCGTTGCGATGAACGATAACCTCACCCGTTTGCGGATGTTTGATCGTTTCGAAGGAATAACGTCCTTCAATACGGTCGTACAAGTCCTCGATAACCTCTTTACCATCCTGAATGACGCTGACGGTAAAGCCTTTATCCGTACCGCAGTCTTCCTCGCGAACGATAACGTCTTGAGCTACGTCAACGAGACGACGTGTCAGGTAACCGGAGTCAGCCGTCCGCAATGCGGTATCGGCCAGACCTTTCCGCGCACCGTGCGTGGAGAGGAAGTATTCGAGGACGGTCAGTCCTTCACGGAAGTTCGACTTGATCGGGAGCTCGATAATCCGGCCCGCCGGGTTCGCCATCAGACCCCGCATACCGCCGAGCTGAGTAATCTGGGATTTGTTACCACGTGCCTTGGAATCCACCATCAGCATGATGGAGTTGTAACGATCCATGGATTTCATCAGCACTTCGGTAATTTGGTCCTTACACTTGGACCAGATATCAATAACGCGGTCATAACGTTCCTCATTTGTGATCAAACCACGACGGTATTGGTTCGTAACAACACTCACCTTCGCATCCGATTCACGCAGAATTTCTTGCTTCTCTTCTGGTACGATAACGTCCGACACCGCAATACTTACACCGGCGCGAGTGGAATAAGTAAACCCAGTTTGCTTGATTCTATCCAAGATCACGGAAGTTTCCGTTGTGTGATAGATTTCAAAGCAACGCCCGATAATTTCTCCAAGGTACTCTTTCCCTACCCCACTGGCTTGAGGAGCATTCATAATGCGTTCGTGAACGTTAGCCCCTTTATCATAGATAAAGTAGTGTTCAGGTGTGCCTTGGAACAGATTGACGCGAGTAGCTTCATTGATATACGGGAAGCTGGCAGGGAAAATTTCGTTAAAGATAATTTTACCCACCGTTGTAATCAACATTGCTTTTTGTTGCTCTTCGGTAAAGCTGGTTTTCCCCAAAGCCTTAACCGGAATTGCAACACGCGCATGTAATGAAGCTGTTCCACGTTGATAAGCCGATACTGCTTCGTTAATCGAAGACAAAATCAAGCCCGCACCCTTGGCTTCATGATTATCCATAGTCAGATAGTAAGAGCCCAAGACCATATCCTGAGAAGGCGTAACGACTGGTTTTCCGTCTTTCGGGTTCAGGATGTTACCGGATGCCAGCATCAAAATACGGGCCTCCGCCTGAGCTTCCGCAGACAACGGTACGTGAACAGCCATTTGGTCACCGTCGAAGTCGGCGTTGTAAGCCGTACATACGAGTGGATGCAGGCGGATCGCCCGGCCTTCAACCAGAATAGGTTCAAACGCTTGAATACCGAGACGGTGAAGCGTAGGTGCGCGGTTCAAGAGAACCGGATGCTCCTTGATCACTTCTTCAAGCACATCCCATACTTCTGGGCTGACACGTTCTACTTTACGTTTTGCACTCTTGATATTATGAGCCAGGCCTTTGTTGACCAGTTCTTTCATGACGAAAGGCTTGAACAACTCCAGTGCCATTTCCTTCGGCAAGCCGCATTGGTACATCTTCAGATACGGACCTACGACGATAACGGAACGACCAGAGTAGTCAACCCGTTTGCCGAGCAAGTTCTGCCGGAAACGTCCTTGCTTACCTTTGAGCATATGGCTCAAAGACTTGAGCGGACGGTTACCTGGGCCCGTTACCGGACGACCACGACGACCGTTATCGATCAAAGCATCTACCGCTTCTTGCAGCATGCGTTTCTCGTTTTGCACGATAATATCCGGAGCACCAAGATCCAATAGCCGTTTCAAACGGTTGTTCCGGTTGATTACACGACGATACAAATCGTTCAAGTCAGACGTAGCGAACCGGCCGCCATCGAGTTGCACCATCGGACGAAGTTCCGGAGGGATAACCGGAAGGACATCAAGGATCATCCACTCCGGCTCGTTGCCGGAGCTTTTGAACGCTTCAATGACTTCCAGACGCTTGATAGCACGGTTACGGCGTTGGCCTTGAGCCGTGCGCAGCTCTTCCTTCAGAAATTCCAGTTCTTTATCGATATCGATATCTTGCAGCAACTTCTTGACTGCTTCTGCTCCCATACCGGCTTGGAATCCATAGCCATATTTCTCACGATAGCTGCGGTATTCCTTCTCGGACAACAGTTGTTTCTTCTCCAGCGGTGTTTCGCCTGGATCAGTTACAACATAAGAAGCAAAATAGATGATCTCTTCTAGGGAACGCGGAGACATATCAAGCGCAAGGCCCATACGGCTCGGAATCCCTTTGAAGTACCAGATGTGGGACACTGGCGCAGCCAGTTCAATATGTCCCATCCGTTCACGACGCACCTTGGCGCGAGTTACCTCAACGCCGCAACGGTCGCAGACTACGCCCTTATAACGAACGCGTTTATATTTACCGCAATGACATTCCCAGTCTTTGGTTGGGCCAAAAATCTTCTCGCAAAACAGCCCTTCCTTTTCCGGTTTCAGTGTACGATAGTTGATTGTTTCCGGTTTCTTTACTTCTCCGCGGGACCAAGAACGAATTTTATCTGGGGAAGCAAGCCCAATTTTCATATACTCGAAGTTGTTGACGTCCAACAAGGAGCATCCCTCCTTAACCAAGTCCTGATTTGACTGTTACGCTCTATTCTACTCCGACTTCCGCACCTTCCAGATTAAGACTGAGCTTATCGCCCGAAGCATCTTCCTCATCGTCGATTTCCCTCATCTCAATCTCTTCTTCGTTTTCAGTCAAGATTTTTACATCCATACCCAAGCTTTGCAGCTCTTTGATCAAGACCTTAAACGATTCAGGCACGCCCGGTTCAGGCACGTTCTCGCCCTTGACGATGGATTCGTAGGTTTTCACCCGACCAACCACGTCATCCGATTTGACGGTAAGAATCTCTTGCAGCGTATAGGCGGCGCCATAGGCTTCCAGCGCCCACACTTCCATCTCCCCGAAACGTTGTCCACCGAACTGTGCTTTACCACCGAGCGGCTGTTGCGTAACAAGCGAGTATGGCCCTGTAGAACGAGCATGGATTTTATCGTCAACCATGTGTGCCAGCTTGATCATATGCATGACGCCCACGGTAACTTCGCGTTCAAACGGTTCCCCTGTTCGCCCATCATACAGAATGGTTTTACCGTTACGTTGCATTCCGGCTTCTTCCATCGTATCGAAGACATCTTCTTCATTCGCGCCGTCAAATACCGGCGTTGCCACATGGATACCCATTTTCAGAGAAGCCATACCCAAATGGATCTCCAGAACCTGCCCGATATTCATCCGAGAAGGTACGCCCAGTGGGTTCAAGACAACCTGAACCGGCGTCCCATCCGGCATGAACGGCATGTCTTCCTCAGGCAAGATACGAGCAACGACCCCTTTGTTACCATGGCGTCCTGCCATCTTGTCACCTTCGGAAATTTTCCGTTTTTGGGCGATATACACGCGAACCAGTTGATTTACACCTGGTGGCAATTCGTCACCATTTTCCCGAGTGAACACCTTCACATCAACGACGATTCCGTCGGTTCCGTGAGGTACTCTGAGGGAGGTGTCACGAACTTCACGTGCCTTCTCACCGAAGATAGCATGCAGCAAGCGTTCTTCCGCCGTCAGTTCGGTTACGCCCTTCGGCGTTACTTTACCTACGAGGATATCACCAGCGCCGATCTCAGCACCTACACGAATAATACCGCGTTCGTCCAGATTGCGAAGCGCTTCTTCCCCGACGTTTGGAATATCACGGGTAATTTCTTCTGGTCCCAGCTTTGTATCGCGAGCTTCGGATTCATATTCCTCAATATGAATCGAGGTGTATACGTCCTCCTTAACCAGCTTCTCACTGAGCAGAATCGCATCTTCATAGTTGTAACCTTCCCAAGTCATAAACGCTACGACAACGTTGCGACCCAGAGCCAATTCACCCATTTCCGTCGAAGGACCGTCAGCCAGAATGTCACCCTTCTTGATGACCTCTCCACGCTTCACGATCGGACGTTGGTTAATGCAGGTACCTTGGTTAGAACGCATGAACTTGTGCAGCTTGTGCTTGATAAGATCGCCCTTGACTTCCTTGCCATCGACCACTTCTACACGGCGCACCCAAATTTCATTGGCGGCTGAGCGTTCAACAATACCATCGTGTTTGGATACGATACAAACGCCGGAGTCCTTGGCCGATTTATGTTCCATCCCGGTTCCAACAAGCGGAGCCTTAGGAATAAGCAATGGCACCGCCTGACGCTGCATGTTCGAACCCATGAGCGCACGGTTGGAGTCATCATTCTCCAGGAACGGAATGAGCGCAGTCGCTACCGATACAACCTGCTTCGGCGAAATATCCATGTAATCCACGCGATTGCTCGGCAGGGTCAGGATGTTGTCCGATTGCTTGTTGTAACGAACGATGACAGACTCATCTTCAAATTTATTATCATCAGTAAGCTTTGCGTTCGCTTGCGCAATGATATAGTTATCTTCCTCATCAGCCGTCAGATAAGCGACTTGATCAGTGACCGTCCCCGTCTTCGGATCGACCCAACGGTACGGCGCTTCAATAAAGCCGTATTCATTGATTCGTGCAAAGGTGGAGAGGGAGTTGATCAAACCGATATTCGGACCTTCCGGCGTCTCGATTGGACACATCCGGCCATAGTGGGACGGGTGAACGTCACGCACTTCCATGCCGGCACGTTCCCGAGTCAAACCGCCGGGACCGAGTGCAGACAGCCGACGTTTATGAGTCAGTTCTGCCAGCGGGTTCGTTTGGTCCATAAACTGCGACAACTGGGAGCTACCGAAGAACTCTTTAATAGAAGCGATAACCGGTCGTATGTTGATCAGCGCCTGAGGCGTAATCACGTTAGCGTCCTGAATCGACATTCTCTCGCGAACAACCCGTTCCATCCGGGACAAACCAATACGGAACTGGTTCTGCAGGAGTTCGCCAACCGAGCGCAAACGACGGTTGCCCAGATGGTCAATATCATCCGTACTACCGATGCCATGCAACAGATTAATAAAATAACTGATTGAAGAGATAATATCAGCAGGTGTAATATGCTTCACCGCTTTATCAATGTCACGGTTGGCAATTACCTTAACTACCTTGCCATCTTCAATCGGAGAGAACACATCAATGGTTTGCAGTGGGACATCATCTGCATCCAGAACGCCGCCGGCTACATGATAGTCCTTGAACCCGACATTGCTCTCAAGCAGCGGCAGAATCTCGTCCAACAAACGACGATCCACCATTTGTCCGGCCTCGGCAATAATCTCTCCCGTGGTCGTGTCAATCAGAGTCTCAGCAAGACGTTGATTGAACAAACGGTTTTTGATGTGCAACTTTTTATTGATTTTGTAACGGCCTACGTTGGCCAGATCATAACGTTTTGGATCGAAGAAGCGCGCTACCAGCAGACTCTTTGCATTGTCTAGCGTTGGTGGCTCGCCTGGACGCAGACGTTCATAGATTTCGATCAGAGCTTTCTCTGTCGAATCTGTGTTGTCCTTATCCAGTGTATTGCGGATATATTCATCGTTGCCAAGCAGATCAAGAATCTCGGCATCCGTCCCGAAACCAAGCGCACGAAGCAACACAGTTACCGGAATTTTACGAGTACGGTCAATACGCACGTAAATAATATCCTTCGCGTCCGTCTCCAGTTCAAGCCATGCTCCACGGTTAGGAATAACGGTTGCGGTATACATCTTCTTGCCGTTCTTATCCACTTTAGTGCTGAAATAGACGCTAGGAGAGCGAACCAACTGGCTGACAATAACCCGTTCCGCACCATTAATGATAAAGGTGCCGGTTTCGGTCATCAGCGGGAAATCTCCCATGAATACTTCCTGCTCTTTGACTTCGCCGGTTTCCTTATTAATGAGCCGGACTTTCACCCGCAGCGGCGCCGCATAGGTAACGTCGCGTTCCTTCGCGTCATCCACCGTATACTTCGGTTCGCCCAGGCTGTAATCGATAAATTCCAACACCAGATTCCCAGTGAAATCCTGAATCGGCGAGATATCCTGGAACATTTCCCGAAGGCCTTCTTCCAAGAACCACTCATAGGATTTCTGTTGGATTTCGATCAGGTTCGGAACTTCGAGTATCTCGTTAATTCGCGCATAACTACGCCGAGTGCGTCGACCATATTGAACAAGATGTCCTGCCAACTTAAACTCACCCCTCATGTCTACTCACTTAAAAATTGATTGTCAACCCGTGTCGGTCACCTTATAATAGGACCATACGGATTCATCCACAAATAAAGAAAAGCCCTTATCGAATGCTTTCGAAAAAAGAGCATCATTATCCGTGTCGTTTCTGCCCTGATATCCTCATAACTGTTAGTTTATCCAAAATGTGCATAATATATGTAAAACAACGCGCTATTATGCATTGTTTTTACAAAGCTATTGACATTTCAGTCAACTAAAGTCATAGAGGGCATCCTAATGCTGACATTTTATAATAATAACATATTGGTTTTGTCAAGTCAACATGTTCCATTTACTGCTTGATCGCTTTGAAAATCCGATACCCCTTGTCCTTCGTAACTTCCTCCACGGACGCAAACAAGGATTCCAACTTCTCCTTGGCCGACGGTGCTCCTTGCTTCTTCTGAATGACAATCCATAACGCTCCGCCCGGCTTCAACCGTTCATGAGCTCCTTCAAAAATAGCATGCACTGTCGCTTTGCCGGCACGAATGGGCGGGTTGGTCAACACGATATCATATTGTCCCTCTTCCAAGGCTGCATATAGATCACTCTCAAGAATGGTCACATTAGCAATTCTATTAGCCGCAGCATTCTCTCTTGCCAGTTCAACGGCTCGGCTGTTCACATCTATCATTGTGACATGCCCCCGTGAAGCCAGTCTCGCTGCCGTTAGTCCAATGGGACCGTAACCACAACCTACATCAAGCACCTTCGCCTCCGGAGCAATCTCCATCGCCTCAATCAACGTACGGCTGCCAAAATCAACACCTTCCTTGGCAAACACACCCGTATCGCTGATAAAACGATAGTTTTGCCCTCGCAAGACTGTCTCCCAGGTCTTACGCTGATGCGCAACCGTTGGCTTACTACTATAGTAGTGATCTGACATTCGTGCACCTCCTTACACAATCGGGATCGGTTCAAAACCCTTAAGCAGTAAAACAAACCCCTTGAATCAAGTTCAAGGGGTTTGCCGTAGGAAAGAAGGGAATTACTTCACTTCTACGCTTGCGCCTGCTTCTTCCAATTTTGCTTTTACAGCTTCTGCTTCTTCTTTAGCCACTTTTTCTTTCAGTGGTTTTGGTGCGTTATCAACCAGGTCTTTGGCTTCTTTCAAGCCCAGGCCAGTGATTTCGCGAACAACTTTGATTACGTTGATTTTGGAGCCGCCTGCACTAGTCAGGATTACGTCGAATTCGCTTTGCTCTTCAGCCGCTGCTGCGCCTGCGCCACCGCCAGCTACAACAACTGGAGCTGCTGCAGTTACGCCGAATTCTTCTTCGATTGCTTTAACAAGTTCGTTCAGTTCAAGAACGGTCATACCTTTGATTTCTTCCAAGATCGTTTCTTTACTCATGGTTGAACCTCCATTGTATAATAATTTATTGGTTTTGTTGAATCAACTAGCTTGTAGCAGACAGAGTAAGCTTACGCGCTTGCGCTGCCTTCTTCTTTCTCGGCAACAGCCTTGACTGCCAGTGCCAAGTTGCGTACTGGAGCTTGAAGCACGCTGAGGAGCATCGAAAGGAGACCTTCGCGGGACGGCAGGCTTGCGAGAGCATTGATTTGATCTACGCCAACCACACGACCTTCAACCACGCCACCTTTTAACTTCAAAGCTTCATTCTTCTTCGCGAATTCGCTCAGAATTTTAGCTGGAGCAATAGCATCTTCCGTACTGAACGCAATTGCTGTAGGACCAGTCAATACTTCATCCAGTTCGCTAAGTTCCGCTGCAGCCGTCGCACGACGAACAAGCGTGTTCTTAAGCACTTGGAATTCCACGCCAGCTTCACGAAGCTGTTTGCGAAGTTCAGTAACTTGAGCAACATTCAAACCGCGATAGTCGGCAACAACGGTCGTTGCACTTTCGCGCAATTTCGACGTTACTACTTCAACGGCTTCTTGTTTTGCTTGAATGACTTTTGCGTTTGCCAAACTTTACACCTCCTATTAGATTACATGAGCCTTCTTAATCATTAAAAAAAGCCTCCGTAGAATCACGAAGGCTCGATATACATCACACGCAGTAAAACTGCCATATTGACGTTCTATCACAACACCTCGGTAGGAAATTAAGCTTGCGCACCTACTGTCTACGGTAAGCATATTCTTATTTAAGTCTCACATGAAAACAACTTTTACAGTATACCAAGGACGAGCCCTGGATGTCAATCCCTTCGCTCTCTAAAGATAGAAGAGGATCTTATCTGTAAGATGCTGTATTTACGCGAGCGCTAGGGCCCATGGTCGAAGAAATCGCAATATTCTTCAAGTATACGCCTTTGGCAGCAGCCGGTTTAGCCCGGTTCAAAGCGTCAAGCAGAGCTTTGAGGTTTTCGTTCAATTGCTCTTCAGTAAAGGATATTTTACCGATTGGCGCATGAATTTGACCCGCTTTATCCAAACGATACTCGATTTTACCTGCTTTGATTTCTTGAACGGCTTTAGCTACGTCAAACGTAACTGTGCCTGCTTTAGGGTTAGGCATGAGGCCTTTACCACCGAGCAAACGGCCGAGTTTACCAACTTCACTCATCATGTCCGGTGTAGCTACGCACACATCGAACTCGAACCAGCCTTGTTGGATTTTGTTGATCATGTCCTGATCGCCTACATAGTCAGCTCCAGCAGCTTCCGCTTCCTTCACTTTATCGCCTTTGGCAAATACCAGAACACGTTGTGTTTTACCAGTACCGTGTGGCAGTACAACTACGCCACGAACAGCTTGGTCTTGTTTACGAGGGTCTACGCCCAAACGAACTGCTGCTTCGACGGTTTCGTCGAATTTCGCACTCGCTGCCTTCTTTACCAGCCCAACGGCTTCAGCAGGCTCATAGGTTGCTTCGCTATCAATCAGCTTAGCAGCTTCAAGGTATTTCTTACCATGTTTAGCCATTAAATTCGTCCTCCTTCGTGGTATTAGCGGAAATTCCTCCCACTTAAAGATGAACTCTATGTCGACGCATGTGCATCTCATAGCTATTCATCCGAGGGCAGATTACTCCACCCTTGCTCCAAGATTAGTCTTGGATTGTGATGCCCATACTGCGAGCAGTACCTTCAACCATACGCATAGCTGCTTCAACGGAAGCTGCGTTAAGGTCAGGCATTTTTTGCTCCGCGATTTGACGAACAGTGTCGCGATTCACGGTAGCTACTTTCTTCTTGTTCGGTTCGCCAGAACCCTTCTCGATCTTCGCTGCTACGCGAAGCAGAACGGCTGCCGGTGGAGTTTTGGTGATGAACGTAAAGGAACGATCTTCAAACACCGAAATTTCAACCGGGATGATCAAACCTGCTTGATCGGCAGTACGTGCGTTGAATTCCTTACAGAATGCCATGATGTTGACACCCGCTTGACCCAGCGCCGGACCTACCGGAGGTGCAGGGTTCGCTTTACCCGCAGGAATTTGCAGTTTTACCACTTTGATAACTTTTTTCGCCATGTAAAACACCTCCTTGCCAAATTGTGGTAGACGGAACCGAGGTGGCCCCTCCCACTTAAAACCCTAAGAAACCTTAGAAGTAGCTCAAATAATCAATCTGATTTTTCGAGCAATTCTTATATTTTTTCCACTTGAGTGTAATCCAGTTCAAGCGGGGTTTCTCGTCCAAACATGTTGACGTGAACCTTGACCTTGCTCTTGTCTGTCAAAATTTCCTCGATCGAGCCGACGAAATTGGCAAACGGACCAACCTTGATGCGTACGGATTCCTTGAGTTCGAATTCGATCACCGGCTTCGGCTCTTCCATACCCATATGCGCCAAAATCTGCTCCACTTCTTCAGGAAGCAGAGCCGTAGGCTTGGAACCGGAGCCCGTGGAGCCGACAAACCCAGTAACCCCTGGCGTATTGCGAACAACATACCAAGAGTCGTCGGTTTGGATCATTTCCACCAAGACATAACCGGGGTAAACTTTACGCATGACGGTCTTCTTCTTACCGTCTTTGTTCACCACTTCTTCTTCCATCGGAACAAGAACGCGGAATATCTTGTCTTCCATGCCCATGGACTCGACGCGCTTCTCCAAATTGGCTTTGACTTTGTTCTCATACCCGGAATAGGTATGAACGACATACCATCTTTTTTCCATATCAAGCCACCTAAGGACCCTTCTTAAATTATCGCTTCGATCACAGCAGAGATGCCAATGTCCAGAACCCAAAAATAAATCGCGACAACGGTAATTGTACCCAGCACAATCAGCGTGTAATTAGTCAGCTCTTTACGATTAGGCCAGCGAACCTTTTTAAGCTCGGCCCAGCTCTCAGAGAAAAAAGAAAACAACGACTTGAAACTACGTTTCACGCGCCATTACACCTCCAAAGACTATCTGGTTTCGCGATGAGGAACTTGCTCGTTACAAAACTTGCAAAATTTCTTCATCTCCATGCGGTCGGGGTGGTTACGCTTGTTTTTCGTTGTCGTGTAGTTTCTTTGTTTGCAGTTCGTACAAGCCAACGTAATGATTACCCGCATGATGTGCACCTCCCGAAGACATTCTAAATGAGCGTCTCTATATTGACCTAAGCCTCTATGTTCACCTAAAAAAGGGAACACAAAATTAGGCCTACCTAAAACACTTTATCATATGGGGTCAACCATGTCAACGAGACATCATATCTACTCTTCGATTAATGATAGAGGTTGTTCAAAAAGTCGTCTTCCCATGACGGAGTTGATTCGAGAAGTGAGTTCGACATCGAATCTTGAATTCAGCCGGGCCTAGCATAGGCTTCCGAAGTATGTTTCTTGCAGAAACATTTCAGTTGCTCACGTACCCTGCTTCCGAAGTCGTTTTCTCCGAAAACGTGTAGCTCCGCTACTCAGTCCCTGTCTTCATCCAACCTTCTCGGTCCTGTCAACGAGACATCATATCTACTCTTCGATTAATTATAGTATAACTCACTATTTTGGAAGATAAACCCGTCGGGCTGACAATAGCTGCTACTATCGCACTGGAAGCCTTCGTGCTTTACCCCCGGCCAGCGCTTGACCCAAGGCATTCCGGCCCCTTCATTCCTGCTTAATCCCACCTGTGCAAAGTGGCAAAAAAAGGGCCGCCTGCTAGCAGGCCACCCGGTCATTCGTTCTGAAATTTAAATACTACTGCTGCCATCTCGTACTTCCAAGTAGCGTTCTAACTTGCGCTTCACCCGCTGCAAGGCGTTATCGATCGACTTCACGTGGCGGCTTAAATCCACCGCAATTTCCTGATAGGAACGTCCATCCAAATAAAGCATCAGGACCTTTCGCTCCAGATCGCTGAGAATTTCGGACATCTTGTCCTCAAGACCCGTAAATTCTTCCTGGTTAATGATCAATTCTTCCGGATCACTCACTTGAGTGCCACAGATGACATCAAGCAATGTCCGGTCGGAATCCTCATCGTAAATCGGCTTATCTAAGGATACATAGGAATTAAGCGGAATATGCTTCTGCCTCGTCGCCGTCTTGATCGCCGTAATGATCTGTCTGGTTATGCAGAGCTCGGCAAAGGCCTTGAAGGAAGATTGCTTGTCCCCCCGAAAGTCCCGGATCGATTTATAAAGTCCGATCATGCCCTCCTGAATAATATCCTCTCGATCCGCACCGATCAGGAAGTAGGATCTGGCTTTGGCGCGCACAAAACTGCGATATTTGTTGATTAGGTATTCCAGTGCTTCACTATCACCCTGGCGAACCGCTTCGACAATATCTTCGTCATTTTGGATCTCATAGTCAAACCTTACCCATAATTCGAGTTTGACACTCACCACAAATCCCTCCGGCTGCAACGCACCGTACTCCGTCACTCAATCAAGTAATACGAACAGTATATATGAAGCTGCATATTAGCGTCAACCGCAAAAGTACCAAAAGATGTAAAGACAAGCTTTGTCAAGGGTATTTAGGAGGAGTCTAAGAGATTAACCTATTATTGTGAGTTTCATTGCATTGCCTAAAAAAATGTTTTATTGTCTTCAAAATTTGTGTTCAAAAAGTTAGGTTTTCAGCGTTACTGTCTTCGCCAGCGTTCGAGGAACTGCCGCTGCTCCGGACTCAGCTTGGAATCCAGGGTATTACGGCTGGAGCTCTCGCTTCGCTTGGCGATTTGGGCCTGTATTTCCTTCTCGCTTTGCTCCACCTGGATTAACAATTCGCGGGCGGAAACACGCAAGGCTCCCTGGCCGAAAATCACATGCTGTTCTACCATATCGCTGGTAGCAACATAAACCTGGCGTCTGCGATGGCTAAGTTCGCCAACCAAACGCTCAATGCACTCATCCGCCGTCTCCTTCTCTTTAGTGAAGACCATGGCTACTTTATTTTGAGAATAGGATTTGCCTAGACCTGGCACCCGGTAAGCATCGAAAACGACAATCACTTTCCTGCCAGAAAAGGCCTGGTAATCGGCGAGGCGCTCCAGCAGCCGGTCCCGCGCCTCCTGTAAATCCCGCTGAGACAGCTCGAACAGCTCAGGCCACCCGCCGATCATGTTATATCCATCTACCAGAAGCACATCGCGCACATCGCGCATGGCCCTTATCCTTCAGCGCGTCGTCTGCGCAGTGCTTCATACATAATGACCCCTGCGGCGACCGAAGCGTTCAGAGAATTCAATCGTCCATTCATCGGCAGCTTTAACAGAAGATCGCAGGTCTCCCGCACCAAGCGCCCCATGCCTTTACTCTCGTTGCCAATGACGATAGCTACCGGTCCGGTCAACACATTCCCGCCTTGGTACATTTCCTCCTGGGCCGCTACATCCGTGCCCACGATCCATATCCCAGCTTCCTTCAAACGTTCCATCGTCTGCACAAGATTGGTTACCCGTGCTACAGGCACATACTCAACCGCACCCGCTGAGGTCTTGGACACCGTTGCAGTAATCGCGACAGAACGACGCTTCGGAATGATGACACCGTGTACTCCCGTGCACTCCGCCGTACGCAATATCGAACCTAGATTATGCGGGTCCTCGATCTCGTCCAAAATAAGCAGAAATGGTGCTTCCTCCCGTTCCTTCGCCTTAGCTAACAGATCATCCACCTCGGCATAGGCATAAGGAGCAACCTGAGCTACGACGCCTTGATGCTGCAGTCCCGGAGCCAACTGATCCAGCTTCCTCTTATCTACAAATTGCACCACGATACCATGCTTCTTCGCTTCGGCTACAATGGGCTGGGTCAGATGCTTCTGAGCACCTTCAGCCACCCATATTTTATTAATTGTTCGTCCGGCATTCAGCGCTTCAAGCAGCGAATGTTTACCGCCAATCCATTCTTGTTCCTCCATGTAAGTCCTCCTGGGGAGCTTCCTTCTATTTCATGCTCCCAATATATTATGGCTACGATTTACGAGTATCCTCCAAATGAGCAAAGCCTTCCGCAATTAACAACCGGAGCCGAGTGTGCTCACCGGTGTAATAGAGAAAGCCGATCAGGCTTTCAAAAGCCGTCGCCTGACGGTAATCCTGCACGCTGGCATTCTTGGGCACGGTGCCCGACTTGGCGTTGCGCCCCTGGCGCACGACGTCCTTCTCCGCTTCCGTGAGCAGTGGCTCCACCAGAGCCAGCAATTGAGCTTGCGCCTTGGCCGAGACGTACTTCGTCGACTCACCGTGCAGATGATGAGGCCGCAGGTTCGGGCGGGCCATCACATGCTGACGCACGGCCACCTCGTACACGGCGTCGCCGATGTAGGCAAGCGCCAGCGGGGGTAGAAGCCGTGCCGGCTTGGAGGGCGCGTCAGGGAACCAGAGCGGCGAGAGGTCGCCTGGCTCCGGCGCATTCCCGCCAGTGCTGGCTGGCGAGCCGCCGCCCATAGCAGCGGCTTCCAGCGCCTGTAGGCCCCCTTCTGCCTGCTGGTTGCCTACAGGTGCCCCGCTGCCCTCCCGGTTAGGCCCGCTCATTTGCGCCGCCATCTCATGCCCTGCGGCGTATCCTCAAGCACGATGCCGCGCTCATCCAGCAGATCGCGAATCTCATCAGCGCGAGCCCAGTTCTTGGTCTTACGCGCTTCATTTCGTTCGGCAATCAGCGCTTCGATCTCCTCATTAGGCAGTTCTGTTTCCGGGGGCAAGGCAATCCGGAGCACACTGTTCATTTCCTCAAACAACGCAAGTGCCGCTTCAAGCTCACCGCGACTAACCACTGGCTGTTGCAGCAGCGTGTTCACTTCGCTCACCCACTCGAAGACCGCCGTAATCGCATCCGGTGTATTGAAGTCATCCTGCATTTTCGCATGGAACAACTCTCGTACCGTCTCCAGCTTGGCCTGCCACTCGGGCGACGCTTGCTCGCTGCCGCTCTGGAAGGCGGCGCCAAGACGGTGACGCAAATTGTTCACCGCGTTGCTAATCCGCTCTACACTCCGCTCTGCCTGCTGCATGATTTCCTCGGTGAAATTCAACGGATTGCGATAGTGGGTCGATAACATGAAGTAGCGAATAGCCTCCAGCTTATACTGGGTACGCAAATCCTTGACCAGAATACCGTTGCCCAGAGACTTCGACATCTTCTCCCCACCAATATTAATATACCCGTTGTGCATCCAGTAATTGGCGAGCGGCTTGCCAGTAACCGCTTCGGATTGAGCCACCTCGCACTCATGGTGCGGGAACTGCAAATCCTGGCCCCCGCCGTGGATGTCCAGCGTGTCACCCAGCAATTGCCGGGACATCGCCGAGCATTCGATATGCCAGCCTGGTCGGCCTTCGCCCCAAGGGCTGCTCCAGTGAATCTCGCCAGGTTTGGCCGCTTTCCAGAGTACGAAATCCTCAGGATGTTCCTTACGATCATCGATATCAATACGAATACCGAATTGCAGCTCCCCGATATTTTGACCAGATAGCTTGCCGTAATCGGAAAATTTGTTCGTCCGGTAAAATACATCTCCCCCGTTCTCGTAAGCATAGCCCTTCTGCTCCAGATCGCGGATAAAATCGATAATCACGTTCATGTTGTCGGTAACCCGCGGATTAGCCGTCGCCCGGGGAATCCCCAGCCCATCCAAATCCTCATAGTAGGCCTGAATGAACTTCTCGGCCACCTCGGGTACCGTTGTATTCATCTCTTCCGCTTTACGAATTAACTTATCATCGACATCCGTAAAGTTAACCACGTAATTCACTTTGTATTGTTGATTCTCCAAATAGCTGCGGACCACATCAAAGAAAATCATGGGTCTTGCATTTCCGATATGGATATACCCGTATACCGTCGGCCCGCAGACGTACATATTCACTTCTCCCGGGTTCAAGCTGACAAACTCTTCTTTCTTGCGGGTAAGGGTGTTATAGATCTGTAATGCCATAAAGTAATGTTCCTTTCAGTGTAAATTTCAGGAGTCTTCGCCGGCTATGCCCACTTATTTCTCTGTGGGAGCTTCCTTACGAAGCTGCTGGCTCAATTCCAGGAGTTCGTTACGCAATTGCTCAATTTCTCGATGCATGTCGCGCATCGTATCAATCACAGGATCGGGCAGTTGATGATCAAGGCGGTCCAGACGCTTGCCACCTTGGCGCACGACTCTACCCGGAATGCCGACCACGGTACTTCCTGCCGGCACCTCCTTCAGTACAACTGAATTGGCCCCGATATTGGCCTGATCGCCAATTTTGAATGAGCCAAGCACCTTGGCCCCGGAACCAATAACTACATTATCGCCGACGGTCGGGTGACGTTTCCCCTTCTCTTTCCCGCTACCACCAAGCGTGACTCCCTGATAGATAACCACATCATCGCCTATTTCGCAAGTTTCTCCAATCACAACCCCCATGCCGTGGTCAATGAACAAGCGATTCCCAATTCGAGCCCCCGGATGGATCTCGATGCCGGTGATAAAACGGCTGGCTTGCGAGATGATGCGCGCAATCGTAAACCAGCGCCGACGATAGAAGAAATGTGCAATCCGGTGGTTCCAAATGGCATGAAGACCGGAATAGGTAAATATCACCTCAAACCAGCTTCTGGCCGCCGGGTCATTGTCAAAGACAGCCCGAATATCCGATTTGATCGTTCTAAACATCGTCTCCCCCACCTTCTTGCCCGCCTTCATTCAAAAAAAGGACGCCCCTGCAGCTATCGCTGCAAAGGCATCCTGATGACGCGGTTCCACTTTGCTTTGGATGAAACCCAAGCCTACGGCCAGGTTCCTCTCTCTAACGTCCTTAACGCGGACGAAACGGCGGATGCTACCTCGCTCTTCAAGCGGCGTGCTCGCATCCGCGGCTCCCGGGTGCATTTCCCCCAGCTCCGTATCCGGATAACTCTCAGCCTGGATGTCCTCGTGGCGGTCCGCACCGAAGGGTCCCGGTTATCCTCTCTGGTTGATACGGCTAGTCTGGTGTACTTCTCCCGATCTATGCCTATGGGAAGGTAGCCACACGGCCACCTCTAAAATATCAATAATGAATGTACTGCCTTTATATTACCTAAAGGCCATGCAACTGACAAGCTCGATTTACCGAGATGACCAGTCTTTGCTTATAATGCAGCAATACGAGCTTGCAGCCGGGCAATGACTTTATCACGTCCCAATAAATGAAGGGTCTTGTTCAAATCCCGCCCATGCATTTGTCCTGTCAGCGCTACGCGAATTGGCATGAACAACCCTTTACCCTTCACGCCGGTCTCCTTCTGCACCTCTTTGATCGCTGCGGCGATGTGCTCTGCACTGAAGTCAGCCAGGGCTTCTGCCTTGGCCAGAAAAGCACTAAGTACCTCTCCAACCTGAGGTTCACCCAAAATGGCAGCGCCTTCCGCATCAATCTCCAGCTCGCTGCGGAAGAACAGTTCGGATAACTCTACAATATCCGAAGCTGCGGTCATTTGTTCCTGATACAAAGCGACCAGTTCCTTCGCCCAGACCGTAAGCTCCGAATTAAGTTCAGCCGGCAGACGTCCAGCCTTCTGCAGATGTGGAATCGCCAGCGCTGCAATACGTTCCGGGTCCGCACTCTTGATGTAATGGTTATTCAAGTGAGCCAGCTTGTTCTTATCAAACACGGCCGGACTACGGGACAAGCGGTTGGCATCAAATATAGAGATTAATTCTTCCTTGGTGAAGAACTCCTCTTCCCCTTCCGGCGACCAGCCAAGTAAAGCGATGAAATTAAACAATGCTTCAGGAAGATATCCAAGCTGATCATACTGCTCAAGGAACTGGATGACCGATTCGTCGCGTTTACTCAGCTTCTTGTGATTATCTCCCACGATCAGCGTCATATGCCCGAATACCGGCGGCTCCCAGCCGAAGGCATCGTAAATCATGAGCTGCCGCGGCGTGTTGGAGACATGGTCTTCCCCGCGCAGCACGTGGGTGATGTTCATCAAATGATCGTCAAGCACTACCGCAAAATTATAGGTAGGAATGCCATCCTTTTTGACGATAACAAAATCACCGCTAACCTCGGACTCGAAGGAGATAGGTCCTTTGACCAGATCATCAAATGTAAATGTCCGGCCTTCCGGTACGCGGAAGCGAATGCTATACGGGCGACCTTCTGCTTCGAAGGCAGCGATCTGCTCGGAGGTCAGGTTCCGGTGCTTCCCGGAATAACGCGGAGTTTCCCCGCGAGCCGATTGCTCCTCGCGCTCCTTCTCCAATTCTTCTTCGGTGCAATAACAGCGGTAAGCAAGCCCACGGTCCAGCAAATCCTGAACTAACGGGCGATACAATTCCAGACGCTCCGTTTGGCGATAAGGACCATAGTCTCCGCCTACATCTACGCTCTCATCCCAATCAATCCCCAGCCATTTCAAGTAAGTAAGCTGGTTCTCTTCCCCACCGGCTACGTTACGCTTCATGTCCGTATCCTCAATCCGGATCACAAATTTTCCGCCATGATGTCTGGCAAACAAATAATTAAATAACGCCGTTCTGGCATTTCCGATATGTAAATGACCCGTCGGACTCGGCGCATAACGCACGCGAACTTCTGCCATGCTAATCCCTCCCGTTAATCAACCTCTTTTGAACCTCTACAAGTTTATGATGATAGCATATTTGAAACTAAACAGACAATGCACTGTGCCGCAATGCCCTCGCCGCGCCCGGTAAATCCAAGCTGCTCGGTCGTGGTCGCCTTGACATTGATTCGCTCTGCCTCGGTACCCAGTGTACGAGCGATCACCTCTACCATTTGCGGGATATAAGGGGCCATCTTCGGTTTCTGGGCGATCAGAGTGGCATCCAGATTTCCCAAGCTGTATCCTCGCTCGCCTGCCATCTCCCAGACCCGCTCAAGCAGGACAACACTGTCCGCATCCTTGAACGCAGGGTCCGTATCTGGAAAATGGCGTCCGATATCTCCAAGCCCCAACGCTCCCAGAATTGCATCACTTATAGCATGGAGCAAGACATCAGCATCGGAATGGCCCAACAGCCCTTTCTCGTACGGAATTTCTACGCCACCGATGATGCATGGCCTGTCCTCTACCAACTGGTGCACGTCGAAACCTTGCCCTACCTTTAACATATGATAATCCTCTCCCTGACATATAATGGCCCTTGCTATAAAATACGGGTCAACTCATAGGTGCCTGCTGCCGGTATGGGCTTACGGACGCTGCTGCAGCCGGAGAAATGTCGCATAATCCAAATCCTCAGGCGTCGTCAGCTTGATGTTGCGGTAATCCCCCTCCACCAGCTTGACCCGAATGCCCAGACGCTCCACCAGCATAGAATCGTCCGTGCCTACAAAGCCCTCCGCCTCCGCCTGCTCATGAGCAGCCAGCAAATCCTTCAAGCGAAAAGCCTGCGGGGTTTGAATGGACCATAGCAGGCGCCGATCCAGAGTAGAAGCTACCCAGTCCTGCTCCTCTGCCTGCTTGATTGTATCCTTCACCGGTACGGCCAGCACGGCTGCACCGTGTGCCTTCACCGCCTCACAGCAAGCCGTAATATGCTCGCCTGCAACAAAAGGGCGGACGCCGTCATGCACCAGTACCCAGGGCGTGCTAAGCTGTAGCAATCCCTGGTATACCGAATGCTGACGCTCGGCGCCGCCCGCGATAACTTGTATGTGCCCTTGCATTCCATATTCGGCAATCCACGCCTGGCAACGGTCCACATCCTGTTCACCTGTTACCAGTACAATTTGTGAAATCAGCGGATGGCGGTCAAACGCCTCCAAGGTATGAATGATAATCGGCTTGTCCTCCAGCATAAGATACTGCTTGCTTTCAGCCGTCCCCATACGCGTGCCGCGGCCCGCTGCCACCACGATGACACCAATATCGCCGTTCGCTTGTAACTCCACGTTCTGCCTCACCCTTGCCCGAAAGTAAATGCGACTAGACGCATTTACTCCCATCATACCGAATTACTGGGCTTTTTCCAACAGTTTTGGCTTGGCAAAAATCATTCGCCCCGCCGAGGTTTGCAGTACGCTGGTCACCAGTACCTCTGTAATGCTGCCAATATAGTCACGTCCGCCTTCCACAACGATCATTGTTCCATCGTCCAGATAAGCCACGCCTTGTCCATGTTCCTTGCCATCCTTGATCACCTGAACCATAATTTCCTCGCCCGGCAGTACAACCGGCTTTACGGCATTGGCCAAATCATTGATGTTCAACACTGATACCCCTTGAAGCTCACACACCTTGTTCAGGTTGAAATCGTTCGTCACGACTTTCCCCGGCAAGACCTTTGCCAATTTAACCAGCTTGCTGTCCACCTCGGAGATATCTTCGAAGTCTCCTTCATAAATCATGACCTTCACGTCCAGTTCCTTCTGAATCTTGTTCAGAATATCCAGCCCGCGACGCCCACGATTTCGCTTCAACAAGTCTGAAGAGTCGGCAATATGCTGCAATTCCTCCAGCACAAACTCGGGAATAACAATCGTACCCTCAATAAATCCCGTCTTGCAAATGTCTGCAATACGGCCGTCGATAATCACGCTTGTATCCAGAATCTTATGTTCCTCAGACCAGTGCTCTTCGTCGGCTCCCGTTCCTCCCCAAGCTCCTGACTTCCAGAGTAGGGATAATTCTTCCTTCTTCGCCAAGCCAACACATAAACCCATATAGCCCAGCAGAGCAGAAACCGTAAACCGAGCCAAACTTTCCAAATTCCCAAGCCAAGATAACAGGGGATAGACCGTTAAAGAAAGAAGAAGTCCCGCAGTCAGACCGACCGCACCGGCCGTCATCTCATTCATTGGAATTTGCGTTAAGGTCGCTACCCATGATTTCACCTTGGAAGATACGACGTCTGCAGCCAAAGAGAACAGGAACAAGAACAGAATAGCACCAGCCGCTGCCCACAATAAGTTCGCCACAAAGGGAGGCAGTTCACGGAACCAGCTCTGTAGAGTCTCTGGCATAATTCCCATCAAGCCACCGGTCGTATAACCGAGCCACGCTCCGCACAAACCGGACAACATCAGCAAGTATTTTTTCAGCACGCCTTTCTTCACCTCCTGAATAAGTATTTTCTTTAGCCAGTATGAACCAAATATTGGGTACATAATCCGGGAAGTCCTAACTTTTTTGGTGAAAAAAATGACCTCGGGCCGCAGAGGCCCCTCACACTATGCCATTTCAGGTTGATATCGGAGGATTAGGTGGAATATAATGAATTCAATTCATAATATTGAGGTGGATGGAAAATGAGCGCACCAAGCCTTCAATCTTTTCAAGAACAAGTGTCTGAATTGTTGCTCCGTCACCGCAGTCTGTTAGATGTCCTGTCCAAAATGGGACAAACCAACGCTGCCGCCGTTCGTTCCGTAACCAAGTCCGTGACGGAATGCGGGTGCATTGAATTACACGCCACCAGGCAGGATTTTGAGCCTGGACTTAATTTGCAGGAAGCTAAGGAAACCATCGCCAAGCATGTGCAGGGCGAGCTTTGCGAGAATTGCCGGGATGCTATTGCAGGTGAGCTTGGACGCAACCTTTTCTATATGTCTGCCCTCTGCAATCTGCTGGATATTGATATGCAAGAAATTATGGAGCAGGAGTCACAGAAATGCGCCACACTGGGTCTGTTTAACTTGTCGTAAGCAGTCTTCCCGCCCATTCAAGAACATACCAAAAAGGCATCGATCCATCCCTAGGGGGAAGATCCATGCCTTTTTTTGACTTTCTATAAGAGCCTACGAGCCGTAATTCTCAATAAAAAAGCCACCCTGCACAGGATGGCCCTGATACTTAACGTATGTTAACTTACACCCTAATGTCCACGAGACCTGTCAGCGCTTCGAGCGATAACCTTCTTCTCCATCCGCCTTGTCGTCTTGCCGGCGTCTGCGGCGAACCAAACGCTTGATATTCTGGTTAAATCCGTACAACGCATAGACCACTAACGGGATGAAGATGAGTTTGGCCATCTGATCCGGAAAAATAACCGCAATAACTACGGCAAAAATAACTACCAGCGGGGTATAGGCCACTGCCTTCTTCGGCAAACCAACCTTCTTGAAGTTAGGATATTTAACGGTGCTAATCATCAGATAAGAGAGCAGCAGCATGGATACTACAAAATACGGAGCCGTAAATTCCCGGTAAAACAAGGATAAGGTGGCAAGCACACCTCCGGCTGCCGGAATCGGCAAGCCAATAAAATATCCCGGAATTCCCTTCTGGACATTGAAGCGGGCTAATCTCAGCGCTCCGCAAAGCGGGAAGATCGCCGTGACGGCCCAAGCCATTCCCGTGGGGATACTATGAAAGGAGATCAGATACATAATCAACGCTGGCGCGATCCCAAACGAAATGATGTCCGATAAGGAGTCCAGTTCTTTCCCAAATTCGCTTTGGGCATTGAGCGCCCTAGCCACACGTCCGTCCAAACCATCCAGCAGCATGGCGACAATGACCATAATGGCGGCCAAGCTAAAACGTTCCTCCGTCGCCATTATGATAGCCAGCATGCCGAGAACCATGTTTCCTAACGTGAACAGACTTGGAATTGATTTCGTAATCATCTCTTCACCTCGAATAGATATTCCTTAACCATCCATTGATGATAGGTGATTTAAATTTGTCTGTCAATGAACACTTGCTCTTGAAGACGCTTGAGACCTTCCTTGATTGCGCGGGCGCGAACTTCGCCAATTCCGTCAACTTCGTCCAGTTCCTCAATGCTGGCCATCATGACATTAGGCAATTCCTCGAACTTTTCCACCAAATTATGGATGATCACATTCGGCAGCCGCGGTATTTTGTTCAGCACCCGGTAACCACGCGGTGAGATCAATTCTTCCGAGGTTGCAGCCGAGGATGGATACCCCAGCAGCTTCGTGATGTGAACATCGTCCAGTAATTCATCATCCGTAGAGCGCTTGAGTCCAAGAATAATCTCTCGAATGGCCTCATCATGGCCTTCCTTGGCATAATCCTTATACAGTAACCAAGCCTCTTCTTCCATATTGCTGACCAGTTCCTCCATCTGCATACTGATCAGTCGACCTTCCGTACCCAATTCATTGATGAACCGCTTAATCTCCATCTTGATACGGATGACCATCTCCACCCGCTGAATCACATTGATGACCTCAGGCAAGGAGACCAATTCCTCAAATTCGGAAGCCGTCAGGTTCGTCAGGGCCTGGTTCAACACGGCACGATATTTCTCTAAGGTCTGAATCGCCTGATTGGCCTTTGTCAGGATCACCCCGATCTCCTTCAGGGCATAACGTAATGCCCCTTGGTACAGAGTGATGATATTGCGCCGCTGGGAAATAGAGACCACCAACTTCCCTGTCTGCTTGGCGACCCGTTCCGCTGTACGGTGCCGAATCCCGGTCTCTGCGGAAGCAATGGAGGAATCGGGAATCAGTTGGGTATTAGCATATAAAATCCGCTTTAAGTCTTCGCTGAGGATAATGGCTCCATCCATCTTGGCCAGTTCGTAAAGGTAGTTTGGCGAGAAATCACAGTTAATGGAGAAGCCCCCTTCAACCACCTCCATCACTTCCGGGCTGTAGCCAACAACGATCAGTCCGCCGGTCTTCGCCCGCAGAACGTTCTCCAGCCCGTCGCGAAAGTGCGTCCCCGGGGCCACAAGCCTCAGCAAGTCGTTCATTTTCTCTGCATGAGTAGTTTCTTTCATCAATTAATGCCCCCTAATCTAACGCGACAGCTAGCGCATCTGCAACGGTATTAACTCCTACTAGTTGAATCCCTTGTGGTGCCGTCCACCCCTTCATGCTCTTCTCCGGCAGAATAACTCGTTTGAAGCCAAGCTTGGCTGCTTCCTTCACCCGTTGTTCCGCTCGGGAGACCCCTCTCACCTCACCGGTCAAGCCTACCTCACCAAAGATAACGTCGTGGGGCTTGGTCGGGATATCGCGGAAGCTGGATGCTACACTGACCGCAATGGCCAGATCGACTGCCGGCTCATCCAGCTTCACCCCGCCGGCCAGATTCACATAAGCGTCCTGATTCTGCAGGAACATGCCCATGCGCTTCTCCAGAACTGCGATAATCAGGTTCATCCGCTGATGATCGACCCCTGTCGCCATTCTGCGCGGGGAAGGAAAGTGCGTGGCCGCAATCAAGGCCTGCAATTCCACCAGAATGGGTCTGGTCCCTTCCATACTGGCGACTACAGTAGAGCCAGCCACGCCAAGCGGACGTTCCGACAGGAACAATTCCGAAGGATTGGCCACTTCCGTCAAGCCGGCCTCGTTCATTTCAAAGATGCCGATCTCATTGGTCGAGCCAAAGCGGTTCTTGACGGCCCGCAGTAGCCGGTAGGAATGATGCCGTTCTCCCTCGAAGTACAGCACACAATCCACCATATGCTCCAGAAGCCTTGGACCGGCAATTGCGCCCTCCTTGGTAACATGGCCTACAAGCACGGTCGCAATTCCTTGCCCCTTGGCAATTCGCATAAACCGGGCCGTACATTCACGAACCTGGGATACACTGCCGGGTGCACTAGTCACTTCCGGCAAATAGACGGTTTGAATCGAGTCAATGACCAGGAAGTCCGGCTTCACCATCTCAATTGCGGCTTCAATTGCATCCATGCTACTCTCACATAACACGAACAGTTCCGGAGACAAGGCGCCTAGCCGCTCCGCCCGCAACTTGGTTTGACGAACGGATTCTTCCCCCGATATATATAGCACTTTAAGACCGGTGCGGGCCATTTCGTGGGAGGTTTGCAACAGCAAGGTTGACTTGCCAATACCGGGATCGCCGCCAACAAGCACTAACGAACCCGGAACCACTCCACCCCCAAGCACCCGGTTTAATTCGCCGATGCCCGTTTGAATACGCGGCTCCTTGCCGCTTTCTATATTTATGATTGATTGCGGTGTTTCTTTCGCATGAAATATTCCAGAATTCATCCCTTGTGTCTTGACGGCCTTCTCAATTTCCTCCGTCATGGAATTCCATGCTCCGCAGCCCGGACACTTGCCGTACCATTTCGGCGACTCATAGCCGCATTCATTACAGAGAAACTTTGTTTTTACTTTAACCATTTCCCGCTCCTTCTCACATATGCAAAATTTTCCGGGCTGGGGATTTCAATCCGACTCCATGACTCAAATTTTACCACCCTTTCAGCTTTCTCGAAAGTCATTAAGCAAGTCTTTGGCCCAGAGCCGGGTATTTAGGAGCTGGTTATAAAAAAGCAGCCCCAAAGCATCGCTTTGGAAGCTGCCTTTTATCTATTTCATCGGCTAAAAGGTTACTTTATTGTAGTACTTTCAGCTTATTTGTTTCCATTTTCTGTCCCAATTGCAATTTGATTGATAAGCTGTGCCATTCCTGTTGTTCTCGTAGCTGTTGCACTGCTTAAGAACAGGACATCTGTAATTCCATGCTCCTCCACAAATGTGGTGAGACTGCCCGTAAAGTAACGGGGGTCTACATAATAAACTGTCTCAAAATGCGGGAGCAGAAAAGGAATCAACGCATTACCATAAGAATCCTTGACTACGACGATTTTTTTGCCATTTGCCTGACCTGTATTTATTTCACCCCAAGGAAAATCTCCTCCCAGAAACACGGCATACAAGCCATTAGCAGGTGTGGCATACGCGGGATCTACCAGTTGTCCGGTTACCGTCTTGCCCGTCGTCAAATGCCGAGTATACGTATAATCGTCTAGCGGCTCGTAGTAAGTAATCGTATCGGGTGCTTTTTTGAGCTGTACATTCAATGTGGCCTTATAGGCAGACCCCAGAAAGTTTGTTATTTCCCCTGTCGTATAACTGGTCAACGGAATCGCTTCTTCTCCCATCGTGCTCATCAATTCAGTATAAGCATAGTATGCCCCCAAAGCTGTCCAATGATGGTCCGTGCGAAAATAGATATTCTCCTGCGTATGCTGCTTGAGCGCATCAATTACATCAACACGTCCCACCTCAGGGACTAGCTGTTCATTAACATGCTTAAATGCCGCTGCCTGCGAATCCGTTAGCTCCTGGTACGCCTCAGATTCGATGAATTCAGCCGAGGTTGGAGCAAGCAGAGAAAATACACGCAATTCCGGTTCGGCCGATTGTTGAAAGTTATTTATAGCTTCCGCATAGGCCTCGGCAGCGGCAGGGGAATACTGGTACAAGGTATAAGCCCGGTCCTTGTAGATCAGATACTGAGTGTCATTCTGATTGGAAACACTCGCATCCCCCACCTTCTGCACCGTGTTATCCCTCCCCTGCTGAAGCAGAACCACCTGCTGGCTGCCAGGTATTCCCTTCCACTCCTTTAAATAAGCTCCCGCCTGCACCAGCAGACCTCTAAAGGCAAAGTGATCCGCAAAGAAATCTTCCAACTCCAGCATGAATTGCCCGGATAGGAGGCTGGCTACGGTAAGTTCTGGCTTCTGCGTAAGCTGGCGTTGCTCTAGAGAAGAGGATGCCTGCGATGAATAGCTAAACAGGTTCACCAGGGTAAAACCAAAGATTAAAACCAGTAAGGATATCACTATGAGCTTATGCTGCCATTTCTTCAATTGCATTTATTTAAAACCTCCTTATAAGAAACCCTCTTAGAAACGGTAATATAGAAATGGATTATACGAGCTGCCCACCAGCAATATGGTTGAAAGAGCAAGCAGAATACCATTCGTAAGCTGGGCTCCCAGCATGATAAGGTTGCCTTTTCCAGCATCGGAAAGCCTGCGGCCCCCATACTGAACAAGATATTTCAACAGTGGGGTCGACAGGAGAAGCCCGGCGACATACAGCAGCAGATGATCGTGTAGAATTAACATGAATTCAGCGTTAACCCAGGTCTCATGTCGTATTCCAAACAAAATGGATAGTGCCCTCAGGGCCTGAGACAAATCAGTAAAGTAAAACCAATTCCAGCCCAGCAAAATAACGATAATTGCATACCCATGTTGAAAAGCAACAGGTAGCCGAGCCATCCATCTTCCTAACGAGGTGCGTTCCACATAAATCAAAGCACCACAATACAGCCCCCAAATTACGAAGTTCCAGCTTGCTCCATGCCAAATTCCCGTTAAGCACCATACGACCAATAGATTGCGAACATAATAACGACGACTGCCACCCAGTGGGATATATACGTAGTCCCGGAAGAAGCCGCCTAGCGACATGTTCCAGCGCCGCCAGAACTCCCCCATCGTCTTGGAGAGGTAGGGATAGTCAAAATTTTCCCTTAGCTTGAAGCCAAGCATTTTTCCAAGTCCAATCGCCATATCGGAATATCCGGAAAAATCAAAATAAATTTGCAGCGCAAACAAGCTAAGTCCTAGCCACATACCAAGCACTGAGACCGATTCCAGGTCGGGATTCAGCAGTTGCGTGACCACTTCTCCCATAAGATTGGCCAGAACAACCTTCTTCCCTAGCCCCACCATGAAGCGAGTAAGCCCTTCACTGAAGCCGGACCATGTCACCTGAGGGCGATCAATTTGCTGCTCGATGTCCGAATAGCGTATGATAGGACCTGCTACTAAATGCGGGAAAAAGGAGACATAGAACAAGACCTTCTTCGGCGACTTGGGGGCAGCTATCTTCCCCCGGTACACGTCGGTCAAATAACAAATCAACTCAAAGGTAAAGAACGAAATACCGATGGGAAGGTCGATATCCGGCACCGGAATGGAAAAGGACAGCACTCTATTCATGTTCTCCACCAGAAACCCTGCGTATTTAAAGAACCCCAGCAGACCTAGATTGATAACGATAGCCAGCGTGTATAGGAGCTTCGCCGTTGTTCTTCCCTTATACCGATCGATAGCGAGTGCAAATAAATACCCTAACAAGGAAGCAAGCAGCAGCAGAACTACCCACACCGGTTCCCCCCAGGCGTAAAATATATAAGAGAAGACAATCAATACCCAAATTCGATAGCTAGCATTGGAAAATGTGAAATAAGCGAGTAATAAAGCAGGCAAAAACAAGTATAAGAAAATCAGGCTTGAGAAAACCAACATTCTAACTCCTCTCTGTCATCAGGACTTGAAGAGAAGTATAGCGGACAAAAATAACGATTTGCTGCCGCAAATCTTAACAAGTTCTTAGCATTTACTTATCGTTTTCAAACGTTCGGTTGGGTCGCATGAGCAAAATTAAAACAGGACCCTTCGGTTTTATTCCGAAACGTCCTGTTCTTCACACCATGCTATGTTCTGTTATTTGTTCTTCCTAGCTGGATTCCCCTAGCTTGAAGCAGATCTCAAATACCGTCCTTTGTCGGTTGCTGCTAACCGTGATATGCCCACCATGCGCCTCGATGATGCTCTTGGTAATAGCAAGCCCAAGTCCAGTTCCTCCCGTTTGCTTGGAGCGTGAGGCATCAACACGGTAGAAGCGCTCGAACAAATGCGGCAGGCTACCCGGCGGAATTGCTTCACCGTAGTTGATGAACTGGACAACCGCTGCATCTCCCCTCTGCCCTACGGATATATCTATCCTTTTCCCCTCGGCTCCGTATTGTATGGCATTCGTCAGCAAATTCTCAAAGGCACGAGCCAGCAATTCTCCATCCGCATCAATGAGTACCGGAGGTTCAGTAGCCGTAACCTGACATTGTAGTCCTCGCTGTTGCAATTGTGGTACGAATTCTTCTACCAGTTGATGCAGGAAGGCATTCAAATCCAGGGTGGATGCGTGAAGCGGAAGCCCGTGATTAACCCGCGTGTATTCGAAGAGATCGTCGATCATTTTCTGCAAGCCCCTGGCCTTTTCATAGGCAATGTTGACGTAATATCGCAGCTCCACTTCGTCCTTATATTGATCCTCTTCGATAGCTTTGAGGAATCCCAGTATAGAGGTTAAGGGTGTTCTTAAATCGTGAGACACCCCGGTAATCAAGTCATTCTTCGATCTCTCCGCCAGTCTCTCTTCCTCTATGGATTGCTTCAGACGAAGCGACATTTGGTTTATACTCTTCGCCACTTTGGCCAATTCACTATTCTCGGCTGCGATTTCGTCATCCAGCCTACCTTCAGCAATTCCCTCAAGCCAGGAGTTGATCTGTCCCAATGACGAATTTAGCTCTGCTGTCATCTTATTGAATTGTTCAGCCATGCCTGCCAACTCCCCCCTGCCACGAACAGGAAGGGCAACATCAAGGTCCCCGGAGCCCACAGCCGTAACGGCTGTTCTGATCTGCTCCCAATAGCGCTGCGTCCCCTGCGTCAACCACAGGTAAATGCCCGTATATAACAAAACTCCGACGAGCAGTTGGATGGGGACCGAGCCAATCTGGTTGACCATCCATTCCACGATTGCACGGAAGGGAATCGTTATGACCGACGAGCTTGGCTTCAGCAAAAACTGGGCTATTTTCCGGCATACATACAAGATGGTCACGGTAGACAGCAAGCTTCCAACAGCGAAAAGCAAGAAAGTCAGCCGAAGTGATAACCGGCGTTTAATTTCCAATTGCATCACGACCTCTATCCATCTTAATTGGCCTCCAGCTTGTAGCCGATTCCCCAGACCGTCTTGATATAACGGGGATGCTGCGGATCTTGTTCAAGCTTCTCCCGAAGCCTGCGAATATGTACCATAACTGTATTTTTTGATTGCATGTAAGGCTCTTTCCACACTTCCTCATAGATCGTCTCCATCCCTAACACAACTCCCCGGTGTAACGCCAGCAACTTGAGTAATTCAAATTCGCGAGGAGTCAACTTCACCTCCCGGTCATTCATCATCACCCTATGCTTCGCCGTGTTAATCGTGAGTTCATTGATGGTGATCTCATCCTGGTTAGCCGGTATGTATTTGCCAAAGCGCTGGTATCGCCGCAGTTGTGACTTCACCCGAGCTACGAGCTCCAAGGGATTGAAGGGCTTGGTGACATAATCGTCAGCACCGATGCTCAGTCCTTCAATTTTATCCATGTCCTCGCTCTTGGCCGATAGCATAATAATAGGAATATCCCGCGTTTCTCGGATACGCATGCAGGCCTGGATTCCGTTCAATCGAGGCATCATAATATCCAGAATAATCAAATCAATTTGGCGTGCTTCCAAAATACTCAGCGCTTCCTCTCCATCCGAGGCAGAAAACAGCTTGTATCCCTCATTATGCAGATATATTTCGATCAGCTTCACAATTTCACGCTCATCGTCGACGATGAGGATCGTTTCTTTCATTTGGCTCTCAGCTCCCTTATGCCTCTCCTCCAATTATCCCAAATTACACAAGGGACCTGCAAATATCTGCAGGTCCCTTGTAAATTATGAACATCTTAGCTTATGCGTTTTTGGAAAAAGTTCCGGTGCGCTCTACAGCCAGCGTACCGTTGTCCTCATCGATCGTCAACGAGTCGCCCTTCTTCACGTTGCCAGTCAGCAATTCTTCGGACAAGCGGTCCTCAATGTACTTCTGAATAGCCCGGCGCAGTGGACGTGCACCATAAGCCGGATCAAATCCTTCTTTAGCCAGGAAGGCCTTGGCTTTGTCCGTCAATATGAAGTCCACATCAAATTCATGCAGCCGCTTGCGCAGCTCCTCGGACATAAGCGAAACGATCTGTCCGATGTGGGATTCCTCCAGGGAATGGAACACGATGCTCTCATCGATCCGGTTCAAGAACTCCGGACGGAAGTTCTTCTTCAGTTCTTCCATGACTTTGCCCTTCATGTTCTCGTAGTCCGCACCCGCATCCTGCACCGCCGTGAAGCCAAGACGCGTGTTGCGCTTGATAGCCTCAGCCCCAACGTTGGAGGTCAAGATAATGAGTGTGTTGCGGAAATCGACCACACGGCCCTTGGAATCGGTCAGACGGCCATCTTCCAGGACTTGCAAGAGAATGTTGAATACTTCCGGATGCGCCTTCTCAATTTCGTCCAGCAGTACCACCGAATAGGGTTTACGGCGTACCTTCTCAGTCAATTGGCCGCCTTCTTCATAACCAACGTATCCTGGAGGCGCACCTACTAAACGAGCGGTGGAATGCTTCTCCATATATTCAGACATATCAATGCGAATCACGGCGTTCTCATCACCAAACATCGCTTCTGCCAGGGCTCTTGCCAACTCGGTCTTACCAACCCCGGTTGGACCAAGGAAGATGAAGGAGCCCATCGGACGCTTCGGATCTTTAAGTCCGGCGCGAGCACGACGAATGGCCCGGCTAACCGCCTTGACGGCTTCATCTTGACCGATAACGCGCTCATGCAGGATTTGTTCCATGTTCAGCAAGCGTTCGGTTTCTTCTTCCTTCAGCTTGCTAACCGGTATTCCTGTCCAGCTAGCGACCACTTGAGCAATATCCTCAGGTGTAACTTCGGAATCCGTACGACCTTGCTTTTCCTTCCACTGGTTCTTGGTTACATCCAGTTCTTCACGAATCTTCTGTTCCGTATCGCGTAGAGCTGCCGCCTTTTCGAATTCCTGGCTTTGTACCGCAGCATCCTTCTCTTTGCGAATATCCTCCAGACGACTCTCTAATTGCTTGAGGTTTGGCGGTACAGTATATGAATTCAACCTTACCTTGGAGCCCGCCTCGTCGATCAGGTCAATCGCCTTATCTGGTAAGAACCGATCCGGAATGTAGCGGTCCGACAGCTTCACTGCTTGGTCAATCGCCTCATCCGTGATCTTCACGCGGTGATGCGCTTCGTAGCGATCGCGCAATCCGTGCAGGATTTGAATAGCTTCCTCTACCGAAGGTTGATCCACCGTAATCGGCTGGAAGCGGCGTTCCAGTGCAGCATCCTTCTCGATGTATTTGCGATATTCATCCAGCGTTGTAGCACCGATGCATTGCAGTTCGCCACGGGCCAGTGCCGGCTTCAAAATATTTGAAGCGTCGATTGCACCTTCCGCTCCGCCTGCCCCGATCAAGGTATGCAATTCGTCAATAAATAGAATGATATTGCCAGCCTGACGAATTTCATCCATGATCTTCTTCAATCTATCTTCAAATTCACCGCGGTATTTGGTACCCGCTACAACAGAGCCCATATCCAGGGTCATAACCCGTTTGTCACGCAGTGTTTCCGGAATTTCATTATTAATAATCTTCTGAGCCAGGCCCTCGGCAATCGCCGTTTTACCAACACCCGGTTCACCAATTAGCACCGGATTGTTCTTCGTCCGACGGCTAAGCACCTGAATAACCCGTTCAATCTCCTTGCTGCGGCCAATGACCGGATCGAGGTTACCCTCTTTGGCAGAAGCCGTCAAATCACGAGCCAGACTATCCAGCGTAGGCGTGTTGACGTTAGCAGGTGCCCCGTGATGACTGGATACGGCTTCGCTGCTGCCCAGCAATTGCAATACTTGCTGCCGTGCCTTGTTCAGGCTGATGCCCAAATTATTCAATACACGAGCCGCTACGCCTTCCCCTTCACGAATCAAGCCAAGCAAAATATGTTCTGTTCCGACGTAAGTATGACCAAGCTTGCGTGCTTCATCCATGGACAATTCAATGACCTTCTTGGCGCGAGGTGTGTATGCAATATTCGTTGGTTGCTCCTGACCGCGGCCAATCAGCGTTTCTACTTCATCTTGTATTTTCTCAAGGCCCAGACCAAGTCCAATCAGTGCCTTCGCCGCGATGCCTTCTCCCTCGCGAATCAGTCCGAGTAATACATGTTCTGTTCCGATATTGTTATGCCCCAGTCTTACCGCTTCTTCCTGGGCCAATGCCAGCACCTTCTGGGCGCGTTCCGTAAATCTTCCAAACATCATCTCTCAACACCTCCATAGTTGGTCCTAACCGTTAATTCCCCATTCTCTCCCGAATGAGCTTGGCACGGTACATGTCCCGTTCTGCCGGTGACATGCCGTTATTGAATTTCTTCTGCAGAAAACCAGGCTGCGTCAACACATTAAGCTCATTGAGCGTCTGCGCCGATACATTGTCGATGAGACCAAGGTCTACCCCGAGGCGAACATCGGATAACCGCTGGGCCGCTTCCTTCGAGTCAATAATGAAGGCATGTGACAGAGTCCCGTAAGACCGCATCACCCGATCCAGCATTCGCGGCCGCGACTCCGTGATCAGCTTCTCTCTGGCCGTCTTCTCGTGCTGTATAATCTGCAAAACGACGCCATACAAGTTCTCAATAATCTCGGCTTCGCTTTGTCCTAGTGTAATCTGATTTGAGATTTGAAACAAGTTGCCTAGTGTCTCACTGCCCTCTCCATAGATGCCCCGCACCGTCAAGCCAACTTGGGACACCGCCGACAAAATGCGACCGATTTGCTGAGTGAGTACCAATGCGGGCAAATGCATCATGACCGAGGCACGAAGCCCCGTTCCGACATTCGTCGGGCAACTGGTCAAATAACCGCGATGATCGTCGAAGGCATAATCGACATGTGCTTCGAAGATATCGTCAATTTCCGTGGCCTTCTCCCATGCTTCCTGAATTTGCAGCCCCGGGTATAAACATTGAATGCGCAGATGATCCTCTTCGTTAATCATAATACTGAGGCTTTCATCTTCACTAATGAAGGCTGCACCATTTCGGGAATCCGTAGCCAAGTTCGGGCTAATCAAGTGCTTCTCAACCAGTACCCTCTTGTCTAATTCATTCAAATCAGTAAGTAACAACGGATACAGCGGGCCATAGGCCTCAAACTGTTCATCCGTCAGTGCTTGCTGCAATTGCTCCAGCACTTCCTCGGACTGCCTGTTGGTCGATAGCATGGGAAAAGGATGTTGCAGCATATTACGCGCAATTCTTACCCGGCTGCTGATGACGATGTCGGATTCCCTGCCCTCCCGGCTCATCCATTCGCTAAGTGGCTGTTCTGTAAATCGGAGATTTGTCATCATGCATCCCTCCTACTCGGCAGACATATTTTTTTCGAGTTCGCGAATCTGATCCCGCAGCGCCGCAGCGTCTTCAAACTCTTCTTGTAGAATCCGTTGCTGAAGCTCATGACGTAGATCATCAAGCTTACGCTTGGCCTGAATGTGCCCCCCTGTGCGCTTCGGAATTTTGCCGACGTGAACGGTATTACCATGCACCTTCTTGAACAACGGGTCCAACCGATCGTTGAAATATTTATAGCATGAACTACAGCCAAAACGGCCAATCTTGCTGAATTGCGAATAGGTCATGCCACATTCTTCGCAACGCAAATGCTCAGGAGGTTTAGTCCCTGAAATTTGCCCCTTATTGCCCGGACTCAAGTCAAGAAATCCGGATAACAGGTTGTGAATGGAGAAGCCACCAGAGGTACCTGGAATCAGTTCTCCCTTCTCCCTGGCGCAGTTCTCGCAAATATGGAATTCTGTCTTCTCCCCATTGACGATCTTCGTGAAATGCAAGGTCGCGGGGCGTTTGCCGCATTCTTGGCATTGCATGGATGACCCTCCTCTAATACTGGATAGACTGGGTAACCTTATCTGTCCGGTGAACTCTAAAGACTTACGCCCCCTGTTCACCACACCTCTGGAACCTAGCTCAACAAAGAAATCAGCATCGCCTTCATCATCCGCGCCCGGATTTGATCGCGATACGGCAATTTAACCATAAGCACATCGCGAGAAACGACCGCACGCATCAGTGCAGCCTCTCTCCGGCTTAAGAAACGGGCTTCCTCCAACTGATAAATCAACCCTTCGGCTGCAGACTGTCCAATCTCCATCCCGATAGTCTCGTGCAAATGCGTATGCAGCGATATGGGACCCGGCAGTTCTATCTGCCGAATACGTACATAACCACCGCCGCCGCGCTTGCTCTCAACCAGGTATCCCTTCTCTACCGTAAAGCGAGTGCTGATCACATAATTGATTTGCGATGGCACGCAGGAGAATTGGTCGGCAAGATCATTACGCTGAATTTCAATCATGCCTTCAGGACTTTCATGCAGAACACTCTTTAGATATTTTTCGATGATATCGGAGATATTACGCATCACTCATCCATCCTCCATCAATCCTAACGTGATATTCTTGTCGTGTTGACTTTGACTTTCTTTGACTTTATAAACATTATACCACAGATTGTTGATTTGCCAAGAGGGTGAAGCTCTTTCGTTAATTCAGTGTGAGCGTGCTGGGATTAAAATATTCCCCATTTCATAAAATGATCCCTTGGGAGCTAAATAACTATCCTTCAATTAACCCTTAGCCCAGCTAAAAAAACAA
>NZ_JBXENK010000014.1:0-80672 GCF_056836745.1 Paenibacillus sp. 1SOY10 | reverse complement strand
CTCCCTATAATATACGGGAAATCCGTCATGTACGGTGAATACCGCCAGATTAGCGGGAGAATTTCCAGTTAATCCGTAGTTTTTTGGGAAAATGGACTAATTAGCATGAGGAATTTCCGTTGATGTTTGTTGAGGATGTTAGCAGAAAAGCTGAAGTGGGAACGTGATGTTTCTCTTCAGCTTTTTTTATGATTTCCGTGTGCTTCTTCAGAAGCTGATGTAATGGAATGATCCCCCTTTTTTTACAAAATGTAAACAGGCCGTTGATACTTGCTTAATATCCCTTCTCTACACTGGAGGCTGGATCATATAATTTGCAAGAGGAAACGGAGGACGATTTATGTTTGGAAAAGGCGTGAAGAAGTGGCTCCCTCTCATGATTGCTTCAGTAATGTTGTGGTCTATCTCCATGACCGGCTTTGGTGCAGAAGTGCAAACATTGCCGGCCCCCCATCAACCACTCAAAAATGTTATCATTCTTATTCCTGACGGGATGGCGAGCGATGCGACTGCTTTGTCCAGATGGTATAAAGGGAGTAGTCTGTCACTGGACGCTCTCGCCAGCGGGCTGGTTCGGACTCACTCTGCTGACGCAGCGATCGCGGATTCCGCACCAGCAGGCACCGCATTTGCAACAGGATATAAATCGCATACCGGTTATGTTGGTGTACTGCCCGATAAAGCCACGATGCCAGGGCAACAGGCTATCCAGGCAGGGGATGCGAAGAAGCCGGTAGCCTCAGTGCTGGAGGCGGCCAAGTTGGCGGGCAAGGCGACAGGGATTATTGCTACCTCGGAGGTAATGCATGCAACGCCGGCAGACTTTACTTCCCATTACCCGGATCGCAAAAATTATGATGCGTTAAGCATGCAGCAGGCTTATAACGGGCTGGATGTGGTGTTGGGCGGGGGTGCCCAATATTTGAAGCGTGAAGGCCGCAAAGATGGTGTAAATCTCATCTCTTCTATCCAGGCACTGGGTTATGAGTACATAACGACCCCTGCGGAGATGAAGGCATCCAGCTCGAATAAGCTTTGGGGCGCGTTTGCTCCATCTGGGATGGCTTATGAGATGGATCGTAATCCTGCGAAGGAGCCAAGTCTGGCGGAAATGACCAGTAAAGCGATCGAGGTATTATCAAAGGACGAGGATGGATTTTTTCTAATGGTAGAGGGCAGCAAGGTGGACTGGGCTTCCCATGCTAATGATCCCATCGGTGTCATTAGCGATGTATTAGCTTTTGATGATGCCGTCAAAGTAGCGCTGGACTTTGCCAAGAAGGATGGTGAAACGGCAATCGTTGCTGTCACTGACCATGCTAATGGAGGACTCACCATTGGTAACGAGTCAACGACTCGCACCTATGACAAAGAACCGCTTTCAACCTTCATCGGTCCACTCAAGAAGGCTAAATTGACAGGTGAAGGCCTGGAAGCCAAGTTGAATGCCAAGCGCACTAACGTGAAGGAAGTCATGGCCCAATTTTACGGAATTACGGATTTATCGAAGGATGAAATCAAGGCTATACAGCAAGCTGAATCAGGTAGTCTGAACTATACCGTTGGTCCGATGATCAGTAAGCGTTCGGGCATCGGGTGGACGACCGGGGGACATACGGGGGGCGATGTAGTATTGTACACTTACGCACCAAATGGTGATCGCCCGACGGGAGTCATTGACAATACCGACGTTGCCAAGTATATGGCACGTGTTATGGGTCTAGACCTGGAGGCTACTACAGCACGTTTGTTTGTCAAAGCCAAGGGAGCCTTTACCGCCAAGGGAGCCACTTACAAGCTGGATAGCGATAATGCTCAAATTACTGTCACCAAAGGAAGCCACAAGTTGGAACTGCCCTTCCATCAGAGCATCGCACGCCTTAATGGTGAAAAGGTACAACTGGAGGGTGTTGTGGTCTACAACGGTGTCGAGGTTTTTGTACCGCAGCAAGCGATAGATTTAATTCCTTAGACCATTCATTCATCTGACAAATAATCCCCCTGCCAGGAGCAAGAGCACCGTGGCAGGGGGATTTTAATTTGTATAGGGTGTATATAGTGAAGCGGTAGCTCATTTTTTAGCAGTGGTCGTAGGGCTTATTGAGCCAGATTATTCTGGACTAGACTCTTTTAGACCAGACCGTCCTAGATAGACGGTTCTAGATCAGACTCTTCTAGACCTCGCTCCAAATCCGTTGAACGTTGTCGTAGGCAATCCGTGTGCCGAGGCGGCAATCTTCCATCCCCTCATACTCAATGGAGAGGTAGCCGTCGTAGCCAGAGTGCTTCACGATACGTAGCAGCTCGTACAGGTCCAGATCGCCTTGGCCCGCGATAGCCCCGCGCAAATATTGGCCTCCTGCACTGCGGAACCAGCCTTCGCCGGGATTAGCGTGTTCTGGGCGGATGTAGAAATCCTTGATATGCACCATTGAAGCATAGCCGATATTGTTCTTCACGGCCATAACAGGGTTCTCGTCTACGCAGACAAAATTGCCCACATCTAGCGTTGTTTTGTAGTTGGGCCGGTCGACCGCATGCACCACGGCCTGTACCCGGTCGCTGGCTTGCACGTAATAACCGTGGTTCTCCAGACTGGTAGTGATGCCGTACTCAGCAGCATAGTCTGCGATTCGGCGACAGGCTTCCGCAATACGAGGGAGGTCCTCCTGGAAACGGATGATGGAGGTATCCTGACGGGCGGCTACATCATGACGCATCAGCTTAACTCCCAGGGCATGAGCATGGTCCACCTCACGTTTGACCCGTTCAATCTCTGCCTCATAGGCTTCTGTGGAATCGGTGATAAAGTTGGCTCCGATGGCATAGTTGGATAAGGCGATACCGGCCTTGGCCGCCTGTTCTCGAATGGCGCCGATCAGCTGTGGATTTTCGTTAAAGTTAAAGTCCAGTGGTACGATTTCAATATGCTCGGCACCCAGTTCGGCTACCCAATCGATGGCATCCAGAATTGACATACTGCCAGTTCGCATCGCTTGGTACAGGCTATAAGAGCTAATTCCCAGCTTCATGGACAAGCAACTCCTCTATAGTTATGAGTAATGGTTAGCGGAAGGAACGGACGAATTGAACGGCCTGGCGAATATCCTCTTCCGGACGGTCGCCTACTTCGCGTTCAATCGTGAGATAACCGGTATAGCCGATCTCTTGCAGGGCGGCGAAATAAGCCGGGAAATCCACGCCCCCTTGACCAAGGGGTACCTCCTCAAAATCAGCCCCCGAGGTAGCCATGTCGGCAATCTTCTGATGATCCATGGCCTCATAGCCCAGATAGCCGTACACATTACGCGGGTCCACCAGTCGATGCCGAATGCCGTCCTTGACATGAGTATGGACGATGTAATCGCGCAGCGTCTTCACACCTTGGACCGGATCATCTCCGGTGACCATGACCATATTGGCCGGGTCAAAGTTGACGGATACGCCGTTAGTGCTAAGTGTGTCGAGGAAGCTTTTCAAATGCGCAGCGGGCTCTGGCCCAGTCTCGATGGCGAAGTAGGCATTCAGGCTCTTGGCATATACGCCGAGCTCCTCGCAGGCCTGCTGCATCGCGGCATAGATCGGGCTGCTGCTGTCATCCGGCACGATGCCGATGTGCGTAGTTACGATGTTCGTGCCTAGCTCCACAGCCAGATCCAGAATGCGCTTGGACTTCTCAATCTTGGCCGGGTTGGCCGCTGCATCCTGAAAGCCGTGGCCGGCAAGGTCGCCGCATAGCGCTGATATTTCCAGGCCAAGGCCCTCAATGTAGGTGCGCAGCTCCTTGCGCGCAGTTCCTGTTAACACAGCGGGGTCCATATCTCCGGACACGGCATAAATTTGCACGCCTTCGGCTCCGGCTTCCTTGGCTTTACGCAAGCCTTCCTTGACGCCCACGCCAAAGCTATCCACAATCACACCAATCTTATTGTTTAATCCCATGAATCCTGCCACCTTTCTTTCCAGTTTCTTAGAAACGAATTTCCCGGCCCTCGGCCGCAGACTCATAAACCGCATTCAATATCTTAATCATCTCCACGCCGTCCTCAACGGGACTGAAAACCGGGACTCCATTCAGGCATCCTGCTACAAAATGGTTGATCTCGTTCTGGAAGCTCTCGGCAAAATCAAAGGATGGAGCGGTAATCTGCGGACTTATATTTACAATAGTATTATGTTGTTCAGTCACAATGGACAATTCGGGCTCTATTTCCGCGCCACCCTTGTCACCGTATATATTAATCAATGCTGAATTCTGCTTGGCATGCAGCGAGAAGCTGACGTCTACCATGAGCGAAGCCCCATTTTCGAATCGAATCAGTGCATTCGCCATATCTTCAACGGTGTTCAAGGAAGCATCGTAATCTGCCGCCTGATAAAAGGCATAATTCATAATATTCGAACGATTACCTAGCTTCGCGTAGGTGTTGCCGCTGACGGAGACAACCTTCGGCCGACCCATCAGATACCAGCAAAGATCAATCACATGCACGCCGATATCGATCAGGGGTCCACCACCGGAGCGGGCCTTGTCGGCGAACCAGCCGCCGGGATTACCCAGCCGCCGAATCAGGCTTGCCTTGGCATAGTAGATGTCGCCAAGATCACCGGCATCAAGATATTTCTTAAGTACGCCAATGCTGGAGGCATGGCGGCGCACATAGCCAACTTCAAATCGGCGGCCCGTACGCTCCACAGCCTGCTGTACCTGCAACGCTTCCTCCACAGTCATACACAGAGGCTTCTCACAAAGCACATCCTTGCCAGCATCAAGTGCAGCAATACTAATGGCCGCATGGGAATTATTCCAGGTGCAGATACTGACCGCCTGAACCTCGGAGTTCGCCAGCAGATCGTGAAAATTGGTGTAAACATGCGGGATTTCATATTTGGCAGCGAGTTTCCGCGCCCGTTCCTCGTTCAAATCGCAAATCGCGTGCAGGCGTGCTTGAGGATTGGCTTGATAGGCTGCAAGGTGAGCCTCGGAAATCGATCCGGCTCCGATTACGCCGATATACAGTTCGCTCATATTCTGTAACTGACATCCTTTCGTTCTCCGCAACATTTTGCTACAATGAGAGGAATGTTCTGTGCGGATATGTTTTATTTGTTCAAACACCATTAATTTAACATAGTGATATAAAAGGGAGAATGTGCAGGATGATAAAATACATGGATTATATGATCAGCTCTCAACCTATCCGTCTATTTAATCCAGCCGTGGACGCCAGCAAGCGAAGAATCCCGTCACTGGCACTGGTCAACGCAGGGCATTTGCCCGGGAGAACCTTAAGACGTGAAGCCGCCAACTTTCGTTACTGGGCGTTTGTCATGATTGCGGGGGGGAGCGGCGATTACCGAGCGGGTGATGGCGAGAAACAAGAAGTCACGGCGGGCTCATGGTTCTGCCTGTATCCTGGAGAGACTTTCCATTACGGTCCCCATGCGGGTGGTACTTGGGACGAATATTATTTTACCGTAGAGGGGGAGCGAATTGAAGAGTGGCTGAATAGCTGGCTACAGCAGCCATCCTTGGTCAAGAAGGCCGAGGTGGATGATGCCGTTGTCAGCCGGATGGAATTGATGTTCATGCTGATTGATAGCGGGATACCCAGCAATTTGGACCGGGCTGCTCTGCTGCTGGAATCCCTGCTCTACGAACTGATGTCCCAGACCGATCAGGTGGAGGCGGGGAACCGGGGGCGCTTTGCCCTTAAGCTCATTGAAGATATTTCCGATTCTATCTTCACCAATCCGCCGCCGGAGGAGATAGCGGCCCGGCACCATATTTCTGTCTCCACGCTTAGGCGGATTGTCCATGAATATTCCGGTTATCCGCTGAATGAATTTTTGCATCGTCTCAAAGCGGCCGAAGCCAAGCGAATTCTGCTTAATACAGAGCTGAGTGTTAAGGAGATTGGAGAAACGTTAGGTTATACAGATACTTTTTATTTCTCGCGCGTGTTCAAGCGAATTACCGGTGTCTCTCCCCGTAATTATCGGAACCGAGGAGAACAATAGACGCTAGTGATCAAAATGAGTAATCAAAAGATGACTTATGGAACGATCTCCTTATGATAGAATATAGGAAAATGGTAGTGAAGGTGGTTGACCTGATGGAACTTCGTGATGCAGTAGAAGCAATCGGACGAATTCGCCGCAATATCGGCGAGGTGGTAGTAGGCAAGAGTGAGGTGGTGGATTTGCTGCTGGCTGCATTGCTCGGGGATGGACATGTTCTGCTGGAGGACGTGCCCGGCACCGGTAAGACGTTGCTTGCGAAAGCGCTTGCGAAGTCGCTTGGCGGCGAATTCAAGCGTATCCAGTTCACGCCAGACTTGCTTCCTTCGGACCTTAGCGGGATACATTTCTACAATCAGAAGCTGGGGGAATTCGAATTCCGTCCGGGCCCGCTATTCGCGAATGTTCTGCTAGCTGATGAGATTAACCGCGCGACTCCGCGAACTCAATCCAGCTTGTTGGAATGTATGGAGGAACGTCAGGTAACCATTGATGGAGACACTCATGTTCTGGGGGCTCCGTTCCTGGTCATGGCTACGCAAAATCCCATTGATCAGCAAGGGACCTTTCCTTTGCCAGAGGCACAGCTAGATCGGTTCCTCATGCGCATATCCATGGGTTATCCTACGGCTGATGAAGGGGTTGCCATTCTGCAGCGCTTCCGTGAGCAGCAGCCGCTGCAAGGATTGCAGGCGGTAGCTTCGGCAGAAGAAGTGGCGGCGGCTCAGGCCTTTACCCGTTCCCTGCGAGTGCAGGACGACTTGCTTGCCTACATCGTTGCGATTACGGAGGCGACGCGTAAGCATTCCGAAGTGAAGCTGGGAGCCAGCCCCCGGGCCAGTATGGCGCTATTGCGTGCGTCTCAGGGATATGCTCTGGTCCAGGGAAGGGATTACGTGACACCGGATGACATTAAAGCGGTGGCGGAGCCTGTGCTGGCCCATCGGTTATTGATGCGGCACGGGCTTGCGCCTGCGGACAATCCGGCGGGTGAAGCCGTACGTCAGGTGCTGGCAGCAACGGCGGTTCCAGCCGAGATGCTGGTTCCGGTGAAGGGGAGCAGGTGAACTGATTCATGCAGCTTACGTGGCTTATCGTAAGTGTGGCTGTGATCTTCGGCATAGTTGTGCTCTTGTATCAATCCAGAGCACTCAAGGGAATACGATACGACCGTTTCTTTAGCGAGCAAACGGTCTTTGAAGGGGATACTGTGGAGATGGTGGAGGTCATCGCCAATGCCAAGCTTTTGCCTCTGTCGTGGCTGCGGCTGGAATCGAGCATGTCTGTGGCTCTGACCTTTGGTCAGCAGAGCAACTTTACCATCCATGCTGGCGATATTTATCAGAATCATAGCAGCTTGTTTTACCTCCGCCCCTATCGGCAAATTACTCGTCGTCATGAAATTCTCTGCTCTCGCCGGGGATATTACCGGCTGGACTCGGCTACGATGACGACGGGAGACCCGATGGGCTTTAACAGGCAATATAAGCAATTCCCTTTGAATTTGGAACTGCTGGTCTACCCGCAAATTCTCTCGCTGCCGGAGTTGCCTTTACCCAATCATAGCTGGCTCGGAGAACTGCCTGTGCGGCGCTGGATTGGGGAGGACCCGTTTCTTATCTCGGGTATTCGTCAATATCGCCCTGGCGATTCGCTGGGGAATATCAACTGGAAGGCGACGGCCCGAACCGGAGAGTTGCAGGTGCATCACCATGATTACACCGCTGATCATCGGCTGATGATCTGCCTGAATCTCGAAGTCAGCGACTCCATGTGGAGAACGGTCACCGATCCGGAGCGCATCGAGCTTGGGTTGCGTTATGCGGCTACAGTTGCCGAATACGCCCATCGTCATGGTCTGTCCGCGGGTTTCCTAAGCAATGCGTGTCTGGCAGACGGACCACGTGAGCCGGTGCGTATCGCCCCGGCGGTCTCTTCCGATCAGCTTACGCTGCTGCTGGAAGCGATGGCCAGGCTTGTTCTGGACAGGACGGCTTCGATGATCCGCTTGCTGGAGATGGAACTGGCTGCGGGCGGGACAGACATGGACTATCTGATTATCTCCTGCCACCAGGGCGAGAAGCTACGCGAGCTTGCCGAGCAATTGCGCTTGAACGGCAACGGGGTAGAATGGATGCAAATCCCCGAATCCGAGCAGATGTTGCGACAAGCCTAAGACCTCCCACTCCTGCCTGCGGAATATCTATTTCGCACCGGAAGCGGGGGCTTTGCGGCGAACAAACTGGAGCCAATCTCTTCCGGCTCGCAGAATTTCCTTGTAGCCAGGGGGCCGGACGAGATAATAAGGGGTTACGACTGCCCCCCAATTCGTCTTGGATTGAGCGACAGAGGGAATGTTGGCCCCGGCAAAGTCGAATTCGGTCAAACCGCAGGCAGACAGATCCTGGAGAGCAAAGCTTTGCGAATGCTGGACCACTCCCTGGTTCAAATGTTCCGTCTTGCTGGCGGCGATCCAGCCGAAGGCACGCTGGCCGTCCAGCGAAATGATAACGCTGGCGCTTGCCGGTTCCCCCGAAGGAGCATAGCAGACATAGGCTCGAAAGGCCTGCTTCCCCAGCAAACCTTGGATGCGCTCAAGGTCTTGCAGGCTCAGTTGGTGGCTGAAGCCTTGGCGTAGCTCGGTTCCTTGCAAGCATTGGTGCACCTCAGCCATATCCTCGGTAACGGCAGTTCGGTAGCCGGCAGCCTGGGCTTTTTTGACTTTGGCCCGAATTTCGGTACTGGTCTGACTTAGGTCGAAGGGCAGTTTAGTAATGTATGTATACTTGACCTCGGCTTTGAAGCCACTCCACAGAAATGGCCGGATATCGGTGATCTCCGGGGGAAATACAAAGCTGGCTCCTCGTTGCCCCGCCAGCATGTCCGGTATCATCGCTCCTGCTACCTCATGCCATTGCCGATCCAGCTTGAACCGCTTGTCCGTAGGAGTGGAGTGAAAGGCGAAGGGGTGATAAGGGTTCAGCGGCGGAAGATACAGCCGTCCCTTTTTATCGTAAAATAGCATTCCCCTTCCGCTAGCCGCTGAGTTAGGGGCGTTCCAATCGGTGACCTCTGCGCGGCATCCCCATTTTTCGGCATGAAATTCAGCCCATTTTCCCCACAATTCCCATGTATCCATCGTTATTAAATTCGCTCCCTCTATCAAGACGTTAATGCCAATCTATGATCTTGTCCTCCCAAATATGTGTGCAGCCGCAAATGGCTAAGTGGTATAGATGCCGCTTCCCCTGCTAGGACTTGCTCATTTACTATAAGGAGAGAAGAAAAGTCTCTCTTATTCATAATGAAGGAGGGATGAAGATGATTGACGTTATGAAGCTGGGGGCACGCGGTAATGGAACGGCCGATGATACGGCTGCCATTCAGAAAGCCTTAAATCAGGCAGCGCAAAGCGGAGACACGGTTTATTTTCCCGCCGGGGTGTACCGGGTCAATCCTGCCAAGACGCTCACCGTTGGTGGACGTACCCAGATCAAGGGGAGTGGACGTGCTTCGGTGATTCGGGCGGCGGACGTGGGCTTTGGCTGGGAAATGGTACGGGTGACCGGAAGTGATGTTGCTATGAGCGATATCGTTCTTGACGGGGGACGGCGGGTTAATCGGGTATTGACCTTGACTAGTGGTATTGCTCGCGTGTCGGTAAATGGGCTGGTTGTCCAGGGGGCGAGTCATAGCACGGACAGCAAAAGCGCCTATTATGGAGGTGTCGTCTCGGGGATTATTGTGCTAGGCGACAGTGAAGCCATTAACATCGTGAATACGGAGGTCCATGACATTGTAGCTCAAAACCCTTCACCTGCCGGTTTGGTTGCGCGGGGAATATACCTTACCACCACTTGGGGCAGTAAGGAGTCGGCACCAAGAAGGGTCACAATCTCCAATTGTTATATCCATCATATCGGACCCGCTAACGATGGCGATGGCCTCTATTATGAGGACCCTGCTATGGAAGAGAACCGCGCCATCAAATTGGACAGTGTCATTGCGGACAACCGGTTTGATTACTGTGCCAAGCGTGCGATCAAGATTTTTGCCAGAGGTCTGATGGTACGCGGGAATACCATTAATAATCCGTATTTGAATAATAATTATTATAGTGGAGCTGAACGTGGGAAGCAGGCTCCCGATATGTATTCCGCCATCAGTATTTATGGGGGAGATTGTATCGTAGAGGGGAACCGGATTACCGGGAGCGGTAGCTTCTACGCAGCCATCGAAGTGGGGGCTGGAACGACGCTGGATCACATTACAATTCAGGACAATACGATTGCGATGGGAGCAAAAAGTACTACAAAGGGCACGACTGCGATTCGGCTCGGGAGTATCCACGATTTTCAGATTGCCGGGAATACGATTCAGGGCGGGGAGCGAGGGGTCTGGACTTGGCAAAGTGCGGAGGAAGGCCGAATTGAGAGGAATGTCATTCGCGTTCCCAAGGGGATCGGGATTGACTTGACGACCTATCTACGTGGATATGTCCAACGCGACATCCTTTGCAAGGATAATGACATCAAGACGGCAGCCTCCAAAATCAAGACTTCGTCCTCTACCAACGTAAATGTGAAGCTACAATAGAAGACGGCACGGAAAGTGTAAGTTCCGTCGAGAAACTTGGCTTGCTATAAGGCGGTTATTTAACTTTAACGGGAAATCCTCCAGCTAATATTGATCTTTTCGGAAATTCCAAGCAACTAGCCTGGAATTCCTCCATATAATTTTGCCCACATCACCCGAAATGGTCTCAAAATGCGAATTTATAGGGAGCTTTTCCAGTTAAGTATCTAAATTCAGATTATTTGCGCAAATTAGCGGGAGGATTTCCCGATCGTCTGCCCAGAACCTCTATAATAAGCACATTTTCGCATCTGACTCTTTGCATAAGCTCCAACTTAATATTTATCAGAAGTGCGGTGAAAGAGCGGCCTTATGGTCGTTTTTTCACCGCACTTCTTTTTTGGATTGGGCTGAAAATCTAGTGAAAAGTCGCTGCAGTTCGGTCTAAAACGGACAGGCTGCGAATATAAACACAATATAGCAAATGTTGTGATAGACGATAGAACCGATTACCGGGAAGGGAACATGATATGCCGGAAATGAAGGGAACCCTTGTCATCTCGCTGGATTTTGAATTGTACTGGGGGCTTCGCGATCTGTATAGCCTGGAGGCATACGAAGCAAAGTGGTTGCAAGAAAGGGAGACCATTCCTCACCTACTAGATTTGTTTCAGCAGGCGGGCGTCCATGCGACCTGGGCTACGGTAGGATTATTGTTTTTTGAGCACCGCACAGAGCTGTTGTCCGGTCTGCCCGAGCTTCGTCCAACCTATATAGACCGCCACTTGTCACCCTATGAGGATATGAATGAGAGATTCAGGGTACCCGGAGAGCAGGAAGCTCAGGCTCCCCACAGCTACGCTCTTTCGCTGATCAGGCAAATCTGCGCGACGCCGGGGCAAACCGTGGGTTCACATACCTTCTCACACTACTACTGCTGTGAACCCGGACAGACCAGGGAGCAATTTTATAGCGATTTGCAGGCGGCCCAGCAAGTAGCTGAACAACGGGGAATCATGCTCCGTAGTCTGGTGCTGCCGCGCAACCAATGGCAACCAAGTTACATGGAGCAAATAGGGGAGCTTGGCTTCCTCAGCTATCGAGGTAACCCCAAGCACCCACTGTACAGGCAAGGATATTCGACGAGCGATTCGGCTTGGCGCAGAGTGCTTCGCCTGGCAGACAGTTATTTCAACCTGACGGGGCACCATACCTATGATTTTGAAACTCTCGACTCTACCGTTCCGGTTAATTTGCCGGCCAGCTTTTTCTTCCGTACGTCACCGGGTCTGCTACGCTCGCTTGAGCCACTGCGGCTGCAGCGAATCAAGCAGAGCATGACCCATGCGGCAAGGCAAGGCGAGGTGTATCATCTCTGGCTGCATCCCTACAATGCCGTGGGATCAGGGCTTAAGTCGCTAGAAGAGCTGGTGCGCCACTACTTGCGACTATCTGCTGAGTATGGGATGACCAGCTTGAACATGGAGGAGTTAGCCGACCTTGTATTGACAAGAAGCGAGTCTGATTGGCTGAAGGATATCAATAAATGAGGTGAACTAGGCGTGGATATGGAATTTCTATGGCGGTCGGTCAGAGGACATCCGCTAGCTTTCTGGCTTGTGGTGACAGGGTGTATTGGCCTGGCGGTGCTAATCAATGAGGTGATGCCACCTTCCTATCGGGCCAATGTCAGCTTGGTGGCTAATATAACCTCCAATCCGGAATCGAGCACATACAACGAGTTCCTGGCCAGCCAGATGCTGACCAAGACCTATGAGGATGCTATCCAGAGCCGGTCTATCGCGATGCAGGTGAGGAGCCAGGTGGGTACCTCGGATACGGTGATGCAATTATTGGAGAAAATCAAGGTCCGTACAGACCCGGGGACGCTGGTCATTATGCTGTCTTATACCGGGCATGATGCCAAGGAAGCGGTGACCATTGCCAACGCCTTCGCTGAGACATTCATATCCAAGTCGCGGGAAATTGTGACTAGTGCCAATGTGTCGATTCTGGACCGTGCCAGTCTGGAAGAGACGTCGATTCCTGTAAGTCCACGCAAGGCACTTAATATTGCCTTCGCCGCCTTTACCGGGCTATTTGCAGCATTAAGTGTATCGCTGGCACTGGAGCGGCGGAAGGGACGCAAGAAGCTGCGTCGGCATCTGCCAGATCATGATCCGGAGCTTGGAGATGTATTGCTTCGCATTGAACAGAAACACAAAGGAGGTTCAGCATCATGATTCATTTCGCTATTGTGGGCTGCGGTCATATCGCGGCCAAGCATATTGATGCTATTGAACGAACGAAGGGCGCCCGTCTTGCAGCGCTATGTGACCCTGATCCAGCGAAGCTGGCGGCCTGGAGCGAAGCTGGGGAGGTCTCGTTGTACGCCGACTTCAGCACGCTGCTCGCACAGGAGCCCCAGGTGGATGCCATCTGCATCTGTGCTCCAAGCGGCCTGCATGTGCCGCTGGCGCTGGAGGCTATTCGCGCGGGCAAGCATGTGGTGCTGGAGAAGCCGGTGACGCTGGATCTTGCCGAAGCCAAGCTGCTCCGGCAAGCCTTGGATCAAAGCGGCCTGCGGGCCACCGTCGTCCATCCCAATCGTTACCGCCCGGCGGTCCGCGAGTTGAAGGCAGCGCTGGAGCAGCAGCGATTTGGCAAGCTCAGCCATATTAATGTGACGGTTCGCTGGAATCGAAGCGACGAGTATTATAACCAGGCAGCTTGGCGGGGAACAAGGGAGATGGACGGCGGGGTGCTGCTTAATCAGGCCATCCACGGCCTAGATTTGTTGCAATGGTTGTTTGGACCGGTGGAAGAGGTCAAATCATTGGTGGCTACGCGTCTTAAGCCGATTGAAGCGGAGGATGTCGCCATTGCCGCGTTAAGGCTGGAGAGTGGAGCACTTGGTGTAATCGAAGCAGCAACGACGGTGTACGGCCACAATCTGGAGGAGACGATATCGGTCTTCGGCGAGGATGGATATGCGGTCATTGGGGGCAAAACGGCCAACTGGATTAAGCATTGGGTATGCGCCTCCATGTCTCGGGAAGAGACGGAGGCCTTGACTCGCAAAGTCGAAGCCGATCCGTTCGGCATTCCCGGGCATCAGTGCATCATCGCTGATTTTGTACAGGCCATAGAAGCCGGACGAGACCCGGAAATTACACTGGAGGATGGCATCCGGGCGGTCAAGCTGGCTTTGGACATGACCGGCGGGAGCAGCGACGAGCTGGCAGGATCACTGGGGTGAGTGACTAAAAGTGCTCTTCGAACAGCTTCGTCCTGGGAAGCCGATTATTGAATAACCTCTAAAAGGGGAGAGATATAGGATGGCAGGAATAAGAGGCGGACTTATCAATCAAGAGATTAACGGCGGCGAGCAGGCTGTGCTGCTGCGCAAGCTGGAAGATAAAACGGCGGTAATCGGGGTCATTGGTCTGGGTTACGTGGGTTTACCGCTGGCGGTCGAGAAAGCCAAGGCGGGGTATCAGGTCATCGGTTTTGATATTCAGAGCCACAAGATCGAATTGGTTAATCGCGGCCATAACTACATAGGTGATGTGGTGGACGAGGATTTACGCAGCATTATAGAGCAAGGGCGTTTGCAGGCAACCGCAGATTATCGTTTCTTAAGCGAGGTGGACGCGGTGGCCATCTGTGTACCTACACCGCTGGATATTTATCAGCAGCCGGACACCAGCTATGTGGAGAGCTCCGCCCGGGAAGTGGCCCGCTTCCTGCATCCAGGCATGTTAGTAGTGCTGGAGAGCACGACCTATCCCGGTACGACGGAGGAATTGATCCGCCCTATTTTGGAGGAAACGGGTCTGCGCTGCGGGGTGGATTTCTTCCTGGCTTATTCGCCGGAAAGAGTGGACCCAGGCAACAAAACCTATAACACCAAAAACACACCGAAGGTCATCGGTGGGGTGACGGAAGCCTGCTCGCTTGTGGCCAGGACGTTGTATCAGCAAGTGCTGAACGGGGAGGTTCATGTGGTGTCCAGCCCGGCCGTGGCGGAGATGGAGAAGATTTACGAGAATACCTTTCGCCATATCAATATTGCGCTGGCCAATGAAATGGCTATCCTGTGTAGCCGCATGGGCATCAATGTATGGGAGGTTATCGACGCTGCGAAGTCCAAACCCTACGGGTTTATGGCCTTTTATCCCGGTCCGGGATTGGGTGGGCATTGTATACCGGTTGACCCCTTCTATCTGACCTGGAAGGCACGGGAATACGGTTATCATACGCGTCTCATTGAATTGGCGGGGGAAATTAATAATGGAATGCCAGAATTTGTTGTACAGAAGATCGCGCATATTTTGAATGGGGAAGCCAAGGCCCTGCGGGGCTCTGTCGTGCATCTGCTGGGCGTGGCCTACAAGAAGGATATTGATGATTACCGGGAATCTCCGGTGTTGAAGATGATTACGCTGCTGGAGGAGCAGGGAGCTACAGTACGAATTAGCGATACCCACATCCAGGAGTTCAAGCATCGGGGCATCCGGTACGTCTGCGAGGCAGTAACCGAGCAGCGGCTTTCCGCAGCGGATGTGGTTGTCATTACGACGGATCATACTGGCTTCGATTATGAGTTAATCGCAAGGACTTGCCGTAGCTTGCTGGACACCCGCAATGCCATGAAGGATGTGGGCAAGCCGGAACGTTATTACTTGCTCTAGAAGTGCGGTGAATAAGTTGCCTGGACAACATTAAGACGGAGGTAGATGGAATGAGCGAATTTATACACGAGACGGCCATCATTGACCCGGGCGCTCAGCTCGGAGAAGGAACAAGGGTCTGGCATTTTTCCCATGTCTCTTCAACGTCGGTCATCGGTGCAAGGTGCAGCCTGGGGCAAAACGTATATGTAGCCGACCGTGTCCGAATCGGCAACGGTGTGAAGATTCAGAACAATGTGTCTGTGTATGAGGGAGTGACTCTGGAGGATGACGTATTTTGCGGGCCCAGCATTGTCTTTACCAATGTCAGGACGCCAAGATCAGCATTTCCACGGGCAAGCCGTGAAGATTACCTCGAGACAAGGGTCAAACGGGGCGCCTCCATCGGGGCCAATGCCACGGTGGTATGCGGCGTAACTATTGGAGAGTGGGCCATGATTGCTGCCGGATCGGTCGTGACCCGGGATGTCCAGCCTTACGCGCTCATTGCTGGGGTACCCGGAAGACGAATCGGCTGGGCGTGTCGTTGTGGAGCCAGATTGGGATTTAGTGGCGGAGACGCAAAATGCAGTGAATGCGGCCGGGCATACCGCCTGGAGCGGGATGCCGTCACTCTTAAAGGGGAAGGTGATGCTAAGTGAAGATGACACAAATTCCTTTACTGGATATACGTCAGGAGGTTGCTGAATTGAAGCCTCAGCTTATGCGGGCTATTGAGGAGGTGTTAGACGGAGGGACCTTTATCATGGGAGCACAGGTGAAGCAATTAGAAGCCGAGCTTGCCGCCTACCTGGGAACCAAACATGCCATCACGCTCAATTCGGGGACAGACGCTCTGGTGATTGGCTTGCTGGCGGCTGGAATTGGCCCCGGAGATGAAGTCATTACCACGCCGTTCACCTTCTTTGCCACAGCCGAGGCGATCAGTCGTGTAGGGGCGACTCCGGTGTTTGCCGATGTTGATCCACTGACGTACAACCTGGATTTGGACGCTGTGGAAGCAGCGCTGACTCCGCAGACGAAAGCAGTCATTCCGGTGCATCTGTTCGGGCGACCGCTTGATATGGACAGACTGATGAACCTGGCTGAGCAGCACGGTTTGATCGTCATTGAAGATACGGCGCAAGCTTTTGGAGCCGAGGTAAATGGCAAGAAGGCAGGCACAATTGGACATATCGGTTGCTACTCCTTCTTTCCGTCCAAGAACCTGGGTGCTTATGGAGATGGAGGGCTGCTGACCACGGATGATCCGAAGCTGGCCGAAGCAGCCGCCATGCTGCGAACCCATGGCTCGAAGCGCAAGTATTATAACGAAACCATGGGCTTCAATTCGCGACTGGATGAGTTGCAGGCGGCCATTTTGCGGGTGAAGCTCCCCAGGATTGATGTGCAAAATGAGGAACGTAGACGGGTGGCTGCCCGTTATGATGAACTGCTTGGCGACATTCCGGGTCTTATGCTGCCAGGAGAGGTACCCTCATCGGCCCAGCAGGTATTCCACCAATATACGGTGCGGGTGCTACATGGACGCAGGGATGAGCTGCAAGCCGCGCTAGCTGCTTCGGGCATCAGTACGATGGTGTACTATCCGGTGCCCGTCCATCGGCTGCCTGTTTATGCAGATGGACATCCAGTCCTGCCGCTGGCCGAACATTTAGCGCAAGAGGTATTGTCCCTGCCGATCTGGCCGCAGATGGATGAAGAGGTACAAAACCTAGTTGCGCAGCAAATCCGAAATTGGATGTGAAATATGCCGAAGAAAGCTTCCGTAACCCTCCTTCTCCGCTCTATGTACAGCCGTGCCGGACAACTCCGGGAGCTGCTGCGGCCCGCGAATCTGTCTGCTCTCTGGCACAAGCTCAGGAATAATGCATTTCTGCGCAATGTCTTCGTGCTGGCCGGAGGAACAATTATTAGCCAAATTATTGTACTCGCCACCTTGCCGATTTTGACCAGATTGTATTCCCCAACCGAGTACGGCACCTACTCCATGTATCTTTCCATCATCGGCATTCTGCTTATGGTCATCTCCTTCTCCTACGAGAACGCCATCACTCTGCCGGAAGATGATCATACTGCCTCCAGCGTATTGTCCTTGTCGCTTCGTATCTGCATCGGAGTCAGCGTTGCCAGCGGGATTGGCATTCATATTCTGGAGGACCCGTTGTCCTCCTGGCTGCATGAGTCTTATTTGACGCACTACTATATGTTCTTCATCGTCAGTCTGTTTGGGGCCGGATTCTATCAAATCCTGAATTTCTGGTCCATTCGCAAAAAGTATTTCAAGCAACTGGCGCGCACGAAGTACACACAGAGCCTGAGCCAGATCTCCTCGCAGATTGGACTGAGCTTGTTCCATTTAGGTCCGCTTGGCTTGATCATCGGAGACATTGTAGGCCGATTTGGGGGATTGCTGCCGCAATGGCGGTTATGGCGGCGAGATGTTAAACGCCAGGACATCGCTTCGGATTGGACAGATTTGAAGGAGACGGCCTACCGCTATCGGCGGTTCCCCATTCTCTCGATGTCGGCGGGGCTGCTGAACAGTGTCGGCCTGTATGTACCAACGATTCTGCTAGCCTCGTTCTACGGCCCACAGGTTGCGGGTTGGTTTGCCTTATGCCAGCGAATCCTTGGTTCTCCAATGACGTTGATCATGACCTCGGTACGTAGCGTGTATTTGGCCGAATCGGCTGATCATATGATCCATAATCCCAGTCGTCTGTACCCTTTATTCCGAAAGACGGTACGGAATGTCTTCCTGCTCGGCGCCGTGGCCATTTTGTTGATTGTCGCGGTGGGGCCCTATATGTTCTCGTTCCTGTTCGGGGAGGAGTGGGCTAGATCAGGCAGCTTTATTCGCTTGCTGTCGGTCATGTATCTAAGTCAGTTTGTGGCCAACTCCGTTGGCTCTACCATCGATGTGATGGAGAGACAGGACTTGCACTTATACCGTGAAATCATCCGTACCTTGCTCATTTTGGGCTCGCTTTATCTGGCCTGGCGGACGAATCAGTCTGCTGATCAGGCGATTGGATGGTTCAGTGCTGCTTCTACGCTAGGGTATGCCCTGCATTTGGGATTATCGTGGCATTCTGTACGGAAATACAAGGTGAAGGCAGATGGGGGAATGGCGGAAGGAGAATCACTACCCAGCAAGGAGCGGGATAACGAATGCTGATTGTACATGCGCCTCCCACGCGGAGCGCGGAAAGAGAATATATCTGCCGGGTATTGCTCGGCGAATTCCTTGGTCTGGATTATCGAATCGTGTACGAAAGAGACAGGAAAAATGAGGTCCTGCTTGTTCTGGATCAGGCGAGTCCTTCCCCGGCAGGGCCACGCCCCGGACTACGTATGCCGGATGTTCTGCTTAGCATTCCGCAGGAACGTTGGCTAAAGCCAGCTTCGTTGCCGGTGTTGCCGCTGGACCGCTTTGTGCTACCAGGCGGCGACTTTGCTGCCGCGGACGAGGAGTTGCCCGTTATTTATGGCCGAAAGACGGCTTCCGGGAGCTATATGGAGTGGCAGGATGACAACCTTTATTTGGGGCTGGACGTGTTTGGCAGCAGCCTGTTCATGCTAACCAGATACGAGGAGGTGGTTCAGGGGGAGCGGAAATTCGACCGTCACGGCCGGTTCCCGGCCAGGAACTCCCTGGCCTGGCGAGAATCGTTCCTGCACCTGCCTGTCGTCAACGCTTATGTGGAGTGCTTGTGGGAGCTGTTGACCCGCTTAGGGCCAGGGCTGGTGCGTAAGAAACGGGAGCCCACCGTTCGTCTCAGTCATGATGTCGATTTTCCCTTCTATGTGTATGGCCGCAGCCGGATCAGCATGTTCCGGGAGGTGGCCATGGACTTGGTTCGTCGCAAAGATACGGAAGCCGCGCGGCACAAGGGGGCCATGCTGCTACATCCCGAGCGTTTGGATCAGGACCCTTACAATACGTTTGCATGGCTGATGGATTTGAGCGAACAGGCCGGTCTGCGGAGTGCATTTTATTTTATTGCCAAGGATAGGTATTCGCCCTCAGGGATTGACGGTAACTACACGGTGAATGATCCCGCTATAGGGCAACTGCTGCGGGATATTCATGCACGGGGTCATGAAATTGGGCTTCATCCCGGTTATCGGACTTTTCTGAATCCGGCGCTGATTCGCAAGCAATTTGAAAGGTTGCAGGAGGTGGCCGCGGCCCATGGGGTTCATTCCACAAGCTTTGGAGGGAGACAGCACTACTTGCGCTGGCGGGCCCCGGAAACCTGGCAGTTCTGGGAGGATGCGGGTCTGAACTATGACAGTACGGTGGGTTACGCCGAGCATACCGGATTCCGCGCAGGGGTGTGTTACGAATACCCGGTGTTCAATTTGAAGACTCGCCGGGAGTTAGCTCTGCGGGAGCGGCCACTCATTGCGATGGATCAGACGCTGCTGCACCCGGAGTATATGGGGCTGACGCCAGACCAGGCTTACGAAGCACTGTACCGATTATACAGGCAGTGTCGGAAATACAACGGCGAATTCACGCTGCTATGGCATAATAGCCAATTGCTAAAGAGCTCTCATCGGGCCTTATACCATAAATTGCTGGTGGAACTGCTGAAGCCGGATTTCGGCAAGGGGGAAAAGGAATGAAGATCGCCTACCTAATCCATTGGAACGAGGGGCCGGAGAGCGGGGTATTCAAGAAAGTGATAGCTCAGGCTTCTGCCTGGCGATTGCTGGGACATGAGGTATCCTTATTCCTGTTCAGCCGAAAGACGGCAAACTCATGGGCCGTGGCGGAGACCACTGGCATTTCCGTAGTGTGCGAGACGTATTCAGGACGCTGGGGCCGAATGGCCCGATTCAAGACATTGTTAGAGCGGCTTCGTTCCTGGGAACCGGATGTCATTTATCATCGCTTTGATCTATATTATGCCAAGCTGCCCTCCTTGCTAAGAGAGATTCCCTCTGTCCTGGAGATTAACACCAACGATGTGGCTGAGCTGGCACTGGAACGTCGTGGTATGGGCTTGCTGCGTTTTGCCTATCATCGACTGACGCGCGGCTGGGTGCTTCGGGCAGCCGGTGGTCTTGTCTTCGTCAGTCGTGAGCTGGCGGAGGCCAAGGTGTTTCGGCGTTACGCCAGAAACGCAATAGTGATTGGTAATGGCATTGAACTGGCGCAGTTTGCTCAGCGGACTGGTGGACCTTGTGAGCAGAGCGTTGATTCGGAAGTGTCCGGGCAATTTCAAGAGAGAGTAAATCCGGGAGAGGTGGGAACCGGGTTAGCTGCTCTGGAGGAGAAGACCATTACGGATACGGTGGATGCAGGCGGTTCGTTTGCTCCCGTGCGACTGGTATTTATCGGTTCCCCCGGGCAGCCTTGGCAGGGATTGGACGAGATTGCCCGGTGGGCAAGGATGAAACCTGAATGGCGGTTCGATATCATCGGCCCAGGGAAGGACGAACTGGATCGACTCGAAAAGGAGCGCCCTGTTAATCTGATCTTCCACGGCGTCCTCACCCGCTCAGCGTATCAACCACTGCTGGATCAGGCCGATCTGGCCATCGGTACGATGGCCCTGTACGAGAAAGGTATGGAAGAGGCCTCACCGCTTAAGGTGCGAGAATATCTAGCCAACGGCTTGCCGGTTATTTCCGCCTATAAGGAGACGGATTTTCCTCAGCCCGTGCCTTTCATACTGGAGCTGCCCAATGAGCCAGGCAGTACCGTTGTTCATCTGAAGGAGATCGAGCAATTCGCTGCGAGATGGAAGGGGAAGCGCGTGGCGCGGACGCTGGTGCAGCACTTGGATACAACGGTCAAGGAGGCGGTCAGAGTGGCCTACATGGAGCGCATCATTGAGGAGAGAGGGGAGGGCTAATGCCGGATATCAGCTTGCTGTGGCTGGCTCTGTTGGGTGGAGCGATCACTGTGTTCCTCCTCCAGTGCTTGTTGACCTTGAATATGAAGATAGATAGCGCCTGGATATTCTCCTTTTGCCTATATTTCGATTTGTTTGGTTATTTCAGCAAGCTGGTGCTTCCCGGACCTTCCTTGTTCGTCTTGCTTGCCGTTCCGCTTCTGCCTGTTGCGCTAGCCTTGCTGCTTCATCCGGAATTGCTGCGAGAGATATTCGTTAATCAGGGTGTTTGGCTGTGGGGGGTGTTCCTTGCTTATATGCTGGTTACGCTGCTGTGGGCACCTGCAGATTCAGGCGGACTGATGAAGGAATTTCTGCTGGTCGCTCGCGGTATCGTTCCGGCCATTTATATGTACATTTTATATCTGAAGGACCGTCAGTTCTCCTGGAGTGTCGTTGCCTGGGTGGGCCTCGCCTATGCCTTGGGGCATTTGCTGCTTGGCGTATATTCGGCAGAGTATCCTGGTCGGCTCACCTTGCCGGGGAGCAATCCTATCTTCAATGCCCGTGCTTCGTTGATTACCGCTACAATTTGCCTGTGGGCGGGGAAAATTCCGCTTCCTCTAAGACTGTTGACATTGGGGACGGCTCTGGCTTCAGCTCTGGCCACAGAGTCTCGTGGCCCGCTGGTCGCTTTCCTGGTCGCTAATGGCTTTTACTTATGTTTCTCGCTAATTCGCAAATATCAAGAGAAAAAGCTGGGTCATCTGTCCAAATGGACGGTTCCACTATTGTTCCTGCTGCTGGCGACAGGCGGGACAGCTACGTTCTATGCGGAGCCGCTAAGCGATTGGGTGGAGAGCAGTCGGTTCATGGTGCTGTTCGACCGCAATCAGTTGCAGGGCGACGATAATTACATCGGGCGGATGGACTTGCAAACGAAGGCGATGGAGAAGCTGGAGGCTTCGCCCTTCTTAGGGGCAGGCCTTGGCAGTGTGACCCCGCCGCTGGCGCGGGACTTCCCGCATAATCTGGCACTGGAGATCGGGGCTGAGGGTGGTTTTCTGGGCTTCGCTCTATGGACGCTGGCCGTCCTATTCTCCTTGCTTGCAGCCTTACGGCAAGCTCCGGTGCTAGCCATTTTGCTGGTGCAGGCTATCGCTTATGCCATGGCGAGTGGAGACTTTGGTTATAACTTTGAGTACGTAATGATCGCCTTTGCCGCGTTAATGTTGCTTCCGGCAAGGCGTAGGGAAAGGGTGGCCGCAAGACATGAATATCTTGTTTGTCATTACCGGGTTTGACCATGCCGGGGCGGAAAATCAGGTGCTGGAGCTTTGCCGGGAGCTGCGGGCCAGGCAGTGTCGCGTCCGTCTGGTAACGATGATTCCACCGACGGCCTATTTGCAGGAGCTTGGAGAACTGGGCGTAGCGGTTCACAGCTTAGGGATGTCCAAGGGGATTCCCGATCCCCGGGCCCTCCTTCGATTAGCTCGCCTGATTCGCGCCGAGCGGCCTGATGTGGTGCATAGCCATCTGGTACATGCCAACCTTCTTGCCCGAGTGACCAGGCTGTTCGTGCGTATACCGGTATTAATCTGCACGGCACACAATATCCGCGAAGGCGGACAGGTGCGGGAATGGCTGTACCGACTCACCGATCCACTCTGTGATGTATTGACCAATGTCAGCCGCGAGGCGGTGCATTCCTATACGGAACGTCGAATCGCGCCAGCCCGCAAAATTCGCCTGATGGAGAACGGCATTGATCTTGGCCGCTTCTCCGGGGTAGAGCCGGGGGAACGGGAGGCTCTGCGCGCGGAGTTGGGGGTGCCGGATGTGGCAGGGGGTGACACCTTTGTCTGGCTGGCGGTAGGCCGTCTGGTTCCAGCGAAGGATTATCCGCTGATGTTGCGGGCCTTCGCGGCTGCCAGGAGCCAAGGCTTCCCGGCAAGCCAGTTGTGGATTGCCGGGATTGGCCCGGAGCGGGAGCGGGTGGAGCAGGAGGTGGCTGCATTGGGGCTGGCAGATAGCGTAGTGTTCCTGGGAATCAGGCAGGATATCCCCAGCCTGATGACTTCCGCCGATGGCTACGTCATGTCCTCCCGCTGGGAGGGGTTGCCGATTGTGCTGCTAGAGGCTTGCGCCGCCCGGCTGCCCATCGTGGCTACGGCGGTGGGCGGCAATGCCGAAGTAGTGCTGGACGGCAAAAACGGCTACGTCGTGCCCCCCATGGAGGAAGCATTGCTTGCGGCAGCCATGGAGCGGCTGATGACAGAGCCTGTAGAGAAGCGGCGGGAACTGGGACAATGCGGACGTGAGCATGTGGAAGCTCATTACGCCATGTCACGGGTGGCTGAGCGATGGGTTGCCCTGTACGAGCAGCTATCTGGCTGTAAGATGGCCGGAGAGAAGGCGAGGTACTACAACGGAAAGGAGGTGTCCGAAGGATGAACCGAAAAGCAGCGTATATCGCCACCGTCTATTCCCATCTGGCGGCGTTCCATCTCCCCTTCATGGCGGATTTACGCCAGGATGGAATTGAGGTCCACGTCTACGCGGCGCCAGATCACTGCCGCGAGGAAGTGGTGGCGGCTGGCTTTGACTGCCGTGACCTTCCCTTCAGCCGCCACCCGCTAGCTCCCGGCAACTGGCGAGCGCTGGGGCAACTCATTCGCTGGCTGCGGCAGGAGCCTTATGAATTTGTTCATGTACATACTCCCAATGCCGCGGTGATTGTGCGCCTGGCCGTCTGGCTGGCCGGTTGGTTCAGACCCGCGGGGGCTAAGCGGATTCAGTTGGTATATACGGCCCATGGGTTCCATTTCTATCGCGGTGCGCCTTGGCGTAACTGGCTGTTCTATCTGCTGGAGCGGGGGCTGGCCCGGTTGACCGATGTATTGATTACGATTAATCGGGAGGATGAACAGCGGGCGCAGTCTTTTCCGGTTCGAGGGCATGTGGCCTATATCTCCGGCGTGGGCGTGGAGATGAAGCGATATGCCTCTCCCCAGGCAGATGAAGCTGACCGCTATCGTCAGGAGCTTAACTTGGCCCCGGAGGATTTTGTGATTTTGTGTATGGCCGAATTCAATGGGAACAAAAATCAGGGCCAGTTGCTGGCGGCGGTCCGCGAGCTTCGACGAAGCGGAGTTCCCGCTCTACTGCTGCTGGCGGGAACCGGCCGTAGTGAAGCGTCCTATCGCAAGCTGGCCGCCGAATATGGCTTAACGCGGGCGGTCCGCTTGCTGGGATTCCGCCGCGATATCCCCCGGCTGCTGCATGCAGCCGACGTAGTGGCCTTGCTGTCGCGGCGCGAGGGACTGCCGAAGGCGCTGCTGGAGGGGATGGCTGCTGGCAAGCCATTGGTAGCGACCGATGTGCGAGGCAGTCGCGATCTGGTAGCTCCTGGACGGAACGGATACCTTGTTCCATTCGGAGATGTGTCTGCTACGGCTGCTGCGTTTGCCCGATTGCATCAAGATCCGCTACTACGGCGCCGGATGGGAGAGTACAGCCGCAAGCTCGCGGCGCTCTATGATCTTAGCGAGATACGTGGGGAGCTCGCCGCTATTTATGCCAGGCTGCTGGACTCAGCGGATCGACCTCAGCAGGACGCGTTAATTCAGGGCATGAATCATCAAGGAGAGGAGGAACAGTATGATCAGGTTATTTCGCAATAAACGAGCCAAGCTGCTGTTGCTGTTGCTCGATGGCCTACTCATTTATGATAGCTATGGCTTGGCGAAGCTGGTATTGGCTCCGAGCGAACAATCGCTATGGGCGGCGGATAGCTCGGGCTACGGACTGATCTGGGGGATGCTCTGGATGACTCTCTTTACGGTGACGACGTACTATTTTTACAACTTATATGATCTGGCAGGGCGCCGGAAGCCGGCACAAATGCTGTGGAATTTGTTGCTGGCCCATTTGTTCATTGGTGCAGAGTTCATTGTGCTCAGCTATCTCATGGGAGGCATGGTGATGCCCTCTTACGTTCTACTGGCGGGTTTTGCCGTTCAGTTGGGATTGTCGTTCAGCCTGCGGCTCCTGGTGTTCCTCATCCAGCGTCAGGGATTTGGCCGCAAAAGAACGATTGCTGTTGTTGGCCGAACACCTGGTGGCCATGGGGAGTTGACACTGAGCAGCCTGATGCGTAAGGGTGAGCCTTGGTTCCTCATTGAACGCATTGTTCGAGAGGATGAACTTCAGGGGACGCTACGCGAGGAGGAATGGAGTGGCATGGAGGCCCTGCTCCTTGGACCGGGATTGTCCGTGCAGAGGAAGGAGCAGTGGTCGGCAATAGCTGGAGAGCGCAATATGGAAGTCGTGATTATTCCAGACTTCTATGAGCTGTACATGGCCGATGCGGAGCCCCAGCAGCTTGATGATCTATTGGTATATTCGCTGTTACCGCCCAGGTTATCGTTGCCGGAACGCTGCTCCAAGCGTTTGTTCGATCTGGTTGTCTCCAGCCTGTTACTGCTGCTGGCATCTCCTGTGCTGCTGGTCCTGTTCCTGGTGATCCCACTGTCGTCGCGAGGCAAGGCGCTGTATGTTCAGGAGCGAATTGGCTTCAAGGAGCAGCCGTTCCGGCTGTTCAAATTCCGTAGTATGGTGGAAGGGGCGGAGGATGCCACGGGACCGGTGCTGGCGGGACGCGGGGATGCGCGGATTACGCCGCTGGGTCAATTCATACGGGCTACGCGTCTGGATGAGCTACCTCAGTTGTTCAATGTGCTGCTTGGACATATGAGCCTGGTAGGCCCTCGGCCGGAGCGGGCTTTCTTCATCTCCCGCTTCAAGGAGGAGCTGCCACACTATGGCTATCGACTTATGGTCAAGCCCGGGCTGACGGGTTACGCTCAAGTCATGGCGGGTTATGCTACCACGCCGTCTGATAAGCTGCGTTATGATTTAATGTACATCAAGCAATATTCGTTGCTGCTAGACATGAAAATTTTGTTCCAAACCGTTAGGGTCATGCTCCAGCGGCAACAAGCCGAAGGTGTAGAGACAGCTAGTCCGGTGGAAGAGAAGGCAGAGAATCTAATCACGGAAAGCAATGCAGGCGTTGCTGGACTTGAGGTGAATGCGGAGACTCTCGAAGCTGTGCCGGAAATGAGAGCGGTGAAGATGATGTGAAGGGGAATTTCCCCTTATGGTTGATCGAGATATCCCTTTGCCCCGGCACGAATAGCTTTACGTGCTTCTTCTGATAGCCGGATGGCGGTTTCGGTTCCGCTAATCCGGTTACCTTCTATGCGAAATTCACGTACCGCGCCAAGTCGAATCCCGCTGGTATTACGCACAGGCTTGGGTTCACTGCCACCGCTATAAATGGTGTTGTCCGTGATAACGATGCCACTCAAATATCCGCTGCTTACGCCAATATCGGCTTCTATCGCGTTATAATAGCTGCCTGCTCCACTGATCAGGTTATCCGTAACTGTTACTTTATCCGCATAGATGGAAATGGCGGCATACATATCCTGTGGTAAAGGCTCATCCTGCGGAGTTATATATCGGTTGTTGCCTTGATACGTATTGTAAATCCGGTTACCCTGCACCTCTACTCCAGGCGTGGCGATTTTGATGCCCCGTTTGGCGACATGGTGAATGATATTCCCGGCAATAACCGATTGCGATAAGGGAGAAGCCACCGGGGCTTTATCGAAAAAGATACCATCGGCATCCTCTCGGGGTGTGATATGGGTAATGCGGTTGTTCAGAATATGGACACGGCGAGCTATCGTCTGTCCTGGCTCACTCCAGACCATAATTCCTCGGGCTACAGGGGTTCCCGAGCGGGCGGAAATCCTCGTAATCTCGGAATTCTGAATGAGGATATCTGTGGTATCGCCATAAATCATAATTCCAGCAACGACGGTGGAATGCAGAGGGTCCCGTTGGTTCGCGGGCTGGCCAAGCTGCCGAATTTGACTGTTCGTGATTCGTACATCCGAGGAACCGGTATGAATGCCTATACCTCGATTGAGGCGATTTCCGCCATCCACGGTAACCCCCTCTACCCGAATCCCCCGCCCATGAATGGACATGCCCTCGAAGCCATGTCCGGCTCCTGCGCTCTCCCGGAATAAGAGGATGGGCTGGCCGTCCCCACGCAGGGTAACACCGCTGGCGAGCGGAAGAGGCTTGCTCACCTCAAGCAGGTAAGTGCCCGGCGGTACGATGATGGTCGCGCCGCGCCGGGTAGTAGCTCGCTCTAACACCCGCTGAAAAGCACGGGTGTCATTAGTGATGCCGTCGCCCTTGGCGCCGGCTTCTTTGACGTTGTAGACGGGCGGGGGGAGCAGGAGAGAAGCGGCTAACAGCAGCAAGCCTGACCCGATCGTCAGAGGGAGCCCCCACCTGATGATTTGACGCAGAGTCGTGAATTTACTCATATGAACTGGCTCCCAGCACTTTTTCGGCTATTTCATCCCAAGCCTCCATATCAGGAAGCCAGTAATACAGCTCGGTCTGGACGAGTGGGTCATAAGCTCTCCCACTACGGCCAGGGAACTGCACATATTCCATCTCATCTGTATCCGTCTGGCTCGCAAGCCAGGCCAGGCTGAGGATGTCGGCATCGGTAAGATTGGTGTCGAGAATATCCTCTTTGACCTGGGCCAGAAGCGTAGGAAGCTGTCGCAGGTTAGCAGGTGTAAGTATTTTTTTGGCCATGGCCTTGAGCACCTGCACTTGATTCTGCTGCCGGGCATGGTCACCGTCCTCCAGTGATTTGCGCTCGCGTACGAATTGGAGCGCAGTCGTCCCATCCCAGTGCTGTGGTCCTTTGGGCAATGTCTTGTGATAGTAGGTTAGCTTGACGGGAGCGTCCAGGTTCATGTCCAACCCCCCGATGGTATTGACGAAATGCTCAAAGCCTTCAAAGTTCGTTTTGACATAGTAGTTAATCGTACACCGGCAGAGATTGCTTACCGCCTGAATGGCCGATTCGCTCCCTGCGTGGCTGTTCTTGTCTTTATTTTCCGCAAGAGCGTGAGCGTGATTGATTTTGGTCCATCCGATATTGGGCAAATGCACCCGGGTATCGCGAGGGATGGAAATCAGCTTAATGCCGTTATGGTCTGTATCGACATGAACGAGAATTAAGACGTCGGTACGCGAGGCTTCCCCCGCTCTGGCATCCGTAGCCAGCAGCAACAGGTTAAAGCTGCCCTTGGCAGAGTCAGGGTCTGTGGACAGCCACGGAGGTCCGTTCTTGGTTTTCTCGGTGCTACTAAGGCTTGCGGAACTTTGAGAGGAAGGCGGAACCCTCTGACCTCCAGCCTGGTCCTGTTGTGAGTCACTGGGCAGCTTGACAGGCTGTGGGGTAGCGAGTACGGGAAGCGCGGTGCTCTGGAAATGTCGCGACGGCTCATATTTCAACCCGGCCCAGAGCAAACCTCCCGCTAGAACGAGCAGTAAACAGACCGGAAGCGCAATCTTTTTAACTGTTTTTATTTTCATAGGTTCATTCGTCTCCATCCTGGAAATAGGAATAGTGCAGCCTAGCTATTTCATAGAATTATATTAAAGTCCGGCCTTTTTTATTCGCCCGATGGGCATTGAAATAGTATATTCTCATCCAAGCTTACATATGGTGTTGAAGCGGCAGTTAACGCCATTATATTGGGGAATGGGAGAGTCGGAAGGATGAAGGTGCTAGTTACAGGGGGAGCCGGGTTCATTGGTGGTGAAACGGTAAAGCGGCTCAGGGAGCAAAATGAGCAGGTGGTCATCGTAGATCATGGGAATGTGCGGGCAGGAAGTCACCAACCGGAAGGGGAGCAGGCAGTAGCCTATTATGCTGTGGATGTTGCCTCCAAAGAGTTGGAGGATGTTTTTGCACAGGAGCGTCCGGATCGGGTCATTCATCTGGCGGCACAGACCAGCGTTCGGCGTTCTATAAATCGCCCGCTTGAGGATGCTCAGACGAATATTATGGGGACAGTAAATGTGCTTGAGCAATGTGTCCGTTACGGAGTGCAAAAGTTTGTATTTGCTTCCTCGGCTGCTGTCTATGGCAATCCGGTGCATCTCCCAATCGCCGAGTCGCATGCAGCGGAGCCATTATCTTTTTATGGAATGTCCAAATGGGTAGGTGAAAAATACATACAGGCATTCGGTGAACGTTATGGGCTGGGCTATACGATTTTGCGATACGCCAATGTCTATGGCATTCGGGAGCGCCGGACGGGGGAAGACGGAGTGCTAACGGCCTTTGTGGAGCGGCTGCTGGCTGGACTGCCTTTGGATATTTTCGGAGATGGCAAACAGACACGTGATTTTATTTATGTAAAAGATGTAGCAGATGCGACGGTACATGCGCTGAGGAAGGATCAGAACCAGGTCATGAATATTGGCAGCGGCAAGGGGACCTCGCTCCTGGAAGTGGTGGAATTGCTCAAGGAGCTTTCGGGGCGTCAGTTGCAGCCACAGTTTCATCCGGTCTCGTCAGGAGATATCGGGCATAGCGTGCTGGATAGCGGCAAAGTCCGTGATGTGCTGTGGTGGGAGCCAAGGTATACGTTGTACGAGGGCCTTCGGGAAATGGTAGAGTTCGAAATGGAGGCTCGCAAAAATCCCCTATTGGTGGAACGCTCGGGTTATAGCGAAGCATCTACTTCGGTAATTTAACCTATATTTATGATCCCTGTGTCCTTAACAAAGGCACGGGGATTTTTTGTGCCAGATACGTGCTTGGCCGGACGATATGGTATGATCGAAGCAGATCATTGATGTACATACGCACAATGTAAATAAGGTTGAATTCACAATAGACGAGGGAGGGGACAAGGTGACGCTCGATCAGGAGAAGGAAACAAGCCGGGAATCGGGGCTTCAAGCGGATCATCATATAAATCAAAAGGGTGTGGCCTATCTGCGGCAGTCCGTTCGCTTATGGCTGTCCTGCCTGATGGAGCATGCTTTGCTCCTTCCGGTTTGGATTTTGTTCGTCGTTTATGCTTGGCCCGAAGCGCTATCCTTCGTCTGGCTGGGAGGGTTGTTGCTCCTGTCACTGGCTGGAACGCTGCTGTCCTTTCGCTTGCGCAAGTTATGGCAGCGAGGGGCTGTGGCTATATGCCTGGGGATGGGATATGCGTCATTGCCGTTAATTCTGCTGCCTCGTCTGGGATTGTCCGGCAGCGATATTATGGCGGAGCCTGCCCGAGTCTTTGTTATAGTTCAAGCCGCTGCCTTCCTTGTGGCTGGCGTTGTGTGTACCCTGCAAGGGCTGACTGCTGTAGCCCGCGAGGGGCAATACCGTCTCTACTGGGCGGCAATTACGATATACTTTATCGCAGGAGTGGTGTTTCCCAGGGTCCCCTTACTTCGTGATAGTGTTTCATTGTTGACTTGGGCCGGGGTTGCTTGCGTGGCAGCAGCATTATTCGTAACGAATCACCAGCATTTGCGCTATAATCTGGATTCCACTGGCTCCCATGAGCGATTGCCTGCTGGATTGAAGCGGCATAACCGGCTGTTCGTGACGGCTATTATAGTAGCTTCGCTCTTGCTGGCTGCTGGAGTGGGGCGCTGGATCGGAGGCGTCTTATGGGGATTGCTTCGTGGTCTGCTGCAATGGCTGACTCGCTCGCCAGCTCCTGAGCCGATTCTACCGGAAGAGCCACCCGCGCTGCCGTCTCCACCGCCGTTGCTGCCAGCAGAGGTGCAGGAGCCTGGTCTGTTAGCCAAATTGCTGAACATCGTTTTTTATATTTTTGGCGGTTTGGTCATTGCGGCTCTGCTGGTTGTGGCTGTATATTGGCTGTACCGTCATGGGGGAAACATCTGGCGTAAGGGTATTGCCAGGCTGTTGTCCTTGCTTCGCCGGGAGTCACCACCTGGCTCACAGGAGGTGTACCGGGACGAGGAGAAAAGTATTTTTAGCTGGGAAGACACGCTGCAAGGCTGGCGTCAGGCGGCTTCGCGTTTGTTTGGTGTCAGGGGTACAGCCACGGAACGTTGGGAAGAGATGCAAGATAGCCGGGAGCGGGCACGTTATTTATATCGCCAGTTCTTGCGCAAAGAACGGGAACAGGGGTATAGCTTGAAAGCGGAGTTGACTCCAAGGGAAACCGTAGAGGATATTCGTAGCGAGCAGGAACGGCAGGTGGGGTCGCGAAAAGCTTCTGGACGTAGAGGAAAAGGAAATGCGGACTCTAAAAGTGGGCCCTTGGACCGCGAACAAGCCAAAGGAGATTCCGTAATTCAGCGGTTGCTTAGGCTTTATTATCCGGCCCGTTATGGTGACAAGCTCATAAGCGAAGAGGAACTGGCAGAACTGCACCGCCGCCTATAAATAGTAAACAAAGCGAGCTTGCCAGAGTGAAAACCTCGGCAAGCTCGCTTTTTCTACAAATTATCATCTATGGAACGGGTCGTTAAACGGACCCTTGCTTCATGATTTCGAGTTTTCTGAAACGGTGAGGTTCTTTCTCCAGCAGCTTGAAAGTCAAATCTTCATGCTCTAAGGTTTCGCCCACATCCATCACGGGGTTCATGCCGTAGAGCCAGCCGCCTATCGTATCTACTTCCTCCGTACTGAGGTCTGTCAACAGCACTTCGTTAATCTGATTAACGGTCACTGTTCCCAGCGCAACGATATGAAGTTCATTCAGTTGTACGAGTGGGTCTTCTTCTTCCTTATCGAACTCGTCCCGAATCTCGCCGACCAGTTCCTCCAGGATATCCTCCAGGGTGACTAGTCCGGCTGTCCCGCCGTACTCGTCGATCAGGATGGCAATATGAGTGCCTTCGGCCTGCATTTTCTTAAGCAGTTCGTTAATTGGAGTAACCTCGGACACCGTCATAGTCGGTTGCAGCAAGGAAGCAAGCTCCAGGTCGGGATTACTATCATAAGATAAGAAAAATTGCTTGGTATTTATGACGCCGATAATATTATCTTTGCTGCCCTCCACGACGGGAAAGCGGGTGTATTGCTGTTCCTTGATGATATCCAGATTCTCTTGCCGCGTCTTGTCCGTATATAAGCATACCATGTCGGTACGCGGAACCATAATTTCCTTGGCAAGCAAGTTATCAAACGCAAAAACACGATTTACATACCCGTATTCGCTTTGATTGATTTTTCCACCTTCAAAGCTTTCGTTGATAATAATTTGCAATTCTTCCTCAGAGTGAGCATCTTCATGCTCGGAAGCTGGCTTGATGCCGATGAGGCGTACAAGCTGGTTGGCCGATCCGTTCAAGGCCCAGATAAACGGGCGCATGATCTTGGTGAACAAGATCAAGGGTCTAGCGGTAAGCAAAGCAATTTCCTCGGATTTGCGAATGGCCATTGTCTTCGGAGCTAGTTCCCCGACAACCACGTGCAAATAGGTAATGACTACAAACGCGATAACAAAAGAAAGCCCACTACTGACTGCTTCAGGTAACTCAAGGCTTTGAAACACCGGATGAAGTATCTTCTCTACGGTTGGTTCCCCTAGCCAGCCAAGTCCCAGCGCGGTAATCGTAATCCCAAGCTGACATGCTGACAAATAACCATCGAGATTCGTGGTTACCAGTTTGACGGCGGGCGCTCCCTTATGGCCTTCCGCAATTAACTGATCAACCCGGCTCCCCCGGACACGTACTATCGCAAACTCTACGGCCACGAAAAATGCGGTGAGCGCAATGAGGATGACGACCAAAACCAAGTACAATACCAAAAGCCTGTCACTGTCCATTCTCTACATCTACTCCTTATTTATGATTAAAGTGATAAAGCATAAGCTCATTATATAATAGGCTGACTAGAGAAAGCGAATTTGAGAAAAGCAATAAAACGTGACTTTAATGATATGAACGTTCGTGTTTGTTGCTATAAATATTAATAAAATATCGAATTTGGAGAGTTTTATAATGTAAATACGAATATTAATCGGTTTTTGAACTTGACTTCATCTATTTTTTTCAATATACTTTGGTTGTTTCATAAGAGATACATCAGATAGATAACTTAACGTTCGTATAACCTCAATAATATGGATTGAGGGTCTCTACAAGGAACCATAAATTCCTGGCTACGAATAGGGTGCTTTGGCATACCTATGAGTAGCCAGGAATTTTTTTTAAAAGAGGTAGTTCAAAAAATCGTCTTCCCAGGACGAAGCTGTTCGAGGAGTGGATTCGGCATCGAATCTTGAATTCAGCCGGGACTTCCGTTGCTCACGTACCCACTACGTACGCTCCGCTACTCAGTCCCTAGCTTCATCCAACCTTCTCGGTCCTGCGAACCCGATTTTTTGAACACGACTGATACTTTACTTGTGGAGGATACAGATGAGTAAATACGATGTGATTGTGGTAGGAGCAGGCCCTGCCGGGATATTTGCCTGTTATGAATTAACCCGGAAGGCTCCGCACTGGAAGGTGCTGCTGGTGGACAAGGGGCATGATATTTACCGCCGGAGATGCCCGATTCTGGAAGAGAAAATTACTCTATGCCCGCCTGCTGCCGGACGTAAGGAGTTTGCAGGCTGTCTGCCAGCTTGCTCTATTACAGCCGGATTTGGTGGTGCCGGGGCTTACAGCGATGGTAAATTTAATATCACTACGGAGTTTGGGGGTTGGCTAAATGATTATATTGCCCCTTCCCGGGTGCTTGATCTGATTAAATATGTGGATTCCATCAATTTGGAGCATGGGGCTACCCCTGCGGTTACAGACCCATTGACCGAAGCGGTGCGGGATATTGAGCAGCGGGGATATGCGGCGGGGTTGAAGCTGCTGCGTGCGCAGGTACGTCATTTGGGCACGGAGCAAAATCTGGAGATTTTGAAATCCATTTATGAATATTTGGCTACACGTATTGATATGCTGTTCAAGGCCGAAGTGGCTGACTTGATCACGGATAAACAGAATGATAGCCACGTGGTACGGGGGATTACGCTGAAAAACGGTGACACGCACGAGGCGGATTTGGTCATGGTTGCTCCCGGCCGGGACGGCTCGGCATGGCTGACGGAGATTTTGAAGAAGCGTCGGCTGAAGATGACGAATAATCAAGTGGACGTTGGAGTGCGCGTAGAGACCTCCGATGTGGTGATGCGGGAGATTAATGAGCATTTGTATGAAGGCAAATTCATCTACAATACCTCGGTGGGCACGCGGGTACGCACGTTCTGTAGCAATCCGTCGGGACATGTGGTCGTGGAAAATCATAGCGGGGTTATGGCGGCAAACGGGCATTCTTTTAAAGATCCGGCGCTGGGTTCCCATAATACGAATTTCGCCTTACTGGTATCCCATAAGTTTACGGAGCCGTTTGACAAGCCCAATGAATACGCGCGCGAAATCTGCCAGCGGGCCAACGACTTGTCTAACGGTGGAGTGATCGTGCAACGGTACGGTGATATCCTGCGAGGCCGTCGATCGACGGCAGGTCGAATTTCCGAAGGCTTCCTGGAGCCCACGCTTAAGGAAGCGGTACCGGGAGATCTGGGACTTGTCCTCCCTTACAACACGATGAAGAGCTTGATTGAAATGGTCGAAGCTCTGGAGAAAGTCACGCCGGGTATTGCCTCGGAGCACACGTTATTTTACGGCGTAGAGGCCAAATTCTATTCGGCCCGGCCCAAGCTAAGCGAATCGCTGGAAACAGAAATCAGCGGCCTGTTCTGCGGCGGTGATGGCGCCGGTATCACCCGGGGCTTGGCTCAAGCCGGAGCCGCCGGGGTTTGGATTGCCCGAGGGATGCTGGAGCGGGCTGGGGCGAGTCGAGGTTAACTGTGGTGGAACCGAGGGAGCATGTGGTAAAGCTAGTTGGGGGAGCAGCGGGTTGGCTGGGAGTGGTGGAGTGGGGCAACGCCAGGTTACGCTACAAGGGAGATGAGTAGCGCCAGGCTACAGAGGTTACTTGGGAGTGGAGTAGCTTGTGTGGCCACCTAGGCGGATTAAGCTCGCGGGGCAAAGGTCTGGTTACACACTAGTGGGAAATCTTCCAGCTATTTTGCGCATATTGGCTGATTTATGTTAATTAGATGGAAAAGCTCCCTATAAATCTGTGGTTTTGGTCCATTTCAGGTGATTTGGGCAAAAATATATGGAGGAATTCCAGTTAACTGTTTTAGAATGGCGAAAAAGGAGTTTTTAGCTGGAGGATTTCCATCTAAATTATTTTAATAGCAAAATATGTATGTACTCTCGTAGATAACTACCTACTTGAAGACTCTACCTCATATGAATTCGGTAAGTATTCGCTGTGGTCTGGAGTAAAAGGTTCTTCCCAAATGGAAGAAATTCACTTATACTAATAACTGGTGAAGCACACCTTGCATCGTAATGGATGGCGAGGTGTGCTTTTTTGTCGTATTTAGATGGATTAAATTCACAAATTAGAGAGAAGGAAGGAGGTTGATGGAGAAAGGGTGGCGAATATTGGGGGAGTTGGATTAATTAAGGTCATGAGGAAATAAGCAAAATGCTATAGGAGTGATGGGGATGAAGAAGCTAGTCATTTTAATGTTATGTGGAGCACTGGGAATGAGCGTAGGAGCTGTGCCACAGATGAAAAACTTTCAGACAGCAGGTGCGAAAGAAGCCATTGTAGGAAGTCCTAAGCTGGCTGTACTTGTTGATGGACGTAAGGTGAAGTTTCAGGGTGGTGATCCAGTATTGGAGAATGGACGAATACAAGTGCCACTTCGGGGAATTGGTGAAGCGCTTGGTGCCAATGTGGAGTACGACGGGGCTGAGAAGAAGGTCACTTACACCAAGGAAAACAAATCGATTGTCCTAACGATGGGAAGCAAGCAGGCCCTTGTGGACGGTCAGTCAGTTGCCATGGATATAGCAGCTAAAGCTGTCAAAGGACGCACTTATGTGCCATTGCGATTTGTTAGTGAGAATTTGGGGGAAGCGGTGGAATGGGATTCGGTTGGGCAATGGGTTTGGATTGGGAGTAAGGAAGTGCCTGACATCACGGAAGTGACAGAACTTGAAGATTTGAGTTCTTACAAGAAATATTTTAAGAATGATGATAATCGTTATGAGTTACTCCAAAATAATGGATTAGCATTAGAAAAAGTAAGGATTCTTAAAAAGGATCAATTCCCTATTCAAATGGGAAATAAGACAATCTATGAAATTTATTTGGCGAAAGACGGTAATAAGACTAGAATACAGGTTCGCTATAAAGGAGGGTATGAATTAGGACTGTTTTTGCTTAGTAAAGAGAATGAACCTAGAGATAGGGCTCCCATAAATGGACTTGGAGAAGTTAAGATGAAAGATGGAACAAAAATCGCTACTTATTATGTTGATTTTATTGGTGACAAAATTTTGTTGCAGGATAACGATTGGGAAAAGTTCACTCTGAAAACTTTCGATTACATTTGCTTTAGATCGGCATCTGGTGAAGACAGTGTGCATTTGCTGGTAAATCCTTTTAAATAAGGTGGAAAATTATGTGTAAGAGAAATAGGTATATGTATAAATTTTTTTTAATCATCTTTACTATTTTAACGTTGCTGGGTGTAAGTAAGTCTTTTGCTGCTAAAGCTGCATTTTCCCTAACAACAACAAGAAGTGAGCAAAATGAAAATGTCTATTATACAGTGGGTATGGGTTATGCCGATATCTGGACAAACTCAGCAGGCCAGTATATTGCCGATCCCTACTCCGGTCTTATTATAGAACCAGGGAAAACGATCGTTTCACATGATGAATGGGCATATCAGTTTAAGTTTCCTGGTCGAATAATAAAACAAATAAATGTATCAACGTACAGTCATTCTGTCAGTGGGGAAAAGCAACAATGGACGGATCAAATGTTTAGAAACGCAAGATACGGTGAAGAGTACAATAATTGGAAGCCACAACTAGCTAGTATTATAGATATTTATGATAAAGGTTTAACAGGCAAAGGTACAGAAACTGCAATCCAAGTTGTGAGCGTAAAAGCGAGACTTGATGCTCCAGGTGCAAGGATTATTGTTCCGGGTCCACCTTTTGCAGATGGTGTAACCTACCAGCGTCAATATTTTCCTTTTTTATTTCGTATCGAACTCGAACCCCTCGAAGGCCAAGCAATCATTAAACACTTCACCACAACAGGTCAAGCTTTAAACGGGATAGATGGCTTTAAGGATCGGACGGAAAAGCTAATTCTAGAACAAGAGTACTTTTATGAGCATGCACCAGATACTAGCAAATATAAGTACCAAGGATATCAGAAGAGTACCATCAAGGAGCCTGAGGGAGGGCCAAATGCGACGGGGGATCCTCCAAAGTTTAAATATGACGGTAAATTTTCAATATATTACGTCTATTTCTACTACGAACCCAAAGGGGGCAATCCCCCAGATATACCTAGTACAGGGCAATGCACCGCACCAGCGCCAAGCGGTAATGTGATCGATGTACCGCTAAATGATCCGGCTGTCAGCGCCGTGATTAAAGCGGATAGCCGGGGGGCGGAGAGGTTCAATGTGCTGGATGGGATTCCGACGACGGAGAGTCTGTATGGGAATGTTCTGACCAAGAGTTATCTCCATCAGAATAGGTTTGTTGAGATGGGCGGAACGTGCACCTTCGATATTACTGTGAATCGGGAGTATACCTTGACTTGGGACCCAGGGAAGACGGTAACGGATGACGAAGGAAACACGCGGACAGAACCTGATCCTCAGTCTGATACTGAGACGGTTACCAAGTCGTATAGCGTTAAGCGTGAGTATTCCTATTGGGTGATCGACAATCTGGAAATTTACCAAATTGACGAAGCAACTTTGCAAAATTATGCTTTTGCAGGGAATGAAATTCGTATTTTGCCCGCAGGGTATACACCCCCCAGTTACTCCACTGCCAAATCAAGTGGCTTTACGGCTCCTAAGCCGGAAAACCCGGTTGAAGCTCCTTCGGGGAGTAAATCAGGAGGCAAAAGCAGGCCTAGTGTTTCGGGAGAAAATTTGAGTTCTTATGCCGAGGGGGCGGTAGAAGAAGTAAAAGTCACAAATGACACGTTAACTTTCAATGGGACCACTATTATGCAGGGGGCTGAAACTACTCGCTCCGGGCCAAAGCCAGGTGCAATTCCTGTTGCCTCGTCCATTGGGGAGAATGTGCTGTACAGCCCGGGACATGAGATTCCGATAAGTAAAACAAACAAGGCTAATCAGCCTAGTACAGGCACCATTTATTACGGGTTGATGAGCGGAAATATCCAGGGCGGTGCCGATAAAAGCTATCCGATTCCGGGCATCAACTCGGTGACGGTGCATACGCCTGTCGTCATGTACCCGGACGTATCGGATGATGCGGCTCATAACCAGAAAACAACCCCTGCTGCAGGAAGGTCGGCGCTCATTTTAGATCGTCCTTTTACCGTAGAGTTACCGAATAGTGGACAGCATACGAACTATATAGGGTATGGCAACCGGAATTATCTCAAGTACATAGGCAGCAAGCAGGTGCGTTTTCCCTTTGATGTGTATGATGGAGCACGGTCAAATTTTTATCCGAAAAATACTTGGATTGAAGTTCGAAAAGAGCAGGAGACATATCCTTTCTTTTTACCCGTTTGGGTGGATGAAGGTTTTTATGAGGTAGAGTTTCGCTCGATTTCACATAATGCACCGGGAGGTGCTACGCAGCAAACGAGTGCAAACCTGAATCTCGTCCACCACGTCGCTTATGATAAGGTGGCGGTAGATGTGATTGGGCGGGTGTATGACTTTCAGGTGACGGATATTGCTGATTACAACTGGGAGTTGGTGTTTCGTGCTGCAAAAGGTAGTCGCATTCCTACCGGGGTTTCGTATTGGGTGGGACGTCAAGGCATTGACGGAGCGCCTCGTGGGAATGTAGAACGATATACCTTGCCTATTCGGCCGGGAAGCCATCCGTTGTATAAAAATGCTGTGGTTAAGACCGGCTATCATTTCAAGTTTGACCTGAAGACGAAGGGGAATATGTTTGGTCTGGAGGATCAGATTGTGATTACCCCGAGCTTCTATTTCGTGGATGGGGACAGTGGCGCCAGACAAGCGGTGGACTTGTATTATCATACCGGGAGCCAGAGTTATGTCCGGATTGGTTCTCCGTCAGACCAGGTGAAGCGTTACGTGATTCTGAATGAGCGGCTGCGAAATGTGCCGGAGGAAGAACTGAGAGATACGGCGCTCTACAAGTATGATCATGAGTATACGTTCAATCAGGTGGCCGGGATTGGGCGAAGCCAGTTCGTGCAAAATTTTATGGAGCGGCAAACCATGCGGGAGACATCTATCGGGAGCTTAAGTCTGCTGCGGTTGCCCGAGGGTGTACGGACGCTGATGGGCCCGAAGACGGAAATTCCGGTCACCGTAGACCTAGCCAGAGCCAATGCAGCCGTTCAGAAATGGTACGGAGAATACAGCCTGCCGGCAGAATTGTTCGCAGTACCCACAGGGACGAATGTAGCAGAGTATGGACGCACGCATGGGGGATTGACGGATCGGTCGGAAATCTTTTTGAGTAATGGCTATATTGTGGTGAACTTCAATGTAGAAACGGTGCGAAACGGGGAGCTTAACCGGCCCTATCTGCAATATATTCATGGTCCTTTGATGAACCAGTGGCATGATATGGAGGGATTTGTACGACAGGTCACGGACCCGTATGGTCGGCAATTCAATTTGCAGGATGGGGATGTCGTGTTCTATCATGCGGACTTGTCGAGCAGGGATGATTTCCGGTCTATGGTGACACATTGAGTGGACGAGAGGCTGGATGCTCCGATATTGCTGCATAACGTAGGCGAAACTTTTTCACTATGATGTCTAATTTCTGCTTTGTAGCCGCACAGGAAGTCCAACATGAATCGTACTGGAAGTTATAAGGATTTCAATTGCATAAAAGTTATGGAAGGCTAGAAAAATAAGACCCGTGTACTGCCCATGAGAGCTGGTAACCATTGCTCTTGTGGGCTTTTTTCGCGTGTAAGGTGTAGGCCTCTTGGTGGAATTAAGTGCGAGTTCAAAAAGTCAAATTTACTCCTTGAACAACTCTTCAAGTATTTTTATGGTGAATGACTGGAAAAGCTAGAGTACGTCGCCAATGTCTGCTAGAATAAATAAGTTAATGGATGATTCAATTTTGAAGCTTTAGGAGAGATAAATGCTGACCAGGGTCAGCTTGGGAGGATATATATGAGTAGCCGTAACACTGGATTAACCAGACAGGATGTAGAGTTGTTGGCACCAGCCGGCGATTGGGACTGCATGCGTGCCGCCGTGGCAAATGGGGCGGACGCGATATTTTTTGGAGTGGAAAAGTTTAATGCCAGAGCCAGAGCAAACAATTTTCGGATGGATGAGCTGCCGGAAATCATGGCCTTTTTGCATAGCTATGGGGTCAAGGGGTTTCTGACGTTTAACATTCTCGTCTTTGAGGATGAGCTACGTGATGCACAGGAATTGATTGAGGTATGTATCAATAGTGGCGTGGATGCGGTCATTGTGCAGGATTTGGGCTTGGTTAAGCTGATTCGCGAGTTGTCGCCGGACTTCCCGATTCATGGTTCGACACAAATGACGATTACGTCGCCGGAGGCCGTTGAATTCGTGAAGCCTTGGAATATGGAGCGAGTGGTGCTGGGCCGGGAAAATAATTTGAAGCAAATTCAGGTGATTGGGGAGCAGGCGAAGCTGCCGATGGAGGTTTTTGTGCACGGGGCGCTTTGTGTTTCTTACTCCGGTCAGTGCCTGACCTCCGAGATGTGGGGTGGGCGTTCGGCGAATCGGGGAGAATGCGCGCAGGCCTGTCGGTTGCCCTATGATCTTATCGTGGATGGTGAGCAAAAGCCGATGGGCGATGTGGCTTATCTGTTGTCACCTAAGGACTTGGCCGCCATTGATATTATGCCGGAGTTAATTGAAGCGGGCGTGACTTCTTTTAAAATCGAAGGTCGGATGAAGACTCCGGAGTATGTGGCCAACGTGGTGAGCAAGTACCGTAAAGCGATTGACCTGTATTTTGATGGTGATGATGCGCGGCCGTCAAAAGAAGAAATTCGTGAGCTGCAGCAGAGCTTTTCACGTGGGTTTACCCATGGCTTCCTGGAGGGTACCAACAACAAGCAACTGGTGGAGGGAACATTTCCGAAAAGCCGCGGTGTTTATCTTGGGCGCGTAGAGAAGGTATTGCGCGATGGCGTGGTCTGCAAGCTTGAGGCTCCGCTTAAGCGGGGGGATGGAATTGTGTTTGATGCCGGGGACCCGACGAAAAAGGAAGAAGGCGGGCGCGTGTACGATTGGCGTCGTCAAGGTGTGAAGCAAGAGGGCGAAGCCGGGGAAGGCTGGATCATCGACATCGTGCCGGGTCGGAATGATGTTGACCTGCGCCGCGTGCATGTAGGCAATCGTATCTGGAAGACAAGCGATCCGGCGCTGGACAAACGGTTGCGTCAGACCTATGAGACGGAGAAGCCGTATCGGGTGTTCCCGGTGCATGTGCGCGTCGTAGGCCATGCCGGGGGGCTACTCTCGACCTTCTGGACGGATGTGCAGAAGGGGACGACGGTGCGTGTGGACTCGGAGCTGGAGCTCGAGATCGCGCAAAAACGGCCGATGGACGTAGCCCTGCTCGAAGAGCAGTTCGGGCGTCTCGGCGGCACGGTGTTCCAGCTTGAGAAGCTGGATGCGGAGCTTCATGGCGACGTGATCCTGCCGATGCGAGAGCTGAACGGCATCCGCCGGCGAGCGGTGGAGCTGCTCGCTGCTGAGCGGCCGAAGCCGCCCGTGTGGACGCGGGCGGCAGGGGCTGCTGCCCCGGCCATGGGCGGGGCGCGCGTAGCTGCTCCGCCGACTGGCGCTAGCGCTGCCGCAGGCACGTGCCGCGCGCCGCATCAGCGCGGTGGAGCGGAGCTCACCGCGCTGTGTCGCAGCCTGCCGCAGGTGCAGGCTGCGCTGGAAGCCGGCGTATCGTGGATTTACGCCGACTTCGAGTTTATCAAGCAGTTCCCGGCAGCGGTAGAGGCCGTTCGGGCCGCAGGCAAACGTATTGCTCTGGCTACGCCGCGCATTCATATGCCAGGTGAGAACGGCTACCACAACAACATCCTGCGCCTCCAGCCGGATGCGGTGCTGGTACGCAATACCGGGGCGCTCTATTATTATTTGCGCCACCGTCAAGAGAACCCGTCTGCGCAGCACCCGCAGTTGATTGGTGATTTCTCGCTTAATATCGCCAATCACAAAGCAGCGGAGCTGTTCCTGGAAGCGGGTTGTGACATGGTGACACCATCCTATGACCTCAACATTCAGCAGATGGTGGATCTGCTTGGTGTCAGCCCTACGGCCGACATGGAAATTGTTATCCACCAGCATTTACCGATGTTTCACACCGAGCATTGCGTGTATTGTACCTTCCTCAGCGAAGGTACAAACTATACGAACTGTGGCCGTCCATGTGAGGAGCAACGGGCTTCGTTGCAGGACCGCATCGGCATGTCCCATCCGGTCCGTGTGGATGAAGGCTGCCGGAATACGGTCTACAATGCGATTGAGCAATCGGGTGCGGAATACCTGAGCCATTTTCTGGAGCTAGGAGTTTCTCGTTACCGGGTAGAGTTCCTGGAGGAAACACTGGAGCAAGTACATGAGGTCATCAATTTGTACAACCGGGCGCTACGTGGTGAAATTAGTGGTACTCAGGTGTGGAAAACACTGAAAGCCACCAATCAGCTTGGCGTTACCCGTGGGCAATTGGTGAAGTAGACGAATATGAAATCAATATAGAGTCTTTATGGCAGAGAAATTTGGCCATAGAGACTCTTTTTCATAGCTCAAATATCAGAAAATACACCCTGCGAAGACACTCGTTTTTCCAATGAGGACAACATGTGGAGGGTTTGTGAAGAGGGTCTGAAAAGGCGCTAAATCAAGTCTGCAAGCTGCATCAAACCATTCTATTATGATATAATGTAAGCGTAAACAAAAAACTTAAGAGCGATCCTGGCAGATTGTTAAGATGGCTGAAGTCATGAAGCCAATTAGGTCATAAGTTAGAAATGAATTGCAAGAGGCAGTCTGGAAGTATCGCTCGACATTCCCAGGAGGGTGATCGTGATGTTTGAAGGATTCCTCGAAATGCAATCGGTTGTAGGTCGGGTGCATGGCCGATTGACCATGGACGGTGAGCAAGAGTATCGGAAGATCGAATTTAGCAATGAGCGTCGTTTGCATACCCCGGATATGGATCGTTCACCAGTGTTGCAGGAAGAGCATCAATCTTGGAGAACGGATTGGCTAGGGAAATGGCGCAGCCACTAAGCAAAAGATACATGACTGTGAATAGATAAGAGTGTGAGCAGATTTGGGGTTATCTCCAGGTCTGCTTTTTCTATTTGCCCAGCATCACAGATGCGCTCCAGCATATGTTATAATGACAGCAACTGGACCATCCTGAAATGAGGAGATCGTTGTATGAAAATCCGTAAGGCCATCATCCCCGCAGCAGGGCTGGGTACGCGCTTCCTGCCAGCGACCAAAGCGATGCCTAAAGAAATGCTGCCGATTGTGGACAAGCCCACCATTCAATATATTGTGGAGGAGGCTGTAGCTTCGGGGATCGAGGATATTATTATCGTTACTGGCAAAAGCAAACGTTCCATTGAGGATCACTTTGATACCTCTTTTGAATTGGAGTTTAACTTGAATGAAAAAGGTAAATTTCAACTGCTGGAAGAGGTTCGTAAATCTTCAGATATGGCAGACATTCATTATATTCGGCAAAAGGAACCCAAGGGGCTTGGACATGCGATCTGGTGTGCACGCAAATTTATTGGCAATGAGCCGTTTGCGGTATTACTAGGGGATGACATTGTTGAGTCTGATGTACCGTGCCTGAAGCAAATGATTGAGGTATATAACCAGCATAAATCCTCTATTGTAGGTGTTCAACCTGTGGATTGGAATGAAGTATCACGTTATGGCATTGTAGATCCTACAGCTATCAATGATCATGTCTATGTTGCCAATCAGTTGATCGAGAAACCAAAGGTGGGGACGTCACCCTCCAATTTGGCCATTATGGGCCGGTACATTTTAACTCCCGCTATCTTTGATATTTTAGAAAATCAACGAGTAGGAGTAAATGGAGAAATTCAGTTGACGGATGCTATTTCTACGCTTGGTGAAATGGAGCGTGTGCTGGCCTATCATTTTGATGGGGAACGGCATGATGTTGGGGAGAAATTAGGCTTTATCAAAACAACCATTCACTACGCGTTAGAAAATCCAGAGCTGCGGGATGAATTGATTCGTTATATGACGGATATTTTGAAGCCGGTAGCTAAATAATCCGTTACAACTAAAAAAACGGTCTCTCCTATGAGGAGGGACCGTTTTTTAGTTAGAAATTTAAGCTTGCCAATTCATCTATGGAAGCCTGTTCAGATGGGTCTACCTGCAAGAGCAAGTCGAGTACGGCTTGATCGGTGGAGCCTGTTTTTTGCAAGGAGGCCAGATACCAACGAGCAATTTCCCGATTGGTGCTGTCGCCCAAATCTTCACGGATTCCTGTCTTGAAAACCTCCGCTGCTTTGGCGGGTTCATTGAGCATGAACTCCATTTTCCCGGCATGAAGGATCATAGGCTGGGTAACCTCAAAAGCATTCCCCTGCATTTGACCTTCAGGAAGTGTCTTCAAATGCTCTACTCCGTCAACCACATGCTGATAAGCAGTGACTCCGAGGTGGAAGTATTCATCCTTCTGCACCACATCCTGCTCACCCAGCTTCTGATAACCAAGCTCGAAGGACTGTACAATCAAGTCCTCGTACCAGTTCATGTCCCAAGCATAACGCTTGGCGTTATCACTAAGGACCGCATGGGCTTGTTCCAATTCTCCCTTAGATTGATAGAGCTTAATAAGCTGTTTGTACATATTTTTATTATAAGGTTCTTTTTTCAAAGCATCGGTAAGCAACAATTTCTCTTGATTGTAAAAGGCATCGTCCTGGGTTTGCTCAAACCCGGCCAGCAGAAGAGAACTCATGTACAATATCGCATCTGGCTGTCCACTACGTTTCTTGAGCGCTTCACTGAGTGGAGCTTGAATCTCTTGAAAGTCAGAGCTTGTAGAGATCAGCATTTTACCTTGGACCGTAGCTTGGTTCGCTTGGATGTAACTGATGGATACGAAAATCAAAATTAGCGAAGCCACAACCATAACAGAACTGAACAATCCGCGCATAGTCCTCGGTTTCAGTACAAGCTTGCCAGCAGGGTGATGCTCCATTCCCGCAGCCATACCCCCAAGTCCCAGGAACACAAGTACTCCTAAGAATACATAACTCATGTTAAAATCCATCAAGCTGTGCATGAGAATGGAAAGTACGATGATGAAGTAAGCAAAATTACCTTCACGCTTTTGCTCGTCAGCCTTCATGTAGTCACGGATATATTTATAGAAAATAAAGCCCATAAAAGCAAGCAAAACGATAAATCCTAAAACACCAACCTCAACCAGGTATTGCATGACAAAGCTATGTGCTTGACGACTGAGGTATGGGTTGTTCTGGTATTGCTCATAAATTGAAGCCCAAGCCCCACCACCTGCCCCAATCACCGGATAGTCTTTGACAACTTTTGCGGCATCCTTGTAGAAGGTCATCCGTTCCAGAAAACTGTGCTGCTGGAGATTGAGGTTCTCCAGACGTTCTCCGATGTTGCCAGGCAGGATGTGCTTGAGATTTGTGCCCAAGAACAAGAAAGCCAAGACCACAACTGCTATGACAGAGACAAGCGGTAGCCACAAATTGGAGAACTTCTTCCCGGACCAATGGCTAGTGGCCTTCTCCAAACGCGGTGCCACAAAGCGTTGTATAAGCCAAGCCAACAATGCAAGTATAATCGAGGCAGCGAGAACGTAGAACCAGCCTTTAGCCGGATCTCCGATTTGCCCCAGATGGAACTGTTGGCCCAGCTCTGTCACCGGTTTGGCAATAAGCAGAGTAGCAACTCCAGCAATCAGTGAATAGAGAATCCATAAAATTTGTTTGGCTGGCTTCAGAAACAGTAGCAATATCACAAACACGACCGGCAGGAACACCAAGCCCCCACGTGATAAGGTTAAGAGAAGAGACAGGACAATTGGAACTAACATGAAGGCGTGAACGGCTTGTCCATATCCTTTTTTAGAACGTGTAATAGCAAATACGGCCACGAAAAAGAAAGCCATTAGAAAAGCGGCATACGTATTCGGGTATTGGAACACTGAAGCTAGCCGTGGACCATTGGAATCAACCCAAACTGCCTGGTTGAACTGGCCATTAACCACAGTGCTCGTGAACCAGCCGACAATAGCCGACACTGTTCTACCTTGTCCCAACCAGTTAAACAAGCCGAACAGAACAATGCCATAGCCTACGGTAATCACAGTCGTTTCTATGATTTGATTCGCCTTTTTCTGTTGCAATAGATAAAGCCCAATGATGAATATAAAGGCGTAAAGGGACTGAATCAACACCATATTGGCAGCAAAATACTGGCTAGCCGCGTTAATCAATGCGATAATATAGGTTATGGGGATGAACAGAACGAGTAGAGCCGTCCAATCCCGTTGATCTTCAAGCTTAATGCTTTTGAAGAAAGCGGCGACCCAGGCTAGCATTAGCAAGCTGCCGATTAGCACCGCCCAATAGATAGGCTTCTCAAAGTCTAGCACAAGTCCGTTGAACAACCCGGCCTGGAACGGCGCCCAAACCAAGAATAAAATGAGTCCGATCATCAATACCCACAGAGCCGCAGGAAACTTTTCCCCATTTCTCGACGCTGTGGCCTTTTTCCCGTATACTGGATTCGACACGTATTTATCTCCTTTGCGAATAGGTACGACAATTATTTTAGCATAGTTTAGTTATAGTAGACCACTTTACCAATCAAGGCTGTTCTAATCCTGAAAGGATCGGAACAGCCTTGTTATTAATTGGCTTTATACTTATCACATATAATATCTGCCGGTCCTATGTCTTTAACTGAGCCCTGTTCAAGCCATAACACACGGTTACACATGTTCTTCATTTGATCAATGGAATGCGAAACGAACAAAACAGTAGTACCCGACCCCATTAACTCCTTCATCTTTGCTTCAGATTTTTCTTTAAATTTATGATCTCCTACGGATAAGACTTCGTCAACAATTAGAATATCAGGTTTAACAAGAGTGGCAATTGAAAATCCTAACCTGGCTCTCATACCTGATGAGTAATTTTTTATAGGGGTATGGATGAACTTTTCTAACTCAGCAAAGTCAACAATTTCATCTAGTTTTTCTTTGATGAATTTTTTTGAGTAACCAAGTAGCATACCATTTAAATATATGTTTTCAATACCAGTAAGCTCTGAGTTAAAGCCACCGCCCAACTCAATTAATGGAACTAGTGAGCCATATCTTTCCACAGATCCGGATGTTGGCTTTAAAATGCCAGCTACAACCTTTAATAACGTGCTTTTCCCAGCTCCATTTAAACCAACAACTCCAAAAACTTCTCCTTTCTGAATCTCAAAACTAACATCTTTCAAGGCAGAGAATTCTTCATAAGTAATTTTCTGAGTCATAGCATTGATGAACACCTGTTTCAACGAATTGACTTTCCCACTCATTAACTTGTATTTCATGGAGACCTGGTTGACTTTTACGGCTATATTATTCATTTATTCATCTCCAATTTTTGCTTACAAGTAAAAGATAAATTTGTCCTGTTTCTTGTGAAAAATGACGAGTCCAACTAACATAGTTGTTACTCCATATATCAGGCAAAACAAATGACTAACAAAAGAAGGAGTTACATTATAAATTAAATAATCTCTAAACATTTCTACAATAGAAAATATAGGGTTGAACTGAATTATCGGTAAAAGTTTTTCTGGAATTATATCTGCTGGATAAAAAATTGCTGAAGTATACATAACAATTACTAGAACAATTGAATAAAGGTGTTGTAAATCTCGAAAGAAAACATAAATAGTAGATAATATTAAACCAATCCCAATAGAAATGAGAAGCAAATAAAATAAAGGGAATATTACACCGAAATTCATCCAAGAAAAACTAGGCCCATTAAGTAACATCACTGGGATAATTGAAATCATTGCTAAAAGAGAATTAATAAATGAAGAGCATACCCTGGATAAGGGAAAAAAATATTTCGGTAGATATATTTTCTTCAAAAGAGAAGAATTGTTGACTACTGACTGCATCGCAAAGTTTGTCGTCTCCGAAAAGCAAGAATATATCAGCCTTCCGGATAGGACATAAATTGCAAAATACTCGATAGAAGTAGAAAATAACTCAGAAAAAATTAATGTTAGTACCATCATAAATAATAATGGATTAAGAACGCTCCATAGAATTCCTAGTATAGAATTTCTATACTTTAATTGAATATCATTTTTTATTAATTCAAAGAACAAGTCTTTAAATTTACTGAAGTTTCTTAGATATATTAGCATGTTTTATTCTCCTTAAATACAAGACCACTATTTAACTTTAAATATAACCTAAATTTAATGCAAGCTTCCTGTTATATATTGAGAGAGGGGATATCTTTGTTAGTAAGTTTTTGATATCAATATAATTGACTACTTAAATATTCGTTCTACTGAGAATCATTGAATTAATCATATTTGACTTTGCATTAATTGCTAATATGTGAAATATAAAAGTTTTTCTTAAGTTTTTTTAAGATAAGCAGTTTCAATTAAACCAGAAAAATATCCTGATACTTTTTCTATATCATAATAAGTTGTTACAAAATTTGTCCCTTGAATACTGAAATTTTCGAACAAGCCATTCTTGTTTATAGTTTGTATTCTATTAGCCATATCTGTAATGTTGCTTACAATAAATTCTTTCGGATAGATATACTCCACCCCTGGCCAATTCAATAGTAAACCTACAGAACCTGAGGCCATTCCTTCAGCAGGAGCTAAATGAAAACTTTCAGGTTTCTCGTCTTCGCTTACTGATAAAACATATCCAATTGATTTAAGATACTCGGAACTATCTTGCCAACCTGAAAATATAACAGCATTTTTTAATTTACTATTTTCCCTAATTTTTTTATAAAGATCTTCATAGTATTTTCTTTCATTATCTAGTCTCCATAACCATTCTACTTCTTCAGGTTTTGAACCAATTATGTGGAGTTTATATTTGTCGTCATGTTCCAAAAGTAACGAGAGTACATCAATAGCCAAATCGATTCTTTTTCGCGAAGGAAGCCCGCCTATAACTGCAAGGTTATATTGTGTATTAGTTGAACTCGACTTGTTTTTGTTAAATTTCTCGACATCAACATAGTTAGGAAGTAACCTCATCTTTTCGTGCGGGAAATTAAATGTTTTTGAAAATTGCTCGTAATAGTACATACCGACAGTAATAAAAGCATCCACATTTTCAATGTTGATACTACTACCGAAGTTTTGAAATAACTCAAATCTATGCATTCTTATAAAAAGGACCTGGTCAGAACGTTTATTAGCTGTATACCAAACAGCATTCCCTAATAACCACTCACAAAAAACAATATCTGCCCACTCTAAAAGTTTAAGACTATTTTCTTTGTTATGAGCATCATGACCTTGCCACTCATCAATTTCAACTAAGTAATTTTGTTTCAACCAAGGAACTAATGGCTTGATGAATTTCAAATCATATCCATTTATTACAATGCGTTTTTTAGTACAATTGATAAATAAATTAAAGTCTTTCTTTAAAATAGCATCTACAATTTCTTGTAGTCTGGGGGTTAAATTCATGCTAGAAACAATATTAGAGTTTTTTGTAAGAAAATGATGTAGTTTTATAAAGTCGTTTTCTGGTATTTTTCCGTTTGAATAATAAAGAATACTTTGCAGAGCTGAGCGGAAGCCAACAGGTAGTCTCAGTGTAAAGTAATCTAAACCGACCAGTTCCATATTCTTCTTAGCTTGTTCCCAAACGTATAAATGGTCATTTAATTCCCGAGAACTATAGGATTGAGTCGAAGATAAGTTTTTCAAATCATTTCCTTTATAATAATTATAAATACATTCATGTATATAGCCTATTTTTGAAGCTTTAGAATAGCATGAAGTTAAAAATATTGTATCTTCTCCCATTCTAATTTGTTCATCAAAGGAAATATTATTTTTCATTAAGAAAAATTTATTATAAATTCCATCTATAGTAGTGCTTTGTTTTGTAATAAGAGCTCTTTTGAGTATTTTTTGCGTTAAAAGGTCTTCTTCATTGAGTACATTACTAAAGTTTGTTTTAGATCCATTTATTACACGAAGATATCCTCGAACAATATCATATTTTCCAGTGTTTATAGTAGTATATAGCAAATTGCATGTGTTTTCTGGAAGTGTATCATCGCTATCCAAGAAAATAATATAATCAGCATTTGCCATTTTTATTCCGTAATTCCTAGGTTTAGAGGGACTTCCAGAATTATCATTAAGTTTATAAAGTTTTATATTACTGTAGAAACTTGAATAAGCTTCAATAACCTCTAATGATTTATCTGTGGACTTATCATCAATGAATATAACCTCAATGTTTTTAAAATCCATAGTTTGATTTATTAAAGAGGAAATAGTATTTTGAATCCTTTTTTCTGCATTATAAACTGGGACAATTATACTTATTTTGTACAAATCAACACCAACTTATTAGTATTATTATATAGTTATCTTCAATTGATTAGGAATTGTATTATTCTCGGGAGTTAGAATGTTAAATTCATCCACATTAAATATTCTATATCCTATACGGTGTAGTCTATTAATAAAGTTCAGTTCATTCTCATCAAATTTATTGGCATCATAATATTGTAATACTTCAGAAGGAAGAACCGACGCAAATACAGTGCCATCGCTTACAAATTGATATTGTGACTGTAATGGATCCTTAATAGTTACTACATTCCAATCTAAATACTTGTAAGACATCATCATGTCTGCAAGATATTGTGGTCCATAATAATAACTCAAATTCATAAATGCAACAAAATCTGATTGAATTAGTAATTCTAAGTTGGTATATTTTGATATCATATTAAGATCTGTGATGACTATCGAGTCATTTCCATATTTTGTTGTCCAAAATGATGTTAAAATACTGTCATTTGTTGAGTTTATGATTAATATTTTTTTATTCGAATAGGTTTGATTAGAATAAAAAATTAATACTTCGTTGAGTTCTTGTTCATTCTTTACAGAAATAATAACTGTTACACTTAAAGAAAACTTACTTGTTCTATAGCCTATAGATTGCAGCAAAAAAGAAAATCTCTCTTCATAAGTATGGTTTAGTAAAACATATCGATTAGCTTTTAATCTGTGCTTTCGATAATCAAATGAGATAAAGAATTCTAATTTTTCTGGGTCTGATTCATCTCCTGACAGTAGGCATAGTAAATCACCAAAATTATTATATAGTCCCTTAGAGTAATTACTAATAATTAAAGTATTTGATGCCATCAACTCAAAAACTCTTCTAGCAAACATTGTATTGGAATGAGTTTCTGTATTAATATTAATAGCATATTTGGATCCCTTATAAGCTTTATCTAATTTGGTGTAAGGAAGTCTAGGTAATATATATTTATTATATTTCTCAGGAAATTTATGATTTTCATCAGTATTATAATATTGTCTGTCATAAATTAATAAACCAATATTTTTTTGAAGAATCAGATCAAAAATACCATCCATTTCAATACATCTATTAGCATGTTGACGATAGTAGCTCCCGGCGAAAATAGCATCATTTGTTCTTTCAATGGTTTCAATTGGGTTAAAATGTTTCGGTTGCACAGCAAACATTAGTGGAAAGACATTTTTATGATTAAATTCTTTTTTGTATTTATCAACACATTCCTCAGCAGTAGTAAAAATATAGTCAAATTTTAAGGCAGTATCTACAAAGTTGTGAATTTTATCTTCATAATGAGACGGATCTTCTTTGTTCCAGAACACAGTTTTTATTCCATTTTCTTTACAATATTGAAGTATTTCCAATAGTTCTTTCCGGTTTTCCCCTTCAAAATTTATGCTACTGTAAATTTTTCCTCTCCATTCTCTGGCATCAGGATCAATCCCAGTCCATACAGATTCACAGAAAAAAAAATCAGGATTGGTGTTTTCCAAAGTTTCTTTCCATGTACCAGGGCTTAAGTATAAAGCGTTACATTCTGGTTTTAAACTCTCAAATGTGAATTCATCGACAACCATAGCAACTGTAATATCCTTAGGATTAACTTCGCTATTTAAGTGATTCTTTCTTTGATTAACAGTCTTCTGATAAGAGAACTTTGGTTTAATCTCAAGCTTAGATAGTTTTAAAGAACCTTTTCCGCTGATTCTTAAACTTAGTCTTAATCCATCAATATCTTCAACTAAAAGTGTGGTTGAAGTGTTAAGAGAAATAGAATGGATATTTTGTTGATTATGTTGCTTGTAAGTGAAAATATAAAGAGCAGCCTCACAATTACCATCAATTAGTCCATGGAAATTGATATCAATCTCTTTGTAACTCTTTAAAAATTGTAAAACTTGATATTTTGGTGGAATGGTGAAGCTATTATTCACCTCTTTATAAGAAATATACAATACCTGGTCAGTATGATTTTCAACCTTACTTTCTCCAAAAATCACATCATGTGACGGGAACCAGTCATTTTCATTAAGGTATATTTCTATTTGATCTTGTCTTGTTTTTATATTTTCTTCTTCAAGATTTAATTCACGAATACGCTGCATTATTTGATTATTATCCAAACCAATAGCTACCTACCTTTTTCTGATTTTTTTAAAAATTCTCCAAAATTTTATACCGATTTTCCCAACTAAGGAGTTTTTCAATTTCATGTAGCGATGTTCTATTAATAGATAATGATCTTGTATCCTTTTAATTTCAAACAATAATTTTTTTTGTTCTTGAATGTAGTTTAATATTTGATTATTAAGATTATATTTTTCGGATGTAAGTTTATCTAATTGAATCTTTTGAACCTCTATTTGATTCTTTAGTTTATTCATTTCATTGTTGATTTCTGTAAATTTATTATGAATTTCGTGCAATCCAGTTATAATGTTGAAAGATAAAACATTATTTGATTCAGTTGTACTGGCACTCTCAGTGATCTGCAGAGTATTTGAAAAAATAGGATGAGATGCAATAGTTTCTAAAGATTTCACATAGTATTGTTCACTTTGTTTCCCGCTAGTACGTTCTGAAGAAATTTCTGTTTCCAATTTTTCAATAGTTTCCTTGGAACTATTAAGCCATTTATTCAAATTCCATTTTTCGCTTACAAGCTTATTACTTTCTTTAATGATATTCTTCTTAAACCTATCTAAAGTGGCGATCCTATTTTCTATTGAGGAACTTTGAATATAAATATGGTTGAAGTTTAGTTTGTCAACGATCTCATAATTTAGTTTAGATAAATAATTATCAACTTCGCTGAAATTATTATTTATCTCTATCCAAATAACAGGTTTACATTTAATAAGAGTATCGAACAAGCCTTTTAAAACATTTAACTCATCGCCCTCAACATCTATTTTAATAAAGTCTGGAGCGTCGAAGTTATGTCCATCTATGGGTATAACTTCAATATTCCCAGAAGGGCTATCTACCAGTCTACATTCTCCCATATTGGACATATTAGTTATTACCGAGGTTTTTCTGTAAGTATCGCCTATGCCCACATTAAAGAGCTCGATGTTTGAAAGACTGTTTTCTGTAATGTTTTTTCTGAGTAAATCAAAATTTACAGGCGACGGTTCAAATGAGTAAATTTTAGTTGCATTACAATATTTTTTAAAAAAAACTGTGTGATTCCCAATGTTTGCACCAATATCATAAATGATAGCATTATTCGGTATATACTCTGTAAACCTATCTAAATCATTCTTCTCATAATAGTCCTTGTTTGAATTTAAATTTGAAAAAATATATTCATTCTGTATACCCCAAAATATACTTCCATCAAAAAGTGTAACATTAGAAATATCAGGTGTTGTCAATACTATCCCTCCAATAAGGATTATTCTCCTTCAGTTAATTAATATATTGGAATTTTATTGGGCTTAGTAGAACTTCCTAAAAGATGAACATCGTAACCATATTCTTTCCAATGTTGATGATCTAACGAATTTCTTGTATCAAATAAAATTTTATGTCTCATAAGTTTTGATGAATGAAGCGGAGAAAGTGTTTTATAATCGTCATGATCAGTTAATAAAAGCAAAACATCTGCATTAAAGAGACACTCATCGTAAGTATTCACCTTAAAATTCCAATCTTCTTTTACGTGTGGATCATAGATGCTAACTGATGCAAATTCAGCAATTTTTTTAATTGCTAATACAGCTGGACTTTCTCTCATATCATCAACATTTCCTTTGAATGCAAGTCCCAAAACGGCTACCTTAGGATTAGTTATATCTTTCAGAAAAGATTTTGTTTTTTCTACTACAAAATCAGGCATACAATTATTCGTCGATCTAGCAGTATGAACTAGTTTTGCAAGTTCCGGAGCTTGTTCATAGATAAACCAAGGGTCCACAGCAATACAATGTCCCCCTACGCCAGGTCCAGGTCGATGGATGTTAACTCGCGGATGAAAGTTAGCCAGTTTAATTGCTTCCCAAACATTAAAACCAACTTTTTCTGCCACTAGGGCCATCTCATTTGCGAATGCAATATTTATATCTCTGTAAGTGTTTTCCATTAGTTTTACCATTTCGGCTGTGGTGGCATCTGTAGAATGCATATTTCCTTTTACAAAGCGACTATAAAGTTTTTTTGTTAATTCTACAGATTTATCATTAATACCGCCAATTACTCGATCATTATTTATGAGCTCATCTAATAACCGCCCTGGAATTACTCTTTCAGGCGAGTGTGAGACAAACAACTCATCACCAATTCTCAAGAGGCTTTTCGTCAAAATCGGAATAAGATGATCCTCAACTGTACGCGGTGGAACAGTAGACTCTAATACCACAAGAGCCCCTGGCTTCAAATAAGTTATAATAGAATTTGCAGCCGAACACACATAATCAATATTAGCTTTATTGTTATTATTAATAGGGGTAGGTACAGATATAATATAGGCGTCTGCTGTATTGGGAATAGTACCAAAAGTTAAGTTACCTGCAGTAAGTACCTCTTCAAAGATAGCCTGTAGTCCTGGCTCTTCAATGTGGAGTTCTCCTGACTGAAGTTTTTTTATTATATTGGGGTTAATATCAACTCCATGAACCTTCAATCCATTTTTTGCAAACGTAATTGCTGTTGGAAGCCCGATATAACCCATACCTAAAACACACAATGATTTCATTTGTATTACTCCTTTTAAATTAATCTTCTAATCTTTTATTAAGAACCTATAATTAGTATTCTAAGAGTGGATAAGATTAAATAATAATGTGAACTATAGTAATTCTAGGATAACATAAATCTCTATTTGTAATTCGAAGTTTATTGACTTTTCAATGATTTTCTAAATTCAGAAAAAGAAGGAGCTGAAATAAATAGCATGATGGAAACAAAACATGTCGTTTTTATTATAGAAGGTAACTTATTAATTTGTAATGACCTTAATAATTATAACTCGTATAGACTGGAGGAGGGTATAACTAAATCCTTAATGGATAAAATCCTTGAGGAGGGTTCTCATATCATCCTGTTTATAAAATTAAGGGAAGTTTTATTATATGATAAAATTGAAAAATATTTAGAGATACTAGAGTATGTATTATTAAATAGTTATAAAATAATTAACGGTTGGATGTTTTTAATTGGTAGGGTAAGAAAACGGACAGAGCAGAATAATGAAATATTCAGTGGGATTAATAATGAACTGAAAAATTTAATTGAGGAGTGTAGCTTAGATAATTTGAAATCATATAATGAGCAAGAATCTAATGTAGTAACTTTACTAGAAAAAAGTATTATTGATAAAAATTTGGAGATTTTGAATAGAATTAACAGCGAAAAGGAAATTCTGACCAAGTACAAGAATGATATACATAAATACAACGAATTAGAAGCTAAATTCTCTAATTTAAGCAAAAAGTATGAACTTCTAAGAAATTCTAAATTAGGAAAAATTACCTTAAAATACTGGAAATATAGGAAAAGAATACCAAAAGATTTTTGAAAATAGATGGAGGATTATGAGATGGATTTGGGTTTTATTGAAAAAAAATTTAAAGAGCTTAATGTATTGAGAGCAGATATCCTTTCTGAGATGGGTATTTCCGTATCAGCAACTGATCTTGAATATAAATTATTTAGTAGTAATTTTAAAGATATTCATGCTATGAAAGTTGCTTGTATTATGGACGAGTTTACTTTTAATTCATTTTCTCCAGAGTGTAATCTACAACAGCTTACCCCTGATAACTGGAAGGATGAACTTCAGGAATTCCAGCCACATCTATTTTTTTTAGAATCTGCTTGGGAAGGTTTGGGGGGATTGTGGAAAACAAAAGTAGCGTTTTTTAGCAATGAATTAATTGAGATTTTAAGTTATTGTAAAATGAGTGGCATACCTATTTTATTCTGGAACAAGGAAGATCCGGTGCATTTTAATACCTTTGTTTCAGTAGCTCGTTATGCCGATTTTGTTTTTACTACAGATATTGACTGCATAGGGAGATATAAAGGAATCCTAGGACATTCACGTGTTTTTTTGCTACCATTTGCAGCGCAGCCGAAAATTAATAATCCTGTTGAAATTTATCCTCGGGATAATAAATTCAGCTTTGCTGGAGCCTATTATAAACATTTTCCTGAAAGAGTCAGAGATTTAGAAAAAATATTGAATTTAGTCAGTGATGGAAATCAACTTAATTCTATCGTTATTTATGATAGAAATTTTAAAACTAAGGTGTCGGCCTATAAATTCCCCAAGAAGTATCAGAAATATATTTTAGGAAGACTAGAACCCAAAGATATTGATAAAGCATATAAAGGCTATCGGTTCAACATTAATATGAATTCAGTTAAGCAATCACAGAGTATGTTTGCAAGGCGAGTATTTGAGGTTCTTGGATCTAACACTGTGTTAGTTAGCAATTATTCTAGAGCCCTTAGAAATTTTTTTGGAGATTTGGTATTATGTACCGATGATATGATTTATTTAAAGAAAAAATTAGAACTTCTCTCAGAAGAAATATACTATGAAAAATTCAGATTGGCAGGTTTGCGGAAAATTTTATCTGAGCACACCTATAGACATAGAATGGAGTTTATTTCAGAAAAGATATTCGGTACAAAATCTAGTAATAACGAATGTAGAATTGCAATATTGACAGTAGCAATGTCTAAAAAAGATATAGAGCATGCCATTGCTAACTATATGAGGCAAACATACCCGCACACTCGACTATTGGTTTTGTCAGAAGTAAATTATCAAATCCAATCGGACAAAGTAATACTTATGAATGAATTATCAGATGCTTATAATTATATTAGAGAACACTATGACTTTATGGCCTTTTTTTCAAGCAATGATTATTATGGTAAAAACTATATACATGATATGGTTCTTGCAGTGGGAAATGCTTCTGCAGCCCAAGATGTTATCTGCAAAAATGAATATTATATATACAGCAATAATGAATTTTTAAAAATAAATCAAAATCAAAAATATAAAGCATTCCAAAATTCAGTAATCAGATCATCATTAATTAGAATTAGCACTTTTAATAATGAAGAACTTTTAGAATTTAGTAGAAATATCGATACGGGGGAGGTCAAAAGACAATGTTTTTCTATTGATGAATTTAATTATTGTATGGATTTTATTGGAGATAGATGTGATATTGTAGACGATCTCCCCCAAATAGATATTGGCTTGAAAATGAAGGATATTCTAGAAATAGTAACGCACATTCCAGTAAGAGAAAGTTTAAGTGATAATCCAATAAATAGCTATAATAGTGGTTGCTTTCTGAATAAGTCGAGAGTATTGCTAATAACAGATAACTACCCTGACTATAATGATTTATATAGATATGCATTTGTTCATGCTCGGTTAATAGAATATAAAAAAAACGGGTATTTCGTAGATGTTTTCAAGTTCAATGAAAAATACCCAAAAGGTTATTCTGAATTTTATGGTATTGATATTATGAGCGGTTATTTTGAGGAAGTATCTAATTTGCTAACAAGTTCAAACTACCAGACAATTTTAATCCATTTTCTTTCTGAAACGATCTGGAATGGAATAAAAAACCTTGTAAAGGGAAAAAAAATTGTAGTTTGGCTGCATGGCTCTGAAATACAAGCTTGGTGGAGAAGGGAATTTAACTATAATAATCAAAAAGAGATGGAGGAAGCCAAAAAATTCTCTGAGGAAAGAATGAATTTTTGGAAAAGTATTTTTGAATTAGCTCTTAACAAAACAGAATATAATTTCCATTTTATTTTTGTGTCAAATTACTTTGCAGAAAGCGTATTTGTTGACTTGGGTTTCAGACTACCTAAGAATATGTACAGTGTTATACACAATTATATTAATAGTGATCTTTTTAGATATGATCAAAAACATGCAGAGTTGCGTAATAATATCTTGTCGATTCGACCTTTCACTAGTAAAACATATGCTAATGATCTTACTGTCAAAACTATTCTAGAATTATCCCATAAATCTTTCTTTAATGAACTTAATTTTAGAATAATTGGTCAAGGTGAACTATTCAGAAGTACTACAAAATCAATTAAAAAATTTAAAAATGTGATACTAGAGGAAAAATTCTTGAGACAGGAAGAAATATCAAGTCTTCACAAGAAATATGGTGTTTTTTTAGTGCCTACGAGGATGGATTCTCAAGGAGTTTCTAGAGATGAAGCGATGTCCTCAGGTCTTGTTCCTGTTACAAATAGAGTAGCTGCTATCCCAGAATTTGTAGATAATAGTTGTGGGATGATAGTTGATTCAGATGATTACTTAGCTTTGGCTGACAGTATTGAAAGCCTGTATTGTAACCCTAAGTTATTTTTGTCATTGTCTCAAAATGCTGCTGAACGTGTTAGAAAGCAAAGTGGTTTTCTAAATACTATAAAAAGAGAGATAGAATTAATAGATTGGTAATTTATTTTTGGAGTTTAGTTTAGGGAGTGATCTTTTGCCAACCAAGTCAAAAATAGCCTACTTAATGCATGTCGACTGGGATTGGATCAAACAGAGACCACATTTTTTGTATGAGGGGCTGACCAGGTATTATTCCGTAGATTTAATCTATATTAACAAGGTGTACGACAAACATACCGGTAGCAACCGGAATTTCCGGAGTGTATATTCGGATTCCACTGTGCAGAAGTTGAAGAAGCTTCCACTGTCCGGACGAATTCAGGTTCTGAGACAAGTGGAGCGACTATTAAACCGGAGGGTATTTCAGTCATTAAATCAGTATGATTATATCTGGATTACATCTCCTATATTGTTGAATTTTATCTCTTTAAAATCTATAGAGCAAAAGATAGTGATTTATGACTGTATGGATGATTTTCTAGGATTTCATCCAGAAGTACGTGGGATAAATCTACGGCTTCAAGAGATAGAAATTCATTTGGTTAAACGGGCTGACCTAGTAATTACCTCATCTGAATTCTTAAAGAACAAGATGTTGAATTCATATGGAAAGTATATTAAATCCCCCCCCGTTGTCGTAAATAATGCAGTCAGTACCTCGTTATTAAAAGAAGTGACTGATTTTTCTTATGTTAAACAAGAAGAGAATAACACGTCTTTAAATTTGTTAAATCTCATGTACATAGGTACGATCGGGAAATGGATGGATTTTGACTTGATTTTGCGGGTTTTAGATGTAATTCCAGAGTGTATGTTTACTTTCGTAGGCCCAGTTGAAGCAAAAGTTCCTTCGCATCCTAGAATTCAATACGCAGGTACGGTGAAGCATGAGCAATTGTCTGGAGTTGCTCAAACAGCCGATGCCCTGGTTATGCCTTTTGTGCTAAATGAACTTGTACAGGCTGTAGATCCTGTTAAAATGTATGAATATATTTACTTTAATAAGCCCATTCTGGCAATTGATTACGCTGAAATGCAAAAGTTCAAGCCGTTCGTTCATCTTTATTCAGAAGAAAGAGATTTAGTTAATCTTGTAAAGAAAGTACGGGATAACAACATAGAACGGTACTCGCATATGGATGCGATAAATTTCTTGCAAAACAACACGTGGGAAAATAGATGCCAGGATATTGTTCGGATTCTGGAAGGAGCGTCTCAATGAAAGCCATCATCCTAGCCGGCGGGACAGGTTCCCGCCTCTATCCATTAACCAAAGTCACCAATAAGCACCTTCTCCCTGTGGGCAAATATCCCATGATTTTTCATGCTGTGCATAAGCTAAAGCAATCAGGTCTCACTGATATCCTTATTGTTACGGGCAAAGAACACATGGGGGATGTGGTCAGCTTATTAGGTAGTGGGAATGAGATCGGAGTTTCTTTCACTTACAAGGTGCAGGACGAAGCCGGAGGTATTGCCCAGGCTCTTGGATTGGCCGAGCAATTTGTAGGCACTGATCAGATGGTAGTTATCTTGGGTGACAACGTTTTTGATGATAATATAATGCAATATGTGGAAAATTTTAAGAAGCAGCCCGCCGGAGCTAAGATTCTCATACAGAAGGTTCCCGATCCGGCTCGCTTTGGTGTTCCCGAGCTTAAAGGAGAACGCATCATCTCTATTGAAGAAAAGCCTAAAGAACCCAAGTCGAGCTATGCCGTGACTGGCATTTATATGTTTGATCATCATGTTTTTGAAATTATTCGTAGTTTAAAGCCATCCGCACGAGGTGAATTGGAAATCACCGATGTAAATAATGCATATATTGAACGAGGAGAACTTACTTTTGACGTGCTGCGAGGCTGGTGGACGGATGCAGGGACTCATGCTTCGTTAGCCAGAGCTAATGAATTGGCCAAGGATTTGACCCTTGGTGAAGAATTTGGCAAACTCAAGCTATAGTTAAGGAGGAGTTTAGTGATGAAACTGACCTCGTTGAAGCTGCAAGACGCAGCTTTACTTGAACCGGTGGTACATGGCGATCACCGGGGTTTTTTTATGGAAAGCTATAATGAGCAGGTGATGCAGGAACTCGGAGTCACCTATACCTTTATTCAAGATAATCAGTCTTTATCTACAGAACCGGGTGTACTCCGGGGACTGCACTACCAGCTAAATCCTAAAGCGCAAACAAAGCTGATTCGTGTGCTCTCTGGGGCTATTTATGATGTGATTCTGGACATCCGTCATAGCTCGCCAACGTTCGGCCAATGGGTTGCAGTCACGCTTAGCGAGCACAATAAGCGACAATTGCTGATTCCTAAGGGTTTTGCTCATGGCTTCTGTACTCTTGTGCCTAATACCCAAGTTTTATATAAGGTGGACGAATACTATTCCCCGGAGCATGATCGTGGCATATTATGGAACGATCCAGCGCTGGCGATTGATTGGCCGGTAAGTGAGCCGCTGCTTTCTGATAAAGACCGGCATCATCCGACTTTGGCAGAAGCAGAAATGAATTTCGATTAGGAGGACTTTTCTCATGAAACTGCTTGTCACAGGCGGTGCCGGCTTTATTGGCAGCAACTTTGTATTATATATGTTGAATCAGCATCCCGAGTACCAGATTATTAACGTGGATGCTCTTACCTATGCCGGAAATCTGGAAAATTTGAAGTCTGCGGAAGGCAATGCGAATCATACTTTCCACAAGGCGGATATTACCGATGCTGAGGCTATGAATGAACTGGTCAGCCAAGGTGTGGATGTAATCGTCAATTTTGCGGCAGAGTCGCATGTGGATCGCAGCATCCTGGAGCCGGAAGTTTTTGTGAGAACAAACGTACTTGGTACACAGGTGCTTCTGGAAGCAGCGCGCCAGCATGGTGTTCAGAAATTCGTTCAGGTCTCCACTGACGAGGTATATGGAACACTAGGAGAGACCGGACTTTTCACGGAGGAAACTCCGCTAACGCCTAACAGCCCCTATTCAGCTAGTAAAGCAGGCGGAGATTTACTAGTTCGAGCGTACCATGAAACTTTTGGCCTTTCCGTAAATATAACGCGCTGCTCCAATAACTACGGACCTTATCAATTTCCAGAGAAGCTTATTCCATTGATGATCTCCAAGGCGTTAGCGGACGAAGCCCTGCCTGTATACGGAGATGGCTTGAACATTCGTGACTGGCTTTATGTAGAAGACCATTGCAGTGCTATTGATTTGGTCATTCATCAGGGGCGCGATGGGGAAGTGTACAACATTGGTGGGAACAATGAACGGACTAATTTGCATATTGTAAAAACCATTCTGGAGCAGTTAGGTAAGTCAGAATCACTGATTAAGTGTGTTCAGGATCGGCCTGGCCATGATCGTCGTTATGGCATTGATCCGACCAAGACGATGACAGAACTGGGCTGGAAGCCAAAGCACTCTTTTGAGACGGGGATTCAAGAAACCATTCGTTGGTACCTGGACAATCGGGAATGGTGGACTCGCATCCAATCGGGAGCGTACCAGGAGTATTTCGTTAAGCAATATGGTGAACGGCTGGGCGAGCGCTCATGAGAGTTTTGGTGACTGGCGCCGAAGGACAGTTAGGTAAGGACGTTGTAAAAGTTTTTGAGCAAGCGGGGCACAAATTATTGCCCACTGACCGTAATACGCTGGATATCATCGATCAGGAGATGTGTTTGAAGCTCGTCAAGCAGTTTCAGCCTGATATTGTTATTCATTGTGCAGCTTATACAGCAGTAGATCAGGCCGAGCAAGATGTTGACATGGCGTACGCTGTGAACGTGACCGGAACCCGTAATATGGTGCTTGCGGCTGAACAGGTTAAGGCTAAATTTTGCTATATTAGTACGGACTATGTATTCGATGGTACGTCTGATACGCCTTACCGGGAATACGACAACACGAATCCGCAAAGTATTTATGGCAAGTCCAAACGTGCTGGAGAACAGTTAGTTCAAAGTTTGTCCTCGTCCTTCTTTATAGTGCGAACCTCTTGGGTGTATGGACAATATGGACATAATTTTGTAAAAACCATGTTACGGCTGGGGGAAGAGAAGCCAGTCCTTCAGGTGGTGAATGATCAAAAAGGTTCACCTACCTACACGGTGGATTTAGCAGTTTTCCTACTTGAACTGGTTGCTACGCAGAAATTTGGCATTTATCATGCCTCTAACTTAGGAGAATGCACATGGTATGAGTTTGCCCAAGCGATTTTTGCAGAAGCGGCTGATATTCGTGGAAAGGGGTATCCAGTCAAGGTGGAGCCTTGCTCGACCGAAGAGTTTCCCCGCCCTGCACCACGTCCGAGCAATTCGGTCATGGATCACTTAAGCATCCGTACGAACGGACTACAGGATTTACGGCCATGGCGTGAGGGGTTGAAGGTATTTTTACATGAATACTTTTTAGATACAAATTAAAAGGAGCACTAAATATTGAGTGCTCCTTTTAATTTTATATTTTTCCAAGCGATATAATCACTTTTAGTATGAATTGGTCGGCAACGGTCTGTCTATAGAAAGGAGTACGAATCGCATACATAAGCCTTGCTAGTCTATTTCTTTTTGTAGTTTGAATGAAATCCTGTAAGGATAGTCTTAGCTGCTCATTTAAGATGGGATTAAAGCAATTGTAAAACTCTTTGGCTTGGTTACTAATAATATAGTGATTTTGTGCTTTAAAGTAGCGTATAAATCGTTTTTTCCACTTTGTGACTAGGTTGTCAGTTTGCCCGCCTAGTACATTGTTTGAATGCTGCCGATATAAAATACAAGGCTCTGAATCAAAAATGACCTTGCCAAATGTAGATACACATAGATAAGCCCACCAATCGTGCATGATTGGGTAGTTTATGTTGATGGGTGGTGAAGAGGTTATTAGTTTGAGTGCTTTTTTGTTCAGTATAGAAGTACAACCTACGGCGACATTTTCAACCAGAGCATTGTACATAGCTAACGTTTTTTTTGGAGCAGGTGGCCATATATTAATGTAAGATAAATCAGAGTTTACCATTTGAGTTGAGGAACAGTACATTAAAGGTAGGCTATGATTTTCATTGTTGAGCATTTGTATGGCTCTTATAAGTTTGTTTGGTTTCCATATATCATCCTGATCACAGAAAGCAAAAAAATCGTACTCAAAATAATCTTCGGCTGCTATTCTCATTAGCTCAAAGAAACTAGCTTTAGCTCCTACATTGTTAGCCTGAAGCAATTTTATATTAGTTGTCGAGTCCTTTATAAATTGGTGGATGATTGATAACGTGCGATCCTTTGATCCATCATCTCGAATAAGAAGGGCTAATTCTACGCCCTCTTGTTTTTGTAAGCTATATAATTGCTCTTTAAGAAATTTTTCACCATTATAAGTAGAAAGAAGAACTAGGCATTTTGGTTTTTTCATTGTTTTGGGTGCCTCCAGAAGTTTAGTGCTCAAATATTAGACTTTTTTTCTCCAGTAAAAACTAAGGTTAATGAAAAACAATGGTATCTTTATAATTTATATGGTTAATAATCAGATCTGTAGCTATACTAAATTTTTTCTACACCCGCCCCACCAAAACCTCCCCAACGCCCTTCACCTTACTCAACCCCACGCACACACCCAAACTCACCACAGCGCACAACACAAACGACACTACCGTCTGTCCATACACACCGATTCCCCCCAGATAAGAAATCGCTAGGTAGTTGGTTGAACTGAGCACCATAGCGTGGATCAAATAAGCTCCGAAGGAGTAACGCCCAAAGGTTGTCAACAGCGAGGTGAACCAACTGTTGTGCTGGGCAAGCCTTTCGGCTGCAGCAAACACCAACACCATCGACACCAATATCGTCCCCATCATCAACAGGTTCAAGGGCGCCGTGACATAGGAGCTGTAGATATAGAGATCGCTGGTCAAGCTTTGCGTAAGTGCCTCGATCCGGGTGAAAATGATGTACATGAACACCCCAAGTCCGATCAGGCATAACCACCAAATGCGTTTGACGATCATTTTCCACTGCTTATAGTACAATCCGACCAGACCACCCATCACAAAATAAAACATCCAGAACAGAAAGTTTCGATCCAGATAACGAATTACCGTAGCGTTGAAGAAGGCATTTTCGGAGGTGATCCAGCCTTTGGATAAGGCATACACCAGGCCTATGCCTAGACCAAGAAACACCACGCCTACGGCCAAGTTGACCCACAGCTTTTTATCCTTGCCCAACATAAGCCGGAATAGGGGGAACAGCAGATAGAACGGAATAATCATGACCATAAACCATAAATGATAAGAGGCCTGTCCCGTGAAGGCCAATTTCACCAAATGGACCAGTTCCCCCCAAACACTCGACAAAGATAACCCGCCACTGCGGATACTCATCCAAATATAATAAATAACCGTCCACGCCAGATAGGGCACGACAATTTGCCGGAACCTTTTCCATAGGAAGCTCCCGTAATTCAGCTTGCCATCATAATTGTAGAACAACACCACCCCGGTGATGAACACAAACAAAGGTACCGCAAACCGAATCAATCCGAGAAAAGTCGTCCCGGCCAGAACGGTTTGTCCACTCAAGCCTGGCTGATAAAACACCCCGGCAATCACATGCTGCAGCACCACCGCTAAAAAAGCCATCCCCCGCAGCAACTCTATCTCAGGTAATCTTTCTTTTCTCATCATTTGTCTCTCCTTAGCCTAGCAACATCGACTAGAAACACCATAAAGAAAATCCCCTCATCCGTCAACGGGCGTATACGCTACAAAGCCAATATCATTTCATATACGATCACCGCAGCACGAAATTATACTATTTCATCCATCTAAGCTAGAAAGATGCTCATTTGCTGCCATTCTCCCCCGAGAGGGTTGTGCTATAATACCCAATAGATACTATATTCTTTGGGAGCGGAGCGTAATCATGGATTTGAGCATCTTGATCGTCAACTATAATACCTGCCGTTTGACACTGGACTGTTTGCAGTCGGTCTACGACTCCAAGACAGTTTATTCGTACGAGGTGATTGTGGTGGACAACGCTTCGTCCGACGACTCGGTCGAAGCAATCCGCAGGGAGTATCCCGGTGCGCGATTGATTGCGAATACCGATAATACCGGCTTTGCCAAAGCAAACAACCAGGCCATGGCGATAGCCAAGGGCCGTTATGTGCTGCTACTGAATTCAGACACCATCGTTCAGCCGGATACGCTGCAAACGATGGTTGCCTATATGGATGAAAATCCTCAGGTTGGGGCTTCAGGCTGCAAAATTATTCTACCCGATGGCTCACTGGATAAAGCATGTAAGCGCGGGTTCCCTACACCGTCTGCATCGTTCTACTATGCTTTTGGCTTCTCCAGGATGTTTCCTGATCAGCCGAAGTTCAATCAGTACCAGCTTGGTTACCTCGATCCGAACGAGACGTATCCGATTGACTGCCTGGTTGGGGCGTTCATGCTGGTGCGTCGCGAGACGATTCAGCAGGTGGGTGGACTGGACGAGACCTTCTTCATGTATGGGGAGGATATTGACTGGTGTTATCGCATCAAGCAAGCGGGCTGGGACATTCACTACCATCCGGCGACATACATTGTTCACTATAAGGGTGCCAGCAGCAGGCGCAAGCCGTTTAAAATTATATATGAATTCCATCGCGCCATGTGGGTATTCCACCGCAAACATTACTTGAAGCAATATTCATGGGTGACGAATACAGCGGTGGCTTGCGGAATTGCCCTTAAATTTACCTTATCCTTATTGAAAAATAGACTCTTCACCCCAGGAACGGCCTTGCCTGCCCTTACACAGCAACAGCCAAGCGAAACGAACATGGAGGCGAAACCATGATACGCAAGAACCAGCGATTTCTCACTCAACTGTATATTCTGGTCGATTTTGCGGCCATTCAGCTAGCCTTCCTGCTCGCCTGGTGGCTCAAATTTGCCAGTGGTTGGATTACCTACGAGCAACCCTTGCCCATTGAAATCTACGCCTACTGGAGTGTAATCTACGGCGCGATTGCCGTGCTGATGGGCGTCATGATCACGCTATACATGCCGAAGCGCAAGAAGCGCTTTGCCGATGAAGTCTGGAAGATTATCCAGGTCCACGGCATGAGCTTGTTCATCCTGCTTGGCCTGATGTTCTTCTTCAGACAGGTGGACATTTCTCGCCACTACTTGGCCTTCTACATGATGTTCAACGTGGTGCTTATTACGTTATACCGCTATCTATTGAAGAACGCTTTGAAGCAACTGCGGAAGAAGGGCTTTAACAAGCAGTTCGTGCTTATTCTCGGCGCAGGCTCTCTGGGACGCCGTTTTCACGCTAACCTCAAACAATACCCGGAGCTTGGCTATGAGGTGATTGGCTTCCTCGACGATCAAAAAGAGTGGGACGGCATTGAGGCTGCCCGCTACAAGCCTATCCTGGGGACGATTGATGAGCTTGAGCGTATACTCGAATCCAAGCTGATCGATGAAGTTGTGTTGGCACTTCCTTTGGAAGCTCATCACAGATATGCACGAATTATTGCCATCTGCGAAAAAACAGGCGTACGCACCCTGATCATTCCGGACTTTTTCGATTACTTACCAGCACGGCCCTATTTTGATAACTTTGCGGGAATGCCGATGATTAACGTACGTGACATTCCACTGGATCTGACGGGCAACCGAATTGCCAAGCGGGTTTTTGATATTTTATTTTCCCTCGTGGCAATCATCATTACCTCCCCGGTGCTGCTGTTCGTTGCCATCGGCGTCAAGCTGACCTCGAAGGGACCGATTATCTTCAAGCAGGAGCGGGTGGGTTTGAACCGGCGGACGTTCCAGATGTATAAGTTTCGCTCCATGCAGCTACTTCCTGAAGGAACCGAAGACACAGGCTGGACCACGGCCAATGATCCAAGGCGGACCCGCTTCGGGACCTTTATCCGCAAGACGAGTCTGGACGAACTGCCGCAATTTTTCAATGTCCTGGCTGGGCATATGAGTGTGGTGGGACCACGGCCGGAGCGTCCTTATTACGTGGATCAATTTAAGGAAGAGGTGCCTAAATACATGGTGAAGCACCATGTACGGCCGGGTATTACCGGTTGGGCGCAAAGCCATGGCCTGCGTGGAGATACCTCAATTGAAGAGCGCATTAAATACGATATTTTCTATATTGAGAACTGGTCGATTCTATTGGATATCAAGATCGTGCTCAAGACGGTCATTAACGGTTTTGTAAATAAAAATGCCTACTAGTAGATAGCTCTTGGAGATAGGATACTTATAATGAAAAACAAACTAACCTACAGCCTGCTGCTGCTTGCCGGAGTGGGCCTGCTACTATGGATGATTTTACCGAGATTTCTTGTGCCCGAGCCTACTAAACAGGGCTTCACAGCGTACCGAATGGTAGCGCACGCGATGGGGGGCATTGATGAACTGACCTATACCAACAGCTACGAGGCTTTTGTTGTCAACTACGAGAAGGGCCTGCGCGTATTTGAAGTCGATTTACTTCTCAGCAGCGACAATAAGCTGGTTGCCCGTCATGAGTGGGGGCAAGGCTTTACCCAAATGCTGGGTCAGCAAGAGACTATCGAGGAGGAGCGTCAGGAGGCAGTCTGGTCCCATAATGAGTTTAAGGAAGCAAAAATCAAAGGGGAATATGAACCCCTGGATTGGGCCGATATCGTAGAACTGATGGAGCTTTATCCTGATGTCTATATCGTGACTGATACGAAGCAAACCACGCCTGAGGAGATTCAAGAGATTTTCACGCAAATCGTAGACCAGACCAAGGAGCGGCAGCCTGAACTACTTAAGCGCGTGGTACCGCAAATCTACAACCGTGATATGTGGGAGCCGGTTCAGGCAATATACCCGTTTGATTCAGTGATCTTCACGCTCTACCAAACTCATGAGACAGATAAAGAAGTAGTACAGTTTGCCAAGGAGAAGCAGATCGCTGCCATCACCATGTCCGAGACCCGAGCCAACGCGGGCCTGATTGCTGATTTGAAGCGGGTGGGAGTCGTGTCCTATGTTCATACCATTAACGATCCGGAACTTATAGCCAAATTCCAGCGTATGGGAGCCTATGGCTTCTATACCGACTTTTTGGCGGAGGAAGACATTGCGGAGAATGCTGGCTGGTTCGCTAACTGGCTCCCTTAGAAGTGTGAAACAACCTCATACTACAAGATGAAGATGCGTTTTGGCTTATGGGAACGCATCTTTTTCTGTTCGTATGGAAGGCGAACATTGACAGGGTATACGAGGTAACATAGACTAGAAACTGAGCTGTAAAGGTTGGCGAAATCAGTCGCTGCACATACAGGGAAGACCGGGAGCGAGGCCGCGCAGTAGAGCCTCGTTTTTTAAAATATGGTGGCCAACAAATGGCCCGAGTTCCCCTATGATTTACTAGGCTTTTAAGGGGCCGGAAATAAGTCTTTTTTAGATGCGTATCTGCTAGAACCCTAGCTTGGAGGAATGAATTTTGAAGCAAATGATAGCATCCTGGCGCCATGTCTTTAAGCTGGACCCGGATCGGGAACTGGGTGATCAGGCCCTTGAAGCGGTTTGTCTGTCCGGGACGGACGCCATCATGATTGGAGGCTCAAGTGGAGTCACCTATGATAACACCGTGGATTTGCTTGCACGGGTGCGCCGTTTTGAGGTGCCGTGTGTACTTGAGGTATCGGAGCTCACGGCGGTAGTGCCCGGCTTTGACCTCTATCTTATCCCCATGGTGCTTAACGCGGGACATCCGGATTGGATCATCGGGCAGCAGGCCCGGGCTGTAGAGCAATATGGCTACCTGATCCCTTGGGATCAACTTATACCGGAAGGGTACATCGTGCTAAATCCGGAGGCTACAGTGGCCAGGTTGACCGGAGCTACCGTATTAGAATCATCCGAAGCAAGGGCCTACGCGCAGGTGGCGGATCGCTTACTCCAGTTACCCATTGTGTATCTCGAATATAGCGGAAAATTGGGTGATCTGGAGTTAGTGAGAGATGTGCGGCGAACGCTGGAGCAATCCCGTTTATTCTACGGCGGTGGTATCGTAGATAGCCAGACTGCGCGCCGTGCTGCGGCCGTTGCCGATACGGTGATCGTGGGCAATGCACTCTACAACGATCTGAAGCGTGCCTTGGACACGGTGACTGCCATGCACGATGTCAAGACGGTTCCCGCGGTAGAGAGATAACAGGGCAAGCACCAGGTAGCAGATCCCGAATTGTGCGGATGATTAACCTTAAGCCTCCTAATGTTCACTACCCTACATTAAATAGTTGGTTCCGATGATATTAACTGGAAAAAATCCTGTTAATCAGCCGTTTTTACCGAAATAGCGCAGATTATATGGAATTTGTCCTGCTAATTACGGCAAAATGCTGAGTTTATAGTGAAAACGACCGAAATAGATGGAGGATTTCCAGCTAAGTAAGGAAATGCGGACAAGTTGTAAATATAGCAGGAGAATTTCCCGCTAATTCAGTAGATAAAGAGCGCAAGGACAAGGAAGGAGCATGTTTGATGCAACCTATGCAACCTGTGAACATACAAGAGGCGGTCAGCCGCCTCAATCCTGAGCAACGACAAGCCGTGGAGGCGACCGAAGGACCGCTGTTGATTATGGCCGGGGCAGGCAGTGGCAAGACGCGCGTGCTGACGCACCGCATTGCTTATCTGATTGCTACGCGCAAGGCGCCGCCTTGGGCGATTCTCGCGATTACCTTTACGAACAAAGCGGCCCGTGAAATGCAGGACCGGGTATCCAGACTGGTAGGTGGACACGAAGGCCGTGATATTTGGGTATCCACCTTTCACTCTATGTGCGTGCGCATTTTACGGCGGGATATTGAGCGAATCGGGTTTACCTCTAACTTTTCCATATTGGATTCGACCGATCAACTCTCCGTCATTCGTAACTGTATGAAAGAAATGAATATCGATACCAAGAAGTTTGAACCCAAAGCCGTTCAGTCCATGATCAGCACGGCCAAGAATGAACTCGTCACCCCGCAGCAATATGAGCAGAAGGTAGGCGACTACTTTGAAGGAATCGTAGCCAGGGTCTATACCATGTACCAAAGACGGCTGCGTAGCAACAATTCCCTGGATTTTGACGACCTGATTATGAAGACCATCGAACTGTTCAAGGAACAGCCGGAAGTTCTCGATTTCTATCAGAAGAAATTCCAGTATATTCATGTAGATGAATATCAGGATACCAACCGGGCGCAATACATGCTCTGCCGCATGCTGGCGGACAAGCACCATCGTATCTGTGTGGTCGGGGATAGTGACCAGTCCATCTACCGCTGGCGCGGGGCGGATATCAGCAATATCCTGAACTTTGAGAAGGATTACCCGGAAGCGAAGACCATTTTGCTGGAGCAAAATTATCGTTCCACCTCTACCATTCTGAACGCGGCCAATGAGGTCATTGGGCAGAACACCGGCCGCAAACCGAAGAAGCTGTGGACCGATAAGGGTGACGGGGACAAGATTAAGGTGTATCGCGCCGATTCCGAGCATGATGAAGGGTACTTTGTAACCACGGAAATTCATAATAATATAAAAAAAGACCGCCATTATCGCGATCATGCCATTTTGTACCGGACGAACGCGCAATCGCGGGTCATCGAGGAAATTTTGATCAAGTCGGACATTCCTTATCAAATCGTGGGCGGCATCAAGTTCTACGATCGTAAAGAAATCAAGGACTTGCTCGCCTACTTACGCTTGCTGTCTAATCCGGATGATGATATCAGCTTGACGCGGGTTATCAACGTGCCGAAGCGAGGCATTGGGGATACTACGGTAGGCAAGCTGGCGGATGCTGCGGCACAGCGGGGAGTTTCAATCTTCCGGGTGCTGCAGGTGGTTGATGATTTGGGCTTTGCCGGACGTACCCGTAATGCCTTGGTTGATTTTTTTGACATGATCGATGGTCTGCACCGGATGGTGGAATACCTGTCCGTCACGGAACTGACCGAGAAGCTGCTGGAAATGACTCAGTACCGGCTCGAATTGCAAAATGAAAACACCCTCGAATCCCGTTCCCGGCTGGAGAACATCGATGAGTTCCTATCCGTGACTATGGAATTCGAGAATAATAATGAAGATAAATCGTTGGTTTCTTTCCTGACCGATTTAGCTTTGATAGCCGATATTGATAGCATGAACGACAACAGCGACGCCGAGAAGCCAAACGACGATGCGGTTGTGCTCATGACGATGCATAGCGCCAAGGGGCTGGAGTTTCCGGTTGTGTTCATCGTGGGTATGGAGGAGGGCGTCTTCCCGCATAGCCGGGCCTTCCTCGACAACGAAGAACTGGAGGAGGAACGTCGTTTGGCGTATGTGGGCATCACCCGCGCCGAGGAGAAGCTGTTCCTCTCCTGCGCCCAGATGCGCACGCTGTTTGGGCGCACGACTGCCAACCCGCCGTCCCGCTTCCTCGATGAAATCCCCGAGGAGCTGAAGGAAGACGGCGGACGTACACCGCGCGACCGCTACGGCCGGGGGGCCGGCGCGGGCGGTGCATACAGCGGCCGCGGCTTCAGCAGCGCCAGCGGCGGGGGCAACTTCGGCCACCGCGCAGCAGCGGCCGAAGGCCCTGGGGCCCGGTCCGCCGCTTCGCCTGGCGGACCTGCCGGGCGCGGTAGCGCCGCTCCCCGCCGGAGCGGCGTCACCGTGACTACCGGCGGGCCGGGGGCACCGGCTGCCGGCAAGTCCGCGAACCCCGGCGACTTCAGTGCCGGGGACAAAGTCTCCCATGCCAAGTGGGGCATTGGCACGGTCGTCTCCATCAAAGGCTCCGGCAATGATACGGAGCTGCAAATCGCCTTCCCGGCCCCGACGGGCGTCAAACGCCTCTTGGCCGGCTTTGCTCCGATCACCAAGGTGACCGAAGCCGAATAAACGCTGCTTCATGGCGCATATACGCGTATATTTGCGTGCACCGAAGGGCATCGTGTAACCAGAACTTGTACAGATTGCTTGCTTTCATCAGTTTTCCAAACGGAGTGGCCTCCCAGGTCTTCTCCGTTTCATTACATATCTACATGAATTGAAGGAGGGTTGTCCCTGCATGGACGTGATGCAAAGAATGGAACAGCTTGTCGAACTGCTCGGGCAGTACAACTATCACTACTATACGTTGGATCAGCCGCTGGTGAGCGACAAGGAATATGATGTGCTGTACGACGAGTTGGTAGCCTTGGAGGCGCAGGCGGGGATCACCTTGCCGGACTCGCCGACGTTAAGAGTAGGGGGCGAGCTGCTGGAAGGTTTCAAACCCCATCGTCATCTGGCCCCGTTGTGGAGTCTGGATAAGGCGCAAAATGAAGACCAGTTGCAGAACTGGAACGCTCGCGTCCTACGGCTGATTGCCGACTATAATGTGAAAAATCCCGAGACCCCGCTTCCAGACCCTAGCTATGTAGTGGAACTTAAGTTTGACGGCTTGACTCTTAACCTTACCTATACGGATGGCAAGCTGGCGCAGGCCTCCACTCGGGGCAATGGCGTTGTTGGCGAAGGCATTCTGGCCCAGGTGAAAACGATCAAATCCGTTCCGCTGAGTATTCCTTATAACGAAGGGACGATCGAGGTGCAGGGCGAAGGAATCATGAACCTTTCCGTACTGGCCAAATATAACGAGACCGCTACAGAGCCGCTTAAGAACGCTCGTAATGCAGCAGCGGGCGCCTTGCGTAACCTTAACCCCCGAACAACAGCTAGTCGGAAGCTTAGCGCCTTCTTCTATAATGTAGGGTATACAGATGGACTCCAGTTCCCGGATCACCGCGAAATGATGGAGTTCCTTAAGAACAATCGCTTCAAAGTCAATCCTTACGTGACCTATCACGACAACTTTGCAGGAGTGATGGAGGAACTGCGGCTGATCGTAGAGCGACGCTCGGAGCTGGACTATCTGATCGACGGAGCTGTCATTAAGCTAACGGATATGCGGACCCGTGAAGTGCTGGGGTACACGGATAAATTCCCTCGCTGGGCGGTCGCCTTCAAGTTCGAAGCCGAAGAGACGACGACCATTCTTGAATCGGTCACCTGGAATGTGGGACGTACCGGAAAGATCACCCCGCTCGCCAAAGTTGAAGCGGTAGAACTGGCGGGGGTGACCGTCCAGAATTGTACCCTGAATAATGTGGGCGATATCGAACGTAAAAATTTGAAATTCGCCTTGGGGACCCGGGTGTTCATCCGCCGCTCAAATGATGTCATTCCGGAGATCCTTGGCAAGGTGACTGACGAACAGGATGGCGGGGAGATTCTCTATCCTGTGGTTTGCCCAGCCTGCGGCACCGCGCTGGAACAGCGGGGTGCGCATCTGTTCTGCAACAATCGGCTGGGCTGCAAGCCGCAGATCGTGGCCCGCATCACTCATTTTGCTTCTCGGGATGCCATGGATATCGAGACATTCAGCGAGAAGACGGCTGAGCAATTGCATGATGAACTGAACGTGCGCGAACCGGCCGATCTATACACGCTACAATTTGAGGATTTAATCAAGCTGGAGCGCTTTGGAGAGAAGAAGGCGAACAACTTGCTTGCGGCCATCCGGGAGAGCAAGGAACGTGATCTGGCATCCTTCCTGTTCGCCCTCGGAATTCCGAATACCGGCAAATCGACGACCAAGGCTTTGGCTGATCATTTCGGCAACCTGGCTGCGGTGATGGCGACGACGGCGGAAGAACTTATTACCTTGCCGGATATCGGGGGTATTGTGGCCGAGAGTATCGTGTCCTTCTTCGCAGATCCCTTCCAGCAGGAAGGGATTCGGCGGATGCTGGAGCAAGGAGTGGCTCCGCGAGCCTCCGAACCAGCAGCTCCGCCCGTCACGGATTCCTTCTTCTCCGGCAAGACGGTCGTCCTTACGGGTACATTGCATCAGCTTGGCCGGGATGAGGCGACGAAGCGCTTGGAGGCGCTGGGCGCCAAGGTAACGGGGAGCGTCTCGAAGAAGACGGATCTGCTCATTGCTGGCGAGAAGGCAGGCAGCAAGCTGACCAAAGCCCAGGAGCTAGGCATTCCTGTCATTGAAGACGAGAATGAATTGATTCGACTTCTGGAAGGCGGTCTTGCCTAAGCGTTCATCGCTTTGATTCAGAATGGATACACGAAATCCGGGTTCTCGGAGCATAACCTTGCTCCCGGGAGCCCGGATTTTTCGATGTGGAGTGATGCGAATCACGGAAAATTCCCGGCTTTTTCTTCATCATATGGCAGTGGACTGATCCACGCGGTGAAATTTATGAGAAAAAGGTGGAAGTAAAAATGAATCACGAGGTGTCTCAGTGGAAGCCTTCGCGCTTCAATGCGCAAAGCGAGACGGATGACGGTGGCCTGATGCTGTATAACAGCTATACCGGCGCCATTGTCAGTTGCTCGGCGGCAGAACGTCATCAAATTTTGGAATGGTTAGCTCCATCTGTTCCCGTTCCCGAGCCTGCCCCTCCGCTGTACCATTCGCTGATTGAGCATGGCTTTCTGGTCTCTGGCGAGACGGATGAAATGCGCCGGGCTTTATTTCTGCACCAATCCATGCATGCTCAGGATGCGATGCACCTGGTATTGCTGGTTACGGAAGCCTGCAACTTTCGTTGTACTTACTGCTACGAATCCTTTCCGCGTGGATCCATGCGCGAAGAGGTCATGCAAGGGCTGGAAGCTTATATGGAAGACCGTGCCCGTAGCTTGAAGCAGCTTACCATTAGCTGGCATGGCGGAGAACCTCTGCTTGTGCCTCACATTATAGAACGTTTGTCCCGTTCTTTTATGGCGGCTTGTGAACGTAATCATGCGATATATGCTGCAGAGATGTCTACCAACGGCTACTATCTAACTCGGGAGCGCTTTGAGCAGATGCTGGACCTTCAGGTAGCGCGATTTATGGTCACCCTGGATGGAGAAGGTAAGCTCCATGATGCCCGTCGTGGTTTGCATGGAGGCGGAGGTACTTACGCAACGATCGTGCAGAATCTGTTATCTCTAAAAGAAGTCGACCGTCCCTTCGAGATTAATTTGCGTGTTAATTTTGACAATAGCAATCTCAAGGAGGTCTCCGAATTTATACCGAAGCTCCAAGAGTTGTTTGGAGACGATCCCCGGTTTAAGGTATATTTTCGTCCCGTAGGTTGCATGGGTGGGGAGAATGATCTTAACCTGCCGGTATGCGATGAGCGGACCAAGGATCAATATATTTGGGACTTCAACGAAGAGGCAATTAAGCAAGGACTGCCGGTCAGCTCCTTCATTTCGGACACCTTGCTTCCGACGGGTGCCATTTGCTATGCGGCCAAGCCCAATTCGTTGATTGTTGGATCGGACGGCATGCTGTACAAATGCTCAGTCGCCATCGAGCAGGACAACAATCGATTAGGGCGCATCCATGCCGATGGTACGCTTGAACTGGATTACGACAAGCTGGCATTATGGACAACCTCAGGCGAGGAGACAGATGAGAAATGTCAGGCTTGCTTCTTCCGTCCTGCTTGTCAAGGGAACCATTGCCCGCTGTACCGAATGCGCACGGGACGCCGCCCTTGCTCTTACGAGAAACGCCAAATCAAGAAGACGCTTCGCACCATCTGGCTGCAATCGCAGCAGGAAGAAGAATTTGCCGAGCTATAGGCTGGTAGAAGGTCGTATGAATCCAGGTACACGCTTGAGCTTGATAAGGAGGTGATCAGCATGAAAGTAATTCGTTCCGCAGCCCAAGCGGCTCTTGTCAAAACTGGACGTCTGACTAAGTCGGTCCCAGGGAATCTGAGCTAATTTTCCCCCGATAAATGGTTACCTTAATCCGATCTATGCAGTTCTTAAGAACTGTTTTAGGTCGGATTTTTTCTAGAAAAGGAAACTATTTCTTCTTTCATTCGTTCTACCTATAGAGAACTCTATTAAAATATCAATATTTTGGAGGTAAAGATGAAGGGATCATGGTTACATAAGGGGCTTATGGTGTTATTGGCTTCCGTCGTGCTTGCGGGCTGTACCAGCCGTACGGCACCAGAAGCAGAGCAGACATCCAGCTTGAAGGTTATGTTTATGGATGAAGGGTATTTCTTCCAGCAATACGGCGATTTATTTGCGATGGAGAAGCCAAATATCGAGATCGAGGTTGTCAGTACGAATAGTATTTATCGCGACAACCCGGACGGCGTTACAGACTATAATAAAGCTCTTGAAGAATTTATAGAGAAAGAACAGCCGGATGTTGTGATGTTAAATACAGAGACTTATGAGAAGATGGCTTCCGAAGGCAAGCTGGCAGAACTGGACACCATGATCGAACGGGATAAATATGATACCGAATCGATTTACCCTGCTCTGATGGAAATCCTCAAGGACAAGGGGGGCGGCAAGCTGTACGGTTTGTCCCCAACTTTTTATGGCAATGCCATTTTCTACAATGCTGATTTGTTTGCCAAATATGGTATCGAAGTACCGCATGACGGGATGACTTGGCAGGAGATTCTGGATACAGCTCGGCGTTTTCCTACCGATGGAGATAAGGACACTAGGGTGTATGGCTTTGGTACGAACTATGGCATGACGATGGATCAACTGGCATCCAACATTGCGAGTACACAAGGCTTGAAGTTTATCAACACGGATACCATGAAGGTTACGCTGAACACGGATTCCTGGAAGCAAGCTTACAAGCTGGCAATGGATGCGATGGACTCTCAGGCCATCTATAATCCGGGGGACGACATGTTCCAGGGCGGATCGATGGAGGATTACTATAAGAGCCAACTGTTCATGATGGGGCGTATGGCGATGACCGTAGACGGTTCTTATATGCTGCAAAACCTTAAGGAGGCGCAGAATCAAGTCAAGGACTACCAGCCGTTCCAACTTGGGGCTGTAGCAGGACCCGTGGATCCGGCGGACCCTGAAACATCGCGGAATATTTTCTTTAACGATATCTTTGGTATTCGGGCCAACTCTCCTAATGCGGATGCGGCTTGGGAATTTATCAAATTCATCAACGGTGAGAAGTTTGCCAAGGTGAAATCCAGAACGATGAACGGCGGCTTGTTGTCTCGGATGAATGTCACCAAGGAATTTAATGGGATGAACCTGGACGTATTTTATAAGTTGAAGCCAAGTCTCAGTAATGATCGAAGTGAGGATTATACCAAGATTCCAGAGGCATTTAGTATGGAATACTACGGCATTCTGACCCGGGAGATTCAACTGGCTCAGGACAAGAAGAAATCCATTGATGAAGCACTCCAGACTGTTGAGAGTGAAGCTCAAGCTCTTTTGGATAAAGCTATCAAGGACGAGGCCGCGGGAAAAACCTCGAATGACGGCAGCACAGCCGGAGAAGAGGGCGGTGCAGCCACCTCTGGCGAGAGCGGCGCTGAAACAGGCGAGGCAACTGAGGTCATTGTAGTAGAGTAGCTCTTACCATTTACAAATGGATAATGCGATCACATAGGCCCTTATGCGCGGTTCCGTGCACAGGACAGCATGCAATAGCAGATTTAAAAGAGGTTAGCCAAAGTCAACTCGACTGGGGCTAACCTCTTTTTTTGAACTGTCTTTTAAATGGAAAAGTTACCGAATCGCCATAATTATCGTTCAGTGTTGTATCCGCAAGAACTGATTTTACCTTATAATCTTCGGGAGGTTCTAACGAGCGGTATGAAATTGCATATTACATATATCGTCAAGTGAAGGGGGCAGCACAACGTGCAGAGGACAAGATGGTTGTTACATGGAATTGTTATGATTTGCTTTATGGATTTATTTGTCCAGTTGCCAGTGATGGGGCCCTTTGCGCAAAGCCTGGGGGCGGGCTCATTCCAGATTGGACTTGCAGTGGGGTTATACTCGCTAACCAACATGCTGGGTAATATGGTTGCGGGAATATGGATTGACCGATTCGGCGGCAAGCCGATCCTGATTGTGGGGCTTTTGCTGACAGCAGGTATTATTGTGCTGTATGCTCTCGTCCAGCAACCAGCACAATTGCTGATGGTTCGGGTATTGCATGGTTTGTCCGGCGGATTACTGGTTCCAAGTGCATTCACATTGGTATCCCGTTATGCTTCCGATCGGCAACAAGGGCGATCGATGGCTCTTTCCGGTGCGGCTGTGGGGGTTGCAGCTATTGTAGGTCCGGCATCGGCGGGGATCTTGAAGGCGACTGTAGGACTGGATAGGCTATTCATCAGTCTCTCGGGTCTGCTTGTGTTGGGAGCAATTCTGGTATGGGCAGGTGCCCCTAAGCCGGCAAAGGGAAAAGAAGAGGAAGCCGATTCAGTCAGTGTGAACGAATCCAAATCGGCGTTTTTGGCTGCTATTCGTCAAAAGTCGGTCATTCAATCTTATTTTGGAGCCTTCTCTTTAATGTTTGCTATGGGGGCATTAACGTTCAGCCTGCCCTTGAAGGTGGAAGCTTTGGGCTTTCCTGCGCAGACAGCGGGTATGATGCTTAGTGTGTTTGGTGTGGTTGCCATCTGCATGTTCCTACTGCCGACCAACCGTATGTTTGATCAAGGCTCACCTATAAAGCTGAGCTTGGTAGGTGGGCTATTGGTGATCATCTCTCTACTTGTCCTCTCATTTATTCAGCATCAGGTAGCGATGTTCGGCGTCATGGCCCTATATGGACTTGGATTTTCGTTATTGTTTCCTTCCTTGAACGCTATGCTGGTCAACCATATTGCTTCTGAGCACAAGGGCAAAGCGTTCGGGATATTTTACGCCTTCTTTTCTCTGGGGGTAGTCGCGGGTTCCTCGGGCGTAGGTGCATTTACGGAGGATTATGATATTGCTCTGCGACTTGCTGCTATATTCTTGGTGTTATCTTGCGGGGTATTGGTTATTTGGCAGCTTGTTCGTGGCGGGCGCCGGATAACGGCAAAATCCTGATCCTTATTGCCCGCTCTCTGAATGTCATTGAGAATCGATAGAGGGCGGGGAATAGGGGTGACAGCCAGAATGCCATTCATTTTGGAGCGCGGATTAGGTAGCTCGAAAATTCATGTTGCAAAAAGAATCCTGGCGTGATACATTATTACTTGTCGCTTCGGACGGCATCTTGCCGAAAGGCTGGTGAAGATGTCAAAAAAGAAGTTGACATGATACAAGCAAGTGAGTATAATAAATAACTGTTCGACAAAAACTGAGAGACAATGGAAGATGTCGAATAGTGCAAGCAAGTTCTTTGAAAACTGAACAAATGGAACACGTCATTGAAATAAACGATTTTAACAAATCGTCAGCAAGTTTTAAATGAGCAAGTCAAACACTTGGGTTGTAAGTCCTTATCTCGTAGAGGATGAGATGACTTCCAACCTTATTGGAGAGTTTGATCCTGGCTCAGGACGAACGCTGGCGGCGTGCCTAATACATGCAAGTCGAGCGGAGTTACTTAGGAGCTTGCTCCTGAATAACTTAGCGGCGGACGGGTGAGTAACACGTAGGTAACCTGCCT
>NZ_JBXENK010000013.1:0-107726 GCF_056836745.1 Paenibacillus sp. 1SOY10 | reverse complement strand
ACTCGCTCCAGATGTCATTAAATTCGACTTTCATCGAACCCATTTTCATCATCGTTCACTGCATTATGTTGTTTCAGCAGCGACCTTTATAATATATCACATCTGATTTATTTCAGTCAAGAAGTTTTTTTGAAGCTATTTCTTCATGCTGTTTAGCCAAGCTTCCTAACTATATTGCCTTTTTAGGGGCGAGATATAATTTACCATAGATTCAATACAGGAGTCAACCCGAATTTGCAGCAATCGACATAAAATCTGTACATGCCTCTTTACACCCTGTATCTAAGCTCTCGGCTATCGCTATTTCCGTCCTTCAAACTCTTCGAAATTTCCTGGGCCAGGGAACGATACACCAGCTTGCGCAGTACCAAGGGAAGCTCATCTTGAATATGCTCTAGTTCAGGCACCCTTAAGAGTTCCTGCACACTCCAGGCTTCCTTCCGGCTACCCAATATCCGCAGAAGTAATGTGCAGCAATCTGCCATTTTGCTTGTCAATCCAAATTCACAGGCCAACAAAATCAATTGAATCCGCTGCTCTAAAGTCTCGGCATTATCGGTAAGCTCATCAAACAGCTTGTACACCACCGAGTTGAGAGCCTTCACTTGCTCCCAAACACTAATCTCGGGCAGAACTCCATGCTCAATCAGCTCAATCTTGGCGTAATGCTTAAGAGCCTGCAGCAGACAGTAATAAGCATCCAGCGAGTCCTTGTCGGCAACATAGTGCTTGGCCTCCCCGTATACCTTAAGGAACTGGGCAAATTCCTTCAACTTCCGCTTCTCTTGAATGAGGCCATTAAATGTACCTAAAGTTGAACGGAAGGTTGATAATGAGCCATTGATATCCCAAATGATCTCGCCATGCAGTAGATATTCGATATATTCGCGGTGTTCTCCGGTTACAATCCAGCGTTCAATATCGGTCATAGCTACATGCACCAATTGATAATGTATCTTTCCACTTAAGCAATGCTCCATCCGCAGATCTGTTTCATTAAGTTCATGATGCACAACCATAATCAGAAATTCAAAATCATGTAGCAGCGAGTCGTGAGGCCCTCCCTCATCAAGGCGATACCCGATTGCCCCAATCGCCTGGCGGCCAGCCTTTACTTCGTCCATGATTGGAAAAATAGTGGGTTCCACGTGCGTCCTCCCAGCTTGGCGTATTCCTGCCGATTCGTTATAATATAGTTCTATACCTAATCAAAGTTTCCTTCTCGTTTTTGCACGGGTCTTGAAAAAGTCAGAGCAGACGTTCTTGTAAATCCTTCATGAAGCGAGGTTAACCATGTTCTTTAAGTCGAGCAAGATTAGCGAATTCCGTCTATGGGGCTTACTATTGACCATGTGCGGTATGGGTTTGATGATACTGGGTACCGCAGGAATTGTATTTTGGGGACAAGCTGGCAAAATTGTGGCTGCTATCGGTTTAGTCATCGGGCTCATAGCCATGCTAGGCAGTTTGGCTATTTACTTCTGGGCCGGCATGCTGTCCACCTCTGCCGTACAACTGGAATGTCCGGAATGCCACAAGCTCACCAAAATGCTGGGCAAAACAGACCGCTGTATGTTCTGTAAGACAATCCTTACCCTGGACCCTGCACAGGCCACTGTCACCGCAGATGAATTGGAGCAAGAACAAGTGACTGGCATCGCGGGCAAAAGCTAACTACTAACGAATAGCAAAAAAAACGGACCTCCGATTACCCTCGGAGGTCCGTTTTCACTTCTTTCATATATGATAGCTACTCACCAATTTGTTGCAGCGTACTCCACGCCTCAGCGGAAGCAAAGCTCCGGGTCCAGGTCGCGATGCCGGCAAGATGAAATGACTTGGCCAACTCAACGCGTCGTTTCAACGATTCCGCATCCTCCAGCCAAATACGGTGACGCCCCTCCTGGTCCGTGTATTCCACATAATTTTGTCCTGTCTCCTCAGAGAGCACAGGCTTCAGTTTCTTCTCTTCTATGATGCGCTTAGCCCGGTCCATGCCAATGGCTTTAGAGCTGACCTCTACCTTGCCATCCTTCTCGACTTCCGTCCACACGCGGGTATACAGCGGAATACCAAGAATCATTTTCTCGGGCGGTACGCCATCCTCATTCAGAATACGGCTCACTGACTGCTGCACCCAGGGAAGGGAGGATACCGAGCCCGCTACAGGACTCGCTGCCCAATGTTCATCGTATGCCATAAGCACCAAATAATCCACTACCTGCCCCAGTGCTTTGCGGTCCAGGAAGGCCGACCACATTTCACTATTAGACTTCGGTGTAACATCAATGGATACAATCAAGCCCTGCTCCTCGGCCAATGGACGCAACTCACGCATAAATTGGGTCAGATTATCGCCATCTTTGGTATATACATTTTCATAGTCGATATTAATACCGTCCAGATCGTACAGCTTGGCAAAATGCAACATTTGCAAAATCGTGTTCAATCGATTCTCGAAATTCGCCAGCGCTTCCGTGGTGATATCGGGCTCGAAGCTGTTGCTGAACAGGCCCCACACCTGCATACCTTGAGCATGTGCCCATTTCACATAGGCCCGATCTGCCTTGCTCTGCACATTCCCTTTCCCGTCTACCAAAGAGAACCAAGTAGGACTAACGACGTTCACTCCCGGCAGCTTGCCGATGGACGCTGGCTTTGGCGCAACCTGATAGACCGCCTCCCACGTCATGTTAATCGTCTTGGCTTCCCACTTCTTCTTGGCATCGGACAGTTCCTGCTTCAGTTCAGGAACGGTTCTTTGCTCACCCATCTGCACATTCTTGTGCTGTACATATCCCGTGTATCCGTTGTTCAATTGAACATATTGCCATTCCTCGCCCGATTCCAGCAAACGTAAATCCGTGCCTGGTGGCATATCGGACAAAATGGGCTCATGTATGCTCGGTCCGGTACGCAACGGAATCGTACCATCCTGCTTGCGGGAGGTACTCATTACCTTGGCCGTCTGAACACTGTTTCCCGCTTGGACCAGCAGAACAGCTCCTGATGCTTCATCCTCCTGAACTTCGGTTCCATATAAAGTCTCCAGCAAATAGGCCGGTAAATAAATCACGCCCTCTTGCTCTTCAGGAGCAAATCGCAAGGTGGTAGGTTTATTGTTGATTTGGGCTACCTTCTCATCGGTCTTGAGGAATACCAGCTTTTGAGGTGTTGTCAAAATAACGGAACCCGTCTCTTCCTCATATCGGATGGTGGGATCAACCACAGATTGAATTACAGGAAGCGGCAGCTTCAAACTATCTCCCTCTCCAAGCGCCGACCCTTCCAGCCGTTCGCCCTCTGCAAATATCGGCTTATTCACCGTCCCTAACCATTCCGGGTCTACGTGGTCCGAGTTAGGCAACCATACGGCTGATGCCCAATATAAACCGCCTATAAGAAGTATGAGTCCAAAGAAAATACTTGCCGTGCTTCGAGTGCGCCTTTTTCTACGATAAGTGCTTCTTCTACTCTTCAAATCCATACCTCCGCTACTAAAGTCCCTCTCTTCATAATAACTAATAAACAGCGCAAAAAGTTAACCAAAAATAAAAAAACGCGAGGAACTCCTGAAGGAATTCTCCGCGTTGTCCAACAAACACAACACTGAAACTTGTTAATGTTCCACTCGGCAATGACGACAAATCCCATGCAATTCCAAGCGATGTCCGTGAATTTCAAAGCCGGTTACCTCTTCTGCCGTACGCTCAACGTCCTCCAGAGAGGGATACATAAAATCCTCAATTTTACCACATTTCTCGCAAACGATATGATAGTGATTAGATACATCGGCATCAAAGCGACTGGAGTTATCCCCGTAGCTCAGTTCCTGCACCATCCCGGCCTCAATCAACATCTTCAAGTTGTTGTACACCGTAGCCACGCTCATATTGGGGAAACGGGGCTCCAGCGACCGATATATTTCATCTGCGGTCGGATGGCTCATCGATTCCATAAGATATGCAAGTATGGCGTGACGCTGCGGCGTAATGCGGACACCGTTACTCTTCAATTGGTCCAATGCATGTTGTACGCGCGTTGTCATGAAATCCACCGCCTTTAATAAGCTTATTCCTAATTAATAGTTATGCTAAATTAGGAATCTGTAAGCATATTGTACGTTTCAAATAAATATTTTGTCAACGCAGTATAAACTAACTGGGCCGGTAAATGTCCCTATCTAACCATGTGTTCAGCTTTTATTCACATATAGGCTGCTGTTGCCATCTATTTTCAACATAAACTCCCCGTTGCCAGACAAACCATAAATTTCCTTATTCTCAATAATAAAAGGAAACTCGGTAAAGATATCTCCATAGCCACTGGAGCCCTTGAGCGTATAATTGCCATCCTCCGGCAAATCGACGCGTAGTTCACCAACCGCACTGTATACCTCCCACACACCTCCGACTTGTGCGGTAGAGATGTAGATTTTACCGTTCAACGATTCGGCCTGAAGCCCGGATGGCACGCTATCAATGCGAATATTTCCGTTTTTGGTGTTGACCTGAATATCGTCCTGAGCTTCCGTTAAGGTAATATCCCCTACCAGCGTGGATAAAGAGGCTTTCCCTGTAATCCCTCTCCCCTTCACATTGCCGCCTTGGGTATCCACCTCTGCATCGCCAAAGATACGATACAGTTCTGCGTCTCCGTTAAGCGTCTTGGCCGACACATCCCCAACCACATCCCATAACCGCAGATCGCCGTTCCCCGTTTGTAACTTAACCTGCTTCATGGCCTGTACGCCAGTCAAGGTGATTTTGCCACTGGTTGTGGTAATATCCAGGTCCAGAAAGCGGTTGGTCGGCACGATAACCGTCAGATTAACCCGAGGCTGCCGCCGCCCGGATTCTCCATAAGCCTTACTCTTGACTGAAAGCCCCAATGATTTCCCTTCATCCGCCTCGACGGAAGTCACCGCAGCAATTTGCCGGGCCTCCTCCGATTCAAGTTGGTCGATCCATACGGTATAACGAACGATAACCTGCTCGATCTCGGCTTTACGTACCTCGATATCGCCGTTAATCCCGTCAATAACAATTCGTTCCGTGCCCAGATCAATCGGAATATCCATTTGTGGCTTCTCCACGCGATACCCTTCCGCCGCGCTATATTCTGTACCTGCGGATGCAAAATCAAGGCTGACCCGGTTCCACAGATGTATATACCGCTCCTGTTCACTGACGGCGAACACAGAGAACACCATAAACATCGACAAGAGTAGTCCTCTAACATCAACCCTCGCCCGATGTCTGACTCCAGGTTGCCTCTTGTAATTCCATATCATAATCACCAGATGTTCGATTCCCCAACAGATAAATACCAAGGGCCACCAGGTCAGGAGGAGCATCATATGATCCTGACCTGACCAGGCATCGTACAGCATCAGCAAGGCAACTCCGAGCAGCAGCATGGCCGCCGTAAACCGTCCGGTGCGCAAATATCGCCGTTTTCCTTCCCTCCATCCCCATAGCAATGCCGTTACCAACATGGCCCCAGCTACAACATAAGCTCCGTAAAATTGTACGATCTGTTGAAGCCAAAGGGGTTTTTGCTGAATAATAAACAGGACCACGCCTCCGCTGATTAACAGTACACTGGCCCACATCCCTTGCTTGAATGCGGGATCGGCTTTCGCTCCGCCAGTAGCCTCTCGGTTCTTGTCTGGCTCTCGCTTGAATCTAGCATTAATGACATCCGTCGATTGAAGGACATCATATACGCTAAAAAAATAGGCGGCCGGAATTAGCAGGCCCAGCAGAATAAGCAAAGGAACATTCATCACAGTCCGGACGGAGGAGAAATATATCATGGCCGAAGCATCAATTAATACAAAATAAATGATGGATAGTCCCCGTATAAACAGGCGTAAATATAAATGACCAAGTCCAGGGAATAGAGCGGACAGCAAGCAGGCAATTGCTTTGCGTTTGCGTCTTCTTGGCGCAAAGCCCTTAGCCCGATTCAGACCACTTTGCTGATGGGTCGGCAGCATATCCGGCGTCATGGTTCCCCACTCCCTTCTAGTACGTGTTCAACTATCTCTTCTATCTCATATCATAACCCATTCCACTTGGCGCTGTAACGTGGAATGAACTGGACCTTGCTGTAACGACAAGAAGGCACACCCCCGGCAGGAAGCATTATGCCAAGGGCGTGCCTATAGGATACTAGCCGTTCAACCGAAATAACGTCAACTCCACACCTGCGGCCGAGTTAAATGTCTGAATCGGCTCAAAGCCAAAGTCACGATACAGCTTGGTCGCCGGTTCATTCAGCGAGCTGGCTGTTACCTTAAATACGCGGATGTCTCCATATACAGTCAATACATGCCGCAGCAGCGAGCGGCCAATGCCTTGGCGTAAATGGTCAGGCTGCACCATGAGTCTCGTAATTATCAGCTCACCGGGAACTTCACTGCGCACCCCGATTGCCCCCTGTAATTCTCCATCCTGCTCCAGGTCGCCGTAAAAGACGTCCCCGCTGGAGCGGATTGAATCGAATGTATCCGTGAGGGGCGGATACTCGGTCAGCCCTACCGCTTCTGCTTCTAGCCGATAGGCTTGATGCTGCATACTCCACAATTGCTCGACGATATCTGCATCCTCTAGCGGCAGCTTCACGATCATGGGCGTTTCCCCCTGCTCTCACGAAAAAGGTATACTATCCGAATAGGACAGTTAACTAGCCCTTCAGTACATCCACCAACAGCTTGTTCGCCAGTCCAGGATTGGCCTTGCCCTTGCTCTGCTTCATCACTTGCCCCACCAGGAAGCCGATGGCCTTCTCCTTACCTGCCTTGTAATCCTCAACAGAAGCCGGATTATTAGCAACAACTTCCTGAACGATAGCCAGAATTGCACCTTCATCGCTGATTTGAACGAGTCCTTGCTCCTCTACAATCTGCTGCGGCAGTTTGCCACTTTCCAGCATTTCCTTAAATACAGTCTTGGCAATCTTGGAGCTGATCGTACCTTTATCGAGTAGGCCAATCATTTCACCAAGCCCCTGACCCGTCAGCTTGACATCGGACAATTCCAGAGAGTTGCTATTCAAATAACCTAGCAGATCTCCCATGATCCAGTTGGCGACAGCCTTGGCATCCTTCGTGTAGCTTAGGCTGTTTTCGAACAAATCAGCCAATGCCTTGGATGAAGTCATTACCCCGGCATCGTATTCGGGCAGGCCGAATTCCGACGAATACCGCGCCTTACGCGCATCCGGCAGCTCCGGTATGGATGCCCGGACACGATCCTTCCAGGCTTGGTCGATATGCAATGTGACCAGATCCGGATCAGGGAAGTAACGGTAGTCATGTGCTTCTTCCTTACCCCGCATAGAGAACGTTTTCCCCTGGGATTCGTCCCAACGACGTGTCTCCTGAACAACTACGCCACCTTCGTCAAGAATTTCCGCTTGACGGTATTGCTCATACTCCAGCCCGCGTACTACACCACGGAAGGAATTCATATTCTTCAGTTCCGCACGAATTCCGAATTCCGCTTGCCCCCATGGACGTAAGCTGATGTTGGCGTCGCAGCGCATGGAGCCTTCCTCCATCTTTACGTCGGAAACCTCACAATATTGCATAATGGCCCGCAGCTTCTCCAGATAGGCACGCGCCTCCTCTGGGGACGATATTTCCGGTTCAGACACAATCTCCACCAGGGGAGTCCCAACACGGTTAAAGTCAACGAGCGAAGCAAACCCGCCGTCCACATGAGTCAGCTTGCCAGCGTCCTCCTCCAAATGCAAACGAGTAATGCCAATGCGTTTTGTCTTTCCGTCCACTTCAATATCAATATAACCGTTCAGACCAATCGGCTGATCAAATTGGGAAATCTGATACGCCTTCGGCGAATCGGGATAGAAATAATTTTTACGGTCAAATTTGCTAACATCGCCGATTTCGCAATTCAGTGCCATAGCAGCTTTCATAGCGTAGTCGACAGCTTGACGGTTCAGTACCGGCAGCACGCCGGGATGCCCCAGGCAAACCGGACAAGTATGTGAATTGGGCGGAGCGCCAAATTCCGTGGAGCAGCCGCAAAAAATCTTTGTGTTCGTATGCAGCTCTACGTGTACCTCAAGCCCGACGACCGTTTCATATTTGGATGTTGACATGGCCTATCCTCCTGCAACTTTTGATTAATCCATGCGTCCGCTTTCCAGAGAGTTATCTCCACTTTAGAAAATAGGACGTTGCTTATGATGATCCGTATGAGCCTCAAAGGCATGGGCCACGCGGAGAATTGTGCTCTCGTCAAAGGCTTTTCCGATAATTTGCAATCCAATAGGAAGCCCGTCCGCAAAGCCGCAAGGCACACTTAAGGCAGGGATTCCCGCCAAGCTCACTGGAATGGTCAAAATATCATTTAGATACATGGTCAAAGGATCATCCACCTGGGAGCCCAGTTCAAAGGCAGTAGTCGGAGCCGTAGGCCCAACGATGACATCATAGTTCGCAAAGGTCTGGTCGAAGTCTTGCTTAATCAACGTTCTGACCTTCTGTGCCTTCAAATAATAAGCGTCATAATATCCAGAACTGAGTGCATAAGTACCCAGCATAATCCGCCGTTTGACCTCGGGGCCAAACCCCTGGCTGCGCGAATCATAATACAAATCGAGCAAGCTGCCGGAATGATCGGCACGAACGCCGTAGCGAACCCCGTCAAATCGGGACAGATTGGAGGAAGCCTCGGAAGAAGCCAGCAGATAATAAGCGGCTACCGCATATTCCGTGTGCGGCAGAGACACTTCCTCCCATACTGCACCCAAGCCCTCAAGCACGCTAAGTGCCTCCAGAACGGAAGCCTTCACTTGCGGATCAATCCCGTCCAGATATTCCTTCGGCACAGCTATACGCAAACCTTTGATATCACCGGTCAACGCGCTCACATAGTCAGGGACCGATACGTCGGCCGAAGTGGAATCCTTCGGATCGTAACCCGCGATAGCTTGCAGTACGTAAGCAGCATCCTCGACATTCTTGGTAATAGGTCCAATCTGATCAAGTGACGAAGCAAAAGCCACCAGACCATAACGGGAAATTCGTCCGTAGGTTGGCTTAAGTCCAACCACACCACAATAAGAGGCCGGCTGGCGAATCGATCCGCCCGTGTCCGAACCGAGAGTAAAGAACGCCTCACCCGAAGCTACTGCTGCTGCCGAACCACCGCTGGACCCCCCGGGCACCCGATTCAAATCCCACGGGTTACGTACAGGATGAAAGCTGGAATTCTCATTGGAGCCGCCCATGGCGAACTCGTCCATGTTGAGCTTGCCGATCGTGACCGTGTCCGCTTCCTTCAGCTTGCTGACCACTGTAGCATCATAAATAGGATCATAATTCTTCAGGAATTGGCTCCCGCAGGTCGTCAGCAAGCCTTCGGTCACCATATTATCCTTAATGCCTACCGGCAAACCGAACAGCAGGCCCATCGCTTCGCCGGATGCAAGCTTCTGATCCAGGCGGGCAGCCCCCGCTTCGGCTCCCTCTTCGTTGAGCGCCAAATAAGCGCCGATCTTACCATCGTACTCCCGAATGTTGGCCAAAGCTTCACCAACGAGTTCGGAAACGGACAGCTTCTTATCATGAAGCTGATTATGTATCTCCTGCAAACGCAAATCGAAAAGCGCCAAATCCGCTTCCTCCTTCATTTATCACATCTTAAGCTGATTTTACTTATAACGCAGGTTCAAACTACTTCTTATATAGTAGCCTACTCAAGTACAGCCGGCACCTTGAACTGCCCATCCTCTTCATCCGGTGCATTGCGGAATACCTTCTCTTGCGGCAAGCTATCCTTGACTTCGTCCTCACGCATTACGTTGCTTAGATGCAGCACATGCGTTGTTGGCGCAATGGCGTCCGTATTCAATTCATTTAACTTGTCAGCATACTTAAGAATCGCATTCAGTTGCTCCGTAAACATATCGCGCTCGGCTTCCGTCAAGTGCAGACGGGCCAGCTTGGCCACATGTTCCACATCCTTGGTCTGGATACTCACGTTGTTGCCCTCCTTATCAATCGTGCATGATTCGTTCATTCTACCATGCGTGTGCAATTGATTAAAATTATATTTTAGTTTGCGACGCAATTCAATCCGTTAAAGTAGCGGCGAGCAATTGCTTGACATATGTGCGATGAGGCCCTATGGGTTCGTAGGGTTCTTCCGATCGCTGCCCCTCCTGGATTTTCCTGATTCAATAAATTCTTATTAAGGTAGAAATTCACTCGCAAAGGCGAACAAGCATAGGCTTTCGATGCAGCTTTCCTTCAGAAAGCTTTAAGTTTCTCCAGAATCCCTACGACCCTCCGCTCTGTAGATGTTCAGCACCGAGAAGCTTGGATGAAGCCAGAGACTGAGAAGCGGAGCGTACGTAGTGGGTACGTGAGCATCGCAAGGAGCGGCTGAATTCAAGATTCGACGCCGAATCCACTACCCGTCATCCGCTTCGTGATCAAAAGCCGACTTTTAAAACTACCTCTTTCAAATATCAGTTTTAAAAGTCGGCTTTTCAGCACCAAGAAGCTTGGATGAAGCCAGGGACTGAGAAGCGGAGCGTACGTGGTGGGTACGTGAGCATCGCAAGGAGCGGCTGAATTCAAGATTCGACGCCGAATCCACTCCCAGCATCCGCTTCGTGATCAAAAGCCGACTTTTAAAACTACCTCTAAAAAAAGAAAAAGAGCCGGTTGACCGGCCCTTCCCTATATCCACGCCCGCAAATTCACCTGTTTGATGAATTCCGCCTGGGACATCGCTTCCTTTGTTGGTTCCTCCTGCGCGCTTGCTTCGTTGCCTTCGCCATTCATAATATGATGAAACAGCTTCTCGTTATGCGTAGCTAACGCATAATCAATCAAGGCTTCCTGCGTTGTGCGCTCTACTTCCTGCTCGATTAGCCGTTCTTCGGATTCTACATCACTCTGCGGAACAAAATAATTGCGCCCCGTCTTCGGCGAGCGGATGACATAATCAAATGCATTATCCGGATTGCGGTCATAAGCAATTACGTAGCCATATTCCCCAACAGGAAGATTCTGCTCAAAAGCATCGCCGACGATTACAATTTTCTCTCCCAAATGAAGCATCGTCTACCTCCCTGATATGTGTGTTTGAAAAATAACTGAAAAATGTGTTGCTTATTGCTTTATATTATCCTACTAAAAGTAAGGGAGTCCGGTCAAGGCATTTAGACAGATTCCAGCAACGTCCTATTAACCTGAAAATAAAAAGAACGCAAACCGGGATCAGGTCCACAGCTTGCGTGCTTCGCAAAGGTTACAATGATTTAATAAGTACATCCTATCAAAGGCTTGCATTTTTGTCCACTCATTTTGCACTTTTTCGTAGATTTTGTCTTATTGATGCGATTTAAAAAGTCAGCTTTTCAACACCTGTTACGATACATATGGGTTGTTTGCCCGCTCATAGCCAATCGTCGTCCGCGGACCATGCCCCGGATACACCTTGACCTCGTCGCTCAAATTAAACAGCTTGCCTCTGATCGAGTTGTACAGGTCCACCTCCCGGCCTCCCGGCAGATCGGTTCTTCCTACGCCCAGGCGAAACAGAACATCCCCTGAAAACAAATCATTTCCGCACAAAAAGCTGACACTGCCTGGCGAGTGGCCCGGCGTATGGTATACCGTAAAGTCATGCCCGAGGAAATGTAGATTCTGCCCCTCAGCCAAGTCATATTCTGCAGCCGCTGTCGAAATCGGTGGACCCACCTCCGGCCACATTAGTGATCCATTCAGCTTGGGCGTAGTCAACCAATCACTTTCGATCGGATGAATGTATACCGGACACTTCTTGGCCTGGCGAATTTCCTCCACGCCCCCGATATGATCGAAATGGGCATGGGTCAGCAGGATAGCTTCAATGTCCAGACCTTCAATTTTGCGCAGCAATGGCGCTGGATTCATACCCGGATCAATGATGATGGCCCGGCCTTCGTCTTCTCCCCGCAGCAAATAAGCATTTGTCTGCAAAGGTCCTAAAGTGCAAGTATCTATTCTTAGCATGCTATAACACGGAATAACAAGAACAATACACAGGATTTATTCTTATCTTCTTCCGCTTCCTCCTTCTGGTCTTAAGTGTAATTATGCGTCCTTCTTTGAACGATGATTATAGGTTTTGACAATTAGATACACGATCAAGAGGGCCAGCGCCCCCAGTAAAATCGGCATAATGTATGGACCGGCCTTCTCATCCACATGCTGCCACTGTTCACCGAGTAACATCCCTAAATATACGAACAAAACCGACCATGGAATGACCGCCAACGTCGTCAATACCAGGAATTTGCTCACTGGCATTTTAGCCATTCCCGCAGGAATGGAGATGGCGTGCCGGGCAACCGGGATGAACCGGGCCGTAAAAATGACCCCTGACCCGTATTTCAAGAACCACGCTTCCGATACGTCGATATGCTTTTTCTGAATTAAAATATACTTTCCGTACTTCTCCAATATTGGCCTGCCGCCATAGCGGCCAATCCAATAAATGAACAACTGGGCAATCACGCCACCAATGACGCCGAAAACAACGGCACCGATAAAATGAATATGGCCTTGGTGTACCAAGTAACCGCCATAAGCCAGTACAATTTCACTCGGGATGACCTCGATCATTAAGCCCAGCATAATCCCGAAATAACCCAATTGCTGAATCCACTCCAACAACACACTGATCATGCTCGATATCCATTCCACTGCTTCGTCCTCTTTCCCCATTACATTTCTTCTCTTCAGAGGTTAGCCAAATTTCCCCTATGACCTCAGTCTATTCTATCACAGCCGCGGACATGCATTCTACTTGCCTGCGAGGGGTGACTCTGGCGAAACCCGCTGCATATGCTGACAGAATAGAGGTCATTTACATTAGGAGGGAGCTTCCGCTATGACAAATTTTCCCGCGAAATCACCGAATTCCAATGCACTACCTACACCACGCAAAATTCGCCGCAGTTGCAGCAAAGAACTCTACCGGACGATCAAGCGTCTGGGCCTGTTCGTTCCCGAAGAGAAGCTGAAGGAAGGCGAGACTTTATACTATAAAAAGGTCATCGGTAATCTGCTATGGATTGGGGAAAATATAAGCAATCGCAAGCTGCTCGCTGATTGGTGGGATGAGGCCGTCAGCCCCGAGCTTGCCGAATTGTGGGAGGTTGACCAGCAGCGCTTGTCGGCTGCCTTTCGCGCCGCGTTTGGAGGTTAACGCCAGCACAGCAGGTTAGCGCCGCACTTGCTGATCGTGACCGTTCCAGGAGAGAGTATCGACAACCGCTTGCAACCTTCCCCCCCATTCCTCCGCCTCGCTAGTGAGATTGAATTGTCGGTCGTTACGTGCCAGGGTCAGCCTCATCACCGTCTCTGCTTGCTTCGCATAATCCTCGTAAAGAGCAAGGCCAACATCCGCTACCTTCAGCGCCTCCGACATTTGGCCTTGCTCCCGTAAACGTTCTGCCAATTGCAGCAGCTCCTGTAAGACTATCGTTTGGCCCTTGTGGTCGAATCGATCCAATGTCACCGCTTGCCGCAAAGCCGGGACCGCTCCGGCATGATTGCTCTCAGCCAACGCACGGCCCAGCACCAGCCATTGCCTGGCATCCCCAGGCTCATAGCTTAGCCCTTGGCGCAACAAGGACACCTTCTCAGGGGTGTTGGACCTGGAAGCCAGGACCAAACGGGCTTGATTGCGGTAAGGAGTCAGGGCCAAAGAGCAGCGCAACAGATCCGAAGCGGCCTCAAGTCTCCGCTCCTCGGTGGATGGTGCAGCATATTTACTTAACGCTTGCTGGTACAGCTTCAGGCTTGTGGCCTGCCGCAAGCCTGATAGACCAAGCAGCACAAGACAGACCGCAGCAAGAAGACAGATCGCAGGGCGCAATGGTCTTTTGTGAGAAATCCTGAATCTACCGGGACGAACGGTATCCGCCGCCATCCATAGCAGAAGCAGCCAAATCAAGCCATAGCTCATATCAAAATCAATCGCACTATGCAGGAGTAAGGCCACATAGGAGGGCAGCATAGCGCTACGGCGGCGTATCAATTGAACGCCTTGAAGCCCTAGCCACAGCAGGACAAACCCCAGCCCGGGAAGCCCAATATTCAGGGCTAAATCAAGGTATCCGCTGTGCACCTCGCTGCCGACATAGGGCGTGCTTTGGAGGCTGCGAAAAGCGTGGCGCCAGGTATCCCCGCCCTGGCCAAGCCATGGCGCCTGCCGGAGCAACTGCACGGCATCGCCATACATAGCCGCGCGGGCGAACCCGGTCTCCGGGCGGAGCAGCCGCCCCGGGAATCCTTGCCCCGCCGCCCCGGCGGCATGCAGTAGCGCCGCGGCGAGCAGCAACGCGGCAACTACCAGCGCCGCCAAGCGATAGCGGCGGCGCATCCGGCGTGGGCCCCACCGGGGCCCATAACGCGCGGCGAGCCCCTGCGCGAGCGCCAGGGCCGCCAGCACGGCGGCCAGCGCCAGCAGTGCGGGCAGCAGCGCTGGCGCAAGCTGCGCCGCGGCAAGCTGGCGCGCGAGGAGCATGGCGGCGGCGAGCACCGCCGCGCTGTGCAACGCGTAGCGCCAGCGCCGGGTGCCGCGCAGCAGCGCATAGCCCGCGGCCCAGCCGGGCAGCGCGGCAGCAAGCGCCCCGCGCGATTCGCTCAGCAGCAGGCAGAGGGTGAACAGCAGGGCGAGCATTGCCGCCCGCTGTCCCTGCCAGCCGCCCTCGCGCGTAAAGGCGCGGCGGCTTAAGCGGGCAAGCCGCATCAGCCGCTCCAGGGCGAACACCGCCATCACCGCGCCGAAGGTGTTCGGATACTGCAATAACCCGCCAAGCCGGGCTCCTGTCGCCGATACGGCTGAATCGGCGGTACGCAGTATCGCTCCCGGCAGGGGCCACAGGCCGTATACGGAAGTCAGCGCTGTTATCGTCAGCAGGCTCCCGGTAGCCAGCCACCCTGCCGTCAGCCAGTGACGGCCCGTCTTCCCCAGTTGACCAAGCTTGTATAAGCCGATACCAAATACAGCTATAAAAGACCAATGCAGTACATCCTCCACAGTGGCCTGAACAGATAAAGGGTGTCCCTTCAACCCGTGGAAGGAATACAAAACCACCAGTACAACGGGACCCGCTACGAATCCGAACCATCCCTTGAGCCATAGTCCCTTATTTGCGACATTCTGGTAGTGGGTATTCATATCTATTCTGCGCAATGGAGCCCAACCAGCGACAGAGGTCTGGTTCAACCCCACCACAAACCAGCCAACTGCGGTTGCGAACAGCCAGCCTGAAATGAGCAACAAACCTCCGTAAGAATCTATATCAAATAGCCCCTGTAGGAGAACACACAGCAGTCCTGTCACTGTTATAGCCATACCTAGCCCATATAGACTGGTGCTACTGGTGCTTTTTTCTTGCCTTCTCACCCGCCGCATCCTATTCAACGCTTCACCCCGCCCGTGTTCACTCCCCGGCCAGAGCTAGTTTCAGCACTACCGGAGAGACTCCTTACCATTCATTCACGGAAATGAAGCAGCTTATTCCTCGCTTTTAGCCTTTGGCTGGGACAAGCACCGGAGGTAGCAGGTCTTGGCAAGCTCGCTCCAGATAGGGCGCCGCGTCAAGAAATTGGCGGAATGCTTCGTACTCGGACCACAATGCAGCAGTATCAGCACTTGGGGCCTTCACGGCCCGGATCAAAATATTCTTGGGCGTATGCTCCATATCGATAAATTCGAGCAGTTGCGTCTTGTAGCCCATCACGTCCAGCAGTTTGGCCCGAATGGCATCCGTCGCTAGCGCCGAGAAGCGTTCCTTCAAGATCCCATGATCCAGGAGCGGCGCCAGTGCTTTATTGTTCACCTGATTAAACAGTTCATGCTGACAGCAGGGCACGGACAAAATGACCGAAGCGTTCCAGCGAACCGCCTTCTCCAAGGCGGCGTCGGTAGCCGTATCACAAGCATGCAACGTAACGACCATGTCTACGGCACTCAATTCGTCATAGTCGGCAATATCACCAACCAGGAACCGTAGATCGTCATAGTGCAGCTTGCGAGCCAGTTCGCCGCAATGCTCGATAACCTCTTTTTTCAAATCCAGTCCGACCACTTGAAGCTTGCGCTGCTGTTGAACCGCCAAGTAATGATATAACGCAAAGGTCAGATATGACTTACCGCAACCAAAATCAACGATCGTCAACGGGCGACCCTCCGGTAAATGGGGAAGAACATCCTGAACCATCTCCAGAAAACGATTTATTTGCTTAAACTTATCGTACCGCTTGGCCAGCACTTTGCCTTCCGCATTCATAATACCCAGCTCGACCAGGAAAGGGACAGGCACGCCTTCCTCCAGTACATATTGCTTCCTGCGATTGTGTGTCAACTGATTTGGAGCTTTGCGCGTAGGTGCCTTCTTCAAAATTGATACCTTGAATTTCTTGCTGATGAGCACCTGATAGTCCACCTCTGCTGTACAGAGCAGCCCTTGGCGAAATTCATCTGACAGGAGTCTGTATAACTCATCGGCATAAGCCTCTGGCGTTATATTGCGGTGCAGCACTTTGTTGTTGTAATGGTACGCAAATTGATAATGCAGTTCCCGCTTGATTTCAACTGGCTTGATCTGCACCTTGGTATATTCGTCCTCACCTGATTTACGGCGTCCACTGAGCGTAGCTGTAATCAGACTTGCTTGCTCTGCCAGTTCACGAACGAGTGTATCAAGGGATTCCATAGGTCATCCACTACCTTTCTGAGTTCAAAAATAAATAATATAGCTATCTATATAAGTTGAACTTATGTTTAACGCAAAGAAGCAGACGAGAAAATGTTCTTACGATCGCTGTTGCTCACAGATTTCTTTTATTCAATAAATTCTTATAAGGTAGAAATCCATTCCCAAAGGCGAACGCTCCACTTCTTCAGAATCATTTTTCTCGCTTGCTTATTTTGCCTTTTCTTTAATTCAACTTATCTAGAAATGCTTCTCCAGTTCCAGCAACCCTTCCCGCACCTCTTCCAGCGGCAAGCCGCCTTCTTCCAGTTGTTCAGAAGGTAATATCAGCAGGCGTTGATAAAAGGCATCTGCTTCCTCCTTGGAAATGGATTCTTCCGTCAGCAGGCGGTAGAGTGCATTCTCGGCTTGATCATAGCGTCCTTCGCTCTCCTCCAGCTTCATGAGTAACAGCTCCGTTTCCGGGGGTAGCCGGTAGGATTTAAGCAAGGCTTGCAGTTCGGAGACAGCATCAGGCCAGTTCCATAACGAACGGTCCGCTCTATGCAGGCCTGCTGCCAAGTACAAGTGCAGCGCCTTCATCCAGCGGGCTGCCGCCTCTTCTTCCTCCTGCATGGCCAAGCGAATATCGCCCTCTTCCTTAAGCAGCCTGGCCAGACTTTGCAGCTTGTCTGCCTCCAATTCGCCGCCGCTATGAAACAGCTCTACGATATCCTTGGCCGGCAAGGTGTCCAGCAAACGGGCATGCAGGCGAAATTGTCTCTTGTATAGCTCATCCAGCGACCATAATGCTTCGGTCAGCTTCTTGTTCTGTCTCAGCATAAACACCTTGCCCAGCACTTCCGTCATCTCTTCAATCATCCGTACTAAATAATCTCTTCGCAGCATCTCCCAATCTCCTTCCTATAAGAGGTCACGCATTATAAATGCAATCTCTATGAATAAACCGCAGGGAACGTGAATGCCTAAGCCCGGAGTTCTAAGAGAAACTCCGGGCTTAGGCATCAGTTCATTCAAACCTTCTAAAGGCTCGGCTTCCCTTTATCGGCAATCACGCCTCTTCCGATGGGTCCGATACACTCCGCAAAAAATCAGTAATGACGGCGGTCAATTGCTCGGGTGCTTCGTACATGCTCATATGACCAGCGCCCTTAATGACCGCCTTGGTCACTTGCGGACCTTCCGTAGTGAACAGCTTCGCCAGAGGTACAACTTGATCGCTCTCGCCGGCAACCAGCAAGAGTGGAAGGGAGGCATTCTCCATAACCTCTCTGCGGTCTGGCCGCTCGCGCATAGCCAGCGCTGCACCTTCTGCTCCTTGAGGAGGGGTACGATAACCGATCTCCTTCACCCGGTCTACCTCGGAGGTTAGCTTCTCCAGACTTTCCTGGGCAAACAAACCGGGCACCAGTCCATCAACAAATTTGGTAATCCCTTCTGTCCGAATGGAGCTCACCGCCTGGAGTCTCTTCTCCTTCGCTTCCTCGTTATCGGGATATCCGGTTGAATGAATCAACCCGAACCCCCGCAACCTTGAAGCATATCGCTCTGCCAGCGACAACGCTACATAGCCGCCTAGCGAATGTCCTAACAATGTATATTTTGAAATCCCCTGCTTGTTGAGCAGTTCGGCTACATCATCGGCCATTTGCTCAATCGTATACGCTCCAAGTGGCGCATCCGAGGCCCCATGCCCACGCAAATCAGGTGCAATGACCTGATATTGATCAGCAAGCAGCGGTTGAACCTTCTCCCAGTATGCGGAGCTGCCGCAAAAGCCGTGCAGTAATACTACCGTTTCACCTTGCCCTTGGCTCTCATAGGCGATCGAATTACCGTTAACCGTCATCTTGTCCATTTTCGCTACCTACTTTCTCTTTTGGGATTTAGTTAAAGAGGTTGTTCAAAAAGTCGTCTTTCCTGAACGAAGCAGTTCAAGGAGTAAGTTCGACATCGAATCTTGAATTCAGCCGGGCCTAGCATATGCTTCCGTAGCATGTTTCTTGCAGAAACATTTGAGATGCTCACGTACCCATTGCTTCCGAAGTCGTTTTCTCCGAAAACGTATAGCTCCGCTACTGACGTCCCTACCTTCATCCAACTCAAGCGTTTTGAAAAAACGCACATCGAAAGCATAAGCTTCGGTCCTGCAAACCCGACTTTTTAAATACATACTTAAATCATTTTCTTCATTTTGAATCACTACGGAATGCTGCGGCAGCAGCGACCGCAATTTCGTCGGCCATGTGCATGACCTTGTACAGCGAAGTCATTTGCAAGGTCCAGTATGGCTTGGGACCCTTCACGTTAACAACGGCGGCCAAGCTGTAATGGCCTACCTCCGGGAGGTTCCCTCCCACAGATCTGGCTGGCTGCAAGGGTTGCTCAGAGACCAGGTAATGCCCCAGCGATTCCGCCGTTCCCAGGCAAGCATCAATGGCGATAACAATACCCTCCCTGCTGATTTCCAGCATGCGTCTCTCCAAATTGGTCGCATCGCAAGGCTCGCGCAGCGTGCCAATGACCCCAGCAAAGCCAAGTTCAGTGAGTCTGGTGCCTACCAGCGGTCCCAGGGCATCCCCGGTTGAGCGATCAGTACCGATACACAAGAAGGTAATAGCTTCCCCGGGATGGCGAAGACGAATCCCGTTAAAAAAGCCCTGCAATTCAGTTCCATTAAGCTTTGTTCGGTCCAGCCCCGTTACTGGCCATTCCTTCCGTTCTCCCACGATTCAGCCATCGCCTCCTTAGATCGGCAAGGGGCAACCTACAGCGTTGTCCTCCCAGTGTAACGTAATTTGATTGTAACGCATTCGAACCATCCATCGCAAAACTTCGTCTGATGGCCGCCAACATGGTACAATAGCGGAAAACCCTTACCGGAAGGATGAAGTAATGATGGATTTATCGATGAAAACCCACGAAAACATTGAATACATGATCGAAGCGATCAAAAGCAAACTCAGAATGGCCTCAGGTGCAGCCATGACAGCGACAGCCTTCCACACAGATCAATATGACGATATCCGTGACGTTTATGACATCGTAATGAGCAAAGAACGGCTGAGCATCTCCGAGGTGGAGGCACTGGCCCAGGAATTGGGACGCCTTCGCCACAAAGCATAGACATAGAACTTGTTATTGTGCAAGCTTAAAGGCGGGTTCGCTCTGGCCAACCTGCCAGCCCTCATCATTACGAATGGCGGATGGGAACGCTTCGCGTAACTTACGAAGCGTCTCTTCGTTCCCATATCCCAGTTGCTCCAGCACCGTCAGCACAATCAGACCCCACTCTTCCTCAGAGCCATCCTGAATCTTGAATGTCACGGCCAAGCGTTCATCACGCAAGGCAAAGGCATAAACTCCTTTAAATCCACCCTTGGCTACGATGTTGTCATCCTCCAGCAGAATAGAATCAATTCGCCCTGTTCCGGCAACCAGCTTAGGATACCGGTTCATGGCCGTGGCGATGGTATTCGCTGCGCTAGCCGTATTGGTGTCAGCAATCAGGTCAGGACAAGCCAGCTTCAAGTAAGCCGCCGCCAAGGCGGAAAGGGGCAACGCGAAGACGGGGAAGCCGCAACCATCCGTACCGAGAGAAATTTGTTCCTGAGGGATATCCGCCAGTTCGGCCAGTGTACTCAGAATCTCCTGTTGCACCGGGTGCTCTGGCAAATTGTAAGTGTCCAGAGACTCGCCCTTTAGCTTGCAATACGCTTGTACGCCAAGGTGCTTGCCCGAGCAATTATGATACAGGCGTCTTCTCTCCCCGCCCTGGCGTAGCAATCTCTCTCTTGCCGAGCTGTCCAGCGGCAGGCTGGGGGCACATACCAGCTTTTCTTCTGCCAGCCCCACCTTATGGAGCAAGCGCTCCAGCACCTCCACATGAGCCGTCTCGGATCGATGAGAGGCAGCCATCACGGCAATTTCCTCATCATTTAAATTGTAGGACTTATGGATGCCTGCCCGAATCCCCGGAATGGCCTGAATCGGCTTGGCCGAGGAGCGCGTAAATACCGTAGCATGAGGGTTGCCTACACGTCCTTGTATTTCACCCCGTTCGTTAATTACACATATATGCCCATAATGGGCGCATTCCAGAATGCCTGCCCGATACTCTCTAATTAACAATGCCTCTTGATAATCCATCATGAGTTCTCTCCTTATACCCGCTTACTTTCCTTCCACAGTATAGTATAGCCGCAGCCCAATGGCTACAAGCAGCCAGAGAAGAAAATACGCATTCGAAGCCGTAAGTATAGGAGAATATGAGGATCAAAAAGCGCTGCCCGAACCTTGCGGCAGCGCGTGAAGGACCTATTCATCAGTTCACAGGGTAATCGTTCATGATTTGCTTCAGCTTCTCTGTAGCCCGCTTCTGAATCCGCGAGACACTCATCTGGGAGACGCCCAACTTCTGGGCGATAGCCCGCTGAGATTGCCCCTCCTGGAAGGCGAGCAACAGCACCTGCTGTTCTTGGGCCTTCAGATGTCCCAAGGCCTCCTGCAGATCCATGCGGTTCTCCACCGCATCGTAATCATCTACATCCGCACTGATTAATTCACCAAGCGTTGCGGCACTCTCATCTGCAGACAGCGGAGAATCCAGAGATACATAATGGTAGCATTCCCGTCCAGCAAGCACCTCGACGGTCTCTTCCACCGACAGTTCCAGGAAATCAGCGATTTCCTTCACATCAGGGGAACGCTCCAGCCGCATGGTCAGTTCATCAATCGCCTGCTGAACGAGGGCGCCCTTTTCCTTGATGCGACGTGGCACCTGGATATACCAGGACTTGTCACGTAAATAGTTCTTCATATGCCCGATCATACTCTTCATCGCATATGGTTCGAAGGGGATACCCAGTTCACTGTCATATTGCTGCAATAGACGCACGAGCGCCATTTCGCCGACCTGGTACAGATCTTCGTACAAATCGGGCCTATTGCGAGCAATTTTCCCGGCAGCCATCTTCACCATGGAATCATATCTGCGAATCAGTTCGGTAGCAATTTCATTGTCTTTCGTCGCCTGATATTGTTTGATCAGACTGATAGAATCATTCAAAGCGCCTTGGGGAGTCGCTTTGTGGGTCATACGGCCTCCTCACTTCTCTGGAGCTTGCGGACCATCATCACCTTCGTTCCATGTCCCGCCTGGCTCTCCACGCTGACATCATCCATCAGCGCTTGCATCAAGTAGAAACCTAAACCTCCGATAGGCGCATCGCTAAGCTCCTTATCGTGCAAGGTTACGCGCCCTTCGTCTGTGCCCCACGGCTCAAAGCTCTCCCCTTGATCCTTGACCGTAATCGATAAGGCATCGGCCAGTACGTCGAACGTGATTTCCATGGTTCCTGGCGCATGCTTGTAAGCATATAATACGGAATTGTTGCATGCCTCGGATACCGCTACCTTCATATCTTCAATTTCTTCATACGAAAATCCCATCTTGGAGGCCACGCCATATAGGTTCAACCTTACGATGTCTACGTACTCGGCAGTTGCCGGCAGGCTAATGACGATTCTCTCTACTTGCTCTATCATTGCTTCTCTATCCTTTCCTATTGGGAATTCTCCTGTGCGGCAAAGAACTTAGCAATCCCGGTCATTTCAAACAATTTGCGAATATGATCCGGTACTTCCTGAACGTAGAACCGTGAAGTCATTCCCTGTCTCGCTTTCAGAATGGACAACAAGATACCGATGCCCGTACTGTCGATGTATTTCAGTTCTTTCAGATTAAGGACCAAATCAGCTTCATCATTACCTACCAGCGGTTCCATCAACTTGCGAAAATCAGGAGCTACGGATAAGTCCAGCTCACCTCGCAGATATACGATGTGAACTCCGTCCTCCCATTGAGGCGTTGCCGAAAATTTCTCACTTTTTCTTGTATTCATCCGTTTTCTCTCCTGAAATAAGTTTTCTTATTACAACATAACCCAGCCTGTACGTCCCTGAATCAAGCCAGATACTTCCACTATTTTAACGAAATCCATACCAGGCATTTGTCATCTTCCCGTTCCTCGGGAAACGCATCTGCGAAGAACAGCTTGTTCAACTTGGCTTCATCAAATTGGTGGCAACCCATATCAAGCTGCTCCTCCAGCCAGGCCTGACGCTCCTCCTGCAAATCCGGTTGCACATCGGTCAGTCCATCCGTATACAACACAATATGCCCCTCCCCTTCATAATATAGGGTCTGAGGTTCGGTTTCGATATAATCAAATAATCCCACGGGAGGGCCAACCTGGTCCATACGGACAAGTTCACCATCTCCTTGGTAGAATAACGCCGGTGGATGTCCGGCATTAACGTAATCAATTTTGCGGTGTCGAGTGTCTACTACCAAATAGATCGCCGTAAAATAATATTGAATGAGCTTGCTCTCAATATGTAGTTGAATAAAACGTCGGTTAAGCTCCTGAATGACCTTCTCCGGTTCAACATACGTATGTACGGTATCCTTCAGTACAGAAGAGATGAACATACAGAATAAGGAGGAGGAAATACCATGGCCCATCATATCAAGCAGGATGACGGCATACCTTCCATCACCAAGCGCATACCAGGAGTATAAGTCTCCGGCCAATTCATAGGATGGCTTATAGATGGCGTTAATCTCAATCTCGTCCTCTTGAATAGGTGAACTGAGCACTGCGTTTTGTACAAGAGAAGCCAGCTTCAACTCCTCCTGAATCCGCTGGTCACGGTTGCGATGCCAATCCTTCTCCAGCTTGAGCCGTAGGGCCAAGCGAATTCGGGCCATAAGTTCCACCTTGTTGATCGGCTTGGTCACGTAATCAACTGCCCCGGCATCCAGGGCCTCTGCCAGTTTATTGGAGTCTCCCACCGCTGTAACCATAATGACGGGAATCTCCCGTAAATGCTCAGAACGCTGCAACAAACGGCAAGCAGAGGTACCATCCATCTCCGGCATCATCATATCCAGCAAAATTAGATCTACGTCTGACGGGCCGCTGTCCTCAATATTATCCAGATCCTTGACACCAAGCCTCTCAAACATCTGTTTGGCGGAGGATACGGCAATCGTATTCCGATACTTTTCCTTCTTGAGGATTTCACGCACGATAATGATATTGGTCAAATTGTCGTCAACGATTAGAATTCTCATGGCAATCTCCCTGTTAAAAAAATAAAGGGAACGGAGTGTCCCCCATTCCCTCTGGATACGGTGTTAACTCTTCCCGCCAACCAGGCTATCAACTTATAATACCCATCTGGACAGAAAATGAAACAGACTACCCCCGATATTTCTGCCATACATCCGCCGCCACATCTACCCATTTCACCCAACCGCCTGGCTTGCTAGCGCTGGACGGTGGTTCGTGCTGGCTTGCAGCTACCGATGGCTGAACCGCTGGTCTGGGAGTTACGGCCACTTTAGTCGCTTCCCGCCGTGCACGTTGCCGATTCTTGATTCTTCCAGCCAACGCCACCGATACCTGCTTGGTAGCCAATGTGACCTCATTTAATACCTCTCCGGCATTTTTGACCGATTCCAGCACGGGATCAATTTGCTTCATCTTATGCTGAATATCGCCCGTCAAGTCGTTGGCTTGCTTCACGATTTGCTTGACCTCAAAGCCAAGCTGGTCGATCGTCTTCTGTACCTCCTGCAATGTTGTTGTTGTCGTGTGCAGCGATTGCTCTGCTGCCTTCAACGTTTTGACCAGATACACGACAAGCACTACGAAGGCTAACGCCACAACCGCCACACTGATCTGCCAAATCATCCAGGTTCCTCGCTTTCCGTTGCTTGTTTTGTCAAGCCTGCTTCTTCTTTAACTATAACACGAAATTCACCAAGTAAAACAGGTAACGCCGCTTTGACGTCGCCCTCCCCCGAAGGGAAAGGACGTCGAAGCGGCGTAAGTTTCATAGCTTTATTCTTATTTTAATACACTGCCCCCATAGAGAAAGCGGTGAACCCAAGCTCCATCGAGCTTGTCCAATTTAACGCCGCCTGATTCCTTGGAATACGTATGCAGCAGCTTACCATCACCCAAATATAAAGCAACGTGAGTAATGCGGGCCGTCGACTTGTTGATGCCCTGATACGATTTGGCTGAGGAACCTTTATAGCTCATGAAGAAGACCAGATCACCACGTTTGAGGTTATTAATGTTGTACACGGCGGTGCCATTATCCTTGATATAGTCTCCCTGCTTGCGAGAATCGGCTGGCAAGGTGATGCCCAGGGTTTCTTTGAAAATATGCCGGATAAAATCGGAGCAATCGAAGGTGGTGGTGGTATTGCGATTGGACCCGTATTCATAGGGGGTGCCCAAATATTTCATCCCGGTCTCAACGACCTGATCAATCTGCCGACTGATGCTGCTAATAGGTGCAGGTGCAGGCACCGCAGGTTGAACTTTCCCCTCTATGCTCAGATACTTGTCATTCGTGCTGACGTAGCCGGTCCGGCCATCCGAGGTACGTACTTTATAGAAGCTGGTATTGCTTTGATCCAGGATCGTTAAGGACGTGCCCTTGCTGAGCATGGTAATGACCTTGCCCGAAGTCGACGGCTCTGAGCGCAGGTTCACGCCATACACCACTTTGGCCGACCGCGCCACGGAAGGCTCGGCAGGAACTGGGGAAGGGGCAGGAGTAGAAGTGGTAGTCACTTTGATGTATTTACTACTGGCACTGACATAACCTACCGTCCCGTCTGTCGACTGGACCTTGTAGAAATATTTATTGCTCTGGTCCAATACGGCAACTTCCGAACCTTTGTTCAAGAAACCGATGACCTTGCCAGAGACAGAGGGCTCGTCACGAAAGTTAACACCGCTAACGATGTAACCTGTAGCATCCGCTGACTTTACAGTCGCCGCTGCAGCCTGACTTGGAAGAGCTGTATAAGAAGTGAGAAGAAGGGCACTCAACAATGTGATCGTTATACTTCGTTTCATAAAAAATCAAATTCCTCCTACGGGTAAGTAAGTTCTTGGTGCGTTTGGACTGGTTTTCATGATCTCTCCTTTCTTTGGACTTGTGCCCATTATATCCCTTGTCGAAAGATGTCTAAATCGGTCGTTTATCATACAACTTAGAAAGCAAACATCATGTCCCAGGTCCTGTTTTTCGTCAAAAATTTGTCATTTCAGGGTGTCTAATTACCCAAAAATTCTTCACCCACCTCATTTAATCGAAGTTCATTCCACTTCCTTCCACCATAAAAGTTACTTTTTTGTAACCATAGGCCCATATTTTGGACAACCTTACTGGTTGTTGGTAATTATTTCATATTGAGAGTGATGAAACGCACAGCAAAAAACCGAACCAGCAAGTGGGGCTTCCATCATCCCATCTTTCGGTTCGGTTTATATCTCTGCACTATTCCCTATTTTACGTTTACGGTTCCTTTGGTTCGACATGAACATGAACATGCATGACATTGCGAAGTTTACGCATTCTCTCTTCTACGCGGTCACTGATTTCATGGCTCTTGGTTACCGTTAACTGCGGGTCAACCTCAATGACGACATCCACCAATACATGATTGCCATGAACGCGGGCCTTGAGATCCTTAATCCCTTCCACTCCACTGGTCCTGGCAATAATGCTGCGCAGATCCCCCAGTTCCTTCTCATCAAAGCCATCAGTTAAGTCATGGGTCGATTGGCGAAAGATATCCCAAGCTGTCTTACAGATCAGCAAGCCTACCACTACGGCGGCAGCTCCATCCAGCCATGGCAAGCCAAATTGCGCCCCGATGATGCCCACAGCCGCTCCAATACTAACCAACGCATCGGATAAGTTATCCTTGGCCGCAGCCATCAGCGCCTGGTTGTTAATCTGCTTGGCTAACCTCCGGTTGTACCAATAGACACCCCCCATGGCGATCGCACAGGCCAAGGCAATGATTGCGGAGCGAATATCGGGTTCGGTATGCTCTCCCGCAGCAAGTGACCGCACCGCGTTCACAATAACTTGAATCCCCACCGTCGCCATGATGAAGGAGGCAACGAGTGCCGCCACCGTTTCCGCTCGGAAGTGTCCGTAGGCGTGGTCAGAATCGGGGGGCTTTTGCGAGATTTTCAGGCCTACCAACACCGCGATGGAAGCTACGATATCCGTAAGGTTATTAAATCCGTCAGCGAGCAATGCACTGGAAGCAAAAAAGAAGCCACTGACCAGCTTGAGTGCGGACAACACAATATAAGCCGTAATGCTGACCCAGGCTCCACGTTCTCCTTTACGTATATCTTCATAAATATCCAAGTTATCGTACCCCCAGACTCCCGGAAGATTTCAAAAAAATGTCTATTCATCGTAGCAAACAAACCTCGTGTGGGTCTAGAGAAACAGTGTTTCCCCCGGTAAAAGCAGCGTTACTCATTATTCCCGTTGTACGCGCTTTTAAAAACGTATAGAATAGGGACAGCCCCTTTTTCCATTCGAAGGAGATGATATATTTGACGGAAGATAACAAGGATGTTCGCAAAGTCGACCTGGCCGAAGCCATGCGCCAAAAGCTGCAACAAAAAAAACAGCAGCAAGCTGACAGTAAACCAGGCCTCAAAGGCAGCCTTCAAACCAAAGCACTGAAAAGCCAAAATAATAAAAAGCCCAACAACCAGCGTCGTCGTACAGGCGGTTCATAGGCCAACGGACGCAGCCAAGTGACACAAACAAGCCGCACGAGATCGGTCCTCATCGGACCGCTCGTGCGGCTTTTGGTCTGTCCAGCAGACAGAATAGAATATAGCCCAGATCTAGACGTTAGCCTCTTCCGGATACATGGATTTGCGCAAGTTCTGAATCTCTTCGCTCTCCAGATATTCGTCGTAGGTCATGATCCGATCAATAATACCGTTTGGCGTGATTTCGATAATACGGTTGGCAATCGTTTGAATGAATTGATGGTCATGAGATGTGAACAGAATGGTACCGTCAAAATCAATCAATCCATTATTCAGCGCCGTGATGGACTCCAGGTCCAAGTGGTTGGTAGGCTCATCGAACAGCAATACGTTAGCGCCGTTGAGCATCATCTTCGCCAACATGCAGCGTACCTTCTCGCCACCGGACAATACGCTGGCCTTCTTCAGTGCTTCCTCACCAGAGAAGAGCATCCGTCCAAGGAAGCCTCGCAGGAAGGTCTCATCCTGGTCTTTGGAATATTGCCGCAGCCATTCCACCAGGTTCAGGTCAACGCCATCAAAGTATTTAGAGTTGTCCTTAGGGAAATAAGCCTGGGTAGTCGTTACGCCCCAGCTATACTCGCCCCCGTCCGCTTCCACTTCGTTCATGATCACCTGGAATAGCGTTGTCTTCGGCATCCCGTTAGGCCCAACAAAAGCAATTTTGTCTCCCTTGTTGACCACAAAGTTGACGTTATCAAGCACCTTCTCGCCTTCAAGGCTCTTCGTCAAAGCGTCAACCGTCAGCAACTGCTTGCCCGCTTCGCGTTCTCCCTTGAAGTGCAGGAACGGATATTTCCGATTGGATGGACGAAGATCATCCAGGGTAATCTTGTCGAGCTGTTTCTTCCGGGAAGTCGCCTGCTTCGATTTGGAAGCGTTGGCGGAGAAGCGTTGGATAAAGGCTTGCAATTCCTTAATCTTCTCTTCCTTCTTCTTGTTGGCATCGCGCTGCAATTGCAAGGCGAGTTGACTGGATTCATACCAGAAGTCGTAGTTACCGACATACATCTGAATCTTGCCAAAGTCGATATCTGCAATATGCGTACACACCTTATTCAGGAAGTGACGGTCATGGGATACCACGATAACGGTGCCTTCATAATCCATCAGGAAGTTCTCAAGCCATTGAATCGATTCCAGGTCCAAGTGGTTCGTTGGCTCATCCAGCAACAGGTTATGCGGACGCCCGAACAAGGCTTGCGCAAGCAACACGCGAACCTTCTCATTGCCACTTAATTCAATCATTTTCTTATCATGAAGCTCGCGTGGAATCCCGAGGCCAATCAAGAGAGCCGCTGCATCCGGTTCAGCATCCCAACCGTTCAGTTCGGCAAATTCTCCCTCCAGCTCCCCCGCCCGCATACCATCTTCTTCGGAGAAGTCGGCTTTGGCATACAAGGCATCCTTCTCTTTCATAATGGAATACAACCTTGCATGACCCATAATTACCGTTTCCAACACTTGATACTCATCGTATTCATAGTGGTTCTGCTTCAAGACAGCCATCCGCTCGTTTGGCGTCATGAATACTTCACCCTGGTTCGGCTCGATTTCGCCAGACAGGATCTTCAGGAATGTAGATTTACCGGCCCCGTTTGCCCCAATTAAGCCGTAGCAGTTGCCGGGTGTAAACTTTATATTGACATCTTCGAAAAGTGCCCGTTTTCCATAGCGGAGCGTCACACCATTTGTACTGATCATTTTGAGCATTACCATCCTTTTTTCAATAATCGCACTACTGGCTCCATATTATAGCATAGATTAGCATTTTAGTTGAGTAATCCCCGCCAGAAGCGCCGATGCTTCCAAAAGGTTAGTAAGGCAACCGCAGCGTCTCGCCATGAAATAGAATCTTGATTTGCTCTTCGGGAATGCCCCGTTGCTTGCGGTCCTGCTCCAAGCGGTCGAGGGCTTCCCGGGCTGTGTCGTCCGCCAGGCGGAAGGTGCCATAATGCATTGGAATCATCAGTTTGCCCTTCACATCCACGAAGGCCTGTAGTGCCTCCTCGGGCGTAGTATGCTGACTGGTCATGAACCATTCCGGCTCATAGGCACCGATGGGCAGCAAGGCAATATCAATGCTGAAACGCTGGCCAATCTCTGTAAACCCGCGGAAATAACCGCTATCTCCGGCAAAATAAATCACCTGTGGCTTCTGATCCGGTTCGAACTCTGCCGGCTCCAATACATACCCGCCCCAATGGGAGGTATTCGTATCAAACAGGGTACGCCGGGTCCAGTGCTGCGTCGGGACAAACGAAATGAGTACCTTCCCGATTTGCAATTGCTCCCACCAGCTCATTTCCTGTACACGGTGGAAGCCCTTGCGACGCATCTTGCGTCCCAAACCGATGGGAACTACAATTGTGGTGGCGACGCTGTATAAACGGCGGATGGACGATACATGCATATGGTCGTAGTGTGAATGAGACAGTAAAATAACGTCAATGGGTGGAAGATCGGCAATGGCGATACCCGGGTCGGCCAGCCGCCGCTGAAATCCCATGCGTGCTGCCCAGACGGGGTCCGTCACAATATTTAATCCTTGATATTGAATGAGGAAGGTAGAATGCCCAATCCAGGTCACCGTGCTCTCCTCACGGTTTTGCTGTAGAAAATCAAGCTGAGGTTGCGAACTTGGAATGACGTAGGAATAATCCTTCCTTTTTCTACGGCGTTCTTCCCGCCATTGTCCGAACTGCTTCAACGTTTTATCCGTACTTACATTGTCGATGTTGTTGTAGCGCGTTCTTGACATGAATCAAATGCTCCTCTCCACATGACTTTCTTCTATTTTAAAACAAATCCCCCTCTTCTTCCAAACTTTCCACCCTAATCTACCGGGTCTTTGTACTTACGAGCATATATAACACATACTTCGCGTCAAACAAAAATAACCGCAGGAGTAACTTCCGCCTCCTCGCCGCTTAGTGTGTCATTGCACTTACCTTTTTATTCCTTTCATTCCATGCATTTGCGCCAGGAGTACACGAAGGGTTGGGCAAGACGGTGGATTGAGGTACAATAGCTAAGAAGGGAGATGTGAACATTGTATGAAAATCATTTTTATTGAACCTACCCCTAGCCCGAATTCGATGAAGCTGCATTTGGATGAAAGTCTGGAGCCGGGAATTCGGAAAACATATACGCTTGATAACGAACGCTCCGCCCCTCCATGGATTCGTGGCTTCTTGAGTATCCCTGGCGTGAAAAGCGTGTTCCACACCGCCGACTTCGTGGCGTTAGACCGCAAAGGCAATGCTGATTGGGCCGCCATCTTGTCCGAAGTACAACAGCAATTCGGGCAGGAAGGCGTGGAATCGGCCTGGAATCCGGATAGCGATGAGGAAGCCGCGGCCTATGGAGAGGCCCAGGTCTTCGTGCAATTCTTCCGTGGCATCCCGATGCAGATTCGGGTCAAGGCCGGGCTACGCGAGGAGCGTATCTCTTTGTCCGAGCGCTTCGTCAACGCCGTCACCGAAGTAGCGAGCGCCACGCTGATCAAGGAGCGCAAGCTCAGTGATTACGGCGTGCGCTATGGCGAGCTCGACGAGATTGCCCGCGAGGTCGAGCAGGAGCTGGAGGCCGCTTTTCCCCCGGAGCGGCTGGAGGGCATTGTAGCCCAGGCTATCGCCCATGGACGCAGCGAGACGGAGTTCGTCGAGCAGCGCCGGGCGCTCAGCCTGAACGAGATCCGCGAGCGCATGCAAGATGGCGACTGGCGCGTGCGGTACGCTGCGCTAGAGGCGTTGCAGCAGCCGGAGGTGTCGGCGCTGCCGCTACTGGCGGACGCGCTGCGCGACCCGCAGATGCAGCTCCGCCGACTCGCCGTGGTGTATCTCGGCGATCTGAAGACGCCGGAGGCGATGGAGCTGCTGTACCAGGCGATGCGCGATAGCTCTGCCGCCGTGCGCCGCACCGCCGGCGATACGTTGTCCGACATCGGCGATGCGTCGGCGACGGGAGCGATGATTGAAGCGCTGGCCGACAAGAGCAAGCTCGTTCGTTGGCGGGCCGCCCGCTTCCTCTACGAAGCCGGGACAGACGATGCGCTGGATGCCCTGCGCCAGGCTGCTGATGATCCCGAATTTGAGGTAGGCCTTCAGGCCAGAATGGCTGTGGAACGTATAGAATCAGGTGAACAGGCCGCAGGTACCATCTGGCAGCAGATGGCTAATCGGGAACGCCGGGATAGCGATAACCCTACGCTCGAAAAATAGTCTCATCAGTTGTCATGAATTGGACATTGCTCTTCCTATCCCCATGCTATAAACTAGGAAAATACGTGAAGCCATAGGTCTTTACAAATAAACGCAGCTTCGAAAATCGAAGGGTTGTAACCTGATGTTTGAACTGCCATAGGAACCTCATCATTTGGTGAGGTAGAGGTCGCGATTGTGAAGAGTACACCGGTGGAGGCGCTAAGAAGCCGCCTTGGAGCCCGGTGGAAAGGCACTGTCGCCGAAGCTTGGTTGCCCGCTTCTTATGGCATCCCGGCTGGGACTGTCTCCGAAAGGAACAGGACTGTCACGTCATTCCCATCACCCGGGAATACGTGTTGAGCTATCTTCATGAATGGTGGGAATCACGGTATGTATTGTATTGGCCGCGGAATCCTTTCCGCGGCTTTTTTGCATGGTTTTGGGGATTAAGGAAGAGGTTAGAAGGAGTGTTCAAGCATGAGCAACAATAACAATCAAGTAGCCGAGCAGCAATTAAAGCCGGGGCTAAAAGCCCGTCATATGACCATGATTGCGCTTGGCGGCTCAATCGGCACCGGGCTGTTTTTGGCCAGTGGGGGAGCTATTGCTTCCGCTGGTCCGGGCGGTGCCTTACTCGCCTATGCCGCCGTCGGTATTATGGTTTATTTTCTGATGACAAGCCTGGGGGAACTGGCCACTTACCTGCCGGACTCCGGTTCGTTTGAGACCTATGCCTCCCGGTTCGTGGACCCGTCTCTAGGCTTCGCCATGGGCTGGAACTTCTGGTACAACTGGGCAATCACTATTGCCGCGGAATTGTCCGCCGCCACGCTCATTATCAAATACTGGTTCCCAGACAGCTCATCGCTGCTTTGGAGCATGCTGTTCCTTGCTCTGATCGTAGGTCTGAACATCCTATCGGTTAAAGGTTATGGAGAATCGGAATATTGGTTCGCCACGATTAAAATTGTTGTTGTTATTATTTTTCTAATCATAGGCGTGTTGATGATCTTCGGTATCATGGGCGGCGAAGCGGTTGGATTCTCCAACTTCACGGTAGACGATGCCCCGTTCCACGGTGGTTTCTTCGCCTTCCTCGGCGTATTCATGGCAGCGGGCTTCTCGTTCCAGGGAACGGAGATGGTTGGTGTCGCGGCAGGCGAAAGTCATAATCCCCGCGAGCATGTGCCGCGGGCCATCCGTCAGGTATTCTGGCGAATCCTGATCTTCTACTTCCTGGCTATTCTGGTCATTGGTCTGCTGATTCCATATACCAATCCTAATCTGCTGCAAGGTGGACTTGAACATATCGGGATTAGCCCCTTTACGCTAGTATTTGAACGAGCAGGACTGGCTTTTGCCGCTTCCGTCATGAACGCCGTCATTCTGTCGTCCGTGCTCTCGGCTGGCAACTCCGGCATGTACGCTTCTTCAAGGGTGTTGTACTCCCTGGCTTTACGCGGCAAGGCACCCAAATTCCTGGCCAGATTAAATCGACGTGGGCTTCCGATCAACGCCTTGATGATGACGACCCTTGTTGGCATGGCCGCGTTCTCCGCCTCCTTGTTCGGCGATGGCGTCGTCTACAACTGGTTACTGAATGCATCCGGCATGTGCGGCTTCATTACCTGGCTGGGGATCGCCATCAGTCATTACCGATTCCGCCGTGCTTATGTCGCTCAAGGACGCGATCTCCAGGATCTTCCTTATAAAGCGCGTTGGTTCCCCTTCGGCCCCATCTTCGCTTTCGTGCTTTGCTTTGTCGTGATTCTTGGGCAGAACTTATCTGCCTTTACGGGAGAAAATATTGATTGGTATGGTGTGGTTGTCTCGTATGTTAGCGTCCCGTTATTCCTGGCGATCTGGCTGGGCTACAAATGGAGCCGCAAAACCAAGCTGATTCCGCTTAAGGAATGCAATCTCGATACTCTGCCAACCACTGATTCACAACCTTAGCAGGCACAACAAATCAAAGAGATGCCACCCCGCTGTCATAGCCGGGTGGCATCCCTTCGTTATTTACCTATTATCGTAAGCTATTCCCAATAAATCTCCACTCGCAAATCCTTCGTGCCTTCCAACGGCTGCACCAGATAGCGAATATTTCGAAGCCCCAGCTCATACAATTTGGCGAGATCATCAAGCAGTTGATCTTCTGGCCCGGCGTAACGAACGATAGCCATCTTCGACTCGGCCTTCAGCTCTGTGCCAACCCGCTCAGCCAGCCCCTTGGCATTAGCGACCGCAGCACCCGCATCGTACAGGTCATAGCCCAGTTGCTTCTTCAAATTTAGATAAGCCTCTTGCTTGACTCCGCCTTGATTAATCAGGGCCTGTAGTGCTTGTTGATATGGAACAGCCGACTTAGGATAGCTACCAGCATCCCAAGTGTGATCCTTGCGCAACTGTTCGTCCGTCCGTAGGTAATAAGCATATTTTACCTGATCGGGCACATCCGGCACCGGATCATCCCAGGTCGTGTCAAGATGATACCAACGGTTGTCCACCTTGACCAGATTCCAGGCATGCAACTGATCTCCCGCCGTACCTTCAACCAGTCGATTCTCGACCCCGGCATTCTTAAGCAGCTCATAGGTCAGCAACGCATAACCCTGACATACCGCTTCGCCGGTACGAAGTCCTTCATAAGCTGTGTATTTTTGCAAATCTGTATCATATTTAAGATTGAGGACTACATAATCGTGAATGGCCTTGATCTTCTGATGTGTATCCATCCCAGGTTGAATGACCTTCTTCAATATATCCTTCACCCGTTGCTGTACATAGGCTGTTTGCTCAGCCGTCTCACGGTATTCAATCTTCAACGTAATCTTGGCGGAGCCAGCCGTACCACGCCAGGAATAAGAGTAACGATCCACAATATATTTGGTGTATGGATCTGCATCAAGCGCGCTCTTAACCGCCTTGGTTAACTGTTTCTCAAGTTCCCGCGTTGTTCCTTTATATTTGAAGGTAATAATTGGTTGCCGTGCCCCGAGGCCTTCTGCCAGCTTACGCTGCATTTGCTCTGATGTGGTGACCGTCACTACATCCTCGGCCGCACTCGCCGGAATAATAGCCCATCCAAGTGGTTCCGATCCCAACAGTAAAACGCAAATGGCTCCGGTTACCACCCATCGCTTAGAAAATCCGTTTCTTCTCCCCATACGGCTCCCCCTCTTCTCTTGAGCAAGCTTGTTCAGGTCTTTGTTGGTCTTCTTGCCCATTGTAACACAGCCCATGCTGCAAAAGGTTTCTAGTTTTGTCAAATCGCCGCTTATTTTTCACATCTAGCTCCTACAAAAGCTGGCAGGGCTTAGGTATAATAGAAACATCATATGTGACTTAAATCATTGTTTTATTTATTTTTACACTTATTGGAATGGAGAAGCGGTCCGATGACTATTGTGAATCTTTCGGATATTTCTGTAGAACTGTTTTTAGCTGTCATGTTCTTCCTATTGCTGATAGCTCCCGTAGTCAGCCTTGGTGTACTCCGCCTGTTTCAGGGACGCAAAAAAGTCGGTTTCACTTTGCTAGGCAGCGGTGTCGCCGGATACTTCCTGTTCCAACTGATTGTTGGGCTGTTCACCTGAGACTACGAAGAGCAACTATGGAAATCTACCCAAATAAAATGGCGATGCCGTGTAATACCGGGCATCGCCATTTTGTTATCTTTGTTCAAAGTCACTTGGCCGCAGCTACAGCCGCTGCTACAGCCGCTGCATGCTCCAGACTCTCGATATATTTCTCGCAATCCATAGCCGCCATACAGCCGCTGCCGGCCGCAGTAATGGCTTGACGATAGCGGGTATCCTGAACATCCCCACAGGCGAATACACCTGGAACATTCGTTTCGGAGGTGCCTGGTTTTACCACGATATAACCGTTCGCATCCGTATCGATTTGCCCCCCGAGGAACGCCGTGTTCGGATGATGACCGATCGCGACAAACACACCGCTTGCCGAGATAATCTCTTCCTCACCCGTCTCATTGTTGCGGACCTTAAGTCCGCTCACGCCCGTATCTCCGGCAATCACCTCAAGTGGAGTCCGGTTCAATACCATCTCAATCTTCTCGTTCGTCCGTACGCGATCTTGCATGATCTTCGAAGCACGCAACTCATCACGCCGGTGTATAAGGGTTACCTTGGAAGCAAAGCGAGTAAGGAAGCCTGCCTCTTCAAGCGCAGAGTCGCCCCCGCCAACCACGATGATCTCCTTGCCCCGGAAGAAAAAACCGTCGCAGGTAGCACAGGTGCTGACCCCGCGTCCTACATTGGTTTCCTCGCCAGGTATGCCGAGATATTTAGCCGTAGCCCCTGTCGACAAGACCAGTGTCTCGGTAACCAGTTCCCCCAAGCCTTCTACCTGCAGCTTGAACGGGCGTTCGTTCATATCCACGCTATTAACCCATCCCGTACGGAATTCCGCACCGAAGCGTTCTGCTTGCTTGCGCATATTATCCATGAGTTCGGGTCCCATAATCCCTTCGGGGAAGCCCGGGAAGTTCTCCACTTCCGTGGTTGTCGTTAATTGTCCCCCCGGTTGTGGTCCTTCAATAATCAGCGGGCTCATATTGGCACGAGCCAGATAGATCGCGGCGGTCAATCCCGCCGGCCCCGTACCGATAATAATCGACTTATACATATGATCAAATCCTCTCTGTACCCTCTAATTTCATTATGTTAAACCCTTGATACCCTGTCAATGTTCCCACCAAGGGGGTTCGGTGAAGGTTACATGAAGGAATGATGAAGATGAGAATTAGCGGAGCAACCGCAAACCATTCAGAATGACCATCAGCGTGCTTCCCTCATGTCCGACAACTCCCAGTGGCAGCGGAATACCTTGAAGGAAGTTGCTTGCAATCAGCAGCAGGATGACCGAACCGGCAAAAATCAGATTCTGCTTCACAATTCGCCGGGAGCGGCGGGCCAGGGCTATCGTATCAGCGATATGCTCCAGTCCATCATTCATCAATACCACATCTGCCACCTCAAGTGCGGCACCGCTCCCTGCACCGCCCATAGCCACGCCTACCGTTGCGGCAGCCAGAGCAGGCGCATCATTCACACCATCGCCAACCATAACCACACCGCCATAATGCGACCGTAGCAGCTTCACATGCTCAACCTTCTCTTGCGGCAGAAGATCTCCATAAACAAGATCAATTCCGGCCTCTCTGGCGATAGCTCCGGCGGTACCGCTACGGTCTCCCGTCAGCATGGCTACGGTAATGCCTAACTTGTGCAAGCGGGCAACGGCAGCCTTCGCCTGGGGGCGAATCTCATCCCGCAGGGCAATAATCCCCGCGTATCGACCATCCTTCTGAATGGAGGACACGGTATAACCTTCCTGAGCCCATGCCACCAGGCGGTCTTTCAGGTCAGACGGCAACTGGGCATCCTCTGTATTGGCCTTACCTACGCGCCACACCTCACCTTCAATCATCGCCTCAATGCCCCACCCAGGCAAGGCTTGAAGCTCATCCGCAGCACGAATCGTCAATCCTTCCTCTTCCGCCTTGCGCACGATGGCCTTGGCCAGCGGATGCTCTGACAAGCTCTCTGCCGCTGCACAGGCCGCTAGTACCTCCAGTCGGTCAAAGCCCTCGGATACGCATAATTCACTCACCACCGGAGAGCCTGCCGTCAACGTACCTGTCTTATCGAAGGCCACCACCTTCACATTACCCAGATGGTCCATCGGCGCCCCACCTTTGAACAATACGCCCCGCCTTGCGCTCTTGGACATGGCCGACAGCATGGCTGGCATCACAGAAGATACGATGGCGCAGGGTGAAGCTACTACCAGAAATACCATGGCCTTGTAGAAGGCATGCGGCCAACTCCAACCCACAAGATATGGTGTGAGCACGATCAACCCCAGGGTGATAGCTACGACAGACTTGGCATAGATGCCTTCCAGTCGCTGGATGAACCGCTGCGTATCAGGAACCTCCTGCTGAGCCTGCTCGACGAGTGCAATAATCTTGGCAAACAAAGTACCCTCGGCAAGACTGGCAACCTCCACATACAGTGCGCCTCCCCCGTTCACCGTACCTGCGTAAACTCCAGCGCCGTTCTCCTTCTCCACCGGCAGCGACTCTCCGGTAATGGCCGATTGATCCACAGCCGAGTTGCCGCTGCGAATTACACCGTCGACCGGGATGATGGCACCAGGTTTGACCAGCACCAGATCCCCCAGCACCAGTGTGCCAACCTCTACTTCCTTCATTCCGTCCCCGTCGATCCGCCAGGCCATCTCCGGCTTCATGGCAATTAGCGCCGAAATGTCCTTGCGGCTCTGTTCACTGGCAAAGGACTCCAACGCTCCGCTCAGCGCAAAGATAAAGATCAGCATCGCCCCTTCGTTCCAGTAGCCAATCGAGGCAGCACCTAGCGCAGCGGCAATCATCAACAGATTGACATCCAAATCGCGTTCCTTCAGCAAGGTGATAAGCCCTTCACGAGCTTTCATATACCCACCGGCAGCATAGGCTACAATGTACAGCAAGACCGACAACACCGGGGACAATCCTTGCATCCCCCAAGCCACGAGCATAAATCCACCACTGCTTAAGGCCAGCAGCATCTCCCGGTGACGCAGCAAATGGAGTACTGAGAACTTTCTTCTTTTTCCCGGATCGGGCTGATTCATTGTCTTGTGTAAGGCAGACATCGCTTTACTCTGAATAGCTTCCATCTTCTTCTCCTCCTTGAATCCTTTGAATTTCTCTTAGCGCAGTATGTTCTCTCTGAGAATGAATATTATTGTTAATCCCCTGAAAATGGCGCAAGCTGCCCCGGGAATCTCCCGGAGCAGCTCGCAATTGAGAACGATAATCATTGTTGCACTTGGACAATAATTTTGTATTAGTGAAACTTTAGCTTCATTTTAAACCAAATCCTATCGGATGTAAATGCACTTTATGCCTATAACTGCAATAAAAAAGAGGAGCCCGAATGTGAATATCGGACTCCCCTTAAGTTGCATACCCACCTTTTTCCGTCAGGATTGGCTGGCAGCGATGGCTTGCTCCAGATCATAAATAATATCGTCAATCGACTCGGTTCCTACAGAGAGCCGGATTAAGCCAGGCGTTACGCCTGCTGCCTCTTGCTCTGCTTCCGCAAGCTGCTGATGCGTAGTGCTGGCCGGATGAATAATCAGCGACTTGGAGTCCCCGACATTCGCCAGATGTGAGAACAGCTTCACACTTTCAATTAGCTTACGCCCTGCTGCCACTCCGCCGCGAATACCAAACGTCAGGATAGCCCCCTGACCCTTCGGCAAATATTTCTTGGCAAGCTCATAGGATTCATGACTTGGCAAACCGGCATAGCTGACCCACTCTACATGCTCATGTCCCTCCAGATACCGGGCGACCTTCAAGGCATTTTCACTATGACGCTCCACACGAAGATGAAGAGTCTCCAGCCCTTGTAGCAGCAACCAGGCATTAAATGGAGACAACGGAGCTCCCAGATCACGCTGTAATTGGACTCTGGCCTTAATAATATAAGCAAGCGGCCCCACAGCTTCGGTATATTTAAGACCATGATAGCTTGGATCAGGTTCGGTCAATCCCGGGAATTTGCCGCTGGCAGCCCAGTCCAACTTACCTCCATCTACAATTACTCCTCCGATGGACGTTCCGTGCCCCCCGATAAATTTGGTAGCAGAATGAACAACGATATCAGCCCCGAAGTCGATAGGGCGCAGCAAGTATGGACTAGGGAAGGTGTTATCGACAATCAGCGGAATACCGTGTTCATGTGCGATAGCCGCAACCGCTTCGATATCCAGCACATCCCCCTTGGGGTTACCGATCGTCTCTGCGTAAAGCGCCTTCGTCTTCTCCGTAATCGCTGCCCGGAAATGTTCCGGATTGGAGGAGTCCACAAATTTCACCTGAACGCCCAGCTTGGGCAGAGTAGTAGAGAACAGATTGTAGGTTCCACCATACAACGTGCTAGAGGAGACAATTTCATCTCCTGCTCCGGCAATATTGAGGATAGAGAAAGTAATAGCAGCCTGACCCGAGGCGGTTGCTAACGCCCCTACGCCACCTTCCAACGCAGCAATACGCTGCTCAAATACGTCGTTGGTCGGGTTTGTGATACGGGAATAAATGTTACCAAACTCCTTAAGACCAAATAAATTGGCAGCATGCTCTGTATCGCGAAAGCCATAGGATGTCGTTTGATAGAGTGGTACGGCTCGCGAACCTGTAGTAGGATCAATTTCTTGACCGGCATGGATCGGGCGAATGGACGTTTTTCAGACATAACTTATTCCTCCTCAACGTTTTAGATATTCTCTCACATCTTGGCATGTTTGAAAATAGAATTCCGATAATTTTTGTATGGATAGTGATATATACTTGCTGATACCTAAAAAAGCGCTATCGCGACAAGAAGTCGAAATAGCGCTAACTGTTGAGAATATCCTGGCCAACTACCTCTGCTGTTTAGTAGTCGTTAAGCCCACTTTGACCTTGGGCAATGGCCACCCCGGCACTGGTGCCAAGACGCGTCGCACCCGCCTCAATCATGGCCTTGGCATCCGCCAATGTGCGCACCCCGCCGGAGGCTTTAACGCCAACCTCAGGACCCACGGTCTTACGCATCAAGGCTACAGCCTCCACGGTAGCTCCGCCGGTTGAGAAGCCGGTTGACGTCTTGACGAAATCCGCCCCTGCTTCCACAGACAACTTGCACACGCGCACGATTTCTTCTTCTGTCAGCAGGCAGGTCTCTATGATAACCTTCACCAGGGCTTTGCCGGATGCGGCTTGGACAACTCCGGCAATATCCGCTTTGACCAAGGCATCGTTACCGTCCTTAAGCGCGCCGATGTTGATCACCATATCAACCTCGCCCGCACCTTGGTCAATCGCATGAGCTGCTTCAAAAGCCTTGACCTCCGGGGCCGAAGCTCCGAGCGGGAAGCCGATGACTGTACATACCTTTACCGGAGTTCCTTGCAGCACCTGCGCCGCAGTCTCTACCCATACCGGGTTAACGCAGACGGAGGCAAGGCCATATTCCTTAGCCTCCTCCGCCAGCTTGATAATGGCCGCCTGCCCTGCATCCGCCTTGAGCAGGGTATGGTCGACCATAGATGTAATGGACTGTGTTGACAATGTAATTCCTCCAATGAATTGTTAATATAAGCTGGCAATTTGAACGCCATCCGGCAGCTTGAACGGATGCTCTTTATTGATATGATCATAGAACATGACGCCGTTCAAGTGATCCAGCTCATGCTGCATCACGATGGCATCAAAACCCTTGAAGCGAAGTTTCACTTCGTTTCCTTCCTCGTCCATGGCCTTGATCTGTACTTTCTCATAACGTGGCACAAATCCCTGTACAGGACGGTCTACGGACAAACAGCCTTCACTTTCAGGCAGGTAAGTCATTGCCTGGGAATGACTGATAATCTTCGGATTGAACATAGCGATAGGACGATCCTGACCTTCCGAATCACTCAGCAAGGCGGCGAACATCCGCTTGTTAAGCCCGATCTGATTCGCGGACAAGCCGACCCCTGCGCGCAGCTTGTACTTCTTGGACAATTCCGGGTCCTGACTATTCTTCAAGAATTGCAGCATGGCCGCCATCTCTTCCCGATCTTCCTCAGTGGGAGGCACGCTGACAGGCTCCGTCACGACACGAAGGATAGGTTCTCCTTCCCTAACAATATCATCCATTGTAATGATATAATCCCGTTTGAATTTACTCATAAATGAACCCTTCATCCACCTTTATCCGTAAAATAGCCACTCTATTTATACTTCTGCCAGTCCATCTCGCTGTTGTTCAGCAAGTGCTCAAAATTGTTATCGAGCCGCTTCTGTTCCGCTTGCCGCGCCTCTTCCTTACGCGCACGCTCTTCCTGCTGGCGCTGCTCTTCTTCCTGCTTCAGCTCCGTGGCCTGCGCTTTCAGCTTGGCTAGCGTATCTTCCCCCAGCAAATCCTTCAGTGTAGCCGGCTTATCCCCTGCATGCGCCGGGGCGCTGGCGGTGTTACGTGTCTTCTTCTTGCCCATCTATCTCACCTCAACTTTTTTAGAGGTTACGCGTCAAACACGCATGATAAGTATTCATGCCTAAGGTATCATAGGCCAAAATTTATTGTCAATGAACTCCTATGATATAATAAATCGTCAAAGGAGGATATATCATGGCTTTTGGAGTATCGCGTGCGGAGCTAGCAGCATGGAAAGAGACAGTCACCCGTGGGGAGATCGGTTACTTGACGCATTATTGGCTGGACCCGCGCTTCCCTGATTCCAGAACCGTTACCAAGGTTGGCTGCTCTGATATAGAACGTTTGAAGGCTTGGTGCGAAGCTCACGGTCTTCCGTCAAAATATATTCATCACCGCTCTCCATTTCCTCATTTCGATCTGATCGGCCCGAAGCAACAGGAAATTTTACGGGAAGAAGGATTGTGGGAACAACTGGAGAGATTTAAATTCTAAAATTACTTTACACGAAAAAAGAGCCTTTAAGGCTCTTTTTCAGCGATGTAATGAATTTAGAATTCCCCGTTATTTACCACGCCTTTAGCGTTGGTTGAAGATATCCGTCAGTACCGGAACAATTTGCGATTTACGGGATACAACACCCTTAAGCACGGCTTTATTATCGGACAACTTCACTTGATAAGCCTGCTCAACTGAGTCAGCCGCCTTACCTAGGGCCAAGCCCACGGAGTCGTTGTTCAAGATATCGGTTACGACGAACAGGTACAGATCCAGTCCTTTGTCAGCAATGATGTTATTCAGCGCCGCTTCCACTTCCTCTTGGCGAGACAATACATCATTGACGTCCACGGCATTAACTTGGGCGATGACAACCTTCGAGCCGCCCATATCAAATTCCTTGGCATCCAGCGAGATCAGTTGCTCAATGGTCTTGTCACTCAGGTCAGCCCCGGCCTTGAGCATCTCCAGGCCATACTCATCGGCATTCACACCAGCGATATCAGCCAGTTCACGGGCAGCAGCCACATCCTGCTCCGTGCAGGTAGGGGATTTAAACAGCAATGAATCGGAAATAATGGCGGAAAGCATCAATCCGGCGATATTGGCAGGAACGTCAATCCCATTCTCTTTGTACAACTTATTCAAAATGGTAGCAGTACAGCCTACCGGCTCGGCACGGTAGTAGAGAGGACCGCTGGTCTCGAAATTGGCAATCCGGTGATGGTCAATAACCTCAACCACGCGCACCTGATCAATATCGGAGGCACTTTGTTGTCTCTCATTGTGGTCGACCAGGATAACCTCCTTCACTTCAGAAGCTACGGCTTCGACCAGACGTGGAGCTTCAACACCAAACTTCTTCAAGGCAAAGGCCGTTTCTTCTCCGACGTTACCCAGACGAATTGGCTCAACATTCCAACCCAGCTTGGTCTTGAGGTCCGCATAAGCAATAGCCGAACAAATCGTGTCGGTGTCAGGATTTTTATGTCCGAAAATGAATACTTTTTCCATCTCATTACTCTCCTTTAACATGTCCTAATGTGAAAAGTATAGCCTAAAGGTCAAGGGGCAAGCAAGAGTTTCGGGAGACGATATCGTCCCTTCGTTTCCCTGAATCAGGGAAAATGGCTTTATCTTGCAGCTACCTTAAGTCGGCTTTAAGGTAGTATTCAGCCAACACTCAGGGGCTTCGTTTATAATAAGAAATCATAGGATGCAAGGGGCAGAAAGGAACGATATCGATGAATCAGGTTAAAGGAGCTAAAATACTGCTGGTGGACGACGAGCCGCACATCGTGCAATTTCTGGAGCTGGGACTGGTAAATGAAGGCTTCGAGGTGCGTACGGCCAGTGACGGAATGAGCGCCGTTAGCATCGCAGGCGAGTTCCAGCCACATGTCATTGTGCTGGATGTGATGATGCCGGGGATGGACGGCTGGGAGGTATGCCGCCTGCTCAGAAAGCACGGCGAGCATGTCTCCATCATTATGCTGACCGCCAAGGATGAGATAGAGGACCGGGTTAAGGGGCTCACGATTGGAGCCGATGATTATGTGGTCAAACCGTTCAGCTTCGAGGAACTGCTGGCCCGCATCGGCGCCCGGCTGCGCAATCAATTCCCCGCATTATTCGGCGAAGTAATCATCGGGCCCTTCAAGCTTGACGACAAGCGCAAGGAAATCCTCTATCTGGAGCAAGTGCTGGAGCTGTCGCCCACCGAATACGAGCTGCTGAAATATCTGATTCTGAATCACGGTATCGTCCTTAGCAAGACCAAGATTTTGGACAAGGTATGGGGCTACGACTTCGGTGGCGAAGAGAATATCGTGGAAGTCTACATTCGTTCCCTGCGCGAAAAGCTGCATGACCGCGAGCATCGGCTGATTCGCACGCTTCGGGGTGCGGGTTACCGGGTCGACTTGCCATGAGCCGCAGACCCGGCCTAATCGGCAGGATACGAAGAATACTGTCCCCAAGCTCGCTTCGCTTCCAGCTCTTGTCCCGTTCGTTGTTTGTACTGGCCGCGCTCCTTATCCTGATCGGTGGGTTTCAATATGTCATCATGAGGGACTTTCTCGTCAAGAATCAGGCCGAGACAATGGCTTCCCAAATGCGCGGACCGCTCAGAGAGATGTTTGATCGAACGGGTCAATGGCCCGAGCGCTGGGGCACGGAGCAGGCGGAGCCAGGAGCATCCACCCCGGACGACAATACAGGCAGACGACCGCCGATTCTGTTTCTGCCAGATTCCTCCCTGGCCATCATAAGCAGCGACAACAGATTTATTGACTTGAGTACAGCGTCTGGTCTTGCTGCGCCTCACCTGACCGATGAAGAATACGCAGCCCTGTTGGCCGGTTCCGCCGGGCATATCAAGCCTAACCAATATCGGCTGCTTGAGGATGAGAACGGCAATGAGCAGTTGGTGGTCTTTCGTCAAGTGATCCTGCCCGCCGAGAGCGGGGAGCGTACCTGGCTCGTACAGATGGGCTCCTCTACGGCTCCATTGCGGGAGGTCGTGGTTCGTCAGCTATTGACGTTCGCCGGACTGTCCCTGCTGGCATTGTCCGGGGGCTTGGCCTTATACTTGCCCCTGCTACGGCGAAGTCTCAGTCCGCTGAATCAGATGGTGAAGACCGTGGAGGATACCAATGCAGGTAACCTGGACAATCGCTTCCCCGCAAATACGGGTCAATCGGAGATTGATCGGCTCGGCGTCTCCTTCAATGGCATGATGGAGCGGCTGGAAGGCTCCTTCCAGGCCGAGCGGGAAGCCAAGGAACAGATGCGCCGCTTCGTCGCCGATGCTTCCCATGAGCTGCGCACACCGCTCACGGCCATTCACGGCTTTCTGGAAGTGCTGCTTCGCGGCGCAGCTGACCGGCCAGAGCAATTGCACACGGCGCTGCACAGCATGCTCGGTGAATCCCAGCGGATGAAGAAGCTCGTGGAGGATCTGCTTACGTTAGCCAAACTGGATCGCACCCCGGTCGTGCAGAGAACGCTGGTGTCCCTGGATGAGACCCTTGCAGAGATGCAGCCCCACCTGCGCATGCTGGCCGGAGAACGCACCGTACACTTTATGCTACAGCCGAATGTTCAGGCTATGTGCAATGAGGACAAGGTCAAGCAGGTGGTGCTGAATATCTTCCATAATGCGGTACAGCATACCGACCCGATTCAGGGCGAAATCAAGGTACGTCTAACCCTGACTGCGGGTCTGGCCGAATTCGAGGTCGTCGATAACGGACCGGGCATCGCCCAAGAACATGTGCCGCACGTCTTCGAGCGTTTCTATCGCAGCGACGCTTCCCGGACGCGTAAGCAAGGAGGCGCCGGGCTGGGCCTGGCTATTTCCAAATCCATTGTGGAAGCCCACGGGGGCACGATCGGTGTGCGAAGCGAGCCGGGTCAAGGGGCCTCCTTCAAGGTAATATTACCGGCACTGGACATCCGTGCTGCAACTGGGCATTGATACTCAAGGGAACAAGAAAGGGATGCGCGTTATCGCAGCATCCCTTTGTATATCCCTGGCTTCGAGTCTTCTATCGCGATGGCACCCACCGCTTTGGCATAGAACTCCTCGGGGCCAGCTCCCCCGATGACAGCATAACCATAACCTTCATGACGCATCAGATCAAGTGTATGCAGCAGCAGCATTTTGCCCACACCACGTCCTCGCTCATTCTCGTCTACTCCCGTCGGTCCGAAGAAGCCCTTGGCTGTCGTGTCGTAGCAGGCAAACCCCAGTAGCTTGCCATCCTCAACGGCCAGAATACAAGTAATCGGCGATCTGGAGAACCCTACCTCGCATTCGCTAACCCACATGGCGCCAAAATGCTCGTTAATCCACTGTGTGACCACATGCTTCTCCGGGGCAAGAGCCCGGCGAATCGTAATTCCTGTTCGTTCCTCGTATTGCCCGGTTGATTCAAACGCGGGCAAGTCATATAGCTTCACCAACATATCTGCCATAATCGCCAAGCTCTCCTTTTTACATCACCTAGTTATTCCGCTAATTCAACTACAAACTCACGATATCTGCCGTAATCACTAAGCCGACATTCCAGAGAAAGCTTCGTCCCCTCTGCTTCGTAGCTGGTAGCGAAGATATTCGCGTGCTCATTCAGGTAGGAGACGACCCCACCCTGATCATAGGGAACCAGCATCGTACACTGGATATAGTCCTTGAACACACGGCTACGAATTTCTTCAATCAGCTCAGTAATGCCCACACGTGGCTTCGCTGCCAGATACACGATATCCCCCTGTACCTCGGGTATAGACTGCTCCGTCAGATCTGATTTGTTGTAGGCATAGATGACCGGTATATCGGAAATACCAATCTCCCGTAAAGTCTCATTGGTAATGTCCAGCATACGGGAAAACTCTGGATTGGAGTAATCCACCACATGAATTAACAGGTCAGCCTCAGCCACTTCCTCCAGCGTCGAGCGGAAAGCCTTAATTAAATGATGGGGCAGCTTGCTGACAAAACCAACCGTATCCGTGAGCAGGAACGCCTTATTGTCCTGTAGCGGGATGCTACGCACCGAGGTCTCCAGGGTAGCGAACAGCATATCCTTCTCCAGCACCTGCTTCTCCTGCTCCGGGCTGTAGCGCTCCAGCAGGGCATTCATAATGGTCGATTTTCCCGCATTTGTATAACCGACAAGGGACACAACGGGTAGCTCGTTCTTCTTCCGCTGCTTGCGCTGCACCTGCCGATGGGCGACCAGCGTATCCAGTTCTTTGCCCAGCGCCGTAATTCGTTCCTCGATCCGGCGACGGTCCAGCTCCAGCTTCGTCTCCCCGACGCCGCGGTTCTTCGTGCCTACCCCGCCGCTTTGCCGCCCCAATGATTCTCTAAGACCGATCAACCGTGGCAGCATGTATTTCAAGCGTGCTACTTCCACCTGAAGCTGTGCTTCCCGCGTCTTGGCCCGTTGCCCGAAAATATCCAGAATGAGCAGGGTACGGTCGATAACCTTGCAGTCCAGATCAGCCTCCAGGTTACGAATTTGTGAAGGAGACAGTTCATCGTTAAAGATGACCAGGTTCCCTTCGTGCGCCTCCAGCAGGGCCCGCACTTCTATAATTTTCCCCGTACCAATGTAGTGCGAGGTGTTGATTTTGGGCAGATTTTGCGTAAGCTGGTCAACGACCTGAATATCGCAGGCTTCCGCCAGATTAGCCAATTCTTCCATGGAGTATTTGAAGTCCTCCTGATGGTTCAAGTTAACGCCCACCAGAACGGCTCGTTGCTCCAATTGCTGTTCTTCGATCATAAATGGTTTCCTCCCTTGGGAAAAAAATAAAACACAGGCGGCCCACACCCATGTTCTACGCAAACGGCACTCTTCCCCGGCGCGTCATTCTATAGGCAAATAAGCTTGCCACCAGAGCGGACGCCAGCAAAAAAGGCATATTCTATTCTAAAGTCATCAAGGTTCCCTTTATCATAGCACACCTATCCCGTTTGCCCTGCACGGGTGCAGAGCCTTTGGCTGTATTCAATTAGCCGCGCAAAGTTGCAAAACGGAATTTAATGTTAATCACAGGAAACCCTCCGTTCATTTATAATGATCCCAGTTTATCACAATTCGTATGCGTTCACAATCCGGGCAGCAATGCCCTTAGGAAGGCATACTGAAACATTCTGGTGCTGACTGCGTAATTATAAAGAGAATGGCGGAGCTTCTGGGCATTCACCCGAAGCAAGTTAGCTCACAGTAGAGGAGGCGTTACCATGAGTGTAGGCGGAGGCGGTTTTGATATCTTCTCATTAGCCCCTATCTTTATAGTTATCGTGTTTGTCATCGTAATTATAGGTATCTTTACAAACGGAGCCCGTTATGTCAAAAATGCCAGCGCTCCCCGAAACAGCCGGTACGCGCGCATCATATCCAAACGTATGGATGTACAGCACAATTCCAGCAGTCCTGCTGGTGATCATCATGTGCATACCTCATCCTCACGTACCTATTACTACATAACCCTGGAGTTTGATAATGGCGAACGCCATGAGTATCTGGACGTCAAGAAGTTGTATGGACTTGTCGCTGAGGGAGATGTTGGATATGCGGCCGTTCAAGGCGATTGGATTGTAGCCTTTGAACGTGATTTGGCACCGGGGCAGTATAGCAGCAATGATTAGAATAGGGAGCCGAAAGGCTCCCTATTTGCTAAGAAAAGCGCGGGGAGAAGCGTAAATGAACCGCTCGGACCGAGCCATAACATGGCATTTCTGCTCCGGGAAATGCTCGTATATATAATCAACGAAGTAGCCTGGCTTCTCCGCATTGACGGCGAACAGATCATAATGAAGCGGAATGACGGTATCCGCCTGAATGGCGTGAGCGAACTCTGCCGCTTCCCGGTAATCCATGTTGCCCACGATGCCGCGACGCTCCCGGAAGTAATCCCTGCCGTTAATCGGCAGCAGGGCTAAGTCCGGCTGCAACGCAGCTACCTGCTCTATCAATTCAGGGAACACTAAGGTGTCCCCCGCGTGATAGAGCGTAACCCCGTTTAATTCCAGCACATAACCTACGTACCTCGGGTTGCCGCTGTCATCCCGTTCAAGCTGCTCATGGGCCGCTGCAATGGGTGTTATATGCAGCTTGGAGAATAACTCCAGGGGCTGGCGATCATCAGCCAACCGAATTTGGGATTCGGCAATGCCCCATCCCTGGAGCAGCGGCTGACAGCACCCCGGTGCTACCAACACAGCTCCCGGATTCTGACGATGGAGCGGCAGCAAGGTTCTCTCATCCATATGATCGTTATGCTCATGGGTAATCAGACAAACATCGACTCCCTGTATATCCTCTGGACAGATCGCTGCCGGGTAGGTTCGTCTCCACAGCCCATCGTCAAAATCACCCGACACATAGGGGTCCACATAAATGGTGATTCCATCCCCCTTGATAATGACGCTCTCTTGCCCCAGGAACCACAGAGCCAGCGTTCCGTAGGGAACTTCGGTACGACGAACTTCTTCAATAAAGGCCGCGCCGGATCTGGCCTGATTGACGTGTAAGTTGCTGCTATTATGACTTCGATGTTGTGGGTTCATATTTAACTCCTTAGAGAAAATGGTCAAATCGTTATCCTTAGTTTCTCCGGGTTCAGTACAAATTCCTTCTATTCTTATCCTCTTCTCATCCTCTTTTACCCTTTTATTCCCGAAAGACTAACCCCCTTAATAATCTGCCGCTCAAATATGAGGAATAACACCATAATAGGCAATGAGGCGACCGTATTGATAACCATCGGCTTCACATAGTCCTCCGTGTATTGATTCATCAAGGTCGGAATCCCCATCGGCAGCGTAAACAAGTTATCATCGGTCACTGACATGAACGGCCACAGGAAGTTATTCCACGAGCCGATGAAGGTCAGAATAGCGATGGATACCAGCGCGGGCCGGGTTAACGGGAGCATAATGCTGGTGAAAATTCTCCACACACCGCCACCATCCATCTGAATACTTTCCAGCAGCTCGTTAGGAATACCATCAAAAAAGCTCTTGAGAATAATAATCGCAAATGGCGAAGCCAGAGCAGGTAAAATCAATCCTTGGTAGGAGTTCAAGATGTCCAAATCCTTGGCTACTTGATACAAAGGAATCAAAATAGCCTCGCCTGGGATCAGCAACCCCGCCAGGATGAAGAAGAACATGAACGTTCTGTAACGGAACGGAATTTTGGACACAGCAAAGGCCGACATAGCCGCAATGATCAGCGTCAACACCGTGACACAGACAGCAATAAAGAAGCTGTTCCACGACCAATGCAGCAATTTGGTACCGGTAATGATCTCATGATATACAGCCAGCGAGTAGGGGGGCGTAAACCAGTCCACGACCGTAATGATTTTCATGCCTTCTTTTTTCACGGAGACGACCAGCATCCAGATCAGTGGGAAAAGAAACAATAAGCCCATACACAGGGAAAAGATCCGATAGAACCACTTCATATTCTAGTTCGCCTCCTTGCGGTTATTCATCCAGTACTGCAAGGCGGACAGCACGAGCAAAATAGCGAATAGCATATAGGACATGGCGGCAGCATAACCCAGGTCGTTCTTACGGAAGCCCGTCTGCCAGATTAATTGAATGACCGGACGTGTCTGGTCAAGCGGTCCGCCGCCGGTCATGACATAAATCTGCACGAATACCTTAAACGAGGCAATAATCTGCAGCATGGTGATGGTTCGTGTGATGGGGCTCAACAAGGGAAGGGTGATCTTCCAGAATAGCTGGGAATCCGACGCACCGTCCAAGCGAGCTGCTTCATACACTTCATCAGGGGTGTCTTGCAATGCCGACAGATACAGAATGAAGTTGAAGCCCACCGTCCACCATAGCGTTAATAGCGAGATGGCAATCCAGGCCAAATGCGTTTCGGTCAACCAGAATATCTCTGCGCCTTCGGCAAGCAACCCTAGCCAATGCAGCATGGAATTCATCAGCCCGGTGTAGGGTTGAAACACGAACAACCCCAGGAAGGAGGCGACGGCAACGGACAGAATGCTGGGAATAAAAAATACACTACGGTAAAAGCGTTGCAATCGCGAGTTACGGTTAGCAATAAGCGCCAGGATCATGGCTAATACAAGCATGGTAGGCGTTGTGATCAGTACAAAGATAGTCGAATGCCAGATGGCTGCCCAAAACTCCTGGTCCTGAATCATTCGTACATAGTTGCCCGAGCCGAGATAGTCCATCTTCCGAATCAGCGTCCACTTATAGAAGCTCATCTCCACGCCCTTGATCATTGGAAAAATGGTAAACAGGACATATACAATCAGAAAAGGGAGCAGGAACAGGAATGCCTGCCCGTCCGCCCTCCATTTGCCCATCTTCATCTTACTCAACCTCCCAGGATGGCCGGCTTCGCCGTGTTCCCCGCAAAGCCGGCCCGATTCCGATCCTTGGCGCTATTCGCTCAACACCTTCTGCACTTCGTCCGTCAGCTTGGAGATACCGTCCTCTGGCGACATTTTGTTGGCCCAGATTTCGTTCAAATATTTGAACATCGCCAAATCGCGGATTTGCCAGTTCTTCGTCGATGGCTTGTTAAATTTAACGGTGGAGGCTACAGATACGTAATCGCTTCGGTGAGGGAGTGCCTGAAAATCAGGATGTTCAAAGACGGACGGCTTGGAGGGGATATGCCCGGCCTTCGCCCAGACCTGGCCATTGTCGGCCAGCCAATTGGCAAATGTAAGAGCCGCCTGCCGCCGGGCTGGATCTTCCTTCTTGGTGATGGGGAGGATGACCGTATGAGCATCACCCCAGGTGGCTGCTTGCCCGAAAAGGGTGGGGATAGGCATGGCTCCGAAATCCAGGCCCTCTGTGGCTTCCCACGTCCCTGTTGCCCAGACCCCGGTCATCATAATGGCAGCCGTTCCGCTCTGGAAATTTTTATAGAAATCCGGGTCATTCAGTTTGATCACTTTATGCTTGTGAAATAGATCCTGGATGTAGCGAGCCGCTTCCACGGCTTTGTCCGTATCTACCTGAGCCGTCGATAAATCGTCGGCAACGACATCATTGCCCCCTAGCTGGGAATATAGTGCCCACCAAAGGCGGAAGGGATCGTCATTGGTATTGGATAAGGCAAAGGGCGTGGCCTTCTGTGGCAATTGCTCCTTCAGCTTGGTCAGAAAGGTGACGAAGCCGTCCGGGGAAGATTTAAACGCTGGTTTACCATCATCGCCAAGGAGTCCGGCATCACTCAGCAGTTTCTTGTTGTAATACATGATGAACGGATGTGTATCGATGGGAACGGCATAGTGGGCATCATTAACAACAGAGGCTTCGAGGATATTGGGGTTAAAGGTAGACCAGTCTACACCGGCGGCATCAGCTACGTCGTCTAACTCGGACACAACTCCCTGGTCAATCAGATCTGGCAAGCGGGAAATATGAGAGATACCAATATCCGGACCGTTACCATTACCCACAGCGGTAATCAGCTTCGTATAATACTCGCCCCACTCCAGCTTGGTATTTTTCACTTGAATATCAGGGTGCTCCTTGTTAAACGCATCAATCATCGCCTGCATATTATCTCCGTCTCCACCGGAGAACAACGTCCAGAACGTCAACTCCACCTTACCACCTTCACCAGATGTATCGTTCCCTCCAGCACGATTCCCTCCACAAGCGCTTAATACGAAGGATGCAGAAAGCAACAGGACAAGCATAAAGACCAGTCTCTTATTCATAGCGACCTCCCCTTTGCGATAGTCCAAGGAACAAGTGGACAAACTGTAAAATATTCCATTTTTTTCGTTCCTTTGAACCTAAATATAAGGAGATAAAGCCCGTTTGTCAACGCTTTCAATTATTTTTATTGTAATATTATCGCCTTCTCGTCCATTTAATACAATATTATTGTAATAAAAGAAATGGACAGCTTGACCTCCTCATTGTAAAGGGACAAGATCTCCGAAGGACAGTGAAGCCAAAGCAAAAGAGGGCGTCTCCGCCCTCTTCAACATCATGATATGCTCATTATTGGCCTAAGCCACTATCCCATGAACAAACCCTTGACCAAAAACCAAATGACCGGAACCAATAAGGCCGGCAACAGGTTCAAGGTTTTGGGATTGATAATCTTCAAAATGGATAATCCCGAAGTGGCGATCAGTATTCCACCTACAATGGAAATCTCAGTCAGTAAAGGCGCCGTCAGAAAGGGCGCTAAAATGTCCGCGCTCCAATAGATCAGGCCTTGCCAAACGAGCAAGACTCCCGCAGTAAGCGCAATTCCTATACCATAAGTGGATGCCAGCACCATGGAGGTTACCAGATCCAGCGTAGCGTTCATATACAGATACGTATGGTCACCACGCAGTGCACTTTCGATAGGCCCCAAAATCGACAACGTGCCGATGCAGAATAGCAGAATGCCCGTAGATAGACCTTGTCCCAAGTTAGAGCTGGAGAACCGCCCAACCAGACGTTGAAATCTGCCGTCAAGATCAAGCGCCGTCCCTAACAGACTGCCTCCCGCCAAGCTTATGATAAATAGTACGGGAAATGTGCTGTCATTCATATGGGTTACTGCCGAGTTGATGCCAAGTACCGTAGCGGCTAGTCCAATTGCCGTAAATAACGCAGTTTGATACTTTTCCTTTAATCCCTTTTTAAAAATACTTCCGAGGACGCTGCCCACTAATATAGCGGCTGTATTCACTATCGTGCCGATCATTTGTCCGCTCCAATCCCGTCCAATTCTCTACTGCAAGACAGCTTTACATTATAACGGCGTCCCCGGATAAAGTCAAAGGCGATTCAAAGGCTCCAAGCTATGTATTATGCTGCTAATCCCTTAGGGTTTGAGCCATATTGATTGTCCGTAGATTGACCTTCCTGCGCCAAGAAAATAAGCAGAATAATCGATCCTACTGCTGGAACCAGGGAAATAAGCACAAACCAGCCGCTTTTGCCTGTGTCATGAAGACGACGCATAGCAACTGCCAGAGAAGGTAATGCTACTGCCAGCATATAGCCATACGCCAGGATAAGACCCAGTGTTTGATGGATAATTCCACCAACAATACTTAGAGCTAAGACAGCAAGCACATTAAACAGGAAGAACATCCAATACTCTTGGCGACTTGCCCGTCCTTGAAACCCGGTGTAATTCTTCAATACCTTTAAATACCACTCCATCTTGCACTCCACCTCTTCTTTCGATTTCTTGCGGATTTCCGCATTCACAATATTATCGGATTTTCATTCAAAAAGCTCGCATTCTGTTCATAATTATGCAAAAAAGAAGTATAAAGACCTACAAAATAAAAAAAGTCCTGCGAGAGTAGGATACTCTCTTGCAGGACTTTTCGCTTCTTGTAATTCCATAAATTTGAGTCTTGTTACCTATTATTTAGCCAACTTAATCTCGAACAGATTTCCCGCCTGGCCACCGAATACAACAATGCCATTCTCCGGCAGAAGCGCAGCCGAGTTGCCACTGGCTACCGAGAACTCTACAAGCGCTCCTTCTGCCGTATATACCGCGAATCCTCCGCCAGCCGGAAATTGTACACTCATCGTTTTCCCAGCGGCCTCACTACCGACCTTGAACCACCGCACATAACCGGATTCAGGGATGGTAACCTGTGAAGAGGGCCCACCATAAATTGTGCTTACTGCCGCTTCACTTACGTAAGTGCGGGCATCTTCCATCAGGTATTCTACTCCATCTCGCTGCTGAAATCTCAGATCAAAGGCATCACGGCCATTCATCACTGGAATTTCTGCGATGTTAACAGCATGATTGGCATCCTTAATCTGTGTTCCATTGGCATAGCCGCCTTCCTCATCCAGCACAATTGGCTTCCACAGGATGGATGAAGGAACGAGATAGAAGAGGGAATTGATTTTCTCGTCCACTGCGTAATAGGTTTTGCCTTCTCTTTGTTGCCATACCTTAGATACCTCAGAGCTGAGGACGTTCTCGCCCAGCTTCTGATACTCATAGTAAGCCATAAGCGTCTGTCCAAGCCCCGGGAGTTCCAGGTTGGTCCGGGTACGCATATACGTATGTCCGTTAGTCTGTTCATCAAAGCTGATCAAGGTGTGGCCATCTTCACTAGTGAATTCTCCAGCACCTGTGTATACGTAATTCTGCTCCGGAATCATATTGCTTAATAAGCTAGGCATGGCAATCACACCGTCTTCTATGGTTACCTCAAGGGTTGAACCTACCGTTCCATATAGACCAGAGAACTCAAGCAGCTCGCTTGGCACATCTACTTTCACAGGCGCTTCAAAGGTTGGCGAAGGCAATACTTCAGCAATTCGCCCCGTCTCCTGTAAGTAAGCCAGCATAATATTGGATGCCGAGAGCGTATTGAAGATCGAAGAACCACCTGAGGTCAGCAGCGCGATAGACATGCCTTCTTCCGGCAAGGCAACCAATGCCGCATGATAGAGAATCGTGTCTCCGCCCTTGGTCACTGCCTTAATGCCGTATTGGTCAAACGGACTGAGGTCTACGGAATCCCACCCGAGACCATAACCATACGTATTGGTCTCATCTTCTACCCAGATGCCCTTACGATACTCCTTGGCCTGCATGGCCAGTGCAGACTCGGTAGACATGAGCTCAGGACGTTTACCCATCAATACCTCCGAGAACAGGGTTACTTCTTCTGCGGTAGAGTAAATCCCACCCGTTCCCAGTATATTCGCATTCTCATCCGGCAAATCCCCGGCAATCCCCGGGAAGCGCACCGGACTCAACGAAGCCCGATTAAACGTATCTAATGGCGTCTTGGTATAAGTTAACCCTAGCGGCGTGCTCATATAGCGATCCAGGTATTCGTTATAGCTTAACCCACTTACTCGTTCTACCAGGAGCTGTAGCAACTGAAATCCATCATTGGCGTATACGGAGTATTCTCCCGGATCGGATTTCAGCCGCTCGTTCCGCAAATTTTCCAGCAATGTATCATAGTTCTGCGAGTCATTATCCGCCATCAGCATACTATTCTTATAATGGCTACCATATAATCCTGCCGAATGATTCATCAGCATCCGGGTTGTGATCTGCTTGTAGCGTTCATCGGCCATTTGAAAATCGGGAATATAGTCTGTCAGCGGACGATCAAGGTCCACCTTCCCAGCATCAACCAGCATCATCACAGCCGCGGTAGAGTACACCTTGCTCACGGAACCGATACCAAACATAGTATCCTTGGAGACTGCCTCTTGCTTCCCATCTTCCGTGACCCCAAGTCCTCCGGACAATACAACCTTTCCTTGATCGCGAATCGCATATTGCACGCTATTTACGCCATAATCCCGAACGAGCACTTCGGCAGCTTCCCGCGCTTTGCGCTCGGCGAGTCCGACATCCTTATGATCTGCTGCACCAACTCCAGCTACCGGCAAAGCGAACATCAGGGCTGCAATCGTAGCCACACCTAGCTTTTTCAATGTATTCATAGGGTAATCTCCTCTCTTCTCCATCCAAATTCTTTGATTGAGTCTCATTATACGGATGGATTCCTTCACGAGCATGGAAAGACCCCGAAACGAAAAAAAAGACCCCTGAACTGCATTTATGTCAGGGAGTCCTTCGTGCGAAATGGTAGCATTACCATATTGTCAAACGTATGATTGGCAGATTCAATGGTCATATGCCCGCCGTATTTCTCGCAAATTCGCTCAATATTGACCAAGCCAAAGCCATGGTAGCCGGAACTTCCCTTCTGGGTACTCAAATCGCTAACCTCGTGATCCACATAGTTGCGGACGCAAATCAAGAGCGCCGATTTGTTGGAACGGATCTGAATTCGGATATGTCGATCCTCCGCAACCCGTACCTTCTTGGAGGCCTCTACAGCGTTATCCAGCAGGTTCCCCAGCACAACGCAGAGATCATAACGTTCGATCCCCAGCTCCCGATCCTGCAAGCGAAGCTCTGTATCCATGCGAATACCGTTCTCCTGACCAATATTCAGCGCATTCGTCACTAACGCATCGACGACCAGGTTCCCGGTGTTCACGCGATGGTAGGCATGTTCCACCTTGTTCAAGATAACCCGGATATGCCGGCTTGCCTCATCCACCTGCCCCTGTTCAATGCATTCTGCAACATAGAGCAACTGTTTGTTATTATCGTGAATAATGCTTTTAATCTTCTTGAAGCTATGCACGGTCTTCTCATAGTTCGCATCCTGATAATCCATCTGCTGCTGGAGCCCGGCATTCTCATGCAATAGCTGAAATCTGGCAATAACCGTGTCCAGTATATAGACTACTAGCACATTCAGCACAATCGAGCCGATGATGGAGATGAAGTAATGAAAGTTCTTCTCGCTGTAAACAGACAGCACGTTCACTTGATAGATGCTGATAATCGGCACACTAAGAAACATCAGGTAATAGCGTGTATCCAGGGGAAAGCTGCGGCGTTTGGCGACAAACCGGATAATTTGGATGACGGCAAACATAATCATACAGCTCAGCAAAATACTCATCTTGGCTACCAACATCTCTTCCCGCTCCTGCACGATTTCCCAGTTGTCCAGAACCAGAGAGGTTGAAGGATTGAGCAAATACAAGCAAAGTAGATTAATGAGGGAGATCAGCACAGCGTACAGCACGGAGAAGATTACCCTCATACGCATCTCCACTTCATATCCCATCGCCAGACAGAAGATGACGAATAAGGCGATTAAGGAGGACACAAGTGGGGTAAAGTAGGCGCTCATATACCAAAAATTCAGCAGAAGAAAGAGAAGAATAAACCATTTCTTCTCCCGCTTGCTCTTCTCCTTGCCGAACACGGAGTTAAAATAGAAGTTCACCTGTACGGCCATAACCAGCACCACACTCAAATTAAGAAAAAGCAGTGTACCGTCCATCTTTAATCCGCCCTCAAAACCATAAATTTCGTACAGGCATCCTTGACTTCCTTCATCTTGGACCTGCCGATCGGTAACTGCATGCCGTTTGACATCACCACCTGCCCCCCGGAGAATTTATGCACATGCAATAAATTAATCAGAATGGAGCGGTGGATTTGTAGAAAACGTTCTGCTTTAAGTGCTGAGGCGTAGCCGGAAATTAATCCTTTACCTTCGTAAACAGCATGTGTGGTCGTGAACTTGAGTTTATTCTTGATTGTTAAGCTCTTCACGACCTCAATGGCAATAATGTCATCTTGTCTAAGTACAATCTCTTCATGCGCTGATTTGATAATCAGAATATCGGATTCACTTTCCTGGAAGAAACGGCATACCTTCAACATTTTCTCTTCGAATACCTCAGGCTCCACCGGCTTGATCAGATATTGAAACGTAATAACATCGAAGCTCTCCAGCATGTACTCCGGATAGCTGGTCAGGAAGATAATCTGCTCACTTTGCCGCTTCATCTCCCTCAATCTCCGGGCTGTCTCTATTCCATTCAGTTCATTCATTTCAATATCCAATATAAGAATATGGAACGGTTCACCACTGCTTTCATAGTGCTCAATCAAACGCTCTCCAGCCTCAAAGGCTGTAACTTCAAAATCAATTCCGCTCTTGACCGATAGAGCCAGCAGCAATTGCCGGACCTGTTCCCGCTGTTTCTCTTCATCATCGCAAATCGCAACCCGGTACAAGAAACCGCCTCCTATCCCGCTGGATTAAATCAGTTCCCCGCGTTTTTTTAGATAACGATATAAAACAAAGCCACAAAGCGTACACAGGAATGCACACAATCCGATAAATGCGTATCCCGCCTGTAGTCCACGCAATAGACCCATCTGTGTCGCTTCTCCGTATATTTTTTTGACCGTTTCAATTACAAAACCAATCAGATAATTCCCAATCACACTACCAAGTCCCATTAATGTAACGGTAAAGGTAATGGCCGTGTCACTCCCTCGCGGATAGCGCTTGGCAATAAAGGCCATCACCGTTGGATAAATCATCGCAATGCCCAGCCCCGAGGCGGCAAACAGGAAGGACCATCGTTCCCCTCCGATAATTGCGATAAATGTGCATACCGCCGAGAACCCAGAGAAGATCATCAGGGACAGGGTAAAGCCAATTTTGTCCGTCACTGGGCCTAATACTAGCCGTCCCACCGAGAATAACAAGAAGAAGGCAGATAATAGACCGGATGCCTTGACGGTGTCCCAATGGTACGCCTTCTCCAGGAAATTGACCAGCCAGCCCCCTACCGCAAGCTCGGAGACTACGCCAAAGGATAAGATGAGCACCATCCACCATAACGCCGGGTCCCGGGTCAGCTCCTTGAACGAGGTCCGGCTCTCCAGTGGCAGATCATCTCCCGGAAACTTACTATACAATGCGCTCAGAATGGGAAGCAAGGATAAGGAGAGCATCACCAGATACATACCCCGCCAATCGAGAGTATGGCCAAAGACTTGCAGCGACATGACTCCGGTAGCCAGCAAAGGGGCAACAGTAGAGCTTATCCCGTAGAAGAAGTGCGACAGGTTCATCATCGTACCTACATTTTTGACAAAAATACGGGCACCCAAAATAGCCAGCGCAATTTCCAACATCCCGTTGCCGATATACATGAGGAAATAAGAACCTGCAAATAGCGGATAGTTATGAGATAAGAAAATAAAAACCCCGGAGAGCAGCATGGAGGCGAAGGACAGGATACTTGTCGCTTTGATGCCCCACTTCCGTACAAGAATAGCCGTAAAGGAACAGGCTATGAGATAACCCAGTGCATTCAAAGACAACAAGCTGCCAAGCTGTTCTTCATTCAGATTAAAATCAAATTGAATTCTGGGAATGGCTGGTCCCTTAATATTTTCCGAGATACCAAAGATAATAAAGCCTAAAAAAATCGTTACCAGTTGCATGATGTACATCTTATTTTTGCTTATGTAGCCGGTTCTTAATTTCAAGTGAGTAATGCCTCCTAATTATCTTCGTTCCACTAATTGCAAACGGTAAGTCAAGCTTTCTAAGGCCAGGGTGATAATACCCGTTAAATATTCATGATGGATGTCATTCTTAATCGTGAGTAAGGGCATATGCTCCTTCGGAATGTACTTTATACAGCCCTCCGTTAACGGCTCCAGCATGGACGGATCGGTTAACTCCCCCGTAACCGCGATGGACACCGGGTTCATGATTGCAATGATGGAAGCAAGAACCTGAACCGCGTTGGTCATAAAATGCTCCTGGTCATGCCACTTCGCCAATTGTTCTTCCCTGGTCATGCCAAACGGTAGATAAGATACCTCACCCGCAAAATGGGTATGTCCAGTCACCATACGACCGTTGACAATAAAGCCCGCACCGGGAAAATGATTGTTGGGAAATGTCACAACAGCCACCGTCTTGTCTTCTTCGAGATCTTGCAGGTTATAAAAGCCGTAGACCGCAAGATTCATGTCATTTTCAATAATGACGTCAATATTGTACTTCTCCTCCAGCCAAGGACCCAAGGGAATTCCGGCCAGGGCAGCAACATCACAAATTCCGATAATGCCATGATGGGCTACGCCCGGAATTCCGATGCCAATTGCCTTGATGTTGTCGTATTTTTCGATCAGCTCTTCAATCATGAGATCAATCCGAGTCTGGTCAATGTCGGGTAAGCTTCTAACCTCCTCTTCCACCTTCTCACCCATGAGATTCACGACGGCATAACTGATGGAATGCGCGCCGCTCTCTGTTTTCACCAACAAGCATAGTACGTAAGCATAATCGGCATTGAATTTATACTGTCTGGCTGGGCGTCCTCCGCTCGACTCCTCAAACTCCGTCTCAAGCACCTCTCCGCTCTCAACCAATTCATTAAGGATTGTCCCGCAGGTCGCCACGCTTAAACCGGTACTTCCAGCAATCGATGCCTTTGTACCGGTACCTATAGCCTTCAATGTATTCTTGACCAATTCCACGTTGATTTTTTTAACTTGCCGTGTATTATGGGAGGTAGGTATCATGGGTACACTTCTTTCTTAACATACTTTTTTTAACTCTTTTAATAACAGGAATATAAATGGGCCAGAGATAAATGTCAAGGAGGAAATGATGAATCCTAAAATTTGTCTAGTGACAGGGGCGAACTCCGGTATTGGTTTCGCCACCGCCGCAGGATTAGCCAAGTCAGGCGCTCATGTGGTGCTTGTCAGCCGCAATGAGCAGCGTGGAGAAGACGCCCGGAAGGAAATTGCGAAGCAAACGGGCAATTCCGCCATCGATTTGCTGGTAGGGGACCTGTCTTCCTTTGCAGATATTCGCCAGCTTGCCGAGCAAGTTGGTGAGCGTTATGGACGACTTGATGTGCTGGTTAACAATGCCGGGGGCGTGTTTTCCCAGAAACAGCTTAGCCAGGACGGCTATGAAATGACCTTGGCCGTGAATTATTTAGCTCCCTTCTTGCTGACCCACCTGTTACTCGACTCCTTAAGGGCTTCCGGTGCAGGACGTATCATTAATGTAGCCTCGCGAATGCAGGCCGGACAACTCCAGCTTGAAATCCTACCGAAGCAGGATGCTGGGAGATATTCAGGGATGAACGTCTATAAGCAAGCCAAAACAGCCCTGCTGATGATGACCTATTACTTAGCCAATCGTCTGCCTAACGATGAAGTCACTATAAACGCCCTCCATCCAGGAATTATTTATACGCCCCAATCTACAAGATCGGTGCCCTCCTTCGTCCACCCTTTGATGAAGCTAGTGATGCAAAGTCCCGAGCAAGGGGCTGCCACCTCGCTATATTTGGCTACCTCATCAGAGGTGAATCAGGTTACGGGCAATTATTACGTCGGTCAGCGACCTGTCCGTACTGTGCCTGTGTCTTACGATGCCGCGCTTCAGGAGCAATTATATGAGCAAAGCTTGGCGTGGACGGGATTAAGCTAACTAATTGAAATTAATGGTTTGACGTGAGACTAGAGTAGGGCCATTTGAACCGTTTCTCAACAATTAGCAGGAGAAAAACCATATAATACTTTATTTCTGACAGAAATGAGCTATTTAACGGGAGCTTTTCCCGTTAACAGTAAGGTGGATACCCAAATTGAGCTTGGGAACCAGGCGTTCTCATGGCAGCCCAAGGTCGGGTAACTGTCGCTCACTAACCATTGGCTTAATAAGGTACCACCCCAAAAAAGAGAAAAGGTCATGCCAGGATGGCTTCCTGACAAGACCTTTTCTTCTTGTTTGCTTATTCGTTCTTAAGTGGAAATAAGTTCACTTGGCCAACACCTCCGCCAAGGCTTGCTTAAGCTGCTTGGTATCAAATAAAGAATTGTCGATGAGCATCTTGTTGATCTTCAGGCTACTCAGTATTTCTTGTTCCCATTCTCTTCTGGCCTTTAGCACTTCGATCGTGCCGTCCATGCCCTCGTAGGCTTGATTGTTTCCAAAGCCTTGACACGTATAATAGTGGATGAACCCCTCGGACCACGCTCTTGATCGTTCTGTCACAGCCTTACGAAAGGAATAATCCACGTCTAGCTGATCTACGTAAATAACCAGTGGATTCAGTTCCTTCACTATGTCTGCCAGTTCCAGTACAAAACCGATGTTTGCTTCTTTCGACGCACCATACTTAATCATACCTACGGTCAGCGGATTTTGCAGCAAGCAGCACTCCAATATAGTAGTGTCTGTTCGACTCAGCGCATCTTGCGCAAACCGCGCCCACCTTGCCTTGATAAGCCGACGATTTTCTACCAGTGGCAATTCATAGATATCATTCTCTGCAATGGTGTGTAACAGTTCATCCGGCAAGCCTGAGGCTGGGTTCTCTTGAAGCTTCCGATACTCTAGCAGCCAGCCACCGTCCTGCGACGAAGCTGCTTCCTTGATAACTCCAGCTAATGACGGCTGGCTGCTCAATAAATTATCAAATTCCTTCTGGCTAAAATATGCCACTCCCTCATAATCGGCCGGTTGCTCCAGATTTCCCTCCAGAAACAACCGAGAAGGTTGACCGATGCTCTCATAAAGCTGATGTATCATTCGGGCCGTCGTCGTCTTCCCCGAACCCGGTAAGCCCTCAACCAATATCAAACGCGATGCTCTACTCATGCAGATTCCTCCATTCCTGATGGGGAGGATAGCAGATCAGAAGGATGAAGCGAAGAGATGCGGATTTTCCCCATAAAAAAGCGGATACCCTCAGGTATCCGCAGTATGGTGATCGCCACCCTTAGCCTTCTGCATACCCTGTAAGAGATTTGGATTGCACGCCTAATAAAACGGTGCGAACGCCGCTTCATCACAGACATGCTCTCCTATCATTCATCCCTACAGGACAATCAACATTAGGCCAGGCTCCTTCGTATGCATCTCTACAGCTAGAATATCACTCGTGCTCAGGTTAGGGCAAATGAATTTTACCGCTGTTATACCACAGCGCGTCATTTGTTCCCGCCTTGTGAAGATCAATCAATGTGTTACTGGCTGCATGGTAATCCACGCTTGGCTTGGAGGAGCTTCCGGAATCCCAAATATAATTGTGGACCCAGTCGATCGCATTCCCCCGAATCTGACCGATGTTATACCAGATCAAACCGGTGTTCTCACTGGTGTGCAGTTCAATGACCTTATCGTCTCCCACAAAGGCAACCGTCGGATCATGGCCATTTTGCCCTTGCATATCTCCGGTCGTGCCCCAGGTTATTGGGCCGTTGCCATTCCAGGTACCTAGAGTGTAATTCAACCGTCCATTATTCTGATAGGCCACGACAAGCTGACCATTCTGGAAAGCCACATCCGGTCTTTCGGCACTCTGATCATGGATCGAGCCGGTATGATTCCACTCGATTTGGTAGTTGCCCGAGTTGATCACTCCCGCTTGATAGTGCAGCTTGCCTCCGTTCAAATAAACAAGCACGATGCGATCACCGTCGATGGCTACGTGAGGCCAGGAGCCTTCGGTGTGTTGACCGCCTATGGCAATTCGCTCATTGGTCATCCAGGCAATCGTCGAATCGGCTTCCAGCCGTCCGATATTAGCCCATAAGCCGGAGCCATTCCCATCGGTTTGATTCACTTGCACCACAATCGTCTGGCCGTTCATGTCAGTTACATCACTATGCGGCTGAATACCGTTCTTGTTACTGCCGCTTGGATCAATTCGCTTGTTCGTCACCCACTGGATATATCCATCGTCCTGAGTATGACCAACAGAGTACCACAGGTTATTGTTGAGCGGCCCCTCCGCCTTATGCACCTCGACCACGCGCTTGTCACTCGTTATAGAAACGGAAACGTCAGTGCCGTTCTGCGTGCCGCCTGCCTTTTCAACTCTATGGTTATAATCTCTCAGTGGCACAAGGAAGCGGTCGAACACCTGGGTCATCGCTTCATAAGAATCCGTCGACACGAAATGGCGAGTGCCCAGCTTATGATTCACATAGGCAAATTGCGTCCAGCGCTGCGCAGCCTCTCCATCCCCATTCGGGAACTTATAGTGCCAAGCCCCCTCGTTACCGTTCAGGCTGTAGAAACGAAGTGTGTACCCTTTGTCCGTCGCCAACCGGAGCATCTCCTCCAGTCGTTCCTCCTCACCCTGAGACCAATTTCCCGGGGTTAGTAAGTCGAAGCCGCTCTCGATATGCTTCCAATGAATGGCGTAGAAGCGATGATAAATATCTGCATCGTTCGGGAAATAATCCGCCGCATTGCCCCGCCGTCCGTCCGATACGCTATATACCTCATCCTTGAAGGCCAGCAGTGTTCCCGTCGTGCCGGAGATGTAATCAAAATAGGCATTCTTCAGCCCTTCAGATCCGGAAAGGCAAACCGTGATAGCACGCTCGGCATAGCTGCCCGCATCTCCAACATTCCCGGAGGTCATCAGCGGGCCGTAATGCTCAAGTATCGCTTGCAGCGAGCGGGCAATTTTCGCATAATCCGGGCTGTTCGCGGTCTTCATATCCAGATTGATAACGATACTCTGGCCATCGCCATGTACGCTTCCGCCATTACGTTCAATCTGGGCTACAACCTCTTCGAAATATTGATAAAGATTTCGGGTATTTGGCTGTGCAGCAGCATCGTGCTTGACATACAGCTTGACCTGGCCTTGCAAATAATCGGGATATTGTGGACCGGAGTAGGTGCTATGGCCGGAGTCGACCATGATGTCGAGTTCTACATTATAGAAGCTGGTATCCAGCGCCCGAAGGAACTTCCGGTCCGGGTCTTGCTCATCATAAGTATCATGAAATGCCTTATACGAGTTGGGGTTGATCGATGCCGGGGCTTCTGCCATTACGCTAATTGGGGTCGGAGACCATAGGACGGCTGCACTAAGCACTGCCGCACACGTGGCTCTCTTCCATAACCGTTGCTTACTCATCTTAACCCACTCCTTCGGATTGAAAGGTTGTTTTATTTCCGTTCCCTGCGAATCCAGAAATTGAAAATATCATTTCTCAAATAATCGAATGAATACAACACTTCTCTGTTCCGCTCGTCATAGTGCAATTGCTTCATTAGAATAACGGGGGTGTCTAGTTCCTCATCTACCTGCAATCGTCTGACATACTTGTCCTGTTTGAGAGGTACCAGCAACTCCGTGTCGGCCCTGGCGATGTGGATCTTGCAGGTCTCCTCCAGGAATCCGAACAAAGATCCGGAGAAATCTACACGCTCGAAGGCGTCTTCCACCAGTTCCTTCGGCATAATGTTAATGGAGTAAGCGACCGCTTCTCCATCGGCATAACGAACCCGCTCCAGCTTCACCACACTTGCGTCCTCCGCAATATTCAAAGCATCGGCCCACTCTTTTTTGCACACCACCTCCCCGATCATTTCTTTCGTATCCGCCTCGGTCAGCCCAGCCAGCTTAATCATCGTACCCGTGCTCTGGAGGACCTCCAGACGGCTCGGAATGACGGGCAGGGGCTTAATGACGAAGGTGCCAATGCCATGCTTCACCAACAGCTTGCCCTCCTGCTCCAGCAGCTTGATGGCGGCACGCAGCGTTTCTCGGCTTACGTTAAAATACTTCGCCAATTCGTATTCAGAGGGCAGCTTTTGCCCTACTTTCCATAACCGGTTGTCGATCATTCTCTCGATCTCTTGCTTGATGTGTTGGTAGCCAATCAATACGTTTGTCCTCGATTCCTTCAAATTTCCTCAGGCTCCAATAGCTCCTTATGCAGAACCTCCCAGAGGTTCGGATTACAACAAAGGGTCAGGGCATGCCCGTCTATATTTGTTCGCTGCACCTTCCCCCCGGCTTCCTCAGCGATTAATGCACCCGCACACATATCCCAGGGGTTGAGATCAAATTCCCAATAGCCGTCAAAATAAGAGGCCGCCACAAAACAAAGATCAAGAGCTGCACTACCCGTTCGGCGTATGCCGGAGACCTTGCCAAGCATTCGATTGAAATAAGGCAAATTGAGCGCCTGCTTGCCAAGCCCGTTAGGGAACCCGGTCGACAGCAGACTATGCTTCAATTCATTCGTGCTTGATACCTCCAGCCGCCGGCCATTCAGATAAGCCCCGCCGCCCCGGATCGCTTGGAATCTCATATCCATCCCCGGGGAATGCACCATGCCTGCCACGGAAATCCCCCGATGCTGCAAGGCAATGGAGATCGAAGACAGGGGAAATCCATGGATGAAGTTCGTCGTCCCATCAATCGGATCTATCAGCCACAAAAACTCATCATTCCCCGCGAGCCTCCCTCGCTCTTCCGTTAAAATGCTGTGGTCAGGGTAGCGGCTGCGAATGAGATCAATCAGCATCTCTTCCGACTGAAGGTCAATATCGGTGACATAGTCTGTCTCATCCCTCTTGACCTGCACGCCCATATGAGATAGCTCTGCCGCCTGGCGTTGAAAAGCAGCCACCTGATCAACCCATTTTCCAATCTCCTGTATAACAAGCTCCAGATTCATAACCATCACATATCCTTAATCCTTGAAGTATATTGACCTTCCTTGCTACTGGCTTCCCCGAATGGAACGGAGGATGTAGGCAATGGAGAAGGCCAGCACGAGCAGCACCATAATAATGGAAGCCGCAGCGCTATATCCAAACTGTAAATTGTACACACCATGCCGGTAAATATATTGCGTAACTGTCGTGGTCGAGTTGGCCGGCCCTCCGCCTGTCAAAATGTTGACTTTGTCGAATAGCCGGAAGGTATCAATCGTCCGCAGCAGCACGACAAGCAGCAAGCCCGGCCATAAGTGGGGCAGCGTAATATGAGCGAACACTTTCCACCCGCCTGCTCCATCCACCCTTGCCGCCTCATATTGCGATCTGGGGATGGCTTGCAATGCAGCGTACAGCAGCAAGAACGCAAATGGGGTCCATTGCCAAATATCGATGAGCAAAATCGCATTAAAAGCCAGCCCAATATCCATCAGAAAATTAAAGGGGCCCATGCCGAAGATTGATAGCATATGGTTGATGATCCCGTTATGATTGCTGAGCATCATTTGCCACACTAGCGCCACCGTAACCGGGGGCAGCAGGGAAGGCAATAGCAATGTCACTCTCAGCAACCGCAAGCCCCGCTTCATGCTCTCCACAAGTAGCGCAATACCGAGCCCCAGGACCGTTTCAATTGAAACGGCCAGGAGCATAAATTTCACTGTATTCCAGACAGCCCGCTGGAACAGGTCATCGTTCAGAACCTTGATATAATTGCTTAAGCCAACATACTGCTTGGACTCCGCGGCCAGGTAATAATAATCGGTAAAGCTGTTCGTCACCGTATAGATGAAGGGAAACACCGTCAAACCGATCAAGAGCACGATAACGGGAGCCAGCATCGCTGCTTGAAACCGCCGCTTACTAGCCAATGGTATACCGCTCCTTTATATGCATCAGAATCTTTCGTTCACGTTCCTTATTGCATAACCTGATCCATCGCTTGATTGGCTGCTGCTAACGCATCCTCTACCGACTTCGTTCCGGCGATGGCTGCCGACAATTCAGCTCCAAGTGCCTCTTCCGCCAAAGACCATTTCGGCGTTCTGGGCCGGGCTTGAGAGTTTTGGAGAGCTTCAAGCTGAACCGGGAAATGCTTATACTTGGCCGCAAGCTCGCTATCCAGATAAACGCTCTTACGAGTAGGAACCCCGCCATGCTCTACCATAGTCTTCTGACTTTCCGCGCTGGTAATAAAGGTAAGGAACTGGGCGGCAAGCTCTGGATTCTGGGAATTTGCTGCCACCCCCATCATCCAGTTCCCGATCATCCCGGTGGACATCGATTCTCCACTAGCGGTTGCTTTGGATGGAATGGGAGCATAGTCCGCTTGGGCTGTCTCTCCAGAGATGAACCACGAAGGCCAGCCTAGTGCCATCGCCCCGCGCCCTTCCGCTAAGGAACTGACGATGTCCGTCGTCTCATAATTCTCACCCACAGCCAGCAGACGGATATAAGTATTCAGCGCATCCTTCCCTGCCTCGGAATTCACTTGCGCTTTCCAGTTCTCGTCAAAGACTTGTCCGCCGTAAGCCCAGAAGATAGGCAGGAAATCGGAAACGATCGGGTTGCCCTGTTGGCCGCGAATGACGTAACCTGCTACACCATCTGCCGCGTGGGCCTCCTCAGCCATATTCAGCACTTCCTCCCAGCTTCCTGGCACGTTATAGCCGTGCTTATCGAACAGTTCCTTGTTGTAGAAGAACAATTGGACATTGCCCGCGAACGGCAGAGCATACAGATCCCCGGTGTCATAAGGATGCTTGCCCAGAGCCAATGAAGATTCCTCAAAATCGGCATCCGCCTCTACATCCAGCTCGGACAGATTGGCGAACAGGCCAGCTTCACTGAATTCAGGCATCCACGGATCATCAGCCATAATCAGGTCGTAAGCACCCTTCTTGTTCTTGGCGTCCAAAGATACCTTCTGCTTCAGGTCCGCTGCTTCCAGCCCAACAATTTCAACGGTGACGTTATGTTCCTGTTCAAATGCTCCCTTCACCGCTTCCATCGCTGTAACATGCGAACCTCCCCTTGCTGCGATTACCAGCTTGTCCGGTCCGCCGGACTGACATCCTGCGAGCAGACCAACCGCCATAACTGCACTAAGCACGATTCCCAAACTTTTCTTCATTTCTCTCATCCTCCTATTCTTTAATTGCACCGGCCGTAAGGCCGCTCATTAAATGCTTCTGCATAAACACCGCTGTCAAAATCACCGGCACCATGGATACAATCCCGCCGCTGGCTACTTTTCCCCACTCCGTCAGCTCCTGTTCACTGTTCAGGGTCGCTAATTTGAGCGGAATGGTAAAATCACTTGGGCTTTGAATGAAAATAACGCTGTACAAATACTCATTCCAGGAATCCATGAACGATAGAATGGTCACCGCCGCAATTCCCGGCAATACCAGGGGCAATACCACTTTGTAGAACACCAGAAAATCGGAAGCTCCATCGATTCTGGCACTTTCTTCAATCTCCTCCGGCACAGTATAAAAGAAGGTCACCATAAACCAGATCACAAACGGCAGATTCACCAGCACATGCGCCAGGATGATTGGAATTTTCGTATTCAGTAGCCCTGCATCATTCATAAGTATGTAAAGCGGGAGCGCAAAGGCGATTGGCGGAAGCACCCGGACCAGCAAAATCCAAATGAGCAGCGTTCGCTTGAACGGGACCCGGAAGGCTTTTCTCCCCAGCACATAGGCGCTCGATAGCCCAAAGGCCAGCACGATGAGCAAGGACACCGCCGTCACTGTAAAGCTATTGATAAATGGAGTGAAGTAATGATCCTCTGCAAAAATGTTGATGAAGTGCTCCAAGGTGATGGATTTGGGCCAAAGCGTAACGCCGGTGAATACATCGGCCGACCGCTGCGTCGCCATCACAAGCATCCAATAGATCGGGAACAACGTCCCCGTCAATACCAGAGCCAGCAATCCATATTTGGGCAATGCCCTTAGCCTGTTCAAGTGTTGAAATATTCTCCTTCCCTTAATGGTCTAGACGTCTATACCTTCACTATATGGGTCGTTTGTTATCGGGATATTAGTGCTGTTTTAAGCGAGGATGAAATAAATTTGGGGAGTCAGGTTGTTTTTAATTGGGTAAAAACACCTTTATAAGTGAAGGCCTTCATCAAGGCCTACCTACTTGAAAAGGAGAAACCGCACATGAAAAAAGTATTGTATGTCCCTCTGGATGATCGTCCCGTCAATTTGGATGATGTTGTCAGACAAGGCTACTCGGCTGGCCTCCATTTGATTACCCCGAGTAGTGAAGATCTTCGAAATGGGCTGGACACTGTAGCTATTACCTCAGGCTCGGAAATCCTAGGCACCCGCGAACCGATCTATGGGAACACGGCAAATCTTAGGAAGTTCATTTTAGACTGTGCGGCATCGGTGGATGGATTTATTATCTCTGCGGATATGCTGGCTTACGGGGGATTGATTGGGAGTAGACGCCTGCGTGAGTGTGATAGTGGCGCTTATCCAGACTATGATCAATCAGTTACCCGGCTGCTTGATGTTATTCGCCAGATTAAACAGCGATATCCCAGCAAGCCTGTGTATCTTCTGGATACCATCATGAGACTCGCTACAACCACTTATGTGGAGGGTTTGACTTATGACGCTTATGTAGAATCCCGTGAGTTGATGGGACGGCCACGCCGCTCATGCACCCGCTTTGACGATATTCTGTCAGACTACAATATTTCGGACACGGGTGAACCCTATGACGGCACGACCCATTTTGATAAAGAGGCGTATTACAACACCCGGCGGCATAAGTTTAAAACCAATCATTACATTCTCGATCAGCTAACCCGTCCAGGGTTTATCGATTTTCTCGCGATTGGTGTGGACGATGCCAATACGCAGGGGGTGCAAATTAACGAGATTCGCTTCGTAGAACAATTTATTGATCATGAGCTGGATGGGCGTGGTGGGCAAAATCCGAACCGGGCGGTCATTTTGCCGGATGCGGATGGATTAGGGCACTCTCTCGTCGCCCGAATGGCGAATCAGTTGTATCAGAACGGAAGAAAAAGTCGTTTCTCCATCCAATATTACGGCCCGGACGGCTCCACTATCATCAATCCCTATGAATACATGAGTGTGCATGATAACCTGCTTCGTCACATCGACATCATCGGGGGTATGCACGTAACGGAGGAGCCTGACATCGAGATTATTGCTATTACGGGCGCTGATGAAGTAAGCAATGCCATACAGCGAGTACAAGCTGGCGGCGATAACTTGCAGGCCATGCTCGCTATTGATTTTGTGGGACAAGGGGCAGCGAATGCCGCCGTGACGGAGGCTTTGCTGGAGCAGCCTATGACCGGACGGCTGCTAGGCTATAGCGGCTGGAACACCGCGGGCAACAAGATCGGTATCGCCTTGGGAATGGCCCAAGCGAGATATGCCTTCCTTGTTACGGAGACGCAGGAGTCTGCCTTGGAGAAGGCACTTCAGGCCCACGGCTCCTTATTGTTCAAGCGCTTCTTGAAGGATTACTACTATAAGGCGATGGCCATCGCCGAGATCAGGGCGTATTCCCGAAGTCATGCCCAATATAGCAATATGCCTCAGAATTTCACGGATCAGCATATGCTGCTCTTCAATTCACCGGAGGATTACAGCCATTTGCTTACGATGCTGCAAGAGCAGATGCAAGCCCATACTCCAGCTCTGGCGAGCAGGAAGGCCTTCCTCGGAATCGACAGTACCTCGGCAGCAGCTAACGTCAAGCAAATACAGGGCTCAACCTGGACCCTGGCCACCTATACCGGTGCATCCTTGGAACTGAATAATCCGGATTTCAAATGGGGTCGAGCTTTTGAGATTACGCTACAGCCGAGCGTAATGTTCTAAATATCTTCATTTGAATACACACGTCATAAAAGTAGCCCGTTCTCTTGAACGGGCTACTTTTAATGAAATTAGTTCCAGGGCCAATGATTTAATCATTGAGAAATCGGGCATGCAGTCCTGCGAGAAAAGTATCCAGCATCTCCTTGAAGCTCTCCTCACGATCTACGGGAAGGCCAAATCCACCTCGCTGCTCTAGAGAAGCAAAACCGTGCAAAAGGCTGCGCAAGGCGCGCGCCATATGGATGGTATCCGACTCCCCTAAGCGATACGAATGAAGTACCTGAGTGACCAGATCAAGTATTTCCTGCGCCGCCTGGTTGACCTCAACATCCTCCTGATCCGGCACAAAGAACGTCATCTCGTATAGGCCCGGATGAGATCTTGCAAAGAGAAAATAAGCCTTGGAAATTTCGTGAAGCGCCTCATCCCCGGATCGACCTATAGCCGCCCGCATCATCACAGAACAGAGCTGCTTCAGACCATAAATTGAAAGCTGGCGCTTGATATCCGGTAAGCCATCCACATGATTATAGAGTGAAGGAGAACGAATCTCTAGCTTCTGTGCCAGAGCAGCCAATGTTAGTTCATCCATTCCCTGAGCATCTATAATCTCTATCGCAGCCTCTAATATACGCTGTAAATTAATATTGTTCCTGCTTGCCATGATTGATTCGCTCCTTCTGATCGGGCTCACGGGTGAAGGCCCCTGCCTTCTCCGCCTCCTTGATGGCCTGACTGATGGCATCGCCAGGATTCTCCAACATAGGACCATGACCTACGGCAAGCAGCGTTGGCTGAAGCTCGCTTATTTTCTTAGCACTTGTGACAGCCTCTCGCTTGGACCAGGTCGCCATGGCCGGGAAGGGGAACCACGGCTTGATCTTGCCTGCTACTGCAATTCCTCCACGTGTCTGAAAGGCATCCCCCGCAATGAGTATCCGATTGCGAGTGTCTAGAAAAGCCATGGAGCCCGGGGTATGACCAGGAACTGCAACCGCTAACAGCGAGCCTATGTGGTCCCCCTCCTGCACAAGTACATCTGCTCTGGTCTTGACCTTGGTAGGCATACTGCCCCGAATAGGCAAATCAGGCTCCCCCGGTAACAACGACATGTCCCCTCCTAGCAATTTAGCGTCTCGCTCCGAAATATAGACCGGAACATCAGGCATAGCTTCTTTAAGCAAATCTAGCCCGCCGACATGATCCAGATGTGCATGTGTCAACACTATTCGAGTAATGGACTTATCAAGCTGCTTGGCAGTTTGCAAAATGCTCTTAGCGCCAAAGGCCATCCCTGTATCTATTAACGTTAGTCCATCCTGCTCCTCTACAAAATAACAGTTCATGGGAAAGATGTTGGGTAGCAACGCTAACTGGGTCACCGTTTTTATATTTACAAGTCTACTCATGAGCCACCTCATTTTTAATTGTCATTCATCACTACAAACTAATTATATTAGTTAAAAATTTAATTGTAAAGAAAAATAACTAATTAAATTAGTTAATTAGTTTGATTGAAGCTGCCATAAGCAAAACAAAAACATGAACCCCCCTACTCGCACCTCTGTACAAGTAAAGAGTTTCATGTTTTGCAGTTATACCAGCCACTCTGCCGTTACTCCAGATTCGCGTGTCTTCCATACATCGTAGCCGTATTGTCTTGTCTTAGCTCCATCAGCCGTAACACCACGGCATCGCCGAAGAGGAGCAGCGTCTGCTCGAACAAGGCACCCATTGGCTGAATGGTTGGGTAAGGCTGACCTGCCCGGTCCTTGACCGAGCCCGGTAGCTTGACCGTCAGCGCAGATAGACGGCCAATCGTTGACTCTGACGTGAGAGTGATGAGAGCAACCGTCCCGCCCAAAGCTGCAGCCGTCTCCGCCACAGGGACAAGGCTGCGCGTCTCGCCAGAACCGGAACCGATAATCAGCACGTCCTCCGGCCCCATGCCCGGCGTGACCGTCTCTCCAACCACGTAGGCTTGGAGTCCAAGCTGGGCCAGCCGCATGGCCAATGCGCGCATCATCAGACCGGACCTTCCCGCCCCGGCAACAAAGATTTGTCCCGCTTGCAGTATGCGTTCCACAAGCAGGGCCGTCTCCTGCTCGGGGATGCCCTTTATCGCTTGCGTAAGCTCCTCTGATATAGTGGCTCCGTACTGACTAGTCAGCATGGCCGTTACCCTTGGCGGATCAGGCGCTGCATTTCTGCTGCCGTCGCCCGCTTGTCTTCTGTACCGGTAATACCGCCGCCTACAATAACAAGGTCCGGCTGCGCCTGAATAACCTCTGGCAAGGTAGCAAGCTTGATGCCGCCTGCGACGGCAACCTTGGCTTGCTTGACTACACGCTTGATCGTGTTCAGGTCCTCGAAGGAATTTTTACCGACAGCCTGCAGGTCGTAGCCCGTGTGCACGCATATATAATCTACTCCAAAGGAGTCCAACTCCTGCGCACGTGCCGCAATATCCTTGACACCAATCATATCCACAAGGATTTGTCTGTTCTGCTTGCGAGCTTCCTCTACTGCACCCTTGATTGTCTCATCCTCGGCCACAGCCAAAATCGTAACAATGTCCGCTCCCGCCTCCGCAGCCTTCATCACTTCATATCCGGCGGCATCCATGACCTTAAGATCGGCCAGCACCTTCAGATGCGGGAAAGTAGCCTTGATTTCCTTGACCGCTCTCAGTCCCTCATTGATTACGACGGGCGTGCCAATCTCCACAATATCAATATGTGCTTCTACCTCTTTCACCAGTTCCTTGGCCTCTGGAATATTCACCAAATCCAATGCTAGCTGCAGTTCCATTTATCTCCCACTCCTCATTCGCTTGATTTTGCAGGCCGTGCTTTTGCCGCATCTTATGCTCGTCTGGTATGCTGGTATAATCATGCAGGAATGACTGAATGCGGAGCCTGCCTGTAATTCAATACTAAGCGAGATATAGCAAGGAATGAAGAATGCACTTTTTTGTACGGTAGTAACTTAAAAGTAACTTTTGTGCAGTAGGAGGGATTTGCGTTGTCCGATTTACGAAAAGAAATTATGGATAAGCTGAAGAGCGGTGATTATAACTGTGAAAAGGAATTAACACTGTCAGTCATCGGAGGAAAGTGGAAATTGATTATTCTGTGGCATCTGGATAAGGAGGGGCCACAGCGATTCAGCGAACTCCAACGATTATTGCCGAAGATTACGCATAAAATGCTGACCAGCCAGCTCAAGGAACTGATGGATGATGGTATTATTCATCGCGAGGTGTATCCAGAGGTTCCGCCCAAGGTCGAATATTCGTTAACCGATCTTGGACAGACCTTAATGCCGATTCTGGAACTGATGTATGACTGGGGGAAGATGCGGATTGCCGATATCACCTCACCAGGGCCATGAGTTCCGCACGAATGCCATCCCTTAATTCATCCACTATGGTAAAATCCATTGCCGCAACATAAAGCTGCTCCAACTGGTCGCGATGACGCTTGGCTTCGGCCAAAGAGGAAATACCTTGTTGCATCTTGGCCTTATATTCTGCTCCCACCTGCGCGATCTCTGCGGCAAAGCGCTCGTCAGTACCCGGCGTAACAAATACGCTGTAGGTATCAAGGATTTCATCCCCTGCTCGCTCTGGATGGTATTCATGCGGTGCCGTACTGTCAAAGATAGCAAAATCCAGGGCGCGAACAATAACCATATCCAGGCTATAAGGGTCAAAGCCACAATGATAGACTTCGGTATCGTAGCCCCGCTGAGCTGCTGCTTCAGCCACTTTCTTGAGAATTGTGGATTTTCCGGTACCAGCCCGCCCTTTGAGGAAATAGCGTTTGGCCAAGCCTTCCGTCAAGTTTGGCACAAAATCAACCGCCCCTGTCGGTGTCGCTGCACCCAGGAAGCGATGCTTGACTTCTCCCCCACCGGACTGCCCCTTCTCTTGGAAGAGGCGATGCAATAGTTCCTCCGTCCATGCATTTGCCTTCTCAAAATTCATTTGCCCAAAATAAATTTCTTCCCACTTATCATGAATTTGGAGCGCATCAGCAAAATGGCTATAGGCCGCCTGATAAGCACCTGTAACCTGTTGATTCAATCGTTCAATGGGCTCCCGCTGAGCAGCCAGTTGCCGAGAGTGCCAGGCACTCCCGAGATTCACGTATTCCTCTACCGCCCCCGGTGCTTTGGGCTCGAACACATGCGGCGCCGTACCATCGACAATCCCGGCCTTCAGCGCGGGGATGATTACCGCATCGATGGAATCGGAGTCTGACGAGCAATGAATATATTCGATATCGAAGCCTTGTTCCGACCATTCCGAGCCGATGGCCTTCATCAGGGAGGATTTCCCCGTTCCGGGGCCACCTTTTAAAATAAATAATCTTTGGAGTCCCTGAAAGTTTGACTCAAACAAGTTATGGAAGCCTCGTGCCGTATTCCCGCCGCCGAAGTATCTTAATGTTTTCCCTGCCATGCTTACCCTTCCTTTCCCTAACCTTCTCCTAGGTAGCTATCACCTTACAATATGCGTCAGGTTATGGGGAGGTGCCCACACATCGCTTAGTCTTACCGCTTATAACGGTATCCTCAGCCGGGATCGCTGCTATGGCTGATTTAATAAGGACAGAATATCCCGCGGGTGTTCAAACTTATATCTGGCCGGAATCGTTGCGGGCTGTCGGCACCCCCACAAGGCTAATCCGAAATCCACACCCGCCTCTCTGGCACATTCGGAGTCATAGATCGTATCGCCAATATATATGGACGATTCAGCCTTCGCCCCGGACACTTCAAGGAATTTGAGCAAGGGCTCAGGATGGGGCTTATGCAGCTCGGTATCGTCTGCACATATAGCATAGGTCAGATCATAAACAAGGCCAAACGGGATAAAGTCATCCAGAAACTCCTGATAGGTCTTGGACGTGACTACCCCGGTCACCACCGATTGCTCTTTCAGATCAACAAGCAGGGATTGAATCCCTTCATACACATGAACGGTATGGCGAAATTCCCGCTGCATGAGGGCATTCCATTTCTTATTGGCTATCTCAATGTAATCCACGCCAAGCTGCCGCAGAGACACAGAACCGGGAATGCCAAGTACAAAAGCCAGGTCTTGCTGGCTCATTTCCACACCATAGTTCTGCTTCAAGAGCTTCTGCAAGGAGCCGAGCACAGCTTGCTCCGTATTGATTAGAGTACCGTCAACGTCAAAGATAAAGGTAGTGTACATGCAGCCTTCCTCCTTTAGCATGATGAGTGATGCGCGTCTATTTACATGCTAAAGTATGAAATGCATTTCAGGTCAAGAGCTACACCGAGGAGCGCACGATTATTTGATAAGGAATTTCAAGTTTGGCCTTGGACTTCTCCACCACAAGGTCGAAGGCCTGCTCTCCCACTCGCACCAGTTGATGATCCACAGTTGATAGATTCAGAGCAACCCCGACAGGCTGATTCTCCTGACCGATAATAGCCAGTTCCTCCGGAACACGCAGCCCAGCAGTTCTTGCATATTGATATATGCCGGCAGCAACCTCGTCGCCATTCGCATAAATAGCCGTAGGCTTGATCTGTGCCTGGAGCCATTGTTTAGCTGCATTTGTTCCATCAGCCATACTGTAGCAATCCTTGATATGCAAGGATGGCGCGAGCTCTCCAAATACTTGTTGATACGCCCTTATCGTCAGCCGCGTACTATTGCTCTCTTGCCCCCTGGCAGTGGTAAAAGCAACCCGGGAATGCCCCTTGCTCTTCAACAGTTGAAAAGCATCAACATAAGAGGCGTATCGGTCCATGTAAGCACAAGCAATATCCGGATGATCTGTGAACTCGCAAGCGACCAGTGTGCCATATTTGGCATAGGGAACGATGGTATCCCAAGGGTTTGAACGAGAGGTAATGATGATCCCGTCCAGTTGCTTGTTCTTCAACATATCCAAGTAGCTGAGTTCGTTCTCCGGCTGATAATTAGTAGGCAGCACCATGACGGAATAATGGCGTTCAACCGATCGGTTAAGAACCCCATGCAGCATCTGGTCAAAGGCCTGATTGTTGTTATGCGGCATGATGACGCCAATGGTTCTCGTGCTCTGGCGAATCAAATCCACCGCGGAACGATTGGGCGTATAATCCAGCTCATCTATAGCCTGCTTCACGGCCAGTCGCTTCTCCTCGGATACGTAAGGGTTGCCATTTAGCACCCTTGAAACGGTGGACACCGATACCCCCGCATGCTTTGCAACGTCATGTATATTAGCCATAGCCAGCTTCTCCTGTATCTCACTTTTAGAGGTAGTTCAAAAATTCAGCTTCCCAGGACGAAGTTGTTCAAGGAGTAAACCCGACTTTTTGAACTCACTTTTAGCAATAGAATACCATAATTCGAGAATACGAGGATTGAGGCAGCAAGAGGAATTTTTCAGCATGAATAGATTTACAATAATTGGTACTCATGCTATATTGGCTATGAAAGCGCATCCATGAGTTGATAGATTAAACAAGGATTTATCATTTCTTACATGGAAAGGAAAGGTGAAGATGAAAAATTGGCTGAAAAAGGCAAGTGCACTGACGCTCGCATGGACCCTGTTGCTTGGACTATTGGCAGCGCCCGTTTACGCAGACACCCTACCGCTTTTCACAATTGAAGGCGAAGATGCCCAGCTTACTTCCGATCTCCAAGTGGCCACCGAAATTTATGGGCAACCCAAGCCCGGCTATTCCGGCAGCGGGTTTGTCTGGATGCAGAACTCAGGCACAATTAAGTTCAACGTAACGGTCCCGGAGACCGGCATGTATGCCATCTCAACCCGGTATATGCAGGAGCTTAGCGCTGATGGCAGGTTACAATATTTAGCGGTAAACGGCGTGACGAAGGGCTCGTATATGCTGCCCTATACAACAGAGTGGTCGAATTATGAATTTGGCTTCCACAAGTTGACCCAAGGAAGCAACACCATCGAGCTGAAGGCTGGCTGGGGCTTTGCTTATTTTGATACGTTCACGGTGGATTTTGCTGATCTGGACCCATTGGAAGTACAGCCGATCTTGACTGATGCTCAAGCTACGCCGGAAACGCAAATTTTGATGAATTATTTGACTGAGGTGTATGGCCATCATATTATTTCCGGTCAGCAGGAGATTTACGGAAGCGGAAATGACGGCAATTATGAGTTGGAATTTGATTGGATTTATGACCTAACCGGGAAGTATCCGGCTATCCGCGGCTTTGACTTTATGAACTACAACCCGTTATACGGCTGGGAGGACGGCACCACCGATCGCATGATCGATTGGGTGAACAACCGGGGCGGGATCGCTACGGCCTCTTGGCATATCAATGTACCACGGAACTTCACCACTTATCAGCTCGGAGATTTCGTGGATTGGAAGGAAGCCACCTACAAGCCTACGGAGACTAACTTCAACACAGCCAATGCGGTGGTTCCAGGTACGAAAGAATATCAATACGTGATGATGACGATCGAGGATTTGGCGCAGCAGCTCCAAATCTTGCAGGATAACGATGTGCCGGTCCTTTTCCGTCCTTACCATGAGGCCGAGGGCAATGGGGGCCTGAATGGGGAAGGGGCCTGGTTCTGGTGGGCATCGGCTGGTGCAGAGGTGTACAAGCAATTATGGGATCTGCTCTATACCGAGCTGACAGAGACCTATGACCTGCACAATTTGATCTGGACCTACAACAGCTACGTCTACAGCACCTCTCCGGCTTGGTATCCGGGCGACGATCAGGTGGATCTGGTCGGCTATGATAAATACAATACGATCTACAACCGCTACGACGGGCTGTCCGGCGTGCCTAATGAGGACGCCATTACCTCCATTTTCTATCAGCTTGTTGATTTGACCGACGGCAAGAAGATGGTAGCCATGACTGAAAATGATACTGTCCCAAGCCTGCAAAATTTAACGGAGGAAAAGTCTGGCTGGCTGTACTTCTGTCCTTGGTACGGTGAGCATCTGATGAGCTCGGCCTTTAACTATCCGGCCACACTTACCACGTTGTACCAAAGTGATTATGTCATCACGCTGGATGAGCTGCCTGACCTCAAGAATAACAACCCCATTCCAAGCGCCTCCATTACACCCAGCAGCATAGAGTTTGACCAAAATGCCGTCACCCCCAGTGACCAAGCAATCACGATTCAGTTCAACGGTCACTCGTTAACCGCACTTCGGTTAGATGGCCAGGCGCTGGAAGTAGGTCAGGATTACACACTGAGTGGGAATACACTTGTGCTGAAGAAGGCATTTTTGTCTCAGTTACCGGTGGGTACCCATTCCATTCTCTTTGACTTCAACCAAGGAAAGGACGCCGTCTTAAAAGTCAGCATCGTGGACTCCACGCCCAGTGCTGTCATTTCACCAGTAAATGCAACCTTTGATCAGGCGGCAAACTTACAGCAGGATATTGCAGTATCTCTTAGCTTAAACGGTCACCAACTCACTAGCATCAAAAATGGAGGACAGACGCTAACCGCGGGTCAGGACTATACGGCATCCAGTTCTTCTGTTGTCTTAAGCAAAACCTATCTGTCCACGCTGCCACTCGGCCAGCATGTGCTAACCTTTGCTTTTAGTGGAGGTAATAACGCCGTGCTTACCGTAAGTGTAGTGGATACCAGCGTACCTGTTCCTGCCGGAGACTTAACGGTCCAAGCCTTCAACGGCAATACCAGCGCCTCCACCAACGGGATATCCCCGAAGTTCAAAGTGGTTAACACGGGGGATTCAGCGATTCAACTCAGTGATGTCACCCTGCGATATTACTATACGGTTGATGGAGACAACCCGCAAAGCTTCTGGTGTGACTGGGCCAACATCGGTAGCGCCAACGTCAACGGACAATTCGTGAAGCTGGATAACCCGGTCGCGGGAGCTGATTATGCGCTGGAGATTGGATTTACAGCTTCGGCCGGAGCCTTGAGCCCTGGTGAAAGTGCGGAGATTCAAACGCGCTTCTCCAAGAACAACTGGTCCAATTATGACCAGACCAATGATTATTCCTTCAAGGCTTCCGCCAGCCAGTTCGAGAATCATGAGCAGGTGACCGGATACGTGAATGGTCAGCTCATTTGGGGCATTGAGCCGTAAGCGAGGCCGTGGAACAACAACCTGCGGAGTAAATTAGTTCATTAAGCAAGGGGCCACCCCATGGTACATTTTGACTAATGTTCCGGGAGGCCCACTTGCTTTTTTATTTTGCATATAAGTAGACAGATTTACGTGAAAGGTCGCTGCTATCTCCGACTGCTCACCATCAGGTACAGGAAATACGGTGCACCAATTACCGCAGTTAGAATACCCGCCGGCACCTCTATCGGTTGTAGCACCGTCCTCCCCATTGTATCTGCGACAAGAACCAGCAAAGCGCCAAGCAGGGTGCACACCGGAATCACTCCTTGATGCTTGGGTCCAACTAGCCGCCTCGCGATATGTGGCGCAATCAGTCCGACAAAGCTAATACCGCCGCTAACTGCAACACAAGAGGCCGCGAGGGCTACGCCGGTTATAAGCAGTTTGGCTTGCTCACGCGACACATAAACCCCCAAGCCTCGTGACGTTTCCTCCTTCAAGGTTAAGAGATTCATCGTCTGTGCCTTGAAATATACATACGGAAGCAAGACAACAATCCACGGAAGTAATGCAAGGACAAGCGGCCAGTTCGTTCCCCAGATCGCCCCGGCAAGCCAATTGGCAACCTTCTGATACTGCTCAGGGTTAAGCCGCAGCGTCAGCACAATCATAGCTGCACTGATTCCGGCAGCGATTCCTATTCCAGACAAGATTAATCGGGTGGGATTCAAACCATCCTGCCTTTGGTACGCGACGGCAAAAATCAAAACTGCCGCCAATATAGCCCCGACAAAGCCCAGCACCGGAAGCAGCAAGGCTGAGGCAATCGATGCTGCAGGATAATACAACGCATACAACGCAACCGCGATACCTGCTCCAGCATTTATACCAAGTAGACCAGGATCGGCCATTTCGTTGCGAGAAATTCCTTGCATAATGCAACCGGATAAGGCAAGACCCGCCCCCACCAACATCGCTATTACTATTCGCGGCAAGCGGAATTGAAACAAAACAAGCTCTTGTCTTTGCGTTCCCTGGCCTATTATGGTATACCACAATTCCAAAGGTGATAAGGCCACATAACCCGCGTTAACACTTAGAATGAACACTGTCAGCAGCAATAAACATAATGCGGCGATAACCATCCATATCCGCTGTTTGTGGTCGCGCTCCATTTGCTCCACGCTATTAGCCATTTATAACCCCCTCCTTTCCTTTCTGGCCAGATACAGAAAGAACGGTACACCAAGAAGAGAAATGATGGTACCAATCGGAGTTTCGCTAGGCGGATTGACCATACGGGCAACCATATCGGCAAGAATGATCAACAAAGCTCCCAAGATGGCCGAAGTGGGGATGATCCAGCGGTAATCAACACCCACAAGCTTCCGAGCAAGATGAGGTATAATCAGGCCTACAAAAGCCACAGCACCAACGATAGAGACGGCTGAGCCTGCCAATATAATAACGACAACGAAGCATCCCAGCTTGACCAGCTTCGTCCGTTGCCCCAAACCGAGGGCTACATCCTCGCCCAGACTTAGCATCGTCACAGATCGCGATAACATAATGGCTATGGCAATAGCTCCAAGAACCCACGGAAGCATAACCTGTATCTGTTCCCATCGAATAGCTGACACCCCGCCGGCATACCAAAAGGCCATATTTTGCCCGATTCGATAATGAAGGGATATACCTTCGGCCACACCAGAGAGAAGGGCATTCAAGGCTGAGCCAGCTAATACAAGTCGCACCGGCGAAAGTCCGCCACGCGCCAGAGAGCCAATGCCGAAGACCAGCCCTGCACCGATGAAGGCGCCCACAAACGAAAACAAAATCAGGTTAGAGAAAGTCAGCCCTGGCAGAAAGGCAAAACAAAGAGTAAGGATTAGACCCGCTCCGGCATTAATCCCCAATAAGCCTGAATCTGCTAACGGATTGCGAGTTATGCCTTGCATGATTGCACCAGCCACAGCAAAGCTAGCTCCCACCATAGCACCACCGATGACGCGTGGAATCCGCAAATCTCGGATAATGAGATGCTCCTTCACATCGGGGTTAAATTGGACCAGGGCTGTCCATACGGTCTGAATGGATAGATTAGCCGCTCCTAAATTGACCGAAATCAGCAAGCCCAGAAGCAAGGCCGCCATGCCGCCAACCAGCAAAGCCGAAGCTGCAAACGGGCGAGACTGCAAGGATAATCTGGTTTGTTCCTGTTTACTCCTCGGTGTTGTTAGCATATGTTCTCCTGCATCTATACGGTATTGGTGATAGTGATAGTGATTCTCAATATCATTTATCTTGAACGAAGTATAATGGATAATATCCTGAGATGCAATCCCATTTCAAACCCATGATGTCTGCAGGCGGCAGGCTGAAAAATAACACAAGAAAAAGGTCTGAATTGTGCATGGCATCTCAAAAATAGTTTGGCTAAGCTTAGTAGATGAAAACAATTATCATTATCATTTGGGACAAGGAGAGAAGCATTTTATGAAAATCACACCCTGGCAGAATATGCTGACTGTTCTGTCTCTGTTTGTCGTTATGATTGTAGGCTGTAGCAATCCAGCATTGAATCAGGAAGGCAATAGCTCGGGGACAACACAATCTTCCAATACGGAAAATTCCTCCGCAGCGGAAACCTCTTCCTTCCGTACCGTAACTACTCTGGCTGGTACCGTCGATATTCCGGTGAATCCGCAAAATATAGTGCTAACTTATGATGATGATGTTGATCACTTCATGGCGCTTGGACTAAAACTATCAACGGTGCCAATGTACAACAGAACTGACAATGTGAACGGCTACTTCCCCTACCTGGCAGACCAGTTGGAGGGTGTTGCAGTTTATGATCTTCAGGCCGGACTCGAACCTATTCTCGCGGCTAATCCGGATTTAATTGTGGCTGGGTACTTTCACAAGGATTATCTAGCAGATCTGCAAAAAATGGCACCGACCATTTTTGTAGATTGGCAGGTAGATTGGCGTGAAACTCATCTTGAAATGGGCCGATTACTCGGTCTGGAGGAAAAAGCGCAGGCCAACGTCGATCTGTTCAATAATGAGACAGAAAAAACCAAAGCTTATCTCGACAATATCATTGGCGACCAGCCCGTTGCGTTTATCCGCGTGCGGCAAAATCAACTGGAATTGTATGGCGGAGCAGGAACCGGCTCCTCAGCTTCCTTTATTCTGTATGACTTGCTTGGACTAACTCCGGTTAAGGATGCTCCTACGGATGACTGGGGAGGCCCCTTCTCTCTTGAGCGGTTCGCAAGTCTTGAAGCCGAACATATCTTCCTGAACGTTCAGGAGAACGAGGAGAATAATGCTTTGGTACAGGAATTGCTGACTAACCCGCTGTATAAGGACATTCCTGCCATCAAAAAGGGCCAGGTCTACGAGGTATATAGTTATCCGTGGGAACGCGGCGGCCCGATTGCCTTTACTAAAGGGATGGAGCAAATTCGGGAACTGGTGAAGCAGCCATGAACAGCGAACTTTTTGATATTACCATTATTGGCGGCGGCCCTGCCGGTATGTATGCTGCCTTCTATGCCGGCATGAGAGACATGAAGGTAAAGCTCATTGAAGGCAAGGGTTATCTCGGCGGATTTCTGCATCACTATGCAGAGAAAACCATTTGGGATGTTGGTGGCATCCCCCCCATCCGTTGCGAACAGCTTATTGAACATTTGAGCGAGCAAGCCCGAACGTTCGATCCAACCATCATTTATAATGAGCGCGTTGACGATCTGGAGCCATTAGCAGATGGAACATTCCGTCTAAGAACCCATACCGGGGCTATTCACCATACCAAAACCATTATTGTGGGGGTAGGACGAGGGATTACCGACATGGTGAGGCTTGACCTTGAAGGAGCAGATCGTTATGAGGTCACTAACCTGAACTATACCGTGCAAAATTTCAACAGCTTCCGCAACAAAGTTGTCCTTATATCCGGAGGAGGGAACTCTGCCGTAGATTGGGCCAATGAACTGGCGGAGGTGGCAAGTAAAGTTATCGTGGTGCATCGTCGTGACGAATTTCATGCTATGGAGCAAAGTGTATCCCGCATGCGGCAAACGACCGATGTGCGTACCCCGTATATCATCCAGCAACTGCATGGTCAAGGTGATGAGATCTATGCCGTGACCCTAACCCATGCGGATAGCGGTGAGAAGGAACGGCTGAACGTCGATGCCGTTGTGGTCAGTCATGGCTATTCCAAAGACTATGGTGCGCTGTTAAATTGGGGCCTGGATATCAGTAACCATGGCGTACACGTGAATGAAAATACGCAAACCCATATTCCAGGTATCTATGCAGCAGGCGACTGCGCTGATTATCCCAACAAGGTGAATTTAATTGCCGGGGCCTTTACAGATGCCGTACTGGCTGTGAACAGCGCAGCACGCCATATAGACGCGAATGCACATGACATGGCCTATGTCTCGTCACACAATGAGAAGTTTCGTGGATTAATGCGGCTGTCTTAACGAGTCATTTGTTTGAATTGATTGACAATCAGACGTACGCCTGCGGCATAGGCCAATGGCCCGCCTTTACTCCAGGGATAGCGTGGAACATCAACTAACCTGGGAAGAATACGCTGGGTATGAGGATGATTGATGAATCGTTCATAGACCGCAGCCGACCCGCTACGCTTGCTGATGAACCAGTAATCCACAGGTAATAAAGCTGCTTCTTCGGGCTCCATATAATGTCCCCAATCATTAACCGTTACCACAGAAGACGGGGTGAATCCTAACTGCTGGTACAATAGCCAGCCACCATTACTGGTGTAGGGACTCACCCGAATGCCATGACGGGTCATCTCCAGAAATACGAACGACTTGCCCAGACAGCTTCTGAACATCAGTTCTCGCGCCTGCTGCACCAGTCGTTCGTAGCGCTCGATATTTTGCTCGGCTGCCGATTCTCGTGACAGCTTCGTGGCCAGCTCGCGGTGAACATTGCGCCAATCCACCTCCCAAATGTAATAATAGGTTGGCGCAATTTCATCCAGCCATAAGTTGCCCCAATCCTTCATAAATCTCCCTGCAATAATCAACTCCGGATTCAGCTTCCCTAACATCAAACGATTTAAAGTCTGCTCGGAGCCAATATGCGGCAAGTGGCCAATATAATTTTTCAAATAGGGGATGGTCGTCTCCTGTTCGCTCAACATCCGGTCATAAGGAACGGCAGCAGGCAACAAACCTAATGAGATGAGATGATCCACTTCATCCACATAGGTAACAGCCACATTGACAGGCTCCAGTTCGGGAAGCCGCTCATTGGTTGTATGAGCCTGTACATGGATCAAGCGCGCATAGGCCGTGGGTGATAAACCCACAACCTTTTTGAACATCCGGCTGAAATAATACTCATCACAAAAGCCCGTGCGAACAGCAACCTCCCGCATGCGCTTTGTGCCGGATAGTAAAGTCTTGGCTTCCTTGATTCTGACATGAAGAAGATAATCGCTAGGATTCATCCCTATCTCCTTCTTGAACCACCGCGAAAATGTACTGGAATTCATATGATAAAGCTCCGCCAGCTTGTCCATTCGGACAGGCTCGGCAAAATGCTCGGACAAATAGGCCACACAATGGCGTATTTCCATTTTTCTGGTGAAGCCTTCCTCCGCCTTAGCGTTGTTGGTAACGAGGGCATGAAGCAATTGGGACAACGTCAGTTGTCTTTGCCATTGCTGCATAAATTCTTCGTCGCCCTCCGGCCTATGTAGCTGCTCAAGTATACTGTCGAGCTGCGCTTCATGATTTATTTTGATATTACCGGTCGGGAAGGAGGAAGTGTCGTATTCCGCAACCTCCGTGTTATGATTCCGATAGGTTACGCGCTGTATATAAAAAGGAATAATGTAAACTTCCGACTCATAGCGGGATGAAAGTCTTTCCTCCACCACCATGCCAGGCTTTAGTAAATACCAGCTTCGCGGTGCAACCAGATAGGCATTGCCGTCAACCCGAATCTCCCCTTGTCCTTGTTTGATATAGAGAAGGGTATGCATCCGAATGCTTCTTCGTTTCGGCCAAGAGGTCCAGCGGCCTTTAAAGTAAACTAATCTGCGTATGGCGGCATACGGAATGTTCCCCTTCATAATAACTCCCCACCTCTGATAATGATTCTCAATACATCATCAGTGTACATTAATCTCCTAACCGATACAATTGATTGTTATTTACAGCTTGCCAGGCTTAAAATCTATATTATCACTATCGGCTTTTACTATTTAACTTGAAGGGGTTGTTTATCTATGCGTTTTCGTCAGGTTCATCTCGACTTCCACACCTCCGAGGCCATTCCCGGAATCGGAGCGCAATTCTCCAGATCCCAATTCCAAGCTATGCTTCAGGCCGGACATGTCGATTCCATTACGGTCTTCTCTAAATGCCATCACGGCTGGGCGTATCACCCCAGTGAAGCCAACGAAACTCATCCGCATCTTGCCTTTGACCTGTTGGGAGAAATGATTGCCGCGGCCCATGAGATCGGCGTCCGGACACCGGTCTATTTATCCGCTGGTCTTGACGAGAAGCTGGCGCGCCGCCATCCCGAATGGCTTATTCGCGATGAAGAGGAACGGACCCGCTGGGCCAAAGATTTTATGACGCCAGGCTATCACGAGTTCTGCTTCAATACCCCTTATCTGGATATCCTGCTTGCTCAAATCCATGAAGTCGTTACCCGTTATGATGCAGACGGCATTTTCCTTGATATTGTCGGAGTGCGCAAATGTCGCTGCCAATATTGTGTGGCAACGCTGCGGGCTGCGGGTCAGGACCCCCGCGATGATGCGGCCGTGCAGGCGCTTGGCGAGCAAACCTTCCTGAACTATACTCAACGCGTACGCGAGGTAATTAACGCCGTTAAGCCTGGTTTGCCGCTCTACCATAACAACGGTCACCAAACGAGAGGGCGCCGCGATCTTGCCCACATCAACACCCATCTTGAACTGGAATCGCTCCCGACCGGAGGTTGGGGTTATGACCACTTTCCACTGTCGGCGCGCTATGCCCAAACGCTGGGCATAGAGTATCTCGGCATGACCGGGAAGTTCCATACCTCCTGGGGCGAATTTGGTGGCTATAAGCATCCAAACGCGCTGCGCTTTGAAGCCGCCCTCAGCCTGGCTCACGGAGCCAAATGCTCGATCGGCGATCAGTTACATCCCTCTGGCCTGATGGATACAGCCACCTATGCCCTGATCGGCGAAGCTTATGCCGAGGTAGAAGCCAAGGAACCGTGGTGCGACGGGGTAGAATCGGTTGCCGACATCGCAATTCTGTCTCTGGAGGCGGCGCGCGAAGCTTGTCCGGATAATCAGGCGCTGAAGGACCGCGCCAACCTGGCCGACGCCGGAGCGGTACGGATCTTGACCGAAGGCCATTATCTGTTTGACGTGATAGATACGTTGAGTGATTTCTCGGCCTATAAGGTGCTGATTCTGCCAGATGAAATACCTGTATGGCCGGAACTGGCTGCCCGAATCGAAGCCTTTACGACAGGAGGCGGCAAGCTGCTGGTCACTGGCCGTTCCGGGCTGAATCTGGCTGGCGATGCTTTTGCCCTAGATATGGGTATCCGCTGGCTAGGAACCAATACATACCGGCCAGCTTATTTTCATCCTCATTTCCAGCCTGGCGCCCTGTTGCCAACGGCCTATGCGATGTACAGCGAAGGGCAGCTTGTAGACATTCAGGAGGGACAAGTGCTGGGTCATGTGGAGAATCCCTACTTCAACCGTGATCTCTTCACTTTCAGTTCACACCGCCATACTCCAAGCGCCAGGAATGATGACGGACCCGGCATGGTTGAGTCCCGGAGCGGAATCTACATGGCTTGGAACTTATTCAGTGAATATGCCGACGCAGGCCATCTCATTCTGAAGGAAATCATACTGCACGCCTTATCGCGCCTGCTTCCGCAGCCAAGCTTAAGCACCAATCTCCCGGCAAGGGGCATCACGACTTTGCAATACCAGCGGAAGGAGAACCGATATGTCAATCATTTGCTGTATGCATCTCCTGTACTGAAAGGGCGGGTTGAGGTCATTGAAGATATCGTGCCCTTACAGGATATTTCGGTCCGCCTCCGTCTTCCAGGTCACACCAATCATGTCCGCCGCATCTATCTGGCCCCATCGATGATAGAGCTACCTTTCACGGCAGAAGAAGGGGAACTTGCTTACAGCGTTCCTCGCCTGGAGAATCATCAGATGGTAGTCATCGAACTGGAATAGGGCGCGATGGGATTTTACCACTCTGCTACAGAGCCATCCTGATGACGCCACACCGGATTTCTCCAGCGATGGGGTGCTTCGTTAGCCATTTGGATAACATACTCTTCATTTACCGTAATCCCAAGTCCAGGTCCTTGAGGGATTTGGACATAACCTTCATTGTAGGCAAATACATTCGGATCGGTAATATAATCTAGCAGATCATTCCCCTGGTTGTAGTGAATGCCGAGACTTTGCTCCTGAATAATGGCGTTGTGTGCCGTAGCATCCACTTGGAGACAAGCTGCCAAAGCAATGGGTCCAAGTGGACAGTGCGGTGCCACCCCCACATCATAAGCTTCTGCCATGGCAAAGATTTTTTTGCATTCGGTAATTCCCCCGGCATGGGACAGGTCAGGCTGAATGATATCGACATAACCGTCCTGTAGCAGAGACTTAAAATCCCAGCGCGAGAACATTCTTTCCCCCGTAGCAATCGGTGTGCTGGTATGGTTGGCAATTTCGCGAAGGGCTTCATTATTTTCCGGAAGCACAGGCTCCTCAATGAACATCAAGCGGAACGGATCAAGCTCCTTGGCCAGCACCTTGGCCATTGGCTTATGAATCCGTCCATGAAAGTCCACACCAATGCCAAAATCCGGCCCTACCGCGCTGCGGATGGCTGCAACTCGCTCAACCACCTTATCCACCTTGTCATGCGTATCAATATACTGCATTTCTTCGCAAGCATTCATTTTAATGGCGGTGAAGCCAGCACTTTTCTTCTCCAGGGCAGCTAATCCCACCTCGCTGGGACGATCGCCACCGATCCAGGAATACACGCGAATCGTGTCCCTGCAAGCCCCGCCGAGCAGTTGATATACAGGCGCATTGAAGTATTTTCCTTTGATATCCCATAAAGCCTGATCAATCCCTGCAATTGCGCTCATCAGAATCGGGCCCCCGCGATAAAAGCCTCCACGGTACATCACCTGCCAATGATCTTCGATGCGCAGCGGGTCTTTGCCAATAAGGAAGTCCATTAATTCGTCAACCGCCGCTTGGACCGTATGGGCCTTGCCTTCAATCACAGGCTCCCCCCAGCCGACGATTCCTTCATCCGTTTCTATTTTGAGGAACAACCAGCGTGGGGGCACGATAAAGGTTTTGAAATTGGTAATTTTCATGGGAATCTCTCCTTATCCTCTTGCACTTGTAATCGCTGCTTTAAATTTTTGCGCCAGCTCCGTAATATCTTCGTATCTCTCTTCGGCAATAGCCGTCTTGTCCAGCAGAGAGCTACCCAGGCCTACAGCAACCGCCCCGGCTCGAATGAACTCGCCAACATTATGTAACGTCACGCCACCTGTGGGCATCATGGGAATTCCTTGTAGGGGTGCTGATATTTCCTTAATATAGTTAGCGCCCAACGTGGCTCCCGGGAAAATTTTCAGCACATCGGCCCCCCACTCATAGCCCTTGGCAATTTCGGTTGGGGTCATCACGCCCGGAATGGAGATCCGTCCATAACGATTCGTCATTTTAATGGTAGCTTCATCAAGAATGGGAGAGAAAATAAAGTCCGCGCCAGCTTGCAGGGCCTGCTCCGCCACCGTTGCATTCATTACCGTCCCTGCACCAACCAGCACCCGCTTGCCATATTTCTCTTTCAGCCGAGGAATAAGCTCGAACGCGCCCTCTGAATCTACCGTGATCTCCAAGGCTTGCACTCCGCCCGCTACCAGCGCATCCGTAATAAGCTGTACCTTACTTCTTGGCGGCCTTCGCACAACAGCCACGATACCGGAACTCATCAACTGTTCCAGTTGCTCTTGCTTGGTCATAAGTCGCTCACTCCTATCGTTTTACATTCTGGTAGTCTTGATTATCATGATGGTTAATCATGTGCAGCAGTTCCTGCTCATTGGGAAGCCCCTCCACATCCCCATTCACACTTACAGCAATGGCTCCCATTGCACTGGCCTTACGGACAGCCTGCTCCAGCTCATCCCCCTGCAAAAGTCCACTGATGAAGCCCGCGGCAAAGGCGTCCCCCGCCCCCACAGGATCAATCTCCTCCGCCGGAAAAGGAGCCATATAACCGCCTTGTTGCTCCGATTGATAATACGCCCCTTTACTGCCCAGCTTCACAACCACGCCCTTTACTCCCGGCTTTAGCAAAGCAGAAGCTATCTCTTCAGGCTGCTTACAGCCAGTCAACAATTCACCTTCATCCAGCCCCGGTAAAATATAGTCCACATACCCGGCCAGCTCCAGCAACACTTCCTTAGCTGCTTCCTCACTGTCCCAAAGCTTCCATCGTACATTGGGATCGAAAACAATCCTCAAGCCTTGCTTCCTGGCTGAAGCCATAGCCTTGCGAGTGAATGCCAGGCAATCCGGGCTAAGCGCAGCCGTAATTCCCGTCACATGCAAAAACTTAAAGCCCGCCAAATAGGCCTCATCCAGTTCATCCGGATGCATCCTGCTTGCGGCGGAATGATGCCGATAGTAATAGACCTGAGTCTTTCCCCGAGTGCGCTGTTCCTTGAAGTAGATGCCTGTCGGAGCATCACCGGTATGTCGGCATCTTGAGGTATCAATGCCATACCCTCTGATCTGATGAAGCACAAAATGCCCGAACGGATCATCCCCCAACTTACTGAACCATCCGACACGATGCCCTAACTTGGCTAACCCGATAGCTACATTGGACTCAGCCCCGGCCATTTGCTTGTTGAATTGGTGAACATACTGTAGTGGCAGGTTCTGGTCCGAGCTGAACAGCACCATGGATTCACCAAAGGTTACTACGTCCATCGTCTTCCCCTCACGAAGCCTCATAGATCATATGTTTATGATGGTTGTGTAGTATATTCTCACATACATATGATCTATAATCAGATATAAGCACTATTTTAGAGTTATTACGTCTTTAAATTTGAAATAGATATGATCTTTATGAAGTTATGATATTATCTTTCAATTTGCATGTCAATCCTTACTTTGATAGGGAGAAACAAAATTCGTTATGCTAAAATGAACATAATAGAGTAGACCAAACAGGGGATATGAATATGAAAAAAACGGTGTATTCAGCAACGATAGATCATCTTAAGGAGAAAATTATTAACGGTGAATGGCCCGCAGGGTCCCGAATTCCCACCTTACAGCAAATCTCGAAGGAGCTAGAGGTTGGCGTATCCACGGTTAGAGAGGCTTTGCGCACCCTTGAAAGCCAGGGAAACATCAGTATTGAGCACGGCCGGGGGATGTATGTGAGGAATGATCCTTTATTGTTAGAGGACCCTACGGCGAACTTGAAGGAGCTTGGGGATATCTCACTCGTCAAGCTACTGGAAGCGAGGATTCTGATTGAGCCTACGCTAGCGGCTTTAAGCGCAGAGCATGCCACACTTAACCAGGTGAAGGAATTGCGGAAGCTTGCCGATCGGATGATTCTGCAAATGGAGGAAGGCGGCCCCTTCCTGGATACCGACCTGGCCTTCCACCGACTGATCGCCGAATCAGCCCAGCAGCCTGTGCTGTCCCGTATGATGGAATCCATCTACCCACTCCTGTCCGAAGGACGCAAGCATACGAACACGCTGCCTCACATGCGTACCAAGGCTTCCAACTACCATGTCCTGATCGCCATCGCCATTGAAGAACGCCATAGCGACCAAGCCCGTCAGCTTATGCATCAGCATATCAACGATATGCTGGAGGCACTGAAGAAGTGAAGGGGGATTAAATTCCCCCCTTTGTCCTCAATAAATCCCCGCAAGCAAGTTAAGAGGTTCTTTCCCATCCCGCCGAGTGTAATCGCTCGTCCTCCATCAGGCTAAAAGCCTGAGCGACAAAACCATTCAGCTCATCCATCACCACAATTTGCAAAGCAAACTACACTTTATTTGCAAAGTAAACTTGACACCATATGCAAAGCAAACTATACTAAACATGCAAAGCAAACATTGCAAGGAGTTGATCCTTTGAAAACCAAAATCGCGGAGCTGCGCAAGCAGCACAAATTGTCTCAGGAGGAACTAGGGCTGGCGGTCGGTGTCACCAGGCAGACGATCACTTCACTTGAAATCGGAAAGTACACCGCCTCCCTGATTCTTGCGTACAAGATTGCCAAGTATTTCGGATTAACGATTGAAGAAGTGTTTGATTTTAGCGAATTGGAGGAATTGTAATGGAAAATTATAAAAACAAGCTTAAAGCACGCGCGAACAGTCTGTCTCTGGTGGCCGGGGGCACGCTGCTGCTATACCTGGGGTTTATGTTTTACCGTGACCGGCTGCCTGAGCTGCCAAGCTTTATCCAGGGCTTTCAGGTCGGTGCTTTTCTCGGCCTCGAATTGTTCGTAGTTATGTTTCTGGGGAAATATATGAAGGCCGTCAGGAATGAGGCGCTGTTGAAGCAAATGTACATTAAGGAGAACGACGAGCGCAGCAGTCAAATTCTGCAAAATGCCGCCTCGCTGAGCATCAGCATCGTCTTCATCGGGCTGGGCATAGCTACGGTGGTCGCCGGTTTTTTCAACCCGTACATCTTTTTCACCCTGATGGGCGCCCTGTTCTTCATCATGATCGTGTTCTTCACACTGATGGGATACTACTCCAGAAAAATATAAAAAGGACCCGAAGGTCCCTGGAAGGGCATTTCCGCCTTAGGCTCGCGGAGGTGTCTTTTTATTTAATGATATTCAGATGAAAAAATTCCGAACCATGACACAAACAGAACTTTTATTCGATATGCTGAGCTTACATGTAAAGCGGCAGGAGCGCCTCCAAGGCTTGTTTTAATGGCTCTTCGGTAGCTTTTATCGTCTTCTTTAACTTGCCTGAGCTGCCGAATATCAGATACAGTATCTTTTCTCTCTCGTACGGCTCAAGCTGTGTCAGTTCGTTTTGTAGAGCGGCCGCTAATTGCGGCGTGTTCACCCAATTCAGCTTTGACGGCTTGGCCGAATCTGTTACGCTAGCAAGAATAGACACCATGACAGGCATCCATTCCGGCACCGCCCCATGCGCCTCCAGAAAGGCCTCCAAATAATAATGATGAGCCATCTGATGCTCTTCATCTACCTGCTCCATATAGCGCTGTAACAGCGGAAAATAGTCTTTGCTGCATAACCCCAGACCAAGCACTGCATAAGTGCCCGGCATAGCGGATTTCTCTCCAGCCTCCACATCGCCATACCATGCGTAGGGCTTCATGGCCAACTCCGCATACTGAGCCAAGCTCGGGTGCAAAGCTGGATATTGAAGACATGCTGCAAAAAAACGATGGAGCTGAGACTTGGCCAACCCTTTAATCGGCAGAAAATTTTTGATTTTATTTTTTAATTTCAGATTGTACTCACAAGGAAACCCCTGCCGCAACAAGTCCGATATGTATTCAAGCGACTGACGGTAGGCTTCCTCCTCCTCGGATAAAATACGAAGCTCAATCTCCATTAAGATATCGTTGGCCTGAGCATGCAACACTTCACTTCTCCGTTCATGCTCAACAAGCTCACTGCCCTTCTTCAAATACTGCTCCGCTCGCTCCGAACCCAATTGGACGGCCAGCTTGAAATAGGCTGCGGGAATATTGCGCTTCTCCGCACCGATCTTCATTGCAGTGTAGATGAAAAAATCCATTGCTTCAGGTTCTACTCTATCGCGTTCCGCCTCCGGCTTAAGTTCCCACTCCATCCCATAATTGCCCGTGGAGATGAAATACATAGGCAAAAACCGCTCCTCCGCCCATCGTTTTAAGGCTGTTGTATAGGTTCGTCTCCACTCTTCTATGTGCTCTTGATCTTGATACTTGGCCGTCACCCTGTCGATGATAGCCCCCGTATCCGTCACGCTCTGTTCAATTAAATCCGGATTCAACAGTGCGTCTGCTAAAAAGTAATGATCAGCAGGCTTAGGCCGTGCCGGAGCATCGGAAAACACCTTTTGCTCAATAAAAGCCCGAAGCCGCTCACGTACGTATTCCCGCTTCGCCTCATTCCGCAGCAGCACAGATTGCTCATATTTCCCTTGCTTCCATTCTACCTCCAGAACCAGCTTCAGCTCATAGCTAAAATAACATTCCTTCAGAGGCGCTTGCTGCAGTAAAGCATCCACTCGTGTCTGAAGTTCGGGAAAAACCTCATCCGCCAGTATCTCCTCCGTCAAGTGGCTCATATAATCGAACTCTGGCTTCAGCTTATGTGAGCTGTCGCTCCAAGATAAAGGCTCGTACAAATCAAAGGCAATCGCACCGTCAGCCCATTGGAACTTGCCCTTCCTCCATGAAAATTTCAGATAATTGTGTGAGCCCGTATACAGCATGCTGGGGGACGGAGTGGAAAAAATACGCTTCTTATCCTTTTCCAATAAATCTATATAAAAAGGCCATACCTCATCTAAAAAAGCGACTGCCGCTTCATGCATTGTTGTGATCCTCCTTATTTACATCCGGTATTCATTGCAAATCAATGATCCAATACTATTAATTGTATATTAATGTTTCCGCAGATGAATTACTACTTCCCAGCTTAACCTCGCTCAGGTTAATTTGAGAAATTCCTCTGCTTTTTGTGAATTCAACTTGGTTTAAATTGTTTTCTTTAAGTATACATTTTAATTTATGGCCAATGCCATTCAACATTTTCATCACCATGAAGTATGTACAATGTTTTTCAGCATTTAAAAAGGGAGCCACGAATTAATCTCTCGGGCTCCCTACTAGATACTGAAAATCATTCATCTTGCATTTCGGTTCATGACATCTTTTACTGGTTCGCGACTTTTTTATACTGGGACAACGAGTTTCGTCCTTAACCCCGCCCTACTCCACCGTCACACTCTTCGCCAGGTTCCGTGGCTTATCAACATCGTTGCCACGGGCCAGAGAAGCGTAGTAGGCGAGCAATTGCAGAGGGACGACGGAAATGGCCGGAGTCAGCATTGGCAGGGTCTTCGGAATGGCGAAGGCCTGATCCACCGACTTCAACAGGCTGGGAACATGTTCTTCATGGGTGAAGGCCATAACATCCCCGCCGCGAGCCTTCACTTCCTTGATGTTGCTGACGGTCTTCTCCAGCACGCTGTCCTGCGTTGCCAAGGCGATGACTGGCACGCCGTCCTCGATCAAAGCCAAGGTGCCGTGCTTCAATTCTCCGGCAGCATAGGCTTCTGAATGAATATAGGAGATCTCCTTCAGCTTGAGCGAGCCTTCTTGCACGACTGCATAGTCGATCCCGCGACCGATAAAGAATAAATGCTCATGCTTGGCGATCTGCTCCGCATAGGCCTTAATGGTATCGGACTGAGCCAATATGCTCTCCACCTGCTCTGGCAGAGCATGCATGGCCGCAAGCACATGCGCCACTTCGTCCTCGGACTTCGTGCCACGCACCTGGCTCATGTAGAGCCCCAGCAGATAGAAGGCAATCAACTGTGACGTATATGCCTTCGTGGAAGCCACGGCAATTTCCGGGCCAGCCAGCGTGGCAATGACATCGTCCGCATCACGTGCAATCGAGCTCCCCACCATATTGGTAATGGCTAACACATGCGCTCCATTAGCTTGCGCTTCACGCAAGGCTGCCAATGTGTCCGCCGTCTCCCCCGACTGGCTAACCACAATAACCAGCGTATCCGGAGTAATGAGTGGTGAACGGTAACGGTACTCCGAAGCCACATCGTACATGACCGGGATGCGGACCATCTGTTCAATAGCTGTTCCGCCAACCAAGCCAGCATTATAAGCTGTACCGCAGGCAATGACATGAATGCTCGTTATGCTGCGGATCTTCTCGTCGGACAATTTAAATCCAGGCAGCACTACCTTACGTCCACTCTCATCGATGCGGCCAAGCATAGTGTCCCGGTAAGCACGCGGCTGCTCATGGATTTCCTTGAGCATGAAATGATCATATCCGCCTTTTTCTGCCGTCACGGCATCCCAATCGACACGAATCATTTCCCGAGAAATAAAATTCCCCTCAAGGGTCATCAATTCGACAGTATCCTTTGTCAGTACGGCCATTTCGCCGTCGTTCAAAATGTACACATCACGGGTGTAATTAAGCAAAGCCGGTATATCAGAGCCGATAAAGTTCTCCCCCTCGCCAAGACCGATAATCAACGGGCTTGCTTGACGGACGGCCACAAGCTTCTCAGGCTCGTATTCGGTCAATACCCCAAGCGCAAAAGCGCCACGCATATGGCGAATCGCTTGCTGCACAGCCTTTACGATATCCCCCTGGTACTCGCGAGCCACCAAATGGGAAATAACCTCTGTATCTGTTTCCGACACAAAAATATACCCCTGCTCAATCAGTTCTTCTTTCAGATCCAGATAGTTTTCGACAATCCCGTTATGAACCACCGAGAACTTCTGCGTATGATCGGTATGCGGATGAGAATTAACGTCAGACGGCTTGCCATGAGTTGCCCAACGGGTATGACCGATTCCAGCCGATCCGGCAAGTGGTGCATTCTCCAGCTTGGTCTCCAAATTAGCCAACCGGCCTTTTGCTTTGGCAATTTTCAGTCCACCCGGCGTGAACACCGCAATGCCCGCCGAATCGTACCCACGGTACTCCAGCTTCTTAAGTCCTTCGATCAATACCGACTGCGTATCCCGATTCCCAATATATCCAACAATACCACACATAATTATATTTTCCTCCGTTTCGTTCTTACAAGATGGTTGTTAACCGTAAGAAGCGAACACGAAAGAAACCTCGCGCGATATACCGAAACAAGAACATATTTAATTGTCAAAAAGCAACTGCTTTTTATGAGTTCAGCCAAGTCTCTCACGACAAATCCTGATGCTTCGTCTACCGCGGAAGTCTCTCCCGCGCCCGTCTGCTTACGCGACATTCATCAAGTTCATGAATATCGTATTCCATCTGTCCGTATGGTTTGTGGGAACGGTCGCCCATTCCTTTTGCCCATACAGTTACGGTGTGATGTGACACCGGGAGGCCCCCGCCGAACATTTCGAACACCTCCACCTCGTCAGCTTCCAAGCTGCCGCAGCCTTCCTCTGAAGCGTCTCATAAGGTCTGATGATCCCATCGTTCGCAAGCTAGCCTGCCGCCCATGCCATGACGATGAGTATAATCCCTTACTCACAAAATAAATCTTCAGATTCATATGCGCGCACGCTGAAGCTCTGGCGCTTAACTTTCCAAGTGACCTCACGACCCTCGCTTTCTTTTCTCGAATATGCTTAATTATATGCACCTTCACTCGTTTTGGCAATGATCAACTTGTCCCGATTGCTTGGGCCCGTCCTGAACATCGCACGGGAACACCTGCCAGCACAAAGAAAAACCGCCATCCCGAAGCCATGCTCCAAGAACAGCGGTTATTGTATATTTACAGTAATAATAGCGTGAAGCCAAGTTTAAACGAGTTCCTTCTCCACAACGTCAACGATCTGACCCACCAGCTTCTCCAGTTCGTTCTTCTCCGGCCCTTCGGCCATGACACGAATCAGAGACTCCGTACCGGATGGACGAACCAGCACCCGGCCATTATCACCTAATGTACGCTCCACCTCGGCCACAGCAGCGCCAATAGCGGTATTGCCTTCGTATTTACTCTTATCTTGTACACGTACGTTAACCAGTACCTGCGGATATTGCTTCATGATCTGTTTAAGCTCGCTCAGTGATTTGCCGGAAGTCAGCAGGGTATCCACCAGTTGAATCGCTGTCAGGATGCCGTCTCCCGTCGTATTGTAGTCGAGGAAAATAACATGACCCGACTGCTCGCCACCCAGGTTATACCCGCCGCGCAGCATTTCGGCCATCACGTAGCGGTCACCGACCGCAGTCTGCTGTGTATTTAAATCCAGCTTCTTGGTCGCCTTGTAGAAGCCAAAGTTACTCATCACCGTGGACACCACCGTGTTATCCTTGAGCTTTCCTGCCTTCTTCATGGCGTCGCCGCAGATGCACAGAATATAATCTCCATCCACTTCTTGACCCAGCTCGTCAATGGCGATCAAGCGGTCAGCGTCACCGTCAAAAGCAAGCCCCAAATGTGCCCCCAATCGTACAACTTCTTCCTTCAAATGCTCAGGATGCGTAGAACCGCAGTGGTCATTGATGTTCAGACCATTGGGCTCTGCGGCCAGCGTGTATACCTCGGCCCCCAATTCACGGAACAGCTTGGGTGCCAGCTCATAGGCTGCACCATTGGCGCAATCTAATACGACCTTCAACCCTTGGAAAGAAGAGCTAATCGTCGTCTTCAAATGTTCTAAGTATTTCAGCTTCGAATCGTTATCCACGGTTACGGTGCCCAGACCTCCGCCGATAGGACGTGGCAACTCATCCGTATCCTTATCGAGCAATGCCTCGATCTCCAACTCCGTTTCGTCGGACAATTTAAATCCATCGCTACCGAAGAATTTGATCCCGTTATCCTCGACGGGGTTATGGGAAGCAGAGATCATGACCCCGGCATCCGCTTGCAACAAGCGTGTTAAATAAGCAACAGCCGGCGTAGAAACAACCCCTAACCGAATGACGTCCGCACCGATCGACAACATCCCCGCAATCAATGATGATTCAAGCATCAAGCCTGAAATGCGCGTGTCCATCCCGATGACTACCTTTGGCTTATGGGCCTGACCGGTCAGTACATAACCTCCGCAACGCCCGATTTGATAAGCCAATTCTGCCGTCAATTCCTGATTAGCGATGCCTCTTACTCCATCTGTTCCAAAATACTTCCCCATAATTTCACTCCTTCGACATTTTGCAAGGATCGCAAGCTCACTGGACCCTAATTGTTCAACTGTTCATTCCTTGTTTTGTTGGTTCTATTCTCCCATGTTCATCAGGGCATTCCCCGTACTCTTACGTTCCATTGCCTGAAGGAGAAGCATTCTCTGGTAGCTGTCCCTGTTCCTGGTCCTCTTCCGAGATTGAAGGCTCATTTCCCGAAGAAGGCTGCCCGTTCGCAGACGAATCTGGCGTGTCCTCGGGTGTTCCCGTAGTTGGGCTTCCTTTCTCAGTCAATTCCACTTCAACCGTTAGGGTAAGAGCTGAATCAGCCATCTTGACATGGGCAGGTAACGTCACCTCTACAGGAATGGTATGTGTGCCCACGCCCAAGGGTGACAGATCAGCCGTCAGATGAATGTCCTCCAGCTTTAATTTGTCCAAGGCCTCAAGTGTACCCGAAAGGGTCAGGGTCAGCTTGTGGTCCGCTGGCCTGACCCATTTGACATCATATAAAGAATTCAAGTTAAGGAGACTCACCGGGACTCCTTCAATTTGCTGCTCAGCAGCAGGCTCTACGTCCAACGTAATCGTTACGGAACCCGGCTCGATTTTCTCAAAACCTTCCGGCGGAGTCAAGTCCACCGAGAATTGGGTTCGTGCGGAGCTGCCATCTACACGGCTCAGGTCCACGGTCACCGGATAAGAAGAGATGCCCTCCAGAGCTTCCTTAGGCCCGTATAGGGCCACTCCTTCTACATCCGTCTCAATCCCTTCTAACATATAGCCATGGGGCAGACTCCCCGTCTGACGCACCTCCAAAGGCACATTCTTGTACAACTTGTTAATCGGGACATCCACATCAATGGAAGCGGGTGATATCTCTGCATTATCGATTGGATCACCTTGCTTATCATATGCCGTCAGCTTGACACTTTTTCCCTTTACAGCATCCTTAAGCCCGCTGACGTCTACTACGCCTTGCACCTTGCTAAGCTCTTCAACTTCGCTCCCCGGCAAAGTGACCTCCACGTTCCCGTCTCCGGCCACGATGGGAATTCCGGCAACCAATCCATCATCCGGCTCTCCCTTGACCACAATGGATACTGGAACCGTTCGTGTCTCCTTAGCCTCAATCGTTACCTTCACGATGGAAGGGTCCATTGAAATTAATTGTACGCCTGGAGGCAGCTCATGGGTTAAAGGCAACGTAAATGTACCCGGACCTACATTGTCCAAGTTCAGCCTTACCTTATAATCGGAGAAATTCGTGGTCAGATCGATTCGTTTCCCCTTGACCTCCATCCGGACGCTATCCGGCTCCAGATCATATAGCACATACTTGTCCTCGTCAAATCCCGTAACTTCTATTTTAACGTTATCAATAATCTTTGGTTGCGCCAAGGTTGTAGAATCCACCGGGGTCCCACTATCCAAATGCACCATCGCCCACAAAATAATGCTGAGAAACAGCGCGAGCACCTTGGCAAAATTGTTATGAGTCAGCCACTTATCCATTCTTGCCGGCCTCCTTCCGTTTGCGGAACGGCCCGCGAATTTCCTTCGCCCCGGAGTTTGGCCCAAGCTCCTCATATAACTTCGATATCAAGGATTCCTCTTTGATATCCCGCACGACTTGTCCATCGATGGCCAGGGAGATTTGTCCCGTCTCCTCAGACACTACGATCGAGACCGCATCCCCTACCTCACTGATGCCAATAGCGGCGCGATGCCGTGTTCCCAGCTCCTTGCTGATGAACGGATTCTCTGATAAAGGCAAATAACAAGCCGCAGCGGCGACCTTATGCCCCTGAACAATAACCGCTCCATCATGCAGCGGCGTATTGGGTATGAAAATGTTAATCAGCAGTTGCGAAGAGATCATCGATTGCATCGGAATGCCGGATTCAGTATATTCATTGAGCCCCGTATCTCGTTCAAAGACAATTAAGGCCCCTATTTTTCTACGGGATAAATAATTTACGGCTTTAATAATCTCGCTAATTTCCTTCCCGAATTCCTCTTCATCTACCGTGTTGCGTCCAAACAGCTTCCCTCGGCCAAGCTGCTCCAGCGCACGCCGGAGTTCAGGCTGGAAGATGATGAAGACAGCTAATACGCCAAACGTGAACATTTGGTTCATTAGCCACTTTAACGTATATAGATCAAACCAGGTGCTGACCGCCCAGATCAAGACGAGAACCAGGATTCCCTTGAGCAGTTGGACTGCTCTTGTTCCGCGTACGAGCAAGATCAGATGATATATGATATAGGTAACGATCAGAATATCAATGACATCCTTAATCGTATCCTGCCAAGTCAAATTCACAAAATAATTCATGGTGCGACCCCCGATATGTCTCTTGCAGACCTTCACAGCACTATCATCCACAAGAAAACGATATGTACAGCATCAATGCTTGTCTCTATAGGTTTCCCCTAACTATTAGGTTATAACGTTCACAAGACAGATGCAAGCGCCGGGGTTAAAAAATCAGCAATAGCGCGGAAAATAAAAGAACGCCCTCCCTGAGGGAAGGCGCCAATTTATCATCTTTAGGGCGGTGTTACCTGTAGGCGACTTCCGTAAACGTATTGGTGATTCTATACCAGATCCAGTCCAGCGCCTGGTCAATTTGTTTGACCTCTCCTGAGATATGCGCGGTGGATGCCTGATAATAAGAACCATCAATAACCGTCAAGTTGCCCTGAACCTCTCCATATATTTCTGCCTTCCCATTCTGAATCGTCAGGTTGCCGGCAATTTTGGAGTTGCTGGGCACGGTAACTGTATCGCCCTGAATAATAACTTGTTCCAGGTCTGCCCCTTTCACAACAAGCTGATCATCGCCATCCCAAATCGAAACTGCGCTGAATACCATGACCAGCAAGAACATAGCTGCTGCCGTCAATGCCGGATGTCGCCGGATCCACTGAATCCAAGCCTGCTGTTTGGGCTGCTTGGGAATCTGACTGATAATCCGATTGACCAATTCATCGGGCGCTGAGACATTCGTGTGCTGCTTGATCGTTGCGAACAGCATCATTTCAGTCTGCTCCAGCTCCTTGAATTGCTTCTGGCATTTAGGACAGCACTCCAGGTGCTGCTTCAACTGTTCAGCATCAGTACGGCTTAAATCGCCGTCCAGATAATCATGCATCAATGAGGAGGCTTGTTTGCATTCCATATCAGCCAATCCTTTCAAGTGTCATTCTATGCGAAAACGCTATGCACGGCTAAGACACTAGTCGTCCTATCTTACAATACGTAGCGGTTCTCAAAACGTTTCAACTAAAATCGAAGGGCCCAGGCCGTCTTTTTTACAGCATCTTATGCTCTAACTTCTTACGCAAAAACTCACGTCCCCGATGGACGCGGGTCTTCACCGTCGTCACGGGCATGTCCAGCACATCGCTAATCTCCTGCAGCGACATTTCCTGCAAATAACGCAGGACAATGACCGATCTGTACTTGGCCGGCAGGCCTTCTATTGCCCGGTGAATGGTCTGTTGCGTCTCCGATAACAGATACTCCGTCTCCGGCGTCCGTTCATCTCCAGGGATCAGCGTATATCCATCCATGCCTTCCTGATCATTCATCTCGGCATCGAGATAATAATTAGGCTTGCGCTTACGCAGCCGATCTATACATAAATTGGTAGCAATTCGATAGATCCAAGTGGAGAACTTCTGCTTCTCATCGTACCTGCTCCAATTTTTGTACACCCTTAAGAAGGTCTCCTGCACGACATCCTCCGCCTCGTGACGGTTGGACAACATCCGGTAACCTAAATGAAATAATCTATCCTTATATAAATCAACAAGCTCGGCAAAAGCAATCTGGTCCCCTTTACGGGCGAGCTTCACCAGCCTTGCATCGAAATGTTCCACCACCATATTTTCCCCCAGATCTTTGGAGAGCTTAGATACAGCTACTGCCTGTCCGGCTCTCGCTTGCCGCAGGCACTTCATTCAAATGGTAAAGCAACTTTTTGCAAATTGCAATACATTCGGTCAACACCAATATATGAAAAAGAGCCGACCCTCCGTTAGGAATGTGCCGACTCTCTCTCCATTCATTTAATAAAGGTATCAGCCCGTGTTACGCAGGCCCGCGGCAATACCGTTAATTGTAAGCAGAACCTCACGTAATAATTCAGCGTCATCTCGTCCCTCGTCCCGAATCGTCCGTAGCTCAGATAGCAGTTGAACCTGCAGATAGCTAAGCGGATCAACATACGGATTCCGCAAACGAATCGATTCTTGCAGACCAGGTACATTATCCAGAATTTCCGTAATACCGGTAATCTTCAATACCATATCCCGAGTACGATGGAACTCCTCTTCAATCTGACCAAAAATTCGGTCCTTCGTATCATCGTCAGAGCACATCTTGGCGTATTCCTTGGCAATGATCAAATCGGCTTTGATCATGGCAAATTGCAAGGTATCGATAACCGTGGTGAAGAAGGAGAAATTCTGATACATATCCTGCAGCACCTTAAGATTATCCTCATTATTTTGATAATAATTCAGAAGCCCCGTACCCGCGGCATACCATGCCGGGAACAAATAACGGCTTTGCGTCCAGGCAAATACCCATGGAATGGCCCGAAGGTCTTCGAAGCGATCACTGTTCTTACGCTTGGATGGACGAGAGCCTATGTTCAACTCGCCCACTTCCAACAACGGGGTAGATTCACGGAAAAATTTCAGGAACTCCGGCTCGCGGAATACAAGATCCTGATATTTGTCTAATGAAGTCTCTGAAATGCCCTTCAAAATTTCCTCCCAACGTTCCTCTTGCGGGTTAGATTCCTGATGCAGCTTAGCTTGAATCGCTCCGGTAATCAACGCCGATGTCGCCTGCTCCAGACTACGATAAGCAATGCCACGTAAGGAGTAGCGTGAGGAGATGACCTCCCCTTGCTCCGTAATCTTAATTCCCCCACCGATAGTTTCCGGCGGTTGTACGAGAATGCTACGGTTCAGCGGCATTCCACCGCGACCGAGCGCCCCACCACGACCATGGAAGAACTTCAGCTTGACGCCGAATTCGCTGGCTGCAGCCGTGATTTGCTTCAACGCTACGCGCAGCTCCCAGTTAGCGGTCACTACGCCACCATCTTTGTTGCTATCCGAGTAACCCAGCATAATCTCTTGTAAATCGTTCATCGCTGTTACCGATTGGCGATAAATTGGCATGCTCAGCAAACGGCGCATAATGCCTGGTGCGGCATGCAGGTCATCTATTGTTTCAAAGAGCGGTACAGATTGCAGGGTACATGTTACTGTACCGTCTGCTTCTTTCTGGAACAGCCCTACTTCCTTGGAGAATACCATAACCTCCAGAATATCGCTGGCTGCCTCTGTCATACTAATTAGATAGCTGGTAATACATCGCTCGCCGTATTCTTTTTGAGCACGATATACCGTACGATATACCTCCAGGCATTCCCGAGTGCTTTCTGAGTAATCCTGATAGGAAGATGTCAGTGGACGCGGATCATTCAGCAAGCGTTCCAACAGGTTTAGCTTTTCCTCTTCCTCCAGCGCGGAGTAGTCATCGACAATCTTCATATTCGCCAGAATTTCTGTCATCGCATTCTCATGCTCTTGGCTATGCTGGCGAATATCCAGGGTAGCTGTATGGAACCCGAACAGCTCGACTTGGCGAATCAGCTTCTTGATATGGGTGTCCGCCACATAGTCAGCGTAATGATGCCGTAGGCTGCGGTCGATAATTCTCAGGTCGTGGATAAAAGCTTCCACGTCAGCATAACGTTCCGGAGTGTCCTTCTTGGTGTCATCCAGGACATTGTGCAGTTTCTCCGTCATATAGGTCAACTTGATGCGGTAAGGCTCCTTGTCGTTGTTCCATTGCGGCGTTTTGTTCAGTATGACCTGCAAGCGATCACGCTGAATCGAAGCCATAAGCTCATTGGTTACATCGACAATACTCGTACTGAAGCTAAGGTGCTTGAAAAGTTCGGACAACACACGTTGATACTCCCGTATAGCCAGCTTACGCTGCATTCTCAGCGTGTCCCAGGTTACGTCGGAGGTTACGGACGGGTTACCGTCACGGTCGCCGCCAATCCAGGAGCCAAACCGCAGATACGTAGGTACATGCCAGTAATGCTCAGGATAGTATTTAGTCAAACATCGCTCCAGTTCCTGATACACTTCAGGAAGGACATGGAACAAGGTTTCATGGAAGTAGTACATTCCGTTTCTGACTTCGTCCAGTACGGTTGGCTTGCGGTCACGCAGTTCATCGGTTTGCCAGAGGGTCAGCACTTCGTTGAGCAGCTTCTCACGAAGCTGTTCCCGTTCGCGGAACGTCAGCGTTGGGTTATCCAATTGCGCCACGTCATCTGCAATGCGCTTATGGATATCCAGAATTGCACGCCGCATCGCTTCCGTTGGGTGAGCGGTCATGACCAGTTCCAGCGACATGCCCCCGATGATGTCTTGCGCTTCGCTATAGTTAAAGCCACGTTCCTTCAAGTCTCTTACCGCCGCTTCAATCGTCCCCGTCTGAACTGCTTCTCCAGCGGAACGTTCGTAATCGCGTTTACGACGAATGCGATGATTCTGTTCGGCGATATTAACAAGCTGAAAATAGATGGCAAAAGCACGAATTACCTGGTGGCGAATACCTGGTTCCAGGGAGTTGATCATTTCCTTAAACTCATCGTGCAGTTCCGGCAAGAATACAGCCCGCAACGATTTGCTCGCTTCACGAATCTTCTCGACAATATCCAAGAGCTCATTGCCGCCTTGATGCACAAGGACCTCTCCTAGAATATTGCCCAAAAAACGAATGTCGCGTCTAAGCAGGTTATTAGAATTGCCCTTCCCTGCAGTAACCGTTAGCTCTGTCATGTTTCTCCCCCATTTCATCCCTATTCCGTCTGTCTAAGAAGTAACCGTCATCACCTGTTGCCTTGTTCCCCTAAAATGCGCGTCTTTAGACGGTTTCTTAACATAATACAATAAACTTCCCTGAAAATCTTCACTTTATTTGTAAGAATTATTATGGCTCATGCAGATTTACCCTGCAGCTTCGCCACTATTCTCCGTCTTGCTTCATAAAGATTTCCAGCTTCTCTGTGTTTACATCACTTGGCAACTCCACCAACCTTAACACGGTAAAGCAATAAAATTCAAGGGTATATGTAAACGATAGAAAAGTTTTATAGCCGGGGCTCACAGGCGTAAAATTATAACAAAAAACATCATCTAAGCCAGTGATAGCCGATGATGTTGCCGTTTATGAGATGGAGCGGGTGATGGGAATCGAACCCACGCTACCAGCTTGGAAGGCTGGAGTTCTACCATTGAACTACACCCGCACCTTATAAAAGATGGTCGGGACGACACGATTTGAACATGCGACCCCCTGGTCCCAAACCAGGTGCTCTACCAAGCTGAGCTACGTCCCGTTAATAAGGTGAAACGAAATTTAGAAAAGATGGCGCGCCCTAAGAGATTCGAACTCCTGACCTTTTGATTCGTAGTCAAACGCTCTATCCAGCTGAGCTAAGGGCGCGCAATATGGAGCGGACGACGGGAATCGAACCCGCGACCCTCGCCTTGGCAAGGCGATGCTCTACCGCTGAGCCACGTCCGCATAATATGGTGCGCGTGGAGGGACTTGAACCCCCACGTCAAAGACGCTAGATCCTAAGTCTAGTGCGTCTGCCAATTCCGCCACACGCGCACAAATGAAACACTTACCAGCAGCAATCTTTAGGATTGCTTAGTTAGGACTGGTGAGCCATGAAGGACTCGAACCTTCGACACCCTGATTAAAAGTCAGGTGCTCTACCAACTGAGCTAATGGCTCATAATAAGAATGGCTGGGGATATAGGATTCGAACCTATGAGTGACGGAGTCAAAGTCCGTTGCCTTACCGCTTGGCTAATCCCCATTATTCATGGTGGAGGCTGAGGGGCTCGAACCCCCGACCCTCTGCTTGTAAGGCAGATGCTCTCCCAGCTGAGCTAAGCCTCCGATTCTGGGCGTTAGTAATGATGGTGACCCGTAGGGGATTCGAACCCCTGTTACCTCCGTGAAAGGGAGGTGTCTTAACCCCTTGACCAACGGGCCTTATTATGTAAATGAAGCTCTCAACCGGATTCGAACCGGTGACCTCATCCTTACCATGGATGCACTCTACCTACTGAGCTATGAGAGCAT
>NZ_JBXENK010000012.1:0-117228 GCF_056836745.1 Paenibacillus sp. 1SOY10 | reverse complement strand
TTCCCTATAATCAGAAAAGGGAAACACGGATAGGCCTGGAGGGAACGCGATATCCAGTTCATTGACCCTACGTGAGTTTGCTCATCCGCCCTCGCTAACGGTCAACTGCTAATTTTTAGATTGAGCCCTAAAACATATCCATTTTTCGGTCTTGATAGCGCTTGAGTGCCGCCTCACCCACCATGACCTCACAACGATAAATCGGCATTCCCTTGCCTACGAATTTGCTTTCGTATTCTGTCAGCACATGTGCCTCATTAATACCATCCTCGTGAAGGCTGAGCGTAATGTCGCTCATTTGCAAGCCCACTGCCGAGAATGCATTAAGCGAAAATTCGAACAAGACACGGGAATCGGTCTTGAAGTGAATTTCCCCGTCGTCGTTCAGCAGGGTACGATATTTCTCAAGGAACCGTGGATGCGTCAGGCGTCTACGCCAGTGCTTCTTCTTCGGCCACGGATCACTAAAATTCAAATAAATTCGTTCCACTTCTCCAGGTGCAAAAAATTCCTCAATCGTTTCGATATTGCCCAGCGCCAAGCGAACACTCTGTGGCTCGCTGCCATCGTACTCAGCCCACTTCGCTCGTACCTTCTCACTCCCGCGGCGAATCAACTCGTCATACATATCCATCCCGATGAAATTAACGTCGGGGTATTTGACACTCATACCGCTGATGAACTGCCCTTTGCCCATACCAAGTTCAATGTGAATCGGTCGGTCATTGCCGAACACCTCAGCCCAGCGTCCTTTATATTCCTTAGGATGGAGCACCACCAATTCCTGCTGCTGCTCCAAGTTTTCCCGAATCCCTTTTCTACCGCGTAAACGCATGCTATTCCTCCGCTTTCGTGTTATCCATTCCCTGCATATTTTGCCGAAGATCGTCGTAAAAGTAAAGACCACAATGAAAAAGGAATCAAACGGCCGCCGGGGAGACGGAACGGATGATTCCTCTTTCGATATATTTTGGAATTGGGGTTCCACGAATTTGATACTATCAAAATAACATATTCTGTAACCCTTCGCAAGGAAGACGGCAGGCTCTATTCCCCTTTTGGCACAAAATTTGATACAATGAATCAAGTAGAAGCGGCGAATCTACAGCATTTTTTTAGATGAATAAATATACAGAAGAAAATTTTGTGACAGATTGAAGGAGTTATGATGAGCATACAGATGACAACCTCTCCCACCTTATGGGGAGACAAGAGATTTCATACATGGAATACAGAAATGCGCAGCCAGTTCGGCGAAAAGGTGTTCAAGGTCATGCTGGATGCCGGATTTACCTGCCCTAACCGGGATGGTTCGATCGCCAAGGGGGGCTGTACGTTTTGCAGTGCTCGGGGATCGGGAGATTTCGCCGGTAGCCGCCGGGACGACCTGGTGACTCAATTCGGCACGATTCGCGACCGTCAGCACCAGAAATGGCCGCACGCCAAATACATCGGTTATTTTCAGGCCTATACGAATACGTATGCACCGGTAGAGCAGCTGCGTGAATACTATGAAGCTATCCTGGAGCAACCAGGCGTTGTTGGCCTATCCATCGCCACCCGTCCGGACTGCTTGCCAGACGATGTGGTTGATTATCTTGCTGAGCTGAACGAGCGGACTTATCTTTGGGTGGAGATGGGCCTGCAGACGGTCCATGAATCCACCTCTGAGCTCATTAACCGGGCCCATGATACGAAATGCTATACCGACGCAGTAGAGAAACTGCGCAAACGGAACATCCGCGTCTGTACCCACATTATTTACGGGCTGCCGCAAGAAACCCATGAGATGATGCTTGATACTGGACGCGCCGTTGCGGCCATGGATGTGCAGGGGATCAAGATTCATCTGCTTCATCTGATGCGCAAGACGCCGATGGTCAAGCAATACGAAGCCGGCTTATTGCGCTTTCTGGAGCAGGATGAATATGTTAAGCTCATCGTGGATACTTTGGAATTCCTCCCACCGGACATGATTGTCCATCGCCTGACGGGAGACGCCCCACGCGATCTCTTAGTAGGTCCGATGTGGAGCCTGAAGAAGTGGGAAGTGCTCAATGCCATTGATGATGAACTAAAGCAACGGGATACATGGCAAGGCAAATACTGGAGGGGGCGCTAGGCATGGGCTTTCTCTCCGTGTTAAGCTTCGCCCATAAGCTTGTAATTGAACGGCTCACTCCTGGCGATATCGCCGTCGATGCTACGGCTGGAACCGGCGCAGATACGTTATTTCTGGCCAAAGCATGCGGAGCCAAAGGCCAAGTTTTCTCTTTTGATATTCAGCAGCAAGCCCTTGCCTTGACCCAAGCCAGGATGGCGAAGGAAGACACCGGCTTGATTGCAGATGTTACTCTGCTGAACGTAAGTCATGCCCAGATGGAGCAAGAACTGCCCGTGAATGTGCATGGACAGGTAGCTGCCGTCATGTTCAACCTTGGCTACCTGCCGGCCGAAGGGGCAGATCCGGCATTAATTACCGTTCCTGACAGCACCATCCCCGCACTGGAGGCCGGACTTCGTCTGTTGCGTCCACGCGGTGTCTTGACCGCAGTTCTCTACCCCGGGCATCCGGGTGGAGAGATTGAAGCGGCGGCTGTCGAGGATTGGGCGAAAGCTTTGCCTGCGTCCATGGGACAGACTATCATCTATAGGCAATTGCAGCGACCATCTGCACCATACTTAATCGCAGTTGATCGAAAATAAATCTTGAAGAGGTAGCACTTGAAATGAACAATTGCATGGGGGGCATACTAATGGGGATTCGCAAAATTGAACATATAGGAATCCGCGTTTCGGCGCTGGAGGACTCCATTGAATTTTATGAACGAATTATCGGTATGAAGCTGCTTCATACCATTGGGGAAGTCGACGATGGACTTCGTCTGGCTTTTCTGGCCTTTCCCGGGCAGGAAACGGTAGAAGTCGAACTGATCAGCATCAAGGATAGCGAAGAGTTGCCGAATGAAGGTAAGGTCCACCATCTCGCCTTTTCGGCCAGTGACATTGAAGAGGAATATGCACGGATTTCTTCGCTGGGCCTCTCCGGCCTGGACCCGGAGATCCGCGATCTGCCGAGTGGGGCCCGCTTCTTCTTCTTCAATGGCCCGGATGGGGAGCGAATTGAATTCTTTCAGCCCACGTTTCTGGCCTGATTAGTTAGACCTAACATAAAGAGTGTGAGAGAGGGATTGACGTATGGAGGAACTTACGTTTACCTTCGATAATGGAACAGGTCATGACGTCTTCGTCTACCGCTGGCGGGCTGAAGACTCGAAGACGCCTCCCGTGGGCATCCTGCAAATTGCGCACGGGATGGCAGAAACGGCCAAGCGTTACGAGCGATTAGCTCGTAGCTTGACTGCCTGCGGCTATATCGTATATGCCAGCGACCACCGGGGACACGGGCGTACTGCGGGCTGCCCGGAGGAGCTCGGCTATCCTGGCAGCGACGGCTTTACCGGCATGGCAGAGGATATGCTGGCATTATCCGAAATTATCCGGCAAGAGCAGCCAGGATTGCCGCTATTTCTGATGGGTCACAGCATGGGCTCCTTCTTGACGCAAAAAGTCATGTACCTGGCGCCGGAACATTATAGCGGCTTTATTCTCTCCGGTACCAACGGCCCCCGCCCTTTGCTCACCTTGGGCAAGAGCCTGGCTCGTGTGCAGTCCAGGCTCCAGGGGGACAGCCACCGGAGCCTGCTGCTAAATGCAGTAACCTTCGGTGGCTTCAATCGCAAATTTCTGCCCGTCAGAACGCCCTTTGACTGGCTGTCCAGCGATGAGCAGGAGGTGGATCGGTACCTGGAAGATCCGGAATGCGGTTTTCTATGCAGTGCAGGCTTCTTCTACGATTTCTTCACCTTGCTCCAGGAGATTCATCAGCCCCGCAATATGCAAAAAATTCCGAATCACAAGCCTGTTTATATCTTTGGCGGAGAACTTGATCCGGTTGGCCTGAATGGTGCTGGTGTGCGCCGCTTGGCCAAATTGTACCAACAACTTGGCCTCCAGGATGTCGAGACCAGGTTATATCCCGATGGTCGGCACGAAATGCTGAATGAAATCAACCGGGATGAGGTCACGAAGCATTTATGTGACTGGCTGGAGCGGCATCTGCCGGAGTAGACGGTCGCCAGTATGGTGTTGTTGGTTGCAATGCAGTGTCAGTACGCAAAGAAATAGCGGGTAACGAGCGGGATTCCTCCCGGCTCGTTACCCGCTTACTTGATTATATGGACGATGCCCCTCCCGATAGAGCCATCTGGTTCGGTGATACCAAGAAATACACGGGACGCTCGCCTAGCTCCTGCTGATAAAGAACAACCAGCAGCAAGCTCTCAGGCAATACGCCCTCTCGTGCCGTGTCCAACATCGGATCAAGCTCAAGCTGAACAGCGGCATCCACATGCTCTCTTAGCGCCAAAGGCACTTCCTCCAAGACGGCATACTTTTGCAAATCACGTTCCTCAAGGCCATATGCTTTATAACGTGCCGGAAGCAGAGGCGACTGTCCTGCCAGCACCTTAAAGCCTGTGCTGCGCCGCTCTTTATTCATGCGGTCCTCCCACCAGATTTTGCGGGGCTTATATTTATGTTCCAGCAAATAATCCAGCTTCAACAAGCCAAGCACAATCTCTGGCTCGTTCATCCCCCGATGCTCCAGGAAAGCATACAGACGGGTAAATAAATCCTCAAGCTGATGCCCAATACGTTGCCAGCCCTGTTCCTCCCAATAGTCGCCAAATTCCTGAAAGAAATCAAACGGAGATTCAAACTCACGACTAATCAGATACTCCAGCGTATGATCCATGCGATGGGCATTCCAATACTTCTCAAGAATGTCCTCCAATCGCTTCAACCGGATCACATCCGAGAACGGCAGGATATCATTACCTAAAATCTCGTAGGGCGCATGATCCATAAATGTATAATTATACTTGGCCGCTTCATTGCGCAGTCCCGTTCCCCGCAGCATTTTCAGAAATCCAAGCTGCAATTCCTCCGGACGCATGGCAAATACATCGTTGAAGGTTTTACGGAAGGAGAAGTAGTCCTCTCCCGGCAGCCCGGCAATCAAATCAAGATGCTGGTCAATTTTCCCGCAGTCCTTGATCTTCATAACCGTCCGGGTGAGCTTGGTGAAATTTTGCCGCCGCTTGACCAGTTCATTGGTTGCATCATTCGTCGACTGTACCCCGATCTCAAAGCGGAAGATTCCCGGCGGCGCATTCTCCGCCAAGTAATCCAGTACCTCTGGCCGCATAATATCGGCTGTAATCTCAAATTGGAATACGCAGCCCTGATGATTCTCAATCAGGAACTGGAACATTTCCATCGCATAGCTGCGATTAATGTTGAAGGTCCGGTCCAGGAACTTGATGATCTTGGCACCATGCTCAATCAGGTACAAAATATCAGATTTCACTCGCTCGATATCGTAATAACGCACCCCCACCTCTACACTGGACAGGCAGAACTGACAGTTAAACGGACAGCCCCGACTCGTCTCAAAGTAGACTATGCGTTTGCCCAAATCGGGAATATCATCCGCAAAACGATGTGGCGATGGCAGCGTGTTAAGATCAGAGTTGGGACGTGGAGGATTAACGACGATCTCCTCCCCCTTACGATAAGCTGCGCCAAAGACATAATGGAACTTCCTTTCACCTGACAGCTCTTGAAGTAAATGATGGAACGTCTCCTCCCCATCTCCCATGACAATAAAGTCCACATCGTCACACCGCGCCATAAAATGTCTGGCATCATAAGATACTTCCGGGCCACCGAGTATAATTTGAAGCTCCGGCAGCACCTTCTTGAGCAAAGTCGCCAGCTTAAGCGTCTCTTCAATGTTCCAGATATAGCAAGAGAAGCCAACTACGTCTGGCCGTTTCTGAAATAGATCGGAGACGATATTCATCACCGGATCTTTAATGGTATACTCCGCCAGTTCAATATCAAATTCCTTTTCGCTATAGGCCTTCAGCAGGCGGATCGCCAGCGAAGTATGAATGAATTTTGCGTTCAACGTTGCCAATATGACTTTCACAGGCTCACAACCCTACTCCATATTTTGAAAAAAATCCAGAAACGGCTTCCCATATTTACGATACTTGACCTCACCTACGCCCTTGATCTTCAGCATGTCCGCTTCACGGGTTGGGCAAACGACGCTCATTTCGCGCAAGGTCGCATCGTTAAATATAATATAAGAGGGCACATGTTCCTTCTCCGCCAAGTCCCGGCGAATTAAGCGCAATTGCTCGAACACCGTCTCGTTGACCGCTGATGGGCCATCGTCGTAGCTACGGCGCCGTGAGCTGCCAGATGGACGACTTGCCGCTGTTGGCTCTGGGGCCCGCAACATCACCTGCTCGCGGCTTTTCAGCACCTCCACTGCCAGCGGCTGTAAACGCACTACCGGATACTGCCCCTCGGACAAGGCCAGATACCCCTCGGCAATAAACACATTAATCAGCTCAGAGATTTGCTTCTCCGTCTGGGTACGCAGCATCCCATATGTAGGGAGCTTCTCGAAGCCATACTGTAGCACTTTCTTGTTCTGTGAACCCTTGAGCACCGAAGCGACCAGGGAAACGCCAAACCGCTCCCGCATTCGGTGAATACAGGAGAAAATGATTTGTGCCTCCCTCGTCATGTCCACCAGTTCGCGTTCGTCTCGGCAGGAGCTGCAGATGCCACAGGGCTTATGGTCATGCACCTCACCAAAGTAATCCAGCATCGCCCAGCGCAGGCACTTTGTCTGATAGCAGTATTCCACCATCTGCTGAAGCTTGCGGTACTCATTGCGCTTCCGTTCGTCGTCCTGAGGGTTTTGTTCAATCAGAAATTTCTGGGTCATGATGTCCTGTGGGCTGAACAGCAAGATACATTCGCTGGGCTCGCCGTCCCGCCCGGCCCGGCCCGCCTCCTGAACGTAAGCCTCCATATTCTTAGGCATATTGAAATGAATAACATACCGAACGTTAGACTTATCAATGCCCATGCCAAAAGCGTTTGTCGCTACCATGACCCGGATATCATCGTAAAGGAAGGCCTCCTGGCTCTCCTCCCGCTCCTTATCGGCTAAGCCTGCATGATAGCGTCCGGCGGGAATACCTGAACGACTTAGCCGCTCATAGAGATCGTCCACCTCTTTGCGGGTAGCCGCATAAACAATCCCCGGCTGGTGAGCATGGGTATTGGCATAATTCAACACAAATTCCTTCTTGTTCTCACCGCGAAGTACGGACATCGACAGGTTGTCCCGTCCCAGGCCCGTGACGAACACCTCCGGCGTATCCAGCCTTAGCAGACGAATCATGTCGTCCATAACCTCTGGCGTAGCCGTAGCTGTGAACGCAGCCAGGATCGGCCGCTGTGGCAAGCTCTCCACGAACGGCGAGACGGCCAGATAGCTCGTCCGGAAGTCATGCCCCCATTGTGAGACGCAGTGCGCCTCGTCAACCGCTACGCAGGAGATGGTCAAGCCGCTCATTTCCTCGCGGAACCAATCCAGCTCCAGCCGCTCCGGCGCTACATATAGCAGCTTGAGCTCACCCCGCCGTGCCGCGCGGATGCGGTCGTTGACTTCTTTTCCCGACAGTGTGCTGTTGATATAAGCAGCGGATATCCCGGTGGCTGTTAGTGCATCCACCTGATCCTTCATGAGTGAAATCAGCGGCGACACGACTAGCGTCAGTCCTGGCAGCATCAGTGCGGGGATCTGATAGCAGATCGATTTCCCCCCGCCCGTTGGCATGATCCCCAAGGTATCCGCTCCAGACAGCACGCTGGCCACTATACGCCGTTGTCCTTCACGAAAATCGGGATAACCGTAATATTTTTGCAGCAATTGCTGCGCTTGTTCCATCGTTAATACATCCGTGGTCATTTCAGCATTTCTCCTAACATCCCATTCAAAGACTTCATGAATTAAGTTTAACGAGGTTTGCCGAATTGGGCAACCGAATCCATCCAACCCGGGATATGGAACCATTCCCTCTGCCCGTGGTATAGTGAGCTTGTATAAATGTTTTGAGGATGGAGACTGGAAATGAAAGAAAACAAGCATGCTACCCCGCGAAATAGCAAAAAGAATAGCTCCGCCAATCCGGCGAACCGCTCCAAGCCCTATGCCGCCAAACGCGAACAAGCGGAAGAAGTGCGCGCCGGTGACCGTATTGTCATCACGATCAAGAGACTGGGCATCAACGGGGAAGGCGTAGGATATTATCGCCGCAAGGCCGTATTTATTGAAGGCGGCATCCCCGGGGAGGTCGTTAAGGCCGAAGTTGCCAAGGTTGATCCCAAATATATAACCGCTCGGATCAAGGATATTGAGAAGCGTTCCCCTGGGCGTACGGATGCCCCTTGTCCCGTTTTTGACGTATGCGGCGGATGCCAGATTCAGCATATTAAATACGAGGGACAACTTGCGGGTAAGGAGGACATCATTCGCGAGGCCTTCTCGCGTTATGCCGGCTTGCAGGAGCTAAGAATGAAGCCGATGCTCGGTATGGATCACCCCTGGGGGTACCGCAACAAAGCCCAGCTTCAGCTTGGCACCTCCCCAAAGGGCATCATCGCAGGACTATATGCGGCTGATTCCCACCGCTTAATTGATATTACCGGTTGTCCAATTCAGCATCCCAAGGTCAATGAAGTGGTAGACAAGACGCGAGGGATACTAGAGCGCCTTAACATACCGGTGTATAAGGAGAAAAGCAATCAAGGCCTTGTGCGGACGATCGTGGTCCGCGTAGGATTTCAATCAGACCAGGTCCAAGTGACCCTGGTCACGGCGAATGACAAGCTCCCCCGTCGGCAGGAGCTTGTCAAGGAGCTTCGCCTTGCCCTTCCGGGTCTCACCTGTTTGGCGATGAATGTCAATCCCAAGAATACCTCACTTATATTCGGGCAACGAACCAAAATTCTTTGGGGCTCCGAAGGAATTCAGGAATCATTGGGGGATCTTGACTTCTCTCTGTCCCCTCGCGCCTTCTTCCAGCTTAATCCGCTGCAAACGGTCAAACTGTACGAGTCGGTACGCACAGCAGCCGGACTAACGGGACAAGAAACGGTGGTTGACGCCTATTGCGGCACAGGAACTATCGGCTTATGGCTAGCCCCTTATGCCAAAGAGGTACGCGGAATTGAGTCAATCTCGGAAGCGGTCGAGGATGCTAGGGCCAACGCAGAACGAAACAAACGCACCAATACTTCATTCCATACGGGGTACGCCGAAGAACTGCTGCCCCGCTGGGTCAAGAACGGCTTCTCGCCGGACGTCATCGTCGCCGACCCGCCCCGTACCGGGCTGGATAGCCGCTTCCTCGAAGCTGTGCTGCGGACGAAGCCGAAGCGCTTTGTGTACGTCTCCTGCAATCCCTCCACCCTGGCCAAGGATTGCAAAATCCTGCTGGATGGCGGATACAAGCTGGAATGGCTCCAGCCGGTCGATATGTTCCCGCAGACAAGTCATGTGGAGTGTGTGGCAAAGTTGGTACTTCAGTAAAACAAGGAGGGGCCTATGGTGAGCAAAGTGACTAAAAACGTTTTCTATGACGATCTTCAGGAGGCTAATAATTTCAAGCAGCTTGAGTACAGATTGCTAGGCGAGTCGAATCTTCCAGGTCCACGGGCGAATCTAGGCGTAGCTTCCGCCTTTGCAGATGCCTTCGCATCAAATGAGGTAACTCGCGAAGCTTGGGAATTGATTGTGGATTGGAGCCAAATATCGGATGCTCCCACGGATGATCCCCGTGAGTTCTTGCCTTTTTCCGCGCTACAGGCGATGGGGGCCTACTACCGCTACGCAGAGTCTGCTCGGCGAGAAATCATCCTGAATCGTTGCCATGTAGCGATGATTGACTCCAGATGGCGGATGCGTGAAGCTGCTGCAATCGCCCTGCAAAGAATTGGGGAACAAGATTTTGAAGTGCTCCAAAGCTTGTTTGATTCGATGTTTAGCTCGGCTGGGGCACTGGAAAAGCGAGCCTTTATAGCAACTTTAGCCCACCCTCCCCTGCTCAAGGAACCTGCTCATGCTTTGTATGCGCTGAAGCTATCCGAGCAAATTCTAAATGAGATTATTGCTGGACAATCCCGCTATAATACGGAAGACTTTCGCATTCTGTCCAAAGGTCTGGAGTATGCGCTCAGCGTATTCGTGGAACATGCCCCTGAAGCAGGCTTTCAATTGTTGGCCAAATTTGCCGTTACTGAGGACAAACGGATGTTGAAGATTATAAAATCCAATCTCGGCAAAGCTAGGCTAACCAAAAAATTCAGTCAGGATGTGCAGCGCATCCATCTACTGACAGGATTATAATAACAGTTAGGATTGTGACTTAAGGAGCACTGTAAAATAGTGCTCCTTTTTTTCTTGCCTCAAAACCCGAATACCAACTTTTTTTAAAAATTATACCCATTTCAAGTATCTTTGTAATATAATGTACTGTATCAATAAGTACACTTAATAACAGAAGGAGGGGCGTTGTGGAAATCATCATAAGTAGTAATACCAGTAAGCCCATTTACGAGCAGATCACCTCACAGATCAAAGCCATGATTATGAGTGGCGAATTGCCAACCGGCACCCCTATTCCTTCTATGCGGGCATTGGCTAAATCCATCCATGTAAGTGTCATTACGGTTCAAAAAGCATATGAGGATTTACAGAGAGATGGCTTTATCGAAACAACCGTTGGCCGTGGGAGTTTTGTATCGGCACAGAATAAGGATTTTTATCAAGAAGAGCAACAGCGATTAGCGGAAGAACATTTGCAAGAGGCTGCTGAAATTGGGCGAACGAGTGGAATTTCGTTAGATAAGCTGGTTGAACTTTTGACGATGTTCTATCAAGAGGAGGAATAACGGTGGAAGCCATTTTACAGGTGGAGAATTTGACCAAACAATACGCTGATTTCAAGTTAGACCATGTTTCGTTTTCTGTTCCTAAAGGGACTATCATGGGGCTGATTGGCGAGAATGGAGCAGGGAAAAGCACCACGATCAATGCAATTCTTGACCTTATCCATAAGGACGAGGGCACGGTTACTTTTTGGGGACAGGAGTTATCTTCATCCAAGCAGTATAAAGAGGACATCGGCGTTGTATTTGACGGTATCAACTTCTATGATACGCTGACCCCCGTGCAAGTTGGTAACATCTCCAGAATCGCTTATAAACAATGGGACCGAGATCTATACCAAGGATATTTGAAAAGGTTCCACCTTCCCCTGGACAAAGAAATTAAAACGTTATCCAAAGGAATGAAAATGAAATTGAGCCTGGCTGTGGCCCTCTCCCATCAACCAAAATTGCTGATTTTGGACGAAGCTACCAGCGGTCTTGATCCGGTCATGCGAGATGATATTCTTGATGTTTTTCTGGATTTTGTCCAGGACGAAAACCACTCCATCTTGATGTCCTCCCACATAACAACGGACTTGGAGAAAGTTGCCGACTATATCACTTTTATTCACCAGGGCAAACTCCTTTTTTGTAAAACGAAAGACGAATTGCGTTATCGCTACGGCATAATTCGCTGCGGCGCAGCCATCTTCGACCAAATTGATAAAGCCGATATCCTTGCGTACCGTAAAGAGGATTATCAATGGAATGTGCTGGTGTCTGACAAGGAAAGGGCCAGAAGAAAATATAAATCCGCAGTAGTGGACGATGCTACGATTGACGATATTTTGCTGCTATATGTGAAAGGAGAGCAAGCCAAATGAAAAGCCTCATTTTAAAAGATTTATATAATATTCGGCACAACGCAAAGTCCATGCTATTCATTGCTCTGATACTTGCTGCTGCTCTTATTCCTACATCGGGTGTGGCAGAATATATATTTGTATGTGCTATCTTGCACAGTATGCTGATAATGACTACTTTTTCGTTTGACGACAATTCCAAGTGGACACGATACGCTATGATCATGCCTGTTTCCAAAAAAGATTTGGTGGCCAGCAAGTTTATCGTGTTGTTAATTTTCTCTGCTATTGGTTCGGTAATGGGATTGATCATCGGTACTGTTGGCGGAACGATAGCAAGCAAGATTACATTCAATTTGGCAAGCATTTATGAATTATTAGTTGTGGCTTTAGCGGCATTGGTTGTGGCTATGATTTTCGGTGGTATTTCGATCCCCCTTGTATTCAAGTTTGGAGCGGAGAAAGCTCGTATGCTTCTATTGATCTCCTTCTTGATCCCTGCTGCCATTGGTCTGGGTGTATATCAGTTGTTAGCTGCGCTTGGTATTGTTCTCACAGAACAGTATGTTATCATTCTGCTTGGTTGTTCCCCGATGATTGCATTTCTTTGGGACTACATGATGTATAGAATTAGCTATCAGATTTTTTCTCATCGAGAGCTTTAGCGAATAAATGACCCTACATTTACTATAAAGATTAGAACAGGAGTCATGCTTGATTTGACTTGCTGTTATTTCATTTGCCCTTATGTTGTAATAGGGCTGGAAACAGCGTAAACTGCAAAAGATAGCTGAATTCCCGGAAAGGAGTGGCGGCTTGCGATGAAGGAGAAAATCCTTGTCATTGAAGATGAACAAACCATAGCAGATGCCATCACTTATGCCTTAACCAGAGAGGGTTATATGGCCGAGGCGGTGTATCATGGGGAATTAGCCCTGAAGAGGATCGATGAGCTTCAACCGGATGCCCTGATTCTGGACGTCATGCTCCCCGGCCTGGATGGGTATGAAATTTTGAAGAAGCTTCAAGGAAAAGGACGTGTTGGGGTCATCATGTTGACCGCAAAGGAAGACATCGTTCATAAAGTATTAGGTCTTGAGCTAGGTGCCGATGATTATATGACCAAGCCGTTTGACATGCGGGAACTGCTGGCCCGCTTGAAATCTCTGTTGCGCAGAATACAGACGGCAAAGCATCCCCCGGATTCAGATGAGATCAGCATTGGGGGCATCACGCTCTTTACAGATAAACGCACCGCTCTGGCAGGTGACCAGCCCCTTGAATTAACTCCGAAGGAATATGACTTACTCGCTCTGATGCTAGCTCATCCAGAAAGGGTCTACACCCGAGAGCAATTACTCAATTCAGTATGGGGAATCGATTATTTTGGGGGTACGCGTACGGTCGACATTCATGTTCAGCGTATCCGCAAGAAACTCGGTTCTCCTTTTGACAGTGTGGTTCAGACCGTCTACGGCATAGGCTACAAGGCCTTGGGAGGCAACCGTGAGAATTAGTATAAGAATTAAATTCAGCCTGTTTCTGGCCGCCCTGCTACTCCTTGTCGTATTTCTGCTCAGCTTACTGGTGCTGCGAGGCATTGAGAACAATCAGCAGAATCAATACGAACAATATTTAGCGCAGCAAGCCAAAACGGCGAATATGTATTTTATACAGACCATCCTTTCGGAAGAAAGCAAAGTCCCTGAAACCTTCCTCACCACCAAAGGCCAGGAGTTCGCCGAGGAGCTGGAGCTAATTAGCGGACAAGCCTTAGTTCTATATGATATGGCGGGAGAACCTGTCAGCCGCAAGACAACAACCTCCTCCCCGGCCAACATCAAGAGAACGCTCTCCTACGCCCTGGAGCATAAAACGGCTTATCTCGTGGAAGGGGATTCTCTCTTCTATCTGACACCACTTCGAGCAGGCAATGAGCAAGTGGGGGTTATACAATTCTATTACTCCCTATCCACCCATCAGGCCTTTTATAACGATATCCGGCAGTTGTTCATCTATATAGGCGCGGGTGTATTTATCTTGAGCTTCCTCGTCGGTAATATATATTTTAATTCCTTTGCCACAGGCATTATTAAGCTTAATCAACTGGTCGAACGGATAGGGAAGGGCCACTATGACACTACTACCCTCAGACGCAAGGATGAGATCGGCAAGCTAAGTCAAGGAATTCATGCGATGAGCGGACAGATCAAACAAACCATTCAGGGCATGGAAGACGAGCAAAATAAGCTCAAGCTCGCGGTGGACAAACTGTCCTTGCTGGACATTCAACAGAAACAATTCATCGGCAATGTTACTCACGAATTCAAGACCCCTCTTACCTCCATCAAGGCCTACATTGATCTGCTGGAGATGTATCCGGATGACGAGAAGCTGCTGCAGACGGCGATTGTCAATGTGAAGGGCGAGACCGAACGCCTTTATCAAATGGTCGATAAGGTCTTGCAGCTATCCGCACTGGAGAAATATGATTTCGAGCTTAAGCTTGAGAAGCTCGCGGTTAAGCCAGCAATCGAATCCGTACTGGGCAGCTTGAAGGGAAAAATCGATAAGTTTGATATTAGGCTCCATGTCGAGCTGGAGGACACCTACATCCAGGGGGACAAGGACAGCTTGACCCTTGTTCTGGTTAATTTACTGGACAATGCAATCAAATATAATAAAACGAATGGAAACATCTCCATCAAGAGTTACGTAGCCGCTGACCAGGTAGTTATTGAGATTGCCGATACCGGGATTGGCATTCCCCCCGAGCTGGCTGAGAAAGTATTTGAACCCTTCTACACCGTAGATAAGAATAGATCCAGGGAGCATGGCGGGGCCGGGCTTGGCTTGTCACTTACCCGGAAGCACGCAGAAATGATGCGAGGCTCCATCGCTCTGATTCATACCGGGCCAGAGGGTAGTCGGTTCAGGATGGTCTTTCCCGCATCTGATTCAGCTTGATCCGCTTTGTTTACAAGTTGGATACAATTGTTAACCTGATGGCTACATTTGTAGATTCCCACGAAACAAGTTCTTGATAATTTAATTATCGAGGAGGCGAAGAGAAAATGAAAACCATAACATTAACTAAAACGATCTGCATATTGACTGTCCTGCTTCTGGCCGCAGGATGTAACGGGGCACAAGACAATGGCAAGGTCACCATCGAGGAGCCAGGGAGTTCCATTACCATTATTGATGATGATAAAGGTGATGCTGGTGAGCCCGGAATTTCCATCGTGAAGATCGATGCCTATAAGGATGTGGAAATCTCGGATTGGCTGGATGAGAACACGCTCATCGTTGCGAGGGAGAATGAGTCCTTGGAAGAAATGAGCCTTGAAGAGTTGGCTAGTCATCACCCAAGGAGCTTATACAAATACAATCTGGCTACCCAAGAGTATACTTTGCTTAAAGAAGAGTCTAACCTGAATCTGGGCGGAGCAAAGCTCTCGCCGGACCACAAGTATTTACTTTATTCTGTAAATAGTCTGGGAGACCCGTCGTATGAGGTGCTTGACCTTGATAGTCTGAATAGCTCCAAAATTTCCGGAGAGAATGTCGGCAATGTAGGTAGCGCCTACTGGGCGGATCCGGATACTATTGTCGGGGCCGGGTATATGAATGGGGCTTATATCTCCGATACGAAGGGAAAAGCAACCTCTCTCTCGGAACTCGATCAGGAGGCCCTGTTTATTGTTAGGAAGGTCAAGGATACGGTTTATTACAATACTTCCAGTGACAATACACTGCAAGCTCTCAATCTGACTACCCGGAATATGACCAGCTTAGACCTGCCTAATGTGGGCGGCCTCTACCCATCCCCGGATCAGAACAAAATCCTGGTCTTGCAGTATAACGGAGCTAAACAAACATTATCGCTGGCAGATGCGGATGGAAGCAATCTTAAGCAAATAGCTGAGGGCGTCGAACTGGGCGGCATTTCCTGGTCCCCGGACCAACGGATGATTGCCTACAGCATAAAAGGCGAAGAGAACGGGGCTTCCGTCAGCGGCTTATACGTGCATGATCTTCTAGCAGGCGAGTCCACCTCGATTGCCGTGGATATTACAAATGCCCTAACTAGCTGGAGTCCTACCGGAGAGCAGCTTGCTTATGCACAGTGGGATGGGGAACAGTATAATAGCAGCATTGTTTATTTGAAATCCTCGTTACAGTAATTATTGTACTCCCCATGGAGAGGCAGGTGCTAGACTGACCTGTTCACTTCATGGGGAGCGTTTTAATGAGGCAGAACAATTAATAAGCTACTATCAGGGAGAACAGCCAGGCACGGTAACCCGCAGCTAGAGGCTCAGCCCATAGATACCCCACAAGGCCACCCAGCGCTAAATAGGGGCCAAAGACAATAACCGCTCCACGGCGGTATGCTCCAAACAAGGCTCGTAGCCCCGTCACTCCAAGGGCAAGCAGACTGGCTGCCAGTAGGGTAAAGACCACGGCATGTAGTCCCGCAAACAAGCCAATAACCGCAAGAAGCTTGATATCTCCTCCACCCATCACATCCTTGCCATAAAGCTTCCAGCCTAGCCAGGCTATGGCGTACAAGACACCACCGCCAGCCAGGAAGCCAAGCCCGTAATTCCACAGTGGCAAGGGATGAATCCATAACCGCAGCAGAACACCACTCACCATAGCAAACCCAATCAGCTTATCTGGTATAATCATCTCTTGCAAATCTGTAAGAGCAGCCGTGAGTAGCACGCTCGCCAAGACCAAGGCTACAATTAATTCCGGATCCACTCCCCACCATACTCCAAGCAGCATAAAAACAATGCAAGCAACGAGTTCTCCCAGGATATACCGGGCAGATATCCGGATACCGCAATAGCGGCATTTTCCTTTTAGTAGTAAATAGCTGGCTACTGGAATCAGATCAACGATCTGGAGCCGATGATGACAGTGCATACAATGAGACGGCGGGGCAATCACCGATTGACCCCGGGGTATACGGATTGCAGCTACGTTGAGAAAGCTACCTACCAGCAAGCCAAGGATACAGCAAAAGATAATGCCCGTAGCTTCAAAGCCTGATATGATCCACTCGTTCATGTCAGTTCGACCAATCCGGCCAATGCCTCCGCTGCCGCCTCTTCAGTTACCAGCCGCTTCAGCAGCAACTCGCGCACGGCGGTATCCATGCTTTGCATACCTTTGAGCTGGCTCGTATGCATTACAGAGCGAATTTGATGCACCTTCTCCGAACGAATCAGATTGGCAATGGCAGGTGTATTAATAAGCAGTTCCACGGAGGCTACCCGCCCACGGCCATTCTTAAGCGGGATCAGCCGCTGAGACATGACGCCCAGCAATACGGAGGATAGCTGCTGCCGAACCTGCTGCTGTCCTTCTGGCGGGAAGACGTTAAGGATACGGTCAATCGTCTGCTGAGCATCTCCCGTATGCAGTGTCCCAAGTACCAGATGCCCTGTCTCGGCAGCAGTTAAGGCAATCTGTATCGTCTCCAGATCCCGCATCTCGCCAATCAGAATCACATCCGGATCCTGACGCAGCGCACCCTTCAACGCTATGGCAAAGCTCTCAGAATCCCGGCCAATCTCCCGCTGGTTGAAGATGGATTGCTTATGAGGATGGACAAATTCTATCGGGTCCTCCAGCGTAAGAATATGATAATCGCAAGTATCATTGATATAATCCAAAATGGCTGCGAGACTTGTTGTCTTCCCACTCCCTGTAGGTCCGGTCACAAGCAGCAGACCTTGCCGCTTATTAGCCAGTTCGACAATAGCTGGTGGCAAACCAAGCTGCTCCAGCGAGGGAATTCGCGAAGCCAATAGCCGAATGACCAAGCTGACGGTTCCCTTCTGCAAGAACACGCTTATGCGGTAACGTGCCTGCATATCATCGGTGTAAGAAAATTCCGTCTGCCCCCGCTCATATAGTCGAACAAGTTGCTCTTCACTCATCAGTTGCTTGGCAATATCCTCCCCATCTCGGGACGTCAGCAGGGGAGAATTGGGCAACGGACGGAGCCGACCGTTCACCCTGAACATTGCATATGCTCCCGTAGTAATATGTATATCCGATGCCTGGACGTTCCTGGCAAAATTAAATAAGGTCTGCACGGTTATGACCATCGGCTTGTCCCCTCTTCAAGTAATCAAGATCAGTATAAGTTCCAAAGCGACAACGCTTTGCGCCTGGCCTTCTCCATGGCTTGCCCGGCTTCCAGGGCCGATTGAAATCGAGCTTGGCGTTCATACGCCAGCAGCTTCTTCATAATTCCTCTGGTTCTCACTGTCACTGCATGATTGCTTCTGTCGTCGGCCTGGGCGAAATAATGCAGCCTGCCCTGATTCAGCAAATAATACATAAAGGCACCAAGCCCATATAAATCCGTACGGGCATCCGACTGCTCATGCTCATATTGCTCGGGTGCGGCAAATCCCGTGGTACCCAGACGCACCGTATCCAGCAGCCCATCAGCCTTATACCATCTGGAACTGCCAAAGTCGATCAGGTGAAGCTGTCCCCGCTCATCCAGCAGTACGTTGCCCGGCTTCAAGTCCCGGTGAATGACTGGCTGAGGTAGACTATTGTGTAAATAGTCCAAAATGCCACATAGCTGTATCCCCCAGTCCAGCACCAGCGATTCATTCAGCGTCTTCCCCCTTGCCCGAAAGTGCTCCTGTATACTCATGCCCTGCACATACTCCATAACCAACCCTCCAGACGGCGCTGCCTCACTCGTGTCAATGATATCCACAATTGATGGGACAAAGGGATGCTGCACACCAACCAGGACATCCCGTTCCTGTATATAGCGGCTCTCAATTCCTTGTTTATATAGTTTGATTGCCCGTAGCCTGCCACAGAGCCTGGCGTCCTCAGCCAAGAACACGACTGCCTCCATCCCTTGCCCCAGTGGATAGAGGATGCGATACCGCGAGGCGAGCAAATCCGAATCCGAACCACTGATTACCATTTGCCAATCCACTGCCGTTCATAGGCTCCTGCCGTAAATACAAAATCCTGCCGCTTGAATGGTACAGGTATAGTCGTCTTGTAGGAGATGATCACCTCGACCATCTTATTGTCAAAGCTTACCTTCTCGACCTCAATACTGTCTTTGCGGAACAGGACATGGTCTTCAAACTCCTTCAGACGGACGTCAACCAGGATTGCCTTGCCCAAGCTGTCCGTCAATTCCTGAGAGCCGTTGCTGATGCCATTCAACAGCTCACCTAACCCGTTATCCGAATTAGCCTGCTGGGCGGCCTTGAAGAACTGCCTGTACGCCTCCACATTGGATTGTTCCTCGGCAAAGTAGAAGTAAGCTCTATCGAACAGGTTAGCAGCGCGGGCACTATAAGAGGCCGTGCTATAAGCAAGCTCATTGGAAAAAGCAAACACGACGGATAGCTTGATTAACGTAAGCAGAAACAATAGCAAAATCAAATAGGCCGGCAGCAAAATGCCCGATTCAAGAACCAAAGTTCCCTTAGCCCCTCTGCCAAAAGCCAGGAGTCTCTTCCCCACTAGAACCATCCTCTACCTGCTTAATAACTTAGCTGCATAGATTTGCTGAATTTATAGCGATTCCCATTCACCTGAGAGGTATCTCCTCCATAATCCACCCATTTAAATACCTGGGGCAAAAACCATAATCGCATAGACACATCCACCTTGGTATCAATTCGCGTATATTTGGTATAGAGATCATAACGAGGGTCCTTAATCTGGATAATGGATTGCAGCCGGTTAATTTTCTCTTCTGCATTGCTCTGGGTACCCAAGAAGAACCTCAAATAGTCCTTATACTTCCAGCCCAATTCAGGAAATCCCTTATACAAGGGGATACGTTCTCCCTTCTTCAGGCATGCCATATCCATAAAGGAGTCGAATATAGCCAGCACCAGCAAAATAATATAACCGATCCCAAACGGAATGGCCCGAATCGGCGCATATTCCTTGGCCACCACCATATGGGCAAAATTAAGCCCCAAACGCATCAGGTAGGTGTAGGCCATAACTGCCTTGTAGTTATCTCCCGGTGTATGGCTACCCTGAATGACATACTCGACCTCTTCATCAAACAGCAAATTATACACCGCGTAATCCGTTTTACTAATGTCTCCTGTCTTCATGCGCAGCAAGGTATACTCATTAATCAACAAGTTATCTCCGCTGTCCAGATTGGCAGCCAAGGAGACCATCTTCTCGTCAAGCATATCACCGCCGCCCTTGGCCGCATCGACCGGATCTTCTCCCATCCCGATTTCCTTCAGACTGACATCGCTGGAGGCTGAAGCAAATTTGTCATGGTAGCCCGCCATCTTGTTATATTTCTCCACATAGGATTGATAGTTGGCTGTAGTGGAGGCGAATTGACCCAGATTGAAAATATCGTCAAAGCAGTTGCTTACGCTATTAAACAGGCCCATAATTTCCGCTCTTTCCTTCCGGGCTTCATCACTCTCTCGCTTCAGCTTATCAATGGTATCCTTCACCAGGCTCATACTATTCTCAAATCCTTGAGAGAAGCCAATTAACTGCATGAATGATACGTAATCCTTCAACTTCTGGGCATCAAAGGTATCTGCCGGGGAATTCTCCACAGTAAAGTCGCCCGGATTAGACGCCTGTAAGAGGGTAGCAATTTTCTTCTCTATATCCTTCTTGGCCGTCTCCAGCATCTCCTTGGACCCGGAGAAGTTAAATGGCTCCTGATCCTCCCTGACTGGCTTACCACCATCAACGATCGGCGCCTTCCATTCATCAGCTCTGGTCTTCAGATTAGACATCGCTGTTTCTGCATCCTTAAGTCCCTTCTTAATTAATTCCAGATCCTTCGTTAGCTGGGAAGGGCCGCCCCCGCCACTGGCTGCTTCATTTTTCTTCTTATCCTTTAACTTATTCAGCTTGTCCTGCGCTTCCTTGACCATCTGCCCACAAGGGCTGCATGACCCAAAAAAACCAGCCTTGAGCTTGTCCCCAACAATCGACTTGGTATCCTTTTGGCGTGCCTCTGCCGCTTGCGATACATTGTCATAATTACCTTCATTCTGGCGGGTATTGTATGGATCACCGCCGTTATTGTGCTCATCAATCCGCTTGGAGGCGGCAATGGCCTTATCCAAATCTGATTGTGCTGCCGTCAAGCTTTTTAATTTGCTATGAATATCCCCGTAGGAAGTTGCAGAAGCCTCAATCCAGTTCTTGGCGATGATATACATGCCCAAATACGTATTAACACTTTCTTTAAGACCCGGGTCTTGCGCCACCTCCGCCAAATTATCCGTCTCCGCCTTATTGACCAAATCCAGATACTGTCTGTAGATGTCTGCTCGCAAATACATCAGTACATACGTAACAATAGGCGCGATAGGCAACTTGGTCGTGTAATTCATGCGAAAGCCCTTGGACATGGCATAGGAAATAAACTGTGGCGTCAATGAGCTGTCATTATATTTCTTATTGATGTCGTCCAGTCCCAGCTTCAAGCTATCTATGGCTTTCTGAATCGTCTCATTATCCTTCTCCATACGATCAATGGCTTTGGTTTCAGAGGAGTTGGACTTTAGCTTCTGGGCCATCTCGCTTAACGGGTCCAGCATGGCTAGTGAAAATTCAATAGGCCCCTTGTATTTCATATCGTCGAGCACCTGCATCGTAAATACATTACGATCCGCCAAAGTAAGGGATACATCCTCATTGCCGTTAAATGACGTGTCTTCCAATAGTACATTGAGGAAGTCCGTCTCACTGCCCTCTGGCACCGTTACGTTACGCTCTACAACATCCTTCAGCATGGCTTCCAGATTAGCGTCTTTAAATATATTTGTGCCGTAAATACCGTATTTCTCTTGAAGTTCACGATCATAATTGGACAGAATGGAGCGATTGGCGGCGGCCAGCGCGCGCTCCGTCTGCAAGTGGGCCGCCATCATTCTTGCATAATCAATCAATACAGCATCAAAAAAGAAGATTGCCGTCAAAATCATGAGTAGAAATAGAGACACGGAGCCCTTTTTATTCTTCCAAAATTTTCTCATGCCCATCCCTTCCCTAGGGTCGCCTACTTGATAAATGATAGAATAGAGTCAAAAATTTTCTTATAGGCTCCAGTCGTGGCGGAAATCGAATTTTTATCCGTTTTCAGCGCATAGCCAAAGGCGAAATCGATATACCTGGCAAATTCCGTGGAATCCATCACTTCCGACGTTGCTTTCGCTTGTAACTTGCCATCGCTTTGGAAGTCCGGCAGAAAGAAAGTAACGAACGGTGATACTTTGATGGGATGCTCCAGCTTGACCACCACAAACTGGCGGATCACCTTATTCTGAAACTCTACCGTGCCGGACATGCCTTCTGGTATCCCGCGGACGCCCCGAGCAATCTTCTGCTCCTGGATACTTCCGCCCTTGAAGTTGGCATGGCCCGTTTTAGGAATGGACACCTCGGTGCTGCCGTTGTCCAGAATTCGCCAATAGAGAGGTAATCGCCCCTCAGCGGGGCTTACATGCCAATACGTCACAATTCGTTCAGCAGCGACTGCCGCGTGAATATGCAGCGTAACCAACTGATACACGTAGAGAGCAAATACCAGAAAAGCTACATTCGCAAGCAACAAAATCGGAAAGATCAATGAAGCTTCGATGGTAAACGTACCTTTCTCTCCTTGCATCCATCGCCGGACTCCGCCGCTATTCATTGCACGATGAACCTTATTTGCGTTTTGCGCTGCGTCCAACAGTCTCCTCCAGCCAGCCTACAAGTTCGAAGAAGCCTTCCAAGGTAAAGGTAAGGGTCTGCTTCTTATTCAGGCTACCCATTTCAATATTCAGCTTGTTCTCCCCTTCGGTACATACTACTAAATATTGCTTGGTCTCCCCGTCAATATCTTCATTCCAGTTACACATATGTGTTTTGGTCATACGCTTGCGAATTTGCACCTCCTGCTCTGGATGGGTCCGAAGAATTCCGGGAACTAAACGATCGTTCTGTGCGGGAGCCTCGTCTATTGCAGCCCGAGAGGTTGCTGCCTCCTGGGCCGCCGCTACCGGAGCTGGCATCTGGGCCATCATGGTCTGCATCTGTTCAAACATCCGGGCCATTTTCTCCAATCCCCGGTCAATCTCTCCCGTGTTCTTGAAATCGTGTTCCTCCACCTTTACATCTTCCACCGCATGCAATGCTTCTCTCATAACTTCTTCCTCCTGCTCTTTAATAGATGTTAATTCGGCTAGCACCTCATGACCTGACTGTTCCTTCACTTCCGGCTGATCCAAAATCAAAATCTCCTTTTCCCAGCCTACAAGCTCCTCCTCAGCTTCCTCCCGTTCCATAACGGCAACTTGGGTGAATTGATCTGCCGAGGAATGATCCATCTCTGTCAAGGCACGCCGTTCAAGCTCCTTACGCGTGAAGTAAATACCATTATCCATATGAATGGCTTCTGACAGCCTTTGCGGTGACTCCAGTTCTACGGAAAAAGGGATATCCTGTATGGGCTTGACAACAGGCGGTTCCACATAAGGTACTTCTTCTACATTCTCTGTAATTGGCCAATCCTGATAAACTGGCTCCTCCTTATGCTCTTCTTGCTCTGGGGCAGCAGGAGCATCCGCCCTCCATGAAGCTTGCTGTGTGTCCCGCTCCACAACATGCTTGTCTATACATTCGCGTACATCCTCAGCATGAAATGGTTTGAGCAAATACCCCTTGGCCCCCAATCGAACAGCAGACACAATTAGCTCTTGCTGAGCACCGGAACAAATAACCACCATCGGAGCATCCAATCCAGCAGCAAGCAGATCACGGAGCAGGCGAATCCCCTCTTCCTCCGATGAGGACATGCTCAGAAAGATCATATCTACATCAAGCTCCCAGCACCGCTGAATAGCTTCCCCATTCAGGTCAAGCTCAGCCACCACCTTATGGCCTTGCTTGAGCAATAATTCTTTTAACAACTGCCTTGTAAACTTGGAATCATCAATTAGGGCAAATTTATAACTTGTCATAGTGCCTCCTGTCCACTTTCATAAGCCGTACGGCTAATATAAAGATTGAATTGCTTGGCAAGGGGAATCCCGGCAGGCGGGGTCTCATACAGATTGATATCATGGGTGATGCGCAGCCGGGAACTCTCCGGTGCAAGACCTGTCTGGGCACGTATCGCATAGCGGCTCCATACCGGCTCTGATTCTGCGACACCTGGGAGCGGAGTTAGTTCACCCAATACGGCATTAAGCTCCAGACCCTGGTCGGCATGTATTCCTCCTACCAGTCGAAGCCGCGAATACACACCATACAGCTTGATGGCTCCGTTCGCATAGAGATAAGCAGCAATCTCTGTGTCTGCGTTATCGTGGATATATTCTCCAATCTCAATAGACCCGGAGGCTGCAATAATCAATGGTCGACATGTTCCTTCGGACGGTTCCGAGCATCCCCTATTCATTGAACTTATATCCCGGAGCTCCACATTCCCATCCACATACACCGTGCCAAACAATTTGACTGCGCCATACACCTTCAAATCCCCACGTATAAACAGTTGCCCCCCTTCCAGGCGGAATCCGTCTCCAATTACCGCGTTTCCGTTAATGGCAAGAACTTGTCCTTCATCCAGTCGTACCGTCCCTTGAAGGTCAGCAACGACCAAATCCGGGTCCTGGTAATCCACGGTCAGCGAGCCCCCTTGCACGGTTAACTCAGAGCCTGGCTCCATGCTAAGCAGGCTGTTGGTCAGTAATATATCTGCTGGCCTTGCTCCAGTCGGCGGCCTGATTAGCGAACTACCACTAATCTGCGCCCACACCTGATCATAATGCCTCCAGCCCTCCTGCTCGGCATCGGCCAAGATCCATTCCGGCCATTCCACAGGCTCCGGTGGCACCTGACACAGAGCGCAAGCGTCAGTATAGCGACTCATAACAGCCTCCACCGCTTGATTTACCTCTACCCGCTCAGCTTGTTCAAGCGAAGTGTCCCGAACGGGCAGGGACCGTGCGTCAAAGGTCTGGCCCGATGAGTTAATCAAACGACCCGTTGCATTATAGAATCCTCTTAAGGCCGGTAAAGTGGTGGCTACCTGTCCCGTTTGACCCGGTTCCTTCAGAAAGGTGGCCTGATCCCCCAGCTGTACATCGCCTTGCACAAACATATCGCCTATGGTAAAAACAGCTCCATTCATGGTCAGCGCAGGCGGGCTGCCTTCCCGGTCTTCCATATTGGCCGATACTGCATACCGCATAACCTGGTTGATAGAGTTCACATACATGACGCGGCTCTTGGCTACACTGACGGTTGGCATCATATCCACCTTACCCGTGGAATACACTGTCACTTTACGTACATAAGGATAATCTGGCTCAACGCTTACTCGGCCTGTCGGCGTTGACTTCAAATCCGCTATCGGGTCACTGACAATTTTAATCTCGTAACTCTCGCGCGGCTCTGCTCCAGGATATGTCCCTTCCAGCGTAGATAGCAGGCTGTTTATTCCGTTCATGCCCAGCAGGTTCTGCTCCAGCAGTTCGGTCCGCTGCCGATAATTGGGCTCCGTCCGATTGGCGCTGGATACGACTTCGCGAAGGGCTACGGTGGCTTCGTCCAATCCCTTCTGCGCCAGGGATTCAGCAATAATTCTGGCTTCGCCAGCCGCGCTGGATTTAACGCCCTGGCTTACCACACCAAGCAACACAACACCGAGAATGATGAACAAGGTGACGACCAAGAGCGTAATTAACAAGGCAGAGCCCTTCTCTGAAGCTAGTATTCGGGGTCTAGTGTTCCTGTGCATCAATTGGCTCGCAGCAGCGGGATACGTGAATCAATTTTCATTTCCTTCTGCTCCTCCTTTTCCGTGACATTACGGTGCCCATATAACACAAGTAAATGGACGGCATCTTGATTACCCACAGCCTCCAAACGTCCTTCCCGGATACGGAAGCGGTGCCCCAAATCAAACGTTCTGGTCAGGTCTCCCGATTGCATATCTATTACCTCAATAACGCTTCTGCCATCGCCTTGATCGGGAATCATAGTCATCCGATACTGTTCCAAATATACCTCTGGGTCAGCAGAACGCTTAATGTAAGCAATAGATAACCGTTCTCCCGAACCAGGATCTGCAGGCACATTCTCCACATAAATGGCATCCTTTAGCTCCATGATCAGCTCGCTGAACAAGGCTTCTCCTTTACTGCGCATCTCGCCTTCAATTAGTACGCTCTTATAAATGGACAACGCCATGAATAACATGGAATAGGCAATGGACACTACCATGGAGAAAATGAAGATGGCTGTCAGCACTTCCAGAATCGACAGGCCCTTCTGATTGTTAAGTCGCTTCAATCTCGTCACTAACTTCATCTCCCAATGAGGTACGTATCCAGGGATACGGACTTGGTTGCTACCGGACTTCCGTCTTCTGCGGTCTGCCAAAAAACCGTCACCACCATCCGCAACAATGACTCTTCCATACGTAACGGGAACAAAAACTGATTAGCTGCATTGAGTTGCTGCAACCGTTCATCAGATCTGTTACTGATCTCCACTTGATACCGATACAGAGTCGAGTGAACGGATCCGCCTGCCTCATCAATCGGAAGATGGGGATCAAGCATTCCCTTGAACATGCCAGCCACTCCTTGTCCGGCATTCGCATCTGCCGACATAATCAGGGCATAGGCTCCGGGAGGCATCTCTTCTACTAATTGAGCGTAATAAGTCTCATATCTGCCTCCTGTCGGGAGAGGTTGCCGGAAGGCTTCCTTCAATTCCTCCGCCTTCAGCCGGGCCAGATTAGCGGCGATAGTTCGGTGGTTATTGTCGGCCGAGCGCTCCATCGCAGTGACGAAGTACCCCATGAAGGCAAGCGACACAATAGACAATATCGTGACGGCCACCAGGATTTCGATTAAAGTAAATCCATGCTCATTTCTCCCCGGAGCCGCAGCCGGACGCTTGGAGCTAGTATTTTTTCTGATCGTAATTGATGGCATAGTTTTTCCTTTGATCCGACTGGAAGGTGATGCCGTTAAACGGTGCTGCGGCCCCGCTATTGAAGGTCTGGACAATTCTGACCGTGATGTATTGTGTGCTTGCGGATTGACGCATGATATGAATCTTGTCAAACACAGCCGGCTTCCAGGGCTCGCCTGCCAGTGAATATTCCACTAGGGTCGTCATTCCCGGCATGCCGAACTTGGAGGCAATGGGGATTCTTAGCTCAGGATCTCCCCAGCGCAGCATGGCAATAACCGGTTTGTAAGACACCGTTGCAGCGGGCTGATCGACCTCAATCTCGAAGTCCAGTTCCGGCAACACCAGGATATACATCTCTTTTGTAGTAGATAGTCCACCCGTATTGGTTACTTTGATCACCATTTGATACCAGCCGTATTGCTCAAAGCGATGGCTTGCACTGCCTCCTCCGTTATTAAAAGCAAGGGTATAATTGGCACCATCCCGTTCCGGGTTAATTCGCTTTGTCTCGAAGCGTATTTCCTTGCCCGGCTCTTGCGCAAATCCGTATTCAATCTGCTCAATAAGGTCATCATAGGACTCCTGTCTGGAAGCCTTGATTGAGAATGCCGGCTCTTTTCCCCGAACAATAATAAAGTTGGCCCCTGTCACTACATCAGATTGATCATCATCAGGCACGGTCACCTCCACCTTTGGCGGATTTTTGGACTTGAACAAGATGCTCTTGCCTGCAATCACCGCCGTCCGGTTAGTCCCGTTCGCCTGGAAGCTGGTGGTAGCATCAGCTAGTCGATAAGTTCCAGGCAGCCCGGTGTAGATAAGCCGGATGTTGTTCTTCAAGGTAAGCTTGCCACTGTTATAAATAAAGTTGTCGATAGGTATTCGCAGCGTGCCGCCTGATAAACTCACGCCCTTGGGTGCCTCCGCCAATTGGTACCCTGCGGGGAGCGGCTGGTTAATGACGATATTTCGGTAATCTCCCCAAGGCTTTCTCTTGGCTTCGGTTCGTCTAACGAGGTCAGCAAATGCAGCCTCAGTACCCGTATAGTTCACGCCCCCATAAGAGCGGTCACTGCGATACATGGATAGATAGCGTTGTCCGCCACTTTTTTGCACGATATTCTCCAGCGCCTTTAAGCCCTCCCGGTAGTTCATCTCTTGATTGGCCGGGTCATCCAGGCGAATGAGATGCAGGGGAATGCCCATGGCAAGATACAAATTATCAAAGTCATAGGTGGCCTCCACCGCCTTCGTGATCTCTCCTGCCGTCTTGGAGTCGGTAGAATAGCGGGCTTCATATTTCTCATTAAAGATACGTGTATACGTATCGAAGCCCCCGTCGGTAATCAGAATCACCGCCGGTTCATAGTTGGGATCTCCATGCTCGCGCTCGTATAATACGTAATCCATCGTCTCATGAAGTACGCGCGTGACATCGGTATGTGTTCCCGTCACATGAAGCGAATCCGCCTTCTCAATCAAGAAAGAATAATCATTGGTCCGCTCAATAATATGCTCGTACACAATATGCTCGGAGAACGGAATGAACGTCACACGGGGTGCTTTACCTACCTGAGGCCCCGTTCGCTTTGTCAGAGGTTTGCTCTTAGTCCAACTGCTGACAAATTGATTTTCTCTCAAGCCCGATTTCGCATTAGTCTCATTACTAACTTTGGTTATTCCATAATAGTTTTCTTGCTGGTCATCGGGGTACAACTGCCTTAATTGCTGGATAAATGCCCTGATGCCATACCTAGCTGCATCGAGGCGTTGCGGACGATCCCCTCCAGGGGCATTTGGTGCATCTCGCTCCATACTCTTGGAGATATCCCATAATATAATGTAGTCCGATTGATCCCGCCGTTCGATCTCTATATTGGGTGTGAGTGAATATTCCAGGGTAAACGGGTCACCAATGTAGACCGTGGACGTAGGGGCCGCCAAGGTACCATTCAGTTGTGGATCCGTCATACGTGTAGAAGGACCCTCTACCCGGTTCTTGAAACTTAGGGCCGGTGCATTCAGATTTCTTGGATTCCGTGTACTCCAGTCCTCATTAACGGTATACTCCAGCTTCGCTTGGCCTAGCTGATGACGAGCCGGCTTGCCCTTATATACCAGCGTTACAGTCGCGCGTTTGGTATCCCTGCCTGATCCATAAGGATATTCGGTAAAGGATATTCTTAACTCGTTGTACTTGATTTCAACCTCATTATTGAACACATCGCCCTGATGAGAGACAATCGCGAAGCCATAAGGAATCGGCTGGACAATCTTGGGGAATTTAAAATTTGCCGATTCGGTAGGCCGAATTGTGTAAGTTAGCGTAAACTGCTCGCCTACGAATATATCCGTCTTGCTCGCAGATACACTCCCTTCCATTTGAGGCGAACCCGCCGCAGTCATGCTCTGCCCCGGAAATAAAGAAACCGTTAGCAGGACCAGTAACAACGTCAGGGCCGCCGTTCTTCTTCTCACAATCCACACACTCCCTCCGCCATCATTTTGGAATCCCCAATCTTGTAACCTTATAGGGGTTGTTCAAAAAGTCTGCTTCCTAGAACGAAGCTGTTCGAGAAAACTCAGTAAAGCAACTGTCTTCTTCCGGGTACTTCCTGTGGCGCTGCTGGCTTGGGGAATTGCCCGAAGCTCGCCAGTTCCGGTGCATAATAAGCAGCAATGATCAGTTGACAGGCGATCCTGGGATCTTTCACATTTTTCTTGAGAATATCTGCATTTTCTTGCACCACGCTTAACTCCAGCTTGTCCAGGGTCAATAGACGTGTCGATCCATGAATTTCTTCCAACAAGCGAACAAATTGATCATAAGTACCGTTCAGGCTTGTCGTCATCGTCACCTTGCGTAAGCCTGCCCCTACCTCTCCTGCCTGCTGATCAGCTATTCCGAACTGGTAGCCCTTCATCTGAACGCCACTCACCGTTTCCAACCGTTTCATCTGCTCCAGCATTTGATCTGTATATGCCTGCTCCGGAACGATCTGGCGAATTAACGCTAATTCATAGCTCCCCTTGGCAGCCTCTTCCTTAAAATTGCTGCTGTTACTCAGGAGCAACTGATATTCCTGCTGCTTGCGAAGTAACATCTGCGAAGCCACCTCACGTTCCACTTGGGAAGGTCGAACCAAATAGAAATAAGCAACTAGCAGCAAGAAAATCGCGCAACCAATAGTGAATGCCTTTCGCACTTGCGTATCTGCCAAAAATGTCATGGCGCTGCGTCACCTTCTCCCTGCTCTGTGCCTGACTCGGGCGAGCTTACCACTTGTATAACCAGCGTCGTTCTTAAGGGGGGTTCCACATTGTGCGATGCTCCACTCTGGCCTGGGTCAGAGACAAGAAGGCCTACCTTCTCGACATCACCCAACTCAGCAACCGTAAAATGTTCCGATGCTCGCAGGGATTGAACAAACTGAGCAAGTTCCCCTGTGGTTGCATACAAGGCCGTCAGCTTTATTGCGGATGTCCCTTCCATCGTCAGGTTTTGTACATTTACAAGCTCGGGCAAAATCTGAGTGAACTTTTCCAATAATGCAACACGATCCGGTTCATTATGCTTAAGCTGCTCGGCTAATTGCTGAATTTGCTGGACCGAAGGTTGCTTGGACAATTGAGTGGGCGCCTGTAATTCCGAGATTCGTAGTTGGATGCGATCCAGTTCTCCATTGATTTGGCTAGTTTGAATCATCGCACTTAACCATAACCAGGCCAGCAGCAACAAGATCATCGTGGATGCCGTGGCCATCGCCCACTTCTGCACTCGCTTTCTTAGAATACTTATGCCGGATTGGCTTCGTATAAAGTTAATCTCTATGGGCTTGTTCTCACGTTCCAAACTCCCCATGTCTATGCCCCTTTCATGGCCAGTCCGATCGGAACAATATAATCGTAGGGAGTATCTTCCGCCTGCTGAATCAGCAGTTGTAACGGTAATTGCTCAATCTTCCCTTTGAAAGATTTCTCAAGAAATTCCGCCACCATCTGCACTTTTCGCAAATCCCCAGCCAAATAGATGGTACTAACGTTCTCCTGCTGCTCCGATACCGAATAGACGTAATAATTAATCATGCGCACAATTTCAGCGGCAAGCATCTGTGTCGTATGATTCAAGTAATATTTCTCCATTTCAAGCTCGCCTTCAGCATGATGGGTCTGAATGGACCGCATGAATACAGGAACGCCCTCGGCAAAAATGGACAAATTCACCTCGTCGGCCTCCACATGAAGGATCGCGTACAGTGGGCTTAGCCCATGCAACCCATACTGATCCATGTTGTACAGCATTCGCTGCAAAGCCAGCGGTGCCAGTTCGACCGATGCAGGCAGGAGACCGGCCTGCTTGACCACATCAACATGCTGCTGCACGATCTCCCCGGAAGTCACGAACACCAGAACATCCTGCTCCTTGCCCTTTCGCTTGCGTTGTCCATCCGCTCCTGCCTCCGGTAGGTATGGGGGCCCTAAAGCGACATAATCGAACAAGAAGTCCTCAAAGGGCAGGAACTGCCAGGAATGAATTTCAACATCGACTTGCTTCCGCATCTCTTCATCACGAGCAGCCGGCAACGTTAAGCGCCGTAAAATACTCTTGCCTATGGGGACGGAGATATGCACCTTCTCCCCCTTCGTTCCGGAGTTCACAGCCAATCGTTCAATCTGAGCCGCCAGTTCCTCTGCCTGGTAGATCGTCCCCTTGGATACGATACCCTCTTCAAGCGGCAGCTCAGAGCAATGCTGAATCGTCAGGCTATTGTTATTGCCCTTCAGCTTGACCAACTTGATGAGGGTATCGGTAATGTACAGACCGCAGGCATGTCTGGGACGTTTGAGTGCAAACATGATAGGGACCTCCCTGGTAACTCTTAATTAGCAAATCCTATATCTCTGATCTGTTCCTCCGGGACATAACCAGCATAGCGAATTTCTGTGGCAACCTCGGCAAAAACCCTAATCGTCGCGGTGTCACTCGCCCCCTTGCGTAGCAAGTTAATGTCATAGGTATAACTAAGCGAGCCTGTTTGCTGCCCAATTCTTACAGCAGTCGCATCTGCATATTCCTTGGTTGGTTCCTGCGGGTCTTTGATCTTCTTCTCTAAATAGCCTTCATCCCGCAATTGCGCATACGTTATATCTTGAGTTGTCGCTCCTGAATCAGGCTTGAACCCTTCCGTAATCAGCTTATATCTTGCCGCGTCCACGATGATTTGCGCGTTGGCCCGGTGGGCATTTTTCTTGGTGTTATTAATGATCCCGCCAATGGATGGAATAGCGATGAGCGCGATAATGCCTAGAATAACGACAATGGCCAGCAATTCGATGAGAGTCAGGCCTTTTTGGTTTTTTAACGGACGAAATCGCTTGATAGCAACGGACTTTCCTTGCGTCAAAGTTACAGCTTCCATTAATAGCACTCCTATTCATATAGTTGGTTATTTGATGATTTGCTCATACAGCGAGAACATCGGGGTAATAATTGCTGCTACGATTACCCCTACCACGGCCGTCAATACCATCATCATCGCCGGTTCAATCAGCGTCTTGATTTGCTCGATGGCACGCTCCACATCCGATTCATAGTAGTCGGCCACCTTGGACAGCATGACATCCATCTGTCCCGTTTCCTCCCCCACCTGCACAACCTGATTGAACAGATCAGGGAAAAACCCGCTTTCACGGAAAGGCTCGGACATCTGCTTCCCTTGCATCATCTTCTCCCTTGTCCGCTGAAGCACCCGGGCCGCCGCTTCATTCTGCACCACTTTCTCCGATACAGACAGAATCTGTGTAATCGGAATCCCTCCGTAGAATAAAGCGGACATCGTTCGAGCCATACGGGCCAGTGTCGACTTCTTCAGTAGCGAGCCGAACAGCGGAATTCGGTATTTCAGGGAATCCAGCCAATAACGGCCTGTTTTTGTCGCAATGACCGCCCGGAACAACACCACTGGAACAATCAGCAGGGCAAGTACCCCATACCAGTAGGTTCCCAGCATGTTGCTTACAGCTACGACAGATTTGGTGATGACCGGAAGGTCTGCTCCTTGCTCGGCGAAGAGTTCCTCAAAGGTGGGCACAATGCTGCGGAGCAGGAAGACCACGACACCCGCGGCTATAACAAGCACGATACAGGGATACGTTAACGCAGAGCGCACCTTGGCTAACGACTTGCTGTCCTTCTCATAGTGATTGGCCATATGATCGAGAATGTCGTCCAGATTGCCACCCACTTCTCCAGAGGCCACCATGTTGATAAACATGGATGGAAAATCCTTGGGACGTTTGGCTAAGGCATCCGAGAGCTGAAGCCCTGCGCGCAGATGATCCAGCACTTCAGACAAGGCTCGCTTCATCAGCCTGCTCTTCGTCTGATTAGCGAGCAATCGCAAAGCTTGATCGATCTGAATACCAGATCGAATCAGCGTAGCGAACTGGCGACAGAACACGACGAACTCCTTCTTGCTGATACTGCTGCCGAGTCGAATCTCCAGATCCAACACCGATTTCTGCTTTTCTTCCAGCGATTTCACCATCAAACCGCCGTTGCGCAACTCCAAGATGGCCTTCTGCTTGTTCTGGGCCCACAACATACCGCGAATGCTTTTCCCCTTCTTGTTCACCGCTTCATATACAAAGCTTGGCATAAGCATCTGCTCCAATTCTGATATCATTCACTGAAGGCAGCCTTCAACACTTCCTGTACATCGGTCTGTCCCGCGAGCACCTTCTCCAGACCATCAACCATCATCGTCCGAAAAGCTTTGCCCTCCAGCAGTTGCTCAAACTCGCCGCGGGTCCGGTTCTCCACAATAGCAGTACGAATATCGGCATCAATAGCCAGCACTTCATGAATACCAATGCGGCCATGGTATCCAGTCTGACCACACACCCCACATCCCCTTGCCTTCATTAATTGAAGCTGCTGGGCATCTTGGGAAGAGATGAGACTATGAGAGACCAGCAGTAGCTTCTCCTCTTCCGTCGCCGGAGTTCTGGTCGCACAATGACTGCACAATCTGCGCACCAGCCGCTGGGCAGTCACGCAAGCAAGTGAGGAAGCAATCAAGTAACCCTCTATGCCCATATCCTGCAAACGATTGATGGTGCTTAGCGCATTGTTGGTATGAATCGTGCTCAGCACCAAATGACCGGTTAATGAAGCCCGAACCGCGATGGCCGCCGTCTCCGGATCACGTATCTCACCAACCATAATGACGTTCGGGTCCTGACGTAATATGGACCGAAGGCTGGAAGCAAACGTCATGCCGATCTGTGTGTTCACCTGCACCTGCGTAATCCCATTGAACCGGTATTCGACCGGATCTTCAACGGTAATAATCTTGATCTCTTCATCCTTCATTTCACGCAATATGGAGTACAGGGTGGAGGTCTTCCCGCTTCCAGTTGGTCCCGATATCAGGATGATCCCGTTAGGCAACTTACTCATCTTCTGAAAAATTTGCAAATTACGTGGGCTAAAACCCAATTCATCCAGCCCTTTAATGCCTGCCGATTGATCCAGCAAACGGAGTACGATGCTTTCCCCATTCACAGCGGGCAGTGTAGATACCCGAATATCGATTCTTCTGCCCATGATTTGCAATTGGATATTGCCATCCTGGGGCAAGCGCCGCTCCGCGATGTTCAGCTTGGCAATAATTTTTACCCTTGTCGTCAGCAGGGCTTGCATATTCTTGGGTAGCTCACGCTCCAGACGCAATTGCCCATCTATCCGGTACCTGATCTTGACGCTCGTCTCATCCGGCTCAATATGAATATCACTGGCCTTAAGATTGACTGCGGCATGAATCATTTGATTGACCAGTTTGATAATAGGCGCATCGCTGCTCTGTGCATCCGGTTCCTCTTGCTCTTGGGCAGCTTCAGCCGCTGTTTCCTCCACCCATTCGTCAAACTCGCCTTGCATGCCGTAAAATTTGCTAAGGGCCTGCTCTACCTCCGAGCGCAAACCAAGCAACGGTTGAATCTCTTTACCCGTAATCAATTGAAGCTGTTCAATGACCGAGAAGTTCAATGGATCAATCAACGCAATTTGCAGCTTATTCTTTACCAGAGCGATTGGAATAGCTTCATATTCACGCGCTGCTTCTTCTGGAAGAAGCTTCACCGCTTGCGGATCAATGTCTATGTTGTACAGATGAACCAGCGGAAAACCTAATTGAAATTCCAGAACCTCCGCCAGCACTTTCTCGGTAATAAAGCTCTTCTCCAGGAATATTTCACCTAGCCGTTGCTTCGTGTCCCGTTGCTGCTGCAATGCTTCCTCAAGCTGGGCCTGAGAAATAATCCCGCTGGTTACCAGAAGCTCCCCCAGTTGCATCAAGGGTTGCCTCCGCTCTCGCCAGTCCGTGTAGCTTCGCTTGACCGCTTCGGCTCATAGATCAGATTCGCTTGTGGCGCATAATAATTTTGATACAGGAGTTCCATGCTGTCATCGGAAACGGCGTATACATGGACAAGCCGGCCTGGATAACCTGGAATGGTTCTGCTCTTGGTCCCCAAGGCATGATCCTCTACCTTCAGATCTCCCTGTGCAAACTCTTCTACTTCTACCTTGATCTCTCTCTTCTTCCACAAGGAAGGCCCATACCCCATCCATTGAAAGGATGCCTGCCCTCCATGGACCTCGACCTTGCCACTAACCTCGTAATTATGAGGATTTCGCAGTGTAAAATCCTGTTGCCCTTGGCGGAATTCCAAATCATACCCTGACTCGGCCATGGCTGGCAGAACGGGATGGGTGGCACGCTCGCCAACCTCCAGTCCTGCTTGAAGACCCGTCTGTAACAAGAGGGAACCGATCTGCTCCAGATCAGTATCCGCTGGCTTGGCCTGTCCGTCATCCGCTAATTCCTTGAACCATTGATCCAGGGAAAAGACATTGCCCGCTTGAATGACAAGTTCATCGAGCTCCTTGGCCCACTGCAGCATCGCATCATTCTCCAGACTGACTTTCTCTGAGAGAGACATTGCCTCTGTCGAAGGGGGGATAGCTTGTGAAGTTGGCTGTGCTGACAATTTTTCAAAGGCCAACACTCGCAACCCCTGCCCTCCATCATTCATTAAAGCTGGGAGCCACATCACCACCGCAATCAGTAGCGTAAATTTAAATAATCGTTTCATCGAATCCTCCTGCTCCATCTGTCAAGGCAGCCAGTAGATGATCGTTGAAGACAAAAGGCTGCTCTCCCTTTAGAGAGTAGAAAAATTGAAACTCTGTTTGTGCAATCAGTAACTTGTCATCATTATTCAGTAGATATTCACGATAGGGTGCGAGACGGGTTCCGTTGAGAAAGGTTCCATTTCGCGATCCCAAATCCCTGACGATGTTCTTGCCAGATTTCTTGATAATCTCCAGATGAGTACGGGATACCCCCTCCACATCTTCGCAATAATGGACCACGTCCTCCTGACTGCCGATGCGAAACACATCCTTATGTACGGCAATCCGTTCTACCAATCCCTCGCGGCGTACCACCAAATAGGATAAGGCCTTTTTATCTTCCTCCGAATCGCTGTTGTCGAAGCCTAGTAGTCCCGTGCTGTGGGAGCCGCTATCCCCCAGCATGCTTGTGAACAAAGGCAGAGCTTCATAATAATTTTCCGTTGGCACTTCCGGACCGACGATACGAACCGGCTCAGGCTGATGTGGCACCTGCGGGACGCTTCGTTCCCTGTGCGATTGATCCTTGATATGTTCATCGCCTTCATGCGCCCCTCCAGAAGAAGGAGCCGCCGGCCCTGATTCGGAATCCGGTACCGGGGCCGGTATCTTCCTGCGCTTGACCCATTGATAGCGAACCAGCAAAACCACCGCCAGTAGTACAAGCAGCCAGTATAGACTAAGCCAGCCAGCATTGCCCTTCTCCAGCACATCCTTCAGCACCAGCGCAGCACCAATGGCCAAGGCTGCCAAGGCGATATTACGAAGCTGGAGCTCCCGCTTGGGATCGATGGGCTTCAGCCATCTGCCTCCCCCCTGCTTCTGTCCTTTACCCGATTTATTGCTTTTTTTAGTAGCCTTCTTGGGCTTGATATCCAGGGCCCGCAGCAAAGGATCCTCTGCTTCATGGGAAGCGTTCTGGGTTGCTGTCTCATGCTGCTCCTTTGGCCTTCCCGGCGACAGCATCGCTTCGCGTTCCATGGCCGTTGACAGTTTCCCCACACTGGAATCCGCCTGCTCGAAGCTTGGCGTTGACGTCGGCTGTACTTGCGCATCATCCGTTCGCAGTTCTAAACGATGCAGCAGTTCTTGAATCCCCGCCAAGGTGAAGCTCTCGGTATAAAAATATTGCAAGATAGCTTGGAACCCCGCCGCATTCATCCCATCCACAAAAGCAATCAAGGTCGTCGCCAATTGCTTCAGCCGCTCCGGTACGGAGCCAGTCAGCCCTACATTTTCAGTAGGCAGATAGACAAAGTAAATATCCGTCAACTGTTCCCCAACAAAGATGAAATTCTCATGGAGCACATGCTTGTCCTCATCGAGCATATATTTCTTGCAGTCTGATAACATCAGCACCGTTCTGAGCAAGATGTCATAATACTCGGACATACTCATACGTCGATATTTCAATACCTGTGATAGCATCTTTGTACCGCTGATATTATAGCGAAGCCTCAGTTTCAAATCTTTTTCTTCAAATTCAATGGGGAGCAGCCGCTCAATGCTGTATTGCTGCAGCATTCGCACCTGGACAGCATTTAGCTCTTCACCCCGAATTCCTTCCTGATCGTAGAACACCAGGTAACTGCCGTTTTGCTCAATAAATTCAAAAAACAATTGTCCCAAGCTGTTCACCTCAAAAGCAATCAATAGTAGAAGACGGTGACAATCACGCCGGGCACCACCGCATACATGAATGGCATATGAATTTTACCCGACTGGAGGAGGCTCCTAATGTATCCGGTATGATTTGACGCATTGGTCAGCAGAAATGCTCTGAACGTTTCGAGCAACTTCGTCCATAACAGCTTGCGCACCGCCAGAATAATGGCCGCATACAGGGAGGCAAATACGATTGAATGCATTACACTATATAATGAAAATTCAATGCCAGTAAGTGCACCTAGCGCGGCAAACAGCTTCACATCCCCCGCTTCCACCGCTTTGAACAGATGCAGAATGAGCATGGCGGCGAAGCCGGCGGCCAGACCGGCTAGCGAGAAGAGTAGACCGGCCAGGCCTTTCAGTATGAATGCATGTCCGATACCCACAACCATACCGCTGACAGTTAACCAATTTGGCAAGCGATGATAGCGGATATCCAGATAAGCCGCACATGCGATTAATAAGGCCAGCAAAATCAATGTGCTTAAGTCCACAAGCAACCCCCTCTAAACATCCCTCTTGTCTAGTTTGTTGTGTCTACTTTCTGATCCATAATCAGGTCACTCTCCGCTTGGTCAAGCACCTTTTGCACCCATGCGGTAATTTGCTTGCGGAATGCCACAGCAATAACAATCAGTACACCAGCAATCAACAAAATCTCCAAGGTGCCCAGCCCTTTTTCATTTCTCCAAAATGCAATTGCCCAATTTTTCAACACAACATTCTCTCCCTTACAAATTGTTTTTATTACATTAAGGACAACGCCGGAAATCCGACGATGACCATAATGACCAGGAATACGAATACCATGGGAAACAGCATCTTCGAGCTGGCTTGCTCGCCCAGGGTTTTGGTAATGCTCTTACGCTTCTCCCACAAATCCCGGGAAATTTCCCGTAGCGAAGCGACGAATTCCTCTCCGCCACGGTTATAATTCAGCAGCATGGACGTAGAGAAGATGGTTGCCTCCTGCACACCGCAGCGCTTGCTGAAATCCTCAATCGATTGATGGAAGGAATAACCATTCTCCAGTTCTGCCGCCACCATGGCGAGTTGATCGTACAGAGCATTCGGCTTATCTCCACTTCGCTTCTGCTTGGCACAGCGAATCAGCGCCTTTTGCACCGTTTCCCCCGCATTCACGAGCAAGATCAGCTTGTTAAGAAATTCAGGCAGCTCCATCGTAATTTCTTGCTTCATCTTTTTCACTTTCTTCTCCAGCTCTTGCATTTGAATCAAGGGAATGAGCAGCGATAAGATGAACCCTCCAGGAGCGAACCACCAATTCTCCGGCATTAACAAACCCAGCACACAGCCAAACACGGTGACGATGATAGAGATGGACACCGCATCGGCCAGGAACATTTTACTAGTGATGAGCGCTTTCCGTTGTCCATGCAGCAGCAGGATGTTGTGATAAATTCTTCCGCTAATCTTCGGAATGCGCTTCTCCAGCTTGATGACATACATAATAGCCAGGCTATAGGGGGCAAGTACCGCCAGCCGCGTATATTGTCTATTGCTTTGAACCGCCTGCTTATAGCCCTCCAATACGTCCGCCCTGACCACTACCACAACCAGCAGTCCAATGTAGACTAATAAAAATAATCCGCCAATCATCGGCTCACACCCTGATATCCATAATTCGTTTGGAGGCGTAGGAGCAAACCCCAAGTACAGCGAGCGCCCCCGTCATAACCAGCCGCCCACTAATTCCTGTGTAGAGCGGCTCCATATAGTCGCCGGAGAAGAAAGCCAGGCCAGCAATCAGAACCAGGGGTGCAAACATCATCGCGGTAGATTCAAATTTCTTCCCCGCAACGAGTACAGCAATTTCCTGCTTAATCTCAATTTTCTCTCCAATCATATTGGAGGTACGACGAATGACCTCCACCAGATCGCCACCCTGGGTACGGCAAATCATAAATACATCAATAAAGTTGGTGATGTCCTCTATGTCCGCTCGTATGCTGAAGTCCAGCAGCGGCATCTCCAGCGATTCTCCGTTGTCTATACGATGATTGATTTGGTTCAGTTCTTTAATAATGTAGGTATCGGGGTCAGGATAGAGTAGTTCTAAATCCTTTACGATTTCGCTGAATGAATTCGTAACCGAGCGGCCAGCCGCAAGTGACGAAGCCAGTGAATACAAAGCCTGACGGAACTGTAGCGTCAGCTCCTGCTTTCGCTTCTTGAGCAATCTTTGCTTCATCATTCTCGGATACACGAAAGCAAGCAACGCTAGAATGGCCGCCATAGGCACGCTCTTGTAAAAAATCATGCATACCACGAAAATAACTGTCGCAGCCACCAATATTCCGCCGATATATTGCACCCAGGATAAATGGTACTCATTATAGTTGATCTGCTGGTTGCGGGCGGGCCGCTTCACAGGAAATGCCGACCATTCCAGCATGCGCTGGAATCGGCCCGGAAGCCGTCCCATCATGTCCGCCGTGTCCATTCACTTCACCCTCCTTCTCCAATCGCTACGATCTCCCCAATTTCATCCAGCTTGATGCCGGCAAACCGGAGCTTGTCCAACTCCCGCATCACATTGCCCGTGGGGACAAGAGAACCGATGATCTTCCCCTCCGCCGTCTCCCCCCGTTCCTGAAACCGGAACAAGGAATTGAGCATAACCTCGCCTCGATCGTCGACTCCAATAATTTCTGAAATTTCCACGACCTTGCGTGTCCGATCTCTTAACCGCATCAAGTGAATCATCACATCAATGGCCGAAGCAATTTGCTTCCTGACTACACTGATCGGCATCTCCGCACCACTAATGACCATAGATTCGAGACGGCTGAGCATATCGGAGGTAGAGTTCGCATGCCCCGTAGACAGCGACCCATCGTGACCCGTATTCATCGCCTGCAGCATATCCAGCGCCTCGGCACCTCTGACCTCCCCGACAATGACCCGGTTAGGACGCATGCGCAGCGAGCTTCGGATCAATTGGCGAATCGTAATTTCTCCTCTGCCTTCCGTATTGGCATTACGGGTTTCCATGCGTACGATATTAGGTACATTCAGAATTTGCAGTTCGGCCGAATCCTCAATTGTAATAATTCGCTCATCCTGCGGGATGAAATTGGACAGGGCGTTCAAGAAGGTGGTTTTGCCAGAGCCAGTACCGCCTCCGATAAACATGTTATATTTGGCGACCACCAGCTTCTGCAAGAAAATCGCCACATCCTCGGTTAATGCGCCTAATCGGACGAGTTCCTGCATGTCCATTGGCTTCTCGGGGAATTTTCGAATCGTCATGGTTGGTCCGTTAAGCGCGATAGGCGGCAACACGACGTTGACGCGGGAGCCATCCTTCAGCCTGGCATCTACGATGGGACTCGACTCATTCACCACGCGATTTACAAAGCCCACAATTTTCTGAATGACATTCTCCAACCGACGTTCATTTTCGAACTTTTGCGGTGATTTCATCACCTGGCCATTTCGCTCAATAAATATCTCGTCGTAGCTGTTAATCATGATCTCCGTGATACTCTTGTCTTCAATTAACGGCTGCAAGGCATCCAGTCCACGAAACGAGTTCATGATACGTTCGATCATCTGCTGTTTCTCGCTAATGGTCAGGTTGTCTTCAACGGTGTGTTCGAATACAACTTGTTCAATCTGACTGAGCACATCATCATCAGAAGGTGCCCCCTCCTGATCCAGCCAATTCTTCACGATCAAACGCAGTGTATCGAACTTCTCATCGGTCATGGTCTGGATACTCATGTAGTAAATACCCTTGAGCCCGCCAGCATTTGTCTGACATAGTGATTAAAATGTCGATTTCTTGAGTAGTCCGCCGCATCCCCCGTCTTCTTCCATTCAGGAATATAAGGTAGATATGACGTTATTTGGAAGTCGGAATCATAAATAATCTGTTCATCCAATTGCTTATTCAGTATGAAGAACAATTGGCTAAAGAACCGGGTATCTCCTAAATTGGCACGTTGTAGATAGCGCAACACGATTTGAGTCTTGGCCAGGCACTGCTCGTTATGCTGCATCATCCAGTAAACAAAGTCACTCTCCTGTAAAATACCGAGGTTACGCTCATCAACCGAATAGTCCATATCCACAATGATGTAATCGTAACGCCCCATCTGACACAAGACTTGCAGCAGCCTCTTGGCATCAGCTTCAGTCAGCTCCAGTAAATCCCTGACATTAGATGGGCCTGTTAAATAATCAATACCCAGGCTCTCATGATGTTGTCTCAAGCTCTCAAAGCGAACGGAAAGCTGCTTCTCGTTATTGCGCATATAATAGAGCAGATTGGAAATTCCCTCTTCTGCCTTACGGCCCGTGTGCAGCGGATTACCGCATACCGCCTCCATATTCAGATACAATGTCGCAAAATTGCGCTGACTTAATTGATGTGCAGTAGCTAATGCCGTCGCGGTCTTGCCGGAGCCGCCTATACTGGAATAGAACGCTGCAATCTTGGTCTTACGATCCCGTTGGAACTTCTGTGATGCATTGGGATTAAGCTTGGCATAATGCTTTAACGCTTGTTCGATTAACTGATTAAGCGGCTGATACATTTGCAATGCTGGTTCCATTGCTTCAAGAGCCCCGTCCTCTACCAGCGCAATGTAGGCACATTTTCCCTCTTGATGATTCGGGACCATTGGCATTAGCTCTTCCGTGGCCAGGACAATATGAGCAGGCTCGCCAGAGGCAAGCAATTCCTCCACGTGTGCTTTACTTGAGCAAAACCGAACAATGAGCTTGCTATGATAGTCCGATTCGCGAATGTAAGTGTGTAATGCTGTCTGGTACTGCGAATCCGCTATGGCGGCAATGACATAAATCTTCTCCATTTCCCGACTCCTTTCGAGCACATCCCCATTATGGGAGCGCCAAAAAAGGTTGTAAATCAACAGAAGGGTTGAGAAGAGGGTTGGAGTCCTAGGACAATAGTTGTAGTGGCAAGGCTTTATCCCTATTCATTCGACAATTGTAAAATTTTTGTAAAATTTGCTCGTGTATCTTTACAACAACCCTTTTTGCCTTGCTTTCTCTATAGCCAATACACGATTGGGGACCTCCAATTTCTTGTACATGTTATTCACATGGGTTTTGACCGTAGCCATCGAGATCCCCATTTTCTCCGCAATCAGCTTGTTTGATAAGCCCTCATGGAGCAAGCGCAAGACCTCTTGCTCCTTCACCGTTAATAATGACGCTTCTGCATCTGGACCCGTCAGTTCTTCCATAGGTCTGGTGGTATTCGGTTTGACCTTGGCTTGATGCACCAACCGCTTCACGTACATCAGGGACACCTTATGAATGATGGTACGATAATGGCTTTGACGGGACTTCAGATACACGCGAAGTAGTTCAACCATAGGACCATCGTAATCAGCAAATGAACGAACACATCCCTCCGTTTCTCCTAGATGAAGGGCTTCCTCCAGAACATCCAGAGCAATCGATAATTGACCACTTTGATACAAGACCAATCCAAGCAAGGCAAGGCTTCGAATCAGACAGAGAGCATCACCGGTTGCACGAGCATGCTCGCAAATGGTATAAGCCCATTCCTCCGCCTCCTCCTGTTTGCCCTGCATTAACAATAACCGCGTGTAAATTCGATAGGCGGCAAATTGCTCTGCCGGGATTTCCTCGGCTATGCTCACCTTATTATCTAGCAGCCATTCCTCCGCTTTATCGGCTTCTCCCATACGCAAACAAATCGTCGTCATTAACAGGGCTGCACTTTTTTCCAATTCAAGGTTCTCAAGTGGCTCTATATCCTTCTGTAGTTGTTGTATATCCACAAGACATTGTGGACCCTTATCTCCGCTCCGGGCCAGCTCGATAGCTGACAATACGAGACGGACTCGAATAGCAACCTGCATGATTCCGCACGCTTGAGCATCATCCAGCAGTTGACGTGCATACTGCTCGGCTAGCTCCAAGTGATTCCATTCATATAGCAAAGCTATGTAAGAGATATTAATCTCTGTGGAGATGACTCCACTTTTGCCTTCGGCCCCTGCTCCCAAGAATCGTTTCAGCAACACCTCCGCCCCTTTCAAACTGCCAATATGAGTATGTAAATCCCGTAGAGAAATGATAGAATCACTAGGGATAACTACACCTTCGAACAGCTTTTCTTTAGGGTCTGCCTGGATATATTGACTCCAATGCTCGATGGACTTCAGAAAATCCTTGGTCTTGTAGGCATACAACGTTTCAATCAGCAACAGCCCTGTTCGCCATACCTTCAAGTTCTCCTCATTCTGTTCCGCAGCAACTTCAAATAGCCTTTGACGTAATCGGTCACAACACCGCCGACTCTCCTCCAGCTTGCCATCTACCAGCTTGATCACAATATGCAGCAGATAAAGCCTCGGCTGGCTAAATAAAAATTTCAGCGGAATCCGGTCAAACCAATAGCGAATATCCGGCTTCTCCAGGCTGCCTGGATGAAACAAGATACCTGCAAGCAGTTTGGCCATCGATTCGTAGGCCTCGGCATGTAAATAGTAATGAAGTGCTTGCAGTGGTTTGTCACTCTGCTCCATCCATCTCCCTGCCCTGGCATGCAATTGTACACTTAAGCCTGGCGATTTCTGCTTCAACTGGAACTGTAAAAATTGGCGGAACAGCGGATGATATCGGAACCATCCCTCCACCCCTTCAATGGATGCTGTAAACAACCTCCCCTGCTCAACTAGGCTTCGTAACTCTTCCCCCTCGCCCAAATCACTAACGTATACGCACAATTCTGCGTTCATCTCCTCCAAAATAGATGAACGATATAGAAGCTGCTGCTGCCGTTCACTTAAGGAAGAGAGAATTTCATCGAAGAAGTAAGCGGCAAAATCCTTGTTTTGCCCCATGATATGTCTCCACGGCTCGCTGCTGCCGGCATGCTCCAGCATAGACATCGCTGCCAGTCTCAGCCCTGCTGCCCAACCTTGTAATTGTTCATGTATGTAAAATATCTGCTCATTACGCAAATCGAGATCATGGTAAAGACTAAAAAACAACTTTGTTTCACTAGGACTGAATTGCAGGTCGCTCTTGTCAATTTCGAGCAACTCATTCGCCGCCTTCATTTTGGCCACTTGCAGAGATGAATAAGCCTGACTTACCAAATAGACATGAACCTGCTCAGGCAGCAATCTGATAAACTGATTCACCTCGGCCAGAACATCCGCATCGGTAATATAATTGAAATCATCCCACACCAATATCGTCTGTTCCCGCTTCATGCTTAGCTCATTCAACAAATCAGCAACGGACCAAGGGAGCTTGCCATGCTTATCCAATAATCGGCTTAACTGTCCCCTGCGAAACAGGCTGTTCGGCTGAAGAGACGCTGCTACATGTGTCCAGAAGCTATGAGGATGATTGTCCCTTTCATCCAAGGTGACCCATGCCACAAATGTCTCCATCCTTTTGACCCAATCGCTTAGAATTGAAGTCTTCCCATAGCCCGAAGGGGCAACTACAAAGGTAACCCGTTTGTCTAACCCCTGATCCAATAACTTGTAGAGCTTGGGACGCGAAATGAACGTATTGCTGATCGGTGGAACCTTTAGTTTGGTCTGAATAATCAATCCATACCTCTCCCTTCAACTTCTATCACACATGATTCTTTATAATCGGTAGCCCTAATGATGACAATCAACCTTTTAGCTGAATGGATAGGTGGAGACCAACGATAACCAGTGTATCAAGGGAAAGTTTGCTCAAGAAAAATATGAAGTTAATTCTAAGTAAAGCGACTATGGAACTATATTCTAATAGGAAAAATTGCTCATTTTTATATTTTTTCTTCTAAATTGGTCATTTCAAGAACAAAAAGAAGCGTAGCTGAATACTCCAGCCACGCTCCAAATTATTGCTTATTTTGTCATTTAAATCCTTCAATAAACTTCTTCGCCGCACTGGTTAGCGGCAAATTCCGCATGTTCATGACTCCCACCTGGGAAGGGGGAAGCTCAACATCCAGCTTGATCTCAAACAAAGAGCCCTCCTCTAATTCCTTGCTGACAAATTCGCGGGCTACATACGATATCCCCAGCCCCTTACGTGCCAATTCAATTAATAAATCCACGCTGCCCACCTCAATCTCCGGCTTTAGCTCATAACCATAGCCATGAAATAGCTCCGTAATAGCCATCCGAGCCCGGCTATTCCGAGAGAAGAGAACAAGTGGATAGTCCAGCAATTCCTGCAAGGAAATTACCTTATTATGAATCTCAGGGGCATAGCGGCAGCCCGCCACAAAACAATCCTGAAGCTCAATGCCCTCCTGAACCTCGATTTGCGAGTCCATGATTGGCATTCTAGCTACGCCAAGATCAATTTTTCCTTCTTTGAGATACCCCATAATTTCCGGGGTGGTCCCGTGCAATAGTTGAATGCCAATGTCAGGGTACTGAAGATGGAATTCCTCCAGATAGGGCAGCAAGTAATGCTTGAACAGTGAATCACTGCCGCCGATTCGCAACACACCGCTATCCAGATTTTTCAGCTCCGCCATTTTCTTCTCAGCCAGCGAGATCAGGATCTGGGATTGTTCGATGTAAGAATATAGAACCGCCCCCTCTTGAGTCAGTGAAACACCCTTGGAGTTCCGCTGGAACAAGGTGAGGCCAAAGCTCTCTTCCAATTGCTTGATGGCGTGGCTAACGCTCGGCTGCGTCAAAAACAACGCATGCGCCGCCTGGGTCAAGCTCCCGGTCTTTGCTGCCCAATAGAAGACTTTATATAGCTCATAATTATTTGTCATAAATGTGGTCTATAGCTCCTGTCAAATATATTAATTACATGTATAGTGCTAATTCGTATTATAGTGGTATCAAGCTAATGAATCTATAGCTAAACATAGTTGCATAGACAGAAAAGCTATGCCGAGAGGAGAGAACCTGGATGGATGCCAATACATTCGTATTGTTTGGGGCAACCGGCGATTTGGCAAAACGCAAAATTTACCCGGCCCTGTTTAATTTATTTATTGATGGAAAACTGCCGGAGCTTTTCTCCGTGATTGGTTTGGGCAGAAGAGCCTGGTCCGATGACACCTTTAAGGCGAACATCGAGCAATCTCTGCACAGCTTTTCGAGACGTGAAGTCAAAGATCCTGAGGCCGTCAAGAAATTTCTCGGCTTTTTCCGTTATCATGTGCTGGACGTAGACCGCACGGAGGACTATCAAAGCCTGCTGCAAATGATTGAACAGCGTGAGCAAAACCTGGCTATTACGCCAAACCGCTTGTTCTACTTATCCGTAGGACCCGAGTTATTTGAAACCATCGCTGCGCATATTCAAAATAGCGGACTTGGCGACACTACGGGGTGGAAGCGCCTGGTCATCGAGAAGCCATTTGGCCGTGATTTGCAATCCGCTCGCGATTTTAATGAGCAGCTTAGCAAGTCCTTTTCCGAAGAAGAGATTTTCCGCATCGACCACTACTTGGGTAAGCCAATGGTACAGAAGCTGGAAGTGCTTCAGCGGACAAATCCGGTCATTCAAGCGTCCTGGAATAACCGTTACATTGCCAACGTGCAAATTACCGCAAGTGAAACGGTGGGCGTAGAGGAAAGAGCCGGTTATTACGATCATTCCGGCGCTCTTCGCGATATGTTCCAGAATCATATGCTGCAATTGATGATGATGCTTGCCGGTCATTTGCCGAAGAGCGATGACTCCGAGCAAGTTCGCTTGAAGAAAAAACATGTCATGCAATCCCTGGAGCCTCTGTTGCCGCAAAATGTCAACAGTCAGGTCATCCGCGGTCAATATAAGCAAGGTGCTATTCAAGGAAAGCCGGTCCCGGGCTACAAGGACGAAGCCGGTATTCCCCAGGATTCACAGAATGAGACCTTTATTGCTGCCAAGCTGCAAATTGATGATCAATTCTGGCGGGGCATCCCGTTCTATATTCGGACGGGTAAGCGAATGAAGGAGAAGGCTACCCGAATTGTTATCGAGTTCAAGGAGCCCATTAAGCGAACATCTGAGGGAAATAGCGTTCATAAGCCGAATTTGCTGGTGTTTGAGATCAGCCCTAACGAAGGCATCTATCTGCGGTTAAATACTGAAGATTCAGCGCAAAATCAGGATCTTACAAAGGTGCTCATCGGCACGCACAAGAGCGGCAGCGAGGTTCCGGAAGCTTACGAGAACCTGATCTATGACGCTCTACGCGGAGATTCCTCGTTCTTTGCCCATTGGGATGAAGTGGAGCTCGCTTGGAAATGGGTTCAACCTATTCAGGAGGCCTTTGCTGCTAACGAGGTGCCATTGTACGAGTATGAAGCCGGAGGTTTTGGACCACAAGCGGCTCACGATCTGCTCGCGGAGGACGGCTTTGAGTGGTGGTTCGACCAAGAACATGCAGACACAAGCTCTGCCCAAGCACAAGCCTCCCGGCAAGACAAAGAGCCGTCGCTGGTTAAGTAATCAAGTAGCTCATTTTTTCAGTCAGATATCTCAAAAATAGGTTTTCTAAATTGGAGGGATTGACGATGAAATTTTTTATTGATACAGCAAATCTGGAGGATATTCAAAAAGCCTACAAGATTGGCGTATTGTCTGGAGTTACGACCAACCCTTCCCTGGTCGCAAAAGAAGGCGTCAAATTCGAGGACCGGATTGCAGAAATTTTACAGGCCGTGCCGGACGTGGAGTCTGTCTCCGCCGAAGTGACGCCAGATGCCGTAACCACGGAAGAAATGATTGCCCAAGCCAACGAGTTGATTCAGATTAATAACCGCGATCCGCATATCACAATCAAGCTGCCTATGACTCTGGCGGGACTAGAGGCAACCAGCGTGCTGGCCAAGCAAGGTGTGAAGACTAACGTTACCTTAGTCTTTACCGTCAATCAGGCCTTGCTGGCAGCCCGGGCAGGGGCGACCTATGTGTCGCCTTTTCTCGGCCGTCTGGATGATATATCCGAGGACGGTGTACAGCTTGTCACCAGAATTGCCGAACTGTTCCGGGTGCATCATCTCGATACGCAGATTATCGCCGCATCGGTTCGACATCCGGACCACGTCACCCGCGTGGCCTTGGCTGGTGCACATATCGCCACCATTCCATTTGGTGTCATAGCCCAACTGGTGAAGCACCCACTCACGGACCATGGCTTGGAGAAGTTCGCAGCGGATTGGAAGAACGTATAAATTTGGAGGTACCTACTGATGCAGAAACAACAAATCGGGGTTGTCGGCCTGGCTGTCATGGGCAAGAACCTCGCACTCAATATAGAAAGCAAAGGCTTCTCCGTAGCTTTGTACAACCGTTCCTCCGCGAAAACGAAGGAATTGCTGGAAGAAGCTCCGGGCAAAAATTTCGTCGGCACTTACAGTATTGAAGATTTTGTGCAGGCGCTGGAAACACCGCGAAAAATTTTAATCATGGTCAAGGCCGGGCAGCCGACAGATGACACGATTGATCAGCTTGTTCCGTTCCTGTCTCCCGGCGATATCCTGATTGATGGAGGCAACGCGCACTTCCCCGATACGCAGCGCAGAAACAAGTTGCTGGAAGCTCAAGGCTTCCGCTATATCGGAGCTGGCGTATCCGGTGGCGAAGAAGGCGCGCTGAAAGGACCGGCCATTATGCCGGGTGGACAACGGGACGCTTACGAATTAGTAGAGCCGATTCTTACAGCCATCTCCGCAAAGGTGAATGGCGACCCTTGCTCCACCTATATCGGGCCAGATGGTGCTGGACATTACGTCAAGATGGTGCATAACGGCATTGAATATGGCGATATGCAGCTCATTGGCGAGGCCTATCAGCTATTGAAGGATGTACTGGGCTTAAGCGTCGACGAGCTACACGATATTTTCACGGAATGGAACAAGGGTGAATTGGATAGCTATTTGATCGAGATTACAGCCGACATCTTCGGGAAGAAAGATCCTCAGACTGGAAAGCCGATGGTGGATGTTATTCTGGATTCCGCCGGCCAGAAAGGCACCGGCAAATGGACCAGCCAAAGTGCGCTGGATCTGGGTGTTCCGCTCTCTATCATTACCGAATCCGTATTCGCCCGCTTCATCTCGGCGATGAAGGATGAGCGCGTTGCCGCCAGCAAACGTCTGAGCGGGCCTAGCACGACTGCATTCCAAGGTGATAAGCAGGCATTCATTGAAGCCGTTCGCAAAGCGCTCTACGCCAGCAAGATTGCTTCCTATGCCCAAGGCTTCGCCCAAATGCGGCTGGCCTCCGATGAGTACGGCTGGGATTTGAATTACGGTGGTATCGCCATGATCTTCCGTGGCGGCTGCATTATCCGCGCCCGCTTCCTGCAGAACATCAAGGATGCGTATGACCGTAATTCCGAGCTCCGCAACTTGCTGCTCGACGATTATTTCAAGGAAGTCGTAGAGAACTATCAGGAAGCATGGAGAGAAGTCATTGCAACAGCGGTGACCCGTGGCATTCCGGTGCCAGCCTTCTCCTCTGCCCTGGCTTACTACGACAGCTACCGGTCCGATCGTCTTCCGGCCAACCTGCTGCAAGCACAACGCGATTATTTCGGCGCGCATACCTTTGAGCGGGTGGATCAGGAAGGAAGCTTCCACTTCCAATGGATGCAGCAATAACTAGCGATAACTAGAATACATCATAACTCAGCCCTTTCGTCTCCTTCACAGGAAGGCGAAAGGGCTTTATGATGAATTAAATGTGTCGCAAGCAGGAGCAACAGACCGTTTTGTCGAAATAAAATTAGGTTGAACCTAAATGAACAGAAAACAAGTCAGACCGAGGTGACATGCGCTTGACCATTTTAAAAAATGATTGGGCTCCTTATCTGGAGGCCGAATTTAACAAGCCGTATTATTTGCAACTGCGTACATTCCTGGCTCAGGAATATCGCACGAAAACGATTTATCCCGATATGTATGATATTTTCAACGCACTTCATTATACGTCCTTCGCTGACGTGAAGGTCGTCATTCTGGGTCAAGACCCTTACCATGGCCCAGGGCAAGCCCATGGACTTAGCTTCTCCGTGAAGCCCGGAGTGAAGGCACCGCCATCCCTGCAAAATATCTTCAAGGAGCTGCGCGACGATTTGGGCTGCTTCATTCCGAACAACGGCTATCTGGTCCCTTGGGCCAAGCAAGGCGTGCTTTTGCTCAACACCGTCCTGACCGTGCAAGCCGAGACAGCCAACTCCCATAAGGATAAAGGGTGGGAGAATTTTACTGACAAGGTAATCAAGACGCTGAACGAGAAGAGTGATCCCGTTGTCTATTTGCTATGGGGTAGCCACGCTCAGAAGAAAGCGGCCTTGATTACGAATAAAAATCACTATTTGATTAAAACACCGCATCCCAGTCCCTTGTCGGCTCACCGTGGGTTTCTTGGCAGCAAAGCCTTCTCACGAGCAAACGAATTTTTGCGTTCCCAGGGACTTCCCGAGATTGATTGGCAAATCCCTGATCTGACATGAAGCACGCGGCTAATAGCCTGACGATAAGTCGAATGATCCTTTCAGGCCTGCTGATTTTCCTCATCCATCGGCCGGCCTGTTTCATTATCTTCTACAGCATAGCGGGACTAACCGACTTACTGGACGGCCCCATCGCGCGTAAGAGTGGTCATGCTGATGAGCTGGGAGCACGGCTGGACTCTATGGCTGATATGATCATGTTTGGTGTCGTTACCGCTGCTTTTATCGTTTGGTCAGGTCCCGAGATCTATAGGCTACTGCCCTACCTTTACGCCACTCTAGCCACCCGTATTCTAGCTTTACTCTATGCCGGCTGGCGCTTTCGAACCTTCGCTATGATTCATACCTGGGGAAATAAATGTACCGGCTTGCTCGTGTTTGCTGCACCTTTTGTCCTCCTGTGGCCAGAGTATGTGCCGTTGGTATTTCGCCTCGTCTGTATCATCTCTCTCCTCTCTGGTATCGAAGAGCTACTCATTCATTTGACCTCGCAGAAGCTGGATCTTAATCGGAAAAGCCTCTTCTCCTTCGGCAACTCCCCTTCCTCTCCAAAATAAACTTGTCCCGCCCAGGCTAACCCCGGTTCTGAATTTCCTTGAATCGTAATAATTATGATTATGATGAAGCTTATAAGGAGATCCAGATGAACAAAATCCCAGTTCCCCGGCTGTTGCCTATGCTGCTACCGGCTGCCTTTGCCTTGGCCTGCTTGACCGTAGTCTCCCCCGCTCTCCTGCGGCAAGTGCCCATGGATGAGGTGCAGACCTTTAAGACAAGCTTTCTTGGCATTCTGCTCGAAGCGTTGCCTTTCGTTCTGGTAGGAGCCATTCTGTCTTCACTGATGCATTTATTTGTATCTGAAGAAATGCTGCGCCGCTGGATGCCAAAGCATCCCGTACCGGGCATTCTCTTCGCTTGTCTGCTCGGGCTGATATTTCCCGTATGCGAATGTGGGATGATTCCCTTGATCCGTCGAATGATTCAGAAGGGAATGCCCGTGTATATGGCCGTTGTATTCATCTTGTCGGGCCCCATTCTGAACCCTGTGGTGTTCAGCGCCACCTATATGGCCTTTCGCCTATATCCTGAAATGGTCTACGCTCGTATGGGACTGGCCTTTGCCGTTGCCGCAGCCATTGGCACCATTCTGTATCTCTACTGGAAGGACAATCCACTCAAGCATTCCTTGGCACGTGGCGCTACCCAAGACGGCAATGGACAAGGACACACACCTGCTCATGGCAGTAATAAACTGACCGCGGTGTTCGTACATGCAGCCGATGAAGTGTTTGAGATGGGCAAATATCTGCTGATCGGCTGTCTGTTAACCGCAGGCATTCAGGCGTTTATCGCCAGAGAACATCTGGCGGACATCGGTAGTGGCCCGGTCAGTGCCTACCTGTTCATGATGGGCTTTGCCTTCGTGTTATCCCTGTGCTCCACTTCCGATGCCTTTGTAGCCTCCACCTTCTTACAGACTTTTTCCGGGGGTTCACTGCTGGCCTTTCTCGTCTTCGGACCTATGCTGGATTTCAAAAATATGCTAATGCTGCTCTCTGTATTCCGCACCAAATTCGTTATGCTGCTCGCCTTCCTGATTTCTGCACTTGTATTTACGGGAGCCGTATGGGTCGGTGCGCTATGGTTATAAGGAGGATATCGCCATATGAATCAGCCGCTCATGATCCGCAGGCATTATCTAATCAGAGCCTTCATCTTGCTTGGCTTCGCCCTGTTCATTGCCTATTTAACCCGTTCCGGAGCGCTCTATTTCTATATTGCTCCCCGTATGGAGCCATTGATTCGGTATGTACCCATTCCGCTTGTTCTTATGGCTATCTGCTTGGCTTATCAAGCTTTGTTTCAACGCTCCGCCGCTCTATGTGATTGTGAGCGTCCTCTTTCGGCATCCGGCTGGAAGAATACCGCTGTCTACGGTTTATTTCTGCTTCCGTTGCTACTGGGTACCCTGTTGCCCGATCAGGAACTAGGCAGTTTTGCCGCCGCCAAGAAGGGCATGAGCCTGTCCTCTCCCTTGCTCGCCTCAGAACAACTGGAGGAAATCTTCAAGGCACCCGATCCGTATAATACCGAATTTGCTGCCTTGGCCCAGCGACTTTATCCCGAGCCCATCATTGAGGTCAAGCCCGAAATATTCTCTGAAACGATTGGAGCTATCGAGCTCTTCCAGGACAAATTTCGCGGCAAAAAAATTAAGCTAAGCGGGTTCGTCTACCAGGATAAGGACCTCATAAAGGATGCCAAAGAGTTTGTATTAGGACGCTTTCTGGTATTATGCTGCACCGCTGATTCCTCTCCATTTGGTGTCATCATCACGTCAGATCAACCCATTTCCGGGCTCGCCAAAGATGCCTGGCTTGAGGTGGAGGGAATCATAGAACCTCAGACCAGACAGGGCAAGAGCATCATTACGATCAAAGCAGAGCGGCTCTCAGAAATTGAACGGCCTGCCACCCCTTATGTATATCCAAACGGTGATTCCATCCAGGTATGGGATAATATCAACCGCTAATAAAGGCATCGACGGCGTCTTCATCGGTCAACGGCTCACCGCTTTGCACGATTTGCACGTATACCCGGTTAGGAACGCAGATAATCGTCTCATTAGGGCGAGAAATGAAGCCCATCTGCATTGATATCTTCTTAGGGCAATCAGCGAATATCATTTGGATGCCTTCCTCAAATACTTTCAAGGTATTACGGCCATACGACGTAGCAATATCGATCGTCTGCTCCCCTTCATCCAGCGGGACACTCCGGTACAGCTCCCCATCTACCTGAATTTCGGCATAAAGTGTTGCCGGATCATAGGTTTGACGACTTTCGAACTCTTGACGGAACCATAGCCAAATCGAGCCTACCAGTACCAGTACGATCATTAACAACACATCGCCGCGTTTGAGTCTCAACATTTTGATTTCATCCTGTCTCGCTATGCAAGCGTAATAATTACGAATATATCTTATTCATTCTAGGGAATCTCCTTTTCATTTGTCAATTCACTTTCACACACCAGCTTCAACGCCGAAAAAGGGCCGTTCCCGGGTGCATGGCTAGATGCGGGGAACGACCCTTTAAGTTATAGGCTGCCTATCTCTCGCCAGCAAGCGCTGGCTTACTCATTCTAGTCTCTTGTCAGCATGATCCAGCCTTCCATTTCAGTGTCCAGCTCAGCGCCCAGAGCTTCTGCCATAAAGCGAAGCGGCACGTAACCCGAACCGTTGGTGTGGATGAACATAGGCTGCTTGAGTTTTACGACAGCACCGTCTACCAAAGCCTCGCTTGAACCGACCTCTAGCACAATTTCCTTGCCGGTAATATCATCGGTCACAACAAAACGCTTGGGAGAATCCTTTGTCCATTTAATATCAGCATCCAGTTCATCAGCGAAGAAGCGCAGTGGAATGAACGCCGTACCTTCTTTCTTAATGACTCCGTAATAGTCGCTCTCCGTATCAATGAACGCTGTCTTATATCCAATGCTCATCGTTTCATCCAAGAATTCATATAGCGCGGGAACATCTTCAAAGTTGCGCAGAATTTGTCCCGGTGTCGGATCAGCTACAGTAAAGTCCAGGACACCCTTACTGGTGTCTACTTTATCTGCTTTGACGGCTCCCCCGATGTTCCAAGCTTCGCTGTCGCTGTGTACTTTCACAGCCGAAATCGGAAGATCGTTGGAACTTGGCAAAGCAATGTTAAGATCCATTGTTTGCTTACGAAGATTCAGCTTACCGTCGAAGTATAGGTCTAACTTCAGGACAGTATCTTTGCCGAAGATCGTTGCTACATCAGGGTCTTCCTCCAGTAAATTCTTCACCTCTGTATCATAGGAGGCAAGAATCTCATCAAGACCTGCTTTCAGTTCAGCGTAGAATTCCTCTACCGCTGCCTGTTTACTATCAGGCCCTTCAACGTATTCTTCGTCGAACATGTAAATATATGGAGCAAAGAGATCGTAATATCCTTCGATTAAAGCCTTCAACCCTTGCTCATCCTTGGAAGCATTGGCGAGAAACGGCTTGATTAACCCAAAGAATTCGTCACCGCGAATTTCCGTATGAAGATGCGTCAAATTCAGTTTTTCACCGTTCACTTCAGCCTGGCCTTGCTTGACAGACAACACCGAGGGATTAGGGAAATGCTTAAAGATAAATTCCCCGACCTGGACCGTCAGTTCCTGTGACTCTTCATTCATCGCATTCAGGTCATTTGTCCCCAGTAATCCTGGAATTCCCTGTTGCTGCGATATGTACAATGGTTGCTTGGCACCTTCGATTTCCAGTCCAATCCCCTGCTCATCCATGGACACCAGGAATGGCGTTTTCTGACCGCTCAGTTGCACATCGCCTTTTATGGACACCGTCTGAGAGTCTTCTACTTTCGCTTGTTCAATATTTAGAGAAAAAGAATTGATCAGTTCAATAGCAACTCTATCTGAAATAGACAAAGCTCCCTCAACTGGTACTACTTCTACACTTAAAGTCTGTCTTGATTCACTGGACACCGGATTGATATTGTTGGCGAGCGCCTTGCTGATATCCAAACCACCAACCGATTGGCAACCGGCAAGCACAACGAGCATGAACGCCAAAGGAATAGACAGCCATTTGATCTTCTTCATGTGTTCCCCTCCTTCATTTGAATACTTCCATTATCCGATAATAATTCATTTTTGGGAACGGTATGTTCCGGATTTGGGACTATACGCCTACCTTGCTTGCTTTACTTTTCCACTTTCAGACGGGACAATATATGCTATAATAAAAGTTATGACAACTGAAGAAACTCATACCCTTCTTCACAAATAGTAAAGGGGTATGAGAGAGGTTCGCGAACTCCCTCTATAAAAAACTATAAGCGCCTTCCTTATGCGGAGGTCTTTTTCCATGATCTCTGTGGTAGCTCTGACTATCGCCTAAGGGTAACTTGGAAAAAGCTCGTGCATGTGCCGGGCTTGTTTTTTGTGACCAGTTCAAGAACTCTCTTTCTTCCATTATTCCATGAAGACGGAGGGTTTTTTTATGCTTAAAAATGAGAAAGCCATCGTAGTATTCAGCGGCGGTCAGGACAGCACTACTTGCCTGTTCTGGGCCATGAAGCAATTTGGTGAAGTAGAAGCAGTCACGTTCGACTACGGACAACGCCACAGTCTGGAGATTGAATGTGCACGAGAAATTGCCGGGGAGCTTGGCATCAAGCACACGGTGCTCGATATGAGTCTGCTGGGGCAATTGACGCAAAATGCCTTGACCCGCAGCGATATCGCCATTGAGCAAAAAGAAGGCGAATTGCCCAGCACATTTGTGGATGGACGCAACCACCTGTTCCTCAGCTTTGCTGCGGTTATGGCCAAGGGTATCTCAGCCAGGCATATTGTAACCGGGGTATGTGAAACAGACTTCAGCGGATATCCAGACTGCCGGGACGTCTTTGTCAAGTCGTTAAACGTGACACTGAACCTGGCTATGGACTATGAGTTTGTCATCCATACGCCATTGATGTGGATTGACAAGGCGGATACCTGGAAGCTGGCCGACGAGCTTGGTGCCTTCGACTTTGTCCGCGAACGCACCTTAACCTGTTACAACGGCATCATCGGCCATGGCTGCGGTGAATGCCCTGCCTGCAAGCTGAGACAAGCCGGATTAGACAAATACTTGCAGGAGCGGAAGGGGGCAAATCAATCATGAACCGGACACCTGGAGAATTTCGTATTATAGAGTCCTTGCAGAAGCTGGGCGTGGATATCACCAAGGACCAACTTCGCTATCATCGTCGCCGGGTGCTGGTCAGCAAGGAATTTACCTTTGATGCAGCACATCATCTTCATGCCTATGAAGGCAAATGCAAAAATTTGCACGGCCATACCTATAAGGTCGTATTTGGCATTAGCGCCCTTCCGGATGAAACGGGAATTACCGTAGACTTTGGCACCCTTAAAACCATCTGGAAGCAGGAAATTGAAGGTTACCTTGATCACCGCTATCTGAACGAAACCCTGCCCCCGATGAATACCACCGCAGAAAATATCGTGGTATGGATTTATGAGCAGATGGAGGCGGCTCTGGGTTCAGCAGCCTATCGCTCCGCCATCTTAGAGGGACGGACGGAATTTGTTCGTCTGTACGAGACGCCAACCAGCTATGCCGAGGTCAAGCGGGAGTGGATGCAGGAATGAGTGAGCCATTGATTCCTGTACTTGAGATCTTTGGACCTACCGTCCAGGGCGAGGGCATGGTGATTGGCCAGAAGACGATGTTTGTCCGCACTGCGGGTTGCGACTATCGCTGTAGTTGGTGTGATTCTGCCTTCACCTGGGACGGCAGCGCCAAGGATTTGATTCGCCGGTTGACGGCAGATCAAATTCTGGCGGAGCTACGCGAAGTGGGTGGAGACCGATTTGCCCATGTCACCTTGTCAGGAGGCAATCCCGCTCTGCTCCCGCAGTTAGCCGGGCTGGTCAAGCTACTCCATGCCGAAGGACTAGCCGTAGCCGTCGAGACGCAAGGCTCTCGTTGGCAGGATTGGCTGGCGGAAATTGAGCAAGTGACCCTCTCGCCCAAACCGCCCAGTTCGGGTATGGAGACCAATTGGGACGCTCTGGACGATATCGTCGGCAAGCTGAACCATCGCCCGGCCCCCTTTGCGGTTAGCCTGAAGGTCGTCGTATTTGATGATTTGGACTTGACCTATGCCAAGCAGGTGCATAAGCGCTATCCCGAGGTAGCCATGTATCTGCAGGTAGGCAATCCGGACGTGAAGCGCATGGATATCCCGGAACATGCCTCTGATCTGCTCCACCGCTATGAAGCGCTGATCGATAAAGTCATTGCTACGCCTGACCTGAATCAGGTTCGTGTATTGCCGCAACTACATGCCCTGGTATGGGGCAACAAACGCGGCGTCTAACTCTCAGATTGAATTAAGGAGGACTCTTTATGTCCGGAAGAAAACCCGAGGAAATGCAGGATGTTACGCTGCTGGGCAACCAGGGCGTCAAATATCCCTTTAACTATGCGCCTGAGGTGCTTGAAAGCTTTGACAATAAGCACCCGTACCGCGATTATTTTGTAAAATTTAATTGTCCTGAGTTTACCAGCCTCTGCCCGATTACGGGGCAACCCGATTTTGCCACCATCTATATTAGCTACATTCCCAATATCAAGATGGTCGAGAGCAAATCACTCAAGTTATACCTGTTCAGCTTCCGCAATCACGGGGACTTCCATGAAGATTGCGTTAACATCATCATGAATGATCTGATTAAGCTGATGGAACCGAAATATATTGAAGTATGGGGAAAATTCACTCCGCGGGGTGGTATTTCCATCGATCCTTACTGCAACTACGGACAGCCCGGCACCAAATACGAGGCTATGGCTGAACATCGCTTGTTGAACCATGATATGTATCCGGAAAAAGTGGATAACCGATAAACCCATATAGACCATAGGTTACGGTATAATAGGGTTATCTGAACACCCACGTCCTGCTGCGCCCAAAGAGATACTGGAGAGGAGAAATGCTGATGAAGCCAAAAGTGTTTGTGTCGAGGAGCCTTCCCCCAGAGGTCAAAGACTATCTGGAAGAACATTGTAATGTAAGCCTGTGGGATCGGCCCGAGCCGATTACGCGGGAGCAGTTGCTGGCAAGCCTGGCCGAAGCTGAGGGCCTACTGACGGCAGACCGCAGCATTAACCGGGAATTGCTGGACCACGCCCCCAAATTGAAGGTAGTCAGCAATGTCAGCGTTGGCTATAACAATTTTGACCTTGCAGCTCTGAAAGAACGGGGAGTCATGGGGACAAATACGGCGGGTTCGCTGAACGATACCGTGGCCGACCTCATCTTCGCTTTGATGCTGGATGTCGCCCGTCGCGTCTCCGAACTGGATCAATATGTGAAGGCAGGACAATGGAAACGTGGGGATGGCCCAGGCTTCTTCGGTCTGGATGTCCATCACAAGAAGCTCGGTATCATCGGTATGGGTGAAATTGGCGAAGCCGTGGCACATCGGGGCAAATTCGGCTTCGGCATGGAAGTGCTCTACTACAACCGCAGCCGCAGACCAGAATCCGAATCCACTCTGGAGGCCCGTTACCTGCCGATGGATGAGTTATTACAGGAAGCAGACTTCCTTGTCCTCATGACGCCACTTACACCGGAGACCCGCCATTTGATCGGCGCCCGGGAGTTTGCGCTGATGAAGCCAACGGCCATCTTTGTCAACGCCTCGCGCGGAGCGACGGTGGATGAAGCAGCGATGGTCGCCGCCTTGCAGAACGGACAAATCTATGGAGCTGGCCTGGACGTATACGAGCATGAGCCGATAGCTGCGGATCACCCTCTGCTCAAGCTCCGTAACGTCGTTACCTTACCTCATATCGGCTCTGCTACTGACCAGACCCGCCGTAAGATGGCTATGGTCGCCGCTCACAATCTGGTCGCTGCGCTGGAGGGCCGCACTCCTCCTAATCTGGTGAAGGAATTAAGGCTGTAGCGCCTGATCATCTTGAGCGTTGCCCAGCATCCGGTTCTTAGGCATGAAGAACACGATCACCACCGCACAAGCTGCGGGAATTAATGCCCACATAAAAGTATGCGCAATGGAGGCCGCCAAGGCCTCCGTTATGCTTTTTAGCACCTCTGGTGGAATCTGTGCCCTTCTCTCCGGGCTTAACGCCTCTTGCGCGTTCCCAAAGGCAGCTCCGATCGACTCACTCCCCGCAAAAGCTTCTAACATACGGCTCGACAGCAGATTTCGCTGCGCGATACCAAAGATGGTGATCCCCAGCGTCATCCCCAGTGAACGCAAGAAAGAGTTCGTAGAGGTGGCCGCTCCCCGGTGACGCATATCGAAATGATGTATGGCCGCCATGCTCAGCACCGAGAAGGAGAAGCCGACGCCAAACCCGGTCAGAATACTGTACGCCGTCAACACGAGTCGTGAAATATCACTGCTGAGTGTTCCCAGGGCAAAAATTCCACTTACAAAGCAAATAGCCGATAACAACATGACTGCCCGATAGGACATCCGTGAAGCCAGCATCCCTCCCAGCATACTAGAGGCCACCGAGCCAATCATCATCGGCATCAGCACAACACCGGAATTCGTTGCCGAACCTCCGAAGACGCCCTGTACAAAAATCGGAATATAGACGGTAGCTACAATAAATGCACTCCCATAAAGCAAGGCAAGCAAACAGCTTGTGGCAAACAGTCGGTTCTTGAACATGGCAAAGGAAATAATCGGCTCGCCAGCCCTCGCCTCCACGAACAGAAAAATGATAAACAAAACAAGAAATCCACCAAGCAACCCGAGAATCGCTGCGGAATTCCAGGCATACTTGTCCCCACCCAGTTCCAATGCAAACATCAAGCATACCACTGCACCAACCAGCGTGAAGGCACCACCCCAGTCAATGCGCTGCCGCTCATGCGTCACGGACTCCTTATAATAAATGATAATCAGCAGCAGAGAGACAAGACCAATCGGGATATTAATATAGAAGACCCAATGCCAACTGAGGGCATCCGTAATCAAGGCACCGAGTAATGGGCCGAAGATACTGGACGTGCCAAATACAGCGCCCATAAGCCCCGTCATCTTCCCACGCTGCTCCACCGGAAAAATATCATAGATAATTGTAAACGCAATCGGCATTAACGCCCCACCCCCGATGCCTTGAATGGCCCGGAACAAGCTAAGCTCCACCATGCTGCCAGCAAATCCGCACAACACAGACCCAAGCAAGAACATGATAATACCGAACAGAAAGAATCGCTTGCGCCCATACATATCCGATAACTTGCCGAAAATCGGGGTTCCCGCCATTACAGTTACCATATAGGCCGAGGTCACCCATACGAACTGCTCCATACCTCCAAGATCGCCCACGATCGTTCCCATGGCTGTCGTCACAATGGTGTTATCCATCGCGGCCATCAAGATGGCCAACATCAAGCCGAGCAAGATATATCTGGTTTGCTTTTTATTTTCCGCTATCAACAGAGCTCTCTCCTTTACATGCATCCTATTCATTCTTATTGAGACAAGCTCTCCTCATTTTATTGAATTTCCATCAAAAGTAAACCTTTTTCTGCAAGCTACCGTTCTCAACAGGTTTGACCTATAATAGAACCAGAGGTTTTGTAAGGAAAGGACGATGGTTTGAAAATGAATGCCAAATGGTTGGAGATTGAACGCAAGATGCATGAATCAGGTGTGAATACCGTATTGATTACGGACCCAAAACATGTATATTACCTCACCGGCTTCCTAAGTAACCCGCATGAGCGCTTCCTTGGAGCAATTCTGCAAGCTGGAAGTAAGCCCTTTCTGCTCGTTCCTGCACTGGATGAAGAAGTTGCTCGCGCCGCCGCTGATGTGAGCGAAATCCTGACCCATGGAGATACCGATAATCCCTATGAAGTGCTCAAATCGAGACTTGGTGAGGTAAAGGGTACGTTTGGCTTCGAGAAGGAGCAAGTGTCCGTCGCTAAATTTGAGCAAATGAAAGATACGTTAGCCTTTGCCGGATACATGGACGTTGGTACATGGCTTCGCGATTTGCGAGTCAGCAAGAGCGCTGCTGAAGTAGGTAAAATCAAGCATGCCGTTCGCCTGATTGAGCAGGTGCTTAGCGAAACGTTGCTTCAGGTTCAAGAAGGTGTGACCGAAAATGAGCTCGTGGCACAGGTGGAATATCAAATCCGTAAATTAGGGGCAGATGGCCCCTCCTTTGACTCGATGGTGCTATCGGGCGAGAAAACAGCGCTGCCGCACGGCGTGCCTGGCACCCGACAAATCCGCAGGGGCGATCTGTTGATGTTCGACATCGGCGTTTATGCCGATGGCTACGCCTCGGACATTACCCGAACTTTCGCGGTTGGAGAATTGTCTCCGGAACTGATTAAAATTTATGAAACCGTGCTTGCCGCTAACGAGGCAGCGATTGCAGCTATCAAACCCGGGGTGACCTTCGCCTCTATTGATCTTGCTGCACGACAGGTCATTGAAGCGGCGGGGTATGGCAAGTATTTCCTTCATCGGCTTGGCCATGGCCTGGGCATCGATGTCCATGAGTTCCCTTCCGTCCATGGTGAAAATGAATATCGGCTGGCAGAAGGACATGTATTTACGGTTGAGCCGGGCATCTACGTACCTGGGGTAGGTGGCGTGCGCATTGAGGATGATGTATTAGTCACGGCAACCGGGGTGGAAGTGTTAACCAGTTACCCTAAGAACCTCACCTATATCTAACACTTGATGTAACTGTAAGGAGCTTTGATGCCCTTCTCAGGGCTCAAGGCTCTTTTTATTTTTCTATTTACCTACATTTCTAGGCATTTTTACATAAATAAAAGCCTAAAAACCAAAATAAATATGACAAACTCATTTTCAAAGGGCATATTTTCCTATAGAATAATGCTTATGAACCAGTGGTAGAAAAATAGACACTGCAGTTCCTATGAAAACCAATATAAATAACAAATATTCTAAGGGAGATTGGAGAGGATTTTCTTTGTTTAAGGGCATAAAACGCTCTATAAGCCGCAAGCTGATGACTGCATTTGCGGCGGTCATCGTCATTTCATCGCTATTGTTTAGTGTCAGCTTTTATTACATTTCGATGGGCATCATTAATCAGAATGTGCTGCCTCAATTCGATAAGGTTCTGCTGACCAGTACCCAGGATATTTTCAAACGCCTGGATACCACCCAATCGTTGCAACTATTAAGTGGTAACGAAAACTCGCGGTTTACGGTAGAGAAGTATTTGACTTCCAGTGCCTCCGAGTTTCAGCTTAACACCGCTTATCTGATTCACCTTCAGGAAGAAGGCGCTACCGTGCTCGCCGCCAATGAGAACTCAGGCATGGCTCCCGGTGATAAGCTGGAGATTCAAACGGCCATGACAGAAGCAGCGAGTGGCGGAGTCAAGATCAGTGATCTCTACTCCGACAGCTTTGGATCACACAAGACGGCATTTATTGCCATTCCCGGCAGCAAAGCATTACTTGCTGTAGGTCTCGATGCTACCTTTATTGATGAGAAGCGCGCAGAAATACTAAATATCTGTATCGGCATTACCGCTCTCGTTATTGTGCTCGGCATGGCTACCGCCTACCTGATCAGCACACGCATCACGAAACCAATCAAGAAGCTGGTTGCCGCCACTGACAAAATGGCGGTTGGCGATTTCCGGCAAACGATTGAAGTCAAGAGCCAGGATGAAATCGGGCAATTGGCCAGCAGCTTCCGGACGATGACGACCCAACTCAAAGAAATGTTTGCAACCGTAATGCAAACCTCTCACTCCGTTGTGGGCGCCTCTGATCAACTGTCAACATCGGTAACGACCTTCGAAGATTTGATTGCCCGCTCCAATATGGCTACTCAGGAGATTGAGTCCGGCAGTATGACGATTGCTTCAGCCGCCGCCGAAAATGCCAGAGCCATGGAAGAAATCTCCCAAGGCGTACAGCATATCGCTTCTTCCTCCGCTGAGGTAAGCGACCGGATTGGACAAGCTACTGCCCAGGCAGGAACCGGGAATGAGCTGGCTCAAACCGCCGTACAGCAAATGCGCCATGTAGAGGATGCAGCCAACCGTACGCTGGCGTACATTCGTAATCTCAATGACCGCTCAGAGTCAATTGCAACGGTGGTAGGGACGATTACCGATATTACAAAGCAGATCAATATCCTGGCCTTAAATGCAGCGATTGAAGCTGCTCGGGCGGGTGAACATGGCAAAGGCTTCGCTGTTGTTGCTGAGGAAGTACGTAAGCTGGCAGAGCAATCCCGGCTGGCCATGGAAGAGATCAGCGAGAACCTGCTCAGTATTCGCGAGGAGTCGGAAAACTCGGTCAATGCGATGCAGAATGCCAGCGAGGAGATTATCTCGGGTACAGAACGCGTGAAGCAAGCCGGTCAAGCTTTTGAACAGTTGACTGAATTAATTCACAACGTAAACCTGACCATTCAATCCGTCTCGGCTTCAACTCAGCAAGTATCCGCTGGCACAGAAGAAGTTACGGCCTCTGTTGAGGAATCAGCCAACATTACGGCCAAATCGCTTGAGAATATGGTGCAAATCTCTGACTATTCCCAACAGCAGCTTGCCGAAATGGAAGGCCATGCTCAAACCGTTCATTCCTTGCACAAGCAAGCGGTATTATTACGCGAGTCTGTTGAGAAGTTCCAGATTTAAAAGCCTGTTGCTTCCGAAGTCGTTTTCTCCGAGAACATGTAGCTCGCTACTCAGTCCCTGACTTCATCCAACTTTTTTATCCCTATTGATAGATTGTCTACTCAAATAGAGCAAAATAAAAAGATTAGGCGTCCAAACCTAATCTTTTTATTTTGCCGAGTACATAACAAGCCCCGCCAAATCCAGCACAATATTAGCCTCCATCAAAAGATCTAAACCAAGCAGCCCATTAATCGCAAGCTTCTCGTGAATAGATCCAACATCCAGCTTATAATTATCAATGTTTAAGTTACCTAACTGAATTGAATCAAATGTTTTGCGAAAACAGCTTTCTTCCCCACCAATGCCAAACGCAGTAATGATTTCATCTCCAGTCTCGAAGTAAACGCCAATATCTGCTACAGCATCAGCAGATAACAAAGTATGAGATGCGCCTGTATCAATTACAAGTTTGTCGATAGTCAGAGCATGTCCTCTATAAATCAAGGTTAGAGATGTTAGTAGCAACCCATCAACATATTCAATTTTCATGCTGTACGACTCCACGCAATCCGCGAAGCATTCGAATTTCAACCTTCAGCTCCTCGTTTCCAGTGTGTGACACAATCACACCATTCTGAGATTGTAGTAATTCTTGAGTCGCTTCTTTCGGGTCCTGAATGGCACAAATGAGTGCGACTTCATCAACAAGCTTGGTGTTGCCTACGGTATGTGAAGCAAGGATTTGCAGCTTGACGTATTGGTCAGGATAAATCTTACGAACTTCTTCCCATTGCACGGCTGGCACCTCCAGTTCGGTTTATCCATATTGTATCAGATTATTGGACATAAAAAAGCTCTCCAAAACGATGTACTGGTATTATTCCCCTTCAAGGAGAGTTATGTAGCATAGCTTGCACGGTTAACCACGGCTTATGCCTCAGACTTGCGCTGAACACCAGCAATCTCATATAGCTTCTCCATCTGCAAATGTGCGCGGACATGATCAGCAAGCCGATCGAAGGCCTCCTCCTTGCGTGCTGCCATAGAGATAGTAGCTTCCAAAGGAGCTAATCCCTTGCTCACGCGAATCCCGTTGAGCCAAGCACGCCTCCAGTCATCATTATGAAACAATCCGTGCAAGTAGGTCCCGAACACTCTCCCATCCTTGCGGGCTGCCCCTTCAAGATGAGCCTTCTCTACTTGCGCATTGTGGCTGGTGCCTTCAGTGGAACGGACTGCAAATAATGGGGCAATGGATACGGGAGTACCTTGAGCAGGCATCGGTGTAGTGACCCCGGCATGAATCTCATAGCCCTCTATGAATAATTTATCTTCCGTCGCGTGCAAGCGCAGCGGTGAATCATTTAGCGTCGTTCCTTGTACACGGACAGTCTTCTTTCCGGGAATAAAGGTGGTCGTCAACGGTAGCCAGGCCAAACCTACGGCAGACCTTGAAGCCGTAGCTTCCACTCCCTCAGGATCATGGAGCTGCTCCCCAAGCATTTGATATCCTCCGCAGATCCCAACCAATTGCGTGTGTGTGTCACGCCGCAAATGACGGGATATTTCCTGTTCCAGTCCTTGAAGACGCAAATAGTCCAGATCGCCGAGCGTATCCTTCGTCCCCGGCAGGATAATGACATCCGGGTTCCCCAGATCTGCGGCCTTATCTACATAGCGGACCGAAACATCAGGCTCTACCGTTAATGGATCAAAGTCGGTGAAATTTGAAATCCGAGGGTAGCGGATTACGGCGATGTCCAGTTCCGTCTGCCCTGAGGCTGGTGGAGCCAAAGCATAAGTATCCAGTACGACAGAATCCTCTGCTTCAATATCCATATCAGGCATGAAGGGAATGACGCCTAGTACAGGGATGCCGGTACGCCCCTCCAGCCAATCCAGACCAGGCTTCAGGAGAGATACGTCACCACGAAACTTATTGATGATGAAGCCCTTTACGCGGTCCCGTTCATGCGGCTCTAGCAGTTCCAACGTCCCGACCAAAAAGGCAAATACACCACCCCGGTCGATATCTCCGATCAGAATAACCGGAGCATCTGCCCAACCTGCCAAATTCATATTTACGATATCCCTATGCTTAAGGTTGATTTCAGCCGGACTCCCCGCACCTTCCATTACAACGATATCGTATTGCTGGCGCAGCCGATTCAGAGCGTCCATCACCAGCGGCTGAGCTTTGGGTAAGAACTCTTCCCGGTATCTAACCGCACTGAGATGCTGATGCGGACGACCATGAACTACGATCTGCGAGTGCATGTCCCCCGTCGGCTTGAGCAGCACCGGGTTCATATCGGTTGTCGCTGCGATTCCGCAGGCCTCCGCCTGCGTTCCTTGTGCACGACCGATCTCCTTGCCGTCTGGCGTAACATATGAATTCAAGGCCATGTTCTGGGACTTGAACGGGGCAGGTTGCAGTCCATCCTGTACAAAAATGCGGCACAATGCCGTCACAATTACACTTTTCCCTACATCCGATGCTGTGCCTTGCACCATTAGAACTGCACCGTTGTTGGCAGTTGTCTTGTTACTACGCTCCATTGCGCTTCGTACTCCTCTCTCGCCAGCCCGTTCTCACGGCAAAATCAGCACAGCCAGCAGTAACAGCAAAGCTTCCAGCCCTTCATTCAGCGCTCCGTAGGTATCCCCCGTCAAGCCCCCCAATTTGTGGCTGATTCGTCCCGCTGCCCAGGTGCCAGCTCCCCAAGCCACAACCGGATGAAGGATGATATAGAGCATGGTCTTCATCAAAGCAGACTGCTCAATCCCTTGAAGAGCCAGCAGCAGAAAGAATAGCATGGCTGCAATCGTGAGCAACAGGGCAAGTACGGTAGACTCCTGAGTCTCGCGTCCCCCCACAGCACGGAATTGTCCGGCCAGCCCTTCTCCTTGTCTGGCCTTTGGCCAGTGCTGCATGGCCCGGGTCATGAACCAGCGACTCCATATCGCCGCCGTCACAATGGCTAAGCCCGATTGAACAGGACTATTTTCCAGTAAGGATAAGATTAAAGACAGCTTAAGCAACACCAGCAGCAGGCAAGCGAGTACGCCCATGGCACCAACCCGGCTGTCCTTCATAATATCCAGCATTCGCTCCCTGGACCGGTAGCTTAGCAGCCCGTCAGCCGTATCCATCCAGCCATCCAGATGCAAGCCACCCGTTAGCCACACCCAGACGATCAGAGCTAGCACAGACGCAGGCCAGGAAGGCAGCAACCAGGCGAATAAAAGACCCGCAGCCCAGACGCAAATACCAATCGTTGCTCCAACCAAAGGATAATATACTGCGCTACGTCGCAAGAGATCAGGTGTAAAGTCCAGTTCCTTCCGAATCGGAATACGGGACAGGAATTGGAACGCCACAGCAATTTGATGAGATAGGGGATAAACGATATTATTTTGCGGTTCTTGAGATTTAGGTTCGCTCATAAGCGATACTCCCTGCTTTTTAATTCTATCGGGATGCCTGCTGTTACTAGAAATACCTGGTCTGCCAACGCTGCAATTGTCCGATTCAGCGTGCCGGCCAAATCCCGATATTGCCGCCCCAGCGGATACTCCGGTACAATTCCATGCCCTACCTCATTCGTGACCATCACGAGCGTACCAGGGAATTCAGCGACAGCCGCAGCAAGTTCTTCAATTTGCCCCATGACTATTTCGGTCGCCAGATTAGGCTCATCTCCAGCATCCAGCAAGATATTGGATAACCATAAGGTCAGGCAATCGACCAATACAACGGGAGACCGTTCTCTGCTTCGGTCTGCACCTAGTTCCATTAATAAGGCCGGAAGTTTGTAGGGTTCTTCCAGCGTAGTCCAGCCATATTCTTGCTGCTCACGCTGTTGCCGGTGAAGAGCAATGCGTTCCCTCATCTCTTCATCAAAGGCTTGTGCCGTGGCAATGTAAGTGGCCGAGCCCGCTTGCTTCATTACAAAGCGTTCGGCAAACGTGCTTTTTCCGCTACGCGCTCCCCCGGTCACCAACACCTTCATCGGCTTAGCTCTTCGGAAGCAGTACCATCCGATACTCCCGCACTTTCGAAGGTAGCCATCTCGCTCATAACCTGGCAAGCGGCATCCACGAGATGCAATGCAAGCACCCCTCCTGTGCCTTCACCCAGGCGCATGTCCAGCTCCAGCATAGGCGCAAGCTTCATGGATTCAAGTAATTGGCGATGCCCTTGTTCGTGAGAAACATGGGAAGCAATGACGTAATTAGCCGCTTCTGGTGCTAAGCGTACGGCTACTAATGCAGCCACTGTAGAGATGAAGCCATCAATAACAACGGGGCAGTGCAAAGCAGCGGCCCCCAGGATAATCCCGGTCATCCCGGCAATCTCCAATCCACCCACCTTGGACAGTACATCAAGCGGGTCTTCTGTATCAGGAGAGTTAACCTCCAGCGCTCGTGCCACCACATTCCTCTTGTGCTCCAGACGCTCATCTGTAATCCCTGTTCCCCGGCCCACACTTTCCAGCGGAGAATAACCTGTAAGGCTACTCATTAAGGCTGCACTGGCCGTCGTATTGCCGATCCCCATCTCTCCGGTTACGAACAGCCGGGCTCCCCGCTCGGCTTCAGCAGCAACCACATTCGCCCCCACCAGTATAGCCGCTTCCGCTTCCTCCCGGCTCATCGCTGGACCTTTAGCCATATTCGCGGTGCCATAACGGAGCTTGCGCTGAAGTAAATTCGGATGCTTAAGCTCTGCGTTTACCCCGATATCCACGCAAACAACCTCGGCTGACGCTTGGCGAGCCAAGACATTCACAGCCGCACCGCCAGCGAGAAAGTTAAGCACCATCTGCGGAGTCACTTCTGCCGGAAAGGCACTTACTCCCTCTTCGCATACTCCGTGATCCGCCGCCATAACGACAACGGTCCGTTTGGAGAATGAGGGCTGCATTTCCCCGGAAATACCGGATAGCTTAACCGCCAGTGCCTCCAGCTTGCCAAGACTGCCGGGCGGCTTCGTCAGAAGGTCCAAGTGCTCCCCGGCTGCCTTCATCGCTGCCGAATTCAGTGGGGTAATCTCCCGTATTAACTGTGCTAATGATTGAAATTCCATGTTCATTCTCCCTTTCTCAGCCATTCCTGCCTTTGCTTACGGAGTAGCGTCCCCTCGCCGCAGCAAAAGCTGGGGAATGTCCAGATCCGGGTGGGCAACCTGGTGCGCATGAACGCCAAATACCTTGGCTACCAGGTCTGGTGACAGAATATCCTGCGGAGCGCCCTGTGCCACGATACTTCCTCCACTCATAACAAGCAGGCGATTACAATACATCGCTGCCAAATTCAAATCATGCATCACTGAGATGACTGTTAGCCCTTCTGTGCGCTGCCAGTCTGCCACCAATTCCATGAATTGAAGCTGGTAACGCAAATCCAGATAGGTAGTTGGCTCGTCGAGCAATACCAATTCCGGCTGCTGAGCCATGACCTTCCCCAAGGCGGCCCGTTGCCGCTGTCCCCCGCTAAGTACACTGAGCGGGCGGTGTTGCAGTTCCATCAAATCCAGACGCTCCATGATACCGTCGATTAACCGGGCGCCTGCCAACGAATCACCTGGCTCACGCCCCCGCCAGTCCTGATAGGCAAACCTGCCCATCTCCACCACCTCACGGACCGAATAACCTACAGGCGGCAGACCATCTTGCTGCAATACAGCAATTTTATGCGATAACGCCTTGCGCGAGTATGTCTCCAGCAGCTTTCCATCCAAGCGTATCTCCCCGCCATTTGGCTTCTCTACACCAGAAATCAAGTTCATGAGTGTGGTCTTGCCGCTGCCGTTCGGGCCAATCAGACCCCAGAACTCACCGGACTGCACCTGCCAACTCAGCTTATCCAGTATGTTGTAGCGGCCAAAGGATTTGGATATGTTCGTGATCTCAATCAACGCATCTCCGCCTCCCTTTGCTTCTTCTTGAGGTATAACAAATAACCGAAGAAGGGTGCGCCCACAAAGGCGGTGATAATACCAAGCGGGATCTCGGTAGGGGCAAGCAACGAACGGGCGGCAAGATCACTCCACATCATGAAAATGCCGCCACCAATCGCCGACAACGGAATAATCAAGCGATAATCCGGCCCTGTAATCAAACGAATCATATGAGGAACTACCAGTCCAACAAAGCCAATAACTCCTGATACAGATACGGCTGCCGCCGTCATCAGCGTTGCCACCAGCAGCACCAGCAGCTTGGTCCGCTCTACGGCCATCCCGGAATGAGCGGCTTGACGCTCTCCCAGAGACAGCAAGTTCAAATGCTTGGCTCTACTCCATAAGTATAACGCTCCCAGCAGCAAATATGGGAAAAGGATGGCCGTATACGACCATCCACGCAAGCTTAAGCTGCCCATTGTCCAGTATAAAATTTCGTTGACCGTTTTCTTGGACATGGCCGTCAAAAAAGAGACCACGGCTCCAAGAAAGGCCTGCATAACAACCCCCGAGAGAATCAGGCTTTCGATCGGAATCTTGCCGTTCTCCCGCGCCAGCCACAGGACGATCCACAACGTGATTGATCCGGTGATAAAGGCGACAACCGGAAGTGTGAACACCCCCAGCAAGGAGAACTGCCAGCCAAAGAATATCAGGACGGCTGCCCCGATGGCCGAGCCAGACGATACGCCCAGCGTATAGGGATCAGCCAGGGGATTGCGCAGGACGCCCTGGAACCCAGCCCCGGCAACCGCCAGCGAAGCGCCCACAAGCATGCCGAGTAGCACTCTCGGAAGGCGCACCAGAACGACGATTTGCTCCGATGCCACTTCCCAATCAGGGGTAATCAAGCGGCCAAGCCCCGGAATCCGGTGCAGCAGAATAGCTGCAATCTCTCCAGCAGGCAAATAGACCGAGCCGATTCCGATACAAAGCAGCAGCGTCACTGCGAGCAGCAACAGCCCTATCGTTCCGTATCCGGCCAGTTTGCCACGAATCATGGTTGTACCAAGTCCGGATAGATCGCCTTTGCCACCTCAATAAGTCCTTGCGTAATCCGTGGTCCAGGACGGCTCAGCAAGTTATCTTCCAGACCAAAGACTTGATCTTCCTTGATAGCTTTGATCTGATCCCAACCACCACGGGCTTTAATAATATCAGCCAAAGTTTGATTGTTCTCATAAACCAGGCTCTTTGCGTACAAGATGACGTCCGGATCAGCCTGAATAATGTTCTCTTCATTGATTTCTGACCAGCCCTCAATGTCAGATGCTACATTAAGTCCACCAGCCAGCGAAATCATTTCATCCATAAATTCGCCCTTCCCCACCGTCCATCCCGGGGAAAACTCGATGTATACCTTTTTCTTCTGATCTTCGCTCACGGATTTGACAGCTTCGGTAACCAATTGCAGCTCCTGCTCCATCTTGGCCACTACTTCCGCCGCCTGGGCATGGTGATCAGTAATGGTGCCAATCAATTCAATATGCTCTATTGCGTCCTGAATCGTCTTGGGTTCGGACTGGAATACCTTGATGCCTAAATCACCCAAGCTCTTGACCGTAGCTTCGTTAATGAAGCTGGCGGTAACAACCAGGTCAGGCTGCGCAGCAACGACGGCCTCTACATTGACCTTGGAGGTCCCCATGCGTGGCTTGTCCTTCACGGCTTCCGGATAATCATCCAAATCGGATACGCCAACGATCTGCTCATCCAGTCCCAGTGCAAACAATACTTCGGTATCCGAAGGAGCCAGGGATACGATTTTTTGTGGAGCCGATTCGAAGGTAAATTCCTGACCACTCGAATCCTGTACGGTTAGCGGATATTCCGTATGAGCAACGGCTTGCTCGCTCCCTGCATTTGTACCTGCATTTTGCTCCTGAGCCGCAGGCGTGTTCGTGTTCGTTCCCTGATTCTGGTCTACAGCTGCATTGTTACTGCCGCAGCCTGCCAATACCAACAGCGTAGCCAGCAATAGACTACCCCAAATTTTTTGCCATTTCTTCATGCTTTGACCTCTCCTCTGTGTCTGAATTTCGCCTTATAGAGGTTGTTCCAAAAGTTGTCTTCCCAAGACGAAGCTGTTCAAGGAGTGAATTCGACATCAAATCTTGAATTCAACCGGGCCTAGCCTATGCTTACGTAGCATGTTTCTTGCAGAAACATTTGAGTTGCTCACGTACCCATGCTTCCGAAGTCGTTTTCTGCGAAAACGTGTAGCTCCGCTACTCAGCCCCTAGCTTCATCCAACTCAAGCGTTTTGAAAAAACGCACATCGAAAGCATAAGCTTCGGTCCTGAAAACCTAACTTTTGGATCACGCACTTACAGGCGTCAAAGAAAGCACTCAAAAAGAAAAACCCACTCCAGGTCGGATGGGCTACGTCTACAAAGTCATGCCAGCAAACGGTGGCTTAAGCCACAACAATCGCTATAGGCATGGGTGTCTTGGCAGAACGTTATCCTTTCCTCGAAGGACCGTCATTGAGTTCCCGTGGCAGGTCTCCTGACTTACAGGTGCCGACGATGCTCGCCTTCCCATCTCCCGTCTGACGGTAGACAGTGGCTATTGTGAGCTCGTCCCTGTTTACAGTGGCGGGACCGTGCCAGAGTTGCACCGGCTTCCCTTTTAACCCAAAGCTCACCTGGCGTTACGCCATGGCGGCATCGGGACCTACGGGTACGATTGTACGCTTGCTTAAGGCTTTCTTCTCTATTGGATTATAGGGGAAAAGCAGGATGCTGACAACCTGCATCCTAATGATGAACCAGCCAGATACGACGTGCAAACCTCCCCTTCATAGTCACACAACGATCCCTGATGTGAAGTCCGGCATCCTCAAGCTCTTCCTCCAACGGCTCGGTCGAGACGATAACCGCACGGCGACTAATCCGGCGTATACTGTCCAGCATCTGCCTTCGCTCTGCTAGCGGAAGCACTGAACAAAGATTATATGGTAGATCAACGATGGCCGCCGCATATTCCCCTTCAAGCTCCTTCAAATCCTGGATAGCCACGATGGCGGTATCCTCGTAACCAAAATGACGAAGATTACTTCTGGCCCCGCGTATCGCAACCGGGTTAATATCGCGACCAACGATATCCACGCCCATGGACAAGGCTTCAATCAGGACATTGCCCATGCCGCAGCAAGGATCAATAGCCTTCAGACCTTCTGGATCAGGTAATGCGATATTCACCAATGCCCTGGCGGTAACCGTAGTCAGCCCTGTGGAGTAATTATGTGGTTTATGCTTATGAGCGAGCCACACCGGATCGGCTGCATGGCAAATGCCAAGTGTCCATCCTTCCTCTCTGGCGAGCAAGCCGAAGGTCACATCTGGATTTTTCATGTCAGCTTTCCCCCGTATGCGACCACCGATCTGGCGCTCCGCCTCTCGCTGCTCCTCATAAGTGTATCTTAGCCCACATTTCAGATATACAACCTTGAACGTTGAACCCTCAAGGTACAAATCCCCGACCTGTTCCAAGAGCTCCTCCAGGCTGTCCCTGGCCAACAGCACATCCAGCCGCAAGGAGATGAACGGGCTGCGATTCGGCGCAAGCCGCCGCGCACTTACGATATAAGGCATCTCTGCATTAAAATCACCAAAGAGTGCCCGAAGTTCCATATGGCATAGCTCACGCTCGTTCTCATGGCTGACATACGGATAGATATAAGCTGGCCCCTGTTGTTGGATCAAATTCAAGCTGTACGACTTCCCCTCTGCATCAATGGCTTAGCTTACCACATATGTGAATTCTAGCTGGTATATAAGATTTGTCTGATGTGCAGATTTCTCTATCTCACATACCTGATTAATCCTATTGTATCAGATTTCACTGTAGTACCTGGCAGCCCAAGTGGTTTACTCTTAGCGGAAGATTCCGCGCTTACTTATCTTGTTTTGAACCTTCGGGCAACCGTTTTGATGCACCCGTCTTATACAGAAGATTCGTCTCCTGACTAGCAGACTGCTCTACTTCCTGCATCTCCGTTAATTGCCGCCAGTATCTCTTGGGCATATGTGACATCTGTCCGCGAGGATTCAAGCGTTCCCGTATCGCTACCGTATTGTAGAACTGCTTCCACAAACGACGGTATAGTTGCTCCTCTTCCCCGGCGGCGGGCAAAGTCAACTCATCAAGCTCCATAAGCTCAGTATGCCAAGCTCCCCCTTGTACTGGACGATGCACCAGAGCTTGTCCATGCGTCTTGTCATGAATGAGGAACATTTCCTGACTGTAACGGTCACAGAAATGAGGGGCTAGTAGCGGGAGAACGTAATTCTTTGGCTCAATCACGGAGACAAGCACCTCATCATACACCGAAAAGCGGACAAATCCCGTCAAGGCATGGGTCTCCGTATTTAAATGGCGCACCGCTTTGTTCAACCGATACACCGTATGATCGGTCAGCATCCCCATCACTGCGCTTCCCTTGGCAAAGCCTAATCGCAAGAAGCGGTAAATCAACAAATCCTTCTGCGGGTCACAAGTCAAGAAGCCTCGACGTACCAGCTCTTGAGCTGCGGGGGATATCTTCTGACCAATTCCCTTGTAGACCCTAGCTGCCTTCTCCTCACAGGTCTCGACAAATCGGGTTTGAAACAACGTATATTGCGGGTCAGCATCCGAGCGGAGATCAACTAGCTCCTCCTTCCGTTTAAAGCTATCGAACACGCAGCTAAGCAAGCCGTCAAAGCTGCCATCATAGCCATACGCCGCTTCCGTTAGCCAAGCAGCCATGGTGTTGGTTCCCCTCTCGGTGAGCCTATACCTGCCAGCTCTGTTTCATTAAATAGAGTGAGCTGCTCTACCTTCGGCCGGGGTAGATACATCTCAATCTCCTTGCCGGACAGCAGCGATCTTAAAATAGTGCTCTCGTTCACCTTGAGCCCTTCCAGTCTCCGGCCTGAGCAGGTAATGAAATACTGCGCCCGCTTCAACACCACACCCAGCTTCTTCAATCCGTGAAAATCAAGGCTTCCCGTTCGGCGCGCTGCCATAATTCGCTTGGCACTTCTTACGCCAATGCCAGGTACGCGCAGCAAGGTGTTGTAAGTCGCCCTGTTCACATCCACGGGAAAATGTTCGATATGTCGGATCGCCCAATGGCACTTGGGGTCCATCATCAGGTTGAAGTTCGGCGTGCTCTCGTCAAGCAGTTCCTTGGCTTCAAAACCATAGAAGCGCAGCAGCCAATCTGCCTGATACAAGCGGTGCTCCCGGAGCAACGGGGGCTTGCTGTCGATGGACGGCAACAGGGCATGCTCGGCTACCGGGGTATAAGCAGAATAATAAACCCGTTTCAACTCATATGTTCTATATAACGCCTCGGTCAGCTTCAGAATGCTCAAATCGCTATCCGGGGTCGCTCCAACAATCATCTGTGTGCTTTGTCCTCCAGGTACAAAACGAGGGGCATGACGGTATTTGACCACATCCGTACTATTCTCACGAATACCTTGACGTATAGCCGTCATCGGCCCGAGAATATCCGTCTTATTCTTGTCAGGTGCCAGCCGGAGCAAGCTATCCTGAGAGGGCAACTCAATATTTACACTCATCCGATCTGCCAGCAGGCCAAGCCGGGAGATCAACGCCGGATCAGCGCCCGGAATTGCCTTGACATGTATATATCCACGAAAATGGTAAGTCCTCCGCAACAGCTCCAGCACCCGAATTAACTGCTCTGTAGTATAATCCGGATTTCGCATGATGCCTGAGCTTAGAAACAACCCTTCGATATAGTTACGACGATAGAAGTTCATCGTCAGCTCCGCCAGCTCTTCAGGTGTAAACATGGCCCGCTGTGTATCATTAGATCTGCGGTTAACACAATATTTGCAATCATAAATGCAGCCGTTAGTCAGCAATACCTTCAACAAGGAAATACATCGTCCGTCCGCCGCGAAGCTGTGGCAAATTCCCGAAGCCACCGTATTGCCTGCGGAGCCTCCATTTCCTCCACCCCGTTCCACCCCACTTGAAGAGCATGAGGCATCATATTTGGCCGAATCGGCTAGTATCGTCAGCTTGTCATATACGTCCATTCCCGTTATCCTCCCTTATGTCTGTAATTATATTGCGAACATATGTTCTTGTCAAAGCAATCTAGTATGATGAATTTAAAAAACCTTGAAACGTTTTGGCGAATACCGGGTCTTATAGACAGGAGGTGAGAGAGTGCCGGACTTCGGAGAGATATACGCGGAATACTTTTCTGACGTGTATAAATATGTATTAACCCTGTGCCGGAACGAAGCGGTTGCAGAGGAAATCACTCAAGAGACCTTCTTCAAGGCCATGAAGCAGATTAACCAGTTTAACGGAAGCTGCAAATTGTACGTCTGGCTGTGCCAAATTGCCAAGAACACCTACTTCTCGCTTGCCGATAAACGATCACGTTTGGCTCCGGCCCTGGACCCCGAGTTTCCTGACAGGAACTCGGACCCAGTCAGGGACTTTTCAAATCAGGATATTGCCAGGCAACTGCACCAGCAGCTACATCATCTTAAAGAGCCCTATAAGGAAATCTTTACCTTAAGAGTGTTTGGCGAATTGCCCTTCTTGCAAATTGGTGAGTTGTTTGGGAAGAGCGATAACTGGGCCAGGTTGATTTTTTACAGGGCAAAAAAACAATTACAGGAGGCGATGAAATGAAAGTATCATGCGAGGTCATCCGAGATTTGCTACCCTTGTACCAGGATGGGGTATGCAGCGGGGATAGCAAGGCTCTGATCGAGGAACATCTGGCCAATTGTGCGGAATGCCAAGCTGAGCTACAAGCTATGGCCGGGGAGTTGTCCGGCAATCACGCTGAACGCAATCTGGCTCAGGCCGAAGTCGTCAAGAACATATCTAGGAAATGGAAATCCGGGATGCGAAGATCGTTGTGGAAAGGCATTTTATCTACTGCACTCATTGCTGTTTTCGTTATTCTGTTGCTTTACACTTTCATAGATATTCGGATCGTACCCCAGCCGTAAACCTATGCAAACACAGAGTTTGGCAGCTTGGTGAAGCCGTCTTAATGAACAAGTTAAAAAAGGAGGGCTAGGGCTGTATTGGATTAAGCTCACTGGTTCAGCACCAGACCGGATACCCATTCAACTCGCTCACCATGCTTCTCCCTCCATCCACTTATTCACTACTTTTCTATAGGGCAAGGCTAAGTCGCTGGATGCCTCCGGGTGCCACCCGGGTATCCCAGAAATTTAGCTCTGGCTGGACAAGTGAGCTAAGCTTTGCAATTACCCCACCATGAGTGACTATCAATAGATGTAAGGGGGAATTACTCGTTGGCTCCCGAAATTTGTCCCCTATAGTCGTCGGAGGCTTATCAATGCCATGAACCGGCGTATGGGAAGACAGGCTGTCTGGCGGCAAATGCAAAGGGCGATCTGGTGACAAATCAGGTTCTACTGACCCTTTTGGGGCTGCCTCTTGTCCTGCTGCCGCTCGCACCAGCACCTGCGAGATGGTCATTAGTTCGGCGTATAGGTCCATCACCCTCGCCTCAAAAGCTTGCCAGGATTCTCCCCCCGGCGGGGTCACCATCTGAGGATGATCAATCCATGACCGGTAATTCTCATTATCCTTAAGTTGCTCATACGTGCAGCCTTCCCAATGACCGAAATTCAGTTCCCGCAAGCGGGAGTCGGGCTGCATGATTCCAATTAAATCGGGCCGGGCTGTTGCCAGCGTTTCACGGCAGCGACGTAGATCACTGGCGTAGACTGCCGCGAAATCGACTCCCTTCAGCTCCCGCTTCAGCCCTTCCAGCCCAGCTTTTACTCCAGCTAATAACGGAATATCACTATGCCCCTGATATCGGCGTTCGCGGTTCCAAGCAGTCACCCCATGCCGTACCAGCCACCATTCTACCGTTGCCGCCATCCTCCCGCCTCCTTTTTTTCCTTGCATTGTACACAGTGGGTAATCTCATCGGTTATTGAAAACTAAAACATGTTGAATTATCAAGGGCCTGAAGACTAGTGTGGGACTCCGCTTGCCGATGCTACAACATCCACCCTAGCAAGTCCGCAAAATTCATAATTAACAGGAAATAATAACGCCGATATTAGCATGACATATTCCCTATAAAGTGCGCCTATGGCCTGTCACGCGTTAATTAGCGGGACTGTTTCCCGTTAATTCTAAAATCTCATTGTCTCATTAATGACCCCAGTATCGTTTTACTTCAAAAGCGGGCAACTTGGGGTTGAAGGACCACCGTGACTGCATCCTCCATTCTAGCTAGCCCCCTACCAGCTCTCGAAAGCTTGCTTTGTTCACCACATTTAGCTCATTTTAGCTTCCGTTTGTTTTATTCAGCTTAGTTTATTTTGTTCAGCCCCGTTTGGAGGGCTCTAGCGAATCTCCATGCCCAGCAGCGCCAGCGTTCCCAGAATGACCAGGGCATTTGCCACCCAAAACATCAGCTTGGACGTTTTCTCTACATCCTCTGGCTCAAGCTCTCTCGTCTTGTCGCCCATGTAAGCCCGGAACGAGGTTACGCCATGATAGCTGTTCTCCCCGCCCAGTCGCACGCCCAGTGCACCAGCTACCGCCGCTTCCGGGAAGCCACTGTTCGGGCTGGGATGAGCGGAAGCGTCGCGTCGCACAGCCCGCCAAGCTCCTCGGGCGTCTAGCCGCAGCGCCCCGGCAGCGGCGAACAGAAGCGCTGCGGTGAAGCGAGCTGGAATGTAGTTGGCGATATCGTCCAACCGGGCAGAGGCCCAGCCGAGATCGATGTATTTGTCGTTCTTATAGCCGACCATCGAGTCGAGGGTGTTGACCGCCCGGTAAGCCATCGCCAGCGGAGCGCCGCCCAGCAGGGCGAACAGCAACGGCGACACAACGGCGTCGACGATGTTCTCGGCGACGGTCTCCACGGCGCCGCGCACGGTCTCCGGCGCATCCAGGTGCGCCGTGTCACGGCCGACGATCATCCCGAGCGCGCGGCGGGCCGCAGGCAGGTCACCGCGCAGCAGGTGCCCGGCCACGTCCTGCCCCGCGTCGCGCAAGCCCTTGGCGGCGATCGTCGTCCAGATCAGGGCGGCCTCCACAGCGGCCGCCAGCCACGGGCTGACCTGGGCCAGCAAGCGCAGCAGCGCCCAGGTCACAGCAAAGCTGCCGCCAGCGACCAGCAGCGGCAGCAACACGCCCGCCACGCGGTAGTGGCGGGCAGGGGCGAGGCGGCGGATGGCCGCCTCCAGCGCGGCGATCACCTTGCCCATCCCCACCACAGGGTGGGGGAGCCAGCGCGGATCGCCAAGCAGCCGGTCGAGCAGGTACGCGACCGGCAGCACCCACCACGCCGCCATCACCCGCGCGCTCCCGCTGCGCCCACGCGCAGCGATTCGCTCACGGCGGCGTAGACCAGGCGGCCCACCATGCCGCCCAGGTCCGTAGCGGTGCCTGCATAGGCGTGCAATAGCGGCCATTCGGCCCGCTGACTCACGCCAAGCATGACCGCATCGGTCGTGGTGCCGGTGGCCGGAAGCCCGTTCTCGGCGTCGCATACGCCGAGGTCGCCCAGCGCGGCCGTCTTGGCCTCGGTCGCCGTGATTACGGCGTTGACCATCGCGGACGGCGTCAGCCGTCCATCTACGGCCAGCAGCACATTAATCGTTCCCGGCGTCCAGGAGGCCGGGAACGTCGTCCGCCGAACGCCTGCGCGCGCGGCGTTCGACACCCCCGCCGTCGCACAGCAGAAGACGGCGAAGTCCTCGCTGCGCTCCTCCGCTACCGCCGCATGGCGAAGCTGAACGGCCGTCAATAGTCCGGCCGTGCCCGCGGCGGGATACCCCCATTCTCGCAGCAGTTCTGCGATATCCCTTACCGGATCATCGCAGCGGTAGAAACGATCCACGTAGATGTTGGCCATCCGTTTGACCCCTCCACTTCCTCCACCAAAAACGGCGCTACCCAGCCCGTCCAATTCCTCGGGGGCCTCCAGCAGCAAATGCCGCTCTCCGTAATTCAATTGCAGGCCCGGCCATACCCGGGACGGATACACCGCCCCTGGCTGTGCTTCCAAAAATGGTGTCGTCATCTTCCCGTTCCCCCCATGACTTCCTTCATCTCCTTGATTAATTGACGGCAAGCCGCCGCCTCCTTAACGGCGAGCCTGATATCCCGCTCCGTCAAGCCAGCGTACATGGCACAGCTACGCACCAGCAACGACCGCCGCCCCAAGGCTTCTTGCATCTTAGATGCAGTCCAGGACTCCGGCAATCGAACCAGCAGGAAATTGGCCTGGCTTGGCCAAGTCACGCAGTCTAACTCTTCAAGTTCCCGGCGTAGCCAATCTCGTTGCTGCTCTACGAGAGCCAGCGTTGCTCGCTCATAGTCCCCGCTGACTCCCAGGCAAAATTCTCCGGCGACCAAGGCCAGTGAATTAACGCTCCAGGTTACCTGAACCGCTCTCATTTTGTCAGCTACCTCGGGACTAGCCAACGCATAACCCAGTCTTAACCCTGGAATCGCATAAAACTTGGTCATCGACCGAATCAAAATCAAATGTGGGTAAGACGATAATTCTGCGAGCAGGGTACAGCGCTGCTCTGCAGGGATAAAATCAATAAAGGCTTCATCCATAACCACATATGTACCATGTTGCTCCCCCGCTGCCGCAAATCGACGCAACTCGTCCAGCGTATATTGCACACCGTTCGGATTGTTGGGCTGGCCGATGAAGATCAAATCCGTATCCCGAATCAGCCGCTCTACCTCCTCCGACTCCGCCCGGAATTGACGCTCCTCTCCCCCATATACCGACATTACAAGGCAACCAAACTGCTCAGCCAATGTACGATATTCCGAGAAGCAAGGCTCCACAATCCCTACCTTGTCAGGTGCCAGGCCCAATAACGCCAGTGCCATATTCTCCGCTGCACCATTGCCAACAACGATGCCGGCCACATCCGTCCGGTGGTGCTCCGCTAACAAAGCCACAAACCTGCGATGACCGGGGTCCGGGTAGCGGACAATGCCCTCAAGGGCCTCGCTCAACCTATCCAGCAATCCTGGAGGTGGCCCCAGCGGATTAATATTTGCACTAAAATCCGTCACCTGCTGCGCGTCCACACCATAACGAGCCGAGGCCGTCAGTAAGTCTCCCCCATGTCCGTATACTTCCAAATCCATTACGAATCCCTCTTCCATTTATAAATACAGCTATGCGCCTGACAGCAAGCTTCAATGCCCTCATTATGGAGTTTTCGGTCCCCCCACGTCAATAACCGGAATTGAACAGACCTTTTCCCTTTGGTTTCCGGGACAATTGGTTTACAATAAAGAGTGAGCAAGTACATCTACATATCGGAGCTTTCCTATCAGGTTTGAAAGTGTAAATAGGAGGATGAGAACCATGTTGTTCATTGATAACGAAGGAATTACGGATGCGTCCGTCAATTTGGCCATCGAGGAGTACTCCCTGCGCCATTTGCCACTGGAGGATGACAGCTATCTGTTGTTCTATATTAATGCGCCATCCATCATTATTGGCAAGCACCAGAACACGATTGAAGAGATTAACCAGGAGTATGTCAAGGAGCATGGCATTCAGGTTGTGCGTCGGCTGTCCGGAGGCGGAGCTGTATATCATGACCTGGGCAACCTGAATTTCAGCTTCATCACCAAGGATGATGGACAATCCTTTCATAATTTCCGTAAATTTACCGAGCCTGTCGTTCAAGCACTTAAATCCTTGGGCGTAAATGCCGAAATGACTGGACGCAACGACCTTCAAGTGGGCGAACAGAAGATTTCCGGCAACGCTCAATTTGCTACCCGTGGACGGATGTTCAGCCACGGCACGCTGATGTTCAATCTGAATCTGGAGGATGTACAAGCCTCGCTTCATGCAAATCCGGAGAAATTTAAATCCAAAAGCACCAAATCGGTGCGCAGCCGGGTTGCCAACATCGTTGATTTTCTGGAACAGGGCATGACCATTGAAGAATTCCGTAGTGAATTACTGCGCCACATCTTCGGCATGGAGCCGCAGGCCGTTCCTCAGTATAAGCTGACCGAAGCGGACTGGAGCAAAATTCATGAGATATCTCAAGAGCGCTACAAGAATTGGGATTGGAACTATGGATTGTCCCCCGAAAGCAACGTGAAGCATGTCAAGAAATTCCCGGTAGGCATTATCGACTTGCGGATGAATATTAAGGACGGATACATTCAGGAGATCAAGATTTATGGTGATTTCTTCGGCGTGGGCGACGTTACCGATATCGAGGACAAGCTTAGAGGCATTAAATATGAAGATACTGCGGTCAAGGAAGCTCTGGATGGCCTCGACGTCAAACACTACTTCGGGAACCTGGAGTTTGATGATTTCATCGGTCTGGTGTTTCTTGAAGAATAATCATAGGCGCTTAGGCAACTTAGATAAAAAAGGAGAGAGAACATTGTACAAACTGATAGCTATCGATATCGACGACACGCTGATTAACGACAACCGAGAAGTGACTCCTGCCACGCAGCAGGCTCTTGAGCAAGCAGTTGCCCAAGGCGTCGTCGTTACCCTGGCGACGGGCCGCGCCTATGCTTCAGCACAGGCCATCGCTCGCCAAACCGGCCTTAACGTGCCGATTATTACCTACCAGGGAGCCCTGGTCAAGAATTTGCTGGACGAGAAAGTGCTGTATGAACGCTATATGCCGCAGGAGGCTGCCTACAAGCTATTTGAATTCTGTATCGAGCGTAACCTCCATCTGCAAACCTATATTGATGACAAGCTGTATGCCCGTGAAGAGAACCAGAAGCTGATCGACTACACCACCCTTAATGGAACCGCTTATTATGTGGAGCCGGATTTCTCCAAGCTGGTTGCCCAGCCAACGCCTAAGATGCTCATCATCGACGAGCCAGATTATCTGGACCAGATTGCTCCGGAAATTCGTGAGCTACTGGGAGATGGCGTACATGTGACCAAATCCAAGCCAAACTTCCTGGAGATTATGCACCATGAAGGCACCAAGGGCCATGCGCTGAAATTCCTGGCTGGCCACTTTGGCTGCGATCTCTCACAAACCATTGCGATCGGTGATTCGTGGAATGACCATGAAATGCTGGAAGCCGCCGGTCTAGGCGTTGCTATGGCCAATGCAATTCCCGCACTCAAGGACATCGCCGATTACGTCACTCTGAGCAACAACGAGGATGGCGTGAAGCATGTAATTGACAAGTTCGTACTGAATGCGGAGTAATTCGTAACGACTTATATTCTCCAAGAGCAAGAAACAGCCTTGAGCAGTGAGTTAACTCGCTGCCAAGGCTGTTTCTGATTTGAGGAACCTCCCCCGCCCTACTGAGCATCGTTTGTGGGGGGGAACTCATGCAGGATTTGCTGAATTACTCTCCCTCATGCAACTGTTCATTCAGCAGCAGATATAACTTTATCCACCAGGCCATACTCTACCGCTTCCTCTGCGGTGAGGAAATAGTCTCGATCCGAATCCCTCTCAATTCGCTCTAGCGGCTGTCCCGTATGGTCAGCTAGCAGCTTATTAAGCCGCTGGCGATGCTGAATGATACGGTTCGCGTGAATCAGCATATCCGACGCCTGTCCCCGCGTCCCCCCATGAGGTTGATGAATCATAATTTCACTGTTGGGCAGAGCGAGCCGTTTCCCTTTGGTTCCACCAACCAGCAGAATCGTCCCGAAGCTCGCCGCCATGCCTGTGCAAATCGTTGAAATGTCCGGCTGCACAAATTGCATCGTGTCATAGATAGAGAATCCGGCGGTTACCGATCCGCCAGGACTGTTGATATACATCTGGATATCCTTCTTCGGGTCCTCGGCAGTCAGAAACAATAGCTGCGCTACGATGGCATTCGCCATCTGATCCTCAATTTCTCCTGACACCATAATGATTCGATCTTTCAGCAATCGCGAATAAATATCATAGCTCCGCTCGCCGCGAGCTGTTTGTTCAACGACATAAGGTACATGATTCATTCATTTGGCCTCCCTTGGTCAGGCAACCATGATGAGCGAATTCCCTCCTCCATATGACATGCTGGAATAGGAGGAATACCCAACCATCATTGGCTGCATCGATTGGGACGGCAAGGACTGCTGGATGATGGCTCCTGCCACGGCCATTGGATCATCGGTGCAGTTCAGGCACAGCTCAATTAGACGCGCGGTGTCTCCGTTGCGAAAAGCCATTAAATAATGTCGCAACTGTTCTGTATCTTGCAAATCTCCACCTGCTTCACTGACCTTTTCTGCCCCCGGTTCCTGTTGACTGCGTCTGACATGGCTCAGGGCAGATCGGGCACGATTCAAGGCCGCTTTGACCGCTCCTTGCGATGTATCCAGCATCTCTGCAGTCTCTGCCGTCGTGTAACCCATTAAATCACGCAATACATATATTGCTCGCTGCCATGGCGGCAGCTCATCGATGAGGATTTGAACAGCAGACTCCATCTCCTCAAGTCTCTCTTCCTCTGCAACCTCTTGCATAAACGGTTTCATGCTATCCAGCTTGGAAGCCAGTCTTTCTTGCTTCCGTATCATGTCGATCCATGTATTGCGAGCAATCCGAATCATATAAGCCTCCCAGTTCATTTCCTGCTTCGTACCGGGTGTCCGGATGGCCGAAGAAGCCAAAGCTTTCACGCAGGTATCCTGAACCAGATCCTCCGCCTCCCAGGTTGAACCCGTCATGGACAAACAATAAGCGTACAAAGAACCCAGCAGGCTCGGCAATACACTTTTAATGTTTTGTTCCAGCGGGTAGTTAGCCTGATTACCGGACTTGCTATGTGATTCAACCTGTTTACTGTTATCATGTGGTTTGTTGCTACTGCCATCCACGGACTTCACAAAGGCCATATTGGGGGCCCCCCTTTGCTGGTTCCTTATTGCTCCTGCATATATGCATTTTTTGTCTTACATGATGTAAACGAAGAACTTGTGGCAAAGGATACGCTCTTCTGACTGCCTCCAAACCAATGCAGAGTCATCAGGCGAACTGATGACTCTGCATTGGTTTGATCACCTTCAATAAGCTGCACTAACAGAATAGATTAATTGTGCAGCAAGACCGTTAACCCGCTCACGGCAAATTCCGCTCCGTTCGGTAGTTCGTAATTACGTCCGAGATCAATATCATGAGACATATGCGTAAACAAAGTCCTTCCCGGACGAACCTCGCTCAGCAACTCCAACGCCTCAATTACATCGTAAACGGAGCGAGTCGCAAATTCTGCCTGCTCGTGGTAGAAGCTCGTTCCCAGCACCAATAAATCGAGATGATGGAGCGGCTTCTTTTGTTCCTCAGGCAAATCAATGGAATCGGAGCAATATGCCCAAACATATCCCTGTTTCTCCAACCGGTAAGCATAGGAGTAGCCATTCTTGCCATGAAATACCTTCCACCCACGAATGTCCCAACCTGCCAACTGGCAGCCCTGCTCATCCAGTGAATGCAGGTCCAGATTGCCGGGCAGCCACGGATACTGCCTGATGATCGTATCCATCACTTCAGCCGGCGCATATAGCTGCCCTCGTCTGCCCAGCCAGCGGCAAGCATCTGCCCATTCAGGCAATCCACCAATATGGTCAAAGTGGGCATGAGTAATGAGAATATGCTCGGCAAATCGCTGCTTACGGAGCTCCATGCCACTTCTCCAGTCCGGGCCGCAATCGATGAGGAAAGCCCCGTCCTCTCCCTCAACCGCTACGGAGGAGCGGTATCGCCGGTTTAAGCCGGTGCTTCGTGCTTCCATACACACCTTACAATCGCAATACACTCTTGGCACTCCCATTGCGTCCCCGGTGCCTATAAAAACAAGCTGATCCATTCAGGAGTCCTCCCTCAAGTTATCACTTTAGATGATAACACTGAGCGGATCACGCTTCAACGGATTCTCCAGTACCCAATTTCGTTCTTCATTATATAGATAGGCACGGTGCACCAGCACCCGAACCTCCTGTCCCGGCTTCAAGCTCTCCTTCTCCAGAGAGCGGAAGGTGGTCAACGTCTGCCCGTCTACTTCCACCTCTACCAGCCATTCACTGCCGCGAAAGTGCAAATGCTTAACTACACCCGGGGAAGTGGCTGATAGCAAGGCAAATTCATGCTCAGGGCCAACTTCGATATATTCCGGGCGAATCAAAGCCTTCGTAGCCGCTCCACCGCTCTCTTCCTCGAAGCCCTTAAGCGTTGCCGCGCGCTCCACCAGTGTCGATTGGCCAATAAATGAAGCTACGAACGGAGTAGCCGGTTCCTTGTATATATCCCAAGGCGTACCTTTTTGCTCCAGGCGTCCTTGGTTAATAATCATAATTTCATCAGCTACCTCGATGGCTTCATCCTGATCATGAGTTACGAAGATGGAAGTAATTCCAACCCGTTCGATGAGATTGCGCAACCAGGAGCGTAGCTCTTGGCGAATCTTCGCATCTACCGCTGCAAACGGTTCGTCCAGCAAGAGCAATTGCGGCTCTGGAGCCAAGGCCCGGGCAAAAGCAACCCGTTGCCGCTGTCCACCAGACAATTGATGCGGATATCGACCTTCGAACCCGCTAAGTCCGGTCAACTCCACTAGTTCCATCACGCGCTCCCTGATCTGTGCCTTGGCTACCTTCTTGACTTGGAGGCCGAAGGCAATGTTATCGAATACAGTCATATGCTTGAACAAAGCATAACTCTGGAAGACAAATCCGATGCCCCGCGCCTGTGGCGCCAGGTCATTCACCCGCTGTCCGTGGAATACAATTTCTCCGTCATCCGGCTGCTCCAATCCGGCCAACATACGAAGAATCGAGGTTTTCCCGCCACCACTTGGACCGAGCAGTCCGATCAGCTTCCCCTTCTCAATAGCAAAGCTCACGTTCTTCACCGCGTGGAAGCTACCAAAATGTTTGTCCAGATTCTGCACCTCTACATGCATGCGGGCAACACATCCCTTCGACAAATAGATTCATTTCAAATCATTAACTAACAATATTCCGATGAATTTACTATATTTTATGTTACAGATAGATTATCAAACCGCTGCCATCCCGTCAACGCTCCTAAAAAAAATAAAACCAGGTGAGCACGGGATCTATCCTGCCGTGTCAAGTGGTTTTGTCAATTAATGTAACACAGTGCTACTGCTATGCTAGTGTAATTCAATAAAGTGCGAAGCTAAAACAAAAACGCCTTATGACGTTAAACGGTAACTACTGTGGCTTAACATTTTCACATGCGCCACAGCCGCCGGCTTGATCTCTTCAAAAGTAAGCCGATCTTGAATGTAATAAGAGATAAATCCGTGCATCCCTAGAAACATACTTAATGGCAGAGAAGGATTACTCTCCAACGGATGCCGCTCTTCTTGCAAAAAACTGCGAACAATCGACTCAAACATGTTGAAGCACTTCGTCTGTTCGTTGCGACAATAAGCTAGAATTTCCTCGTCTCTCAGCATAAACATGATTTCGTATTGATGCGGATGCTCCAAGCCATACTTGATAAATTCCAACATCAGTTGTTCAGCCTTGGTGAGACCTTCCGCTGGCGTACGTTTGGTTACCTGCTGACACAGGTGGGTCAACGACTCAAAGTCTTTTACCACGATGGCGTAAAATAATTCGGCCTTTTCCTTGAAGTGATAATAAAGCGAGCCGTGACTGTATCCCAAATGCTGACCGATGCTTCTCATGGAAATGCCACGATAGCCCTTGGTAATAAACAGGTGCCTTGCTGCTTCCATGATTCTTTCTCTCGACAACTCCTGATCTACTGCTCTTCTTGCCATAGGCATTATTCCCCTTCAATAAAGTAAACCTTGTCACCTTCCGTCATCACAGCCTGCCCTCCGGTCAGATCAGTCATCCAATCGATAAAGGCCTTCGTTTCTTGATGGAAAGGCAGACAGCACAATGTTACCTTCTCCGTGAACATCGTCTCTCCTGTACGAATGCTCCGGCTTCGCAATTCATTCTCCACCTTGCCCAGCCATGTATAATCCAGTTCCACATATACTTCCTGATGAAGCACCTTCGTAACAGCCTCGCCCGCCTCAATTGCCGCGACGGCTCCGTCCGTGTAGGCACGAATTAATCCTCCCGCTCCCAGCATAATTCCACCAAAATAACGGGTGACCACGATAGCTACATTCTTTAGGCCCTGATTCTTGATAACTTCCAGAATAGGCTTACCTGCGGTACCACTAGGCTCCCCATCATCGGACTGCTTCTGAATCTCATCCCGCTCCCCAATCATATAGGCCGAGCAGTTATGCGTCGCATTCCAATGCTTCTTCTTGATCTCCTCAATGAAGAGGATGGCATCAGCTTCGTTTTCTACCGGTTTGACGTATCCGATAAACCTCGACTTTTTAATTACAATTTCCTTCTCGCCGGCCTGTCGAACCGTCTTGTACTTCTCCAGCATATAAAAACCCATCCTTATGAATGTGCCAAGAAGCAGCTCCTCCGAAAATCTTCGGCGAACTGCTTCCTGGCGCTGATGTCCTAGTCATCTAAAGCCATTATGCGACTTACAATGAGCAAATTTATTCGGAAAGTCTGGCTTCCAATTCAGCCTTTTCCTTCTCGTAACCCGGTTTGCCCAGCAAGGCAAACATATTCTTCTTGTAAGCTTCAACACCCGGTTGGTCAAATGGATTAACACCCATCAGATAACCGCTAATACCGCAGGCCTTCTCGAAGAAATAAACGAGATAACCAAAGGAATATGGCGTCATATCCGGTACATTAACGATCAGGTTAGGTACCTGTCCATCCGTATGCGCCAGTAAAGTACCTTGGAATGCCTTCTTATTAACGAAGTCCATCGTTTCGCCGGCCAGGAAATTTAGTCCGTCCAGATCGGCAGGATCAGACTCAATCGTAATATGGCTAGGTACTTCGCTTACTTGGATCACCGTTTCAAAAATATTGCGGTTACCCTCTTGAATGAACTGCCCCATGGAATGCAGGTCTGTAGAGAAGTCCACAGAGGCCGGATAGATTCCTTTATAATCCTTACCTTCACTTTCGCCGAAGAGTTGTTTCCACCATTCGGAGACATAGTGCAGGGATGGTTCGTAGTTCACGAGAATTTCCGTGGCTTTCCCTTTACGATACAAGGCGTTCCGCACAGCAGCATATTGATAACTGACGTTCTCCGCCAAGTTAGGATTGCTGAATTCCTGCGCCGCATCGGCTGCGCCCTTCATCATTTCCTCAATGCTGATTCCTGCTGTAGCGATTGGTAACAAACCTACGGCAGTAAGCACGGAATAACGTCCGCCAACATCGTCAGGAATAACGAAGGTCTCATAACCTTCCTCATCAGACAGCTTCTTGAGTGCTCCCTTGGCGCGGTCCGTTGTTGCATAAATACGCTTGCGTGCTTCTTCCTTGCCATATTTCTTCTCAAGTTCTGCACGGAAAATACGGAATGCAATCGCTGGCTCCGTAGTCGTTCCCGATTTGGAAATGACATTTACGGAGAAGTCCTTGCCTTCAATTAAGTCTAGTAAATGATTTACATAGGTAGAGCTGATATTGTTCCCCGCGAAATAAATTTCCGGTGTCTTGCGCTTGTCCTTTGGCAACAAATTGTAGAACGAGTGGGACAAGGACTCAATCGCCGCACGAGCGCCCAGATAAGAGCCGCCGATGCCGATCACGATCAGCACTTCGGAATCGCTCTGAATCTTGGCCGCCGCCTTCTGAATGCGAGCGAACTCTTCTTTATCGTATTCGGTCGGCAGGTTAATCCAACCTAGATAGTCTGAACCTGCACCCGTACCTTTATGTAACTGCTCGTGAGCTGTACGAATCGGCTCAGCCAAATAATCAATCTCATGCTGTCCGACAAATTGCAAGGCTTTGCTGTAGTCAAACGTCACTTTTTTGGACATTGCTGAAACTCTCCTCCGTCTATTTAATATCTCACTGACCCATCCTTGAAGAGGTCACATCCAAACGCCAATAACTGGAAGAATTAAGCCCGATTTGAACAACCTCTCAAACAACTTAAACCTAGGATACTGTAAAACAGGCATGAAGACAAGGGTACAATATACACCTTTTGGCCAAGCATGGTAAAATAATTAAGTGATGTTCAATTCTTAAGAGAAGGTGACTAGACTTGAAAAAGATCGGATTTATCGGCCTGGGCACGATGGGTTCTCCCATGGCTGCAAATCTCCTGAAGCAAGGTTACCCGGTAACCGTATATAACCGGACAGCGTCCAAAGGAGCTGCTCTTGCCTCCCAAGGCGCCTCCCTGGCTGCCACTCCTCGCGAGGCTGCTGCGAGCGCCGATGTCATTATTACAATGGTAAGCAATGACGCCTCTATTGCAGCGGTGTATGATGGCCCGGATGGCGTGCTAGCTGGCATTCGCCCGGGAACTACGGTAATTGACTGCTCTACGATATCCCCGGCATTGGTCAAGAAGCTGGCAGCAGACGTAACAGCGCTTGATGGTGCCTTCCTTGATGCTCCTGTAACCGGAAGCTCGCCAGCGGCGATTGATGGCACACTGTTGTTCATGGTAGGTGGATCGGCAGAGGTACTCGCGAGTGTGATGGACCTGTTTGAAACCATGGGGAAAAAGGTGCTGCATATGGGCGACAACGGCAGCGGATCTGTAGCCAAGCTGGCACACAATACCATTGTTGGCATTAACAATCTGGCGTTGGCTGAGGGTTTCGCTATTGCTGCCAAATCGGGGCTTCCGCCCGATCTGTTCCTTGAGCTTGTCCAGCTTGGTTCCGCCGGAAGTAAAGCTGCCGAGCTGAAGGGGCGCAAGATTATTGAGCATGATTTTACCAATCAATTCTCTTTAGCACTGATGCTTAAGGACTTGAAGCTCGCTTCGGCACTGACAGACGGCTCGGATATTCCTTCTCCCATGCTCAGTCTGGCCCGCAGCCTGTTCCAGGCCGGGCAGACACAAGGCTACGGCGAGGAGGACCTCTCTTCCGTAGTGAAGCTGTATGAAGGCTGGATTGGCCAAAAAATCGGCGACAACGGCAAATAAGAGACTTTATTCAAGCATGACAAACAGCAAGCCAGAGGATTTGTACTCCTGGCTTGCTGTTTTTTTCTATCCTAATACGGATGTTCCCCTACCTGACAGGAACCAGCTTCCCGAACAAAGCATACCTGGCATTATTGAACTCATAAGAGCAAGTGCATAAGGCAACGATTCGGTCATTTGCTTCGATGTCTACCTCCGCTTGAAAAGTAGATGCTTCTCTCAATTCCGTGGTATAGGCCATGAAATCCTCATTATCCGTAAACTGATAACGAATGAATTCATAGTCGCCATCAGCCACAATGCCGGCAAAAAATTCAATCGTATAGGCTCCATCCGGAGTATATAACTTCATGTGCGGATGAGCCGCGAAGTATTCCTGGTCTTTATATTTCGTCAAGGAAGAGAACATGGAGCCATCCTTCATGTTATGTCCATAAATGATCGTATTCCTGGCCGTGAAGTCACCTGGCGTGCGATAATCTACAAACAGACTCCCCAATTTATTCGGAGCCCTGGTGAACAAATGATTTAAATAGTATTCATTATCCTTCCCCTGTACAACCGGATAGTCCACAACACTTCCCTCTGCCGTAATCCAGGCTGTGACATCCGAATTCACCTGTTGTAACTGCTCAAAATCGATGAACTTCACAGTTCCCTCATCTAAAATGTCCAAGGCTTTGGCAAACGACTTCGACTCATCTGTAGCCAGATTCATCCCCATGTCGCGGCGAAGCTGCTCGTAGGATTCGTCCCCGGCAGCATACTCCCTGTTCGCAGAGATAAGCAGATAGCCGGAGATCAGAGCCCCAAGCAGGCTTATTCCCATCAACACACGTAATATGCTACGGATAACGACATTGCCGTTCTTTTGCCTTGTCTCTTTGTCTACCATATAATCGTCCCTCTTCATTAAAGAGGGCTTGCGCCCGCTCAATCTCTCTCGCAGCACAAGCCCTCTCAAACTCCACTATTTCATGACGCTCTTTCTATTTCTTAACCGGAGCAAGTAATATGCCCCAGACCATACCAGCAAGGATAGCAGCGAGATCCACAATCCAGCCTGCGCAATTCCTTGGTATAAGGAATCCCCGGTTTTAGGTGTGCCATTCCCGGAGTGACCTGCCTGGTTGCCTGGAGAAGCTGGCTTCTCCAGATCATCGCCACTGCCTGCTCCAAGCTCGTCATCCTCTGTTCCCTGTCCCTCGTTCTCAGCATCAGGAGTGGATACGTTGCCGCCGCCCTGATTGTCTGTGTCTCCACCAGTCCCGCCAGAATTTTCATCTGGATCATCATTTGGATTACCAGGTACTACCGTTCCCGGAATCGTTGGAATACCTGGCTCCTCCTCAGGCTCATCATTAGGCTTTCCTGGCTCCTGAGGGAGAGATGGCTCTTCAGGCTCAGAAGGTGTGGAGCCACCAGGATTTGACGGTGAGGTGATGATGTTCTTAGTATTGGTAAAGGCAGCCGTCTGCACTTCATCCGTTCTAATCACACCGGAGTCTCCCGTACTCGTCGTTCTATAACCTTCCTTGGCATAGTCTTCCTCAGTCACCGTATAAGTGGTGTCTTTGGGCAGACCTTGAATCGCAATGCTCTCCCCGTGAGCCAGCGATACCGTATCCCCGCTCTGAAGTGTTCCGTCTGCAGCTCCCCCAATTCCCGTATAAGCATACGTTCCGGAAGCACCCGCAAAAGTAACGGTAAAATCAAACTTCTTGCTTTGGTCTCCGGCGTTGCCAGTCACCGTTTTGCTAATAATCAAGCTGCCTGGTTTATCCTTGGTATTTGTATACGAGACGGTCTGAGTATCATCAGCGATGATCTCTCCAGCAGCATTCTGACTGACCGTAGTATAACCTTCGGCCGAATAATCAGCTTCGGTTACGGTATACGATGCATCCTTAGGCAACCCCTTAATCTCAATACCTTCACCATGAGCTAGAGAAACTGTATCTCCACTTTGCAGGACTCCGTTCCCTGCCCCACCTGAACCCGTGTAGGAATAAGTCCCGTTCGCTCCATGAAAGGTAACGGTAAAATCAAACTTCTTGTTCAAGTCCCCGTCATTTCCGGCTACAGTCTTAGCGATAGCCAGATTTCCGGCCGTACCTGTTATGAAGTTAGCCACAGTCAACTGGTTTGAGCCTGTTCCTGTCTTGCCATCAATGGAAGTGGTAATTTGACTTCCAGTGGTTGAAACGATGACCTCATGCTCTGTACTGTCCAAAGTATATCCAGCAGGTGCAGCCGTTTCCCGGAGTACATATTTCCCATCCAGGATCACCTTCAGTCTGAGCGTACCACTTGCTGTTGTGATACCTTGGCGAATGATGGTACTTCCATCTTCGGAGAACAAGGTGAATTCTGCTCCTGACAGCCCTGTAGTCCCATCTGTCTTGGTGATTTCGAGCCAGCCGTTTCTTTGCAGCGTGGCTGCCGCATCTGCACTGCTGATGGCATAATTCACCGCGTTCACAGCCGTATCTACATTGCCGCTCGACAAGCGAACATGGTTAGTTACTGTACCTGATTCACCCGTGATGTCAGTCACATAAGTGAAGCGAAAAGCCTTACTGGTATCTTCAAGAATGAAGCTTAGTACACGACTCTGATTGTCATACGTTACGTTCGTTCCCAAGGTCAGCGGAATGACCGCACCTTCCTCCAGCGTACCATCCGGCTTTAAAGTCATTTCCTTGGCTGTGATATTCCCATCAATCAGCAAGTTCCCTTGAGCATCTGTACGCAGATCCAAACCTGTTGGTAGCGTATCCTCAATGGTCTCGCCGATATCCTGAAGCTGATAGGGATTGTAATCCACGGTCCAATGGAGTGTGCCTGCTTGTGGAATCGTGTTGGATTTCTTAACTAGCTGGCTTGCAATGGAGACGCTTTGATTGACCCGAACCCCATTACTCCAATTAGCAGCAGACAAATTCAGTTGATTGGTCATGGAAGAATTTTTGTTATTATCAAAATAATTTGCAAGCGTTGCATCCGTTGGTTTTGCCTTCACCAAAATGACGTAAGGCTGATCCAGCGTAGCAAAGGTAAAGGTGGCTGTTCCGCCTGCCACATTCGCTGCTTGCAGTAACACCGGGTTGCCAGTGGCGTCAACAGAAGCTACGTTGCCCTTCGCTCCTGCAAATGCAAGATAGGACTGGCCTGGCTCGATGTCTACGAACTCCCAGCCTGTAGGCAAGGTATCCGTTACAGTAATCTCGCCCAACACTTCATCATCTGCGTTCTTCACGCTAGAAAAATCAAGACTATCCGCATTTACACTAAGCCGGAAAATCACTGACTTATCGGTGTAATTAAAACCTTCTGCCGCAGCTCTCGTGCGATTATTGACCTCGGTTATCGGATCAACAATCGCTTCTCGCTTCAGTAATTCCTTAGCCAGCAGACTGCTCTGATACTCTACATCAGCGGTGTTATAGTTTAATTGGGTCGTCCCGCTGTATAACATCGCGGTGTTGTATACGGTGGACGTTTTATTTCCTGCGTAAATATCCGGGTTTGTAATCAAACTGTCAAAGCTAAAGCTGTTTGGGACAGTAGTAGATAATCCCGAAAATTCCAATAAATCAGCTACTCGCTCTCCGCCCTGCTCAATCGCAATGACATTCAAGCTTCCAAGACCAGAGGCAGTAGCAAAACCGCCTGCATATTTTTGATCGTAACGTGGGGTCAGATCTTGTTGGTTCAGGCCAGCAGGAATGCCTGTTACCTGATTCAGGTCAATGCTGTTACCATAAACCAGCAGATCATAGACCTTCAGTTCCGGGATAGGCTGACCTTTTGTATCCACGTTCACCGTCCACTTCACCTGACGGCTATCACGATCTACTACACCAGATTTGCTAATCGCATTAAAACCGATACCTACAGTTTCACTATCCTGTGGAGTGGTTCCGGTTCTTCCCGTCCAATCCACACTTGCTGTATTTCTAAATGTTATTTCTCCAGTGGTATGGTCAGTGTTCTCCACCTTAGTGACGATAGTCAGTACCACCTTCTCGCTCACAACAGTCGCAGGATACGTGTAAACCCCACCCACTGGCCCAGCAGCAACCGGGGTATCGACATTGCCTGTGGTCCACTTGGCAGACTGCCATTCCAGACCTTGCGGCAACGGGTCTGTGATCGTCAGGTTTTCTAATGTAGCCCCCATTTGATTCGCAGTGATTGTCCAGGTGATGGTACGATTGCTAGGGTCGTAAACGCTGCCGTTATTGATGTATTCGTTGTCTGCTTTACCCGTCTTCTCTATCCATTCAGGTGTAAAGGAGACCCGGAACGAAGGCGTCTGTACAACTTCATCCTGTTGATTTAATAGTTGAGCTTGATTGGAAACACTCTGAGCGCCTCCGGCATAATACTTTTCATCCGGAATCGTCGTCTGGAACGTGATGATTTGCTCACCCACCGAAGGATCTGCAAAGGTATGAGCTAGTTCAGTCCCCGTCACATCAGGAGTTGTTGGAGCTCCGTTAACTTCAAAGGAACCGGGAACGTACTCTCCAACCTGAGCCAGCTCATCTTTGAAGGTGTAATCCTTCAAATCAATGGGGTTCCCGGATTGTGTGGCGCCCACCTTGACCTCCCAAGTGATCCGTTTGTTCGCCAGATCCGCAGTTCCGTTCTTGGACGAGGTATAGATAATTTCTGCTGGCGGCACGTTTACGGTGTAGGTCTTGCCGAGAATCATAACGCTGTGATCCCCTTCGTCTCCACCGTTACCGCTGGCATCATACAGCAATTCAGCATTAAACCGGCCTACGACCGTATTAATTCCGGTGGTGCCATCAAAGACCTCGTCATCGCCGTCAAAGACAATATTGGCGGTGACCTCCTGGGTATTAGCATCCGTTACAAGCTCAACATGGGCTACCGGAAGACCGCCAAAGGTTAGTTGGAAGGAAGTCCCCGTAACCACCGTAAAGGCTTTACTGAGCTTAAAGGAAGCCGTATCTCCTTTCCTGATCGGATTGGCCGGAGTAGGTTCATCCCCCTCTACAGGCACTCCGAAAGAGATTGACACCGAGATCGGGTCTGTATGACTGATCTTGTCATTTACAGTAATCTCCTTGCCATTCTGAGTGATACTGGCGGATAAATCCGTCAAAGCAGATGACTTATCTGTTGCAGCTAACGCCAAAGGCAGCGTGTAAACCGCATCGGTCACTGAATAGACCGAATCTGTTACCGTGGGGGCATTTTCAGAAAATGCCGCATGGGAAGGAAAAACCATACCGATGAGAACAAGTAAAGCCATTAACCCGCTCATCCATTTTACCCTCATGACTTTCATTACTTTAATTCCCTCCTCGCTCTAGTTAGCGGCTCGCCAGACTGCTCCAAGCTAAGCCTAAAAAACTTCCTGTCGAACAGCATAACAAGGGCGGGATTAGAGCGCTTGAAAAAGCCAACCAGAAAACATAGAAAATTTTCTGAGCTAGGAAAATATAATCATTTTTTGAACTCTGCCGAGAAAACAGCAAGATTCAAGCTGTGCAGTGATATAATCACTATAAAAGGTGAAATATCCGTTAATTTGTGACATTTCATAGACAACTTACCTTCATATAAATTTTTTTCAAGAAAGGAACAAATGTGTGTGAACCCAAATACAAATATGAATTTAGGCTATTTACTCGATGAATTGATTAACATTGCACAGAAGCCTAAAACCGATTTTGCCATCAGCATGAATATGACACCTAGTGGACTCAGCAAAATTTTAACTGGTAGCCGTTTGCCCTCCCTGAAGGAAAAGAAGTTGTTTATCCAGCAAGCCGCCGATTATTTTGCCGAAAGCATTTATTCCCATGGCTGTTACCTGAAGCTCATCAACTTGTTTCCAGTCATTTATAATTTTAAAGCGATTGATGACTTGCGTACTTTCTTGACCTATGCCCTTGAATTCGCGCTCGATAACGACACCGCCGGGGCCCATCAGATTAATCTGGAGTTCAACAAACGAGGATTTTTCTATCTGGGTACCACACCTGTGCTCAATATGCTGTGCATCATGTTATCTCACTATATCAACAGCAGTCCCGATGAATCATTGGAGGTATATAGCACCATCCCCACCTATGATCCCGCATACTCGGACATTCTGCTCAAGACCTTATTGATCAATCCCAACAAATGCACGCATGTCACGCTAAATCAATTTTTTGATGGCTCAATTCACGAATCTTCAATAAAAGGGAAGGGGATTTCCCTCAACTTTATTACATTCAGTCAGAGAGGGTTCAAGTTAAATCTTTGGTCAGCCGCTGGCGATTTGGGGCAACCCTTTCTTCTATTAAAAGGAAAACTCCTCTTCATGTTCGATTCTCAAATTGATGGAACTCCATTGTTAGTTCCCATCATTCATAGAAGCTATCTGAATTTGTTCTATAACAGTTTGATGAATAAGGATATTCAGAAAATAAGTTATGGACGCGATGAGGTTATTGAGTATTTGCACAATAATGGCGAGGCTATTTCACAGATTTTAGAACGAGGAATTGATAGTGTATACGCCTTTTTACCCATAGCCTACCTGCTTGAGAAGTATGAAATTCAGCTTATGGGACTAGGACAGGATATGGCGGATTTTGTTTGGCAATTACTTCAGAGTCTCCTGAATAAACAAACTCAGATTTTCTTTTCACGTAAAGACCTGGATGATTTCCCCTTATCAGGTAAGGTGCTCATTCCCTTTCTAGGTACGTATTCGGTTGCTAAGGAGCAAAGAATTGAGTATATGCAACGCTTGAATACCCATTTACAGGCTGATGAGCACGGAGCAAAATTCAAGATTATTAACAGCAAGCTTAGTAAATTAGCTATCATCTACATTGAGGAAAAATGTTTGATCTACAGCTTCGATGATGAATACGCCATAGAGAAAGTTCACATTTTTAATACGGATAAAGTAAAGCCCATGCTTGACCGCTTGTTGCTCCCAAACCAGGCCACAGCCTTGAAATTCTCTGGAGAGTTATGGCAAGCCTATCAGGAGGATCTGCTGAGCAGGACTTACGTGTAGCCTGCCGGGCCAAAATAAAAATCGCAAGCTCTGAATGAATCATTCATCGAACTTGCGATTTTTTAGATTAAAGTAAGCTGTTAGGAACCGTAAGAGCAGCAGTAGTCTGTTACACTACTCACCTCAAGCTTGAAGGAAGAGTTGGCTGGCACCGTGAACGTTCCGCGTCCGCTGATCTCTCTCCATACGGCTTCGCCGGGGAGCTGTACCTTCAACTCTCCAGACAGGATATCCATCACTTCCAGAGAATCGGTACCAAATTCGTATTCCCCGGGGAGCATGATCCCCAACGTCAGTTTATTTCCATCCGGTAACCAGACGGTCCGACTGGTCACTTTACCATCGAAATAAATGTTGGCTTGTTTGTCTACGGTCACATTTTGCAATTGTTGCGTCACGTTCCCCTCTCCCTTCGCTCTTACGATATTTTAGCTCAATTGAGCTTTAACATGCTTCACGACATTTTCTACAGTAAAACCATACTCAGCAATCACCTTGTCGCCAGGCGCCGAAGCACCAAATTTGTTGATGGCGATAATCGAACCCTTCTCACCTACGAAGCGGTCCCAACCAAACGGATGAGCCATCTCTACGGCTACACGGGCTTTGACCTCAGGCAGAATAACCGAGTCCTTGTAAGCTTGATCTTGCTTGTCGAACAGGTCCCAGCTCGGCAAGCTGACTACACGGACATGGATACCTTCTTCAGCGAGTGCCGCTTGTGCCTTAACGGCAAGTTGCACTTCAGAGCCGGTTGCAATGATTTGGGCCACGGCTTTGCCATCCTTAGCCTCCGATACGACATATCCCCCACGTTTTACCCCTTCACGAGCCGCTGCTTCAGTAGTGTCCAGGATCGGGAGATTTTGCCGGGTCAGTACCAGCGCTACCGGATTCCCCTGATTCTCTACCGCATAGGCCCAAGCTGCAGATGTCTCGTTACCATCTGCCGGACGAATGACCGTCAGGTTCGGGATGATCCGAAGCGAAGCCAACTGTTCAATCGGTTCATGAGTAGGTCCATCCTCACCGACCGCGATGCTGTCATGTGTCAGAACATAAGTTACTGGCAAGTTCATCAATGCGGACAAGCGTACTGCCGGGCGCAGGTAATCCGTAAATACGAAGAACGTACCACCGAATACCTTAAGACCGCCATGCAGCGTAATTCCGTTCATTGCAGCCGCCATGCCAAATTCACGTACGCCAAAGTACAGGTTACGGCCATCACGAGTATCCGGCGTGTACACCGTCAAGTCGTTCAGATGCGTCATGGTCGAGCTTTCCAAGTCGGCCGAACCACCAAGCAGTTGAGGAACGCCTGCCGCAAGGCCATTCAGTGCCTGACCGGAAGCTACACGAGTGGAGACCGCTTTGTCAGAAGCCGAGTATTTAGGCAGCTTGGCATCCCAGCCAGCAGGTAATTCTCCAGCGATGGCTTGCTCGAATTGGGTAGCCAGCTCAGGATACTGCGCTTTGTATTTGGCAAAGGTTTCTTGCCAAGCCTGGTAAGCCGCAATACCACGTTCCTTGACTTTAGCAAAATGCTCACGGACTTCCTGCGGAACATAGAAATCCTCTTCATATACCCATTTGTAGAAATCCTTGGTCAGCTTGGCTTCATCCGTTCCAAGTGGAGAACCATGCGTCCCACCGTGACCGCCTTTGCCTTGCTTGTTCGGACTGCCATAACCGATGACCGTCTTCACTTCAATCAACGTAGGACGATCGCCATCTGCCTTGGCCGCTTCAATCGCAGCTTCAATCGCCGCCAGATCGTTGCCATCCTCAACAAGCAGCGTTTGCCAGCCGTAAGCATCAAAGCGTTGTCTTACATTTTCCGAGAAGCTAAGATTTAGTGTACCGTCAAGGGTAATGTCATTGGAGTCATAAAGGAAGATTAATTTGCCGAGCTTCAAATGTCCAGCCAAAGAAGCAGCTTCACTCGCCACACCTTCCATCAAGTCGCCGTCGCCACAGATTCCATAAGTATAGTGGTCAACTACTTTGAACTCACCCTTATTGTAAGTTGCCGCAAGTTGTGTTTCTGCCATCGCCATACCTACAGCCATGGCCAAACCTTGACCCAGTGGTCCAGTCGTTGCGTCTACCCCGGCCGTATGCCCAAACTCAGGGTGACCTGGCGTCTTGCTGCCCCATTGGCGGAACTGCTTGATTTCTTCCAAAGGCAGATCATATCCACTCAGATGAAGCAAGCTGTAGAGGAGCATGGAGCCATGACCTGCAGACAGGACAAAGCGGTCGCGATTGATCCATCTAGGTTCATCCGGGTTATGATTCATCGATTTGGCAAACAATTGATATCCCATCGGTGCGGAGCCCATCGGCATCCCCGGGTGACCGGATTTTGCCTTCTCAATAGCATCGATAGCCAGCGTACGAATCGTTGTAATTGACAAATTGTCAATGGTGTTGTTGTCAGAAAGTGGCATTCGTTTTCCTCCTTAAATGTAAACCTGCTTTTGAAAATACTGAAAATTTACGCGGCGATTACAAAACATTCATTTTGAAAAAATCATTTTGACTTTATCTATTGTACCACTTCAACCACCCGTTTTCCATACCATTATTCCAACATTTCCGGACTTATAGCCCTCTCTACGATATGGAACAGCCCGGCATGCCATGCAGCCGGGCTGGTGGAGCAGCGGCGCCGCGCATAGGCTAGCGCCGCCCCCGACGCTTGGCCTCAAGCAGGCGGCCAAGCCGCTCTTGGCCGGGCGCAGACTCCGTCTCCGCGCCGGCCTGCCCTGCCGTCTCCTCCACAGGTGGAGACGGGGCCCCGGTCCGCGCGCCTGTGGCCGCGGACCTTGCGTCCGCCCCGCTACGCGGCGGGCGGACCTCCTGCGGCGCCTCCGCCGGGGCGCCGCTTGCTTCGCTGACCTCGCGCACGCGGTCAGCGCTACCGCTACTGCCGCCGCCATAGAAGGCGGCAGTGCGGGACTTGCGGGCCGCCAGTCGGCCCAGCCCGCCAGGCTCTGGCGGCGCGGCAGGCACAGCGCCGCCTGCCGCGGGCCGGGCGCTGCGCCGGACCGGCCGGCCGAGCCACTCCAGCAGCCGGCTCCATGGCACGGCCAGCCGGCGAACAGCAATATCGCCAAGCCACAGCAGCAAGGCCAGGATCAGCAGCAGCCGATCCCAATTCTCCAGCTTGCGGTGGGGCTGCGGTGCGAAGCCAAACGCCGCCTCCGGTGCATCCCAGGCCAGCAGCCTGCCTCCGGTCAACTCGGCTACTGCTTCCAGGCGCTCACCAGACAGACTGTCTGTAGCCAGACGGTACTCCGGCGAATAGGGAATGACGAACCCCGTACTCATGCTGCTAGTCGCCTGCTCACCTTCCTCTACACTTTGTACATGAAGCAGGAAGGAACCTGGCTCCGTCACCCTCATATTACCTTCATAAATCCCCGGTGATACCTGGCTTAAGCGAAGTTCTGTCTCCTCGCCATTGTTGCCGGTCACCTTTCCGGTGAGTTCACGCGGGTAAGGCTCTCCCGCAGCTCGTACCGTAAAACGAACCTCGTCTCCCGTGTGAGCCGTCTCCACCTCGAAGGCGGAGGAGGAGAACTGTGGGAACGTCCATTTAACCATGTCGGTGAACAGCCCCGCATAACCGGACCAGGCGACCCAATCTCTGGACCATTTCCCGGTCAAATCGCTCGTCCATGCTACCGTTCGACCTGAGCCGTATTGCCATCTGGCCAAGAGGGGGTCCGGCTCCGGGCTCGACAGTACCGTCTGAGCCGTAGATTTCGGGGTAGCAGCGACATAACCGTATATTTGCGGCAAGCCGCTCTGGAACCAGGAGCTCCAATCTCCAGGTTGAACCTGCGCCGGAACAAAGGGCTTGTCTACGATATAGGTTCTGGCAATAATGGTCGCCTCACGGCTAAAGATCGCCGGAAGCGTCGTCTCGTCCTTAACCAGATAGTAACGTCCCTTGGCCCCGGATGCCAGAGTTTGCAGCAACTGCACATCGGCATCATCGCCGACAGCCACCGTCGACATTGTGATTTTGCCTTCCACCATGCTATCGATCAAAGTCTGATAAGCCGAATTGCCCGCCGACTGACCATCCGTTAGCAAAATAATATGTTTGCGCTGCGCCTCAAGCTCCAGCATTTTGCTTGCAGCCTGGGACACCGCTGGATAAATATCCGTTCCTCCACCGGACGGAATGCCATGGATGCGCGAAATAACATCTTCCTTGTCAGCAAGCTTCTGCGGCTCTACCACCCACCAAGGCTGATCGTCAAAGGCGATAACTCCCACCGTATCCTTCTCACGCAATAGTTCCACCGTACGGATCGCCGACTCCTTCGCAAGCCTCAGCTTGTCGCCGTCCATGCTCCCCGAGCGGTCAATGACAAGCACCAGCCCCAGGGATGGAATTTCTCGCTTACCTGTAAGTTCCATCGATACCGGCAGCAATCGCTCGATCGGTGTCTTGAAGTAGCCCCCCATCCCGAAGCTATCTTCGCCTCCGACCATCATAAAGCCAACACCATAGGAGCGAACAGCCTGCTCTATCAGATCCATCTGACGTCCGCCTACCTTCTCACCGGATACATTGTTGAAGACGATGCTATCATAAGCGGCATATTTCGCCAGTTCGGAGGATAACATGCCCGGGGCTACAACAGAATAATCGACTAACCCCGCTTGCAAAGCGTTCTCCAGATTAGCCGAAGTCCCCGGCTTCCCTTCTACAATCAGCACCTGGGGAGTCCCGGTCACCCGGGTAAAAGCATAATGTGCATTATTGGCCGACTGCTCGTCACCCTCCAGAAAAATCTCGGCCCGGTAACGATGCAATCCCGGCTCTCTCGCCAAGCCTTGCAAGGAATAGCGATTATCTCCCCGCTGCAGGGTAACCGCATGTCGGCCGATTTCGCGATTATCCTCATATAGCCGAAGCTCACCGCTACCGGCATAGGTACTACGAACAAGCACCTCGAAAGCGAACGACTCGGCAGGATACAGCTTCTCCGGAACAAGGAATTCCTCGATAGACGCATCATTCTCTTCCAGCGCAGGAACGGACAGTACATCGACGACAATGCCCCTATCTTTGAGCAGCTTGGCCTCCTCCAACACGGCTCCAACGTTTTCCTTACCATCTGTAACGAGAACCACTCTGCGGTTCGCTTGCCCCTGGAACAGACTCCCGGCCAGCGATACCGCATGCTCAATATTTGTGAACTCCCGGGATACCTCATTTTGGCCCCATGGCGGAATTTCCGGTGCTTCACTCAAATGTTTATCAATAACTGTATTTAATCCAAATGAAACCGTCGCGGCTAAGTCACCATTGTCCTTGGCCTTTACGGCCTCCCCGACCCAATCATCAATCGGGGCCGTAGATGGAACGCTGGCCGAACGATCGGCAACAAACACAATCTCCTTAATCAGCACCAGGGTAAAGGTATGGAATCCAGCCAAAATGAGCACTAACAGCACGCAAATTGCCGTACGCAAGCCAATGGCCCATTTCCTTCGACCCCCACTCAGCCTGAAGTCTTTACGGTAAGCGTACACCGCACCTACTGCAAGTATAGGCAGCAGAAGCAGCAGCCACGGATGATCAAATTGAACGCCCACGCTGGTACACCCCCCATTCCCCCAGAATAACCAATAAGGCCAGTAATACGATCCATTTGACTAGTGGGGCGGCATCGCGCTTCACCCCTTCGCTATTTGCCTGGGTCAACGGACTTGCGGGAGTATCGTCGTTACTCTGACTACCCTCGGCCTCTGTGTTGACATCCGTCTCCTGGCTTCCTTCACTACCCTGTTGCTCCACTCCGCTGCTCGCATGCTCTGCTCCGGCTTGCAGCTTCGCCGCTAACTGCTCCGTCGGAGCCGTCTCCGACTCCAGGGGATCAGCGGTGACCTCCAGCAAATATCCAGGTTGCTCTGTGCCGTCGCTTCCCGTAACATCCAGCCTCCACAAGCCAGGAATACCCGGGGCCTGTTGGCTGGAAGAAACAGCACCACTATTTAGAAGAACGGCCGGGACTGGCTGTGCTTCTGCCGTCCGCGCATAACCATCCATCGCCGTCCATACGGCAGATGCCGCATCCTGGGCTACAGGAATGTTCATCTCTGTTCCAGCCGCTGCTCGGCCCAGTCCGGTTCTTAATCCGGACTTGAGCCAGGCTACCGCATTATCAACCAGAACAGGAAATTCCGGTTTAAGTGGCAGATCTCCGTCCTCCAGCCTGAACAGGAAGACCAGCTTCGGCCGACCGTTCTCGGTTCCGGCATAAGCTGCCGTCTGTCCCCCTACCGTGAGAATCGACTTAGCCCAGGGAGGCACCTCTGCGTCGATTAATCGGCCTGCCGGGGGCTCCTTGAGCTGCAAATAACGGGTGACCGGGTGCTTAATCGTTTGGGTGTCTGCGCTTTCCAGCGCTATGCCTTGCTCACCCTCGCCGATCATCCACAACGGCGTCTCTGCGAGCAGCTTCGCCCAAGCCCCACTCTTCGTATAGGATGGCAGCGAGCCTTCAATCACTACCGCATCAGGCTTGCTCTCAGGCAAAGCAGGGGCAGCAGGGGCAGCAGATCCCCCTTCTCCACCGTTTGGCGCAGTCGCAGCAATTCGGGTTATTTTCGCGCCCGTCAACTGCAAAGCCTTCTCCAGAAACAAGTTCCCTGACGAGATAAGCCATACATTGGCATCTCCCGCCTGCTCCCGGAAAGCAAAGGCTTCATTGTCAAGGGAATACGCATCCTCAGCATTCAGGGACAAACGGTACACCTCAGCGGATGACAACCCACTGAACTGAACAGTCATTCTCTCTCCTTGCTGAACCGTCAATTCGCGAGAGGCAAGCAATTTGCTATCTCCGTAAAGGTCCAATATCAAATTGCGAGCCTCTCCGTCGTTACGGATAACAGCTACTCCGTGCTGGACTCCTTCGGTTGCTCCATTCTCCAGCCCTTCGCCTTCTTCCGTTCCAGACGAACGCTTAACCCCAAACTGCTCAATCGCAGTGTTGTCCTGTCTATCTGCACCAATGGGCATGATTTGAACAGGCACATCAAAAGCCACTGCTCCAGCGCCAATTCTATCCGGCCAACGCGTATCCGTAACTAACAGCACTTTGGCCTCTTCCCCTCGGGTCAAAGCTGCCGCGAGTGACAACGTTTCGCGGTAAGCCGCGCTCCCGTAGTCTATAGACAGATTATCGATCACGCGGGACAACGAGGCAGTGTCCCTTTCGCGGGTCAATAGCACTTCAGGCCTGTTACCCAGCCGAATTAAGGTTATTTCTTCGCCCGCTCCAGCTTCTCGGACATAAGTATGAAGCTGCTGCTTCATCAGATCCAGCTTGCTGCCTGACCCGGAGTTGCCGGGATTGTCGGAGGAAGCCTCCAGGGATACGGTAGCGCTCATGCTGGCCGAGGTATCGGCAATCAGGACGGTATGCCCCTGATGCTCCCCGCTTCGCCATAGGAAAGGCTGCATCAGCGCAAGCACCAGCAAGGCAGCGGCCAATAACTGGAGCCAAAGCAAGAGCCGATTCTGCAGCTTCTGCCAAGGACGGTTCGCTTCCATATTCAAAAGCACCCGTCGCCAGAGCAAATGGCTAGATACGGGTGTATCGATATAGATACGTTTGAACAAATATAAAATGATGATGATTGGAAGAGCCAGCGCAAACCAGAGACTTATCCATGATCCGATCCCCATATCCGCCTCCTCCTTCCTCAGTGATCTTTATGTTTCTTGAAGCCCCCGATCGCGTTACCCGCTCTCAATTTCCAGAAGCTCCTGCTCCACGCAACATGGCAAATACCGCCTGCTCCACCGGCCAATCCGAACGAATTTGCACATATCGTGCGCCTAGCTGGGCGCAAGCTTCCTTCAGTTCATAGGTGTACTGCTCGACTTCCCGCTCATATGCTTTGAGCACTTTACCACTCATGGCAACCTCCTTACCGCTGCCTAGTTCACTATCAATCAGCCGCAGGTCGCCACTATACCCTGGAGCAAGCTCTTCTCCCGATACAATCTGCACCAGCACCGGCTCTTGCCCCATCGCCATAAGCCTGACAAGTAAGGCCCTCATTTCCTCCGGACCACCCTCCAGCCAGCAATCTGAGAAAATCCAGGCCATCCCCTTCTCTCTGGGACGGACCTGAACCTGCCGTAAGGCCTCTGCCACGTTCCCCCCCGTTAAGACGGAGGCCTCCTGCAAGAACTTGAACAACCGCGAGCTTGCGGCTTTCCCCCTAAGTGGAGGCAGCTTGTCCGAAGGACGATTCCCAAGCAGCAGCGCCTGCACCTTATCCTCGGAAGAAAGGGCCATATAACCTGCGGCTGCGGCCAGCCTTTTGGCCATATCCAGCTTCTGTCCAAAATTCATTGAAGCGGAAATATCCAGATACAGACTTAGGGTCAGTTCCTGCTCATCCCAGTATTGACGAATGAACGGCCGGCCCGTGCGGCGGTACACTCCCCAATCGAACCTTCTAATATCATCACCTGGCGTATACTCCCGGTAATCAGCAAATTCAAGTGAAGCACCAAGCTGCCCGGAGCGTCGCTTGCCCTGCGTAGTGCCGCGCACATGCCGCTTGGACCGGATAGACAAGCGCTCGAGCTTGGGTAACATGGACGGCGGTAGCAGGGAAGCCGTCATTTCCTGTTCTCCAGCAAGCCAAGAATCTCCTGTATTACATCATCCGTAGCAATACCTGACGATTGGCCTTCAAAGTTCAAGAAGAGCCGATGCCGCAGCGCAGGAATAGCTACAGCCGCAATATCTCCCGTCGACACATGCATCCGTCCCTTGCTGACCGCTCTGACCTTGGCTGCCGATATTATCGACTGAATACCACGCGGCCCGGACCCGAAGCGTACGTAGTTGCGCACCATCTCCGGTGCACCCTCCTCCTCGGGATGGGTCATCATTAGCAGACGGATGCCATAATCCAACACCTCGTCAGCCAGCAGAACCTCTCTGGTGGCCTGCCGAATGTCCAGCAGTTCTTGCGCAGAGGCTGCCTTGTCTGCCGATGGCATCAGAATGGAGGTGGTTCTTCGTACAATTTCCTTCAATTCGTCTTGAGAAGGATAACCGACATGAATCTTGAGCATGAACCGGTCCAACTGGGCTTCAGGCAAGGGGTAAGTTCCTTCCTGCTCCAGCGGGTTCTGCGTGGCCAGGACGAAGAACGGCCGCGGCAGACTCCGCGTCTCCCCGCCCACCGTTACCGTCTGCTCTTGCATCGCTTCCAGCATTGCACTTTGGGTCTTCGGTGAAGCTCGGTTAATCTCATCGGCGAGGACGATGCTGCTAAATACCGGACCCGGCTGGAACGTCATCTCGGCACTCCCTTGCGGACCAAACGAGATGACATTGGTACCGGTGATATCACTTGGCATCAAGTCGGGTGTAAATTGGATACGTGAGAAGGATAATTCCAGCGTATCGGCTACCGTTCGAACGAGCGCTGTCTTCCCAAGTCCCGGAATGCCCTCCAGCAAGGCATGTCCTCCTGCAAAAATGCACCACAGCATCTGCTCAACGACATCCTCTTGTCCGACGATGACTCTGGCAATTTGCTCGCGGACACCCGCAATCGTATCACTCCATTTTTTCACTTCAGCCGTTGGCTCCAACATCAACATTCCCCTCTCTTCTCACGCGCTTAATGGCCCGGATCAATCTCGGTAAAATAACTCTCTACCAAACCTTGCAGGCTCTGCGGAAGCTCACCTCGGTTCAAAGCCCGCTTCGCCTCAGCTTCATAATCGCTGTACACCTCTTCATAAGGGCGGCTCGCTCCGTCAAACACCGGGCCCTGCCCTCCCTTCTGCACTTGGCCACCGCTGGTAGGGCCATTATCCACTTCAACATTGCCACCGCCTGATGAGCCTTTACGAGGGGTGGTCACCAGCGACCGGCTACCACTACCGAGTCCCGCACCAGCGCCTTGGCCCTGACCTTGTCCCTGGCCTTGACCAGCCCCTCCACTACCTGAGCCTTGACCACTGCCGCTTCCCTGACCACCTTGACTTTGGCCGTTGCCTCCTTGGCCAGAACCCGGACCTTGACCTTCCATGGCGCCATTACCTTCGCCACCTTCGCCTCCCGGTGAACCTCCGCTACCGGCTGCCGAAGCCCACTGCTCGGCGCTGCCGCCCATCGACCAGGTATCCGATACCGGGAATCCCGCGGCGGACATCTCTTCCGCCAGTCCAAGCCCTTGCTGCGCAAGGGCGGAGGCCAGATCGGATGTCGCTGCCGCCTGAGACCCGCTTACTCCGGAAGACTTCATTTCCTCCTCCAGGGCCGCTGCCAGCTCAGACAAGTCGATCTCCGCACCACTCTGGCTCTCGGCTATGTTCTGCGCCGCTTTGCGGAGCGCTTCAGCAAGCTCCTTGGACTGCTCACCTTCCTGAGGCAGTTGCTCAGCTAATTGTGACAACGCCTCCGCAAGTTGTTCCTTCTCTTCAGTAGATAGCTTGGGAAGCTGCTCCTTCAGCTTGTCAAGTTCCTCCGAAAGCCCCTCAGCATCTTGCTGCTCCAGCGCTCGAGCAAGACCTTCGAGCTTGGGCGTCTGTCTCCAGGCATCAAGCCACTCCGAACGCTGCTGCTCTTGTAGCTCCTGACGCTCCGCCATCTCCTGCAACTGCTTCATGCTCTCTTCGAGCGACCGCAGAGCTTCCTCCGGCTGCTTCGCATTAGCCAGTTCTTGGCGGAGCTTAACCAGTTCTTCCCTCAGAGGCGCCTTTACAAGTGGCTCCAGCTCACTTGCCTCCAGTTCTTCCAGACTCTTGTCCGTCTCCTCCAGTTGGGCTTGGATCCAAGCCTGCTGCCGCCGCTCACGCTCAAGAATCTTATCCATTGGATTAGGCACCAGCACCAAAGCTGCAGCAACCATGGCAGCGCAACAAGCTATAATGAACCTACGACGAGGAGGCACAGGCAGAGGCAGAAAGTGCTTAAGCTTCCGTACATACTCGTCACCGTAGGCTGCCGCCTGCTCCCGCTGGAGTCGTGCAGCATAGCTATCGTTCCCGGCGAAGGACAACGCGGTCACCATCGCGTCCTGCCGCTCCCCTTCATCTGTACGATGATCCATAGTTCTTGCAGCAAGTAGCTTGGGCACCGGACGCAGCAGCCCCCACACGCCTCCGGTAATGATACACAGCAAGCCACTTAACGCGGTGTACAAGCCAAGGTAATGAATTGGCCACAATCTTCCCGCCGCAAGCCAGAGCAAGATCAGGGCAAGCGCGGCAAGACTGCCGTACCCGGCCCCGGATAACAGACGAATCAGCCGGACTCGCCACGTTACTTTATTCAGTTGCTGATGCAGCTTCTCCATGCCTGTCTGTTCCATGGACCGATGCTCCTTCCGGGAAAATCATATTATTTTCGTTCCTTGAACACTTCAGATTCTACCTTCTTCATCATTTCCGGCTCCCCGGGCGTAGTGGACACGCCCTCCTGAGTTCCGGCCTCACTATGCATTACAGTGGTCTGAGCCAAAGAGCCATCGCTCCGTTTGGAACGCCGTTTAGCCCGCACCGGACGGATTTTAAGGATAGCAATCCACAGCGTTAGCAGAATTACAACACTATAGACCAACAAAAATTGCTGCCAGAGCTGAATCGGTGCAGTAGCCTGGAGATTGCTCCCTTGCACCAGAAATACTTCCTTCGAGAACGAAGGCTCAAATATGCTGATTAACGCCCCTGCCGGATTCAGCCCGAGCAGGTAGCCAACCCAGGAATATGCACGCGGCGGCGCTCCTGACCCATAGTAATTCGCTTGATCAATGCCCAAGGCGAAGAGATAGGCTAACCCGGTGAACAAAAAGATGGCAAGCCCAACCCCATAGGTCATGATTACCGCCAGAATCGTTCTCTTAAACAACGTGGAGAAGCATACACCCAGCGCTCCCAGCAAGAGCATGATAAACAGATAGAACAGGAATACCGAGGCAAGCTGCCCCATGGATACCCCGCCGTACAGAAATACGATGCTGTACACCGGGAGTGTGGCCACAATGATCAACGCCATGAAACTAAGCGATGAAGTCAACTTGCTCAGGATGATTGCCGCCGAGCTTTGCTGTGTGGTCAGCAGCATGTTCAGCGTTTGCTTCTCACGTTCACCGCTAATTACACCCGCAGTAAGGGCTGGCGTCATGAAGGCAATTAATACAAGCTGCGCAATGCTGAGCGCATAGAACATCATTCGGCTTGTCTCCGAATCGATTCTGGATGTGCCCATTCCCGCCGTCAGTACATAAATAATCCCCATGGCCAGCAGCCCCGTGACGAGAACATAAGCAAGGACTGTAATTGCCGAGCGGGCCGAACGCATTCGCAGCCTGAATTCTTTGTCCAGCACCGGATTCATCACTATGCTACGCCAGTTCATGCGCTCCGCCTCCTTTTGTAATCTCCAGAAATACGTCTTCGAGATTGCTCTGTGCTTCGTGGAACGAGATCACCTGGAAGCCTGCCGCAAGAATACCAGCTAGCAAAACGGCCTGCTCGGCATCCCCACCATCGAAATGGACATGCACCCCGGTCTCATCACACAGTACCTGACTGACATGCAATTCATCACGCAGGCGCTGCGCAAGCTCCTCAGATCGGTCCAGAAGCCGGATATGCAGCACTCTCTTGACCCGCAGCCGATTCTGGATATCGGCGACTTTACCTTGGGCCACCATTCGGCCATGCTCAATAACTCCGATTTCATCCACCATCTCTGCCAGCTCGGGAAGGATATGGGACGAAATAATAATGGTCTTGCCCATCAGCTTCAGTTCCTTGAGAATCTCCCGCATCTCGATTCGCGCACGCGGGTCCAATCCGGAAGCCGGTTCATCCAGAATCAGCACATCGGGGTCATGAACCAGACAACGGGCCAGACATAACCGCTGCTTCATGCCTCGTGAGAGGCTGTCTACATAAACATCCCGCTTGTCGCTCAAATTGACCAGTTCAAGAAGCTGGGGAATCAGTTGCTCACGTTCCGCCCGGGGAATTCCATAGCTCGCCCCGTAAAAATGCAAATACTCGGTGGTCTTGAATTGATCGTACACCCCGAAGAAGTCCGGCATGTAACCAATTCGCTTGCGAACCTCATGAGGATATTCCGTCACCTCATACCCTCCCACCTTCGCAGAACCGGAAGTCGGAGCGAGCAGCGTCGCCAGGATGGACATTGTAGTAGATTTGCCCGCCCCATTGGGTCCCACAAATCCAAATACCGTCCCTTTGCCAATGGAGATGTTCACATCTTTCAGCGCAGCAAAGTTACCATACATTTTCGTCAGATTTTGAATTTCAATCATGGAGCCACCGTCCCTCTCAGCATAATCTCGGGCAATTGGAAGGAGGTCCATTCCGTGGTGGTATATTTCACCTTGACCGTCCCGCCCTGAACGTAATGCTCGGCAGCCTCAATAATGGCAGCTTCCCATTCGCCTGTATGCTCGTTCCAGACCTGCATTCCAGCATTATTAGGGAAGGTGGACCGGATTTGAATTTCCTGATATTTGATCCGCTCGTCTGCTGGCAGGACAAATTCCAAGATGACCTCTCCCGCAGACATATTGACATAATCGGTCCGTTCCCTGTAAATTTCTGTCGCCGTACTGCTGGCGATATCGGGAAGAATCATGCCAAACGGAATATCTACCTGTCCGTTCAGCTTGAAGTTTGGCTCAAAGGGCTGAGCCCACAGATTCAAATAATCCGTTTGGGGCTGCTTGCCATCGACCTTGTAGCCGTCCCCTTGATCAGGAGCAGCCGTGCTCCAGGCCAGGAGCGCATATCTTCCGTAACTTCCGGAAGCCTCCATATATCGGTTAATCATAGCTCGTTCCCGTTCCTTCTCCTCGTAAGAAGAGCCTCGGGAGTACCCGGAGTAGGGAAAGAGGGCCGATCCGTAGTCGCTGTTGTAGGCAGAAGTGAACGCCGCAGGAAGCTGAACCTGACCTCCACGTGGCAGCTCGCCCAGCGCATAAACCTGGCTGGCCGCAACAATATAAGCTTCCTTCAGATCACTGCTGGTCTCATTTGTCACCGTTCCTTGAAGCGTTCCTTGACTATCGAATGACACGTCAATCTGTAGCTTGCCGGTATTCAACGACTCGGGATGCTCCATCCACAGCTTGGCCATCGACCGAGGCGTCATCTCGCGGAGCGTCAATTCAGTCGCCTCCGCTTTTACCCGGAGCAACTGACGATTGCTACCGCCCGCTTGACCGCCAAACGGATTGCCCTCACGCTCAACCAAAACCCGGGTTCCCGCAGGAAGTTCAACCTGATAAGTGCCAGCCCGAGGCACAAACAAAGCGGAGGAAGCCGATTTGACCGCTTCTCCCTGTCCGTCAAGCTCGATAATGTTCAACGTATGTGAGCGAATATCGCCTCTGCCACTGGTACCCGCCAGATAGATCGATACACTGGCAATAATCGCGATAAGTGGTATGAGACCCCAAGCCCACTCCCTCCGATCAAACCTCTTCAACACGAAGTACAGAAGCGGTGCAACCAGAACGGCATACAGCACCAGCATCCAGAACAGCAGTGAAAACGGCGGCGGTGTTAGTGATGGAAAATAATCTAGTACATAGGAAAATCCGCTCATTAAATTCCATTTGGATTGCCCTCCGTGGAGCATGCCCGTTCCCATAAAGGGCTCGCGCAGAATTTTGGTCCACAGGTCAGTATGACCACGCCAATGATACACGGGGTCCATGGATATATCGTAAGCCGCATAGATGACATTTCCTTTGCCCACGGACTGCGAGGCTACCAGAGGCAACCCATCCGAGGACATCACGCTCTCCGCTCCCTCCTTCAGCACTGCCGAAGATACGGGGAACGGCTCGGCAAGCTTCAGCGGTTCACCGGTTGCCTGACTGAACGCGGTCAATTCATTTAAATCTGCGTTGCCCTTAACCTCCACGGGAGCCATGTCTTCAAAGCCCTTGGACGTCTTGGCATACCCTTGTCCACCGGCCAGAACGAGACTTCCTCCTTGTTTGACCCAATGACGCAACGCTTCAATCTGCTTCTCCGACAAGGTATCTGCCGGGTAGTTGTTCATCACGATAACATTCAGCGTGGATAATAGAACTGCATCCTCCGGCACCTGCTCTTTCCCAAGTGGAGCCACTACAGTATTTTGTCTATTCCCGCTGGCCGTCATAAAATTCAGGGTATCCGGGTCAGCCGCCAGAACACCAATCATCAGGCTGTCTACTGCTGCGCCTTGTATGTAAGCACGGCCGGTGCTGAACGGAATATACTTCCCTTTTTCCACCGTTCCCTCGTAAAATTTGATACTGTTGTTATCCTTGCCATAGCTATTGCCCAGCACGGCGAACTGAACAGTCTTCGCCTCCCCTGCTGTCAAATCCACTCGCTCAACAAAGGAAGAGGACGTCCCTGTATACGGGTTGTCTGTCTCTACAACCAATTCCCCGGAAATATCCCTGTCACTGAGCAATTTGACTGACAGCGGTCCCCATTCGTTCATGGTAATTTTACCGCCGTAGCCCAGCTCGGATTCTACTGTCAGTTTAGGCTCGGCCGCTTGCACCGTAAGCGGCGCTGAAACCCCCAGCAAAAAGCATACTGTCAGCAGTACGAATACCACCTTCAGCATGAGTCCCGTACGCCTTGATTGATTCGATATCGATAAATGCACGCATTCCTGCCCCTCTCCAACTGAATTCTCATTTCTGCACTTTTTCTTGCACTTATTGTCATTATAACGTATCTGGACTCCCTAAAGTTTCCCTGCCAAAGCCTACCGCTGCCAGATGGACATGCTAACTACCTTAGACCTGCCTGCGGTTTATTTTAGAAAAAGCCCCGGGACAAGCGAAACTTCCACCTGTTGGCCCGAGGCTAAATCCATGGTTTGCCCTACAAATTAATTAAACACGACAGTCTTATTTTGATGCACGAGAATACGATCTTCAATATGCCATTTTACGGCTCTCGCCAGCACTACACGTTCAATGGTACGCCCAATCCGCTTCAATTCCGAGACATCATCCCGATGACTGACACGCTGAACGTCCTGCTCGATAATCGGGCCACCATCCAGTTCTTCGGTCACGTAATGGGCGGTAGCGCCGATAATTTTCACTCCCCGGTCATAGGCCTGGGCATACGGCTTCCCACCCACAAAAGCAGGGAGAAATGAATGATGAATGTTAATAAGACGATTGCGATACGGTTCAATCAAAGCCGGCGACACAATTTGCATGTATCTGGCCAGCACAATAAGATCTACTTTACCGTTAACAATATCCAGTTGCTGCTGCTCCGCCTCCCGCTTGGTGCTAGGGGTTACCGGAATATGATGATAAGGAATACCGAAAGATTCCACGTATTCCCGCATATCAGGGTGATTGCTGACCACCATCGTAATCTCGGCATCCAAATCACCCGCCTGCCATTGCCAGAGCAATTCGACCAGACAATGGTCCTCCTTGGATACGAAGATCGCGAGCTTCTTCTTGCGGCTGAGTTGATGAATGTTCCACTGCATATTAAACCCTGCGGCAACCTCATCAAAGTCCGCACGCAAGTCCGAAATCCGATCATCCAATGCTTCCAGGTCAAATTCCACCCGCATAAAGAACATCCCGCCTTCGGGATTCATCGTGTACTGATCCGATTGTACGATATTCGCACCATGCTCATGCAGAAAGCGGGATACTGCTGCCACAATACCCGGTCCATCCGGGCAAGATATTAACATGCGCGCACGGTTGTTTTCATAAGGCTTAACGGGTTGTCTTCCCGTCTTCGTAGGTGTATCCATCGTTTGCATATCCCCCTGCCATCTATTCTGTCATCTACGATCCTTGGGCAAACCAGGCCACCAGCCGGTGGTTAATCTCTTCCTCAGTACGGTCAGGGAACAAGCCTGCCCCCATGACTACATCATATAACCGTTCCATAGGTTCTCTTGGGTCGGCCTTCTTGGCTTTGGCATCATTCTTGAGCATATGCCAGGTGTCCAGCACGTAGGATCGTGCTCCAATTCCCTCTTTAGTGAAGAAATCAGCTAACCGTTCCACATCATTCAGGAAGGCCTCACCAAAACGTGCTTCCACCTCACCGCGTAACAAGGCAATTTCCACCTCATACATCGGACGCTGCGTTTTGGGGTCCTTTCCAACCCAAGGTGTTTCCAGGATGAACGGACGACCACTGAGCGCTTCATGATGCACCACGCGCTGAATCGCCTCAAAGCCAATCCAACCGGAGCCGATCGGCGTATGGCGATCCTTCCCTGCGCCAACCGGATTTTTACTGTCATTTACGTGCACAACTTCGATCCGTCCTAATCCGACCGTATCGTCGAAATGACGCAACACGCCATCCAAATCATTTACGATATCATAACCCGCATCATGAATATGGCAGGTATCCAGACATACTGTCAGCCGATCGTTATGCTGCACCTTGTCAATAATTTGCGCGAGTTCCTCGAAGCTGCGCCCCATCTCCGTACCTTTGCCAGCCATAGTCTCAAGCGCAATGCGAACCTCGGTTTCCTGGGTACCATTCAACACTTCATTCAAGCCTTCCGCAATCCGCGCTACGCCATATTCAGCATCCTTATCTGTAAAGGCACCGGGGTGTAATACGATATTGCGTACGCCAATGGCATGAGTACGGCGAATCTCCTCTTGCAAAAAATCAACCGCCAATTGATAAGTGTTCGATTTATAGGAGCCGAGGTTAATGATGTACGGGGCATGAACAACGATCTCGCCGATTCCGGCCTGTTCCATCGCCTGCTTTCCCTCTACAATATGCATCGAGTCAATCGGCTTGCGCCGCGTATTTTGCGGTGCTCCGGTATATATCATGAAGGAAGTGGAGCCATATGAAGCTGCCTCTGCTGTCGCACTAAGCAGACCCTTGTCCGAAAATGAAACGTGAGAACCAATTTTTAACATATATATTTCTGCCTCCTTTGGGACGGTAAATCGCTAAACATCCCTTATTTTAGCTTGAATGCTGAAATAAATAAAGAAATAAGGTATAATTTCAACAGATTAGCTCATTTTTGAAATAAAAAGCGAATTGATCTTCGAGGTGATGACGGTGCTACAAGGTACATTTGTTTTCCTGATGGCAACTTCTGAGGGACCCAGCCGCTGGTTCATGAATAGCATCGCTTTCTGGGGTTTTGTGTTGCTGGGCATGATGGCCATTGGCGGTTTCTTCATGTTCCGCAAATTTCTCAAAGTGCTGCCCAAGGCGGATGGCATGTCCAAGCTGGACTGGCAAAATCACTGGGTCGAACAGAGCCGCCACCTATGGACGGATGAAGCCAAGGCTTTCCTCGACAAGCTCGTTGAGCCCGTGCCCAGCCCCTTTCGCGATATCGCCAAGCATTCCATTGCGGCTGAAATCGGCAAGACCGCTCTTGAGGATAACGCCTCTGAGGTAACACAGGAGCATTGTATCAAAGGATACATCATAGCCACGCCCAAGCGCGACAACAAATTTTTGGTACATTTCCTGGAGAAGAATCAGATCGACTATCAGCCATATCGTCATTTGCTGAACAAGTAAACCGCAATCCTGTGAACATACCTTATGAATCTACATGACTACATGATAGAAAAGGTGCTGCTTTAGAGCGTACAGACTCTAAAAGCAGCACCTTTCTCTTTTTTATACATTACAACCTGCAAACGTACCGCTCTCCACGACACGTAACAAAATTATATACAACAGCCATTCGAACACACGGCCTCGTTCTTCGATGAACAGGAAATCCTCCAGCTAATTATGGACAAATCTCTCTATTTTGCGATTTAGCGGGAAATTGTCCTGTTAATTCTCCCGTTTCAGTCCTAAAAGCCCATTATCGGCTAATTTATAGGGAGGT
>NZ_JBXENK010000011.1:0-123601 GCF_056836745.1 Paenibacillus sp. 1SOY10 | reverse complement strand
TCCTCCAGCTAATTGTTTATGATGGCGAAAGAACCCGGTTTTAGATGGATGATTTCCCGCTAATCTGCGGCTAATCGGCTAATCTGGGTGAACCACATTTAGGCTGACTAACGACCTGCTGATGACGACCGCACCCGTGCCATGAACAGCAGAACCCAAGCTTTGCACGGCAAAACTCATGTTATGAATAGTAATAACTTTGCTATGACGGGCACCATTCGTGCTATGAACAGCAACAACCATGCTAATGAAATACTGCTCCGAGGGATACTCGGATTTTTTTGCTTTGTGCATGGCGGGGAGCTTGTCGTTCCCAAAAGGTAGCTGTTTGACGTAGAACTGTTACCTGCCGAATGCTTTACTTAGAACTGTTGTTTTAGTCAGATAGAGAAAGGAAAGTGGTATAGATGGGACATATGCAGAAGGCGACTTTTGCAGGCGGATGTTTCTGGTGCATGGTGACGCCCTTTGAGGAATTGCCGGGCATTGGGGGCATCGTATCTGGATACAGTGGGGGAACGAAGGACAACCCTACTTATGAAGAGGTGAAGACAGGTACGACGGGACACTATGAGGTGGTGCAGATTACGTTCGATCCCGAGATTTTTCCGTACGAGAGATTGCTTGAGCTGTATTGGCCGCAGATTGATCCGACGGATGCAGAAGGGCAGTTTCAGGATCGAGGGCCGCAATACAGAACGGCTATCTTCTACCACAATGAGCAGCAACGGGAGCTTGCACTGGCCTCCAGGCAGGAGTTAGAGAATAGTGGGCGGTTCGACAAGCCGGTGGTTACGGAGATTTTGCCAGCGGTGACCTTTTATGAGGCAGAGGAATACCACCAGGATTATCACAAGAAGAACTCGAAACATTACAAGGAAGACCGGGAGCAGTCGGGACGGGATGAATTTATCCGCGAAAACTGGAAATGACGAATTGGCGCTGCGTAGAACAGGTCAAAATATGTTACAATAGAGGCTGTGACTTTGTGAATCGAGAGGAACGTGAGCATGAGTAAAGGATTGGACCAAGTGCTGCAGCAGGAAGTCGACAAACGCCGCACGTTTGCTATCATTTCCCACCCGGATGCCGGGAAAACGACGTTGACCGAGAAGCTGCTGCTGTTCGGGGGCGCGATTCGTCTGGCCGGTTCGGTCAAGGCGCGGAAAGCAAGCAAGCACGCAACTAGCGACTGGATGGAGATTGAGAAGCAACGGGGGATTTCCGTAACTTCTTCTGTCATGCAGTTTGATTATAACGGACACCGGGTGAACATTCTGGATACCCCGGGTCACCAGGATTTCAGTGAGGATACCTACCGTACGCTGACGGCGGCCGATAGTGCCGTCATGCTGATTGACGTAGCCAAAGGCGTGGAAGCACAGACGATTAAGCTGTTTCAGGTGTGTGCCAAGCGTGGTATTCCGATTTTCACCTTCATTAACAAGCTAGACCGGGAAGGGCGGTCTCCGTTTGACTTGATGGAGGAGATTGAGCAAGTGCTAGGCATTCGCTCGGTACCTATGAACTGGCCAATTGGCATGGGCCGCGAGTTGTCGGGCGTCTATGACCGGATGAAGAACCAGGTGGAGTTATTTCAAGGCGATGATCATGACAAGATCCAGGTCCAGAAGGTAGATAACTACCAGGACCCGGTTATTCGTGAAATGGCGGGGGAATATCTCCATGATCAACTATGTCAGGACCTGGAGTTGCTGGACGTAGCGGGTGATCCGTTTGACCTGGAGAAGGTGAAGCGCGGGGAGTTGACCCCGGTGTTCTTCGGCAGTGCTGTGAACAACTTTGGCGTGCAGACGTTCCTGGACAATTTCCTGCAGCTTGCTCCCAAGCCGGAGCCGCGGCATAGCACTCAAGGTACGGTAGAACCAACTCATGAGAAGTTCACGGGCTATGTGTTCAAAATCCAGGCCAATATGAACCCGGCGCATCGGGATCGGATTGCTTTCCTGCGTATCGTATCGGGCAAGTTCGAACGGGGGATGTCCGTTAGACACATACGAGCTGGCAAAGATATCAAGCTCGCTCAGCCGCAACAGTTCTTGGCACAGGATCGCGATATCGTGACAGAGGCTTATCCAGGAGATATTATCGGGCTGTTTGACCCGGGCATTTTCCGTATCGGGGATTCGCTCAGCCAAGGTGGGGAAGTGGTATTTGATGAACTGCCAACGTTCTCCCCGGAGATCTTCGCCAAGGTGACGGTCAAAAATGCGTTGAAGCATAAGCAATATCAAAAAGGGATTGATCAACTGACCGAAGAGGGCACGATTCAGGTGTTCACAACGGTGGGCTTTGAGGATACGCTCCTGGGCGTGGTAGGTCAACTCCAATTCGAGGTATTTGAGTACCGGATGAAGGGCGAGTACGGCGTAGATGTACAGTTGCAGCGGATGCCGTTCCAGTTCGCTCGCTGGATTGTGGCGGAGAAGGTTGATCCTTCCAAGTTCCGCGTTAACTCAACGCTGGTGAAGGACAAGAAAGGCAACTACGTGGCCTTGTTCGAGAATGAATATGCCATGCGGACGGCAATGGAGAAAAATCCGGACGCCAAGTTCATGGAGACTGCACCCTAAGATGGATCGCTGCCTTGCATAAGCCAAAAGGCAGTAAGCCTCCCTGTAGCCGATTTACGGTCGGTTACGGGGAGGCTTTGCCTTTGCGGGCTTGTTCTATTTCAATGGTTTGAGATCGATACGATCCATTTGTTGCTTAAGGACGGACAGGAGCTCGTTCTGCTTGGAGGCATCAAGATGCTTCCAAATCACCTCAAATACAACTCCAAGCCCCGGAAGCGCAGCCTCTTGTGCATCGATGGATCCTTCGATCATATCGCGCAAGCCTTGCTCATCCTGGCCGTGTACCTTATGCATGATCGCTTGACGCAAATCGAGTGTAATGGATGGCACGTAAATTCCCTCCTTGAAATGTGACTTGCCCAATTGTAATGTACCCTTTCTGTCCCCGGAAAATTCAAGTTTCCCAGCGATTGTGATATACTAAACCGGATGAAATTTGCTATCGGGTGGTGAAATCATGGCGCGTGCAGCAAAAAAACAGTTTGCTGTCATCGGCATGGGCCGGTTTGGATTAAGCGTGGCAACCGCGCTTAGCAATATGGGCTTTGATGTGCTTGCAATTGATTCGGACGAGCATCGCACGCAGGAGGTCGTCAATTTGGTGACACATGCGGTCTCGGCGGATTCAACGGATGAGGATGCGCTTCGCGCCTTGGGTATCCGTAATTTTGACGTGGTGGTCGTAGCGATCGGTGAGGATATTCAAGCGAGTATCTTGACGACATTGATCTTGAAAGATTTGGGCGGACCTTTGATCGTTGTGAAGGCGCAAAGTGAGCTGCATGGCAAGGTATTGCAAAAGATTGGAGCGGACAAGGTCGTGTTCCCGGAACGGGATATGGGGCTGCGGGTGGCGCATCATTTGACCTCGCCGAACATTCTGGATTACATTGAATTGTCCGAAGAATACAGCATCGTGGAGATGAGTGTGCCACGGGCAATGGTGGGCAAGAATCTGAAAGAGCTTGATATCCGGGCACGATATGGCTGCAATGTCATGGCGATTAAACGTGATACCAAGATGAATATTTCACCGGCAGCGACGGATCGTCTGACAGAGGAAGACGTGCTGGTTATCGTCGGGGAGAAGAATGATTTAACCAAGCTGGAACTGGCTTATGCCAAGGGCTAAGCCAAAATTCCAAATGAGATAGAAGGATGGGCCGGGTATGGATATATTGTCTCCACAGAACCCTCGCGTCAAGGAATGGGCCGGGCTGCTTGAGAAGAAGAACCGGGACAAGCAGGAAAAATATGTGATCGAGGGCATTCACCTCGTTCAAGAAGCATTGCGGGCGCAGGCGGACATCGAATGCGTCTGCTATGACGTGGAGCGCGGCATTCCGCAGGAGCTGCGCGAGGTGGCCTCGGCGGGTCTGGACATCCAGTGGACTGGTGTCTCGGCCGCCGTGATTGCGAAGTGCAGCGATACGAAGTCGCCGCAGCCGGTGTTTGCGGTCCTGCGCAAGGATCGCAGGACGGCAGAAGCGCTCCTGGGCAAGGAGCGCAGCCTGGTGGTTGTGCTCGACGGCGTGCAGGACCCCGGCAACGTCGGCACCATTATCCGCAGCGCCGACGCGGTCGGTGCGGACGGGGTGATCGTCGGCGCAGGCTGCGCCGACGTATACGGGCCCAAGGTGCTGCGCGCCACCATGGGCTCGGGGTTCCATTTGCCGGTGGTCCACGGCAATCTGGCGGAGCTGCTCCCGCAGGCGAAGCAGCGGGGCATCCGGCTGGCGGGCACCAGCCTGCAGGCGGCGGCGAATTGCTATGCCTATGACTTTACACAGCCGGTGTGGCTGCTGTTCGGCAGCGAAGGCAGCGGTCTGAGCCCGGAGGTGCGGGACCTGATGGACGACGGTCTTATCATTCCGATGCGGGGTCAGGCCGAATCCCTGAACGTGGCAATGGCTGCGTCTGTCTTGCTGTATGAGGCGATGCGGCAGCGGCATTACAAAGGGCTTATTTAAGAGTTCTACCGATACTTGGTTTATTAAGAAGCTATAGCGTTCTGGAGCGTGTTACTAGATGAAGGTACAAGATCACTATTTGGAACGAAAGCGGCTGGAGACGGGGCTGGAGCTTAATGAGGCACAAAGGCAAGCCGTGGAGCATACTGAAGGCCCTTTGCTCCTGCTGGCTTCCCCAGGCTCGGGCAAGACGACAACGATCATGATGCGCATTGGCTATCTGATTGAGGTAAAGGGTATTCAGCCTTCAAGGATCAAGGCGGTCACATTTAGCCGGGCCTCGGCCACGGATATGAAGGAGCGGTTTCAGCGGCTTTTTCCCAATTTACAGCCCGTCGACTTTTCCACTATACATAGTCTGGCCTTCGAAGTGATGAGAGAGCATTTTCGCCGTACAGGGACGGCTTATCGTATTATTGAGGGAGAAGCCCCTCCGGAGGACATGTCAGGGCTGGAGAATGAAGCGTCATGGATGCTCCATAAGAAAATGCTGTTAAGGAACCTGTTCAAATCCATCACTGGCGAGAATATCACCGATGACCAGATGGATGAATTGACGACTTATATTAGCTATATCAAGAATAAAATGCTTCCTGCAGAGAAGTGGGCTACGGTTAAAACAAACGTTCCGAACGCTGAGCGGGTGCTACAGGAATATGAGCGAGTGAAGAGAACAAGCCACTTGGGGCGGCTGATTGATTATGACGATATGCTAATCATTGGGCATGAAGCTCTGGAAGCTGATCCGCAGCTTCTACGTAAATATCAGGACCGCTATGATTATGTATTAACAGACGAAAGTCAGGACACCTCCTTGGTCCAGCATGCGATCCTGGAGAAGCTGGTCCAGCGGCACAGCAACCTGTGCGTGGTGGCTGATGATGACCAGAGCTTGTATAGTTGGCGAGGGGCTGAGCCGGCTTATCTCTTGAATTTTAAACAAGCCTACCCTTCGGCGCTTACTTTATTCATGGAGCATAATTATCGTTCCTCGAAGGAGATTGTCGAGACGGCGAATCAGTTCATTCAACGCAATTCTAACCGTTATCCCAAGCAGATGTTTACTCATAATCCGCCAGAGCAGCCGATCCGGTTCAAGAGCTTGACGGATTACAAGGAGCAGGCCAAATATCTGGTACGACAAATGCAGCAGGTGAATGATCTGGGCGAAGCAGCAGTGCTGTACCGCAACAATTCCTCGGCTATTAGTTTGATGAACGAGTTTGATCGGGTGGGTATCCCTTTTTATATGAAGGATGCAGATCATCGCTTCTTCTCCCATTGGGTAGTTGAGGATGTTCTTAATTTTATGCGTATGAGCTTTACCGATAAGCGAGCAGATATATTGGAGAAAATCCATTTGAAATTGGGCGGATACATTAGCAAACAGCAGATGGCGGCGTTGAAGGAGATCCACAATGAGGAGTCTGTCTTCGATAATCTAATCACCCATGTGCCATTGCAGGATTACCAAATCAAGCCGTTACGGGATGGGAAGGAAACTTTCCAGCAAATGAAGGGCATGCCTCCGCTCCAGGCCATTCGTGTCATTCGGACTCGGCTTGGTTATGAGAAAGCTCTGGAGAAGAGTTGTGAACGTATGGGATTCCGTAAGGAACACCTGCTGGGCATCCTCAATACGTTGGAGGACATTGCCGCCGGACTTGAGACCATGGAGGATTTTGCTAACCGGCTTCAGTATTTGAAAGCCTTGGCGAAGACAGCCCGTTCCAGAAGAGGAACATCTGTAGTTACCTTCTCCACGATGCATAGCTCAAAGGGATTGGAGTTTGACCAGGTATACATGATTGATCTTGTGAATGGTGTGATCCCCTCCACGGAGGACGCTGCAAGTGCTGAGCTTATGGAAGAGGCAACCCGATTATTTTATGTAGGCATGACCCGAGCCAGGAGCCATTTGGAGCTTATTAGTTATCGTTCCCGGGATGGCGAGGAGGCGGGGGAATCGCCCTTTGTCACTGCCGTGAAAAATATAGTTCACCCAGACACGCAGCATGGAGAACAAGCAAATAAGTCGGTTCAACAGACGAAGGTGCCTGCAATTATAAATCCTAACGCTATTCGCTCCCAGGCACAGCTTGTGGAAGGGGACTGGGTACAGCACAATACTTATGGCCATGGTACGATTATACGAGTAAATGAAGAGCGCGTGCATATAAGGTTCGACTCGGGCGAAAAAGCTTTGTCCACATCCATTTGTTTGGATAAGGGGCTGTTAGAGCCAGCTTCACCCAATTAAAAAACCAGCCAACGATGATGTTGGCTGGTTTTTCATATTCATTTAGAACACTACGTATATCTGTTTATTTCCACTGGGCAACAGCTTCAATTGGCAGTCTGACGGAGTTGTAGCCTGCATCAACGGCTTTACCGATGGATACCAGCATGACAGGGAGGTAACGCTCTTGATCCAGGCCAAGGCTTGCGGCAATATTCTCTTTGTCATAGCCACCAATCGGATTTGTATCGTAGCCGTGAGCCCGGGCTACCAGCATCAGTTGCATCGCGACCAGACCGCCATCAATCAGAACCATATGTTTGTTCACGTCAGAGCTTATACTTGCATAGTAGCTTTTCAGCGCAGGAAGCTGTCTTTCGAACACTTCTTGCGGCATGTAGCCCAGCTCCACCGCCTTACCGTAAATAGTTTCGGCATTGTCAATGCTCTTCAAGTCGCCGAAGACAGCAATGACTGCGGAAGAGGTCGTAACTTGCTGCTGGTTAAAGCTAACCAATGGAGCCAAAGCAGCTTTGGCTTCCGGACTTTCGATAACAACGAAACGCCAAGGCTGCATATTACCGGACGAAGGAGCGGTAGTGGCTTCCTTCAATATCTCTGTCATTTCCTCTTTGCTGATTTTAACTTCCGTATCGTAAGAACGTATAGAGCGGCGTCCTGTCATAATTTCATAAAAATCGTTGGTTTTGATATAGCTCATGGTTTCTCTCTCCTTTTTATTTAGGTTGCACGCGGTCCAGATTATGAGATAGAAGGACTGATCCTGGCACAACGTTCAAACTTGGGACTGAGCTTCTTGGTGATTTGCTGGAACTGGTCAAAGACGTTAAGAGTTTGTTCTTCTTCAAAGGCCAGGAGTATCACCTTCTTATCTGTAGCTCGGATAATTCATCTCTTAATCATTGACGGGTCAATAATGGACCTGTCAATCAATATAACGGATTTCTTGGCAAATAACAAGTGCTGCGTAATAATAGATAATATACCCAGTTCGAGTTATTAGGAGATGAATGAGATGACTGAGCGTATTCCGTGTCAGACCGAGGGGTGCAAGGCGACTATACTGCCAGCAACAGCGGCCAAGACCGGGGGCATTTGCATGCCTTGCCATCAGGAGAAGGAACGTCAGGCATACCAGGAGTATATTGAGAAGAATCGCCGGGACGTTAACTTGTTCGCAGATATGACTGATCCGGTGGAGATTTTGCAGACCATGTACGAACCAAGGGAGCATGACCCATTAATTCGATATATTCCGTATCCCAAAACAGCGGATGAAATCTATCTCTCGTTACAGGAGAGCGAACTGAGCAGGATGGTACGCTACGGCGTGGAAAGGCTGAAATCCGAGGATGAGGATACTGGCATCGATATTTTGCTGTCCTTGGTTTGTTATCGGGGAGTGAAGCTGGAGGACGAGGTGCTGGAACTGGTATCCCGCTTGGAGTATTTCCCGGGCGTGTTGTTCAAGGGGGCTTCCAGCCGGATACGTGATCATTTACTGGAGGGAATTACCCATGACCAAGACCGTAGGCAGGCTTTGCTGCTGGCATGGGTCTGGATTGATGATGCAGCCGTAGTAGAGCAACTCCAGCAGTGGCGGCTTCATCCACCAGTCTGGGCGGAAGAATTGCATATTCCTGCCGAGGATTTTGCGCTGGAGGCTGGCTGGGAGCTGACGGATGAGGGTGAACGGCGTTGGTTATTTCTGAAGGATAGTTACCAGATCGTACCGCTGGAGCAGGTAGGGACTGAGGAGGCTAGTCTTTCAAATTATGAAGAAAAATTCTTAGTTCATAGTGAACACACCTGTCCATGGTGTCAGGGATCTTTGACCACCTTAATGAGCGTTAGCGCGCATCATCCTGCCGTGCAGCATCTGTCCTATCCTGGGGAGACGATTACGATTGAGACCTGTGTGAATTGCTCTTGCTATGGTGTAGTGTATATGGAACCTGATGAACAGGGGAATGTGCAGTGGAGCTCCTATAATCAGCGGCCTGATTATTTGCCGGATTCCGAGCCGGGGGAATCACGCAGCGAAGACAAGTTCCCGGCGTTTCGGCTGGCGACTACTGCGCGCCATGGCTGGCATGCGGCCAGTTGGATGCTGGAGCCTGCTGCTTCCCAGCTTGGCGGACATCCAACCTGGATTCAGGATACCGATTACCCACTCTGTCCTTGCTGCCACAAGCGCATGATGAACTTGGGACAGATTGACTGGGCGGAGGTCGAGCTTTACGGAGAGGGTAATTATTATATGTTCCTTTGTCCTCAAGACCGTATTACGGCTACAAATTTTCAGCAGACCTAGGGTGCCCTCAGGTGCTCTCCAGTCTCTGCATATATTCTCGGGGAGAGACGCCTTCGATCTTCTTGAACACTTTGCTGAAGTAAAAGGCGCTCTCATACCCCAGCTTCTGTGATATTTCGTAAATTCTCCCCTCCCCGCGCTGCATCATTTCTTTGGCTGCGGTTATTTTGGCTTCCGTTACGTATTCTACAAAGTTAACCTTGGCTGTTTTCGAGAACAAATGGCTCAAATAGTTGGGGCTAAAGTTAAACATGTCGGCCACCTGATTCAGGGACAGCTTGCGATCCAGGTTGGTATGAATATAGTCCTGTACATTCCGCACCACCTGCTGCTTGTAGCTATGGCGCTTGGAAGAGAGGAGACTGCAGCAGCCGTCCCGGAACTGGATCAGCCAGTGAATTACGCCCTGAATCGTATGCTTCTGGTAGATAGACCGGTAGCCTTCAGGCTCATTTGCAAAGATTTGCTCTAACATATTGTCTCCATCTGCGAGCAAAGAGGTTGCCATATATAGCAAATTGCAGGCCGCATCTGTTACGGCAATATTCCATTCATCCTGCTGTTCCAGACTGAGGATGAGCCCGGAGATTAAGGTATCCAAGGCTTGAGTATCCATTTCCTCAAAGGCCCGGCGTATCTCTGAGCGGGAGAACAAATCCTCCAATGAGGAGATTTCGTTCTCGCTCCTGCCGCTCTCATATAAGTTGAAGCCTTGAACGTTAGCGGCCTCTCGCAGTGCTTTTCTTGCTGCCAAGTAACTCTCGCGCAGGAGGTAGGGGTCAGTTACGGCTCCACCAATTCCACCCACGATATTTACATTGAAGTAATTGTCCAGAAGGGTGGCCATATCCTGAAGCTGCCTTGTGACCTTCTGTTGCCACGCCTTATCCTCAGTGTTGAGGATCGGAAGGGTGATGGCGAAGTGACGCAAGTCCAAGCTGATGATGTAGCTTTCACCTGTCGCAGATAAAGTATCTTTGGCCATTTGCACGGTGCTTGAGCATAGCGCCACTAGCTTGTCGCCTCGGGGAGGTACACTCTCCGGTCCGTTAATGCGGCAGACGCAGACCACATAGGCCGGGGCGTCCAGCTTGAGCTCAAGATCCTCCCGTTGCAGTCGATATTGGTCCTGGCTTTCAAATAAATGATTGAATAAACGGATAAAGAATTTGTCCCGTAAGCCTTGCAGATTGCTGCGATAGAGAAGTTGGGGATGCAGTTCAGCCTGTGCAAGATCATCCAGGGTCGCCATGGCCTTATGAATGGATTCTTCCAGCATAGCCTGCGTTAATTCCAGCTTGATCAAATAATTGATGGCCTGCACCTCAAGAGCCTGACGGGCATATTCGAATTCCTCATAGCTCGTCAGGAAGATGAACAAGGGGAGTCGGCCCTGTTTTTCCCGGATAGAGCTTGCTACTTGCAGACCAGTTTTGATCGGCATTTTGATATCAATGATGACAATATCCGGGCGAAGAGTATCAATCATCTCTTCTGCTTGAGCTCCGTTATGAGCGGTTCCCACGATCTCTATTCCATATTGTTCCCACTTTAGCATCGATTGGAGGCCGATGCAGACCAATGCTTCATCATCAGCAATTAATAGTCTTGCCAAGCTGCTCACCTCACTTTTGCTCTTCACGATTTGGAATTAATAGCTTCATCCTGGTGTACGCGCCGGGGGAACTCTCAATGGATAGGCCATATCGATGTCCGAAGGTAAGCATTAGTCGTTCATTGACGCTGCGAATGCCCACATTTTGCTGGAGCGGATTAGCATCTGGTGGTTGTGGTGAGAGAATGCTGGTGATTTGCTCCTGGGTTAAGCCTACTCCGTTATCCTCAATGGTTATAGCCACTTCCCGAACTCCTTCCCGTTTGATTCGTATCATAATGTGACCTTGGCCCTTAGGTTCAATGCCGTGGAAAATGGCGTTCTCCAGTAGCGGCTGTAAGGTAAACCGTGGAATGAGACAGGACAATATCTCGTCGTCTTCAAGATGCTGTTCCATGGTAATATGACTGCCATATCGGTATTTCTGGATCAGAAAATAATCGTCCAGCAAGCTTAATTCGTCCCGCAGGGCCACAAGCCTTCGCGGGTCTTTGGCGATGCTTCGCAGCAGCCGTGACAAGGAGGTTGTCATTTCCGCAATGCCTGTAGCGTTCTGAATGGTAGCCATCCATTTGATGGAATTCAGCGTGTTGTACAGGAAATGGGGATTGATTTGATTTTGCAGCATCCGGTACTCCAAGTCCTGTCTTTGCTTCTCATCCGCCAGCCGGGTCTCCAGTAAGGCTACGATATCCTGAGATAGTCGATTAATACCTCGACCAATATCTCCTAGCTCGCTGTTCCATTCAATATTGCGGTCAACCAGAAAATTGCCCTGGGCAATCTTGTCAATGCGCTTCTTTAATTTCTCCACCGGCAGGCTGATCGTTCGGGTCAGGTAATAAGTAATGATGGCGCTCAGCACGATAACCAGCAGAACGACTCCCACCACGAGCATCAACCAGATATTAAACTGAGGAACAAATTCCTTCTCGGATAAGGTCTGTGAGAGCGTAATCCCCTCCCGGATCGGATAAGATACCGCCATTTGCCGCGCCTCCCCATCCGTTTCAAGGAGGGAGACATGGGTAAGGGCTCCGGTAGCCCCTTCACTTCTATATTCGGATATGCGGTAGTCGGTAGGAGCGGGCACAATCTGTCCTCCGTGGATCACATATTGCCGTTGACCTAACGTGAGCAGAAGCTGCGAGTTGGCAGGCAGTGCATAACCCTTCAACTTATCGGTGATGACCGAGGTATTAGCTAGCAGATATACGGTACCAATACGGGCAGACCCTTCTCCGTAAATGGGCAGCACAAAGGGAAGTGTACTCGTATTTGAGAGAGGGTCCTTTAGTACCTGCTCCCATTGCTCATTGGCCGTTTCTGTTAAGCCAGGAAGCGTACGCAGATTATGAATAGTCAGCGGAAGAGAGGTGCTTCCCAAGTTATCTACCTGAAAAAATTTATCCAGGTGGTCCGTGACGATCAGTCGCCGTACATAATTATTGGCACGGTTGGCGCGGAAATCCTCCTGCATAGAGGAGAAGACCTCCACCGCATCCATAGAGCTCGGCTCGGGTGCTGCAAAATATTTGGCCAACAGGGTGTTGGTAGATGAATTCGTACTGGAGGTCATAGCCAGCAAAGACAGGTTAAGCAGGTCTTGTTCGATAATATGGGATACCAATTGCAGGTTGAATTCGGTAGCTTGAATGGCAGTTTTGCGCTGAAAATAGGTAATTAACTCGTAACTGACATAAGACATTAGCGTCGTCACGAGTAGGGCAAAGGCGGTCATGAGCAGGATAATACGGCTTTTGATTGATGATTTTCTGATGGGTGCCACCTCTTCCACAATGTAGAAGCGCTTTCATTAATTATATACCAAGCTGGTAGGGAGTTTGGCAATGATGAACAGGAAGTTCAGGTCCAGAAACCAACAATATTGCATGAAAAACACACAATTTTGCAGGTTGTTTATATTGAAAGCGCAAACAAAACAAAAAAGTGAAGGTTTCGTGCTGATAAATGTATGCCCTTTCATTTTGATATCCATTACGATAAAAATAGATTAGCGAATCAAGAAACTGGATATTACAGGGAAGGGGTTAAGCAATGAAAAGAAATAAAATCATCGGTATGGCTTTGGCCGTGGTACTGGCCTTGGGAACATTAGCGGGATGTGGCGGGACGAATGGAGGCAGCGCAAATTCCGGGGGCTCTACTCCGGCAGAGAACAACACGGCTGGTGCGGACGGCAATACTCAGGCTCCCGTTACCTTGAAGTGGGCTTTGTGGGATTGGGAGGCGACGGCTTATAATCAGCCGCTGATTGATGCTTATCGGGAAGCCAATCCCCATGTCACTATCGAGTATGTAGATTTGGGTTCCACCGACTATATGACCATGCTCAGCACCCAGTTATCCGGCGGGGCGGATCTGGATATTCTCACCATCAAGGATATCCCGGGTTATGCCAACCTGGTTAAGCAAAACCACCTGGAACCCTTAAAGAACTTCATTCAGGAGCAGAGCATTGATGCTTCCAAGTATGGCGGGACGGTGGAGCAAATTCTGGTGGGCGACGAATTGTATGCGCTTCCTTTTCGCAGTGATTTCTGGCTGATTTACTACAACAAGGACTTATTTGATAAGGCAGGGGTGACGTACCCCACCAATGATATGACGTTGGAGCAGTACGATGAGCTGGCCCGGAAGATGACCTCGGGCAGTGGGGCGGAGAAGGTCTATGGAGCGCATTATCATACGTGGCGTAGTGCAGTTCAATTGTTTGGCATTCTGGACGGCAAGCAGACAATTCTTGATGGGAAGTACGAATTCCTGAAGCCGACTTACGAAAGAATCCTCAAGCAGCAGGAAGACGGAATCGTCATGGATTACGCTACATTGAAGACCTCCAGTACGCATTATTCCGGTGTCTTCTATAATAGCTCGGTCGCTATGATGAATATGGGCAGTTGGTTCATTGCTACGCAGATTGAGAAGGTCAAGAGTGGAGAATCCCAGGCTACCAATTGGGGCATCGTGAAGTATCCGCATCCTGAAGGCGTTGAGCCAGGGACCACATTGGGGACGATTACCTCACTAGCTGTGAACCAAAAATCAAAGAACAAGGAGCAGGCGCTGGATTTCCTGAAATTTGTTACAGGTGAAGAAGGGGCAGCGGTAATCGCTTCGACCGGCACCATTCCGGCGATTAAGACCGATGAAGTAATCAATTCCATCTCTTCCATCGATGGCTTCCCGGCGGATGATCCTAGCAAAGAGGCGTTGATTACGGCCAAGACTTATCTGGAAATGCCGATGCATGAGAAAAGTGCCGATATCGAAGTCATTCTGAACGAGGTGCATGATGGTATCATGACCAAGAATACTGACATCGACAAGGGCTTGGAGGATATGGGAAAACGGGTACAGCAGATTCTGAACAATTAGGCCAGCAAGGGCTACAAAGGGCGGGCTTACCCCGCCCTTTTGTTTGTGACCGCTTGAGAGGCTGGGAGGGGAACACATGCAAAATGAAATCAGGATAGGTACGGAGCAAGTACACAAGGCGGGGAAGTATCGAACGCTAAAGGATCACCTCATTGCCTATAGCTTCATTGCACCAAACTTTATCGGATTCGCTCTATTCACTCTGGTTCCTATGATTTTTGCCTTCGTACTCGCTTTCGTCAAATGGGATGGCGCTAACCCGATGGAATTCACCGGACTGCATAATTTCATCAGACTTGTCCAAGACACGACCTTTCACAAGGCCTTGTGGAATACCGTGGTTTACACGATAGGGGTAGTTCCACTGACAATGGCTTGCGCGCTGGGGTTAGCTATTTTGCTGAATCAGAAGGTATTCGGGCGCAATACGATGAGGACCATCTTCTTCTTCCCCTATGTGGCGTCGCTGGTCGCGGTCGCTGCGGTATGGAATTTTATTTTCAGTCCAACGATGGGGCCCGTTAATCATATTCTGCATGCGATAACCGGAGTTCCGCTGGAGGAGCTTCCGCGTTGGGCGGCGGATAAGGACTGGGCGATGTTTACGGTTGTATTGTTTACGGTCTGGAAGAACATGGGCTACTATATGGTCATTTATTTGGCAGGTTTGCAAGGGGTCAACCCCGAGCTATACGAGGCTGCGGAGCTGGATGGAGCTAATGCCTGGAAGAGATTCCGCAATGTCACCATTCCACAACTTGCGCCAACCACCTTCTTTGTTCTGATGATTCTGGTCATTAATTCCTTTAAGGTCTATGACATCTTTATCAATTTGTTCGCCGGGGCGGATAATCAATTAAATGATGCGACAAGAGTGTTGGTTTACCAAATTTACAATACTGCGTTCCGCTCGCTGGATTACGGCTATGCCAGCGCGATGGCGATTGTGCTGTTCCTGCTGGTGCTAGGCGTGACAATCGTTCAATTCCGGGGCGAGAAGAAGTATGGACAATAGGGGGAAGCAGACATGGTAGAATCATCATCAAAAAAAATGGTCAAAACCGGCATGCTGGTTCTGGCTTACATTTTATTGGCCGTAGTCGTCTTGTGTATGCTTGTTCCTTATATCTGGATGCTGTCTTCCTCCCTCAAGCTGAATAAGGATGTCTTTACGTTCCCTATGCAATGGATTCCGCAGCAACCTCGCTGGGAGAATTACGTGGATATATGGACAAAAATCCCGCTCGGCACATTCATCTACAACACGGCGAAGCTGTCGGTTATCGTCACTGTGCTACAGCTTCTGACCTCCAGCTTTGCCGCCTATGCCTTCTCCAAGCTGCAATTCAAGGGGAAGAACATTCTGTTTCTCGGCTACATCGCCACGATCGCCATTCCATGGCAGGCCTATATGGTGCCGCAGTTCATCATGATGCGTTCCCTGGGATTAAATAACACGCATCTGGCGATTATTTTGCTGCAAGCCTTCTCCGCATTTGGGGTATTCCTGATGCGCCAGTTCTATCAAGGCATTCCAAATGAACTGTGTGAGGCCGCTCGCATCGACGGACTTAGTGAATATGGCATTTGGGGCAAAATCATGCTTCCGCTGTCCAAACCAGCGTTGTCCACGCTCACCATCTTCACCTTTGTAACTACCTGGAACGACTTCCTTGGGCCGATGATTTATTTGACCAAGACGGAACTGAAGACGATTCAAATCGGGCTGCGTATGTTCATCTCGCAGTATTCGGCAGAGTATGGCCTAATTATGGCGGCAAGTGTGATATCCATCATTCCCGTGCTAATTGTGTTCCTCTTGCTGCAAAAATACTTCGTCCAGGGCGTTGCCTCTTCGGGCATTAAAGGCTGAGTATGGATCCATTGAACCGTATTGTGCAGGGAATGCCGGCGGCCGGACTGGAGTTGTATTATCCCCTAGGAGATGGGGAGAGCTTCTGGCGCAAGGCGCGGAGCAGCATGGCTTATACGGCGGATATGGCTGAGCTTCATGCTGAGGCCAAGCGGTTGCTGGATGCTCCGGCATTGCCATTAACCTATTCATTGTTTACCGAGTTTCATGACAGTGGCTATCGCTTGAACTACGAACGAGTGTACTTTGAGAAGCGTAGGCGGCTAAATACCTTTGCTCTCTTGGTATTACTGGAACCGGAGGAGGAGCATTACAGGCAAGCGTTGCTGGAGGCCATTTGGGAGATATGCAGTGAACTGACCTGGTGTCTGCCAGCGCATGTTGGTCAAGACCAGAGTCTGGACAAGGCTATTGATTTGTTCTCTGCGGAGACAGGCTTTACATTGGCCGAGCTTCGTATGCTGCTGGGTGATCAACTTCCCCCTCTCCTGCGGGCGGTGATTGCCGAGCAGGTGGAGAGGCGGTTGTTTGCCCCATTTCTGGAGAATGGCCCTTACGACTGGGAGGAAGCCGAGCATAATTGGTCCGCGGTATGTGCCGGGTCCATCGGCTCTGCCGCGTTGCTGCTGCTGAATGAAGGGGAAGAGCTTGAAAGGCTGGAAGCGATTTTGCAACGGACGCAGCGTGCGATGGGCTTCTACTTGCGTGGATTTGGTGAGGACGGGGCCTGTCTGGAAGGGCTGGATTACTGGAATTATGGTTTTGGCTATTTTATTTACTATGCTGATTTGTTACGTGGAAGAAGCGGCGGGGCACTGGATTGGTTCCGTGTGAAGAAGGTAGGCCAAATTGCCAGATTTCCACAAAAGTGCTGGCTTGGCGGCAAAGCCGTGGTCAACTTCTCGGATGCACTACCTTATACAAACGTTCACATCGGCTTGTCCAGCTATCTTGCCGGGAGAGTCCCGGGGGTGGAACGATGTCCACTGGACAGACGTGAAGACTTTCGGGCAGATCCTTGCAGCCGCTGGGCCCCTGCCTTGCGTAATTTGATTTGGCGTGGCTGCATGGACAGCGATATGGCAGAGGGGAATTCAGGGGACGAGGTGCTGGAGGATGCAGGCTGGTTGATCTCCAGAAGCCTGTCGGAGCATGGACTGTTTGGCTTTGCGGCCAAGGGCGGGCATAATGATGAGCCCCATAATCATAATGATTTGGGGCATTTCATGGTGACAGGTGAGGGCGTCTTCTATTTGTGCGACCTGGGATGCGGCGAATATACAAAGGATTACTTCGGCGAGGGACGGTATGACTATGCTTGCAATGGATCACAGGGGCATTCCGTTCCAATCATAAATGGGCAGTTCCAGCTTCCCGGCCCTGCTCACACTGCAACGATCTTGGAGACCACCTGCACCGCTACCGGCAGTAATATGACCGTAGAATTGTCCAAGTCGTATGCCTGCGAAGGGTTGGAATCGCTGATGAGAAGCTGGTCCTGGCATAAGTCGCCTTGGCCCAAGCTTGCGGTACGGGATGTGTACTGCTTTACGGAAGCGCCCAAGCGGCTGACCGAGCGATTCGTCACCTGGCTCCGACCGGAGCAGGCTGAAGAGCCAAGAGTTCTGCTTCTGATTTCTGATGATGCGCCGGGAATAGGATTGGAAGTGCATTTTGATCCTCAAAGACTTGAATTCGAAATGACAGAGCAGGTCTATCGCAATCATGACGGGGTAGATACCGTTTGGTATGCGCTGGACTTTCATGTGGTTCAACCCCAATTGGCAATAAAGCTAGAGTTTGAGTTCAAATTTGTAGCTGGATTGGCAGCTACATGAGTTGAACTAAAGAATAGGCATAACAAGCATGTTCAACTTATATACGCAGCCCAACAGATAAAGGAGGAATGAAAGCATATGGCGGATATACCGGTATGGGTCAACGATGCCTGGAGCAGATCATTAAGCAAAACAATTGGCAATGCGGGTCGGATTGGAGCAAACTTTCCCCATGCGGGGAATAACGGGCGGTACCACTTAGCAGAGCCGAAATGGTGGACGGCCGGATTTTGGCCCGGATTGCTGTGGCTATTGTATAACGAGAGCGGCCATGAGGAATTCAGGCAAATCGCCGAGCAATGTGAAGCCAAGCTAGACGAGGTGCTGAATACTTATGTAGGGCTGGATCATGATATTGGCTTCATGTGGACGCTGACAAGTGTGGCTAACCATAAGCTGAACGGTGGGGAAGCATCACGGATCAGAGCGCTTAAGGCGGCCAATTATTTGGCGGCCCGTTTCAATGTGAAGGGGCGATATATCCGTGCCTGGAATCCGTGGAAGGAAGGGGAGCGCAATGAGGGGATTGCGATCATTGACTGTTGCATGAATATGCCGCTTCTCTTCTGGGCGTCCCGGACGAGCGGGGACCCCCGCTACGCTCATATTGCTGAAGCTCATTTGGATACGGTCGTGGAGCATTTCGTGCGCGAGGATGGCTCCGTCTATCACATCGTACAGTTCGATCCGCAGACTGGTGAGGGGATTGGTGGCTTGGGCGGACAGGGATATGCTGCGGAATCAGCCTGGTCCAGGGGAGCGGCTTGGGCCATGTATGGGCTGGCTTTGGCTTATCATCATACTGGCAAGCTGTCCTATCTATCTTCCGCGCAGCGGGTGGCTCATTTCTTCTTAAGCCGTCTGCCCGAAGATCACGTCCCCGCCTGGGATTTCCGCGCTCCTGAAGAACTTCGCGGGTTGCGGGACACGTCTGCCGGCTCTTGCGCAGCCAGCGGCCTGCTCTTTCTGGCTGAGAAGCTGGGACTGGAGAGTGCTGATGGTGCGGTATATCATGCCGCAGGAGAACGGATATTGAGAGCGCTCTTTGAACAGTACGGGGCTTGGGATAATCCCGATGAAGAAGGGCTGCTGCTGCATGGCACCAGCAATTATCCGGAAGGTACCAATGTAGATGTCCCGCTTATTTACGGGGACTACTTCTTTGTCGAGGGATTGGCACGCTTGAAGAAGGGTGGTCCGTTTTATTGGGATTAGAGAGCTCCGTTGTTGATTGGCCGGGACGGACATAAGAAGAAAGAAGGGGGATAGGGCCCATGACAGATACACATAGCGAGGATTTGAATGCCATCGCTGGCAATCCACTTATCCATAAGCAGGACCTTAGCTTAGCGCTAAGACAACTCGTCAACCCGCTCAAGCCATTTTATCAGCTTGGAGGAAGTCGGTTGCCACTCAAGGGTAGCTTGGCCGGATACGGTGAGAGCATAGCCGGGATGGAAGGCTTCTCTCGCATCTTATGGGGAATTGTTCCGGACCTGGCCGGGGGAGGACCGGAGGATTTATGGGAGAAGTGCCTGAGGGGGATACTGACTGGCACGGACCCCGAGCATCCTAACTATTGGGGCGATGCCCAGGATTATGATCAGCGTCTGGTCGAGATGGCGGTGCTGGGTATGGCGCTGGCCCTGATTCCTGAACGGATATGGGAGCCTTTACATGAGCGGGAGCGGGATAATCTGCATCGCTGGCTGGATATGATTAATGCTCACCCCTGTTATGATTGCAACTGGCTATTTTTTCATGTCATGGTTAATCTGGGCTTTTACAAGACAGGTCAGCCTTACGACAAGCTGCAAATGGAGAGGAATTTACAGCGAATTGAGGAATTTTACCTGGATCGGGGCTGGTACAGTGACGGGATAGGTGGGCATAGCGATTATTACGTCCCCTTTGCGATTCATTATTATGCGTTGGTCTACTCCAAATTGATGGAGCAGGAGGACCCGGAGCGCTGTGCCAGATTTAAGGAGCGGGCTCAGGAGTTTGCTGTGGATTTCCTGCATTGGTTCTCTCCGAGCGGAGCTGCCCTGCCTTATGGACGAAGCTTGGCTTATCGGTTCGCGCAATCCGCATTCTGGAGTGCCTTTGCTTATGCAGAGGCCTGGACCGATCTCTTCACTCCCGGCGTGGTGAAGGGGTTGGTTCTCCGTAATTTGCGTTGGTGGTTCAAGCAGCCGATTCTAGATGAGAGCGGTATACTTACCGTAGGGTACACCTATCCCAACTTGATTATGGCGGAGAACTACAATTCCCCCGGATCGCCCTATTGGGCGCTAAAGACCTTCCTGGTGCTGGCTCTGGATGAACAAGGACGCTTCTGGAGTGAGCCGGAGCAGAACTTGCCGGAGCTGCCGACTTTGTCCGTTCAGCCGGAACCGCATCTTGTACTCTGTCGACAGACAGATACGGAACATGTGGCGGCCTTTAACGCCGGGCATTTATCTACGAATGAGCATACGCATACCTCCGCGAAATATGAGAAGTTTGTCTATTCCTCTGCATTTGGCTTCAGCGTGCCGCGAGGGGAGTGGGGGCTTGCCCAAGGGGCGATGGATTCTATGCTTGGTCTTTGTGAGCAGGACAATCTTTATCGTGTTCGTCGCAGGAATGAGGAGACATGGATTCGCGAGCGTGTCCTCTATGCGAGATGGCTGCCCTGGTCCAATGTGGAGGTGGAGACCTGGGTGATTGCCGGGCTTCCGTGGCATGTCCGTATTCATCGAGTTGCCACGGGTCGTTCTCTGGATGTTTCGGAAGGAGGGTTCGCCTTAGGTTTGCTGGAAGATGATCCGGTTATGGTTCAGACTTGCAGCGGTAGGCTGGATGCGACTAATCGGTCCGGTAGTTCCGCGATTGTCAATCTCACGGGGTATGGAGAGGCGTTGGCGGTGTATCCCAACGCGAATACCAATCTGCTGCATCCGCGAACGGTGATACCTTCCCTGAGTGCTTCTCTTAACCCGGGATGCTATCTGCTGGCATCAGCGATATGTGGCCAGCCAGGAAGCAATGAAGTAATGGAGCTTGCAGTAGCCTTGAAGGAATTGGGGATTTTGGTCGGTCAAGATAACATTACGATAGCTTGTAAAGCGGGTGAGCCGTTAAATATTGCTATATCCTAAAATGTAGCGAACAAGTCGCCGAAGAAGTGGTATAAGGCCAAATTCGATGCTTCTGAAGGAGGAGTGGCTATGCAAACATGCCGGGAGCGCATGGAGCGTATTGTACTGCAAAAGGCGGAAGAGGCGTGGAGCCGTCCGCTGCTCGCTAGCGGCCTGTGGCATCACGGGGATATTCGTGACAATGTGTATGATGCTGCTTATATTCAGGCGGCGGCTCTGGATGAGAAGCTGCCCGTAACCTTCCCGCGGGAGCAGGCACTAAGCCTTGCAAGATCAGCATGGCTGCAGGTGCTTTCCCTACAGGATGATCAGCCAGAGAGTCCGACCTATGGCCATTGGCCTCTGAATTTGGGCGATAACCCGCAGGCGGCGGATAAGAACGCGTTGCCCGCAGAACTCATGAGCAGCCTGCTGGTGTACTGGAGTATACATTACAGAGCAGCGATGGACGAAGATATGAGCAAGGCGTTCGGGCAAGCGCTGGAGCATTTGTACTACTCTGATTTCTATCGTCAACCACTCCGGCTATACAATCACCATGAGGTGAAATATATAGCGGCCAAGCTGTTGTTCGGTAGTCGCTTCCACGACTCGGAGCTGCTGCTCAGCGGAAGACGGAGCTTACAACTCCTCGTGGAGAGAATTCAGAACCAGGGCATGGCCGAGTACGCCGCCCTTCCCTGGTTCTGGCACTGGATTCAAGCGCTGACCTGCGTATATGATTGTGTGCCGGATTCTGATATCCGGAAAGGTGTGGCAAGTCTGCTAGAGGAGTTGTGGCGTTACCGGGCAAGTCATTACCTGCACGGGGCGTGGGTGGGAGGACGGATGCGCAGCTTGCCCGTAGATCTTCCCAGAGATAACAATGTAGCGTTCGATTACGTGCAATTCGGTGATTTTGCGTTGCCTGAGCAGCTTGCTCGCGTAGAATTTGCGGGATTTCTGCACTTTGATATTTCTGAGGATCTTCGTAGGGCAGCCTTGGCAGGTTCCTCCTCCTCTAAGCTAAGCTATGAGGTAGCTCCGGCAAACGGGGGTGCCCCACTTCATCAAATCATCTACCGCACCGAGCATGCGGCTACGGGCGGTATCCTCGAACGTGCTGAAGAGTTCGACAATGAGCAGCACCGCTGGGAGATAACCCTACCCTTGTCTGAGGCAGAAGGGGTGAATCGTCTGTACCTTTTCTCTCCAGGTGTTGGTTATACCGAAGGAGACCCACGTCATGAGAGTAATGCGGGGGAATTGCTGCTCTATGAACATACGGTTCTTGGAATCTATGCATCAGACCGGTTGGAAGATGAGGTACACCGTATTGTCGGGGTGTTGCCAAAAGGCGATTGGGTAGTTCAGGGAAATGCCGCTTATGGCGAATTAACTCATTTATATGCAGCGGTCTTCTTGCCCACAGAACTGGAGGTTTCGGAAAAATTACACTATCAGGCGGTCAATAGCCTTGGCGAGAAGACAGGTCATGGCTACGTGGTGGAAATACTGGAGAAGTCCGCTGCGGCAGAGCGTGGCATGTGTAGCTTGCCTGATTTTATCGCTGTTCGGGAGAAGCAACGGCCGCAGTGGCATTTGGAGCCCGATGCGGGTAGCTGGGGCGTAAGCTACGTGAATATGGATGGCGCTGAATTGAGCTTGACGCTGGATCATCTTGGACGAATTCGCAGATTGCAAAATGGCCTTAGGATAGGACCAGTCTAAAAAGACTGGAACTTGCGTCTCCTTCTTTTTTTACCCTGTCCCGCATAGGTTGTATGGTAGGTGATCCTCTGTTTTTGACGGTAGTAGGGGGGCGGGACATGCGAATACGACGCGGGTGGCGAAGCCGGAGGAGACGACCGGGAAGCCGGCGGAAGATGTGGATTATATTGCTTGTCGTAGCCATATTTGCAACATTTCAATTTATGGGTTACGTAGAACGAAGAATGACCAAACCGATTATTCACCTGGCCCAAATCAGGGTGAAGCAAATTGCTACGGAATCGATTAACGATGCTATCACAGCCCAGGTGGCCAATCAGCAGCAGGTGGAGGAGTTAATTGACTGGAAGACGGATAACACGGGGAAAATCACGGGCTTTATGTTAAATTACTCCGCGCATATGAAGGTGACATCGGAGACCATTCAGACGGTTCGCCATACGTTGGACGAAGTATCCCGATTATCGGAATCAATTCCGCTCGGTCAGGCACTGGGAAGTCCTATTTTGGCCTCCTTCGGGCCGGGCATTCCCATCAAAATTGAGCCCAAAGGCGATGTCAAGGTTGATCTGAACACCAGGCGTCAGGATGCTGGAATCAACATGATTCTGGTCGAGGTATTTTTACGGGTCAAGACAGAATTGGCCGTCGTAGTTCCCTTCAACATAGAATCCCAGGCGGTAGAAACGGAAATTCCAGTATCTTACCTTCTCGTGGTTGGAGATGTTCCGATGTATTATTACGATAGTAAGGGCAACCCGGTGGGAGATACGCGACCTGATGCTCCTAACATTGCCTTGCCCGCCCCGGAGAACAATAAATCATCCGGCAGTGCGGAGGACGGAACGGTCTTGCCTGGTTCTGCGCAAGATTCTACCGAATCGGGTACAGTTCAAGATCAGGTAGACACGCAGGGTAAGGAAGAAGGGCAAGGCGGGAAGGCCAATACGAATAGCGGCGGGCATGAATAGAGGGCGTCTACTTCTTGGACGCCCTCTTCTTGTTGGCTGAACGGTCAAGCTGCTCCCATCGCTTCAACAGCGGATATGGGTCGAAAGCCCATTCGCTGTGTCCGGTATCACGGTAAATGCCGTAGTGCAGGTGCGGCGGGAATTTCCCCGAGGTGCCGGGAGGGCCGTAGCCACTGTTACCAACCCAGCCAAGAGTTTGTCCAGGTTCGACAAAGTGTCCTACTTCAATCCCTTTCTCATAACCTTGCAGATGGGCAAAGTAATGATAACGGTTGTTGATGTCACGGACACCAAGCCGCCATCCGCCGTAAGGATTCCAACCCTTTGTCTCCACGATGCCGTAGCAAACGCTGCGGACGGTGACACCCATGGGGGCAAATAAATCCGTGCCCTCATGAATACGGAGCCCTCCCCACCCTCGCCGAGCTCCCCAAGTATCTCGGTAGGTATAGGTACTGCGGATCGGAAGGGGAAAAGCCCCGGCTGCCAAGTCCAGTGTGCGAAAGTTCCTGTACATTTTAGCAAATTGATGGACGCGCTCCACGGCGAGGTTATTCTGGTAATAACGCCAGAGTCCGATGCGGAGGTCCTCCTCATGATAGCCGAAGCCCAGCAAATAGGAAGCCATCGTGAACAGGGAGTCGCGGTCGTTCTTGGGATCGGCAATGCCATCTGCGGTGGCGTCCTTTCCCATGCCCCCGAACAAGCCAATCGTAGCAGGATTCCGGTCCTCGGGGTCGGGATTAAGCGGCCCAACCCAGGTTCCTTCCTTAAAGCGTATGCCCGTCAAGCGAGATTCCTGCTGTTTGCGGGGAGTAATCGTACGCTCGTATTGATCGATGGCGGCGATCCAATACCAAGGAATCCGGGTCAAAATTTCAATCTCCTCGTAGAGCCCCATGCGCTGCTCGTAAATGTTGGGTTCCGCAGGCGCCATTCCGGCCTTTTCCTTGGCATCCACAGGGCTTGTCCCCAGATCGCTTACGCAGAAGGTTATCAACAGACTGAGGGTAATCAGGTATCGAAGCCACGAAGTTCGGGTAATCAGATAAGACCTCAAGATGTAAATCCCTCCTTCAACATATACAGTCCAACCTGCAAGACCTTCTTAGGTTGAGGCAAAGGCTGTGTTTTTATTCCATATCCAGAGTATGTTTCCCAGTTCATTCATGGTATAATAGGACAATGTGATTTGACTTCAGAGAGAAGGAAGGTCTTGCATCTTGGCAAAGAAAATCCAGGAACCCAAGCCGGATTGGATTCGGATCAAGCTGACGACCGGAGACAATTATCAGGATATTAAGCAAATGATGCGCTCCAAAACTTTACATACGGTTTGTGAAGAAGCGCGTTGCCCGAACATATATGAATGCTGGGCCAACCGCACAGCTACATTTATGATCCTGGGGGATATCTGCACGCGAGCTTGTCGGTTCTGCGCGGTGAATACCGGACTGCCGACCGAGCTTGATTTGCAGGAGCCGGAGCGGGTTGCAGAGGCTGCAGAGCAGATGAACTTGCGTCACTGCGTAGTCACCAGCGTAGCCCGTGATGATCTGAAGGATGGTGGTGCCGGTATTTTTGCCGGAACGATCAAAGCCCTTCGCCAGCGTCTTCCCCTTTGCAGTGTGGAGGTCCTGATTCCCGACTTTCAAGGTGATGAGGAGTCTTTGCGCATTGTAATGGATGCCAAGCCGGATATTCTTAACCATAATATCGAAACGGTGGAACGCATGTCTGACCGGGTGCGGGCCAAAGCCAAATATCATCGTTCTTTGGAGCTGTTGAAGCGGGCCAAGGCGATGAATCCGGATATCCCTACAAAATCCAGTATTATGCTGGGTGTGGGTGAAGAATGGGAAGAAATTTTGCAAGCGATGGATGATTTGCGAGCCGTAGACTGCGATATTTTGACGATCGGCCAGTATTTGCAGCCTTCGCCACAGCATTTGCATGTTGAGAAGTATTACAAGCCGGAGCAATTCATGGAACTGAAGGAAGAGGGGATGAAGCGGGGATTCAGTCACGTAGAATCCGGCCCGCTGGTCCGTAGCTCCTATCATGCCCATGAGCAGGTGAACTCGGCCAAGAAGAAAGCGAGCTTATCTGCCTCATTGTAACAAGGCACTAATTAGCCAAACGGATGATGTATGTAGAAGGAGGAGCGCCCCTTGATTCAAATCGGCGGCAAAACCTACGAACTTATTCAGAACTACAAAGAAGCTTGGGACCCTGAGGCGTTCAAGCAGCGTTATAGCGAGGTACTGGACCGTTACGATTATATTATCGGGGACTGGGGTTATGAGAAGCTTCGCTTGAAGGGATTTCTACGGGACAACCATCCCAAAGCCAACCGCGATACCGCTTATTCCGGAATCACGGACTATATCAACGAATATTGCAATTTCGGCTGTGCTTATTTTGTACTTCAGAAGGTCAAGGACAACCACAAAGAACGGGATAACAAAGACAAGGATTCAGGCAACGGCAAAGGACAACCGCAAATGGAAACGGCCTCCGAATAATTTCGGAAGGCCGTTTTTTTAATGATAAGTTAAGAGTATTAGCGATTGGATAAGTTCAGAACGCCTTGATCGTAGCTCCAACGAATATGAGGGTACTTCTTAACGAATTCATGCAATTCCAGATAAGACTCGCCCTCTACGAGCTTCACAGCCTGTACGGCTACGGCAAATCCTGCTTGTGTGCCAGCGTTATCTGTAATCGTCAGCTTCTGATTGCTAGTGTTCCAGGTTGGCGTGCCTTTGACCAACGCTGCGAGCAGACGGGAAGGTGCATATACCTTGTCGCCGTCCTTCAGGACGTCAATATATCCAGGGAACGCCGCCCCATTGATGCTCAGAGATGCCGGGCCACCGCTAATGTCGATGCGCCGCACCCCGGCTTCATATAGTCCGGTTACAAGCTGGGCCGCTGCATTATACTCAATTTCGATATCCGGCTCGAGGCCAACGTAATTAAAGTCCTCCAGATGCGGCGTGAAATAGGCCTGTACGGTGAGCTTCAAGGAGCTACCGTTGGATAAGGTGAATACATTTTGAATCCGGGCTTTGCCGTAAGTTTGTTCTCCGACGACCGTAGCGATGTCATTATCACGAAGGGCTCCGGTCAAAATTTCGGAAGCGCTGGCTGTTAATTCGTTCGTTAAGATCACCACCGGCATGCCGATGGATTGGCCATCCTCAACAATGACGGCTTGCAATTCATCGCTTTGGTCGGCAATGTACATCAGGACCTGATCATCCATGAAATACTTGGCGATGTTGGCTGCTGAATCAACATAACCTCCGAGATTATCTCGCAGATCGAGCACCAGAGCGCCAATGCCTTCTTTACGTTGCCGTGCCAGCTCTTCAGCGAATTCTTCATCCGCCGTATCCGAGAAAGAAGAAATGGCGATATAGCCTACCTTGCTGTAAGGCACGACCGTTCCCGTGACAGAGGGGAGGGAGAAGTGAGCACGTGTGATCGGGTATACCAGAGACTGTCCACCGCGGTCGACCGTAATTTTCACCTCGGTATGTTCTTCCCCTTGTATTCTCAAGATATCCTCACTGCTGGTGACGGGAAGGCCATCCACCTTCACGATGATGTCTCCCGGCAAGATGCCAGCCTTGGCTGCTGGAGAATTCTTTAGCACATCGGTAACGAACAGCTTGTCCTCCGTATAACGAAGGGTGGCTCCTATTCCTACAAACTCTTGGTTCACTCCATCCTCAAAGCTTTGCAGTTCTTCTTCTGTAAAGTAGTCGCTGTATGAGTCTTCCAGAGTATAAACCATGCCACGAATAGCGTTGTCCAGTAACTCCTGGCGCTCTACACCTTCAATATTGTAGGTCTCCAGGTAATAAAGCACCTCTTGCAGCGCATCCAGGTCCGAGGCATCGGTGGCTGCGTCTGCTTCTGCGGCCCAGGCGCCTTGCGGCAATCCCAGCAGCATGAAGGATAAGAGAGGAATCAGGGCATATCTGCGAATATAATGGGGTATCATGATCAACTTCCTCTGCAAATTATTTAAAGAATTTCACCTCTAAAATGAGAGTTCAAAAAACTAGTCAAGAAATGCGTTGCGTACCCGGGTCCAGAAAGGAAACGGCCGGTAGCGGACAAAGCTGATTTTCCGCTCGGCAACCTGACAGCTTACCGAGATCAAATCATCCATCGGCAGGTTAACATGGTCGATGGTTAGCAGCAAATTTTGTTCCTTGCGTGAATAAATGTCGCAGCGATGATGCTTCGGCAACACAAGAGGTGAGCCCAGGGTTCTGAATACCCGGTTGTTGATCGAAGCAATCTCCGTTACCTGTAATGCTTCAATAGTGGGATGGAGCATGGCTCCGCCCAAACTCTTGTTATAGGCGGTACTTCCCGATGGAGTGGACACGCAGATGCCATCGCCCCGGAACATTTCAAACATCTGGTCATTGATGTCCACCTGGGCAACTACGGTACCATCCACACCTTTTAAAGTGAACTCGTTCAGGCATATGTAGGAGGAATTCCCGGAGCGCTTGCAAATTTCCAAATGAATCAAGGGATATTGGACGACTCGCGGTGCTAGCGTGTCCCCCTTCGCCTGATTGCTCATCATGCGGATGAGCTCAGGAATCTCATCGGCTTTCCAGTCGGCATAGAAGCCCAGGTGACCAGTGTGTATACCCACGAAGGCAATCGAGGGGATCTGGTCGATGAACGTATGAAAGGCGTGTAGCATGGTGCCGTCTCCGCCAATCGAAACCACGATATCTGGAGATTTCTCATCCAGTTCCAAGCCATTTTCGGCAGCAAGCCGGTGAAACAACTCGCTTAATTCAACGGATAGTTCATCTCCGCGGTCAAGTACAAAGTATTTCAAGATGACAAGCTCCTTTAAAGGTCCTTTTGTAAAGATCATAATCAATTCGTTGGCAGAACACAATGTTCATTTTCTATAGAGCCGGGCTTTACAACGCGCGTTTTGCCCGAATCCAGTGCATGATTTTCACCAGAACTGACAAAATAAACAAGGCAAGCAGAATAAGCAGGAATGTCTGGAATCCTGATGTTATGGCGCTCCAACCATATTGCGATTCGCCCGCCTGATGCGCTCCTTCCGGGAGTCGCATCCAGGCTGGGGCAGCATCCATAAGAGGCCTCCATAATAGCAGCAGCAATCCGGCAGCTAATATGGCATGGAGTAGACGAGCCAGCAAGAACGGGGCATAGCGCAGGTCCGCTTCATTTAAAATGCTGGCGACCTGGGCATGGACAGATAATCCGCCCCAGGACAAAATAAATGCGGCCGCTGCAGCCTTGTAAATTAAGGGAATGCCTTCCGGCGCCGCCGAAGCTCTGGCACCAAGCGTTACTTCGAACAAGCCGCCCATTAGTGGCTCGGCCAGTCCGGATGGAAGTCCGGCAAGCGGAAGCAGATGCTGCACCGCTATATAAAGGGAGTTCATCAATCCCGACGCGGTTAGTACCTCCAGAATGACGGAGAAAAAGACAACTAGACCTCCCACGACAACCATGAGCTGTAAGGAGGAGGCGATGGCCTGTCTTAGTAGCTCGCCAAGGCTGCGGCCATCGGCAAGCCGGGCTTCGTGCATAGCCTGCATAGCCAGCTTCAGGCTAGATCCTTTAGCAGTGGTAGAGGTTGAAGCGGTGGCGACAGAGGACTCGGCGGCCGCAGGGCCGTAGAAGCGCATAATCAATCCGAGCAGCAAAGCGCTGCCGTAATGAGCCAGGGCCAACACGCCAGCCAGCTTGGGGTTGCCGAAGAAGCCCACCGAGACAGCGCCGATCAGAAAGATCGGGTCGGAGGACGTAGTGAAGGCCACCAAGCGTTCTCCTTCAACCCGGGACACCAGACCCTGCTCACGTAACTTGGTAGCCAGCTTGGCGCTAACAGGATATCCGGAGGCGAACCCCATCGCCAGTACGAATCCACCGCTGCCCGGGATACGAAATACCGGCTTCATTAACGGATCGAGCAGCTTGCCCAGAAAATGAACGATCCCGAAGCCCAGCAGCACTTCAGAAATAACAAAAAAAGGAAAAAGAGATGGGAATAACACGTCCCACCATATAGCCAGACCTCGCACCCCTGCTTGCCAGGATGCTGTGGGATAAAGAGCCATCAGCAGGATCAGCAGCAGGACGGCGAAGAGAAACAGTACAGCAGTTAACCGTTTTGCAACCATAACGACGCCTCCACTTTGCATCATAGTGAGAGTGTATGATTTTTATGGGACAAACAGCACAAAAAAAGCCGAAAATGCAAGCTCTATAGGCTGATATTTTCAAAATGGTATGCTAAAATGATTCTATAAGACCATACCCATAACTTTCGAACCACTACGATACATTCTTGGATTTCGCAGGAGCTAAATTTTTCGTGGATGGAGTGATGATCATGAGCGTTGTTGCAGGTGTTCTTGTATGTGCTTTTGTATATGTTATCCGCGCCTCTCTGGTCCATTCCGGTGAAGAGGATTGGCGTAGTTACTGATAGACTTGTCATTTGAGTAAAAGCTCCGCTTCGGTAGGAGCTTTTATTTTTTTTTGTTATAATGAGGAAAGACGTCCATTTTTAATGCATGCTTTTGGACATGAGAAGGAAATTAGACACAGGAAGCGGGCGGTGAGGCAGATGGATTTGAGCAAGAGCATTTACGACAATCTGGGCGGCGAGCAGACGGTTCGGCGGCTGGTAGAGGCTTTTTATCCGAGAGTTCAGCGTGATCCATTGCTGGGTCCCTTGTTCCCTGAAGACATCACTCCGGTACTGGAAAAGCAATCTATGTTCCTGACGCAGTTTTTCGGAGGTCCTTCCCTTTATTCTGACGCTTATGGCCATCCGGCTATGCGAGCCAGGCATATGCCGTTTCCGGTGACTCGGGAGCGGGCGGAGGCCTGGTTGGGTTGCATGCGCGGGGCGCTCCAGGAGATTGGAGTTGAAGAGCCGCTGAAGGAATTCATATTGGAGCGGTTATCTGGCCCGGCCTTTCACTTCGTCAATACACCTTGAACGGGCATCTATCCGCAAGGGACTACGGAAAGGAAGTAAAACAATTGGAATTGGAATTGGAACCCCTCTATCAGATTAAAGTCACTTGCAGCCACTGCGAAAATGAGTTCTCCACCTCGCGTGTTCGTCCCAGCTTCAAGCGGGCTTCGCGCACTGACACGGATTTTTGTAGCTATTATCAGAAGGAGAATCCGGATTATTACGTTGTACGTGTCTGTCCCTCTTGTGGCTTCGCCTCCACAGAGAATTCGCTGGAGCGATTGAACGATCGGCAGAAGCTGAAATTCCAAGAGGCCATCGGAAGCCGTTTCTCCCAAAGAGACTATGGGAGTAAGCGGGACTGGGATACTGCGCTGGAAACGTACAAGCTGGCTTTGATCTGTGCACAAACCATCGGTGAGAAAGACCGGATTATCGCGAGTTTGCTCCACCACATCGCTTGGCTGTACCGATATCAGAGCAACCGGGAGCAAGAGAGACGATTCTTGGAATTTGCCCTGGAGGCGTACATTCGTGTATTCGAGAATGAAGGGGTAGCTGGGAATGATGCTCGCTTGATGTATCTGATTGGTGAGCTGCATCGCAGAGTGGAGAATTACAATGAAGCGGTCAAGTGGTTCTCCAGGGTCATCAATGATAAGAAGATTATGGATGCGGCGATGATTCGTGCTTCTCGGGAACAGTGGGCACTGTTACGTGAAGAAATGTTGAACGGCGGACATGAGCTACCCGAGGAAATGCAGTCATAACAAGTCCAGGACCGTTCCGGCAAAGGAACGGTCCTGGTTGTGGTCATTATAGTTCTTTGAATTAACGAAGTACGGTATCGGTTAACAAATAATCGTTGTCGCAGTCCAGCACATGAATTTTATTCCCACAGCAAGGGAAGACGATCAACTTCTTCTTTCCTTCGTGAATCGCCTTGAGTTCGCGGGGCTTCAGCGGCAGCAGCACGTTGCTGGTGGAGCAGAACGGACACTCATGTACATAGACATCTCCCATCATAACATCATAAGGCCAGGCTTGGTTAAACGGGATCATGAAGGTTCTGCATCATGGCCTGAATTGTCCTTGGATGGGGCGGTATCCTGCTCTGCTGCTGGACTAGCGGCCTCATCCTTGGCCAACTCGGCAATTTTCTGTAATAAGATGTGCTGCGGCATATGCATCAAGTGCTCGATAGGCACTTTGAGTTTTGCGGCTAATTTCACGGCGGTATCCGACGAAATTTGTAACGGCTTCATCATTCTTTTCCCCCTGTCAAGCTGATAACTTTATCATAAGCATACACTTTTTTTTCATGAACCATCAATAGGATGACGAAAGGAAGAGATTTTTAATGACAACGCCATTTGCAGGAGCACTTAAACCCGTATGGGATTTGGAATCGATATTTCCCGGAGGATCGTCATCTCCGGAGCTTCAAGCCTATCTGGAACGGCTGGAGCAGGACATTGCCGATTATCACAGTCAGGTTGCCGAGTTGGCGGTTCCTACAACGATAGAGGACACTCGGGCTTTGGATGGTTTGCTTGAGCATTTACAAGATGCTGATGCCCGTCTATTTGAACTGTTCAGCTTCATCGGTTGCTTGACGGCACAAGATCAACATGACAAGAAGGCGGTACAACTCAATGCGAAATCTACAAGCCTGCAAGCTTCCTTCGAGAATGTATTGACCTTGTTCTGGAATGTCCTGAGTTTAACCGGAGACGAGGTGTGGGAGGCCTGGATGAAGCGGGAAGAGATTGCCCCTGTTTCATTTGCACTTAGCGAAAAGAGAAGCCTGGCGCGTGAGAAATTAGCTCCTGAACTGGAGACACTTGTATCCGACCTCTCAGTGGATGGTTATCATGGCTGGGGACAGCACTATGATACGATTGTTACTAACGTAACCGTTCCGTTTGAAGATGCTGACGGTAACGTTGAACTTCTGTCTGTAGGCCAGGCAGCGAACAAGCTGGATAGCCCGGATCGCAGCGTGCGGGAACGTGCTTTTGCAAGTTGGGAGGAAGCATGGTCCAAATCGGCAGATTATTGTGCTGATACCCTGAACCGACTGGCAGGGTTCCGTCTGAAGCTGTACGAAAGACGCGGCTGGAATAACATCCTTAAGGAGCCGCTGGCTCTTAACCGGATGTCGGATCAGACGCTCGCAGCGATGTGGAAGGTCATTGAGGACAGCAAGCCGACGTTCGTAGCTTACCTTGAACGCAAAGCGAAGCTGATGGGTCTGGATAAGCTGAGCTGGACCGATGTGGATGCTCCACTTGGTCAAGTGTCCGGTAAGGTAACCTATGAGCAAGGAGCTCTGGATATCGTTGAGCAGTTCCGGAATTTCAGTCCGAAGCTGGCCGATTTTGCCGTTCAGGCTTTTGACAAGCGCTGGATTGAAGCAGAAGATCGGCCTGGCAAGCGTCCAGGCGGCTTCTGTACCTCGCTGCCCAAGAGCAAGCAGACCCGGATCTTTATGACGTTTGGGGGAACGGTATCTAATGTGTATACGCTGGCTCATGAGTTGGGTCATGCTTACCACCAGAGCGTGATGGAGGACCTGCCGTTCCTGAATCAGAACTATGCAATGAACGTCGCCGAGACGGCGTCGACCTTTGCTGAAATGATTTTGGCGGATGCTTTTGTGAAAGGGGCCGCTACCAAGGAGGAACAAATCGTACTTCTGGCCGACAAAATTCAAAATTCAGTTAGCTTCTATATGAATATCCATGCTCGCTTCCTGTTCGAGACGCGGTTCTATGCCAAGCGGAAAGAAGGCGTATTAGAGGCCAAGGAATTATCAGAATTGATGGAAGAAGCGCAGCGTGAGGCTTATCATAATGCGCTGGACAGCTATCACCCACATTTCTGGGCCTCCAAGCTGCATTTCTATATCACCGACGTACCGTTCTACAACTTCCCGTATACCTTCGGTTACATGTTCAGCACGGGAATCTATGCCATGGCGATGCGGGAAGGTGAAGGCTTTGCCGCCAAGTATGATGCATTGTTGCAGGATACCGGACGCATGACGGTAGAGGAACTTGCGCTTAAGCATCTTGGCGTAGACTTGACTCAGCCAGACTTCTGGCAAGATGCGATGGCTATAAATATCGCCGATGTAGAAGCTTTTCTGGAGTTAACTAAATAAGCTGAAAGTCATAAAACCAAGTCTTGAGCAGACTTGGTTTTATTGTTATTTTTTGACTGAATTTTATGATATAAAGAGTAATTTGTCCTGATTTTTATGGGTTTTATTGACTAATTAACAACTAAAATGTTGAACAATGTATGTTTGTGGCCTATAATGTGACATAAGACCTAAATTATAGGAGAATATGCTTGAGGGAGGGAGAAGATTATGATCAAAACCGATGAGATTTCACTGGCCAGACAGGTAGACATGGTGTTTAAGGAGTTAGGGGAGGAACTGGCCGGGTTAAGTTCGGGAACTGTATTCCTGCAAATTCGCAATAACACGGTCGGAAAATTTGGAATTCGTCATAACCCGATTGCGGGAAGAGACGGGCAGCTTACTGAGGAAGAACAAGGGCTGGATGTAACACAGTTGAATTCTTTTCGGATGATGGCGATTGAGGCGCTGAAATACAAGCGTTATTGGACCCATGGCGAGATCAGCTACGAATTTGCTTTGCGTAAAGGGATGGTTGTTGTCGATGCTGTGATGGAATCCAACTACAATATGGCCAACTTGTTGGTCCAGCGTTATTCGCCTAAGGACAAAACTCATACATACAAGAACATTTCTTAAACATAAAGTAATAAGCGGCATGGCAGCACACGATCAAATTATAGTGAAACAGGCGACCTGCCTAAGCGGGTCGCCTGTTTCATATAATCATAATAGGAGATGCAATTACAGGTTAGAACGACCCGAAAGTTGCTGCTCCGCGATTTGGACCAAACGTTTTGTGATGTATCCTCCAAGAGAACCTGTTTCACGGGAAGTGTAGTTCCCGTAGTACCCGTCTTGAGGAATGGTTACGCCCAATTCCTGAGCTGCTTCATATTTCAATTGTTGAAGAGCAGCAGTTGCTTGAGGAACCACAAGATTATTGCGGCCTTGACTTGCCATGTTTGTCACCTCCTTTGGCGATTGTGATGTTAGTATGGTTCGCAGAGAGCAAAATATGCGCAAAATACGAAACCAAAGGAGGTGGCAATTATTGCATTTCTTTAAGTCAGGAGATAGGTCCGTCCGGGTACACTATGTCCAGATGGATATTAAGCTTAAGCGATTGTCCGGGCTGAAGCTCGATTAACCCAGTTTCACTTGCAGGCAAATCGATGTTGGGGGCGTCCGGCAACCAAGTATATGGTTCGATGCAATAGAACTGGTCCGCTTCACCCTTTGAATAAATGACCCAGAACTTAAAATACTCAGGATCTGCCGTGTAACGCAGCCCGTAGCCATCATCACGGGTCAACAAGGCTTCCACGGGCTTATCCCCGATACGGAGCATGGTATCACAATTGGTTCCTTTCAGGTTCATTCCCTCATTCAAGGCAGCCCAAGCACCGAGCGGGACGACCTCACCGGTAGGGATGTTCTCTTCATCGGCGCTAAATTGATCAGATACCGGCAATTTAAGTGTCCAGCGCCCCGGTTCCCCATCGATCATAAACCACGTGTGCAGCCCTAAACCAAAAGGAGCGGGTTGTTTGCCCAAGTGGCTGATCTTATAGGTTTGGGTCAAGGATGAGCCTTGCAGCCGCAAGGTCATTTCCAACTTAAGTGGCTCAGGATATTGCCGAATCCAGTCAGGATCGTCAGAGGTGATGAATTCGGTCGTAATTGCACAACCCTCTTCATCCTCTTCTATGTCGCTAACGCACCAGCTCTGCGTACGATGCAAGCCGTGAATGTGATTATCGTTGGCCGTGTTCTGATTGAATTGATAGTTCTGTCCGGCATACGTGAATTGCCCTCTGCGGATGCGTCCCGGAGGAGCCAGAAGGGGAATGCCGAAGTGGTATGGCTTTTGCAAGTAAAAATCAAGTTCGCTTTCTTCCGGATGACGCAGTACATCGCGTTGTTGGATATTATCCCATATACGAATGACGTTATTGCCAAGGCGGGGTAGCAGCGTGACTTCAAGTTCGCGGCTATGTAAGATATACGTATCGTAACCGTTCCATTGCCCTTTGGTCACCTTTTTCATATCGTTGCTCCTTTTCCCACATAATAATCAGTTCTTTAAGAGGTAGTTCAAAAAGTCGTCTTCACAGGACGGAGTTGTTCAAGGAGTCAATTCGACATCGAATCTTGAATTCAGCCGGGCCTTCCGTTGCTCACGTAGATCTGTCTACGCTCCGCTACTCAGTCCCTAGCTTCATCCAACTCAAGCGTTTTGAAAAAACGCACATCGAAAGCATAAGCTTTGGTCCTACAAACCCGACTTTTGAACACGCACTTTAAGCTAGACTAATCATAACACTTTTTCCGGTGGACGAAAAATGGATTTGACACGGCCCGGCAGAGCCATTTATGATGGTAACAATTAAGGCGCAAGATAAAGAATGCGATGATGAGGGCAAGTAAGCAAAATAATCGTCCTGCAGAAAGCCGGTGGTCGATGCGAACCGGAGGAGGATTTTAGCCGAATGGACCTCGGAGTGCCTGGTGGAACGGAAGGGGCGTCTCTTCTCAGTATATCCGGCCGATTGATCCGCGTTATGGATTTGAAGGTCGGAAATGCTTCCAGGCAGCTTATTTTAGGTTACTGCTTACGGATTTCTGGCGAATAAGGGTGGTACCACGGTCTCACGTCCCTTTGCGGGCGTGGGGCCTTTTTGCATTCATTATGCCGGAGGCCCAGGGCCTAACACTATTATTGACTTGAGGAGGATGTCGTTATGAAAACAGTTCTTTCTGGTATTCAACCCAGCGGGCAACTCACGCTTGGCAATTACATTGGGGCCATCAAAAATTTTGTCGCCCTGCAGCATGAACACAAATGCAACTTCATGGTGGTGGATCTTCACGCCATTACGGTTCCTCAAGAACCGGCTGCTCTGGCAGAGCAATCTGAAGCTGTCGCAGCGCTCTATATTGCCGCAGGAATTGATCCAAGTAAAGCCAATGTCTACTTGCAATCACATGTGATGCAGCACGCTCAACTAGGATGGTTATTGACTACGCTCACTTCCATGGGCGAACTGGAACGAATGACACAGTTTAAGGACAAATCAGCGGGCAAGGACTCGGTAGGGGCCGGTTTGTTTGTATATCCAGCTTTAATGGCGGCTGATATCTTACTTTATAACGCTGATTTGGTGCCAGTAGGTGAGGATCAGAAGCAGCACTTGGAGTTGACCCGAGATTTGGCTGGACGCTTCAATCACCGGTTCGGGGATTATTTTACTTTGCCAGCGCCTTATATTCCCGAAGTCGGAGCTCGTATCATGTCGTTGGACGATGCCTCCAACAAGATGAGCAAGAGTAACCCGAATCCCGGAAGTTACATTGCTCTCTTGGACACTCCGGCTGAAATTCGGAAGAAAATCAGCCGCGCAACCACGGATTCAGGCCGTGAGGTGAAATTCGATCCTGCCAACAAACCGGAGGTTAGCAACCTTATTACGATATACAGCCAGTGTGCCGGTCTGTCCATTGCAGAGGTAGAACAGCGTTATGAAGGACAAATGTACGGTGCGTTCAAGAAGGATTTGGCTGAAGTAGTGGTAGGTGTGATTGAGCCGCTTCAGCAGCGGTATCGTGATATTCGCGAGTCCGGTGAATTGCGCAGCATCTTGCGCCAGGGGGCGGAGAGAGCAAGTGAGATGGCAGACAAAACGTTGAAAGAGGTTCAGCGTTTGATGGGATTCGTTGCCCTTTGATGAGTAGTCACCGAATTGTCATAATCAACGGGCGAGATTCCGAGTATTTTTAAACATTTACGCGTTTTGATGTGATAAAGTTTATATCAAGAGGGTGGAATCGCTAAAATATTTGCGAACTATTTGATATAGGCTAATCCCAACTTAATACGATATGTAGGAGGATTGAATCGCGCGTGGACAAACCATTAAGTGTTCAGACTTCTGCGGAATCCGCTGCGTTGTCTGTTAGACCTACTCCTCCGGGAGAAACGGCGACCTGGAGAGATTTCGTCGCCTTGACGAAGCCAGGCATATTACGCTCTAATTTGATTGCGGCTTTCGCTGGTTTCTGGCTGGCTTCCCGCTGGGAATTGGATATTCCTGGACTCATAATCATGCTGGTTGGAACAGGACTGGTCATGGCGGCATCATGCGTATTTAATAATTACTTCGACCGGGAAATGGATACCAAGATGGCCCGCACGAAGAACCGGGCGCTCCCGACAGGCAAGCTGGCGCCCAAGACGGTATTATGGTACGCATCCATTTTAGGAGCCGTGGGCCTGACTGTACTATTTGCCTTCTCCGGGCCGCTTGCGGGCTTGTTCGGCATCATTGGCATGTTGGTATACGTGGTCGTGTACACGCTTTGGCTCAAGAGGACGTCTACCTGGAGTACCTCCATCGGGGCCATTTCGGGTGCTATGCCACCCGTAATCGGTTATGTGGCGGCCTCCGGCCGGATTGATCTCGGGGCTTGGATGTTATTTGCCTTATTGTTCTTATGGCAGCCGCCGCATTTTTGGGCACTGGGCATTCGCCGAACGGAAGAATACCGGGCAGCAGGCTTCCCGTTGCTTCCTGTCGTCAAGGGGATTCCACGGACGAAGATACAGATGATTCCGTATCTAGTGTTACTGTTGCCGATTCCCGTATTACTCTATGCTTACAACTATACCGGGATTTGGTTTCTGATTATTGGAGAACTGCTCTCCGTGCTGTGGCTGCTGATGGCCCTGCAGGGGTTCTGGGCCAAGGATAACGATGCCTGGGCCAGAAAGGTGTTCTTGTTCTCGGTTAACCATTTAACGATATGTCTGATTGTGATGATTCTGGATACGGTCAGATTGTGATGGAGGTTGCGGGATGAAGGTTTTGGTGAAGTACAAATGGAGTTGGATTTTGCTGGCGATTTGTGCCGTGTTGGCCGGTTACCTGCTATGGGATGCGTATGCCAAGCCCAAGCTGCCGGTTATTCGGCCTGTCGCCGATTTCAGCATGGAGAACGTGGATGGCAGCACCGTGACGCTGGAGGATACTAACGGCAAGGTACGGCTATTTTATTTCTTCTTCTCCAATTGTCCGGACGTCTGTCCGATTACTACCTTCAGGCTCAGTCAGGTTCAGGACATATTGAAGGAAAAGGATTTGTTTGGTCAGGATGCCTCTATCGTTTCGGTCACCTTTGACCCAGAGCGGGATACGCTTGACAGCTTGCAGGCTTTTGGTGATAAGTTTAAGGCGGATTATAGTGGTTGGTACTTCCTGCGGGGGGACCAGCAGCAAACGTTCGACTTGGCCATGGACTCATTCAAAATATTGATTGATCAGGACCAGGACGGAAACTTCGTGCATATGGACCTGATTGGCTTGGTTGATCGCAAAGGGCAACTTCGTGCGATCTATCGGCCGGAAGCAACGCCACAGGAAATTGCTGATGGAGTTATGGGTTTAGTGCGGGAATAACTGAATAGCAGGTGGTTGAACCTGACTAGAAGGCCGGTGGAGGGTATAGAATATACTCCTCCAGCCCGGCCTTTTCCAGTTGGGCAATAATATATTCTTCCGGCGTCCCCTCCACCCCGGCATAACCTCGGCGGGTATAGATTTGCTGGGCCTCAGGAAAGGCGTCGCGGAGCACCCCGCGGATTCGTTTGCCGGAGGGGTCGTTATCGAGGAATAGATACACCTCATCGTCCGCCACCTGTTTGCGCAGCTTGTCCAGCTTCTCGCTGTTCAGCGTACCAAAGGTGCAGTGAATACGGACATCCTCGGTCACCAAGCGACGCACCTTGCTGCGGTCATTTTTCCCTTCTACAATAATGCTGATATTCAAGCTAAAGTCACCTCAAAATAGTTTAGTTATGGAGCTATGCGGCTATGGCCTTAGTTTATACTGCCGTCAGGTAGCGATGCAAAGCCGGGGGCTTTCTACATCTTCCCTCATTGCGTTATAATCTATAAAGTACAGTGGGGAAGATTCACTGAAGCAAAAAAGACAGAAGAAAGTGGGTAGCTTGTGGAGGACTTGATATTATGGTTTAAGTATTTAATTTTAGGGGCTGTCCAGGGAGCGACAGAACCCATCCCGGTCTCGTCCAGCGGCCATGTCATTATCGCCAAGAAGCTGATGGGTATTGCAAACGAAGGCCTTTCCTTTGAAATTCTGACAAATACGGCATCACTACTGGCTATCATGTTTATTTACCGTCAGGATATCGCCAGATTGTTTGTAAACGGCCTGGGTTATCTCAGAACACGTAAACCTGAGTACAAATCGGACTTTATGTTTATCATTTACATTATCATTGGTACTCTTCCAGCCGTCATCGTTGGTATGTTGTTCAAGGATCAAATCGAAACCGTATTCTCTTCGGTTCACACGGTAGCGATTGCTCTGTTGGTCACAGGAGCAGCGTTATGGATCATTCGTAACCTCAGGGGGAGAAAGCGGGACGGCGATTTATCGGCCAAGGACGCGTTACTGGTGGGCCTTGGACAAGCCATTGCCCTGATTCCAGGCATCAGCCGTTCAGGGGCAACGATTATTTCCTCCATTGCGGTGGGAATGAAGCAGGATACTGCCTTGAGATTTTCGTTCATGCTGTACATTCCGGTCAGCCTGGGCGGATTGGTGCTGGGAATTTCCGATATTGCCAGCGATTCGGCCGGCTCGGCGTTATTCATGCCTTACCTTATTGCTTTTTTAACCACAATGGTCGTTACTTATTTTGCTATGAAGTGGTTCATGAACATTATGGCTAAAGGGAATTTGAAATATTTTGCCTATTACTGTTTTGTTGTGGGGATCTTGTTGCTCGTCTTCCAACTGTAGAGTTTGTTGGCAAGTTTTATTTGACAAAAAGCGCCTCTTGTTGCAGGGGTGCTTTTTTGTGTGTAAAGAGTTTTATCTCAAAATTAAAGAAAAATTTTTAAAAAAATAATTATCAACAAGCTTAAGCAGCAGCAGATGCTTGTCTGATGCGAGGTTGGCGAATTTTCCACATTATCCACAAGTGGGACAAGCTGCATTTAGGTGTTTTTCAGGATTGACAATACTATATATAGGTATTAAATTAATTAAATACAACAATATGTTGTTTCAAACCGTGTTTTAACGGAATATATAGTTATAGACGAAATGATAGGAAAAGTGAGGGAGTAACGATGCTGATTGCGTACGATTCCAAAACGGGCAATGTAAAACGGTTCATTCAAAAGCTGGGTTATCCTGCGGTGCAGATCAATGAGGGCATGACGCTGGAAGAGCCATTTGTGCTGATTACATATACGACCGGGTTTGGACAGGTACCTACGAAAGTGTCGGCTTTTCTGGAGAATAATTATAAGCGGCTGCTTGGCGTAGCTGCCAGCGGCAACCGTAATTGGGGCGAGAAGTTTGCGAAGAGCGCGGATTTGATCTCGGAGCGCTATCAGGTGCCTATCGTGGCCAAATTCGAACTTTCTGGAACCAAGCGGGATGCGGAAAATTTTATGCAGGAGGTGAGCCGGGTTGCGGCATATTGAACTTAACAACTTATTGATGCAACGGGACGCAGACGGGTTCTTCCAGTTGGATAAGGACCGGGAAGCTGTTGCCGAATTTATGGAGGAAGTAGCGCGTAAGAGCATGACCTTCCTGACTGCCACCGACAAGGTGCGTTATATGATTGATAATGACTACTACGAGAATGTGTTTAACCAATATACGGCTGAGGAAGTCGAGCGTGTATACAACATCACCCACAGCTATAATTTTGAGTTTCCTTCTTATATGGCAGCATCCAAATTTTATAACGATTACGCCTTGAAAACGAATGACAAATCGATGTTTCTGGAACATTATCCCGATCGGGTGGCCATCGTGGCACTTTACTTGGGACGGGGAAATGCAGATACAGCCAGCTTGCTGGCACGTTCTATGATGGAGCAACGGCTTCAACCCGCGACTCCAACGTTCCTTAATGCAGGTAAAAGCCGTCGCGGCGAGATGGTCTCCTGCTTCCTGCTGGAGATGGATGATTCTTTGAATTCAATCAACTATGTGCTGAATACATGCATGCAGTTGTCCAAGATTGGCGGCGGTGTAGCGGTTAACCTGTCGAAGCTACGTGGACGTGGTGAGGCTATCAAAGGCGTTGAGGGTGCCGCCAAGGGCATTATGCCGGTTCTGAAGCTGATGGAGGATGCTTTCTCCTATGCGGATCAAATGGGACAACGCAAGGGCTCTGGTGCCGGATATTACAATATCTTTGGCTGGGACGTTGCGGAATTCCTCGATAGCAAAAAAATTAACGCTGATGAGCGGATTCGCCTTAAGACGCTCTCCATCGGACTGATTGTACCGAATCGGTTCTACGAGCTAGCCAAGGCTAACGAGCCGCTTCATGTATTTGGCCCTTACAGTGTATATAAAGCCTATGGTACGCATCTGGATGACATGGATCTTGATGTAATGTATGACACGCTGCTTGCTGATAATCGGGTTAAGAAAAGAAAGCTGATGAGCGCGCGGGACATGCTGACCAAGATTGCGATGACTCAGTTGGAGTCCGGTTATCCATATATTATGAACAAGAGTAATGCGAACAATCAGCATGCCTTGAAGCGAATAGGACAAGTGAAGATGTCCAACCTGTGCACAGAGATCTTCCAACTGCAAGAAACATCGGAGATTCTGGACTATGGTCAGCAAGACAAGATTCGCCGTGATATTAGCTGTAATCTGGCATCCTTGAACATTGTGAATGTGATGGAACGGAAGAAAATTCGCGAGTCTGTGCATGAGGGTATGGTCGCATTGACTGCGGTCAGCGACATGACGAGCGTATCCAATGCTCCGGGTGTAGCCAAGGCAAATCGGGAAATGCATTCCGTAGGACTCGGTGTTATGAACCTGCATGGCTACTTGGCGAAAAACAAGATTCCTTACGAAAGTGAAACTGCGCGGGACTTTGCTCGTACCTTCTTCATGATGATGAACTACTACTCGCTGGAGAAGAGTATGGAGATCGCGACGCAGACCGGTCAAATCTTCGCAGGCTTCGAGGAATCGGAATATGCGACAGGTGAATACTTCAATCGTTATTTGAACACGGACTATCGTCCACTTACCGAACGGGCAGCCGGGCTGTTCGCCGGAATGGAGATTCCATCGCCGCAAGATTGGGCGAAGCTGAAAGAAAACGTGATGAAGCATGGACTGTACCATGCCTATCGGTTGGCTATTGCGCCAACGGCTAGCATCTCGTACATTCAAAATGCCACCTCGAGCGTTATGCCTGTGGTAGAGCAAATTGAAACCCGGACTTATGCTAATTCGACTACTTATTATCCGATGCCTTATCTAAGTGCAGAGAATATTTTCTTCTATAAATCAGCTTACCAAATGGATCAACTCAAGGTCATTGACCTGATTGCGGAAATTGCCCCGCATATTGACCAAGGTATTTCGACGATTCTGCATGTGAACAGCAATGTGACGACTCGTCAACTGGCGCGTTACTATCTGTATGCAGCGCACAAAGGACTTAAGTCTTTGTACTATACCCGTACGAAGAATTTATCCGTTGAGGAATGCCTGACCTGCTCGGTGTAAATAAAAAAGGAAAGACTTGAAAGGGATGAATGACGGAGATGTGTGCGATACAAGCAGTCAACTGGAATCGTCCCGACGATGATTTCACCATGATGTTCTGGAATCAGAATATCATGCAATTCTGGACGGATGATGAAATTCCTTTGTCGGATGACAAGATGTCTTGGATGACCTTGAATCCTGAAGAGAAGGATGCCTATATGAAAGTGCTGGGTGGCTTGACCTTGCTCGATACGATTCAAGGTGGCGTAGGTATGCCACAAATTATGGAGCATGTGGACGGCTTGCAGCGCAAGGCGGTACTAGGGTTCATGGGTATGATGGAGCAAATCCATGCCAAGTCGTACAGTAGTATCTTCACGACGCTGGCCTCTAATGAGGAGATTGATGAGATCTTCCGTTGGGTGGAGCAGAATCCAATGCTGCAAACGAAGGCGGAGACCATTCGCCAATACTACACTAACATTAATTCTCCACGTGAGTTATATCTGGCTATGGCGGCTTCTGTGCTGCTGGAAAGCTATCTGTTCTATAGTGGCTTTTTCTACCCGCTTTACTTGGCGGGACAAGGTAAAATGACCTCCAGCGGAGAAATTATCGACCTGATCCTGCGGGATGAAAGTATCCATGGCGTATATGTTGGTGTGCTAGCGCAAGAAGTCTTCGCGCAGCTGGATGAGGACGAGCAAAAGGATGTTCAGGAGACGTTAGAAGGGCTGCTGCATTACTTGCATGCCAATGAAGAGCGTTATACCGAGCAAATCTATGCGCAAATCGGACTGGTTGATGAAGTGAAGGCATTCCTTCGCTACAATGCCAACAAGGCGTTCATGAACCTGGGTCTGGAGCCTCCATTCGAGGATGAGGACATCAATCCTATCGTACTTAACGGCATTCGTACGGAAACGAAGCAGCATGACTTTTTCTCCAAGAAGGGGAATGGCTATGTGAAGGCGCTGAACGTAGAGCCATTGACTGACGAGGATTTCAACTTCTAATGCAAATATAAATTAAACAGGGTGCAATCGCATGTCGCGATTGCACCCTGTTTCTGTTCTGACGGCTGAAGTTACGGTGTAGTCAGGGAGACAGTGAATACGGCTCCTGGATCACCGATGAAGGCAATACTTCCGTCCTCCGGCAACGTTACTTCACCGCTACCGTGAACAACCGAGAAGCTAACGCATAGGCCGCTTTCGTCATATACGGCATAGGCTGCTTCATCAGGGAGGTTAACGGTCATTGTTTTACCTGCAGCTTCAGCAGGGATGGTGTACCAGCGCACAGTCTCGTCGGCCTTAAGGGTAGCCAAAGACTGGTGCCCGGCATAAAGTGGCTTCAACGCATCCTCACTAATATAAGAAGAGCCTGCAGCCTCCAAATATTCGGTTCCGTTCTTGTTAAGGAAGCGATATTCGGCCGTATCCCGGCTGCCTACTGCTGGAATCTGATGTTGGCTCTTCGCTGTGTCTGGTCCCAGAATCGGCTTGTCTATCCAATAGCCTGGCAAGGCGTCAGGGAGAAGATCAACGCCCAAGATGGGTTCCATCACAAAGTAAACAATGGAGCTATATTTCTCGGATACGAGATAATAAGTTTTTCCTGCACGTTGCTCCCAGGCTTTAGCTGTTTCAGGAGAGATCTCCTGTTCCTCCAGCTTCTCGGCCGAATAGAGATTCACCGCGAGTTGGCCCAGTTCCGGAACGGTCGCATACTGTCTCTCCCAGAGATAGGTGCGTCCGTTATCTTCCTTGACGAAGCTCACCTTGGCTGCCCCGTCTTCGCTGACAAATTCACCATCTCCGACATGAATCAATTTCTGTTCAGGTGCTGCTGGTACGGCAGGTTGAGTGATGGACAAGGCTCCGTCTGCTACTTTAAGGTAATACAATTGATTGGAGCTTCCGTAATATCCCGTGTAAGCTTCCAGTTCCTTCGGCAAATCGGCTTGTACCGGCGTGCCGAAGCTCTTGGCAGGCTTCCATTCTTTAATCGTTCCCTTCTCCTTCAAGGCATGGAGAAGCATTTCGTTCGCCAGCAGTTGATTCGTGCTGCTGGAGCCTCCTGAGGATAGAACCGCAGCCGCCATATTATGCTCTGGCAGTACGATCAGGGAGGCGTGATACATCAGGGTATCTCCCCCTTTGACCAGGGCTTTGATGCCATAATCGTTAAAAGGGAAGGCCTTCACGCTATCCCAGCCTAATCCGAAGTTCAGGACGCTATCGGCTTCCGGCGCCCATATACCCTTCCGGTATTCGGATTCTCCCATGGCTTTCAGCGATGGCTCTGAGAGAATACCTGCTTCCCCGGTAAATACGGAAGCGAAGGTTACGAGATCCTCGGCAGTGGAATAAATCCCTCCAGTTCCGATGGCATTAACCGTTTCGTTTGGAAGTTGCTCTGGATAAGTAGGTAAATAGAGCGCCGCCATTTCCTTTGGCTCAAGGCCATCTTGAGGAGTCTGTGTATGGTTCAACTTAAGCGGCTCTGTGAAGTGCTGATGAACAAAAGAGGTGAAATCTGTGCCACTCACCCGTTCTACTAAAATTTCGGCCAAAGTAAATCCATCATTGCAATAGACTGAGAATGCGCCAGGATCAGCCTTGAGGGACTGGCTGGAGAGCTGCTCCAGCAAAGTATCATGGGCATAAGTATCATTATCCTCGAACAAGAAGGCGTTGGTCAGGCTGGAGCCTTGCAGTCCGGAAGAATGATTCAGCAGCATTCTGGGGGTAATCTGCTTGTAGCGGTCGTCTTTCATTTTAAACTCCGCTATGTATTGCGTAAGCGGGGTATCAAGAGAAATCTTTCCCTGTTCGACTAGCTTCATTACAGCGGCAGTAGTAAACATTTTACTGGTTGAGCCAATTCCGTAAGTAGTATCTTTGGTCAACGGCAGTTGGCCTTGAATGTCATTTATACCAGATTGGCCTGATACAATGATCTCACCGTTGTCGATTAAGGCATATTGAATGCTGGTCGTACCGTAAGTATCTGTTAAAAGTGCTGCTTTCTCGGCGGCAATTGCGGAAAGCTCTGTCGGTTGTGCTCCACCAGTAATCGTCTCTGCACCTGCAGCCAATGCTCCGCTAGGTAAAATTAATGAAATGATAAGCAGAAATGCGGGGATAATCGTCCGTTTATTCCTCAAACCTAAGACCTCCTTAAAATGGGTTGTATAGAGTAGTACGATTTTGGGAACTAGAGGTTCCGCTAATGCGTCATATAAATAAAGGAAAAACACAAACCGGCCTGCCGATAGTGGCAGACCGAGTTGAGTTGAATCATCATATTGCTGGTTTAGAACAGAGGAGTGCGGAGAATGATGACGAGCAAAATGTACAAAACCAGGATTGCTCCTGTTGATGTCCATGCACCATAGCCAGGAACTACAGGGCCTGGTCCACAATTATCAATAGCACCCATTCGTGTTCACCCCACTTTCTGACTTGGTCGGTGATTACACGATCATCTTATGTAGGGCGTCGTCCTGTGCCCTGTGCGGCTGCCTAAGCCAGGTAAAATTGTCATGTTGTTGGTGGCACAGTGCAGGGTGCAGGCCTACTGTGCTTGTGATGGACCAGCCCCGGCTCCCAGGGGCGGAGGGACCAGATTTCCGCGTTTCTTCGGCGGCATAATCAACGTGGCCAGCATGAGCAGGAAGAAGGCCAGAAAGTACGGTGAATGCTTGCCATGCAGGGCACCTGCGGCAATAGGTCCTATAAAGGAGCCCAGTGACATGGCGATGGATTGCAGGGAGAATACGGTACCCAACCTTTTGCCCCCACTCAAATCGATAAATAGGGAGGCCATTGCCGGGAATACAATGCCCTTGGACATTCCCAGCACAAATAAGGCAACAGGCAGGGCTATGAAATCCAGCGATGCCAAGGCGAAAAAGGACAGCGCAATGCCCAGAATCCCGAAGCTGGCCCGCTTATAAGGTGAATATTTGTTCAAGAACAGCATCGATAACGTAACTAAAGCACCAAGGCTAATGATAGAGAAATAAAGCCCGGTGTGCATAATTCCAGCCGTTCCGCCTGCCTGCAAGGGGAGTTCAAAGAACAAGATACCTTGAGAGCAAGAGACTACCAGCGGCAGCAAATAGTAGCGTAGAGGAATGACCTTGAGCTTGACCGGTACCTGTGCTGATGGCGAGAGCTTGGCTTGGTTACTGCCGGCATTGGCTCTGGCTGGCTCCTTAATCGTAAAGATAGCGATAATGCCTGTTGAAATCAGTAACCACCCCAGAAGCTGAAAGGTTAGGGTGAACCCGGATTGGGCGACCAGAAAAGCGCCAGCCGCCGGCGATAATACAGAAGCTAAAGTGTGCATGACCCCGTGTCCAGCCATCAGCTTCCCTTGCTGCACGGCATTTCGGGATAGTGAGGCAAGCAAGGCCAGGCAAGCAGGTGACAAGAAAGCTAGTACAAAACCGCTGATGGAACGGAGCACAAGCAATTGCCAAGGTTCGGTGACATGCGCCTGCATGAGCAAAATAATACCGGCCGTAAGCAGGCTGAAGATCATATAGCCCTTGCTGCCATGTCGGTCAACGCCTTGCCCGGCAATCAAGTTGCCCGGCAGATGGGTTAACGCATAAATGCCCATCATCCAGCCGATGAAGGTAGGGGCGGCCCCGAGTGATAAAGCGAACGGGGTCAGAATCGGATACTGAGCATGCAGGTCAAAGAAAGCGAGAAACATAAAAAAATAGAGCCAGAAGGCGGTCTTCAAGAGACGTTTCTCTCCTTTCGGGAATGAACTAGTATGCTCTACTTGTACGCCCGGGGGGACGAACTTATACCCTTTTCCCAAAAAGCTTGGGCAAATTTGCATGTAATTCGGTTAAGCTGACATGAAGCTGGGCCATCATGTATAATGTAATACATAAATTGGGGTCTAGGAGTGTTTGGAAATGATGGATATTCAAGTATGGACCGAGTTTTTGCAGGAGAACTGGCTGGTTATCGTAGTGGCGCTGGTCATTCTATTTCTGGTCATTAACTTTGTGAAGACGGTTGTGAAGTGGGCGCTTGTATTGATTATTGCGGCCTTTATCATCGTGTATAGCGGAATCTCATTGAAGGATATCGGCGAAGCGGTTACGACGGTGAAGGAGCAGGCGGTCAGTATTAGCAAGAGCGAGGCGCTAAACATGATGAAGAATGAAGCGAAGGATGCCGAACTGACGCAAAATGCAGATGGCACGTTTACGATTACTACACCGAATTTGGAGGTTACCGGCAAGATGGGCGATGACAAAGCCAAGGTGTCGTTCCATGGGGTATCCTTAGGGGAATGGACGGTCAATGATACCTTGGAAGCGTTCATACAAGAGGCCGTGCGGAATTCGCAATAAGGCAGAGGTTTGGCTACGGAGGTTAATATGACAGCAGCATTGCAAAACATAAGCGAATACAATTTCATATCGATAGTTCTGCTTCTGGTGCTGCTGGGTTCGGTGCTTCAAGGGCTGATGCGGGGAGCTTCGCGGTCGGCGGACCGTTTATTCTCGCTGGTCGGTGGCGGCATGCTGTCACTGATTGGTGTTGCGGCTGCAATTCCATTGACATTGTGGATGTCTCCCAAGATTCAGGCCTGGTTGACAGAACTCCCACTTCCGAGTCGAGAGCTGGCTAAATGGGAGCAAGTACTCCACACGATTATTATGGCTGTACGGGATTTTCCATTACTGCGTTTTGCCCTGGTTTACCTCTTCATGTACTGGCTCGTTCGTACACTAGCGGGAGTGTTTGCCGGGTTCATTCATGGTGGCAATACTTTATTCGGTTGGCTGTCACCAAGGCGAGAGCGGCGGGCCACGCTATTTAGCCGCTTAACCGGGGCTTCAATCGGAGCAGTGATTGGTGCTGCACGTTGCCTGGTGCTGATTGCCATTTTGTTTGTCGTGGTGACGTTGTTCCCGGGGAGCCCGTTTAGTCGTTATATAGAGGCATCGCCCGTGTACCAGCAGGGAGCCAGGACGGTGATTGAGCCGCTTACCGGTAACTTAATCAAGGAAAAGCTTCCCGTGTTCACCCGCGGAGTGGAAGCCGAGCTTCGCGGTATTTTGCAGCAGAAGTATGAGGTTATTGATGCCAATATTCCTCAGGATATCGAGCTAGCTGCAGCGGAAGTCACCTCAGATGCCAATTCGGATGAGCAAAAGGCCCGTCTGTTATATGATTGGGTTGGCTCTCGTGTGTCTTATGATTACGACAAGGTGAAGGATTATGAAGAGAAGGGGATCTGGCATGAACAGACGCCGCAGATGACCTTCGACACGAAGCTTGGAGTATGTATTGACTACTCCCGGCTGTATGCCGTAATGGCCAGGTCTCAAGGCTTAGAGGTCAAGGTGGTGACAGGACTTGGTTATGATGGGCAGGGCGGTTATGGCCCGCATGCCTGGAACGAGGTGTATCTGTCAGAGCAGGATACCTGGATTCCTCTGGATTCAACTTGGGCCGGGAGCGGAGATTGGTTTAATCCGCCTGCCTTTAGTGAGACACATATCGTGGAGCAACGAATCTAAGAGGTAGCATTTTAAGTTAAGAGATTAAACTTTTTCCGAAGTAAGGCGTAACTACACTGCGTCTTACTTCGTTATGTTACTATAGGAATAAGTGAGCTTGGACAAGAATGAGTTATGTCATGAAAGTAGGGGGAACACAGGTGAAAAGCGCCTATGGAGAAGATCCACGCGAGCAGGAAATTGCGATGCAGCGTCATTTTAATATAAGGTTGAATATTTTTTTCTTTAGCGCATTTGCCATTTTTACTGTAATTATTGTACGACTGGCCATTTTGCAGTTCGTGGAGGGGCCAACCCTTTCCCAGCAGGAGAGCAGTTTGCGCGTCAAGGATGTACCGCTGGCACCTACCCGGGGAACCATCTATGCCGCAGGCGGGGAGAAGCTGGCTTATTCTACGCCGGTACAGTCCTTATACATCACGCTGCAGAAGGATTATAGCAACACGGAGCGAGGGCTGAAGAATCGCCCGGAAGCGCTGGAGCTTGCCGATAAATTGAAGGAAGTATTCGATAAGTATGGCAAGGCGGATACCGCCATGACCAAAGAGCAGATTGTTGATGTAATGGATTTGGATTATCGGAGAGATAATGGATTCACACCACGCCGCATCAAGATGGATTTAACCTCACAGGAGATAGCTTATTTCCTGGAACGGAAAAGTGAATTTCCAGGGATAGATATTTTGGAGGAAAACATTCGCCATTATGATAAGGATACGGTAGCTGTTCAGACGATTGGTTACTTAAAGAAGTTTTCTAGTGCATCGACCACTGATGCCTCTGATCTTAAATACTATAAAGATATTCGTGAGCAAAAAGAAACTGATCCGGCTCTGCAATATACAGAATCGGAACTTGTTGGTTTTGATGGATTGGAACTATATTATCAGGAAGAGCTTCGCGGCAAGAACGGCTACAAAAGTGTACCTATCGATCCGCGTAATATGGCTACGGGGATTGCTGAGATTACTCCACCTGTAAAGGGTTATGATTTGCACACAACAATTAATAAAGATATTCAGATGATTGCTGAACAGGCAATTCTTGATCAGATTGACTGGGTTCACAAAAATCCTGTGTCAGGTAGAACACACCCTAATGCTAAGACGGGTTATGCTGTGGCGATGGAAGTTGATACAGGTAATGTAATAGCCATGGCAAGTATGCCAGACTATGATACAAATGTTTGGCAAAGTGGAGGAATTGATCCAACTGACTGGAATGAAATCATGCTCAACTATCAGAATGGAGCAATAACTCCATATAGTTCAGGACGATCAGGACATGGTTTTGGTTCAGATGTACTGCTCGGCTCTACAATTAAGCCTTTGTCTGTTCTAATAGGACTTAACGAAAAATTATTTACCACATCGACGTATTACAATGATAGAGGAATTGCCTACTTTGGTAAAAATGATTCATCAAGTGTTCGAAACTCAGGTCGTAAAGCATATGGACCACTTGATCCATCGGGCGCTATTTTTCATTCATCCAACACTTTCATGGTAGAGATGGTCGGTGAAAAACTTTACAGTAAGTATGGTGATAAGGGGATTGGGATATGGGATAAGTATATGAAAGAGTTTGGGCTGGGTGTATCTACGCGTGTTGACTTACCGAGAGAATTCCTGGGTTCATTAGCGTATAACAATGAGTCTGAAACAGCCTTATCCCGGCTAGTATATGCTTCTTTCGGACAGCAGGGGGGGTACACAACAATGCAGTTGGCCCAATATACTGCTACTTTGGCAAGCCGTGGAAAACGAATGAAGCCTCATCTTGTCAGTAAGATAACGGATGAGAAAGGTAACATTATTGAGGAATTCAAACCTACAGTAATCAATGAAGTTAAGTTTGAGGAAGCTCACTGGAATGAAGTTATTGGTGGTATGAAGACAAATGTTAGTTCCGTTTTCTCGGGTTTCCCATATGATTATGCACGCAAGACGGGTACCTCTGAACAGTATGCTAAAGGCGAGAATAGGGACAACGGTGTGTTCATTGCTTTCGCTCCACGTGAAAATCCAAAGCTCGCCGTAGCTGTAATTATTCCTGAGGGTGGATTTGGCGCTTGGAGTGCTGCACCGGTTGCTCGCAAAATCTTTGATGCGTATGATCAGGAATATGGACTGGATGGAGTACCGAAGAAACTTAAAGAATGAACTTTGTGCTATTGAAAAATACTTGTAAAAATACATTAATAACTATGTATGATTAGATAATAATTAAGTTGCCTTAGCTCGAAATTCTATAGAGCTAAGGCAACTTAATTTTTTTACTCTATTACTCATTGAGTAGATAACACATTCTTCATAGCAACTACTTAATTAGAAAACTATTCTGATTAACCAACCAGAAAGAATATAGTTGCTTATCTCTCTCTTATTGAAGCTGTAACAGAGGCACTTGGTGAAGTAGCATAGATATCAACGTCTGCTTGTAAAATATATGTTGCATTTAAGTCAAGCCATACATCAGTTGAACGACTTTTATTGAGGTAATCTACAGAGAAACTAACTACTTCTTCCATAGTATTTGAACCCGTCACTTTATATAGTTCCCCCCATCCATTTCCGTCGCTTCCAGAGTAAGTAACTGTAAATTTCATATATTTCCCAGCTCCGGTCAGTGTTATCTGCTTAGCGGCATTATCTTTGCGTGTTGATGTTACACTACCAGTTGTTGCTGCAAGGGCACTTGTGGAGAAAGTAAGCAAAAGAACAATGGACAATGCAAACATAGAAAGTCTTTTCATTTTTTAAACCTCCTAATATTTAGTATATTTATATTATAATTTTCTATTAAATGTATTTCAACCAATAAATGAGAAAATTAAGTAATAAATATATTTTGTGGATATAGCGCGGGTTAATTTCTAAAAGATTCCTGATGCCCTTTATTCCAAGGGCAGTCTTAAGAAATTTTTTATTGTTAATTGATTATTTTTAGTACTTTCTAAAATTTTAACTATTGTTAAGATAATCGATTTTTAAGTAATATCATCTTTTTTAATGACATGGTAAAGTTTCCTCTTGCTTTTCTTTGTGTCTTCCCTTAAAATTTGCCCTAGGGAAACATTTTTATATTCAACTAAAAAACAAAGTTTAAGTAAACAAGTGTTTACTTGTACAACTTGAGAAAAAAACAATGTATGATGGAGAGGAGTTCAAGTAATGAACGAGATGCAAGTGAAGAAAAGCCCGTTTCATCGGGCAAAAATGACGTTGGGGATTTTGGCCCTCATTATATTGGGCGCTTGCTCCAAGGTGGAAGGGCAAGCCGATTCGGTGCAACGGCCCGCGGACGGAGAGCCCATTCAGGTCGTGGCTACGATTGGAATGATTACGGATGTAGTGAAGCAGGTTGGCGGTGAGGAAGTGGAAGCCAACGGTCTGATGGGCCCTGGCGTGGACCCTCACTTATATAAAGCTTCCCAAGGCGATATTGAGAAGCTGGATAAAGCCGATATTATTTTCTACGGTGGTTTGCATTTGGAAGGGAAAATGACAGAAATTTTTGAAAAGATAGAGAATCGCAAGCCAACAGTTCCGGTATCCGAGGATATCGATCCTCAATTGCTGAGATCCGGTGCGGATGCAGGGGGTTCACAATATGACCCACATATCTGGTTCAATGTACGCCACTGGATTTCGGCTACGGAGACCATTCGCGATACGCTGGTCGCCTATGACCCGGATCATGCTGAGACCTATCAACAAAATGCTGAGGCGTATATTACTCAACTGGAAGAGCTGGATGCGGAAGTAAAACGGCAAATTGCCGAGATCCCGGAGCAAGACCGGGTCCTGGTAACTGCTCATGATGCGTTTGGGTACTTCGGAGATGCTTACGGCATCGAGGTTATGGGATTGCAAGGCATCAGCACAGCGGCTGAGTATGGCTCCAAGGATGTCAGCAAGCTGCGGGATTTCCTGGTAGAGAATAAGATCAAGGCTGTGTTCGTGGAGTCGAGTATTCCGACCAAATCCATGGAGGCGGTTATTGCCGGGGCCAAGGAGATGGGCCATACCGTCAAGATCGGTGGCGAGCTTTATTCGGATTCCATGGGAGAGCCAGGATCGGATGCAGATACGTATATTAAAATGGTTGAACATAACGTAAGCACCATCGTGGAGGCGCTGAAATAAAATAAGAAAGCACGATAGAAAAGGGGAAGTAAAATGAAAGGTTATCCGCTGGAAGTCAGTCATTTGACCGTTGCATATCAGAAAAAACCGGTACTTAGATCGGTATCCTTTCAAATACCGGAAGGCAAATTAATTGGAGTTCTCGGTCCCAACGGGGCCGGGAAGTCCACGCTGCTCAAGGCGGTGCTTGGCCTCATTCCAGCCTTGGACGGCGAAGTTCGTATTTATGATCGTCCTTATCGCGAGCAACGCAAAATTATCGGCTATGTGCCGCAGCGGGAATCTGTGGATTGGGATTTCCCAACAAACGCACTGGATGTCGTCATGATGGGTCGGTATGGACATCTTGGCTGGTTCCGTCGGCCTGGTGCCAAGGAGCGCCAGATTGCGATGGAATGCTTGGCGAAGGTGGGCATGGCAGACTTTGCTGGCCGTCAGATCAGCCAACTGTCCGGTGGGCAGCAGCAACGGGTATTTCTGGCACGGGCACTGGCTCAGAACGCGCAATTGTATTTTATGGATGAACCGTTCTCTGGCGTGGATGCTACCACAGAGAAAGCGATCATTAATCTGCTGCATGAGCTTAAGGAACAAGGGAAGACCGTATTAGTTGTCCATCATGACCTGTCAACGGTGAAGGAGTATTTCGATCATGTATTGCTGCTGAACGGGGAATTGGTGGCTGCGGGTCCAACGGAAGAGACCTTTACGCCTGCTAATTTGCATAGTACGTACGGGGGCCGAATTGCCATGCTGGCTGATTTTGCTACTGTGCCGTCAGGGACGGTGTGACGCCATGTTAGCGGATTTAATACGTTGGTTCACCGATCCAAACATGCAATGGATATTGGCCGGATCTTTGCTGCTTGGCTTAGGCAGCGGAGTAATCGGCTCCTTCACCTTCTTGCGCAAGCAAAGCTTGCTCGGGGATGCGCTGGCACATGCAGCCTTGCCCGGGATATGTATCGCATTTATGCTAAGCGGGGTCAAGTCGGTGGGACTGTTCATGTTGGGCGCTATTATCGCGGGCATGTTGGCTACCTTCGGTATTTCAGCCATTACTCGTTATTCACGAATTAAGCAGGATGCGGCGCTGGGCATTGTATTGTCCGTATTCTTCGGGATCGGGATTGTCCTGCTGACCAAGATTCAGCATAGCGGCAACGGGAACCAAAGCGGACTGGATAAATACATGTTTGGTCAAGCGGCTTCCATGATGCTATCGGACGTCTATATGATGGGTGCGGTGTCCGTGCTTCTGATTGCAGTATGTGCGCTGTTGTTCAAGGAGTTCAAGCTGGTCAGCTTTGACCCTGGTTTTGCCCGGGGGATGGGGCTGAAAGTGGCATTTCTGGAGCAACTGTTGCTGCTGATGACCGTTATTGCGGTCGTCGTTGGTATTCAGGCTGTAGGTGTTGTACTTGTAGCGGCCTTGTTGATCACGCCTGCTGTGGCCGCAAGATATTGGACGGATGCTTTAGGTCTCATGGTCGTATTGGCGGGTGTGTTCGGTGCTTTATCAGGAGTGACCGGAACGCTAATTAGCTCGACTTTATCCAATTTACCGACTGGCCCGGTAACGGTGCTGGCCGCCACGGCGTTATTTTTCGTTTCTGCAGTGTTTGCCCCTAATCGGGGGCTTCTGGCCAAGTGGCTCCGGCATTTGCGTAGTCGCAGTGAGGTACAGAAGTATGCGGGTCGCGCCGTTGTTCATCAAAGTCAGACAGTAGAAAGGGGGACGGAATGATATGACGGACTTTTGGATTATTCTCACCGGAACCCTGGTGGCTGCTACTTGTGGGATATTGGGCTGTTTTCTCGTCTTACGCAAAATGGCGATGGTTGGCGATGCCATTAGTCACTCCGTATTGCCTGGTATCGCCATTGCATTCCTGATCAGTAGTTCCCGAGATTCCATGCTAATGCTGTTTGGGGCAGCGGTACTTGGATTGATTACCGTATTTCTGATTCAACTGCTGCAAAATAGCGGCCTTCAATCGGATGCGTCCATCGGTATTGTGTTCACTGCCCTGTTCGCCATCGGTGTTATTATCATTAGCCGGAATGCGGCCCATATTGATCTGGACCTTGATTGTGTCTTGTTCGGCGAGATTGCATATGTGCAATGGGATACATGGGTGTGGAACGGTTACGATATGGGACCTGTAGCTGTTTGGATGCTTGGCAGTACGCTATTGATTGTCCTTGCTGCTATCGGGTTGTTCTACAAGCAATTTAAATTATGTGCTTTTGACCCGGCGCTCGCGGCTGCTGTGGGCATCCCGGTGGCGTTATTCCATTATATGTTGATGGGTCTGGTCTCGCTGTCCACTGTAGCATCCTTCGAAAGCGTGGGTGCCATTCTAGTGGTTGGAATGCTAATCATTCCTGCTGCTACAGCTTACCTGCTGACCGACCGGCTCAGTATGATGATCGTTTATAGCGTCCTGATCGGTGCGATTAGTGCAACAGGCGGCTACTATGCGGCAAAATGGCTGGATGCTTCCATCGCTGGAGCCATGGTCACGGTAGCGGGAATCTTGTTCGTGTTAGCGTTCATCCTGTCCCCTTCTCACGGGCTGGTGGCTCGGTTGGGAAAACGTAGACGGATGAACTCCGCGGCAGCTTAAGGTCAGCGCGATTATCTCTTGAAATCGTAAGCTGATCATTAATAATCACGCTCTTATGCAAGGGCTCTATCCTGAATCATGGGACCATGTTGGTCTTGTGAAGCAGGGTAGAGTCTTTTTTCATGAACGGATGGTTGTTCTGGAAGGCTTATCCAAAGCCCGATAAGCTTTGTTGGCTACTTGGGAATATGGTAAAATGACGGTAGCTTATAGAGACAAGAACATGGAGATGGGGGAGTTGTCTTTTGAATTACAAACTGCTGGCACTCGATATGGATGGGACGTTGCTGAATGATCTTCATGAAATTACACCGGAAACAGAGTATTGGATTCGCAAGGCTGCCGCGGCCGGGGTTCATGTCTGCCTATCCACAGGCCGCAGCTATGACGAGGCAATTCCTTATGGAGACCAACTAAATTTGGGAACACCAATGATTACGGTCAACGGCAGCGAGATTTGGAAGTCCCCGCATGAACTGCATCGGCGGATCCTTCTGGATCGTCCGCTGATTGCAAGGCTATATGAAATTTCCCGGGAAAAGCAAGTGTGGTTCTGGGCGAATTCGGTAGAGGGCAGCTTCAATGAAGGAAGCTGGCTGCCGGAGTTGCTCGAACGCAACCATTGGCTGAAATTTGGTTATTTCACCGAAGATGATGCCGTACGGATGGCTATCTTGCGGGAATTGGAGGAGATGGATTCGTTCCAAATTACCAACTCTTCTCCGCATAATTTGGAGATTAATCCGAAGGGCATTAGCAAGGCTAGCGGGATTCAAGTTGTATGTGAACTGCTTGGCTTGCAAATGTCCGAGGTCGTAGCCATCGGTGATAGCCTGAACGATTTGGCAGCCATTGAAGCTGCCGGGCTTGGTGTGGCCATGGGGAATGCTCAGGAGTTTGTCAAGGCGAAGGCGGATGTCGTTACTGCTACAAATAACGAAGACGGAATTGCCTGGATTATTCGTGATTATGTTCTGACGGGGGAGTGACTTCACTTGCTGACCGTAATAGGTTGGATTATCGTGATTGCCCTATTTGCTGTAGGCCTGGCGGGTGCTGTGTATCCCGTATTGCCAGGTGCGCTTGCCATCTACTTTGCTTTTTTTGTCTACGGCTGGTTTTTCTCCTTCGATTCATTTGGTCCCTTCTTTTGGATTCTGCAAACGCTGATCGTGGTCGTTCTATTTGTAGCCGACTATGCTGTGGGGGCTTGGGGAGTGAAGAAGTTCGGCGGCAGCAAGCTGTCGGTCTGGCTTAGCACCATTGGCATTATTGTGGGTCCTTTTGTCATTCCAGCCTTTGGTCTGGTATTGGGTCCGCTCATTGGCGCTATGATTGGCGAGTTGATCAAGGGAGAGTCCTTGTCCAGATCGTTTAAGGTTGGGATAGGCTCGGTAGTAGGTTTGTTCAGCAGTATGGTGGTCAAAATCATTTTGCAGATTGTGATGATTATTGTGTTCATCATCTGGATTGTTGCCTTTTAGATAGAAGCGTGATGAATCCATTGCGCATGCCAATGCGATTCCCTGATCAGGCAGGTGGCAAAATGTGATTTTATTGGTACTAGTGGGTGCTAGCGGGAAATAGTCCTGATAAATGGTTGCCTTTATAGGTATAACAGGTATTTATATGGAATTTCTCATGCTAATTGTTACTCAATCACCGTTTTTACTTGAGAAGCTCTATATTAACTGGAGGATTTCCTGTTATATCTTATATAGGCTGGATTTACGCCGGATTAGCAGGAGGAATTCCCGTTAGTATGCAATCGGCAGTGTACATGGGGGCCGCCACCGCATCTTCACGCAGCAACGTCAACACTGATTTTTATTGTGAGCCATCCATCTGTGGCCTATTTTAGCTATTTCTAGTGAGCAATATTAGTTATCAGGCTTGTGGGGAAAGAAGGAATCGAGTTGTCGAAGAAAGAGTCGTTTGTCAGAGGTACGTTGATTTTAGCAGGGGCAGCGCTGATTGCCAGAGTCTTGGGCTTGTTCCAGCGCGTTCCGTTAGAGCATATTCTCGGAGAGGTGGGGAATGCCTCTTATTCCCAAGCCAATGCGGCGTACTTTATGCTGTTAACGCTGGCGACGGCGGGCATTCCGAGTACGCTAAGCAAAATGGTGTCGGAGAGGCACGCCTTAAATCGTCCGGAGGAAGCGAGGCGCATTTATCAGGCGGCGCTTCTTTTTGCCGCGGTAGCTGGTGTCGTCATGTTCATCCTGCTCTTTATCCTGGCGCCTTATTATGCCATAGCTTCCAAGGTTCCTGAGTCCGTCACGGCGATTCGAGCCTTGGCGCCGGCGTTGCTGTTGTTCCCGCTTATCGCGATGATTCGTGGTTATTTGCAAGGACGGAACATCATGATCGCTGGTGGAGTCTCTCAGGTAATTGAACAGATTGTCCGTGTAGCGACTGGCATACTGTTAGCCTTCCTGCTGTTTCACTGGGGTTATTCAGGCCAGACGATTGCGGCAGGCGCTACCTTTGGCGCCGTATTGGGCGGGGGCGCTGCCCTTATGGTGATGCTTTATTATAGTATGAAAATGTCGCGGCAGGATCGTGCTGAAGCAAGCCATGCGGCAACTAGCGGGGCGTCTCGTATGCCCCTCAAGCGCATTTATGGGGAAATTTTCAAGCTCTCTATCCCGATTGTATTAACCGCGTTGGCCGTTCCGGCCGTTAACTTTATTGATAACTCTATATTAAACCCATTGTTAAGTGGTCAAATGAGCTTAAGCGACTCCACCTACCTGCTGGGTATTCTGGGGAACCGGGCACAAATGATCGCTGGCATTCCGCCAATCCTGGCAATCGCACTAAGTCAATCGCTGGTGCCGATTATTTCCGCAGCTTATGCGCGGAAGGACGAGGAGCATTTGCAGCGGCAGGTCACCTTGGCGATGCGAGTGGCCGTATTGAGCGGTATGCCGATTATACTGGCGTTGGGAACGGCGGCATATTCTGTGAACGGCCTGTTGTTCAGTACGCGGGACGGTAGCAGCATTATTGCCCTGTTGACGTTCATGACGATATTCCAAATTACGATGATGACTAGTAACTCCATATTGCTGGGGGTTGGCAAGGCCAATCTATCGATGGTTCATGTGGGCATCGGGGTAGCGGTCAAGCTGGGAGCCAGTGTGGTGTTGGCTCAATTTATGGGGATATACGGGATCATTACCGCGACCGGGTTATGCTTCCTTGTGATTACGCTGCTTAATGTGCGTGCCATCAAGGGGATTGTACCGTTCTCGTTGATGGGCAATCGTTGGGCAGGATTTTTGGTGACCGTCATTGCCTTGTCTGGGGTAGGCTACGGTCTGAACCAATTGGGCAATCAAATGGTGGACCTGATGCCAGCCCGTATTGCCTTCTTCCTCACCTGTGCAATTGTAGGTGTAGCTGTAGTGGCGCTGTACCCTGTACTCTTAATTCTGCTGCGCGTCGTCCGCAAGGACGAGCTGGCGAGCTACCCGGCACCACTACGCAAGGTATTGTCGCCGTTGATGCGGTTGCAACGGGGGAGGGTAAGGTCCGCTGACCGCTAAGGTTTATCCAGCACATCGTGCACTAATGCGGTCTTGAGCAGGCCGTTCCTGTGCTTGCGACTGATGTCGCACAGGAACGGCCTTTTTGGTGCGCTGATGCCATCCAGCGCACGAAGGTCCTTGAGCCAATCCTCTCTGGAGATTGGCTCATAGGGGGTGTCGCCCCAAACGCTCAGCAGTTTGGGGCTGTAGAGACGCTCGCCTGGCGGCAGCGTCTCCATGTCCAGAAGCGCTGACGCCTGCGTGGGCGTCGTCAGCGCTTCTTCCGGATTGGCCGTGAACAAGTCCGGCCAATAATCCGCCCGCGAGCCGCTATGCGGCACGCTCGCGGCAAACCGCTCCGCGCCGCTGCGCACGGCTCGGTACCCCATCAGCATCGCGTACAGGCTTTTGCCTAGCGCGATGCGGGCAGAAAGGCTGCCGAAGTCCGAGACGGTGCGGCCGGCGAGACGCCGCACCTTCCAATCGGCAGCCTGCCCGTCCAGGGGCGCGTTCGTACACGCCGCGTCCCCTTCTTCTGCGTCACGCCTCGCTCCCTTGGCTGCATCTGCAGCCAGAGGTGGTTCACTAGACGCAGCTCGATCTTCCGCCAGTAGTGCCGAACTGGCGTCCATGCCTTCCATCCGTTCCAGCAACGGGAACACGATCTGATTCAAGCCCGTCAGGCTGAAGAGATGAAAGCCCGCCGTGCTGGTCACATACTTCTGGAAATAGGGATGCTGAATGACCCGCTTCTCAACATAATTCTGTTCGTTGATAATCAGACCTACGGTGAGCAGAGCGCTGCCGCGATCAATCCAGAAGCGTTCCCAGAAGGGGGTCATAAATCGGGAGACATGGAAATAGGGCAGCAGATGAAAGAGGCTGGCTCCACGTTCCCGACTCTTCCGGTATAGAAGAAGCTGGGGATAGGCATCCTGAAAGATCAGGGCATTGCTCCGCTCCAGGAAGCGGTAATTCAACCGCTTGGCTTCCGGGTCCAAGGCTTCCTCCAGCCTGCTGCCCTGCAAATCGGTCATATTGTATCCGGCATTCCGGGACACCATGTGGGCGAGGAACGCCCAATGCAGCTCTGGGCAAGCCTCGTAACAAGCCAGGTAAGCTGCCGTTCGCGTGATGTTGCTAATCCCTGCTTGACGGGTCTCGTCAGCGATGCTCTCCGCAAGCTGAAGGTCCTCTGCACTCAAGGCTTCAGCCGAAGGACGGGGAGTAAGGCCACGGCGTAGTACATCCTCGATTTCCGTAATGACGGTGCGAGCGGCTGATTCGCTCCAACCCAAAGACGTAGGCGCTTCCCGCAACTGGGAGGAGTCTGAGAAGGCGGCAGTCTGGCTCGTAATCATAAGTCGGATGGCGTCGGGCCAGCGATGCATAAACCTGGTGATTCGATGGGCTGACGACGTTCCGTCTGTACGGGATGACCGATCCATGGCAATATACTCCCTTCCTGACCTGCTTCATAAATTCCTGTTATCACAACACTTCTATATAGTATGTCCTAAATATTTGACTTCCACCCCTGCATTTGGTTGACTGTAGATACGAGAGAAGAAAGGGTGAATTGAGATGAGAAAAATGGCATTTTCTGAAGAATTTCAAGCTAGCATAGAAGCTTCGAGTCTGACCGTTGCTGTATTCAAAGCGGACTGGTGTGGGGACTGCAAGTTCATCGATCCCTTTATGCCGGAGGTAGAGCAGGCGTATGAAGGTCGGTTAACGCTAATTGAGGTTGACGTTGAACAGGTGGGTGAGGTCAGCCAGGAGCAGAATATCCTGGGTATTCCGAGCTTCGTGGCGTATGCGAATGGGAAAGAACTGGTTCGCTTCGTTAATAAATTGCGCAAATCCCGGGAGGAAATTGAAAGCTTCCTGAACCGGGCTCTGGAGGTATATCAGGCCTTAGAGCAAAATACAGAAAAGGCCTAACAAGCAAGCGAGAAAAATGATGAAGTTCAACTTATAATTGCGCCATAATATTAATCACGCCGCCGCCAGGAAGAACATTGCGGCGGTGTTTAATTTTGAACATTTTATGTATATCTGCCTATGAAAGTGGTTACTTGATCGGTTATAATGAAAGGGGTTTATTGGATTTTCTATCGAATCATAAAAGGTGTGAACCATTTGGATACGAAACGTTTGAAGTGGCTTAGCTATGCATCTTGTCTGGTCATGCTGCTGGCAACCTTCGGGGGCAGCGTTGTCACCAAGACAGAATCCGGACTTGGCTGCGGCAACGAATGGCCTCTCTGCCATGGTGAATTTGTGCCTGCCCATACGGTAGCCTCGGTCATTGAATATTCTCATCGTGCGGTAAGCGGAGCGGCAGGATTACTGACGCTGGCAACCTTTATCGCCTTCTGGCGCTACCGTAAGAACCGCAAAGATTTGCAAGCGTTCTCCCTTCTGGCCTTAGTCTTTGTGATGGTACAGGCTTTTATGGGAGCTATGGCCGTTATGTACCCAACTTCTTCAGCCGTCATGGCGCTTCATTTTGGATTCTCTCTGATCGCTTTTGCGAGCTCAGTCATGCTCGTACTTGGCATTCGAGAGGAAGAACGGGGACAAGCTGCAGGAAGAGATGAGGTTGCCAAGACGGCACGGGTTAGCCGGAAGTTCCGCAATCTGACCTGGATAGCGACTGGATACACCTACATCGTGGTATACATAGGGGCTTATGTCAGCCATACCGATTCAGCAGGTGGCTGCACCGGCTGGCCGCTATGCAACGGTCAGCTTATCCCGGAGCTTAGCGGGGGCGTAGGCATCGCGTTCGCCCACCGGGTGGCCGCGGCAATTCTTATGGTAGTGATCGCGGCTGTGGGCCATGTGGCCTTTCGCAAGCATCCCGACTTGCCGGAGATTCGCAAGCTGGGGCTCGCGGCAACGCTATTAATGATCGTTCAAGTCTTCACCGGTGCCTTTATCGTTTATACATTAACTAATTATCACATTTATTTGTTTGCTTCTTTGGCTCATATCATCGTGCTTGCCGCCTTGTTCGGCGTGCTCAGCTACCTGAGTGTCCGCACCTGGCAGCTAAGCCGGGGGGAGAAGAGGACTCCTCCTTCCAAAACGAAAGCCGATCAGGCATATTGAGAGCGCTGAATTCAAGATTCGATGTCGAACCCACTCCTTGAGTAACTTCGTTGTGGAAAGACGACTTTTTGAACAACCTCTAGAAAGTAAGGTTCGCCAAGCGGTTGCCGGATAAGGTATACTCTTGTCTATAGCAAACGAAACGTGACGACCGGGGCATGGGACCGAGCCGGTAGGCCCTTGTCCCGGTCTTTATAGGAGGATTATTAGGAATGAGCTACAAAAATTTGCGTCAATGGATTGATGCACTGCAGAAGGAAAACGAGCTTGCCATCATCGATGTGCCTGTCGATCCATATCTGGAATTGGCCGAAATTCACCGGCGTGTCATTGATGATGGTGGCCCGGCGCTTCTGTTCACTAATGTGAAGGGAACGCCATTCCCGGTAGCCACTAATCTGTTCGGTACCATTCGTCGCGTGGAGATGGCCTTTGGTCCACGGCCCGAAATGCTCGCCAACCAGCTTGTTGATGCCGTACATAAATTGTTGCCCCCTACGCCCAAAGCAATTTGGAATGAGCGTGGGCTTATCCGTGACGTGCTCAAAGTGGGAATGAAGAATGTCACCAAGAGTGAAGCTCCCATCCTGGGCGTATGCCGTACGGAATCGCCACTGAAGGATTTGCCAAAGGTAACGAGCTGGCAGGAGGATGGCGGCCCGTTTATTACGTTGCCGTTAGTTTATACCGAGAATCCACTCCAACCCAAGGAGAACAATCTGGGCATGTACCGGATTCAGTTATATGATGATCAGACCACCGGGGTCCACTGGCAAATTCAGAAGGGTGGCGGCTTCCATTACCATGAGGCTGAGAAGCGCGGAGAACCATTGACCGTTTCCGTGTTCCTGGGAGGGCCGCCAGCGATGGTGGCTTCAGCTATTTCCCCGGTACCGGAGCATCTGTCCGAACTGCTGGTCGCTTCGTTTATTCTAGGTGAGAAGTTGCCGATGATCGAAAATCCGCTAGGCGGACACCGCATTCCTGCGGAATCGGAATTCGCCATCTCCGGGCTGGTTCCCCCGTTTGAACGTCGTTTGGAAGGACCGTTCGGGGATCACTTTGGTTATTATTCGTTGCAGCATGAATTTCCGGTTCTGCATGTCAACCATATGTGGCACCGCAAGGATGCCATCTATCCGGCGACCATTGTCGGCAAGCCGCGGCAGGAGGATTATTATTTAGGGGATTTCCTGCAGAAGCTTCTGTCACCTGCCTTTCCAATGGTTATGCCGAATGTCCGCTCTTTATGGACCTACGCCGAGGCTGGCTTCCATGCGTTAAGCTCTGCCGTGGTTCGTGAGAGTTATTCTCGGGAAGCGCTGGTATCGGCCTTCCGTATTCTGGGTGAAGGGCAGCTATCGCTGACCAAATTTCTGATGCTGACGGACAAGCTGGTAGATCTGGCAGATTTCCGTCTGTTGCTTAAGACCATTCTGGAACGTTTTGACCCGGCTACGGATTTGTTTATTATTAACAATACATCCCATGACACGCTGGATTACACAGGTCATAAGCTAAATCATGGCAGTAAGGCTATTCTTATGGGAGTGGGCGACCCGATACGGGATTTGCCGCGCACTTATGAGGAAGGCGACATTGCGGAGATCAACAGCATCCAAGTTTTTCATGACGGATGCCTTGTCGTTTCCGGTGCATCCTATGAGGATGAGCCTGAGCTCGCGGAGCGGGTGCTTGGCCGTCTGCGCGAACGCGGAACAGCCTGGCCGTTCGTAGTCCTGGTGGATGACGCCAAGACAGCGGCTTACGATCAGACGGCATTTTTGTGGACGGTATTTACCCGGTTCAATCCGGCTAATGATATCTATGCTGCCGCCGAGGTGCGCCAGCATCACCTGTCCTACAGTCTGCCACTTGTGATTGATGCCCGTATGAAGCCAGGTTATCCGGATGAACTGTTCCCAAGAGAGGATATCGTATCCTTGGTCGATCAGCGCTGGAAATCCTATTTTCTGTGAAACGGAGGTAAACTATGCTTCGCAGCTTGCTTGGTGAACCACCTCGACAAAATGACGGCATATTTGCAAGTTCGATGGATGCTATGGGGCAAACGGTTCAACTGCTCCAGCGTGAAATCAAAGACCATCAAGACCCGTCGCATGACTACCGCAAGCTTGAAATATGGACGCGTGGACTAATTTCTTCCCTGGAAGAATTGGAGGAGTGCCTGTTCGCCGCGACCTTCTTCCGCCAGAAAGTTCGCAAGGATTCGGTGGAGGATATGGATTCGCAGGAGCGGGCTGACTATGCGCGATACGTTTACTTTTACAAGGATGGCTTCATTCGTGTGTTCTCGGCGCTGGACAAGCTCGGTACGGTGTTGAACGAATTGTTCGATCTCAAGACCTCCAAGGTGAAGACACATTTCTCCTACTTTACGGTGCTGCGTCAGTTTGCTTACTTCAAGGTTCATCCCGATTTAGGCGGCAAGCTGAACGCCATCAAAGAGGAATACCGGGAAACGCTGAACATTCTACGCAGACGTCGGAATACGGAAGTCCACTATATGAACTCGGAAATGAAGGATGATTTGTGGCAGCGGCATCAAGCCCTATTCGGTAAGGTGGAGCTGGAGGATCTCGATCAACATATCCGTGATTTGGAACGGGGCTACCACATGGTCTGTGAGACCTATCTGACTGTATTTGGCTATGTTCAGCAGCGCTGGAAGAAAATTACGAAGAGTTGATTGCTGGCTAATGTATTTTTTCTTTGACAAAACCGGCAAAACTCATTATACTCATCAATAGTTTCATTCTATGTTATGAACTGTAATATGATAATTTCATATTTCTTATCGAGAGAGGCGGAGGGACAAGGCCCGATGAAGCCCAGCAACCGATTCGTTCATGGCACGGTGTAAGATACCGTAAGGCCCGGGGAACGGATGTCATGGTGCTAAATCCTTCAAAACCAAGCGGTTGCGCGGTTGGTTTTGGCAGATGAGAAGGCATTGTCTTTACGTAAAGAGAGCCCTTTGATTCTGTGGGGCTCTTTATTTTATATCGGCTTGTACAAATAACATACATAGGGGGTGAATATAAGTGATCCAACTTAAGGATGTTACCAAGGTGTATGGAGGCAAGAAGACCTTCACCGTGGCGTTATCGGGCTTGAATTTAAGTGTGAAAAAGGGTGAAATCTTTGGAGTGATTGGCCATTCCGGAGCAGGCAAGAGCACATTGATTCGATGTATCAACTTGCTGGAACGTCCTACGGAAGGCGAGGTTTGGGTAGGCGATGTGGATCTGACGAAGCTGGGGAAGCGAGATTTGCAAGAACGCCGGCGTAAGATTGGCATGATATTTCAGCATTTCAACCTGTTGGCCTCAGCTACCGTTTACGATAATATCGCTTTCCCGCTAACGCTGATCGGAACGCCGAAGGCGTCTATAGCTAAGAAGGTAGACAGCTTGCTGGCCCTGGTTGGCTTGGAGGAGCACAAGAGCAAATATCCGGCTCAGCTATCTGGTGGGCAGAAGCAGCGGGTAGGCATCGCCCGGGCGCTCGCTAGTGATCCCGACGTCCTGCTATGCGATGAAGCTACCTCGGCACTGGACCCGCAAACGACGGACTCTATTCTCAAGCTGCTGCTTGATATTAATAAGCGGTTCCAACTGACGATTCTATTGATTACGCACGAGATGCATGTGATCCAGAGCATCTGCGACCGGGTCGCGGTCATTCATCAAGGCGGCATTGTGGAGGAAGGTCCGGTGACAGAAGTATTTCTGAAGCCGCGACATGAGGTAACACAGGAATTTTTGCACCGCGAGAACGCGGGTCAAGAGAGCTTGAAGCTTGCGGCAGCCGCCTCGTCGGCAGCGAGAGGCAAGCTGGTAAAGATCACTTTCCTGGGGGCCCAGACGTATGAATCCGTGTTGTCCCAGGTTGTCAGGGAGACAGGCGTGAATTTTGCAATTTTGCAAGGCACCATCTCCACCATTAAGGATACGCCTTACGGCCAACTGACGGTTTCGTTTGAAGGTGACAGGCAGGATGTAGAACAGACACTACGGCTGCTGCGGGAACGGGATCTTGACGTGGAGGTGCTTGAATCATGAAAGAGTTAGACTTCAGTACCATTGATTGGTCGGAAATGGGTACAGCAACGGTGGATACGTTGCAGATGATGGGTTACGCTACATTGTTTACTTTCATCCTGGGATTGCCCTTAGGCGTCATGTTATTTGTCTTTTCACGTTCTCAATCCTCGGTATTAGGATGGGTTTACAGGATTATTTCGTTGGTAGTGAACATACTTCGTTCCGTACCGTTTATTATTTTGATTGTCGCCTTGATTCCGGTAACCCGGGCTATTATGGGGGTATCAAGTGGCGTGGAGGGAACGATTCCACCGCTCGTGATCGGGGCGGCCCCATTCTTTGCCCGATTAGTGGAGACGGCGCTGCGCGAGGTGGACCGTGGGGTGATTGAGGCTTGCCAGGCTATGGGGGCTTCGTCCCTGCAATTGATTCGCAAGGTGCTCTTGCCCGAAGCGTTACCAGGCTTACTGGCTGGGATGACAATCACGGTGGTTACACTGGTCTCCTATACGGCGATGTCCGGTATGGTTGGCGGGGGCGGCTTGGGTGATTTGGCCATTCGCTACGGTTATTACCGCTACAAAAGTGAGGTCATGCTGGTTTCTGTTACATTTATGATTATTTTAGTGCAATTGTTGCAAATGCTGGGTGACCGGCTAGTTATTCATTTTACGCGGAAATAAGGAAACAATAATATATAATCTTATCCTTATTCAAAACAAATTAAGGGGGAATCTGCGATGAAAAAATGGACTTTATCCGTACTGACACTGGCTTTGGTATTGGTGTTGGCGGCTTGCGGAAGCAACAATGCAGGGAACAATACAGCGGGGAATACGCCGGAAGGAAATACTCCGGCAGCAGAAGGAAATGCAGCGAACAGCGGTAACGAAACAACTTCCGAGCCAGTGAAACTGGTCGTAGGTGCTACTGTGCCTCATGCTGATATTCTTAAATTTATCGCTCCAAAGCTGAAGGAAGAAGGCGTGGAGCTGGAAGTGAAGGAATTTACCGATTATGTACAACCTAACGTACAGGTATTCGAGAAAGAACTCGATGCGAACTATTTCCAACATCAACCGTACCTGGACGAACAAAACACGCAAAACAAATTTGATCTTGTGTCAGTTGTAGGGGTTCACGTGGAGCCGTTTGGCGCTTACTCCAAAAAATACACTTCCGCCGATGAGCTTCCTGACGGAGCGAAGGTAGCTATTCCTAATGATCCATCAAATGGTGGTCGTGCTTTGCTGCTGTTGCAAAATCAAGGCTTGATCAAGCTGAAAGAGGATGCTGGAATTACAGCAACTCAAAAGGATATTGCTGAAAATCCGAAGAACTTGAAGATCATTGAAGCTGATGCAGCTATGCTGCCTCGCCAATTGGAAGAAGTAGATCTGGCTTTGATCAACACGAACTATGCGCTTGAAGCTGATTTGAATCCGACGAAGGATGCTTTGTTCATTGAAGACAAAGAATCCCCATACACCAACTTGTTGGTAGCTCGTCCGGACAACAAGGATTCCGAAGCCATTCAGAAGCTGGCTAAGGCGCTTACTTCGGATGAAGTCAGAACGTTCATCAATGATACCTATGAAGGTGCCTTGGTACCGGTATTTTAATAATACGCCAGGGTAATTCATTCCATGGTAATACTCTCCCGCTGCGAAAATTCGCAGCGGGATTTTTTGCTCTCGTTTGTGGGAACGCGCCGAATCTTTTATACTTAAAGTGAGTGTTCAAAAAGTCGGGTTTACAGGACCAAGAAGGTTGGATGAAGCTAGGGACTGAGTAGCGGAGCGTACGTAGTGGGTACGTGAGCAACGGAAGTCCCGGGTGAATTCAAGATTCGATGCCGAATCGACTCCTTGAATAGCTACGTACTGTGAAGACGAATTTTTGAACTACCTCTTAAAGGGAGTGTACTCTGGGAGGAGGAGAAACGTTGAGTAGAAAAATAGCCCTAATTACCGGGAGCGCCAAAGGCCTCGGAAAAAGGACGGCATTGACGTTGGCGGAGCAAGGTTTTGATATTGCGCTGAATTACGTACATAGCGAATCGGAAGCGTTCTCCCTCCGTTCCGATATCCAGCAGCGGGGCGTGCGTTGTATTGCGGTGCAAGCTGATGTGTCACGGCGTGAGCAAATCACTTATTTAGCCGGGCAGGTAGAGGAGCAACTAGGGACGATTGATATCCTGGTCAACAATGCGGGTCCTTTTATCCGGGAGCGTAAACCCTTCGCCGATTATAGCCAGGACGAGGTGCTGGAGATGATTGAGGGGAATTTGGTGGGTAGCCTGCTGTTGGATCGTCTGGTGCTTCCGGCCATGCGTGAGAAGCACTGGGGACGGATCATTCATTTCGGGTTCGGACACGCAGCAGAATCGCGTGCTTGGCCACACCGTGCGGTGTATGCTGCGGCCAAGACGGGGCTGGTGTCCTTCACCAAAACGTTGGCCGTCGAAGAGGCCCCATATGGAATCACTGTTAATATGGTATGCCCCGGCGATATTCGCGGGAGGAACAAGGAGACTACTATTGAGGAAGCTCGCGAGCTTCAAGACGGGCAGACACCGCTGGGGAGGCCGGGAAGTGGCGAGGATGTAGCACGGGTCATTGCTTTCCTGTGTCATGAGGATTCTGACTTTGTCACCGGCAATATTATGGATGTGTCCGGTGGCTTGGACCCCGTTCGTCCCTGGATTAAGCCGACCTGATCCGCACATGACAGGTGAACGCATAGCAGACTTGCACAACCACAAAAAACCCGACCTTCCGGCAAATCGCCGAAGGGTCGGGTTTACTTCTCATACTCCATTGAAGAGCAGAATAGTTATCGCTTAGGTTAATGAGATCAGAATACTTGAACGACCTCTTCAACGCCTTCTACTTCTTCAAACAGAGCGCGCTCGATCCCTGCCTTGAGGGTAATCGTGGAGCTTGGGCAGCTACCGCAGGCTCCCATCAGTCGCAACTTGACGATGCCATCCTCTACGTCCACCAGTTCTACGTCGCCGCCGTCACGTTGCAGGAATGGGCGCAGTTTGTCCAAAACTTCCAGCACTTCATCATATAATTTATCTTGTACATGCTCACTCATTGTTTTCAACTCCTTTCTCGTCTTATTATATTACATAATGTCTAAAATTTAAATCCTTCTTCAGGGAGGCCCGAAGGTGAAACACTTACTTGAATATTGTACCCGGAATGTTAGCCTGGGGACTCATGAGGCCATTCGCATGGTTCAGGAGCAATACGATTGTGAAGTTCATGAATATGGCTGCTTGACCCACTGCGGAACCTGCTACGCCTTCCCTTACGTTATTGTTAATGGCAAGCAGGTGGAGGCAGAGGATGCCGGGCAATTGGCTGTGCGAATTCTCCAAATCATCAGCGAATCTGCGGTTTAAGCCAAACAAGAGTTATTCGTATACGCGAACTTCGTTATAGAAGGTATCCCGTTCGACCGGGATACGTCCGGCTCCTTTAACAAGCCAGATCAGTTCTTTCAGAGTCATCCCTTCCGGAGTTTGCGCCCCGGCAGCATGGCTGATTTGCTCCTTCAAAATTGTGCCGTGCACATCCGATGCGCCAAAAGCTAACGCTACCTGAGTGAGCTGCACTCCAATATTAATGAAGTAAGCCTTGATATGCGGAATATTATCCAGCATCAATCGGCTAATCGCAATCGTCTTCAAATCCTCATAGGCCGAGTTCCGCCGCATAATGCTGGCGTTCTTGTTACGTGGCTGCATCGACAGCGGAATAAATACCTGGAATCCACCCGTCTCATCCTGCAATTCACGGATCTGCATCATATGGCGGATGCGGTCCTCGTAGGACTCCACGGAGCTATAGAGCATCGTGGTTGGCGTCTTCATGCCGAGCTGGTGGGCGGTCCGGTGGACATCGAGATATTGCTCGACGTTGGCTTTGTCGACCTTCATTTTCTCACGGTATTGATCCGATAAAATTTCCGCACCGCCGCCTGTTAGTGACTCCAAACCCGCTTCCTGCAGGCGCAGGAGCACTTCCTTGGTGCTTAATCCGCTCAAGCGAGTATAGAATTCAATTTCGGCTGCGGTATAGGCTTTGATAGTGACCTGTGGGAAATTTTCCTTAAGGACTTTCAGCGAATCCACATAATACTGGAACGGCACATGATTGTTATGTCCGCCCACGATATGAAATTCGCGAACCCCCGGGGTAATGTGCTGCTTCACGTAAGCCACCATTTCTTCCCCGGACAGGGTATAAGAGCCTTCTTCGCCTTGATCCTTGCGGAAGCTGCAAAAAGCGCAGCGGGATTCGCAAACGTTCGTGAAGTAGAGACTCATGTTCTCAATAAAATAAACCTTTTTGCCATTTTTGCGCAGATTGACCTCACCGGCAAGCTGGCCAATGCTCAAGATATCATCGCTTTCATATAAATAGACCCCATCTTCGAGGGAGAGACGTTCTCCATTGCGGACTTTATCCGCAATTTCGGCCATTCTCTTGTCGGTATTCGGGGTAACCAGCGTGAACATAGCGTTCCCTCCGTTTCCAAGTGCAATTAATGCCTGGTACAATTACTGTATGAATTACCTTCCTATTATAAACCCCGTATCCCAAGGGGGCAACAATGATAGCTGGAGGAAATCATTTCTGCAACAAGAAATATCACATCTGTTGAGCGTATGAGGGAGAAGGAGTATAATTTGCTTAAAGGAGTGTGAAGGTCATGATTACAATTACGGACAGCGCAATGGCGCGGATTAAAAATATGCTTGCTGAAGAAGAAACGCCGGGGATGTTCCTGCGGGTGGGAGTGAATCCTGGCGGCTGTAGCGGATTTTCCTACGGCATGGGACTGGATGATGAGGAAAGTGCAGAGGATGTCTATATAGACATTCATGGGCTGAAGGTGGTTGTGGATAAGGAAAGCGTTCGTTATTTGAACGGTCTGGAGATTGACTTCAAGGAGTCGGGCATGAGCGGAGGCTTCACCATCCAGAACCCCAATGCCATCGCTACCTGCGGTTGCGGCCAGTCGTTCCGCATGAAGGACGAAGAAGGCCAGCCACAAGAGTGTGATTAAGTAAGCAGACTAATAGCCATTATAAAGGCCCTCGCGGGTTTTCCGCGAGGGCCTGTTTTATTTGTACAGCTATCTGTAGTGAACTAGATTAAGGTGTTACTCTTCGGGCCCGGGTTGCGGCTGCTCAGTAATGATCTCATCAGAAGGAGTGGGCACATCCGCTGTGATTGGATCATACAGATGCGAGCGCCGCTCAAACCACTGGAATAGATGGGAGAAGATGACCTTAAGCACGGCATATCCTGGAACGGCCAAGATGATGCCAAGCACCCCGAACAGGTTACCTGCCGTAAGGATTACGAAGATGATTGTAATCGGGTGAATGCTTAGTGATTTGCCCATGATTTGCGGCGAAATAAATTTACCTTCAATTAATTGCACTACCGTCCAGACGATAATCAGTTTGACCAGCATGATCGGCGAGGTCACGATAGCGATAATTAATGCCGGTGTAATAGCGATAGCCGGACCGAGATACGGCACGATGCTGGTGAAGGATGCGATGATAGCCAAGGTCAGCGAGTAGTCCAGACCGATAATCACAAAGCCGATATACATTAACACGCCAATGCAGAAGCTGACGATAATTTGCCCACGGATGTAGGAGCTGATCTGTCCATTGACCTCTGTCATGACATGATGCGTCTGACTGCGAAGGCGAACTGGCACATAACGAAGAATAAATTGCGGAAGCTTCTTCCCGTCCTTGAGTAGATAAAACAGGATGAAAGGCACGGTGATGATGGCCAGCACGACGTTCTTCACTGCGCCAAGGAAGCCCCCGATGCCGGACCAGGCGTTATTCAGCAGATCACTGCCTTGCTCAGCCAGCGAACGGGTCAAATCATTGAAGTTAAAACCTGATGTCTCCTGGATTTGATGGAAGAGGTTGCTCCCAATGAGCAAGGCGAACTGCTCCTGTGCTTCCGTCATATATCCGGGGAAGTTCTCGACAAGACTCATGATCTGCTCCTGTACGAGTGGGACAACCGTCATGACGAGAAGTGTAATCAGTCCTGCAATAAGCAGATAGAGGCCTGTAATGGTATAAGCACGACGAATCCGTTTCTTCTCTAGCCAATCGACCAGCGGGTTAAGCAGATAGTAGATAGCTCCCGTCAAGATGATCGGCAGCAGAATGGTTTTGACCAGCACGGTAACCGGTGTGAACACGAACGAAATTTTGGAGAATACCAAAATGTTCAGACTAATCAGTAATACGATAAGCAGAAATAAGACAAAACGGTTGTTCAGGAAAAACTTCTTGAAGCGTTGACTCCACAGTGGTGTACTTCCCATGCGATATGACCCTCCTGGTTCTTTCTTTGCAATGAGGCAAATTGGTCTATGTAAATAATACGAATAACTTGAGTTAGGTTTCCACTTTTTTAGAGAAAAAGACTCATGCCGTTCCCGATAAAGGCTGTGGCTTGAGTCCAAGGTTCTCTACAAGAGGTAGTTCAAAAAGTCGTCTTCCCAGAACGAAGCAGTTCAAGGAGTAGAATCGACATCTTTACAGAAACTGCCGATCCACCATAAGGAAGACCATAACCGCTGCGACTAGTGAGAAGACGATGCAACCAGCCCCCAGGCCCTTGCGGGAGGACTTGACCATTTTGAGCCCTGTAAGGAATAAAGCTACGGTAATTCCCGCAAGCACTAGCGACATGGCAATCATGGCGAACCAATAAAGCACCTCAAAGAGCGAAGCCTCAAATGAAGATCCCCCTGTATTCAATACCCGTTCCTCCCCCTTCTCTGGTCGGATATAGACCATTGTTCCCCATTAATATACGTTAATTCTTCCCATTTGCAAAGAAAAGCCCTTGGATGATCGCGGGGAAAAGGGGCTTAGGCCTTGGACAATCATCCAAGAATCTATAACTTCCTACGAGTAAAATACCTTATATCGTAGAAAGGGGATAGTGTCATGGCGGGAAGACAGTTAGCCAACAAATGGCTGAAGACAGAGGCGCTTCTAAGCAATGGGGAAGTGGCCACCCACATACCGCAGACCCGATTGTACAGCGCTGATGCCTTGAAGAGAATGCTACATCAGTTTGGCATGGTTGTGATTAAGCCGCTTTGTGGGGGAGGCGGCTATGGTGTAATTAAGGTAACGTATTCCGGCGGTGTATACGCGTTCACCTATGCTTCGCGCAGATATTGCTTCTCCAGCTTCAATGCCATGTTTCGTGCATTGAACCGGGCCAAGGCCAAACGCAAGTACATGATTCAGCAAGGGATTCATCTGGCTCGGATTTATGGACGGCCCATTGATTACAGAGTGAAGGTTGTGAAGGAGAACGGAGCCTGGGGGTATCGCTCAATGGTAGGGCGTCTGGCTCGTCCCGGATTGTTCGTAACCAACCTGTGCAAGGGCGGGTCTATGCTGAGCGCTCGCGAGGGGCTGAGCCGTTCCTTGGGTCGTAAGATTTCTGTTCGCAAGCGCAGAGAAATGCGCACGCTGACAAATACATGTATAACCATCCTGGAGAGTCGTTTCCCTGGTGTCGGGGAGCTTGGATTTGATTACGGAGTCGATCGTAGCGGTAAGATCTGGATTTTTGAAGTGAATACAAGACCACAATAAGATGTAAGCAGCACAGAAATTCTCCAAAATTCCTTTGTTTAGGAGAAAATTTTCCGTCAAAATATGCGAACTGGTGTCCTGTGAATAACTTTTGTCCACATTATCCCATCATATTTTTCAACGCTTTTCGATAATTACTAACATGTTGTTCACAGGATTTCCACAGGCATATGTGGATAACAGGAACGCTTGTTCTACTAAACTTTTCCTGTTATGATGAGGAAAATACTAGAAAGGGCGTGTTACCAATGGCGTTGTTGACCGATGATTTGCTTCTCGAATCCTACTATAAAGCGACCCAATTGCAGTTGGATCAGGAGTTTATCGCATTGCTATTGGCTGAAATCCGCAGACGGGAATTGGACCTTTCCCAATCTACCATGCTTCACTAGACTGTGGACAATTTGTCCAGTTTGCTAGAGATGAATTGAGTTATCCCCAGGCATTCAAGGCGCTTGCCAGGCGTTAACATGATATATATAAGCTTCATGACAATGCGGACACTGTACGACATGTTCGCAGCCGGATGGACTGCGCTCGGAAATGACTGAGGTGTATTGATCAGCGGAGCCGTAAGGACTGTAAGGTCCGGTATAGTCTTCCTTTTTTCCAGTATTCTCAAGTACGTATCCGCAATCAGGACAGGTTGCATGAAATGTGGCCAAGCCGTTGCAGAGCGGGCATATATATGGCAAAGGGTATCTTCTCCTTTACGGTATAATAAAATCCGTAAGGTTAAGATACCCTTTTCTTTGTTAAATCATGTAAAAACTACAGTTTAAGATTACTGCTGTGTCCCGGGGATAGCTTGGCCTCTGGATCGATGTAAACCTTGGCATTGTTAACGGCGGTTGGCGCCTCGCCGAAGCCGACAGCAATCAGATCCAGTTTGCCGGAATACGTCGTAATATCGCCTGCAGCAAAAATGCCGGGAATCGAGCTCTCCATACGGGAATCGACAACGATGGAATTGCCCTGGATATCAAGGCCCCATTCAGCGATGGGTCCCAGCGAAGAGACAAAGCCGAAGTTCACGATAACGTCATCTACCAGAAGCTCTTGCGTCTCCTTCGTCTTCACATGAGCCAACGTCACGCGCTCAATCCGGTCTCCCCCATGCAACTCGGTTATTTCCGTCGGAGTGATGACTTGTACCTTGGAAGACATCAGTCTCTCCACGCTATGCTCATGGGCCCGGAACTTATCGCGGCGATGAATTAATGTAACTTGTTCCGCGATGGGCTCCAGCATCAGCGCCCAGTCTACGGCGGAATCGCCGCCGCCGCTGATCAGTACCTTCTTGCCGCTGAAGCGGCTCAAGTCGCTGACGAAGTAATGCAGGTTGGCCTTCTCGAAGCCAGCCGCATTCTCCAAATCCAGTCTGCGAGGTTCGAAGGCTCCGACGCCAGCCGTGATAATCAGGGCGCGTGCGTGGTGAACGTCTTTGTCCGTAGTTACGATGAAGTGGCGTTCGTCTTTCTTCTCGATTTGCACCACGCGTTCCTCAAGACGGATGTCAGGATCGAACAGCTTGAGCTGCTCATTCAGGTTGTCGATGAGCTGTTGCCCCGTAACCTTCGGGAACCCGGCTACATCGTAAATATATTTCTCAGGATAGAGGGCAGCAACTTGCCCCCCAAGCTGAGGCATACTCTCAATCAGTTTGACGGAAGCTTTTCTCATTCCGCCATAAAATGCGGCAAACATGCCTGCCGGTCCGCCTCCGATAATAAGGAGATCGGTGAATTCGCCGGCATTGTTTTGGGATGACACGGGCCAAACACCTCCAGATATTTTTCTGCACCTTCACAGGTTTTTATAATGTCAATTCTACTTTATTATAAACGTCATATCCTTTCTTGCAAAGACAGGTTGCAAACTGCCCTGAATCTGTAAAAGAAAACGTAGAAAGTCCCATGATTACGGGTAAAATAAGACTTGATCTTTTATGTAAAAGCCGATATCATTCAAATGTATGCATTCATATTTGTGACGAAAAAAGTACATTTGTGAAATAGGATTCCCGATTTTGGCGAATAATAGTATAGGTTAAGAATCGTGCCGAAGACTGTAATTTTATGTGTTAATTTTCACATTGAAGTTTTTGGTTTAATTTCAAATATAGAGCGCCCCAACTTGGAAGGAGAACAAAATCATGAGTACCATACCCAAAATTGTAATTCTTGGTGCGGGTTATGGTGGTATTCTTACCGCCCAGCGACTGCAAAAAGAACTGAATTACAATGAGGCTGACGTCACCCTGGTGAATCGCCATGACTATCATTATTTTACGACACATCTGCATATGCCGGCGGCCGGGACAGATTCCATCGAGCATACGCGGGTAGCCATCTCCAAACTAATCGACGAGTTCAAAATCGATTTGGTGAAATCGAATGTACAGGAAATCCGTCTGGCAGATAAGAAGGTCGTACTTCAGGACGGAACTCTTTCATATGATTATTTGATCATTGCCCTGGGTGGAGAGCCTGAATCGTTTGGCATTCCGGGATTGACCGAATACGCCATGACGATTCGCAGCATCAACTCGGTGCGGATGATTCGCCAGCATATCGAATATCAATTTGCCCTTTATAAGGCGGATGAGAGCCGTGCTGATCGTCTGAACTTTGTTGTTGGCGGAGCTGGCTTCAGCGGTATTGAATTCGTAGCTGAGCTCGCTGATCGCATTCCGCAATTATGCAAGGAATACGATGTAGATCCCAACTACGTGAACGTATACAACGTGGAGGCTGCACCAACCGCTCTGCCTGGTTTTGATCCCGAGTTGGTAGAGTACGCCATGGATGTGCTTAAGAAGAAGGGCGTAAAGTTCAAGATTGGCGTAGCGATCAAGGAGTGCACACCGGATGGAGTGGTTCTGGCCACCGGCGAGGAGATTAAATCCCAGACTGTCGTTTGGACAGGGGGCATTCGTGGCAATCGTCTGGTTGAAGCTGCAGGCTTTGAGACGGCACGTGGACGCGTCAAGATTGATGACTATTTGCGGGCTCCAAGCCATGATAACGTGTTTATTATCGGGGATAACTCCCTGATGTTCAATCCGGAAGGCCGCCCTTATCCGCCTACCGCGCAAATTGCCATGCAGCAGGGCGTGACCTGCGCACAAAACGTAGTGGCCTCCATCCGCGGTAAGGAGCTTAAGAAGTTTGTGTTCAGTAATAAAGGCACCGTGGCTTCTTTGGGTAAGGGTGAGGCTGTTGCCAGCGCCTTCGGCAAAAAATACAAAGGCTGGGGAGCAGCTCAATTGAAAAAGCTGGTCGACCTGCGTTATCTGTTCACCATCGGGGGAATTCCGTTAGTATTGAAGAAGGGAAGATTCTTCTAACATGCGCCATTGCAGTGTTCAAGTGCGGGGCTTGTTAACGCGGGAGGAGCTGGATCGTTACAATGCGCTGATGGAGGTAGGCTCCTATCTCGAATCGCAGCAGCGCCATGACCTGGCGTATACGGTCCAGCGAGAAGTCGATGTCTTAATTTTGCCAGCGATTGAGCGGTTGAAGGAGAAGAGTCGGGAACGGGACCGGGCTACTGCCGAGTATCTGGAATCGCTCGGCTCTGATCCGGAAGAAGAATAGGGTAACAAAGCAATAAACAAGGCGTGCCGCCCTGGAGAGAGCGGCACGCCTTTATTTATTATGAATTACAATTTCAGCATATCATCAAGCAATTCGGCATTGAGCAGGTTGCCCACAAAGAATTGGCCGAATTCGCCGTATCTTGCGCTGACCTCGTCGAAGCGCATCTCGTAGACGAGCTTCTTGAATTGCAGGGCATCGTCGGCGAACAGGGTCACGCCCCATTCCCAATCATCAAGCCCTACGGAACCGGTAATAATCTGCTTGACCTTGCCGGCGTAGCCGCGCCCGATCATGCCATGGCTGCGCATCAGGGCACGCCGTTCGTCCATAGATAGCATGTACCAGTTGTCCGCAAGCTCGCGCTTCTTGTTCATCGGATAGAAGCAGATATGCTTGGACTTGGGCAGCACAGGCTGCAAGCGAGCCAGCACTTCCGGATTGGCCTTCGGATCACCGTCCCCCGAACCCAGGTAGTTGCTTAGCTCCACTACGCTGACATAAGAGTAAGTCTTGATGGTGTAATCGGCAAAGGAGGTTTTGTTGAAGGCATTCTCCAGAGCGTTAAGCTCCTCCAGTGTCTCCCGTAAATGCATGAATACGATGTCGGCCTTCTGGCCAACGACGGAATACACGGCATAGCTTCCGATCTTGTCCAGCTCAAGGCTGGCCCATTCTTGTAGAAATGTATGTAGTTCCTCCAAGGCTCCGGCACGTTCCTCATCGTCCGCTGCCTTCCAGGCCGCCCAATCTATAGTGCGGAAATCATGAAGCGCATACCAACCTTCCAAGGTCAAGGTTGCTTCGTTCATATCTATACTCACTCCTCGATGAATTTATAATCCTGCCGCAAGTTTGCGGTTACGCTTTCTCCATTGTAGCGCAAGGAATGTAAAGGGGGCAAATGAGTTTTCCCATTTTTCCTCCAAAGTTCATTGCTTCGCTACATTTTTTCTAGTAAACTAACTACTAGCTTGAGTTTATGTGATTTATTTTATAGTTGCAGTATTTTATCAATGGATATGCAGAAGGGTGGGGAAGCGATGGGCTGGCTCATCGTGCTGGTGCTAATGGTGTTGTTCTTCGTCATGATGTTTGGCATCGGATTTATTCTCAATATGCTGATGAAGACAACCTGGTTTCCCGCATATGTATTCATTATCATCATATTGCCAATCGTTGTTTATACGCTGTGGGATCATGACAAGGGCTTTGGGGCTTATTTGGCCTCGTTCGGGCTGGTTGATTATTTGACGGCCTTCGCAGGGCTTTGCGGTGCGTTGCTCAGTGGCTGGACTATTCAGAAGCTGCGGCAGGGCGGATACAAGATGTTCTAGGATAGCATTTTATGTGGGGTTGTCCCAAGGCGGAGAGGGATCTGCCAAGTGGGGCAACCCTTTTTTTGATGGCAGGATGACGGACCACGAATGGGGCCGTTCGCTGGCGTAAAATTTGCTATTTGCGTGAAGCGTGGGTGAAAACGCCGATTTTTGCCACAAGAGGACAACTCAGGCAAGTCTCTTTTATGTTAAAATAAAACCAGTCTATTTATAGAGGTAGTTCAAAAAGTCGTCTTTCCAGAACGAAGCAGTTCGAGTAGTAGATTCGGGCGTCGAATCTTGAATTCAGCCGGGCCTTCCGTTGCTCACGTAGATCTGTCTACGCTCCGCTACTCAGTCCCTGCCTTCATCCAACCTTCTCGGTCCTGCAAACCCGACTTTTTGAACAAGGACTTAATAGACATAGGGAAGGAGAGTTGGGGCCGTGCGGATAAGCAATATATTGCATTTTACCGAGAATCACCGTTACTGCGTATACCGTGATTTTGGTCTCAGTCCCGTTGATGGCAAGATGCTCGGCCTCCTCTATCAGCCGATGGTAGGGGCGTTCGCCGTCTCATTCTATCGCTTGCTGACGGAGCAGGTGCCACAGGAGCAGGTTGGATATTCAGGGATGGAGCAGCAGCGCAAGCTGTTTCTGACCTTAGGCCTGGATCCTAGTGAAAAGGGAAGAAAATTTCTAATAGAACAGGCATCGCTGCTGGAGGCGGTGGGCTTGCTTCAGACAAGCCGCCTATATGCCCCGGACGGCGATGATTATATGTATGAATATGAACTGCAACCGCCACTATCGCCGGCAGAGTTTTTTCGGACGCAGCATCTAACGCTGCTGCTGCGCGACAAGATTGGCAAGTTTGCGGTGCTGGCGCTGCGGGAGCAGCTATTCAGCAAAGAGCCGGAGGCTTGGGCCGGAGCCAGCTATAATAAAGAGAATCTTAGCATTCCTTTCTATGATATATTCGAGCTCAACACGCATTCGATTGATTATGAGCTGGAGCAGGCAATTGCCGAGACATCGATTGCCAGACAGCCAGGTATGCGTATTGCTCCTGAAGAAGAAGAGATTAATTACGCGGACATTATTCTCCGCTTTCCGCGGGAATCCGGGAACCGGGCTTTTGTGGAGGGACTGCGCTTCGACCATGAAGGCATGGGCGTCATTAATTATGTAGCTCACAAATATGATCTGACCGCACAGGATTTATGCCGTCTGCTCGATGAGGACGGGGTGTTCGATCCGGCAGGGGGGCTTCAACTGGATCAGCTACAACATCGTGCCAATTTGCAATTCCGGCAAGGGAAACGGCGGATGGAGGAGCGCGAAGTGGTGTATGGGAAGATCGCTTCACTGCGTGCGGAAGAAGATCAGCCGACATCAACAGCCGGGGCTATGCCCGAAGAGGTAGCGGTGCAAATGGAATTTTACGTCGAGGTGCCTCCGCAGTTCCGCAGCAAATGCGACATTCACCAGTATAATATGATGCTACGGAACGAGCCGTATACCCGGTTGCTGAAGACGTTCTTTCCTGGGACAGTACCTGATAATATGCTCGATATTTTCGAGAAAGTTGATCTTAATTATAAGCTGCCGGGCGAGGTTATTAACGTATTAATTCATTATTTGATGTCGCTGCTAACCTCTGGCGGGGAGCAACGAATCAACCGTAACTTCGTGGATGCGATTGCGGCTAATATGCTGCTGAAGCAGGTTAATACGTACGAGCAGGCGGTACAGTATATTCGTGATCAGGCCAAGGTGAAGGAGAAGGCGGCTGGAGCTGCTGCTGCAGGCAACCCGCGGCCACGAACCTATGGCGGGCGATCGGCCAAGGCGAAGCCCGAGATTCCGATCGTACAGCAGACGGTAGAGGATGAGGCCGTCTCCGAGGAAGAATTCGCGGAGCTTGTCAGAATGGCGGAACGCCGCAAGGCCAACAAGCAGAAGAAAATATAGTGAAATTTTGTGCTCAATCTAAAAATTAGCGGTTGATCGTTAGCAAGACTTATGAGGCGAATTGCACGTATCTCTGGAATTCGCTGAATACCGCTGGTTCACAGATTCTATTGGGCGATTCCGCTTCTATTATAGGGAAAAACTCCCGTTAAATGGCTCGAATTCGCCCGGAATCGTGATTTATATGGATTTTCTCATGTTAATCATTATAAAATGGTCGATTTTTGGGAAAAGCCCAAAATTAACATGAGGATTTCCTGTTATATATGATATTTGGGGAAATACAGGCGAATTAGCATGAGGTTTTCCCGTTAGAGGTATATTCATTTTTGTTTTGATTCAAATCTAGTGATAAAAAGACGGATAAGAAGGTGAACTGCCATGGAGTCACTCGGAGAGTTACTGACGCAGATGAGGAATCCGCAGCTTAAGCAACGTCAGGAGGAGCTTGCTGCTCGGCTACTGAATGATCCGCTGGTAATGGAGTTGCAAAGCCAGCACCCGGAGCTGGAGCTAGCGACGTTGACGCGTGGAATGGCCAAGCTGTATCAATATGTGAAGGACAGCAACAATTGTGCCAACTGCCCAGGTCTGGACCGCTGCCCTAATGATTTCTCTGGTCACTTCACCAAGGTTACCGTGGAGCAGTTAGGAGAAACCTCCCAACTGGTGGACCGTCAAGTGCCATGCTCCAAGCAATTGCGGCATGAACGGGAGCTTGCGGTCAAGAAGCGAATTCATAGCTTCTATGTGGATGAGCGCGCATTGGAGCAAGGCTATGATGATGTAGAGATCATGGCGAAGGATTCAACCAGGGCACCTGCGGTCAATCAAGTGTTTGGTTACATTGATGGGACGAAGGAGCAGGGGCTGACGGCGAAGGGGTTATACCTGGAAGGGTCTTTTGGAACAGGTAAAACATTTCTCATGTGTTATATGCTCCATGAATTAGCCAAGGATGGGTATTCCGGTGCCATCGTGTACATGCCGGAATTCGTGGAAGAGCTGAAATCGATGATGCAGGATAGCGAGAAGTTACGCGAGACAGTGGAGACGATGAAGCAGGTGGACCTGTTGATCTTCGACGATATCGGGGCGGAAAATTTAAACCCATGGGTGCGCGATCATATTTTGGGTTCGATTCTGAATTACCGTATGAACCGTAAACCTACCTTCTATACTTCTAACTATTCCCTGAATGCCCTGGAGAAGCATCTGAGCTTCACCAGCAAGGATGGGGAAGAGCGTCATAAAGGACAGCGGCTAATGGACCGCATTGCTCCGTTCGTTGATGTGGTGCAGGTAAAGGGTGCGAACAAACGCGGACAGGGCTGATGGCGGTGTGTATAACCAAGAAGCCCCGCTTCCTCACTAGTGAGGGAAGCGGGGCTTCTGAAGTCCATTTGCTGTGCATGGGTAATTCTGAGCAGACTAGCTGCCGATAAATTTGATGATGACCATGCCGAAGAAAATGATGCTCATCAGCGTAAACATGCCGAAGAAACCGTTCATCAGATCGAACAAATCGTTACGGGGTTCTTCGTTGATATGTTGACGCGGGTCGTTCGCCTGCATCTTGGCATCCATGGCGATAGGCCTCCTCAGAGAAAATGTATATTTCGCAAAGAACATCAATGATTTATGTCATAGACAAAGCTGATATTGGTTAATATTAGTATAACCAAAGCCCCTTCTATTTGTAAAGAAGGCTTGCTTACGCACTTTCTTTTTTTTAGTGAGTTGTGGTATAATGGCATCGGCAGTCCCTTTGTGGCCTGCTCGTCTTTACTATCTGGTTAAATAAATGAGCTGTTCGTGGTTCCTGCAGGTATTGCCTGCAGACCATGAGCACAAACATAAGGAGGAATTGGTTATGGCCATCGTAAATGTAACCGATCAGTCTTTTAATAATGAGATTGAAGGGCAAGCTCCCGTTCTTGTTGACTTCTGGGCTCCATGGTGCGGTCCTTGTAAAATGATTGCTCCGATTCTGGAAGAGCTGTCAGGCGAAGTAGGAGATGCGGTGAAGATTGCTAAATTGAATGTCGACGATAACCCGGAAACGGCTTCCCGTTTTGGCGTTATGAGCATTCCTACATTGATTCTGTTCAAGGATGGTCAACCGGTCGATAAGATCGTTGGCTTGAATTCGAAGGACACACTGAAGAACCTGATTGCTAAACATCAGTAAGCCAGGCTATCAGGCACGTTGATTGGTGCCTTGGATGACGCCTCCGGACCAACCGGAGGCGTTATTTTTATCGTTATATGCTAAGGAGAGAGGAGGGGAAGGCATGGATTCCTTTACAAGCGAGGCGCTGGACCAGGAAAAGGCGATGGAAGCAATTCGTCATAAGCTGGCGTTGCTGCCCGACTTACCGGGTTGTTATTTAATGAAGAACAAGGATGGTTTGATTATTTATGTAGGTAAAGCCAAGGTTCTGAAGAACCGGGTCCGTTCTTACTTTACGGGCAGCCATAACGGTAAGACGCAACGGCTTGTCTCCGAAATCCGCGATTTTGAATATATCGTGACCGGTAGCAATATGGAGGCGCTCATTCTGGAGTGCAACCTGATCAAGAAACACCATCCGCGGTTTAACGTATTATTGAAAGATGATAAAACTTTTCCTTACATTAAAATTACGAATGAGCGACACCCCCGGCTGGAAGTGACGCGGCGGGTGCTTAAAGATAAAGCAAAATATTTCGGACCTTACCCTAATGCCTATGCGGCTCAGCAGACCAAGAAGCTGCTGGATCGAATGTATCCGCTGCGTAAATGCAACGTAATGCCCAAAGAGGTCTGCCTGTATTACCATATTGGGCAATGCTTGGCCCCTTGTGTTCAAGAGGTATCGCAGGATACTTATGATTCCATGATCCAGGAGATTGTATCGTTCTTGAGCGGCGGCCATGAAGAGATCAAGCGGGAGTTGCAGCGCAAGATGCATGAGGCGGCCGAGGAACTGCAATTCGAGCGAGCCAAGGAACTGCGTGACCAGATCATCAACATTGATGCCCTCATGGAGAAGCAGAAGATTACCATGAATGATGCCAAGGATCGTGATGTGTTTGGTTACGCGGTGGACAAGGGCTGGATGTGCGTACAAATCCTGTACATGCGTCAAGGGAAAATGATCGAACGCCATGCGTCGGTATTTCCATTCTACGGCGATGCTTACGGGGACTTTCTGTCGTATGTCACGCAGTATTACAGTGAAAACCCGGCGCTGCCACAAGAAATTTTGCTGCCTGAGATGAAAGAGTTTGTCGGTACAAAGGGCGCTGAAACCTTGCAAGTTAAGGGAATGGCAGCCGAAGCCGAAGTGAATACGTCTGCTGATGAAGAGGAGCAAGTTGCTCCTGCGGCCGATTCGGGTGTCAGTGAAGACGCGTTAGAGGGTGCTCACGGTGAGAACTTTACGCTCGATTCGACTTCCGGAGCTGCTGCCTTGCAGCAGTGGCTTGGCGTGAAGACGCTGGTTCCTCAGCGTGGACTTAAGCGGCAAATGATTACGATGGCAACGGAGAATGCTCGTGTGTCGCTGGACGAAAAATTCCGTCTCATCGAACGCGACGAGGAGCGGACCTCCAAGGCCGCAGAGAATTTGGGCAAAGCCATCGGCCTGGAGAAGGTCACGCGAATTGAGGCGTTCGATAACTCCAACATTCAGGGGACCAACCCCGTATCGGCGATGGTGGTCTTCATTGACGGCAAGCCAGCCAAGAAGGAATACCGCAAATACAAGGTCAAGACCGTGGAAGGCCCCGATGATTACGAAACGATGCGCGAGGTGATCCGGCGTCGTTATGAGCGGGTACTCAAGGAGGAACTGCCCCGTCCCGATCTGATCGTTGTCGATGGCGGGAAGGGCCAGATTTCAGCAGCCAGCGATGTGCTGGAGAATGAGCTGGGCCTTTACATTCCCGTTTGTGGGCTGGTCAAGGATGCGAAGCACAAAACGGCGCAGCTCATGGCTTATGATCCGCCGGAGCCAGTCCACCTGCCCCGTGACAGTCAGGAGTTTTACCTTTTGCAACGCATACAGGATGAGGTGCATCGCTTCGCCATTACCTTCCACCGTGAGCAACGGGCCAAGTCGATGGTGACTTCGCAACTGGACGCTATTCCTGGTATCGGAGAGAAGCGACGTAAGGCGCTATTAAAGCATTTTGGTTCACTTAAAAAAATAAAAGAGGCCTCCGTCGAAGACTTCCGGCCTCTTTCTATAGGGGATAAGCTGGCTCGTGAAATTATCAATGCCCTTCGGGACGAGGAGCCACCGGAGGAGTCGTGAAGAACGGCTCCTCTTTTTGTTGTACTGGCGGCTCTTTGCGCTCCCGACCTGGCGGGTTGAATACATAAATGACATAAGCCACAATAGCTGGCAGAGCGATGTAGAATACACCAGCGGCGATATTCAGTGCGCCTCCCATAAACATCAAGCTCAGCGCCATCAGAATGCTGTCGAAGATGACGTGGGAGAACACGGCGGCGGCAAAGCCGTAACGCAGGAAGACGAAGCTGAACAACAATCCAATGATGGTCAGCTCAATGGGTCTTGAGTAGATAGGATAGATCGGATACAACGTATGCCCCAGCGCCCAGATTAGCGTGGATAGCAAGCAGGCTACAAAGGTGCTGCGAAACATCTTCTTCAGCATCGGAATCCCAAACAACCGATAAACCGCTTCTTCTCCGATCCCGGCCACCCAGGCCAAAAGCGGGAACAAGAGCGGATATACCATATTGTACGGCGATTGCGTCGAATCGCTCGTAGACCAGGTACCGATGCTTTGTTCCAGAATGAGGAAGATAACCGATTGTACACCTAACAAAATCAGGGCCCAGGCATAGCCATCAGTCATGGAGGTAAGCACATGACGGCCATAGCCTGCTTCTCTGGCGCGAGGCCACGGATTCATTCCTTGCTGGCGCCATAATCCATTTCCACCTACCAGTGAGAAATAGATGGCTATGGACATGAACAGGGTCGACACACTTTGGAAGACCAGCAGGAAGATCAGCATAAACGGCTCGGTGCTTTCCTTCTCAAAAATAGGCAGCATGTTGAAAGTGCCTACCATGGAGAGCACAAAATAAAGTGAAGTCAGAAAAATACCACGTTTGAATGATGTGTGTCGTCTCGTGAGGGCACTATACACGATGGCAAGCACACCCAGGATAAAGCTCAAGAAGGCATAGCCTGCAAAGGTAAGCCAAGTGGCGAGAGTGGTCTGCTGCTTCACATAATTCAAATGGTCGGCCGGAGCGACGAAATAGCTTTCCAGTGAAGAGACGTAGCCATATTCATATTGAATTTGAATTTGCGCCTTGGACTCTCCAATGGTATATCCATTCAAATCATACAACAGGCCGACGTCACCTTCCCCGGAAGCGAGCGTCAAATCAGCGTCAGCGAAGCCGAAGGCATCCAGGTAAGGCTGGGCCATTTCTTCCTTTTCGGCCAGTGTTAAATCGCCTTCCCAGGACAACATAGTCTCGGTAGTCTCCGTCCCCAAATCCAGCATAGTCTGCTTGTTCGTATTGCTGGCGGACAGAATTTCTTCAAAGGCAACGACTTGCCCGGAATTCATATGTACATCGACGGTCAAGGCATTCAGCAGATCATCGGGCTGCTTGAAGAGAACTCGAAACACATCGTAAGGGAATTGCTGTTCGTAGCTCTTCAGATACGAGGATAGCAACTCCGATTTTGTCAAATAACCCAGCAAATCAGAACGTGATTCGTAGGTAACCAGTGCCTTATCTTTTGACTGTTCAGACAAGTCCAACTGCAGAACGGATTGCACGAAATGCTCCGCTTGCTCCTTGGCTTGCTGTTTGCTGATAATCTCTTTGGATTGCTCCATCTGCAGCAGCTCCGAATCATTCGTCGGAAGCAACTGGATAACGATAAATACGACTAGCCCTAGCGCAGCGAGCAACCAAAGTGTACGGGTCTTTAGTGTGCCACCGGCAGGTTTCATGGAGAAATTCACTTGCACAACTCCTTTTTGATGTAATAAGAGGTATGATTTAGCCCCAAGTTCGTCACAGTAAAGATAACACAGTTGAAGTGGCCTTCGCCAGAATAGCAGGTGAAAAATAAGAAAAGCGGCAATAAACCCGGTAACCCTTCGCATGGCTCAGATTCAGGGGCCCGTGGATTCAGGGTTCACTCCTTTTCACGGTTTTCCCGTCTATTTAGGCCAAATGAAGCTTTGTCCTGGCAACAAATAAGGATTATAATCCAATTGAAAATAAAATGGCCGAATTTCGATGGAAAACGGGGGAACCGGTTTTTTTTGGGGTGAATTTTGCTGAATCTCGCGAGCCTAAGCTTGCGGAGGAAGCGAATAGGGCAACTGTGCATGTCCGAATCCGTCAGCTAACCTCGTAGGTCTTTGCAGCAGGAACCAAACACCGAAAGGCATTGGATTTCCAGTGCTTTTTTATTTTTGCGTTCTCTAATGACAACGATGAGGTGAGCCTGGTGGGATTGCATAAATTGAATTTGTCTCCGCCCCAAATTTTGGTGACGGGGTTTGCCCTGATTATTATGCTGGGCACCCTGTTGCTTATGCTACCCATTTCCAGCGTCTCCAAGGCAAGCTTGCCATTTATCGATGCTTTGTTTACAGCCACCTCGGCTACCTGTGTAACCGGGCTGGTCGTGGTGGATACGGGCACTTATTTCTCCCCATTCGGGCAAATGGTCATATTGCTACTTATTCAGGTGGGCGGCTTGGGCTTTATGAGCGTAGCGACGATGTTCTCCCTGGTATTTAAACGGAAAATATCGCTGCGGGATCGTCTACTGCTTCAGGAAGCGATGAACCAGAATTCAATGGAAGGGATCGTTCGACTGATCCGCAAGGTCCTGTTCTTTTCCTTGATTATTGAGTCGATTGCAGCGGTGCTCTTCACCCTGAGATTGGCTCTGGATATGCCTTTTGGCCGGGCGTTGTACTTTGGTATTTTTCATGCTATCGCTTTGTTTAATAATGCGGGCTTTCATTTGTTCGGGGGCAGTCAAAGCTTGATGTCTTATGTATCTGATCCGCTGATTAACCTGGTCTCAATCTTCCTGATTATATCAGGGGGACTTGGCTTTGTCGTTCTATCTGACCTGTTCGACATTCGCCGCCGCCGCAAGCTGTCGCTTCATTCCAAGGTTGTGCTGTCGATGACGGCGGCCTTGATCGTATCCGGAGCCTTGATCATCTTCGTCTTCGAGTTCACCAATACGGGGACACTGAAGCCGCTGGATTGGGGTGGCAAGCTTTGGAGTGCCTTGTTCCAGTCGGTGGCGCCGCGGACGGCCGGAGCTCATACGCTGGACATCGAAGCCCTTCGTCAGGCTACGCAATTCTTCATTATAATATTGATGTTTATCGGGGCTTCTCCCGGGTCTACCGGGGGCGGTATCAAGACCACCACCTTCACCATTCTGGCAGGTGCGGTGCTGTCGATGATTCGCGGTCGTACAGACCTGGTTCTGTTCCGTTACAGGATGGTTCAGGAACGGATCTTCAAGGCGGTGACATTGACCATGATGTCGTTGTTCTTCATTATTACTGTGGCCATTGTGTTGTCTGCCACCGAACAAGCAGGGTTTCTGGCGATTTTGTTCGAGGCGACCTCCGCCTTCGGTACGGTGGGTTTATCCATGGGGGTAACGGAGCAGTTGACGACCATCGGCAAGCTAATCCTTAGTTTTACCATGTTTGCGGGACGTCTCGGACCGTTGACGCTTGCTTATGCACTGGGACCAAAGAAGGGGAAAGAGCCCTACCGTCATCCCGAAGGCAAAATGATTATAGGATAAGGGGATATTACCTTTCATGAGAACACAGCAGTTTGTAGTGATTGGGCTGGGGCGTTTTGGCTCAAATTTGGCGCTGGAGTTGGTGGACCTGGGTTATGAGGTAATGGGCATCGATCGTAACGAGGAACTGGTCCAGGAACTGAGCGATCAGTTGACCCATGCCGTCGCCGCTGATGCCACTGACGAGGAGATGCTCAAATCGTTAGGGGTGCGCAATTTTGACTGCGGTATTGTGGCTATTGGCAATGACATCCAGATGAGCATTCTGGCCGCAATTCTGCTCAAGGAGCTTGGGGTCAAGACCGTGGTAGCCAAAGCCATCTCGGTGCTTCACGGGCGCGCACTGGAGAAACTGGGCGTAGACCGTATCATTTATCCGGAACGTGATATGGGAATAAGGGTTGCCCACCAGCTCGTCACACCTAATCTGCTGGATTATATTGAATTGTCCAAGGAGTTCAGTATTGTGGAAATGAAGGTTCCAGCCAGTATGCACGGCAAGAGCCTGGGCGAGTTGAATACACGATCTCAGTTTGCGTGTAGTGTAGTGGCCCTTCACAGAGATGGCAACATCATGGTGGCTCCAACGGCGATGGACCAGTTGTACGAAGGGGATATCATGGTCATTATTGGTGGGAACGAGAAGATGGAGCAGTTTGAGAACATGATAAATGAAGAATCATAGAGGTAGTTCGATTTTTTGAACATGCATTTCTAGCGAAACAGCCGCTTGCACAGGTGTTAATCTGTGAGCGGCTGTTTTTTTATAATGACAAATCTCGTACCAGGCGATGACGTACTTGGGCAATCCACTCCTTCATGTCCCGACTAAGCTCTGATTTGTCGTCGTAGATAAGGCAGGTCTCCCGGCGGGTCTGCTCCAATTCAGAGATGGGAATGCTCAGCAGCCCGTTATCGCGCAGCAGGGAGGCGCGCAGGTAAGACTTGGGCAGCAGTGCGGCCGCCTTGCAAATGGGCAGGAGTCTCACAATCGCTTCAAACGAATCAATCTCCATGCGTATATCCGGAATGATGCTGTAGCGTCCAAACAGGTCGTCGATCAGCTTGCGATACCAGGTGCCTTTGGAGAACACAATCATGGGCTGTCCGTTCAAGTCCTCCATAGTGATCCGCTGATTCTGATAGATGGTGGAGAGCTCCTGACCTTGGGGAACGACCAGTTCCAGATGATCCTGGAACAAAGGCAGGCATTTGAGTCCGGTTTCGCTGATCGAAGAGGCTACGACGCCAATATCTACTTTTTTGTTACGGACATAAGACACGATTTCATGCGTTTTACCTGTTACTAGCTTGAGCTCGATATCAGGAAACTTCTCCATTAAGGTCGTGACTAGCGGTGGAAGTGTTGTCTGAATGGTGGTCAGGCTGGCGCCGAGTGTGACCACGCTGCGTTCTACCGTCTTGAAGCGAGAGACTGCTTGCAGGAAGGTCTGGTGGCGTTGTCGCTGCTCCAGTGCATACAGGTAGGCCTCCTGGCCAACGCGGGTCAGTTCAAGCCTTTTACCCTTCCGGTGAAATAGCGCAATCCCCCATTCCTCCTCCAGCTTGACAATCTTCCTTGATAGAGCCGGCTGCGAGATGTTGAGCACCTTAGAGGCCTTATTTAAACTGGACTGCTCCACAACCGTTGTAAATACCAAAAATTCCTCCAGCATGGTGCCCTCCTTTTTTTGCGGCATTACAGGAATCGACAGGATTCCTTATGCTCATTCGTTATAATAATTAATAAGTATATTGCAATTCCATTATAAGATGAAAAGGAGTAACATGAAAAGTGACACAAGTTGTTCACATGTTACTTTTGTTACAAACTATTTTACAAATGCGCAAGCCAAAAAAAGAGATGCACAACCAAGGAAAGGGGTACACGCACTTATGAAAGGGTTTTATTCCAGAAAACTTCATTCGCTTCTGGGCGTCATTCCGTTGGGCGCTTTCCTGCTGGAGCACATGGTTACCAACTTTGCGGCGGTTGAGGGCGGCAGTGAAGGGTTTAGGGAAGCTGTAGCTTTCCTGAACGGCTTGCCACTGGTATTGCTGCTGGAGATTTTCGGGATTTGGTTACCGCTTCTCTACCATGGCGTTTACGGCATGTACATTGCCTTTCAGGCCAAGCCCAACAATGGGCGGTTCAATACGGAACGTAACCTGCGGTACTTATTGCAGCGGATTACTGGCGTGATCGCCTTTGCCTTTGTCATTTGGCATGTGCTTGAGACGCGGGTGCAAGTAGCGCTGGGCCGCGTATCACATGATGAATTGGGTGGTGTGATGCATGATATCGTCAACCAGCCTATATTCTTCGTGCTGTATTTAATCGGTATCGTATCTGCGGCGTTTCACTTTACAAACGGCTTGTGGTCGTTCCTGGTGAGCTGGGGTGTGACGGTAGGTCCCCGTTCGCAGCGTGTATCTTCTTATATTTGCATGGGCTTGTTCGCCATCGTGTCCGTGATGTTCATCTGGTCGTTGATCGCATTCCGCGATGCGGAATTCCAGGCCGGGGGTACGGCTTTGCTAGAGACCATCAAGGCATTCATGGCATAGGCTCTTACCCAAGCAGCAGAGGCCTTGGATAAGAAACAGGACGGTGCCAGGCCAGGGCGCGAAGAACAACCCGGCTTGACCATCCGTCTATACGGACTACAAAACGTTTAGGAGTTGAAATAGAGATGGCTAAACAAAGCTTGATTGTTGTAGGCGGCGGCCTGGCCGGGCTGATGGCCACGATTAAATCGGCGGAGGCGGGTGTGCCGGTGCAGCTCTTTTCGCTTGTTCCGGTAAAGCGTTCCCACTCGGTATGTGCGCAAGGCGGCATTAATGGCGCCGTGAACACCAAAGGGGAGGGTGACTCGCCGTGGGAGCATTTTGACGATACCGTCTATGGCGGGGACTTTCTGGCCAACCAGCCGCCAGTCAAAGCAATGTGCGAAGCTGCTCCCGGCATCATTCATCTGATGGACCGGATGGGCGTGATGTTTAACCGTACGCCGGAGGGATTGCTTGATTTCCGTCGTTTTGGGGGCACGAAGCGCCACCGGACAGCCTTTGCCGGGGCAACTACCGGCCAGCAGTTACTGTACGCTCTGGATGAGCAGGTACGTCGCTATGAGGCAGCCGGGCTGGTGACGAAGTATGAAAATTGGGAGTTCCTATCCGCTGTAATTGATGATGAAGGTGTCTGTCGCGGCATTTCCGCACAAAATTTGCGTTCGATGGAGATTGTAACATTCGCTGCGGATGCGGTCATTCTGGCGACCGGAGGTCCGGGCATTATTTTCGGCAAAACAACGAATTCCGTCATTAATACAGGAACGGCTGCCAGCGCGGTGTATCAGCAAGGGGTCACCTATGCCAATGGCGAGTTCATTCAGATTCACCCTACGGCCATTCCGGGGGATGACAAGCTGCGGCTGATGTCCGAATCGGCGCGGGGCGAGGGCGGACGCATCTGGACGTACAAGGACGGCAAGCCATGGTATTTTCTTGAAGAGAAATATCCGGCTTACGGCAACCTGGTACCACGGGATATTGCGACCCGGGAGATCTTCAGCGTATGTATTGATATGAAGCTGGGAATCAACGGGGAGAACATGGTGTACCTCGATTTGTCCCATAAAGATCCGAAGGAACTGGACGTCAAGCTTGGAGGCATTATCGAAATCTACGAGAAATTTATGGGCGATGATCCACGCAAGATTCCGATGAAAATTTTCCCGGCGGTGCATTATTCCATGGGGGGCATGTGGGTCGACTACAATCAGATGACCAGCATCCCCGGCTTGTTTGCGGCGGGAGAATGCGAATATCAATACCATGGAGCGAACCGGCTGGGGGCCAACTCGCTAGTGTCCGCGATTTATGGTGGGATGGTTGCGGGACCAAAGGCGGTCGAATACATTCGGGGCTTGAAGAAGTCGACCGAGGACGTCAATCCGGCGGTGTTTGACAGTCGTCGCAAGGAGCAGTCTGACAAATACGAGGGTCTGCTGGCGATGAATGGAACGGAGAATCCTTACGTGCTGCACAAGGAATTGGGCGACTGGATGACCGCCAACATGACGGTGGTACGGTATAACGATAAATTGGAAGCGACCATTGGCAAAATTAAGGAACTGAAGGAACGCTATGGGAAAATCAATATCAACGATACATCTCGCTGGAGCAATGCCGGAGCTACATTTACCCGTCAGCTCTGGAATATGATGGAGCTTGCGGAAGCGATGACACTCTCGGCGCTGCTGCGTAACGAAAGTCGTGGAGCCCATTACAAGCCGGACTTTCCGGAGCGAAATGACGAGGAATTTCTCAGAACGACCAAGGCGTCCTGGACGCCGGAGGGTCCGCAAATATCATACGAGGCGGTGGATGTATCCCTGATTCCGCCGCGCATTCGCGATTATTCTAAGGACAAATAGGAGGGAACACTCATGGCGATGGCCGAAGCGGAAGTACCCGGCAACAAAATGACGGTGAAGAAGGTTAAATTCATCATAACGCGTCAGGATGAACCTGAGTCCAAGTCCTATATCGAAGAGTTCGAGTTGGACTATCGTCCTGGCATGAACGTGATCAGCGCATTGATGGAAATTCAGCGCAATCCGGTGAATGGGAAAGGTGAAACAACTGCCCCGGTCTGTTGGGAATCGAATTGCCTGGAGGAGGTTTGTGGGGCTTGCTCCATGGTTATTAACGGCAAGCCTCGTCAGGCTTGCGCGGCCCTGGTGGATCAATTGGAGCAGCCGATTCGGGTAGAGCCGATGCGGACCTTTCCGGTCGTTCGCGACCTGGTGATTGACCGTACCCGAATGTTCAACGCGCTGAAGAAGGTGAAGGCCTGGATTCCCATTGATGGCACATACGATTTAGGGCCTGGTCCCCGGATGGCGGAGAAGAAGCGGCAATGGGCTTATGAATTGTCCAAGTGCATGACTTGCGGGGTCTGTCTGGAAGCTTGTCCCAACGTCAACGAGAAGACGAACTTTATGGGTCCGGCAGCCATCTCGCAGGTTCGCCTGTTCAATGCTCATCCAACGGGTGAAATGAATGCCGAGGAACGGCTGGATGCATTGATGGAGGATGGTGGTATTGAGGGCTGCGGCAATTCGCAAAACTGCGTTGTGGCTTGTCCGAAGGGCATTCCATTAACGACTTCCATTGCGGAGATGAACAAGGCTACGACCAAGCATATGTTTAAGCGCTGGTTGGGGGTTTAAACGAAATTGATGGGTAGAACCATAAAAATGACATTCAAAATGACTATTTTGAGTGTCATTTTTTTATCCATTTCAGAGAAAAATTTATCAGATCGACATTTGATATACAGGAACATACGTTCTATAATTTTTGTAGTAATGTTCATTACAACCAATTTATTCAAGGAGCTGAATAACAATGAGCAACATTATTAGGCATGAAATCAACGAAGACTATGCTTTTGCTGGTTTTGTCGAAGCTGGAGATTTTATCTTCCTAAGCTTCTGTGTGGGGAATGTCGGAGGTTCGGTAGAAGAGCAAGTGGAAGGCGCCCTCAATAATATGAGTGAGCGGTTAGCCAAGGTGAATCTATCTCTGGATTCCGTAGTTAAATTAGATGTGTTGCTTAGAGACGTGTGGGACATTCCTGTTATGGAGAAGGTGTTCAAGGAACGATTTAAAGGGAATTATCCCGCGAGAAAAACCATCTCCACAGAATTCGCCCACGTAGGCGGTCCTGATGGGCTTAAAGTTCAAATGGATGCAGTGGCATATAGAGGGAAATAGGATAATTGATTCTCGGGGGAGACCAGTTGCTTTTACCTGCTGCTAAATTTACATTAGAGAGGGGGCAATCAAGCCCTTCATAATGGAGGGGATGGACATCGTAGCAGTTACCGTTAAAGACATTTTATCCCTGAACAGCTTTGCTGATGTATATGTGAAGGCCGGCGTGGACGGGCTATCCAATGTAGTGGACAACGTGTTTTTCATGGAGGTTCCCGACATTTACAAATATGTCGATCCGTTGGGTCTGCTGCTGACGACGCTGTATCCGATTGCCGACGACGAGGAGGCGATCCGGTCTTTTATCCCCAACCTGGTGGACAAGCAGGTATCTTGCGTAGCCCTCAAGTTGGGACGTTATATTCATGACGTGCCGCCCATTATGCTGGAGCAGGCCGATCGGTTCCGGATGCCGCTGATGATTTTGCCGAACAACGCCAACTTGTCCAAGCTAAGTAACGATATTCTGGAGCTATTCCTCGGCAACAAGACGAGGATGCTGGAGTACCGGGACAACATCCACGGGAAGCTGATGGGCCTGCTGCTGGAAGGGGCAGATCTTCATAAGCTGTTGTCGACCGTTTCGGAATTGTTTGGCCTGCCGGTATTGTTTGTAGACCGTTATTTCCATCTTCAGTCGGCTTCGTTTGGAGAAGGAGCCGGGTGTATGCTGGGCAGAACGGATGAATCCAGATCTTGGGAGACAGCCCTTTCGCAGGGGGAGTTGACCGTTTCCGTGGAGGGTGTGACATATGGTGACGGACAGGTGCTGCACCGTCCGATAGCGGCCGGCAGTGAAAACCTTGGTTATCTGATTGCGCTGCTGGAGAAGGAATCGAATCCCACCAATTTGATTGTGGGGCTAGAGCAGGCCTCGATGCTGTGCGCCTTTCTGTTTCAGCGGGAGCTGGCGCTTCGGGAGACCGAACGCAATTACCTCGACTCTTTTATCCGCGATATGTTTAACGGCAAATTTCCACATTTGCAGGAGGCGGAGGAGAAGGCGAAGTTCTTTGATTGGGATTTGACCTTCCCCTTGGCTGTACTAGCAATCCAGGTATTTGAGGAAGATGCGGAACGGCAACGGAGCCGGTATGCGGACCTGCTGGCTGAAGGCGTCGTGGAGCAGGCGATGACGGGCGGGCTTGGACTGACTTCCCGCAGTTGCAAAATCGTTTATCATGATGATGCGCTGTTATGCCTCGTTAATCTGCCGAAGAGACAGGGCTTTGCCGAACGGTTGAAGGAAGCTGGCGAAGGCATCGCCGCTTATTATAAGGATAAGCTTCATCTCGGCATCGGCATTTCCAATGCGGCCCCGTCTTTCGAACGGCTGAAGGATGCCAAGGAGGAGGCCAAGTTTGCGCTGGATATCACGCGGAAGCTGCAAGGTCCAGGACCGTTTGTGTCCTGCTATGCCGAGACCGGCGTCTACAAGCTGCTGCACCGCCTTTCCGAGCCGGATGCGTTAAGCCGCTACGTGGAGGAAAAGCTGGGGTTCTTGCTCAACAACGGAAGCAAGGAAACCGATCTGCTGGAAACGCTGCTCTGCTTGCTCAAGAATGGCTTCAATCTGCAGAAGACGGCCAAAGAGCTGTATATTCACTACAATACGCTGCGATACCGGCTGGATAAGCTAAAGGAACTCGGCGTTGATACGAATGACGGTCTAGTGCTGGCGGAGCTGGCACTGGCCTATCAAATGCATACCTATCTGCTTGCCGTTGGTAAGGATTAACCACGATGGCTGCTGCAATTCTCTTGCTATATAGAGAGCCGTGAAAAATAAGTGCAAGCAGGTCTGAACGCCCGGATGGCATACCGGGCGTTTTTTGTCGAAATGTGCTAAAAAGCGTTTCTTTTTTTTATGCGATTCTGCCATGGTGAGGGCGGGCCCGTCTCTTTATAATTTAATTGTAAGTGCTTACAAACAGTAAATTGAAGTAATGGAGGCCCTTTTATGCAGATACTGGTATTATTGCCACTGCTGGTCATGCTGGTGCTTGTCCTGCGGAACAAGCATATGATTCTGGCCGGACTCGCCGGTGGGCTGACGGCGATGCTTGTCGGAGGAATCGGCTTTGCCCAGGCCGGTCAAATTGTGGCCGAATCGATTCCCGGTATGACGGGAATCATTACGCCTGTCATCTACTCCGCGGTTGCGCTTGTACTGGCCAGGTTGGGTGGCTTCGAGGCGCTGCTGGGTCTCAGCCGCCGGGTAATCGGCCATCGGCAATACCTGATCGCTGCGGCTATCGTGCTGATTCAAGCGCTGGCCACCTATGCGGCGGGGCTTGGCGCAGGCAATACCATGGTGACAGGACCACTCGCATTCGCTGTCATTGGAGCCTCACCACCACTGATTGCAGGGATGGCCATTGTGACCGCGGCTAGCTTCATGACCTCGCCTTCGGGCGCAGACGCGGCTACCATTTCAAAGATTGCCGGTGTAGAAATATCGGCTTACAGCGAAACGATGTTTCCGCTGGCGGTTAGCCTGTGGGTGGTGGGTATGGCGGTCGCTGCTTTTGGAGTCTGGAGAAGCGGCAGTCTCATGAAGGAGGAAGGAGAGGCCGCACCTGCGGTCAACCTGAAGGAGCAACTGGTTAAAGCGCTGCCACCGATTTATTTCCTGATTATTGTAGTAGCGGGCAAAAACCTGAACGGCCTGATGGACTACGCGCTGTTCAATCCCGTATTTAATATGTTCAGTACGTTATTGCTGGCCTTTGCCGTTACCAAGCGGAAGCCTGGTGAGATCGCGGAGGACCTGGTGCAGAACTCTTCCTTTCTGCTCACTAAGTTGTTTGCCATCGGTATTTTTCTCGGCTTCATCAATATCCTGGCGGAAATCGGGACGTTCTCCTATATCGCCGGCTTTATTAAATCGGCTCCGACCTTCGTCACCGTACCCGTTGCCGTGCTGATTGCCTTCTGTATCGCCATTCCGGCGGGAGGCTATAGCGTGGGTGTCAGTACCCTTGTCATGCCGATCATGGTGGAATCGGGGTTGTCGCTGTTGCAGATTGGTCTGGCAGCGCTTGCCGTTGGCGTGGGGACCCAAATGAGCCCGGTGCAGATTAACGTCGCTTCCCTGTCGCAATCGTTCAAGCTCGACATTCAGCGAATCGTTAAAATCAATGCGCCTTACATGATCGCCGTGGCTGCACTGCTCTGTGTTCTTGGATTCTTTTTCTGATGATACATTGATCTGACTATATCAAACGGAGGAATGAAAAGATGAGAAAAGTTGAAGTGTTCCGTATCCCTACCGCCTCGCCGGATGATGTAACCGGGCTGAAAAAGCTGATTGACGAGGGGCGCCTTGACCCCCGCGATATTATCGCCGTATTAGGCAAAACGGAAGGCAACGGCTGCGTCAACGATTTCACTCGCGGCTTTGCGACACAGACTTTGTCCTATTTCATGGCTGAGCAACTGAACCTTTCGGTTAAAGAGGTACAGGAACGAATCGCCTTCGTCATGTCGGGTGGAACCGAAGGCGTGATGTCGCCCCATCTGACCGTATTCTCCCGTAAGGAAACGGATGAACCGGCCAAGGAAGGCAAACGTCTGGCCGCCGGCATTTCGTTCACTCGCGATTTCCTGCCCGAAGAGATTGGACGGATGGCCCAGGTGAAGGAAGTGGCCAACGGGGTGCGTGCCGCAATGAAGGATGCGGGCATCAAAGATCCGCAGGACGTCCATTTTGTGCAGATCAAGTGTCCGCTCTTGACGGCGGATCGTATAGAAGATGCGAAATCACGTGGCCAGAAGGTGGCCGTGCAGGACACGTACAAATCAATGGCGTATTCCCGGGGCGCATCGGCGTTAGGTGTGGCGCTGGCGCTAGGCGAAGTGCAGGAAAGTCAACTGAGCGACGATGTAATCTGCAAGGACTGGAACCTGTATTCCGGCGTTGCTTCGACTTCCGCCGGCGTAGAATTGCTTAAGGACGAAATCATCGTCATCGGAAACGCCGAACAGACGGCAAGCGAACTGCAAATCGGCCATGCGGTCATGGAGGACGCGATTGACATCGACGCCTTGTTTGCAGCTATGCGTCAGGCTGGGCTGGAGTTCGAGGGCTTGCCGTCGCAGGATGAGCTGGATCGGATCGTCAACGTGCTCGCCAAGGCGGAAGCCAGTTCCACGGGCTCTGTAAGGGGACGCAGAAATACGATGCAGGATGATTCCGACATTAACCATACTCGTTCGGCCAGAGCCGTCGTTAACGCGGCCATCGCCGCTATTACCCGCGACCCGCTTGTTTATGTATCCGGGGGAGCCGAGCATCAAGGCCCCGACGGTGGCGGTCCGGTGTGCGTTATTGCCAAGGCTTAGGAGGGGCACTGCATAGGCCGTGTCCGCGCAAGGCGTAATTTGCAACAGATGGAGGGGACAGGCTGTTTACGCGGCTTTTCCTCTCCCGCATCCTATTTGTGTTTGAGAGGGTGAGCCGCATGAATAACCGTTTTATCGGGATCGAGGAGAGGCCTCCCTTTCCCTCTTTGCTTTTGCTGGGCATACAGCATGTGCTGGCCTTATTTTCGGGCCTGGTGGCGGTTCCGCTGATCGTAGGCGCGGCGATAGGTCTGCCCAGCGCTGAAATTACGATTCTGGTGCAGGGTAGCCTGATTACAAGCGGTATCGGTACGCTGATTCAATGTCTCGGGTTGGGGCATCTAGGGGCCCGTCTGCCAATTTGTATGGGCTCCGCATTTGTATTTATCGCTCCAAGTATTACGATTGGCAACCAGATGGGCATCCAGGCTGTATTCGGGGCTTCGATGATATGTGGCATTATCGCCTATATTCTGAGCTTCTTTATCGGACGGGTGCAGAAGCTGATACCGCCGCTCGTTACGGGGACAATCGTCACTCTGATTGGCATCGGGCTGCTGCCGCTGGGCTTCACCTGGCTCGCTGGCGGGGACGGCGCTTTCTATGGTCAACCGTCCAGCTATATCGTGGGCGGCCTCGTACTGATCGTGCTGTTGACGACCAGCCAGTCGCGCAAGGGGCTGTTGTCGTCCTTCTCCGTCATTATTGCCATTGCAGCGGGCTATGCGGCCTCCGCTTTATTCGGGCTACTGGATCTGGGCCATGTCGGGCAAGCAAGTTGGTTGTCCTTCCCCGATCTGCTGCATTTCGGCTGGCCGACCTTCTCCTATTCAGCCATTGCCATCATGATGATTGCTCAACTGACGGCCGTGTTAGAGAGTATTGGCAACACGTATGGCACGGGAGCGGCGGTGAAAAAGGAGATTACTAAAAAACATCTGACCGGGGCAATCTCCGTGGATGGCATCGGGTCGATATTGGCTCCGATCTTCAATGGTTTTTCTCTTACTTGCTTCGCACAGAACATCGGGGTAATCAGCATCACCCGCGTTGCCAGCCGTTATGCGGTAGCGGCGGCCGGGGGCGTGCTGATCGTGCTGGGACTGATCCCCAAGTTCTCGGCGATCGTGGCTGGCATGCCTGCTCCGGTGCTGGGCGGCGCGGCACTCATTATGTTCGGCTCGATTGTTGGCTCCGGCGTCTCCCAGATGAAGGATGCGGGACCGTTCGACCGACGGGCGGCGATGATCTTTTCCACCTCGCTTGCACTCGGAGTTGGCTTTGGGCTTGCCCCGGAGAATGCCTTTGAGCACTTTCCCTCATCGCTGGCGGTATTGCTGGAATCGGGCGTGGCGATTGGTGGATTTACGGCCATCATGCTGAATTTGATTCTTCCCCGCCGGACAGAGCCCAAAGTGGGAGAGTAGGAGGGCGATGGAAGGATGGCAGGCGTAACGGCATTGCAAGCGATCAAGCGGGATGCGGGCTTGCGCCTTCCTCTCGCCCGCTCGGGGAGCGGTGCTTATATTCATAGCGTATTTCGTTCTACGGTCAATATTTGCGGTGAAGAGGGGGAACTGCTGCTAACCCTGGCCGTTCCCTCCACCGTGATGGCACCTGGCATGGCTGTCATAAATCGGGAATCCGATTTTAGAGTGCTATGCACTAACATTAAACCAGGTAAACAAATTCGAATAGATGGTAAAATGATTCATTTATCCGATTCGCTGGTCTGTCATTGGGGCGGAGCCGCCCTTGTGTCACTGGCTATTCCTCTTGCCCTGTCCGCTGCTCCTGTACGAACAGCCGCCGAGCTGACGGCTATTCTACGGCGCTGGGCCAAGCCCGGGGGAGCCGGGCGCCCGTGGCTGCTGTGTGCCGGCTGCGCGGTACAGTTGGAGACGCTGCATGAACGGGCGCTGTATGCCAAGTTGACATTACTTGATCTGCTAATGCGTACCGGGAAGGAAGAACAACTGTATGAGGCGGCGGGAGGGATCGTTGGACTTGGCATCGGATTGACACCGTCTGCGGATGACTTTCTGGCCGGATTCTTCGGTGTGCTCTTCGCCGCCCGTCCTGCATTTCGTGAGTGGGCGGCTGTCCACGGTGATGTCTGGCTCAGCCGAGTGAAGGGGCAGACTACTTTCCTGGCTGGTGAAATGCTAAAGCGGACGCTGGCCGGGGAAGCGAACGAGGCAGCTCTTGGTGTAATGGGAGTATGCTTCGGCAACGAGAAGAAGTCCCTGGAGGAGGAGGCGCGGCGTTTAATGGCGCTCGGCTCTACTTCGGGAACGGATATGCTGGCCGGAATGGCCTTCGGATTGGAAACATTAGACGTATGGAAGCGGAGGGGAAACCATGCAAACCAAAATAGCGATTCAAAACAATGCCTATCATGATTCCGTAGCCTTGATGTCTTTGACTGGCCAGATTAATGGTCTGGACGGTGTCGTCGAAGCCGTTGTTTCCATGGCGACGCCCATGAACAAGGAACTGCTTGCGGGTGTTGGCATGCTGACGGAAGAAGTAAACGCAAGCGGAGAGAACGACCTCATTCTGGCGGTCAAAGCCGAATCGGTGGAGGCGCTGGAAGAAGCGTTCCGGGTGATTGACGAGTTGCTGAATGCGCAAAAAGGTAAAAAGAAAAAAGGGGAAGGTACGATTCATACGTGGGGAGCAGCCGTTCAGGCGCTGCCGGAGGCCAATCTGGCCATTATTTCAGTGCCGGGCGAATATGCGGCAAGGGAAGCGGAGCAAGCGCTGAAGCGCGGCTTGAACGTGATGATCTTCAGCGATAATGTGTCGCTTACAGATGAGAAGCGGATTAAAGAAATGGCTGCGGGCAAAGGCCTGCTTGTCATGGGGCCAGACTGCGGCACGGCCATTATTAACGGAACCGGCCTCTGCTTCGCCAATGACGTCCGGCGCGGCTCTATAGGCCTGGTGGCGGCATCAGGCACGGGCTTGCAGGAAGTCACGGTTCAGCTTCATCGATTGGGGCTGGGCATTTCCCAGGCCATCGGCACCGGCGGCCGCGACCTGCATGAGGATATCGGCGGAATCATGATGCTGGAGGGTATCCGTGCCCTGCAGACCGACGAAGCTACTGAGGTTATCGTACTCATCTCAAAGCCTCCCCATCCCGACGTGCAGCGCCGCATCCTGCGTGAACTGGAAGGCTCGTCCAAGCCGTCGGTGATCTGCTTTCTGGACGGGGATACGGCTGCGCTACGGGAGGCGGGCTATGAAGCGGCTTCTACGCTGCTGGACGCGGCTCGTCTGGCAGCCAGGTTACTGAATCCCGAAGCTGTCAGGGAAGAAAGCAGTCGTTTTGGAGAGCTGGTGAAGGAAGCCGACCGTCAGCGTAGCCAGCTTGCAGCGGGACAAACGGACGTTCGCGGATTGTTCTGCGGCGGGACGCTGACCGCCGAGGCGCTCTCCATTTTGCGGGAAGAAGGGCTGTCTGTTAGAAGTAATGTGGCCAAAAAGGTGGAGGAAAAGCTGAAGGATGTGTCTGTCAGCCAGGGGCATACGCTGCTGGATCTCGGTGACGATGAGTTTACGGTCGGGCGGCCGCATCCGATGATTGAGCCTTCCCTGCGCAACGGCAGAATTGTGCAGGAGGCGAAGGACCCGGCTACGGCTGTGTTGTTTCTCGACTTTGAGCTTGGCTTCGGTTCCCATGAAGACCCGGCGGGAATCAGTATCGAAGCAATCCGTGAGGCAAAACGCCTGGCTGAGGGAGAGGGGCGCTACCTGCCCGTTATCGCTTATATTTGCGGAACCGAGCTGGACAAGCAGGACAAGGCATCTCAGACCCGCATGCTGGAAGAGGCAGGCGTTTTGGTAGCGGACAGCAACATGGAAGCTGCTCTGCTGGCCGCGAGGCTGGTCGGCGGCGCAAAGGAGGAAGCGTAGATGGCACACAATCTGTTTGAGGGACCCCTTGGCATTATCAATATCGGTACATCTATTTTTAAGAATGACCTTGATCTGCAGCGGGCGGAGGCGGTGCAATTCGCCTGGAAGCCGCCCGCCGGTGGCAATCCCGCTCTGCTTGCGGCGTTGGATAAGACGGCGGACGATGAACGGATCGAAGAGGCGAACCGTCAGGCCGTGCAGCGCATCAAGGAAGCCCACCCTTATCTTGTGGATATTGGAACAGCGAAGGACGTGATTCCAGGCATGGACGATCACCTGATCCTGCATGCCGGACCGCCTGTTTCATGGGAGAAGATGTGTGGACCGATGCAGGGCGCGGTCATCGGCGCGTTGCTATTCGAAGGCAAGGCGAAGGATGAGCAGGAAGCACGCCGACTGGCAGGCTCAGGCGATATTCGTTTTGCCCCCTGCAATGAATACGCGGCGGTCGGGCCGATGGCCGGAGTCATCTCCCCTTCGATGCCGGTGCATATCATTGAGAACCGGGAGCACGGCAACCGGGCTTACTGCACGGTCAACGAAGGACTCGGTAAGGTGCTGCGATTCGGGGCCTTTTCGGGCGAAGTCATCGGGCGCTTGAACTGGATCAGGGATGTGTTCGCGCCGGCCTTGAAGAAGGCGCTGGCGGGGAGCGGTGGCATCGATCTGAAGGCGATTATCGCCCAGTCGCTCCATATGGGAGACGAATGCCATAATCGCAACAAAGCGGCCACCTCGCTTTTTTATAAGGAAATAAGCAGTCACCTGCTTGCAGCGGAACTCGACGGGGGCGCATTGCGGGAGACGCTCGCTTTTATTAAAGGCAATGATCATTACTTCCTCAACCTGTCGATGCCGGCCTGCAAGGTGTCGCTTGATGCGGGACATGGCATCGAATATTCGACCGTCGTCACGACAATGGCCCGCAACGGGGTAGAATTCGGCATCCGGGTCAGCGGAATGGGAACGGACGAATGGTTCACCTTTGCCGCTAACCAGGTCAAGGGTCTGGTGTTCCCAGGTTATACCGAGAATGATGCCGCGCCAGATCTGGGTGACAGTGCGATCACGGAAACAATGGGAATCGGCGGCTTCGCCATGGGCGGCGCACCTGCCATCGTCCAGTTCGTAGGAGGAACGGTTGAGGATGCCATCGGGTACAGTACGCAAATGTACGATATCTGCGTTTCTGAAAACAACCAATATACCATCCCGAACCTTGATTTTCGCGGCTCTGCATTTGGCATCGACATTCGTAAGGTGCTGGAAACAGGAATTCTGCCGGTGATTAATACAGGCATGGCTCATAAGGAAGCAGGAGTAGGCCAAATTGGAGCTGGCCTTGTTCATCCGCCGCAGCCATGTTTTGAGCGTGCGCTGTTGGCTTACGTAAGCCGTTATCACGGGGAGGAGTGAGTCTATATGGGCAAAATTATGATTGCGCTAGGCGGTAACGCCTTGGGAAACACGCCTGAGGAACAGAGGGAGCTTGCAGCGCATGCTGCCAAAGCGATAGCCGAATTGATTGCGCAAGGCCATCGGGTCGTAATCTCGCACGGCAACGGACCGCAGGTCGGCATGATTGAGTCGGCCTTCCGGCTGGCTCGTACGGCAGACGGTACAATTCCGCCGGTGCCATTGAACGATTGCGTGGCGATGAGTCAGGCTTACATCGGTTATCACCTACAAAATGCGCTCCGGGAAGAATTGCTGGTTCGGGGTATCCGCAAGGAGGTGGTGTCGGTGGTTACTCAGTCGGTAGTCGCGAAGGATGATCCGGCATTTCGTTCACCGAGCAAGCCGATTGGCAGCTTCTACACCCGTGAGGAGGCCTCGGAGAAAACCAAGGCGGACAATATGATCTTCATTGAGGATTCGGGCCGTGGCTATCGGCAGGTTGTGGCTTCACCGGAGCCAGTGCGTATCGTGGAAGCGGAAGCGGTAAAGAAGCTGGTGGAAGCCGGTCATATCGTCATTACAGCGGGTGGTGGGGGTATTCCTGTGTATGAGGAGCGTGATGCGCTCGTTCCGGCGCAGGCAGTCATCGATAAGGATGCCGCGAGTGCCAGGCTGGCCGCTGAGCTTGATCTGGACGACCTGTTTATTTTGACGGCGGTGGACAAAGTGGCTATCCACTATGGCACGCCGCAGCAGCGCAATCTGGACCAGGTGTCTCCGGAAGAGGCGCGGGAATGGATCGCCGAAGGTCAGTTCCCGGCAGGCAGTATGCTACCGAAGGTAGAGTCGGCGTTACGATTCGTGGAGTCCAAGCCCGGACGCCGCGCCGTCATCACCTCCCTGGAGAAGGCGGGGGCCGCCATCCGTGGTGAAACCGGCACGTTTTTCTGCAACACTGCCGCCCGCGGCGCAGCTCCATTCTCGGGAGTATAACAAGCAACAGACAGACCTGAACGAAAAAGCATACACGCTTAAGGCGTACCATAAGAGCAGGGCTGCAGGCCGCCAATCGGCGATTCGCAGCCCTGCTTGTTAGGGTGAGTCTGGTATGGCAATGTAAAGAAACGTAGTTTCCCTCCGGTTGACACTTGGAAAATGAACGTGTAATATAATTAAATCGTAAAAATTACGAAAAAGGAGATGCTTTACCAATGAGAGTTGTTATTACTTTAGCTTGTACGGAAACCGGGGATCGGAATTACACCACGACCAAAAATAAAAAGACCCACCCTGAACGGATGGAATTACGCAAATATTGTCCACGCTTGAGAAAATACACTTTACACCGCGAAACACGCTAGGAGGCTTATCTTATGCTAGCGCAACAAACTAAGAGAATACCGGTCACCGTGCTGAGCGGCTACCTTGGGTCCGGGAAGACGACCCTGCTGAATCATGTCTTGCATAACCGGGATGGCCTGCGGGTTGCGGTGATCGTCAACGACATGAGCGAGGTCAACGTAGATGCGAACCTGGTGAAATCGGGCAATACCTTGTCCAGAACGGAAGAGAAGCTGGTGGAGATGTCCAACGGCTGCATCTGCTGCACATTGCGCGATGATTTGCTGGTTGAGGTGCAGAAGCTGGCGGCGGAAGGCCGGTTTGATTACATTCTAATTGAATCCTCAGGAATCAGTGAGCCCGTTCCAGTAGCCCAAACCTTTACCTATGCCAACCCGGAATTGGATATTGATTTAACCTCCCTCGCCCGGCTGGATACTCTGGTAACCGTTGTGGATGCGAACCGCTTCTGGCATGATTTTGCCTCAGGAGAAAGTCTGCTGGATCGGAATCAAGCTGTCTCGGATGTGGATTACCGTGATATTGTAGACCTGCTGATTGACCAGATTGAGACTTGTGATGTGCTGCTGCTCAACAAATGCGATCTGGTTGCTGAAGATGAACTGGTTAAGCTGGAGGCGGTGCTCCGAAAGCTTCAGCCAACCGCCAAGCTAATTCGTACGGTCAATGGGGTAGTAAATCCGAAGGAGATTTTGAACACGGGGTTGTTTGATTTCGAGAAGACAAGCATGTCTTCCGGCTGGATTTCGGAGCTGGGCAAGGAAGAGCATACCCCGGAAACGGAGGAATATGGAATTGGATCCTTCGTATACCGTAGCAGAATTCCCTTCCACCCGCAGCGGCTGAGTTATTTCTTCAGCAACTGGCCGGAAGAAGTCGTACGGGCCAAGGGATTGGTGTGGATTGCGGCCCGTGGTGATATGGCTGCAACCTTAAGCCAGGCTGGTCCTTCCATTCAATTTGGCCCCGCTGGTTACTGGCTGGCAGCGATGCCGGAGGAGCAGCAACGTGAAGTGCTGGCCGAGGAGCCGGAGGTTCGAGAGCGTTGGGATGCCAAGTGGGGGGACCGGATGACAGAACTAGTGTTCATCGGTGTTCATATGGATCAATCTGATATTGAAGCCAGACTTGGCCGTTGCTTGTTAACCGAAGCTGAAATGCAGGAGGACTGGACCAGGTTCAATAATCCATTGCCATGGCCACGCGACTAGAGATGGCAAATTAAACATCTTTACAAATCGTAATTATTACGATAATATAATCCGGTGAATGCGTAATAATTACGTTTAAAGGAAGATGGTTATATGATATTGTCCTCGATGCGTGAGGTGGTGTTTGGATACGGGAGCGAGCCGGTAATTGAGAACTTGTCGCTTAATATCCAATCTGGACAACTCATCGGTATCGCTGGTCCCAACGGCGCGGCCAAGTCGACTCTGCTGAAGTTGATGCTGGGATTGCTGAAGCCTTGGAGCGGCTCTGTTCAGTTTAGCGACTCTGATGAGCATGGGGGAAAGCTGGCGGTAGCTTATGTACCACAGCAGGTGTCCTCCTTCAATGCTGGCTTCCCCAGCAAGGTTAGCGAGCTTGTGCGGTCGGGGTGTTATGCCAAGCTGGGCTGGTTCCGCCGCTTCGGTAAGGAGCAGGAATACATCGTAGAACGGTCCCTGAAGCAGATGGATATATGGGAGCTACGGGACCGCAAGATCGGGGAATTGTCAGGTGGGCAGAAGCAGCGGGTATGTCTTGCCCGCGCCTTGGCCCAGGAGCCACAAGTGCTGGTTCTGGATGAACCGGGGACAGGGATGGATGTGGCGAGCCGGGCCAAGCTGTATGCCTTGCTGCGTGAAGATGTAGACGAGCGAGGGCGAACCGTGATCATGGTGACGCACGCGCTGGAAGAGGCAAGCCCATATCTCGACACCTTGATTAGTCTGGAGCGGGAGGAAGATGAAGGATGGCAATGTTCGGTTACGAATTTATGCAACGAGCCTTTTGGGCAGGAGGACTAATCGGTATTATTGCCCCTCTGCTGGGCGTGTATCTGATGCTTCGTCGTCAGGCGCTGATGGCAGATACGCTCTCCCATGTCTCCCTCGCGGGGGTAGCCCTGGGCTCGGTTCTTCATCTCAATCCTGCGCTCAGCGGCTTTGCAGTGGCCGTGGCTGGAGGCCTTGTGATTGAACAACTTCGTCGCTCCTATCGTACATATAGCGAGCTGCCGGTGGCGATTATTATGACGTCCGGTTTGGCGCTGGCAGTGGTATTGATGGGTATGCAGCAAAATTTGAGCAAAAGCTTCAGCTCTTATTTATTCGGTTCCATCGTAGCGGTCAGTGACACTCAATTGAGGCTGATTGCTGCCGTGGCGCTGGTCGGCTTGATTTACTTCATTTGTCTGCGTCGCCCGCTTTACCAGTTAACCTTCGATGAAGAGACAGCCGCAATTTCAGGTGTGCGCGTGAAGCTGCTCTCCTTCTCCTTCGCAGTGTTAACAGGCATGACGGTAGCGGCTGCCATGCCGGTAGTCGGCGTACTGCTGGTATCGGCTCTGATCGTGTTGCCAGCTTCACTGGCGCTGCGGGTTGCGGGTGGTTTTCTGTCGGCAGTAATCATATCCATAGCGGTTGGCTTGACGGGCGTGTTCTCCGGTCTGACGGTCTCGTACATGCTGGACACCCCGTCTGGCGGGACAATCGCACTCATTTTACTCGTGTTCCTGCTGATCACGATTTTGTGTCAGCGAATCGTGCGGCTGAAGAATCGCCGAGGCGCTGGAAGGCTAGTTAAACAACAATTTAAAACAAAGGAGTCTATAAAACATGAAATCTTGGAGTCATAGTTTGGCCGCATTATCCTTAGCCGCCATGCTGGTAGTAGCGGGCTGCGGTTCGAATGGCAAGCAGGCGGCCAATACAGGAGCAGAAGGCAATCAGGGATCCCCTGCTCCGTCCAGTGCCGAGAAGTTGCTGGTCAAAACGAGCTTCTATCCGATGTACGAATTTACCCGTCAAGTGGCAGGTGATCTCGCCGAAGTAGAGAATTTGGTGCCTGCCGGAGTGGAGCCCCATGATTGGGAGCCTACCCCGCAGGATATGGCCAAAATTACGGATGCTGATGTCCTTGTCTACAACGGGGCAGGTATGGAGGGCTGGATCGAGCAAGTGCTGGATAGCGTGGCTGATACGGATCTGATTGTAATCGAGGCCAGCCAAGGATTGGAGATTATGGAGGGCGAAGGCCATAGCCATGATCATGGCGAGCACGCGCATGAAGAAGGTGAGCATGCGCATGAGGAAGATGAGCACGCGCATGAAGAAGATGAGCACGCGCATGAAGAAGACGAGCACGCGCATGAGGAAGGTGAGCATGCACATGAGGAAGGTGAGCATGCCCATGAGGAAGATGAGCATGCCCATGAGGAAGGCGAGCATGCGCATGAGGAAGATGAGCATGCCCATGAAGAAGGCGAGCATGCGCATGACCACGGGGGACTGGACCCACATGTATGGTTATCGCCGGTTTTAGCCATTCAGGAAGTTCGCAATATCGAGCAGGGCTTGGCGGAAGCTGCACCTGAACACAAGGATGCTTTCAAGGCCAATGCCGATGCTTATGTAGCCAAGCTGGAGGCCCTGGATCAAGAGTTCACGGGTGGATTGAAGGACTCCAAGCGGAAGGACTTCATTACACAGCATGCCGCATTTGGCTATTTGGCCAAGCAGTATGGATTAACGCAGGTTCCGATTGCCGGACTATCGCCGGAGCAGGAGCCGTCCGCTTCCCAGATGGCGGAGATTGTGGATTTTGCCAAGGAGCATAACGTCAAGACGATCTTCTTTGAGACCTTGGTGTCCTCCAGTGTGGCGGATACGATTGCCTCCGAGATTGGAGCCAAGTCGGCCGTCCTTAACCCGATTGAAGGGTTAACAGAAGAAGACATCAGCAGTCAGCACGACTATCTGGCACTGATGCGGCAGAACCTGGAAGCCCTGAAGGCTGCGTTAAACGAATAGCCTGAACTGGAAAAAAGCATCAACGCCAATAAGGAGATGGAGTAGATGAAAAATAAGCGAGATCGTATGGTGCAAGCAATGACAGATAAGGGTCTTCGCATCACAGCACAGCGCCGATTCATTGCTGATCTGTTCTCCATTTCCACAGGCTTTGTGCTGCCACGCCAGGTTCATAATTATATTTCTGAGCATATTCCCGGAGTAAGCTTCGATACGGTGTATCGCAACCTGCGTTTGCTGGTGCAGATTGATCTTATCGAGCAATTTGATTTTCCCGAAGGGGTTCGCTTCAAGCTACGTTGCGGGCCGGAACATCATCACCACCATTTCATATGTCTCAAGTGCGACAGAACGTATCCGCTGGATTTTTGCCCGATTGACAGCGGGGTTTCCCCGCCAGAGGCCTTTGAAATTGTATCGCACAAATTTGAAATTCATGGAATATGCGGCGAATGTGCCCGTAAATGACCAACTACGAGGAGGATGGAACATGGCTAAGAAATCAAAGGTTGTAAAAGAGCTGAAACGGCAGGCCCTGGTAGAAAAATACCTGGAGAAGCGCCGGGAGTTGAAGGAAAAGGGGGATTATGCTGCCCTGCAAAAACTTCCCCGGGATTCCTCTCCTACACGCTTGCATAATCGTTGCGGAGTTTCAGGCCGCCCCCACGGTTATCTGAGTAAGTTCAAGGTATCCCGGATCGTCTTCCGTGAGCTTGCCCATCAAGGGAAAATTCCTGGAGTGAAGAAGGCAAGCTGGTAAACGGAACGATCCTCGGCTTGACTGACTGAATGAAATAAAACCTCCCTACTAGGAAAAATCCGCCAGGACGATGAGCGGGCTTTACCTTAATCAGGGAGGTTTTTTGATTTGTACTATACCAAGCAGAGTTGCTCCAAAATATCGGCCCGTACCTTCATTAAATGAAGATCCTTGAGCGAACGTTCCCGTTGGGGCGAGCCCAGGGCAATCCGCTGGGCGATGGTATGTGATTTTGCCGAGAGAATCACGATTTCGTCCCCCAGCAGCAAGGCTTCGTCAATGTCGTGCGTCACCATGATGATGGCGCAGCCGCTTCGCTCCCATAGAGCTATGAGCTTCTGCACCAAGTCGAAGCGAAGATGGTAATCGAGAGAATGGAATGGCTCGTCCATGAGCAGCAGGTTGCCGCCGTAATGGAAGGCCCGGGCAATGGAGCAGCGTTGGCGCATGCCTCCAGACAGTTGATCCGGGTAATGGTCCTGGTATGAACCGAGCCCAACATCATGTAGCAGAGTAGATATGTCGTCTGACTCGGTTTCTTTTCGAACAAATTCGATGTTCTCCCGTACTGTGCACCAAGGTAACAAACAATCCTCTTGAAAGACATAGGATACCTTCAGTCCGGGGTCCACGGTTACCACTCCTTCATCCGCAGGCAGTGTTTGGGCAAGAATATGGAGCAGGGTGGATTTTCCGGCTCCCGAGGGACCTAGCACGCAAATAATTTTCCGTTGTTCTACGGCAAGATTGATATGGTGCAGCACCGGCATGCCTGAATAGCTTTTGGCTACGTTTTGCAGGTGTACGATCATGTGAGCGTGCAGCCTCCCTGTCTATTCATTGGATTGAGTTGTTCGGCGGGTCCTGCTACGAAATATTCCCGTCATCAGCCACTTGATGATGTTCCAGAGCACAGCCATGAACAAGGCTAAAGCGAAAACCTTACCTGTGTCCAGATTCGTTCTGGCCTCCGACAATAGCCCTCCGATGCCTTGCCCAGAGGTTAGCAATTCAGCCATTACAGCCAGCTTCCAGCCTAACCCTGCCGAGGTAATCATCCCTGCCCTTAAGTAGCTACTGAGGGAAGGAAGCACCACGCGGAGCAGGACCTTTCGGCGGGGTACGTTGAACACCTGAGCCATGCGGAGCAGCTTCGGATCGATGTCAAGGAAGCCTTCATACAGATTAGTGAACAGTACGGGAATCGTAGATAACACGATAATGAAAATCGATGGGATGTCCGTCAGCCCGAACCAGATGATGGCGATGCCTAGCCAGGCAATAGGCGGGACGGATTGCATCATATCAATAACAGGCTCGACATAAGGCTTCCAGCGTGGCCGCAGGCCTATGATCAATCCAAGTCCTCCACCCACAAGCAATACGCCCAGCATGCCTATTACAAGCTTGACCAGGGTACGCCAGACGGCGTAGTAGAAATCTCCTTGCCCTAAATAAGCGATGGAGGCCCGGAAGGTATCGAGCGGACCAGGCAGGATAAAGGGATCCATGCGCAGAGCCGCCAATTGCCATATCAAGCACAGGAGCAGAAGGGCCGTTCCCCTTTGCCTAAGGCTGATAATAGAACGACTCATCCGGAAGCTTGCCTCCAATGCTATCCTCACTGTAATCAAACAGTGTTTCGTAATACTTGGTCAAGACATCCTTACTCTCCCAGGCGGAAGCGAAATCCAGTGCCATGTGGGGGATGGCTTGCTCTACTACGGCGGCATCCAGCTTCAGGTATTGATGGGCCAATTGAGCTGCTTCCTTGGGATGGTCGAGCGTCCACTGAAGGGCCTTGGCATATTCCTCCTGGAAGCGTGCGACCAGTTCGGGGTCATTAGTAATGACAGCTTGCTTGGTAGCCAGACCGGCATTTGGCAAATCCGTCTCCAGCCCCGTGACTTGCTGCCATTCCAGCTTATAATCTGCAATAGAACGTACCTGGTCATTCTTCATCTGAATGGCTGTAATTTGCGGCTGAATGCTGACAATCGTAGAAGCCTTGCCAGACAGCAGTAACTGAGCGCCCTCGGCAATTTGAGTGTGTTGCAGCGTAACATCTTCTCCTGGAACCAGTCCATGCTGCTTCAGGAAGGTTTGAGTAATGTAATCGACAGGCGAGGATTTCATCGGGACATACAACGTGGTTCCTCTCAAATCCTCCCAATCCTGCACGTTGGCGTCGGTGGTGACCATACCCATGACGGACCAGGTATTGATGTTCATCAACGCAAGATCCATGCCTTTGTTATACATAATGACAGCATTATTCAGGGGAAGAGCAAGAAAGCTTACGTTATCGTCATTAGCCAAGGCATTTAACGTATCCATGGTCTCCCATACTTTGAAATCCATCTGCACAGATTCGCCCATCGCCTTGGAGTCGATCATTCTGAGGATAGGCAATGAGGGAGGAGAAGGCGGTCCACCTACAGTCAATGTGACTGGCTCGGCAGACTCTGTCGTTGCGGCTACTTCCGTAGACTGCGTTGTTGCAGGGCCCTGGGCATTCTCCTCCTGAGCCATATTGTTCTGGGTACTGCATGCACCCAATATCAAAACCAAGCCAAGCATTACGCAGGCAAGAATGTAGTTGTAAGGTTGGATTAATTTAAGCTTCATGGCTGGTATCCTTTCGGTCTTCTATAGTTAGCGATATTTAGATCTGTCAATTTAATCTGGCTTGCGGCTGCATACGGCAATATATTGAAGGTCCTTGCCCGAGGTATTGAAGAAGGAATACATCTTCTTGAATTGAGGGAAATTCTCTTTCTTCAAGCCGTTCTTCAAGATACGCAACGTCCCCCAGATTCCCTCGTCCCGAATTAGCCCGCTCAGCTTCATGAGCGACATATCCCCCGATTCGTGAGTCACCTTGGCAAAGCCAACCCCATGGAACAACTCTTCCCACCTTGGCACAAGCAGTGGATCTACCTGAACATGGATCGTTTCACGCAGCTCAGCTAGCAGCTCATGCATATGCTCCTTAGTAAAGGTGATATCATGCGTCAGCAGCACACCACCTGGCCTCAGCACCCGGTAATATTCGCGAACCGCCTTCTCTTTGGCTGCGGTATTTAACATGGTCAGCATTGCTTCATTGATGACCACATCGAAGCTGGCATCGGGAAAGGGGAGCTTCATGGCATTGGCCTGCTGTACCTCAATCAAGGCTTCCAGCTTGGCATTCTTGATATTTTGTCTCGCCTTCGTCAAAGCCTTGGCGTCCATATCGATGCCTGTGATATGGCATTGGTATTGCTTGGCTAGCTGAATGGAGGTCGTACACATATTGCAGGCTACCTCCAGCACACGGCTGTTCTTGGTGATCCCGGCGTTCCGGATCAGCCAATCGGTAGCGACGACACCCCCTGGACGAAGACGCTTCTTGCCTAATTTGGCGAGAAAATTATGGCCGACTTCTCTTTTCATACGTAGGCTCCTCCTTTAGGAATTGGGCTTGACGACCACAAGCAGCATTTGGAAAGCCTCTGTTGCGTAGAGGGCATGCGGTACATTAGCGGGCATAACGATGGTTTCACCGGCGCGTACCGTGTACTTCTCGTCACCGATGGTGATCTCGGATTGTCCGGACAGGATTTGGACCATAGCATCACCAGGTGAGGAATGTCCTCCGATCGAAGTTCCTTGGTCCAGAGATAATAGTGTCATAGCCAGGTCTGGGCGCTGTACAAGCGTCAGGCTCGATACCTGCTGCTCTTCCACGGAAATGATAGTCTTCAAATCGATGACTTCGGCTACGGGGAGCTTCTTGATAAATTGACCTTGTTGCATAGGGTTTGCCTCCTAATTCAATATGAGATTTGCAAAAATTTGCAGCCTGTGGGTGCAGCGAATTCATGCCAGGTGCCCGCAGGAATAACAAGTGAATCTCCGGCCCGCAAGTGGCAGGCCTGTTGTTCGACCACCATGTCCAGTGCTCCTTCCAACACATGGACGAGTCGGGTCAGGGGAGAGGTCTCCGAACTGATCGTTTCCTCCTGATCCATGGCATATAGCACGCCCTCTTGAGCGGTAGACGAAGAGAAGTTAGGCAGTGACAGACTGCGGCTCGCTATTCGTCCCGGCTTGATATCTATAAATTCCTTCAAATCGAATACCGTATGGGTTGGTAGTTTGTTCATGCTTTTCCTCCCTGCTGCTATTGAAGGCTGGCCTTCATCTGATATAATGATATATATTGAGAATGGTTCTCATTTAGTGAATTGTAGCAGAAGCGGCAGCATAATTCTGTTGCTATGGCAACAGGAGGTGAATAGGGATGCAACAGGACTTGAATATTATTGGCAAGACGGCCTTGTTCAGAGGGTTTACGGGGAATGAAGTGTTGATTGCCGTGAATTGTCTTGAAGGTAATGTGAAGGAATTTGCTAAAAAAGAAGTGATCTTTCGGTCTGATGAGGTATTGGATGCGGTGGGAATTATCTTGAGCGGGCAGGTGCTACTATGCAAGGAGAACATCTCGGGCATGCGCCTGATCTTCTCGGAACTGGAAGCGGGGGACATTCTGGGGGAGACTGCACTGAGAACGACGCGCGAGCACAGCGGGTATGAGGCGGTAGCTGGCGCGGCATGCAGAATCTTGTTCATCCGGATTCATAAGATTGTGCGCCCCGGATTGCAAACCTGTAAGCTGCGGGGGCGCATTATTGAGAATATGATGGCTTTACTGCTGGAGAATAACCGTTCCATGTATCATAAGCTGGACATCGTCTCCCACAAATCGCTGCGGGACCGCATCATGCATTACCTTAGTCTGCAAGCCAAGAAGAGCAACGCTCTTGCCTTCGACATTCCGTTCTCTCGCAGCGATTTGGCGGATTACCTGAACGTGGACCGTAGCGCGTTATCCCGGGAACTGCAGCGTATGGCGGAGGATGGACTCATTCGATTTGCCAAGAACCACTTTGAATTACTGGATACGGACCAAGGCCTGACGATGATTGACTTCTAGAGACCAGATACACTAGCCTTTCAATGCTGTCCATTGGGCCAGCAGCTTCTGCTCATTCAGCTCATAGCCGATGACCACCAGATAATGGGGCCCCCGGTAGGTGCTGGACTCATAGCGGAGCTGCTTGCCGGCATACTGGATCAGCGTGGCATCGCGGGAGCCGCTTACCGGGAGATACCCCTTGGCCCGAAGGACTTGACTTCCTTGGGCCTTGAGGAATTTCCCCAATTCCCTTAACGAAAAGGCCGTAGAGTGGATGACCGGGAGATAAATGCTCTGAATGCGGGAGAAGGAGGCGTTGTCCTGATGATCTTGTTCCTTCCCCTGCCTATGAGCGGCACCTGGGGTGCTATGATGATGCTGGTGCTGGTGTGCCCCCGATACGACTTTAAGTCGGCTGGTAGACCTTGCCGAAAGCTGGAGCGGGAGCAGCCCACCCAGTATGAAATCTCCCTCGATTTTTGCCTGTACGGTATTATAAATGGAAGCTGTATCATTATGCTTGCGAATGATTTGCGTCACTTTGGTTAGCTGAGCTGGAGAGATGAGATCGGTTTTGTTGAGCAGAATTAGATCAGCTACGCTCATTTGCCGCCGCAGCGTATGAACAAGCTGCTTGTCAGAGGCAAAGATGCTGTTGTAATCCAGCGCATTCTCGCCATCAATAACCGTCACGATTCGATGAAGGCGCACCTTATCCAGAAGCTCAGGCTCGGCCATGGCATCTACAACTTCCTCAGGATTGGCAACTCCCGTGAGTTCTACGATAATTACATCGGGAGCGAGAGCCAGCAATCCTTCCAATGAACCTGTAATCTCGCTTTTTTTGCTACAGCAAATACATCCGTCAAACAACTTCTCCAGGGGTACATCCTTCGTCGCTTCTGCCAGAATACGGCCATCCACATCCGCTTTGCCTAACTCGTTCATGAGAATGGCCGGCTTGAGTTGTCTGCCATAAGCCTGCTTAATCAGCTCCAGGAGCAGCGTGGTCTTGCCACTGCCCAGGAAGCCGCTGAGAATAATGACCGGGGTCTTCATCTCTTAACTCCCTCCTTACCTGTTAATCTCTCAATCTACCGATGCATTCAGAAAATCAAAGTTAGGATATATATATGGGTTGTCCGGAGCTTCAATGACACTGGACTCGGATACATCAATCTTGATGATGACATTGCCGTTATATTCCGCTTCTCCGATCGTGCCTTTCAGCTTCATCCAAGTATCGTTCTTAAGCTCGGGTGCGCCTTCGTATTCCGCTAACACCCCGTAAGGCGTAGCGTCAGCCGTACAGCATTGGACGGCGATGCGGCCGATGACGAACTGATGATCTGGAAGACCCGATTCCCGATAAACGAACCCGTTAATCTCGATCTCCTTACCCATAAAGGCCTCTTTGAAGGAAACGATGGCAGAGAGTACCTCCATATAAATGTCGGGTCTTACCTCGATCATTGGCAGGACATAAAGGCGCTTGGCCAATACAGCCAGATCGCGGCTGAAATCGTCCTCGGCCACGAACAGTTGGTCCAGATCGGCTTCGGTGGGCGGGGAGGTGATGGTTGCCTCGTTGTTCACGGAGCCATCCCCCTCATCTGTCGATTCCGTTGATTCGGCAGTATCATCATCCATAGCAGCCGCAGGCTGAGCGGGCTGTGCCGGCTGAGCGGGTCCACCGCCATAGGCGGGAGCAACCGCGCTAAGGATGATCCCTTTCTTGCTGGCAAAGGAACCGCCCAGAACGGTATCAGGGAGCAGGAAGCCCAACAACAGCGGGAGAGCAATCAGTCCGTAAAGCAAGCCGGCCCTAGGCCATGACTTGGCCGGAGGTGTGCTGCAGCAGTCGCACTCTACGACAGATCCCTTATAAGTTCGGTAGGCCAGGAAGCCCTGAATGACGGCCAAGGCATATATCAACAGGGCAGATGCACTAACTAACGGCCGAATGCGTTCGCCAATATAGAGCTGAAGGCTGTTGGTCTCGACCAGGTAGGCAATGTAGACGGAGATGCCTAGCAGAATGACCGTTCTGATGCTGTAATGAACTGCGGTGGCGGTTTGTGGTTTGCTGTTCATAGGGCGAGCCTCCTTTTTACGAGAATGATCTAAGGAACAATTGGTCCCATCCGATGCTGAGCGCGAGCACCACGATTAGAATGATAGCTCCCAGCGTCATCACAAATTTGGTCTTGAATACGGACAATAGCATCAAGGTTCCTTTGAAGTCGAGCATCGGCCCAAGCACCAGGAAGGTGATCAGTGAGCCGGTGGCAAAGGTCCCCGTGAAGGAGGAGGCCACAAAGGCGTCCGAAGTTGAGCAGATTGACAGAATGTAGGCGAATGCCCCCATCATCAGGTGAGAGGACAGCGGGCCATTACCGTAGGCCATCAGTTGTCCAGTGTTTACAAAGGTATGAATCAGTGCGGTAATTAGGGCACCCAGCGTCAAATATTTGCTCATTTCAAAGAACTCATTCGACATATGCATGAACAACGAAGTGATTTTTCCCGTCCAGCCCTGATGCTGCAAGCTGCGATTTTCGTCCTCTTGGTATAGGGATTCCAAATTCCAGCGCAGCGGCTGGTAACGGATGAAGCGGTACACGATCAGCCCGATGATGAAGGCAGCGAGAAAGGCCAATCCCATGCGGGAGTAAAGGACCTCCGGACGGCTACGGAATGCGGTATATGTAGCAAAGAAGACGACAGGATTGAGTATCGGCCCGCTTAAAATAAAGACAACGGCAATATACACAGGCATGCCCTTGGCGATCAGGCGACGAATGACCGGCACCATGCCGCATTCGCAAATCGGGAACAACACGCCGAAGAAGCAGGCGAACAGAATGCCAAGTACGGGATTTCGGGGGACCAGACGTGAGATTAACTTTTCCGAGACAAACAATTGCACCAGGGAGGAGGACAACACCCCCAGCAAAATGAATGGAAGAGCTTCGAGAAAGATGCTGATAAATATGGTCTTGAAGGTAAGCAGATCGTTAGCAAGACCGTTAGGAAGCGATGACATGAGGTGAGGCTCCTTCATTAGTAAATATAAAAGATTCGCCTTTCATTTTAATCGTAATAAGTACAAATAACAAGCGGGTTAAGCGAACAAAAGTGGGCAGAGAGGCTCCATCAATCGTTAGCTAACAGTTGACAAGGAAAAGCCAAGATTATTATACTGAGTTAAATCGTAAAAATTACTATTAAATAAAAAGTTTTAAATATTAACCAACTACATTTCCAGGCTGACAGGAGGAACGTAGAGAATGCAATGGCTTTTGGAAGCGAAGGTGGATGAACTGACGGTGCGCAGGGTTGAACGGATACTGGAGGGCTACATAGCAGTAAAGGTTCCGCGTGAGGTGCGTTCCTCTGTTCGTTTGACCTATGAGTGGAATGTTGAGGGCTTGACCCTGATGGAAGAAAGACCCGACACACAAGGTCGGAAGTGGCATGGCATAGCGGTTGCCCGATTTGTTCTGGAACGAGGAAAGTGGCAGGTGTACGGCCGGAACGGTGTCGAGAGCTGGGAGCGAGTCCCATCGATTTTGCCCACACCGGACTTTGAATGCCAGCTGGAGCAGGTCGAGCTGGATGCGGACGGCCTATTTTGGCCTGTAGCTGATTTGGACGAGGCTGAGCTAGTGTGAGTGGATTAAAAGCAGGACCCCATGGTCCCTGCTTTCTAAAAGGAGAAGCCAATAGATGAGCAACAAGAAAAATACGAATTTTCGCTTACCCCGGTCGAAGGGAACGGATGTGGCGACTTATTATACCCCCAAGGAGTGTGAGCGCAAGGTTAGGCGGATTGTATTTGCCCCGGTGAACCGTCAAATCGTGGAAGAGTTCATTACCATCATAGGGATGAAGGAGAAGTTCGAGCATTATGAAGTCCCAATTCCGAACAAAATCGTCATGTTTGGGCCACCGGGAACGGGAAAGACGCTGACAGCCTTTTACATTGCTGCCCGATTGGGTCTTCCGCTGATCCTGGTGAGGCTGGATGCTATCATCCATAGTCACCTTGGAGAGACGGGAAGCAATCTTCGCAAGGTGTTTGATTACGCGAAAACCACGCCTTGCGTGTTGTTCCTGGATGAGTTCGATGCGGTTGGTCGAACGCGGGACAACAATGATGAGGTGAAGGAAATGTCCAGGGTGGTCAACACGCTGCTCCAATGCCTGGATGAATTTGAGGGCAATAGCATCTTTATGGCGGCCACCAATTTGGAAGAGGAACTGGATCAGGCCGTCTGGCGGCGCTTCGATACGAAGATGACTTATGCGATGCCGGATGATGTGCAGAGGGGCGAGTTTCTCACCCTGCTGCTGGATGGGTTTGAGCAAGTGGAGCCCATGCATGAGACGGCTTCCGAGCTGCTGGACGGTTGCAGCTTTGCCGACATGGAACAAATTGTGCTGAAGGCCAAGCGTAAGGCCATTATCGAGGACGGTGCGCTGTCCGGGCAGCATTTGCAGGAGGCTTATACAGAATATAAGCCGCAATATTGGACGGCAGGAACGTGAGAGGAGGACAGATATCATGGAAGAAGCTTGGGATTGTATCATTGTAGGCGGCGGTGCGGCGGGCATTGGCTTGGGGTGCTTGCTGCAGGAGCTTAATGTCCCCCGGTTTACGATTGTGGAGCGCGGAAGCATTGGAGCATCCTTTCGGATGTGGCCTCAGGAAATGCGCATGATCACGCCTTCCTTTACAGGGAATGCGTATGGCATTCTTGATCTTAATGCGGTGAGCCTGAACACCTCCCCGGCGTATACGCTGGGGACGGAGCATCCTTCGGGTGAGCAGTACGCGCAATATTTGCAGGCGGTGGCCGAATATAAGCAGCTTCCGGTACGGACCGGGGTTGATGTGACAGCGATACATTCCCAGCCGGACGGAGGTTTTGTGTTAGAGACCTCAGAAGGAACGATGCGCAGTAAATACGTTATTTGGGCGGCGGGCGAATTCCAGTACCCCGAATTAGGTGGATTTCCTGGTGCCGAATATGCAGTCCACAGTAGCTTGATTCGGACCTGGGGAGATTTGGAGGGTGAGGAGCATCTGATTATCGGGGGCTATGAAAGTGGTGCCGATGCAGCAATACATTTGGCCCGGCTTGGCCGGAAGATAACGATCATTGACCGTAATGCTCGCTGGACGGCAAAGGGTAGCAGTGATCCGAGTATGGAGCTGTCTCCCTTTACCAAGGATCGGTTGCGAGACATCCCGGACGGTCAGGTGGAGCTGATGGCAGGTTACGAAGTGGGCTGGATTGAACCGGCCGAGGATCATAACGGGTATCTGGTTTATGTTGAAGGGCACTCCGGAGAAACTCGCATACTGAAGACCCCTACCCCACCCATTCTGGCAACTGGATTTCGGGGCAGCCTGAACCTGATCGCTGATTTGTTTGAGCAGGATGAGACGGGTGCGGTGCGACTGAATGAGTTTGACGAATCGACGGCGACGCCGGGGTTATTCGTGGCCGGACCGAGTGTGCGTCATGAGCATTTGATCTTCTGCTTCATTTACAAATTCAGACAACGCTTTGGTGTGGTCGCTGGGGAGATCGCCAGCCGGTTGGGGCTGGATACCAAGGCACTGGAAGAATACGCCCGTCAACGGATGATGCTGACTGACCTGAGCTGTTGCGAAGAGAACTGTCAATGTTAGTGGCTAGCCAAGTCAGCAAGCAGAGGGTTTTTCCGACAAATCCAGAAAAAAAGGAGCTGCATCAGGCATGAACATACCCGTTCGAGAGGTGAAGAAGGAGGACAAAATCCCGGTGACGGTCTTGAGCGGCTATTTGGGCGCAGGCAAGACGACCGTTCTGAACCATGTGTTGAATAACCGGGAGGGGCTGAGGGTAGCGGTTATTGTCAATGATCTGAGTGAAGTCAACATCGATGCCGATCTGGTTCGCGATGGTGGAGGCTTAAGTCGTACGGAAGAGAAGCTGGTCGAGATGTCCAACGGCTGCATTTGCTGTACGCTGCGGGATGATTTGCTGCAGGAGGTGGAGCGTCTGGCGCGGGAGAAGCGATTTGACTATATCTTGATCGAATCGACGGGAATCGGGGAGCCCTTGCCGGTGGCTCAGACCTTTACCTATGTAGATGAGGAGCAAGGAATCGACTTATCGAGCCTGACCCGGCTGGACTGTATGGTGACGGTCGTGGATGCTTATCATTTCTGGCAGGATTACCATACCAGGGAGACTTTGCGGGATCGCAGCCAGCAGGCGGGGGAAGAGGATACCCGAGGCGTTGTCCACCTGCTGATTGATCAGGTTGAATTCTGCGACGTCTTGATTATCAACAAATGCGATATGGTGAGCGAAGCTGAACTGGACCAGTTGGAGCAGGCCTTGCGAAGCTTGCAGCCGAGAGCCAAAATGATTCGTACCAGCCATGGCAAGGTAGATCCGATGGAGATCCTGAATACGCATCTGTTCGATTTCGAAGCAGCCAGTACATCGGCGGGATGGATACAGGAGTTGCAACAGGGGCATCACACGCCGGAGACCGAGGAATATGGAATCAATTCATTTGTATATGCACGGAAGATTCCGTTCCACCCCGAGCGGCTGCTGCAATGGCTGGCCAAATGGCCGAAGGAAGTGGTGCGCTCCAAAGGACTGATGTGGATTGCCACGCGCAACAATTTGGCGATCTCCTTCAGTCAGGCCGGGGTATCCCGCCAGCTCTCGCCAGCCGGATTGTGGGTGGCGGCGCTATCGGAAGAAGAGCGACTCGCTTATTTCGGCAGTGAATATCCCAAGACGCCCGACTGGGACGAGGTCTGGGGAGATCGAATTACCAAGCTTGTCTTCATCGGTGTGGGCCTGGATCGCGAACGGATTACCCGCAGTCTGGATGAGGCTTTGCTGACGGATGCAGAAATGCAGGGCAACTGGCATGAGCTTACGGACCCGTTGCCGAAGTTTTAGAGGTAGGGTGAACGCATAGCTGGAGAGCTGTTATGGAGTGAAAACAGCGAGTGTAAGCTCATACCGGTAGTAAGCTCCGGTTGTTCACCACTCTTCTATTGGAAATGACTTTGCAGACCAGATTAACGGGAAAAGTAGAGCTAGAATAAAAAGTGGACACCTCGTTAAGAGAAAAAGATAATAAAACTAACGGAGG
>NZ_JBXENK010000010.1:0-148584 GCF_056836745.1 Paenibacillus sp. 1SOY10 | reverse complement strand
CCTGTCTTTTACTTCATCACCGCGTTTCAGCGGCAACTTTTATAATATATCACCTTCAGCGGATTAATGCAAGACTTTTTTGAAATTATTATTTTTTCAATTTCAAAAGGTCATCTTGCGCTCGCCAGCGGGTAAATATTACTATAACCCAAAGCATGTCCAAATATCAACCCTAAGGGGAACTTTTCTTTAGAATCCAAATCATTACTCTACAAGGCAAACAGACCACAGGCAACCATCAGTATACTCTCCACTCTCAAATACCTCTATAGCTGCTAGAAACACAGCTCAATACATTCGTAATTTGCGTTGCTTATATGAGTAGCCAGATTAGTCCGAAATCACCTTATCGATATAAAGTTGTCGAAGTTGCATCAGATTTACGATTCCATCTTCAGTAAACACCATGGGACGCGTAGGGTGGCTTCGATCCGAAAAAACAATCTCTCCCACACGACCATCATTTAAACGCACATGCGTGCCCTGATGAAACTGGGTTGTCTTGTCAACGAAAGTCTGAACCACGCCGGGGTCCAGCTTGCCAAAGGATTCGGATCGAAGCTCTTCCAGCACCACATAAGGAGATTGGGTCTGGCTGTAGCAGCGTTTCAGTGTCATGGCATGATAGATGTCAGCCACGCCTACGATTTTGGCATAAACATGGATCTGATCTCCTGTTAACTGAAAGGGATAACCGCTTCCGTCTATTTTTTCATGATGCTGCAAGGCTGTTAATTTAACACCCTCATTGATCGCCGATAGCTTGCGCAACTGCTGATACCCATAAGTCGTGTGCCTTCTCATCTCTTCCGTTTCCTGGGGGGTCAGCGGGGTAGGCTTGTACAATAGCGCCAGAGGCAATTGAGTATTCCCTATGTCATGCAGTAGTCCGGCAAATGCAACCTGCATCCACTCCTTCTGCGGCAAGTCATGCCATTTGGCCAGCAAATATGAGGTTAATGACGTAAGTATAGCGTTGTGATAGAAATAATCGGATTCCTTGAAGTTCCGTGGGGCAAAGCTCAAAACGCGGTAATAAGGCAACAGGTCAATTAGTATTTCCAATTGATGTCGAAGATCATATAAGGGTAATTCGGCAACAAATGCAGATTGAAAAGCATTTTTTGTGAGCTGGAGCATCCGTTCATATTCCTGATGGAAAGTGGTCTGCGGACTGACTGCGAGAACTTCTCTGGTATTTACCTGCTTCATCTGCTCCCCAGTTAGGGACTTGTCTACTCCTACTCGTTCGTTCACAGGTAGTGCCGTCAGCCTCTCTACCATCCCTGGTATAGAACCATCCTCTACCTCAATCTGAGGAACCAGGAAAGCCCTTATGAGCTCCACATCTCTCAAATCAAGAACCTTTCCCTTGTGCAGCAAGAGACCACCTAACGGACTGTACACATGACTCGTAAGCTTGACTCCGGGCTGAACATCCATAATCGAAATATTCGCCATTTCCCTACCCTCTCCTTAAAGGATATCACTTAGAGACCGTCTTCCCCATGATTCGACATAGGTATAAAGAACTATAAATCTACCCCCTATCATTATAGTATGCTACCAAAATAAAAAGAACCCCCGTCACCGGGAGTTCTTGGGTTGAGAGAAAGTTTATTCTTCCTCACCATTTGTTTCGGAACCTTCTACCTCGGCTGAATCCTCCGAGAGAAGCATTTCCTCGTTAAGTTCATCTTCTTCTTCGCTCTTATCGGAGCGGCAAACGGTAGCTACCGAATCATCCTCGCGGATGTTGATCAGCTTGACGCCTTGCGTGTTCCGACCCATGGTGGAGATTCCCTCCATGCTCGTACGGATTAACGTACCACTGGAAGTAATAATCATCAGGTCCTCTTCATCCTTCACAACCTTCAGACTGACTACCGTCCCGTTCTTATCCGTTACGTTAATCGTCTTAATCCCCTTACCACCACGAGTTTGCTTACGGTATTCCGAGACCGGAGTCCGCTTACCATAGCCCTTGGCCGTTACAATCAATACGTCTTGGTCTGGGACAACAACGTCCATGGCAATCAATTCGTCGTGGTCGTCCAAGGTGATGCCCTTAACCCCAGTAGCAGCTCTACCCATAGAGCGTACGTCACTTTCCTGGAAGCGAATAGACATCCCTTGAGCCGTGCCCATAATCACTTCCTGCTTGCCATCGGTGAGCTTCACATCAATCAGAGTATCATCGTCCCGTAGATTAACGGCGATCAAGCCGCCTCTGCGAATATTAATGTAATCCTCGATTGGCGTTTTCTTCACGATGCCTCGCCGTGTAGCGAAGAATAAATACTTATCTTCGTCAAAGCGTTCAACCTCGATGACTGCGTTAACCGTCTCACCCTGCTCAATTTGAATCAGGTTAATGATAGGTGTCCCGCGCGCCGTCCTGCCAAGCTCAGGAATCTCGTAGGCTTTGAGCCTATAGGCCTTCCCGCGGTCGGTGAAGAACATCAGATAATGGTGGGAGTTCGTTACAAATAGATGCTCCACAAAGTCATTATCCTTCGTATCCATCCCAACTACCCCACGTCCGCCACGTTTCTGGCTACGATAGGTCGTTACTGGCAGACGTTTGATATAACCCGTATGTGTAATTGTAATGACCACTTCTTCTTGAGGAATCAGATCCTCATCCAGAATACTCTCTTCACCAACGGTGATTTCTGTACGGCGTGGATTATTATATTTGTCGCGAATCTCCTGCAATTCCTCATCAATGATACTTAATACCAGATGTTCGTTCGCAAGGATTTCATGATACTCGGCGATTCTTTGTAACAGTTCGTTATATTCGCCTTCAATCTTCTCACGTTCCAAACCGGTCAACCGGCGAAGTCTCATATCCAGAATGGCCTGGGCTTGTTCATAGCTCAGACCAAAACGATTGATCAAGCCCTCGCGAGCCTCCTCGTCCGATTTGGAGCCACGAATGAGCGCAATAACTTCGTCAATGTAATCCAGCGCAATCCGCAAGCCTTCGAGAATATGTGCTCTGGCTTCGGCTTTCTTCAAGTCAAATTCCGTACGCCGGCGCACGACTTCAATCTGATGCTGCAAGTAATGGCTAAGTGCTTCCTTGAGCGTCAGAATCTTCGGCTCATTGTTCACGATAGCCAGCATATTAATACCAAACGTGCTTTGTAGCGCCGTATGCTTGTACAAATTGTTCAGCACCACGCTTGGATTCACGTCACGGCGAAGCTCAATGACCACGCGCATCCCGGTACGGTCAGATTCATCACGCAAATCGGTAATACCGTCGATTCTCTTCTCCCGTACCAGTTCGGCAATCTTCTCCACCAACCGGGCTTTGTTAACTTGATATGGCAGTTCCTCAACTACGATCCGCGCTTTGTTGTTATGCTCTTCGATGTTCGTTCTTGCCCGCATCGTCACAGAGCCGCGTCCTGTCGTATAAGCCTGACGGATACCGGATCGTCCCAAAATATAACCTGCAGTTGGAAAATCCGGACCTTTAATATAATCCATCAATTCCAGCGAGCTGATGTCCGGGTTCTTAATAATCGCTTGAACCCCTTCAACAACCTCACCCAGGTTATGCGGCGGAATATTAGTGGCCATCCCAACCGCTATCCCTGATACCCCGTTGACCAGCAGGTTAGGGAACCGGGAAGGCAAGACAATAGGCTCGTGCTCTTCGCCATCATAGTTAGGCATGAAATCAACGGTTTCTTTGTTGATGTCACGCAGCATTTCCATCGCAATTTTGGACAGCCGTGCTTCCGTATAACGCATGGCCGCAGCCATGTCGCCGTCGATGGAACCAAAGTTGCCATGACCGTCGACAAGCATATACCGCATTGAGAAGTCCTGAGCCATCCGTACCATCGTTTCATAAACAGCCGAGTCCCCGTGGGGATGGTACTTACCAATGACCTCACCAACGATTCTCGCCGATTTCTTGAACGGCTTATCAGGATGCATGCCAAGTTCGTTCATAGCAAACAAAATGCGGCGGTGTACCGGTTTTAGACCGTCCCGTACATCCGGCAACGCGCGGCTGACAATAATGCTCATAGCGTAATCCATAAAGGATTCGCGCATTTCCACATTAATGTCCCGATCTATGATTTGAGAGAATTTTTCTTCCGCCATGCTGGACCTCCTTCAATATCTATCCACGTGCCTCGCTAGGGAAAAAGCCTGAAAAACCGCCACTTATATATATTTGTTTCACATAATGAGCTCAATTAAACCTGGCCGTTTTCCAGAGCACCATCCATATAGACAGCAAAAAATAGGGATGTGTCCACTCCCATCGATACGTGCGTTCATACACTACGGATATAGGCATTTTCTTTGAAATGCCGAAAAATCTTATAAAATCCCCATATCTTATTATTATACCATTGTTTATCTCTTCTGTCCTATGTTTTTCGTATGGAGAAGCAGGGACAAAAACACCACTCAAGAAAGGATGGAACCTATTTTGACGATTCAACGCATCGCGAGCAAATGGGAGAAAACCAAGGTCATTTACCGGCAAGAGTCGCTCCGTGCCTATATCCCCGATACCCGCAAATACTCTCTGGAGCAACTCCGAAGTATGCTGGATACTTACGGCTACGTCTTTATCAAGCCTGATCATGGAACGTACGGCAATGGCGTCATGAGCATCGAGCAGTGGACCGATGATCTGGCTCCGGATAATCCGGTTCAATACAAGCTGCGGTTCGGCATCGAGAGTAGGCTGTTTGAGACCGTAGATGAACTCTATACTGCCTTAAACGAAAAGATAGAAACCCGTCCTTATTTGATTCAAAAGGGTATCCATTTACTCACGCATCGACGTCGCAGATTTGATATTCGTGCTCTGGTGCAGCAAACGCCAAATAAAAACTGGGAGACAACCGGAATCATCGGCCGGGTCGCCGCTCAGCAGAAAGTCATCACCAATTACCACGGTGGCGGAGATGTCATGCTGATTGAGGATCTGCTTGGTTCATACATGGGGCCACGTGAATTTGCCCAAAAGTACAGAGAAATAAAATCTCTTGGTGTCCAGGTGGCAAGGCAGATGGCTCATAAGTTCCCCAAGCTGAAGGAGATCGGTCTGGACATTGCCATTGATGAACAACATCAGCTTTGGATTCTGGAAGTGAATACGAAGCCGGCACTCTTTCCCTTCAAGCTGCTTCATTCCAAGGAGGTCTACCAGAAAATACGTCGTTATGCCGTCGCTTACGGACGGTTGAAAGCCAAGAGCATAAAATAACAAAAGGCTGCGCCAAGCACCCGGGGCAACAAGGCCCTGCTTGGAACAGCCTTTCTCTACTGCATGGCCTGGTATGGAATACCGGATGCAGATTAAATATCGAGATTTTTTACATGTCTCGCATGCTCATGGATGAAGTCACGCCGAGGTTCAACGTTATCCCCCATCAAGACATCAAAGATGGCATCAGCCTGAATGGCATCGGCAATCGATACCTGCTGCATCGTCCGACTTTCCGGATCCATAGTCGTATCCCATAGCTGCTCCGGATTCATCTCGCCCAAACCTTTATAGCGCTGTACGTTTACTTTCACGCCTTCCCCGAATTCAGCGATAATATCATCGCGTTCCTTCTCGGAACCGGCATACCGAACCACCTTGTTGCGCTCAATCTTGAACAATGGCGGCTGAGCGATATAAACGTAACCCGCTTCGATAATTCTCCGCATGTAACGGAAGAAGAAGGTCAACAGCAGCGTACGAATATGCGCACCGTCGACGTCGGCATCGGTCATGATGATGACCTTATGGTACCGAGCCTTCGCAATATCGAATTCTTCACCAATCCCCGTACCCAGCGCCGTAATAATAGCCCGGATCTCAGCATTACCGAGAATGCGGTCGAGCCGTGCTTTCTCAACGTTCAGGATCTTCCCGCGCAATGGAAGGATGGCTTGGAAGTGACGGTCACGCCCTTGCTTGGCCGACCCCCCCGCAGAGTCACCTTCGACGATGTACAGCTCACTGATCGAGGCGTCCTTAGAAGAACAGTCTGCCAGCTTACCTGGCAGCGAGCTGACCTCCAGTGCACTCTTCCGCCGTGTCAGTTCCCGAGCTTTACGAGCAGCTTCTCTGGCTCGTGAGGCTTGCAGAGACTTCTCCAGCACCCGCCGCGACACAGCCGGATTCTCCTCCATAAACTCCTGTAACTTCTCGGCAAATAAGGACTCTACAATCCCGCGAACTTCACTATTACCAAGCTTAGTTTTAGTTTGCCCTTCAAATTGCGGCTCTGGAATCTTCACAGAGATAATCGCAGTCAAACCTTCCCGCACATCATCGCCAGTTAGATTGGAATCGCTATCCTTAATCATGCCGCTTTTCCGAGCATAATCGTTAATAATTCTTGTCAAAGCACTCTTAAAACCTGATTCGTGCGTCCCGCCTTCATGCGTATGGATATTGTTCGCAAAAGAAAATATATTCTCTGTATAGCTGTCATTATATTGCAATGCGACCTCCACTTGAATCATATCCCGCTGACCTTCAACGTAAATAGGATTCTCGTGAAGCACCTCACGATTCTGATTCAAATACTTCACGTACTCGTTGATGCCGCCCTCGTAATGGAACGACTCTCCGGTGTCAGTCCGCTCATCAAACAGGGACAAATTGATGCCCTTGTTCAGGAAAGCCAATTCGCGGATCCGGGTCAGCAACGTGTTATATTCATACTCCGTTGTTTCCGTGAAGATATCTACATCCGGCCAGAATGTCACGGTTGTTCCCGATTCCTCGGAAGTACCGACAACCTTCAGGTCATATTGCGGTATACCTCGGCGATATTCCTGTTGGTACACTTGGCCTTCCCGTTTGACCTGAATAATTAATTTTTCGGACAAGGCGTTAACGACTGAGACGCCTACCCCGTGAAGCCCACCGGATACTTTATATCCGCCACCGCCGAATTTACCTCCGGCATGAAGTACCGTCATGACGACTTCAACCGTCGATTTCTGCAGCTTCTCATTCATGCCGACCGGAATGCCCCGGCCATTATCGATAACCGTGACACTGTTATCCTGATGAACAATGACGTCGATTTTATTGGCGTAACCGGCTAATGCCTCATCGATACTATTGTCCACGACCTCCCATACCAGGTGATGCAGACCGCGGGAACTGGTTGAGCCGATGTACATTCCGGGCCGTTTACGTACCGCTTCCAGGCCTTCAAGCACCTGTATATTACTCTCGTCATATGTTTGTTCATTCATTGACAATGCCTTCACCTACTTCTCCATAATCAAACTGTTCAAGTGCGGAACATCTATGCAAGGCTATACCGCCAAGATCACATTCGCTTTCTTCTTGAGCGTCGCAGAGGAAATGGGTGAGTAATAAATCTCATCCTGTGTGACCACAATCGACTTGGCTTCCTCTTCGCCGATACGCACCACATTTTTCTCTTTCAGCGCATGTTGGATAAACTGCTTGGATATCTTGGAAGATTTCTCAATCGTAATATCAAAAATGGCGATCAGTTCAGAAGATAAAATAACCTTCTCTCCGCCCAAATGAATATACATGTTATCCCTCCGCCTATTAGACTTTGACTTGGCCTTCCTGAACATGAAAAATGCTGGCGTCCTGTAGCCGGCCGGCATTGATGCTTTCGAGCCCTGTCGCCGTTATGAACGTCTGCACTTTGCTCTGAAAAGTCTCAATCAGTTGGGTTTGACGATAGGGGTCCAGTTCAGACAACACATCGTCCAGCAGCAAAATGGGATATTCTCCGATTTCCTCATGAATGAGCTCAATCTCCGCCAGCTTTAAAGATAATGCCGTCGTTCGCTGTTGTCCCTGGGAGCCGTATACCTGCGCTTCGTTCCCGTTGATATCAAAAGACATATCATCGCGATGCGGCCCGCTTAGCGTCATGCCCCGGCGGATTTCCTGATCCTTCATTTGTGATAACTTTATCATAAATTGCTCCAATAGGACAGCTTCATCTTCCTCACCAGCTTCGCCAAACGAAGGAAGGTAGGATAATTTCAGCGTTTCACCGCCCCCGGTGATGCCTTCATGGATCTGCTCGGCCCATTTTTGCAGTTTTCTTATAAATTGTTTCCTTTTTTTGACGATTTTAACACCATGTGTTGCCAGTTGCTCATTCCATATCTCCAACATGGCTGTAAGTTCAGGGCCAGCGTTCCAGGCCTGCTTCAGCAAATTGTTACGCTGTAGCAGCACCTTCTGGTATTGCTGTAGATGGTAAAGGTAGCTGGGCTGCACCTGCCCAATCTCCATATCAAGAAAGCGGCGCCTGATGCCGGGTGTCCCCTTCACGATCTCCAAATCCTCCGGAGCGAACATCACGACGTTCATGGCTCCGATAAAATCGCTCAGCTTACGCTGCTCAAGGCCATTAATCTTGGCCTTCTTACCTTGTGTCGTCAACCGCAGCTCCAACTGAACGGTACCATACTTCTTCTCAACCTCGGCGGTGACTAGCGCATGATCCTGACCGAAGGAGATCAGTTCTTTGTCTTTCCCCGTCCGATGGGACTTCGTCAAAGCCATCACGAACAAGGATTCCAGCAGATTGGTTTTGCCTTGGGCATTACGTCCGATCAACAGGTTGACCGCGCCAAAAGAGCCTAGCGAAAGCGTGTCGTAATTGCGGTAGTTTTGCAGTGTTAATTGTTTTACAAACACGTTCTTTCAAGCCCCCTCATCATTCCACCCACGAAGCTTTATTCCGCTGTCACCTGAAATGAGCCGCAGCCGTCCACTTCAACGATATCGCCCGCGTATAACTTCCGCCCACGGCGCTCCTCGGATTCCTGGTTGACCTTGACGGCACCTTCCTGCAGCATTGCTTTGGCCATGCCGCCTGTGGAGACACAATCGGCCAGCTTCAAGAAAGAATCCAGTTTAATATATTCGCTCGAAATCGAGATCTTTTTCATAACGGTTGATGTTCCTTTCGCAAAAAAATACTAATAGTGCGAGTAGTGCGAGTTCAAAAAGTCGGGTTAGTAGGACCAAGAAGGTTGGATGAAGCCAGGGACGTCAGTAGCGGAGCTACACGTTTTCGAAGAAAACGACTTCGGAAGCATATCTACGTGAGCAACTCAAATGTTTCTGAAGGAAACATGCTACGGAAGCCTATGCTAGGCCCGGCTGAATTCAAGATTCGAAGCCCGAATTTACTCCTCGAACTGCTTCGTTCTGGGAAGACGACTTTTTGAACTACCTCTAACCTTTAGTTCGTTGTCCGGTAAGGCAGGATCAGATACAAACTTTGGCTGTCATCCACCGGTTTGATGATGATTGGACTCATCGCTCCGGTGAAGCCGATATGCAATTGCTCGCTTTCCACCACTTTCAGCACGTCCAGCATATATTTGGAGTTAAAGGAAATACGTAGTGGTTCTCCTGTAAACTTAGCAACATCCAATTGCTCTGTTACTTTCCCCAGTTCAGACGAGCTGGAGGAGATTTCAATGGTGCCATCCTCCATCGTTTGCAAGCGGACAATATTCGTCTTCTCCTCACGAGACAGCAAATAAGCGCGGTCGATGGAATCGCTCAGCTTCTTGGTGTCCAGGACAAGTTCTGTTTTGTAAGTCGTCGGAATAATCTTGGAAGTATCGGGATAAGTGCCGTCCAAAATACGGGTGTAGAACAGCACGCGGTCAATCTTAAACAACACCTGGTTGTCAGCAACCACGATTTCTACGCGCGTATTTTGCTCGGGAATGATTTTGCTCAGCTCATTCAGCGTTTTACCGGCGATGACAATATTGCTAAAACGAATACCTTCGGCATCATCCAGTCCAGCAATGCGGCTGGCCAGACGGTGGCGGTCCGTGGCCACAAATTTGAATTGATTATCAGCCAGATTCCAAAGCACCCCGGTCAAAATAGGGGAAGTCTCGTTCGTAGAGATAGAAAAGCCCGTTTGGCGAATCATATTCTTCAGCAAGTCTCCGGGAATCGATACGATTTGGTTCTCTTCAATGCTTGGCAGCACAGGGAATTCCTCTGGATCAAGGCCCACCATCTGAATATCCGTCGACCCTGAGCGAATAAAGGTTTGAAATCCTTCTTTGACTTCCATCTCAATCTCTGGCGAAGGCAACTTCTTGATGATCTCGACAAAGAATTTGGCTGGCAGAACAACGCTACCCGGACGTTCAACCTGAACAATCTGCTTCTCCTGATCCTCAGCGGGAATATAGGCTTGGATGGAGATATCCGTGTCGCTGGCGGTTAACGTCATACCTTGAAAATTCACATCTAGCTTAATCCCGGTCAAAATCGGAATCGTTGTACGGCTGGAAATGGCCTTGGCCACATGTTGGATGGATTCGTTCAGATCATGTTTCAGAATACGGATTTTCATAAATTCAACTCCTAAAAGTTTTATGAAGCATAAGCTTCTAAAGAGAATGACTTCGCAATAAAACTTACTTCGTAAGCATAAACTCAGTTTTATGAAGCATGGACTTCTTAGAGAATAACCTCGCAATAAACTACTTCGTAAGCATAACTCTACTGGTATGAAGCATATCTTCTAGAGAAAAGCTTCGGAATAAAAGATGGCCGCGCTGCATAGCTTAGTTCTATGTATCACCCGTCAGCAGGGAACCTTCACTTCTTCTTGGCGGCAGTCCAGCACTTCGGTTTTGAGATTGGAACCGAAGGTGTTTTGCGCTGCGTTATTAAGGATGTGTATATCTTTATATATTTTTAGAAGAAGTAGTAGGGACCCTGAATATGTGGATAACAACAGAATGAATATGAAATGAAGCCTATCCACATGTGCATATCATGTGCATAGGCTTACCCCTTATTCAGGTCGCACTTTTTATTTTTTCGGTAATATTGTTCACGATTTTGAATAGCTCCTGATCAATCTTGAGCTGCTGGGTAATTTTCTCATGGGCATGGATGACGGTGGTGTGGTCCCGTCCGCCAAAAGCGTCACCGATCTTGGGTAGCGAGAAATCGGTAAGTTCCCGGGCCAGATACATAGCGATTTGCCTCGGGAAGGCGATGGCCTTCGTTCGTTTGCGCGCCTTGAAGTCATCGAGCTTCAAGTTATAGTAATCTCCAACCCGCTGCTGAATGTCCTGAATCGTGATCATCTTCGGACGACTGGAAGGAATGATGTCCTTGAGCGCTTCCGCGGCCAGATGGCTTGTCACATCTTGATTAATCAGCGAGGAGTAGGCAACAACGCGAATCAGCGCGCCTTCAAGCTCACGGATGTTGGTATCAATCTGGTTAGCGATATACATCATCGCTTCGTTCGGAATATCCAGGTTCTCGGCCTTGGCCTTCTTACGCAAGATCGCGATTCGAGTCTCCAGATCAGGGGGCTGGATATCAGTTATCAATCCCCATTCAAACCTGGAACGAAGCCGTTCTTCGAGCGTCGGAATTTCTTTTGGCGGGCGGTCACTGGAAATAATAATCTGCTTGCGCTCTTCATGAAGGGCGTTGAAGGTATGGAAAAATTCCTCTTGCGTCGATTCCTTACCCGCCAGAAATTGAATATCGTCAATGAGCAGAATATCGATATTGCGGTACTTATTGCGGAAACTTTCCGCGCGGTTGTCCCGGATGGAGTTGATGAATTCGTTCGTAAATTTCTCGGAGGAAATATAGACGACCTTACTGCTAGGGCTATGTTCCAAAATATAATGGCCAATGGCATGCATTAGATGCGTCTTGCCAAGTCCCACGCCGCCGTAGAGGAATAATGGGTTATAGGCTCGCGCCGGTGCTTCGGCTACCGCCAGGGAAGCGGCATGGGCAAAACGGTTGCCTGAGCCAATGACGAACGTATCAAAGGTGTATTTCGGATTCAGCATATGGGAAACGCTTTCCTCGATGGGGACGGGAGCGGGAGGCTCCTTCACCACCTGGGTTAGCTCCGGTGGAGCTGATTCTTCAATCACGAATGTTACGTTTACCTGCTTGTTCAAATACTCCAGAACGGTGGTTGCGACGAGCTTGGTATAACGGCTCTCCAGCCATTCTACGGCGAAGGTAGTTGGCGCGGAGATGATAATGGATTGATCGGTCAGCGATACGATCTTGGTTGCTTTGAACCAGGTATCGAAGCTCGGTTTGCTCAGTTTGGTATTGATAATAGATAAGATATGTTGCCATATTTCAGAAGTATGGCTGTCCACAGACTGTCACTCCTTTTAAATCTTCCAATTGTGGCTGAAGGCCATACAGAAAGAGGTCGAGAAAACATAAATAAAGGGGAAGTTTATCCCCAATGTTAAGTAGAATATAATGATTATAAACATGTACAAAGTAAAAATTGTTCACAATGTTATCCACAGCCTGTTAATAATTTAGCAGGCAAACACGGATATTCACAACGAAAACAATATAATCATAGCAAAAGAAGCCCTATTTTTCAATGTGCTCCACGCTTTTATCCACAAATTCAATAACTTGTGCATAATTTTCATTCACACCACTACATATTGTTTATAAATTGTTTAGAATTCGACAGGATGCAAGAAATTCAGAAAAAATTATACACAAGTTAATAAACAAGCAACGCGAAATATGTTGATAGCAAATCGACCTTCCAAGTCGAATTGAAGTCGATTAGAGTGAAATTACAGTCGAAAATTCGGTCCAAAAAAAATCTGTACTCATCTGAGTACAGATTTTTTTCATAGAATTACGCTAAATTGAACTTATTTGACGCTGGAAAGCTGCGATCGCTTCGTATTCATCCTCTAATTTGGCGGAAATGCGGGTGAAAATCGGCATTAATTGCTTATACACTGCAGCATTCTCCGTTATTGGCTCATGTCGGTGCGTACCGCCGACCATTTCTTTGACGGCATCGAGGGATTCGATTTCGCCCAAGGCGTACAGGCCAAGGACAACAGCCCCCAGGCAGGAGCTTTCGTAGCTCTCGGGAATCACGACCTCTTGATCAAAAATATCGGCCATCATTTGTCGCCAGAGGGGGGAACGGGCAAAACCGCCGGTAGCTTGGATTTTACGAGGTCGTCCGATCTGACCCTCAATAGCCATTAGTACAGAGTAGAGATTATACAAAATGCCTTCCAGCACGGCGCGAATCATATGTTCTCGTTGATGATGCAACGTGAGTCCGAAGAAGGAGCCGCGAGCATTAGCATTCCATAGAGGAGCCCGCTCTCCGGTTAAATAGGGGTGAAAGATCAGACCGTCTGCCCCCGGCTTAACCCGCTCGGCAATTTGAGTCAGCAGATCATAGGGACTTAGGCCCAGGCGTTTGGCTGTCTCGGATTCGGCTGCCGCAAATTCATCCCGTAGCCAACGGAAGATAACGCCCCCATTGTTGACCGGACCTCCAATGACCCAATGTTTATCTGTGAGCGCATAGCAGAATATCCGTCCTTCCGGATCGGTTTGCGGCCGATCTACGACGGTACGGATGGCTCCACTTGTGCCGATAGTAACGGCGACGACGCCAGGATCGATGGCATTCACCCCAAGATTGGATAACACACCATCGCTTGCACCTATAATGAAGCGAGTCGAGGGGAGGAGACCCATCGTCTCGGCATAGACCGGGGCTACACCTTGCAAAACATGGGTCGTCGGGACAATCCGGGAGAGATGATCGGGCGTAATGCCAGCCATCTCAAGAGCCTGCTCATCCCAGTCCAGCTTCTCTAAATTGAATAGTCCCGTAGCTGAAGCTACAGAGTAATCAATCACATATTGTCCAAACAGCTTATGAAATACATATTCTTTAATAGAAATAAATTTATCCGCTTGCTTAAAAAGGTCTGACTGCTCATGGCGTAGCCAGAGCAACTTGGTTAGCGGAGACATAGGATGAATCGGTGTACCGGTACGCCGGTAAAGCTCGTGTCCGCCTAGCTCATTTTTTAACTTGTCAGCCCAGAGCGCACTACGATTATCCGCCCAGGTAAGACAGTTCATAAGTGGTTCACCTTCGGCATTCACCGGGATAATGCTATGCATAGCCGAACTGAAGGAGACTAATCCAATCTGCTCAGGCGAAATTCCACTCGTTCGGGTGACATGCCCAATGGCAGAAAGGACGGCCTCAAAAATTTCATCCGGATCCTGCTCGGCAACGAAAGGGGAAGGCGTGTAAAGCGGGTATTCCTGGTTGGCTGTAGCCAAGGGTTGCCCGCTGCGTTCAAACAGGACGGCCTTCGTGCTGGTCGTGCCGATATCGAGACCGATCATATAGTTCAGCAACATCAAATTCTCCTCTCTATCTATTCGTGAGGCATGCTCGAGTGCAGGGTTTCAAAGGAATCGGAGAAATATTCCTCGACATTGCGCTGAATTAACTCGCTATCTCGCGATTCCAGTCCTTGCAGCAGCTTGCGGTGCTTATCGACTACGTAACTAATTTTATCTTCATTTTGCGAAAGGATATTTTGGGTTGTTACGAGCATCACGGTCATCACAATTTGCCGAATGCTGGTCCATAAATGCAGGATGCGTGTGTGTTTGGCTCCATTAATGATGATCTCGTGGAAGCTAATATCCTGATAGGCAAATTCAACGACATCAAGATGCTTGCCGGCCAGTTCCATTTTGTCGATGCTTTGGGCCAGGGGAGCTATCAGTTCCTCCGGATGGGTCGCCAGATGCTTCCAAGCAAAGCTCTCAATTAAATAGCGCACATCATACAGTTCCTTCACATCGTTCAAACTGAGGCCATTCACCACGGCCCCCATACGTTGCAGGGTAATCAGTCCTTCACCGGAGAGCGTCTTGAGCGCTTCGCGGACCGGAGAACGGCTGGTGCCGAAGTCTCCAGCGATACGATTCTCTGACAACACCTCGCCAGGTTTGAGCGTACCGTTAATAATGCGCAGCCTGAGCTCAGCAGCGATGGACTCGCCGAGAGAACTGCCTGTTAACCATGTAGAAGGATATTGCATGATTTATTGACTCCTATCCGGGAAACGAACCCACTATATTCATCCGTAATTGGGACTTAAATACCTTGATCATAGCACGAAATTCCCGGGATTGGGAAACCAGGCCGCTGGAGTATTAACCCACGGTCTCGACGGCATGGCCTCCAAATTCATTGCGTAAGGCAGCGACAACTTTACCGTGAAAAGTGTCCTCCTGGAGCGAACGATAACGCATAAAGAGCGACATGGCGATGACCGGGGTATTTGCTTGCAAATCCAGGGCAGTTTCCACCGTCCATTTACCTTCACCAGAGGAATTCATGACCCCACGCAGCTTATCCAGCTTCGGATCTTTGGAGAAGGCACTTTGTGCAAGCTCCATCAGCCAACTGCGGATTACTGAGCCATGGGACCAGACCCCCGCTACTTGTTGGAAGTCGTAATCATATGGACTTTTATCCAATAGCTCAAATCCTTCTGCAATCGCCTGCATCATGCCATATTCGATGCCGTTATGCACCATTTTCAGAAAATGTCCGCTGCCTGCAGGTCCAGTATACATATATCCGTTTTGAACAGCGATGTCCTGCAGAAGGGGTTCAATATAATGAAAGGCAGACTCGTCTCCGCCAACCATGAAGCAACCTCCTTGCTCAGCACCCTCTACACCTCCGGAAGTACCTATATCCATAAAATGAAGCTGATGCGTGGCCAGTTGCTGGGCGAGTTCTTGCGAATGCTGGTAATGAGAGTTGCCTCCATCAATAATGATATCGCCCGCACCCAGCAGGGGGGTAAGTGATTCTACAACGGAGCGCAGAGGCGCGCCGGCGGGAACCATCACCCAGATTACTCGTGGCGATTCCAGAGAGCGAACCAATTGCTCCAGATTAGTAGCAGGAAGGGCTCCTTTGGCGGCGGCCAAGGCAACCGATGATTCATTGGTGTCATAAGCGACAACTTCATGCTGATGCTCCAGCAGATTGATGACCAGGTGAAAGCCCATTTTTCCGAGTCCAATCATACCTAATTTCATGTAAATCCACCCCTTAATTTTAAACTGGTATACTTGTATACAACTTATTATCTTCAATAATACTCTATCTGACGGTACAAGGAAAGGCTAAAAAACTTTTCCACATGTGCATAACTCTAATCGCTGGAAAAGGAGATAATGGGCTGTGGAAAACTAAATTTGCAAATCACGTCTGTGGATTGTGTATAATTAAGAAATATCGGTGACGGCATGGAGGGAAGGCTGGAAGTTAGGTTGACTTTTCATAGCTGGTATGATTAAATGTAAAAAGGCATTTTCTGTGGATATGAAAATGGTAAACATAGACGCTGGTTATGAGTTATTATTAAAGTTTAGATGATTTCCTGTGAGGGGGTGCAATAGATGAAACCGACTTTCAAACCAAATGTGAGCAAACGTAAAAAGGTTCATGGTTTCCGTAAAAGAATGAGCACGAAAAACGGCCGCAAGGTTCTCGCTGCTCGTCGTCTCAAAGGCAGAAAAGTTCTGAGTGCGTAAAGCGTGCGTAAAGACCACCGCGGTGGTCTTTTTTTTGTATTAAGCGATAGGTTGCTGTGATAGTTGGTCTATACTATAAATTGCGAGTTCAAGAAGTTGGGTTTACAGGACCGAAGCCTATGCTTTCGATGTGCGTTTTTTCAAAACGCTTGAGTTGGATGAAGCCAGGGACTGAGTAGCGGAGCTACACGTTTTCGGAGAAAACGACGACTTTTTGAACAACCTCTATAACAGTAGCCGCGAATCAAGGAGATTACTTGTGCATAAACAACTTCGTTTGAGAAACCGTGCCGATTTCAACCGCATTTACCGGTTCGGCAAATCCTTCGCTAATCGGCAACTTGTTGTGTATTGGTCCAATAAATCCGATATTGAACGTTTCCGATTAGGGGTCTCAGCCAGTAAGAAAATCGGAAACGCTGTCGTGCGCAACCGGATGCGACGCATGTTGAAGGAAATTGTTCGGCTGCATGAGGCCGAGATTCGCGACCATGTGGATCTGATCCTGATCGTGCGTACCGGAGCTGTGGGAATGGACTACAAAGACTTGGAAAAAAGCGTGCTGCATGTGCTGCGTAAAGCCTCGCTGCTGCGGCCTTCCGGGCGTTAAGCAGCTTTGTTTCCTTGTCCCTTTAAATATGTTATGATTTACGTTGAATGGATAGGTTAAGAGAGGGGTTTTGAAGTGTCGCGATTGATGACTAACCGAAGAAGATGGCTTCTTCTCCTTCTGGCAGTCGGGCTGATTACTGTGCTTGCCGGCTGCGGAACACAAAATGCTCATTTAGCAACCACGACCGAAGACATGAAAGCAGGTTCGTGGTGGACCGCGAATGTGGTCTACTATTTCTCGTATGCGCTTGATACATTTGCCGAGTGGTTCAATGGCGAATATGGCCTTGCGATTTTAATTCTGGTGTTGATTGTCCGGACATTGATTTTACCGCTGACACTGAAGCAGGTGAAGAGCTCCAAGGCAATGCAGGCGATTCAGCCGCAATTGCAGAAAATTCGGGAGACATATAAGGATAATCCAGAGCAGCAGCAACAGGAAACGATGAAGCTGTTCCAGGAGCATAAGGTCAATCCCATGGCCGGTTGTTTTCCTCTGATTATTCAAATGCCAGTGTTCATTGCGTTATATAACTCCATATTCTACAACTCCGCCATTCGGGAGCACTCCTTCCTGTGGCTGCAGCTAGGTGAACCGGACAAGCTGTTTATCTTGCCGGCCATCGCTGCGATTACGACATTCATCCAAACGAAGATGATGTCTAACGTCAACCCGGCAGGTGCACAAGGGCCGATGGCGTTTATGATGTGGGTGTATCCTGTTTTGATTTTTGTAATGGCCTATAACTTTGCTGCCGCATTGCCGTTGTATTGGGTATTCAGTAACCTGTACACGATTGGGCAGAACTTCTTCATTTATCGTAAGAAGGACCCGGTTGTCGCTGTGGCGGGAGTCGAGTCGGTTACTTCCTCTTCTAATAAGAAGCGTGGCGGTTCCAATCTAAAAGCCGGCCATCCCGGTGGCAGAGGTGCCAAGGAGGCAAAAAAATCGAAATGAATAAAATTGTGACGTCGGGAAAAACCGTTGAAGATGCTGTAAGACAAGGATTGGCCAAGCTCGGCACCACCGAGGATCAAGTCGCCGTGAATGTGTTGGAGCAGCCATCAAAAGGATTCCTGGGTCTGATCGGGGTCAAGGCCGCAAAGGTGGAACTTACTTTGTTGGAACCTACTCGAACAGTACCCTCTTCGCAAGGGAGTGCTTCTAAGCTCCGCGTGCCTGAATCTGTACATCAGCAGGAGAAGACATTCGGTGAGAAGAACCCCTATGAGGAAGCGGCGTCATTCGTACGGGACGTCGGCGAGAATATGGGCCTCGACGTGAAGGTCGAGATCGTCCAGGGCAAAGATAACACCGTACTGAACATTTCGGGCCATGATTTAGGATTAATGATCGGGCGGAGAGGACAAACCCTCGATGCCCTGCAATACTTGGCGAATATTATCGCTAACCGTTATTCTGATAGCTTTATCCGTATTATCCTCGATGCCGAGAACTTCCGGGAGCGCCGGAAGAAGACGCTGGAGGAGCTTGCCGACAGATTGGCCGGACGGGTTGTTCGCACACGCAAAGAAGTTACGCTGGAGCCAATGTCGCCGCAGGAGCGCAAAGTGATTCATTCCCAGCTTCAGGATCACCCGGAGGTCAAGACTTATAGCAAAGGCGATGAGCCTAACCGGCGAGTGGTGATTGCATTGAAGCACGGCAGATGAATGAGACGCAATGACGTTTGCTCGGCGTGAAGCCGAGTGGGGGTCGTTGCGTTTATTTTTTCTCTGGGGTCTCAACCCTCCCCACCCCTCCCTTACCGTAAGGGAGGGCGCCCGAGGGCTTGCTGCCCTCTGGACTCCCGCAAATGGGAGGAACGTGGGAGGGAGTGAGGCGCTCCTGCTCGCTGTCCCCTTCGGGGATGCGCTTTACTTTATTGCGTGGAACGCTTTTCCCCCTTCGGGTACGTCTTACTTTTGGCTCACCCGGGGTACCTGGCAAGGATGGTGGAGACACTACTGCTTTCGACGCTGTGCTGGGCTTTGGTGAGTAAGGAGTCGGCTTTTCGCCCCTTTGGGGCCCGCCTTTACTATTGTGCTATTTTGTGGGTGCAGTCAGGTAGAGGAGTAAGGAGCGTTGTTAGAGCGTTGGGATTGGCTGACGAGCAAGGAGGCGCTGTCCCTTCGGGATGCGCTGGAGCTTGAGAGCAAAGCAAAGCGTGTGAGTGAATGCGGGGGAGCGAGAGTAGGAGATGCTCGAGTAGGTGTGCTCGGGTGAGTGAGGTGGATTAGTGGAGCGGGGCGTATGAATCTGGAGAAACGGAAGTGTTCGCCTTTGCCATGGGATTGTACCCTTGTAGGGTGCTATTTAATTCAGACAATCCCATGGCAACAGCGATCGGAAGATCATACGACTTGCGGAACGGCTCCATTCACGAATTTGTGTTGCTACAACGTTATTTAAAACGAGAACTAGTGAGGTGAAATAGATGCTAACCGATACGATAGCGGCCATTTCGACGGCCGTGGGTGAGAGTGGGATTGCGGTGATTCGCGTCAGCGGGCCGGAGGCGATTGACGAGGTGGGACGCTTGTTCCGCAGTAAGACGGCGTTGCCGGAGGCGGAAAGTCATACGGTACATTATGGCTTTATTGTTGATCCGACCACGGAGGAGAAGCTGGAGGAGGTACTGGTGACGGTGTTCCGTGCGCCGCGATCCTTCACGACGGAGGATGTCGTGGAGGTGAGCACGCACGGCGGGATTATCTCGGTGAAGCGCGTGATGGATTTGCTGCTCCAGCAGCGGGGGATTCGACTGGCGGAGCCGGGGGAGTTCACGAAGCGCGCGTTCTTGAACGGGCGGATCGATCTGTCGCAGGCTGAGGCGGTCATTGACCTGATCCGCTCGAAGTCGGATCGGGCTTTCTCGGTGGCGCTGAAGCAGGTCGGCGGGGAGCTGTCGCGCAAAGTATCGGCGCTGCGTCATACGCTGGTGGAGACGCTGGCACATATCGAGGTAAACATCGATTATCCGGAGCATGATGTGGAGTCGATGACGATGGAGTTTATCAAGCAGAAATGCGCGGCGGTGTCGGAAGGCATTGATGTGCTGCTGAAAACGGCTAATCAGGGTAAGATCTTGCGGGAAGGCATTACGACGGCGATTGTAGGCCGTCCGAATGTAGGTAAGTCCTCGCTGATGAATGCGTTAGCCCGGGAGAATAAGGCGATTGTGACCGATATTCCAGGGACGACACGGGATGTTATCGAGGAATATGTAACAATTAATCAAATTCCACTCAAGCTGCTGGATACGGCCGGGATTCGCGAGACGATGGATGTGGTCGAGCAAATTGGGGTGGAGCGTTCCAGAGAAGCGTTCAGTGACGCGGATCTGATTCTGCTGGTGCTGAGCGGGGCGGAGCCGCTGCACGAGGACGAAATTGCCCTGATGGAGCAACTGAAGGGCAGAACGGCAATTGTTTTGCTGAATAAGATGGATTTACCGCAACAGTTGGATCGAGAGGTCGTACGGCGTTATTTTTCCGAGGAATCGGTGGTTGAGCTATCGGTGAAGACGGAACAAGGGCTGGATCATCTGGAGGAGGCCATTGCTACCTTGTTCTTCGGGGGTCAGTTGGAGTCGAATGATCTGACGTATGTTACGAATGTGCGGCATATTGCGCTATTCAAGCAGGCCAAGCAGTCACTTGCTGATGCGTATGAGGCAGCGGACAGCGGGATTCCTATTGATATTTTGCAGATTGATGTAAGGCTGGCGTGGGAACAATTAGGTGAAGTCATTGGCGATTCGGCACCGGATGCGCTGATTGACCAGATTTTTTCGCAATTTTGCTTGGGGAAATAATTGGAGGACGTATCATCAGAACCGGTTCATGGTATGATGTTACGGACAGAATGTGCAAGGGTTAGGGTAAAGGGGGTAGATGGATGAGTTACGATGCTGGAAACTATGATGTAATCGTGGTCGGAGCAGGGCATGCTGGCTGTGAGGCGGCTTTGGCTGCTGCGCGGATGGGCTGCCGTACACTGATGGTCACGATTAATTTGGATATGATTGCTTTTATGCCGTGCAACCCCTCGATTGGGGGACCGGCGAAGGGCCATGTGGTGCGCGAGGTGGATGCCTTAGGCGGCGAAATGGGCCGAAACATCGACAAGACGTTCATTCAAATGCGGATGCTGAATACCGGAAAGGGTCCGGCTGTACATGCGCTGCGGGCACAGGCGGATAAATTCCTGTACCAGCACACGATGAAGGAAACGATGGAGAAGGAACTCAACCTGACGATGCATCAGGGTATGGTAGAAGAATTGATCGTTGAGGAAGGTCGCTGCGTTGGCGTGGTGACGAAGACCGGGGCGGCTTATCGGGCTGATGCGGTGGTACTGACGACGGGAACCTATCTGCGCGGCAAGATTATTATGGGTGAGCTGATGTATGAAAGTGGACCTAACAACCAACAGCCTTCGGTGCGCTTGTCGCAGAATTTGAAGGAACTGGGCTTGGAATTGGTTCGCTTCAAGACAGGTACTCCGCCGCGGGTGCATAAGGATACGATTGATTTCTCACAAACGGAAATACAGCCAGGGGATGCTAAGCCGAAGTTTTTCTCTTATGAGACAAAGTCCTCGGATAATGAGCAATTGCCCTGCTGGTTGACGTATACGTCGGAGGATACTCACCGGATTATTAATGAGAACCTGCATCGCGCTCCGATGTTCTCTGGTGTGATTGAAGGGACTGGACCGCGTTACTGTCCATCCATCGAGGACAAAATTGTTCGCTTTAGCGATAAGCCAAAGCACCAGATTTTCCTGGAGCCAGAGGGTAAAAATACGTCGGAATATTATGTGCAAGGCTTCTCTACCAGTATGCCGGAAGAGGTTCAGTTGAAGATGCTTCGTTCTGTGCCAGGTCTGCAAAATGTACAGATGATGCGTACCGGGTACGCCATTGAGTATGATGCGGTGGTTCCTACACAGCTATGGCCTTCACTGGAAACGAAGCAGCTCGCGGGTCTGTTCACAGCAGGGCAAATTAACGGCACATCTGGTTATGAGGAAGCGGCGGGACAAGGTATTATGGCTGGCATCAATGCGGCACGTAAGGTGCAGGGGAAGGAACCCGTAATTTTGGACCGCTCTCAAGGATATATCGGCGTACTGATTGATGATCTGGTCACCAAAGGAACCAATGAGCCGTACCGGCTACTGACTTCCCGGGCAGAATATCGTCTGTTGCTTCGTCATGATAATGCCGATTTGCGCTTAACGCCAATAGGTCATGAGATTGGCTTAATTTCTGAGGAACGCTACGCCCGCTTTATGGACAAAAAGCATAGGGTAGAGCAGGAAATCGAACGCTTACGTGTGACGAAGGTACGTCCTTCAGAAATTAATGGGCTGTTGGAGTCGGTGGGTTCAGCTCCGATTCAGGATGGAAGCAATCTGTTAACGATTCTACGCCGTCCGGAAGTCAGTTATGAAGGAATTAGTCAGGTCTCTCCTTCAGAGATTGAACTGGACGAGGATATGCAGGAGCAAGTCGAAATTCAGATCAAGTACGCTGGGTATATCGAAAAGCAGTTATTGCATGTTGAAAAGTTACAAAAAATGGAAAAGAAAAAATTGCCTGAACGGATCAATTATGATGATATCCAAGGTCTGGCCATGGAAGCGCGGCAGAAGCTGGCGAAAATTCGTCCGATCTCGATTGGGCAGGCTTCGCGGATTTCCGGGGTCACTCCTGCGGACATCTCCATTTTGCTAGTTTATCTGGAGCATTACAACCGGGTTACGGCGGCAGGAGGGTAAGAAGGTGGATTCTGTACAATCCCAATTTTGCGCCCTGCTGCAAGAGCATAAGATGGAGCTTTCAGCAAGGCAGCTACAGCAATTTGAGCGATATTATGAGGAGCTGGTCTCCTGGAATGAGAAGATGAATCTAACGGGCATTACGGACCGCGAACAGGTATATATTAAGCATTTCTATGATTCGTTAAGTCTGGCATTTCATGTGTCGATAGATAAGATATCTTCCTTGGCTGATATTGGTTCAGGGGCGGGTTTTCCCGGCATTCCCTTAAAAATTTGTTATCCTCATTTGCAGCTAACTATTGTAGATTCACTGAATAAGCGTATACAGTTCTTGCAGCATGTGGTGGATGAACTGGGACTTGAGAACGTACAACTGCTCCATGGTCGTGCTGAAGACTTAGCTCGTCAGTCGGGACTGCGTGATTCCTTTGATTTGGTGACGGCTCGTGCTGTGGCCCGGATGGCGGTATTGAATGAATTTTGCTTACCTTTTGCCAAGCCAGGTGGGATGTTTGTGGCTATGAAGGGGAGTGATCCCAAGGACGAGCTGCAGGAGGCAGCCTTTAGCTTATCTGAGTTGAAGGGGAAATGCATAAAGACACCACATTTTGTGCTCCCCATGGAGCAATCAGAACGACATTTAGTTATTGTTAATAAGATGGCGGCGACGCCTAAGAAATATCCCCGAAAGGCCGGTACGGTTGCAAAAACACCATTAATATAGCGGATGTGAAGACATCCCCCTTAGCAAATTGTTCCACGTGAAACATGGGCTAAGGGGGATTGAACATTTAGCAAAATAAGATCATAGGATTATAGAGAAAAAAGTGGTAGAATAGATATATCTGGGATATCCGTAAGGCTTGTCCTTATGTCACTATGAAACTAGGTGGTAATTGACGGAATGAAAGAACAATTTTCTAAATTGTTCGGTTTAGCCGAACGAAGCAGCGGAGATGAAGTAAGGCAAATTCCGGTGGGGGAAATTGTCGGTAGTCCTTATCAGCCGCGGACCATTTTTGACGACGATAAGATTGAGGAGCTTTGCCAAACTATTCGTACGCACGGTGTCATCCAGCCTATTGTAGTACGTTTTCGAAATGATAAGTATGAGATTATTGCTGGTGAACGTCGTTGGCGCGCGGTAAAAAAGCTAGGACTTGAGACTATTCCTGCCATTTTACGCGATTTCAATGATTCGCAAGCAGCTTCAATCGCATTAATTGAAAATCTACAGCGAGAGGGACTAACCTCCATCGAAGAGGCTGTGGCTTATCAGAACTTGATTGATCTTCATCAATTAACTCAGGAGAGCCTCGCTCAGCGTTTAGGGAAAAGCCAATCTACGATCGCGAATAAAATCAGATTGTTGCAGCTTCCTGAGGGTGTAAAGACAGCGCTGATGGAACGGAAGATTACAGAGCGTCACGCGCGTGCCTTGTTATCGCTAGATACGGAAGAATTGCAATTGAAGGTGCTCGGTGAAATTGTTAGCAAAGAGCTGAATGTGAAGCAGGCGGAAGCACGGATTGCTTTCTACAAGGAAGTAGCCAAGAATAAGAAGTCTCCTTCAAAACGGATTTCATTTACAAAAGATGTTCGGCTGGCATTAAATACAATTCGTCAATCGATTGATATGGTGACCGGTTCGGGCCTGCAAATCAAGACGGAAGAGAAAGACCACGAGGATCATTACGAGATCGTGATTCAAATTCCGAAACGTTCATAGTATGGATACGCTGACCCTGACCGCCAGGTTTGCAGGTCAGCTTCTTTTTCGACTATACGAAGACATTGAACGCACAATCGACCGTCAGGTGATTCACCATGGATTGCTATTGGTCTTTTTGTAGCGGCAGCTTAGATTACAAACTTGAAGTTCTACAAAGAGATTCTTCTATTATATTGAGGTGAACTGGATTGACTAAAATTATAGCGATAGCTAACCAAAAGGGTGGCGTCGGCAAAACGACGACTTCCGTCAATTTGGGTGCAGGACTCGCGGCAATTGGGAAAAAAGTGCTGCTTATCGATATCGACCCCCAGGGGAACACGACAAGTGGCGTTGGCATTAATAAAGCAGATGTAGCAAATTGTATTTATGATGTGCTAATTAATGAAGTCAATCCGCGGGATGCCATCGCGCCTACAGAAATTGAGAACCTACATATTATTCCAGCTACCATTCAATTGGCAGGTGCGGAGATTGAGTTGGTTCCCACGATTTCTCGTGAAGTAAGATTGAAAAAATCACTGCAACCGATTCGTCACCTCTATGACTATATTTTGATCGATTGCCCACCCTCTCTCGGAATTCTAACAATTAACTCATTGACTGCGGCAGATTCGGTGCTGATTCCTATCCAATGTGAATATTACGCCTTGGAAGGATTAAGCCAATTATTGAATACAGTTCGTTTGGTACAGAAGCACTTAAATACTTCTTTGCAAATTGAAGGGGTGTTACTGACGATGTTCGATGCCAGAACGAATTTGGGTATTCAGGTCATTGAAGAGGTTAAAAAGTATTTCCAACAGAAGGTATATAGAACGGTTATTCCACGTAATGTGCGGCTTAGTGAAGCGCCATCCCATGGTCAATCTATCATTACTTACGATCCTCGCTCCAAGGGCGCGGAAGTCTATTTAGAGTTGGCAAAGGAAGTGGTCTCTTATGAATAAGCGGTTGGGTAAGGGATTAGATGCCTTAATTCCGGCATTGTCAATCCAGGATGATGATAAAGTGGTTGAGATACCACTGAATCAGCTTCGGGCTAATCCGTATCAGCCACGTAAAACCTTTGATGAAGAGGCTATTCGAGAATTGGCTGAATCGATTCGACAACATGGGGTTATCCAACCTATCATTGTTCGCAGTGTGCTAAAGGGTTATGAAATTATAGCTGGTGAACGTCGATTCCGCGCTTCTCAATATTGTGGCAATGCGACGATACCTGCTGTCGTTCGTTCCTTCTCAGATCAGCAAGTCATGGAGATCGCCCTAATTGAGAACTTGCAACGTGAGAACCTGAATGCGATGGAGGTTGCTGTAGCTTATCAGGGGCTGATGGATCAGTTCCAATTAACACAGGAAGAATTATCCATGAAGGTGGGCAAATCACGTTCTCATATCGCTAACTTTTTACGGTTACTTTCACTGCCGGAAGAAGTAAAAGAATATGTTTCACGTGGAACATTATCTATGGGACATGCTCGTGCCTTGGTTGGATTAAAGGATGCTACCATGATCAAGCAGTTGGCACAACAGTGCATTGATCACGAATGGAGCGTTCGTGAACTTGAGGATGCAGTGCAACAGATTGATCGCAAGAAAAAGGAAAAACCAAAAAGCACCAATAAAAAACGGGACCCTTATATCGAAGAAGTTGAAGAGAGTTTGCGTGAGCGATATAAAACAACCGTTAAGATAAAAGCAAATAAAGAAAAAGGCAAAATTGAAATCAACTATTATAGCCAGCAGGATTTACAACGGCTGTTGGATATGCTGAACTAAATCCTTTAATAAGTAGACATGATAACAATGACATACCTTTCTTCGAGAGAAGAGGGGTATGTCATTTCTTGAAAATGATCGAAGGCGTTTGTCATCGGTGAAAGTACGTCGCTAGACGTTTTTTTTATCTGAGATGGTGCTTGTTCTAAATCAGGATGGATTGTCAGAGAGGAGCTTGTCATGCAAAACCATATTTATCTGGATCATGCAGCTACGTCGTGGCCAAAACCTCCTGGTGTGGGGGCGGCTGTATTGGAAGCCATTGATGGTGCCTCAGCTAATGCTGGACGTGGCAATCATGGAATGGCGTTGCAAGCGGGGAGAGCACTGTACAGAACGAGAGTTGCACTTGCTCGGCTATTTCATATTTCCAACCCCAATGATATCTCATTTACCTCTAATACGACGGGGGCACTGAATTTGGCTATTAAGGGTTGGCTTAAGCCGGGTGATCACGTTATTGCGACGATGGTCGAGCACAACTCGGTCAGGCGGCCTTTGGAATTCTTAAAGCGAACCATCGGTATTGAAGTAGACTATGTTGAAGTCAATCAAGACGGACAGTTGAAGCTGGAACAAATGAAGAAACTTTTCCGCCCCCATACACGTTTAGTTGTATGTTCCCATAGTTCTAACCTGCTGGGAAGTATTTTGCCGATCCAAGAGATGGCTAGCCTGGCTCATCAGCATGGTGCTATCATGCTGGTGGATGCAGCCCAAACTGCGGGAGGATATCCGATCAACGTACAGGAGATGGGAATTGATATGCTGGCTTTTCCCGGACATAAGGGGCTACTGGGTCCACAAGGAACAGGAGGGTTATATATTAGCCCTCAGCTTCATCTGGAGCCGTTGCTGCATGGAGGGACAGGCAGTCAATCTGAAGCAACGGAACAGCCGGAGGTGCGTCCAGACCGCTATGAGGCCGGAACGGCGAATACACCGGGTATTGCCGGATTGGGAGCAGGAGTGGCTTATGTCCTGGAGCAGGGGGTTGAGAAGATCTATCAGCATGAATGGGAGCTGACACAATATTTGATCGAGGCTCTGGAACAGATGCCAGGGATCACAATTTTGGGGCCAGAGAAGGGGCAGCCGCGAACAGGGATTGTATCATTTAACCTGGATCAGAAGGATGCTTCGGAAATTGCTTTCAAGCTGGATCAAGAGTTTGGAATTGCAGTACGTGCGGGGTATCATTGTACGCCGCTTGGGCACGAGACCGCAGGGACGCTGGATGGGGGTGCCGTACGTGCTAGCGTAGGGTATACAACAACCCGACAAGAGATTGAAGCTCTGATTCAAGCATTGACAATTATAAGCCAGGGGAATGGAAATTAAGCACAGAGGAGAAGACGAATAGCATGCAGGAATGGAATGATCTCATCTTTGAGCAGCTAGTCTGGATTGTTGGAGGCATCGCGGTACTCCTGATCGGACTAATGATCTGGAATTTGGTTCAAGGCAGCAAGCTGCGCAAGATGAAGAAGAAATACGAACTGATGATGCAAGGCACCGGAATAGATCATTTGGAGGATGTACTGATTGATCTCAAAATGCAGCAGGGCAAGCTGGAGGATGTTCAAGAAGAAATAAATCGTAAGCTGGTATCAGTTCAAGCCAAATTGCCTTTGCAGAAGGCACATATTGGTATAAAGCGTTATAATGCATTTGGGGAAACGGGTAATGACTTAAGCTTCTCGATGGCAATCATTAATGAGCTTCAGGATGGGGTTGTGATAACGGGAATTTATAATCGGGATGGCTCCTTCGTTTATGCTAAAGGGTTGGAACATGGAGAGTCTACTCATGCGTTGTCACCGGAAGAACGAGAGGCTATTGCCCTGGCCGGGACAAAGCAATAAACCCCCGATTCCATTCTTTGATAGCACTATGTAAGCTTGTGGAAATAATTTCCGAAAGTCGCATAACGAGGCTTAATCGAGTATTCTGCAACACAAAGTATTCCATAAAACCGCCGACATTGACAATTCCTGTGAGATGGATATCGCCAACCGGCGGTAATTGTTTATTTACACCGGCACCTGGACGAAGGGGGCCTTGTACGACCTGAATGGAACCTATGCTGGCCGTTTGACCCAGGCAGGCATCAATGCTAATAATGAACGGTTGCTTATAGGAATGCTGGATATGTTCCAGTGTTTCTTTTAAATTCATGGCATGAACCGGTTCTTCCAAAGTACCGTACAGGTGGAAGTAAGGGCTATTATATTTGGTCAGGGCTGTGCCTACCAAGGGTCCCAAGCAATCGCCTGTAGAACGGTCCGTGCCGATGCAGATGATGACGATATCCTGGCCCGGTGCCACTTGGGCAAAATGCAATAGCAACCGATGGATGATGGCAGAATGAACCCCCGGCTCAGTGTGCGGAATTTTCAAGTATGGAATTTCCTGTTCCGGGACAGAGGGTTGCAATTGTGACATAGAATCTTCCTTTCCCTGCAGATATAAGTAGGTAGTTTAGCGTTTGCAGTTTGCGAATTTAGTAGATAGTATATGGAAGAAGCGCGTATTATATACTCGTACTAAAGTCTTATAGTTTGGGTTCAAAAAGTTGGGTTTACTCCTGGAACAACTCCGTCATGGAAAGTCGACTTTTGAACAACCTCTTAAACTGAAGAAAGAGGAGGGCTGGCGTTGGAAGAGGAGTGGCTGGTCATGGCTTTTGATTCAACCCAGCAGGCACTGCGGGCTGAGATGCTGCTGGAGTATGCCGAGATTGAAATTGATCTGTGTCCTACGCCCAAGGAAATTACCGCAGGCTGCGCCTTGTCGATTCGTTTCCCGTCAGAGGACTTGCCGAGTGTTGGGCAGATTATCCAGTCTGAGACCGTGGAGATTCGGGGGATTTACTCCCGTACAGCGATCGGATATGATAGCATCAAGCTTTAGATGGTTAAATACCAATAGGCGTGGTGAATGTGACCGGGGGGATGATATGGATGATGTTCTCAGCAGAACCGGGTATAGTCCAGACAGCTACAAAAAACGTAAATACGTGGAAAGATAAAATGTGGGAATGGTTTACAAATATGGATATGTGGTCAGATGTGCTTATATCTGGCATCAAGATTGTGGTCATCTTTTTGCTGACGCGACTATTTGTGAAAATTATATTCCGCATCATTGACCGTTCCTTACGCAAGCAAGAGAAGAGCCGATTGCAAATGAATCCGCGGCGATTGGTGACGGTGGGTGAGTTATTAAAGAATGTCACTTCGGTCACGAGCAATTTTATTATGATTATGCTGGTGCTGGGCGAACTGGGTTTTGAGCTTGCACCGCTACTGGCAGGTGCTGGAGTGCTGGGGCTGGCAATTGGCTTTGGGGCACAGAGTCTGGTGAAGGATGTTATAACCGGCTTCTTTATCATTTTAGAGGATCAATTTGCGGTGGGCGATGTGATACAAACGGGGACGTTGAAGGGCACGGTGGAGATGATCGGCTTACGCTCTACACGTCTGGTAAGCTGGACCGGTGAGGTACATATCATTCCTAACGGGATGATTACGAATGTGACTAATTATTCTGTGGGTACGGCTCTGGCTGTTGTTGATCTGACCTTTAGCAACTCCAGAAGGCTTGAGGAAACGGTGCAATTGATGGAGTCGGCGATGCAGCGCTTCAAGCAAGCAGAGGAGGCGCTGATTTCAGAGGTTCCCCATGTTCTGGGCATTCAGACGCTGTCGGCGGCTGAGTATGTGGTCCGGATTGCGGTTCAGTGTCCACCGGCAGCGAGGGCTGATGTTGAACGTCATATTCAGACCTATGCGAAGGAAGCGCTGGAGGCGGCTGAATTGGGCGAGCAGGGGCAACTCGGATAAATATGAGCGGAGAGTCGGCAATAGGCATGAGGGGGCTTCCTGTAAGTGTGGTCAAGTCTCTTATCGGTCAGATAGGCTATATAGATGAAGGGGGAAATCGCTGTGGAACGCAAGTCATTCCAATTGGGTGATATCGTACAAATGAAAAAAAATCATCCCTGCGGCAGCAATGAGATGGAGATTATTCGTATGGGGATGGATATTCGGATTAAGTGCGTCGGTTGTAAGCATAGCGTGATGGTACCGCGAGCTAAATTCGAGAAGAATATGCGGAAGGTGCTTCGCTCCGCCACTCCCGCGGAACCGGAAGGCGAAGATAACCCTGATACTTAGTATTTCGTGTGGTGAAGGGCATTTCTATTGCATTGGGAATCGATTCATGGTACAATCATTCTTGCTGTGGAGAGGTACCCAAGAGGCCCAAGGGGGTTGACTCGAAATCAATTAGGCGTCGCAAGGCGTGCGTGGGTTCGAATCCCACCCTCTCCGCCACTTATCATTTCTATAACTTCGCCAGTAACTCTTTGCGTTTACCGCAGAGGGTTATTTTATTGGAAAAAGCGAAACAGGACCCTGTGAGGGGTCCTGTTTCTGGTTGACGGCGTAATGATTTTGGGAATTCTTCTCTCACCGTTGAAGAAACATTCTGATATATGCCTGAGCAAGCACGAATCCGAGAAGAGGGGTCTTCAACACATTCGTGATCTGACGCTTCTACAAAGCCGCGAACAAGATTTCCTTACGGTTTGTTTCTCGATGAAGCTTTTTAAGGCCCAACGGAACCACACCTCTCTTGCACGCCGTCGAGTGTATTATGTGCAGCTTATGAGCTTTTATACACAGAATTTTTAATGAACGCGAGCTTTCTCTTCCTTTTTCCACTTGCGGTTTTTGTTGGAGGTTTCGGGGAACTTTTCGCCCTTCTCAAGTGTGATGCGCTTGGGATCTTTGATCTCCGTATGAAAGCTGCGCCCTTCACCCACCTCTACATATACACCTGGATTGGGAGCACGCATACCTTCCTCAAATTCCGTGATTTCACCCATGGCCAATGGCCTCCTTCCCAAGACATGGCTGTCTTGTAGTTATTCATGTTAAGTTCATGCCTATTGTGTACCGGTAGGTGCTTTTTCATGTAGGTACTCAGGAGCATGAATGGGCAAGAGAAGGGTGGAAATGCAAGCCGCCACAGGAAATACATGTTTTTTGCTTGCAGGCGTCTTTCCAATTTGGTATATTATTATGGTGCGAGTTTATGCTCGTTCCTTGCTCCCAAGCGTAAGTATTGGGGGCCATAGTCCAAGAGGAGGTGAATTATATGCGCAAATATGAAGTGATGTACATTATTCGTCCTGACGTTGAACAAGAAGCTGTTCAAGCTTTAGTCGAAAAATTCCAAGGCATCATCCAAAACGGCGGTGAAATTACCAAACATGACGTGATGGGCAAACGCCGGCTTGCGTATGAGATTAACAAGATTCGTGACGGAATTTACGTACTCGTGAATTTCACAGCAACTCCTGATGTTGTTGCTGAGCTTGAACGGATTTTGAAGATTTCCGACGAGGTTATCCGTTATCTCATTACGAAAGACGTAGCCTAATCAAGTTTGAGTAACCATTGCTTGAAGGAGGGGATTTGATTGTTGAACCGTGTCATTCTCATCGGACGTCTTACCCGGGATCCTGAATTGCGTTATACACCTGCAGGTGTGGCGGTAACTCAGTTTACGCTGGCCGTAGACAGACCGTTTACCTCGCAAGGGGGAGAACGTGAAGCAGATTTTATTCCGGTTGTAACCTGGAGACAGCTTGCCGAGACTTGTGCGAACTATTTGCGCAAAGGACGGCTGACGGCTGTAGAAGGGCGGATTCAAGTTCGGAATTACGAGAATAACGAAGGTAAGCGTGTATACGTTACCGAAGTTATTGCCGATAATGTTCGTTTCCTTGAATCGAACCGTGATGGTGGATCTGGTGGTAACGGTGCGCGGGAGGAAGCTCCATTCGGTGGAGGTAATAGCGGCGGCGGCAATAGCCGTGGCGGTGGATCCTCACGCAGCAATCAGAATGATCCTTTCTCCGACGACGGGAAACCGATCGATATTTCGGATGACGATTTGCCATTTTAATAACGGAAAGGACTGAATAGCATGAGCTTCAAACAAAGAGAAGGCGGAGACGACAAGAGACCGGCACGCCGTGGCGGCCGTAACAAACGTCGTAAAGTATGTTTCTTCACTGTGAACAAGATTACTCACATTGACTATAAAGATACGGAGCTGTTGAAGAAATTCATCAGCGAACGCGGTAAGATTTTGCCTCGTCGTGTGACAGGTACTAGCGCGAAATACCAACGCCTTTTGACGATTGCCATCAAACGCTCCCGTCAAATCGCATTGCTTCCTTACACAACGGAATAAAGTTAGATTTTGCTGTTACGACAGTCGGACCTCAGGGTCCGGCTGTTTTTTTGTTTGTCAGGGTAGACTTTGCTAAGTTCTCGTCGAAGTTTATCAGAATATAGATAAAAATGCCGAAGGATAGAAAGATATTCCCAAATTTCGTGTCGAAAAATACCAAAAAAACATGAATTTCATCGAAAAATAGTTACTATTGAAGTCAAATGTAAGTAACTAAATGTAACATGAGATTTAATAATGTTAATTTTATTTTGAAAAAAACTAAAAAAATGTGAAATAAAGGCGATTTTAAGTGGTAAAGAACAAATAAAAAAGATATTGACGTGAGGTATTTTCACATGTATGATGTACAATAATTCAAATGTTATTTTTCTCCTTCTGTTTAAGGAATTAACAAAGCTCTTATTAACCATCGGTTTATACTGTAGCTCGAACGTCTAATTCCAACCGGTTACAACTGTGCGCACGGCAAGGGGAGAGGAAGCAACGGCATTTCTTAATTACTACTTCTATGAATCTACATAACTTCGAAGAATGGTATGAATCGACGAATAATCATGAGGAGGAGTAAAGATGAGAAAAAAGTGGTGGGGGTTTATCATTCTAACATTGTTGTTCGCTTTAATGCTGGGGGCCTGCTCCGGTGGCAACAACTCGGCACAGCCGCCAACGACAAATAACGGGGAGAATACGAATACCACAACAGACCCGGCAGAAACGCCAAGCGAATCGGATACCGAGGCCACAGAAGGGTATATCGAAGCTACGGATATGTCACTTAATCCAGTTGCTGCAGTAAACCGTACAGATACCCTCATTGCAGGTACCACTGATCCGAAGGGCGTATTTAACCCGCTGTTCATGGAGACGGCTTATGATTACTACATTAATTACACCTTATTCGATTCTTTCATTGAAGTGCAGGCAGACGGTACATATACGAATAGTCTGGCTGAGAAGGTTGATGTGTCTGAAGATGGACTTAAATATACTTATCATTTAAAACCAGGTGTGACCTTTAGTGATGGAACTCCGCTAACGGTGAAGGATTACTACTTTACATTGAAACTCTATATGGATGCAAGCTATGACGGGCAATCAGATCCGCTGAGCTGGCATATTGTTGGTGCAAGTGAATATAACGAAGGCAAATCCAGTGAAATCTCCGGCGTGAAGGTTATTGATGATCAGACAGTGGAGATTAGCTTGACCGAATATACGGCCCTTACCCCGGTGGAGCTGGGGGGAATCTACATCTTACCAGAGCATTATTATGGTAAGGATTATAAACAAGGCAATTTGGACGGTGTTAAGAAATTGAATAACCAGCCGCTAGGCAGCGGGCAATATAAGCTGGTGAGTTATAGCCCAGGGCAAGAGGTTGTTCTGGAAGCCAATGAGAGTTACTTCCGCGGTACTCCCAATGTGAAGAATGTCATCTTCAGAACAACGTCGGAAACAACGAATATGCCGATGCTCCAGCAAGGGGAGACGGATATGCAGGATGGTATAAGCGTTACTGAGGATAATGTGGAAGCACTGAAGGCTATGGGCTTTGTCAATATCAGCTTGCTCCCGAACAATGGGTACGGCTATATTGCCTTCAATCATAAGCTGCCGAAGTTCAGTGATGTCAAAGTGCGTCAAGCCCTCGTCTTCGGTCTGAACCGTAAGGAAATTGTGGAAGGGATTTATGGCCCTTATGGCAACGTCATTAATATTCCGCAATCCAATGTGTCTTGGGCTTACACGGAAGAGAACATTGAGACTTACGAGTTTGATCTGGAGAAGGCCGGACAATTGTTGGATGAAGCTGGCTGGACACTGAACAGCAAGGGCTTGCGCGAGAAGGATGGCGAAGTATTTAAGGTCAACTTCTCGGCAACGGCAGACAATCCGGTCGTAGATGCCTTGTTGCCGATTATGACGCAGAATTATAAGGAATTGGGAATTGAGATCGTGGCAGAGACATTGGACTTCAATGCCATTATGGATAAATCAAATACCGGGGATTATGAAATGTACTTTGCGGCTTGGGGACTGACGCCTGACCCAGACAATACCGTATACATCACTAATGGCTCACAGAATGATTACGGATATTCAAATGCCAAGGTTGATGAACTGATGGCCAAAGGGAAGAAGACACTGGACGTTGAGGAACGCAAGACGATTTATAAGGAAATGTACCAGGAATTGAACAAGGATGTACCTGTCATTCTGATGTACCAAAGAAAGAACATGGTAGCCGTGAACGGTCGGCTTGACGGGTTCGACATCTCTCCATACAAGGATTTCCCATTCAGCTTATACCAAGTGGAAATTGCCCAATAAATTGATCTAGTCAGGAAAAGGGCGAGCATACCCGGCTGCAAAGCCGGGTATGCTCGCATCCACTAATCAGGGGGAAATCCGATGAGAACGTACATTATCCGAAGATTGCTGCAAATGATCCCTACGTTAATCGGCATATCCATTATTGTATATGCGATTTCTGCCATGATTCCCGGTGATTACATTACGGCCCTGAATAACCCGAATATGACGGATGAAAGAGCAGAGCAATTAAGAGCCATCTATGGCCTTGATCAGCCCCAATATCTGCGCTATTTCACTTGGGCTAAAAGTATGCTGACCGGCGATATGGGGGACTCATTTCAGCATAAGAAACCTGTGATGGAAGTAGTCAATCAGTACATATGGAACTCGTTTATTATCGCTTTTGCCAGCTTGGTCCTTAGCTGGATTATTGCAATATTTGCTGGTGTATTCTCGGCCAAGTTCCAGTACTCGTTGCTCGATAAGCTAATTACTCTATTCGTATTTTTATGTATGTCGTTACCATCCTTCTTTCTCGGCCTACTACTTATACGGATCTTTGCGTTGTCGTTTGGCTGGCTTCCGGTAGGAGGCATGACGACCGCGGGCTCCAAGGCGGTGGGATGGGAATATATCATGGACGTGCTGAAGCACGGAGCGCTTCCCATTACCGTATTGACCATGTTGAGTACGGGAAGCCTGACTCGCTATTTCCGGACCAGTATGCTCGAGGTGATCCGTCAGGATTATATTCGGACCGCACGTGCTAAAGGGCTTAAGGAACGGACCGTTATTTTCAAGCATGCACTGCGTAATGCCATGATTCCGGCGATTACGCTGTTAGGCTTCGAATTGCCCGCCTTGTTCGGGGGAGCTATCATCACGGAGAAGATCTTTGTCTGGCCGGGAATAGGGCATGTTTATTTGAATGCGATTAATATGAGAGATTATCCGTTTATGCTCGGATTTACTATATTATTGGCCGTTCTGACGCTTATCGGCAATCTGGTGTCCGATGTGCTGTATGGTTTAGCCGATCCGCGAATTCGCTTGAAGTAGGGAGGAGATTAGATGGCCACGGAAGTCACAACGATGACCCGGAAGACCGTACCCTCGGCCACCGCACCGGAATCGCCCTGGCGAATAGCGATACGGCGGTTCAGCCGTAACAAGTTGGCTTTGGGCGGACTTATTATTTTGATTATCATGTTTTTACTTTGCTTTGTTGGCCCATTTTTCTCGCCATACAAGTTATATGATTATTCACTTCTGAGCAAGAACAAGCCGCCCTCAGCCGCCCACTGGCTGGGAACAGATAAATTGGGCCGGGACATTCTCCTGCGGGTGATGCTTGCCGGACGAATCTCCCTGTTAGTTGGGGTGGTAGCTACTGCTATTACAGTCATTATCGGAGGTACGCTTGGGGCGATAGCGGGCTTCTACCGCAAGCAGGTAGATAGTGTCATCATGAGAATTACTGATATCTTCATGTCTCTCCCGTCGCTGCCGATCCTGATTATTTTGGGGGCGGTGATGTCCGATTTGAAGGTGCCACCACCTACACGGATTTATTATTTGATGTTCATTATTGGTCTGTTAAGCTGGACATCGCTGGCGCGTCTGGTTCGTGGTCAGATTCTTACCTTGCGTGAGCAGGAATTCATGCTGGCCACAGAAGCGCTGGGTCTCAAGGATCGGCGAAAAATTTTCCGGCATCTGCTACCCAATACGGTACCGATTATTATCGTGGCTGCGACGTTAAGTGTAGCGAGCGCCATTCTCTATGAATCTTCCTTGAGCTATCTAGGCCTTGGTGTGATTCCGCCAACGCCTTCCTGGGGCAATTTGATCGCCGATGCTAACAACCTGATTGATTTTCGCAAGCGGCCCTGGCTATGGATTCCACCGGGGATATGCATTTTGGTCACGACGGTAGCTATCAACCTCATAGGGGACGGACTGCGTGATGCACTTGATCCCAAGATGAAGAGATAAGCTGATACGCCAAAGAAGGAGATGCAAATATGGCTAAAGATCTTGTGCAATTCCGCAATCTGGAGACTCATTTTCATACCTCGGCGGGCGTGGTCAAGGCCGTGGACAAGGTTAGCTTCTCCATACGCGAGGGGGAAACGATCGGTGTCGTTGGGGAATCTGGCTGCGGCAAGAGCGTGACCGCGATGTCACTGATGCGATTGGTAGAAGGCCCTCACGGGGTAATCGCCGGCGGGGAGATTATTTACGAAGACAAGGACTTATTAAAGCTCAGCAAACGGGATATGGGACGAATTCGGGGTAAGGAAATATCGATTATATTTCAGGAGCCAATGTCTTCGTTGAATCCGGTGCTCACCATTGGACATCAAATTACCGAACCACTAATGATGCATCTGTTGCTGGACCGTAAGCAAGCGAAGAAACGGGCTATTGAGCTAATTGAGCTGGTAGGAATCCCCCGACCGGAGCAAATTTTCTACGCGTATCCCCATGAACTGAGCGGCGGGATGCGCCAGCGGATTATGATTGCTATTGCCCTGAGCTGCAATCCTAAGCTATTGATTGCCGATGAACCTACCACAGCGCTGGATGTTACGATTCAAGCTCAAATTCTGGACTTAATGCGTGAGATCAAGCAAAAGCTGGGCACAGCCATTATGCTTATTACTCATGATCTTGGCGTTGTTGCCGAGATGGCAGATTACGTAATCGTCATGTATGCGGGCAAGATCATTGAGGAGGCTCCGGTTCTGGAATTGTTCAAGGACCCGCAGCACCCTTATACGAAAGGCTTGCTCAAGGCCAAACCTGTGATTGGTCAAACCTCGGAACGGCTTTATTCCATTCCCGGGCAAGTGCCCAATCCGATTGAATTGGAAGATAATTGTCATTTTCATGATAGATGTGAATTTTGCATGGAGATCTGCAAGCAACAGCAGCCTCCGTTCCGCGCCCATGGCGATAGTACGCATAAGACAGCCTGCTGGTTGTATGAGGAAGCGAGGGGAGTCGAGTGAGTGCACTTATCGAGGTAGAGGGACTGAAGAAGTATTTTCCGATCACGGGCGGAATATTTCAACGAACGGTTGGACATGTCAAAGCCGTGGATGGTGTGTCCTTTCATATTAACCGGGGCGAGTCGTTTGGTTTGGTAGGAGAGTCGGGCTGCGGCAAGAGTACGATTGGGCGTACCCTGCTCCGTCTCCATGACAAAACCGAAGGACGCGTGGCCTATCAGGGCCAAGAGCTATACGATTTGTCCAAGGAAGATCTGCGCAAATTGCGTCCGAAGATGCAAATTGTCTTCCAGGACCCGTTCAGCTCGCTAAATCCTCGGATTAAGATCGGTGAAGCCATCGGGGAAGCGCTGTTTGACCACGGACTAACCCATCGGGAAGAGGTCAAACGGCGTGTCATTGAAACGATGGAAATTTGCGGACTGGCCAGTTATCACTATGACCGCTATCCCCATGAATTCTCAGGGGGGCAGCGGCAACGGATCGGGATCGCCCGGGCTCTGATTATGAACCCTGACTTTATCGTAGCGGACGAACCGGTGTCGGCCCTGGATGTGTCTATTCAGGCCCAGATTATTAATCTCTTAAGCGATCTGCAAAAGGAAAAGCAAATCACGTATTTGTTTATTTCCCATGATTTGAGCGTGGTAGAGTATCTATGTAACCGGGTTGGGGTGATGTATTTAGGCTCGATGGTCGAGATGGCGGACACGGCTGAATTGTTCCGTAATCCGCTTCATCCGTACACGAAGGCCCTCATGTCGGCCATTCCGGTTCCTGATCCCACATTGAAGAGGGAGCGAATTGTGCTGCAAGGGGATATTCCCAGCCCGGCCAATCCACCTTCCGGCTGTAAATTTCATACACGTTGCCCTATTGCTTCGGAGCTGTGCAAGCAGCAGGTGCCCGAGTATGTAAATAAAGGAAGCAATCATTTTGTCGCTTGCCATTATGCTTAAAAAAATTGTATCTTATTAAGCCATTCAATCGTCTAGATTAATGAGAGAGAGATCTTGGAGAGGGCTGGTCCTTCTCAAGGATCTCTTTTTGCTATTGTTGAACCCGAATTCCTTGGTGTGTTATATTACGAAGCGGTAGAGTTATTTGGGTGAGGATACCCTTTGGGTTGCGAGAATAGGGAGAACTATGGCAAGTGGAGGCGCATTAAGATGATAGAACGTAAGCAGAAACGCCAGAGGACAGGTGGACGATCGGTAAAGAAATGGTGGATTATTGTCGCAGTTCTGCTCGTTGTGGGGACTTCAGCATATCTGTTCCGTAAGCCGCTAGCCGTCATGGCCTTTGATCTGTTCCTATCCGGCAAGGTAGAACAGACCTTGGAGAAGTCCTATTCTCCAATTGAGGGAGAAGAGGCTAAGCCAGTTCGGCAAGAGGAAGAGAAGAAGCAGAAGCTGGAGCCATTCGCCGCACTGCTGCTTGGCGTAGATCAGCGTGATAGCGAGGCGGCCCGGTCAGATACAATGATCTATGCGGTAGTCAGGCCGGAGGATGCCAAGGTACTGCTGGTCTCCATCCCACGGGACACTTACACGGAAATCGTGGGCAGAGACAGAGAAGACAAGATTAATCATGCGTACGCCTTCGGCGGCGAGAAGATGGCGAAGGATACGGTGGAACATTTCCTGGGAGCCTCCGTGGACTATTATGCAGCAATTAATTTTGATGGCGTGAAGGAAATCGTAGATGCCCTTGGTGGCATAGAACTGCCGATTACGAAGGATATCGTGAATAAGCAAGCGGACCATGAGAAATTCACGATCAAGGCGAACAAACCGATTTACGATGGACAGGAAGCATTGAACTACGTGCGATATCGTGAAGATGGTGGATATAATCGCAATATGCGGCATCAAGTCTTCCTGCATGCGATGGTGGACCGGATGCTTAAGCTTGATCAGGTGACCAAGATTCCTGAACTCATCAGCATGATGGGAGCTAACTTCAAGACGGATTTGCCGCCGTCCCAAATCATTGAGTTGTCCAAGAAGGTGCTGCTTGCAAAGCAATCTCCGCAAATCAGCGGCTTCACGATTACGGGCAAAGGAACGCGCATTAACGGTATTTATTATGATAAAGTCAATGAAGAGGATTTGGAATTCGCCCAGACTATGATTGAGGATTGGCTTAATCCCGATACGGAACCGGCCAATCTGATTACCCCGGAATCCCGTGACGCCGAGCAAGCCGAGAGCGAGCAAACGGTAACCGGAGAAGAAGGCGGAGTAGCCGCTAACGGGCAATAATGAACGTAATGAACGCATACGATAGAATGTACCCCTCGGCAGCCTGGCTTAACGGCTGCCGATTTCACGCGTTAGGCGGAACATCCGCTGGTTTGAAACGTAGAAATTTAGGGGAGTCTGAAAGAAGGATGAGGAGGATTTTGCTCTCATGAATATTGCATTTTTTCTGCTTCCAAAAAATAATGTAGTCACCGTCACCCTGGATTCCACCTTGCGCCAGACCTTGGAGAGGATGGAATTCCACCGTTATACGGCAGTTCCGATTCTGGATCATGACGGAGCGTATGTGGGAACGGTAACGGAGGGGGATCTGCTATGGCATATGAAGAATTCGGACGGGAAAATTACGTTTGAGACGGCTTCAAAATTTCTGCTCAAGGATGTTCCGTTGAAGATGGACATGAAGGCGGTTCGAATTGACGCGGATATGGAGGATTTGATCAATCTGGCCAAGGTGCAGAACTTTGTGCCGGTCGTAGATGACCGTGGTCGATTTATCGGCATTGTTCGGCGTAGTCAAATTATCGAATATTGCGAGAAATTCGTGACCCGGGATTCGGCAAGTACGCAATAAAACTGTGCTATAATGAACAATAAAGCTTTTTTTCGGGAGGGTGGAAGCTGTCCGTCATGCAAAGGGAAATGGATGTGGCCAAACGCGCCAAGGTGATTGAATGGCTCAAAACCGAAGTAGTCGATCACGTATCCCGCTTGTTCAAGGCACTGTGGGAAGGCAGCACATCGCGGGTAACGGACAGTCTAGCCAGTCTGATCGTTAGCAGCTACATTCTGGGGCGGAGACTGGGAGTCTCTTACCAGCAGTTGGATGATGACATTCTGGATAAGCTGAAGAAGCATAAGCAAGAGGGCCACCAACTCGAGGACTGGTATCAGGATATTTCAACTTTGGAAGAACATATGCGTAAGAGGTGAATCTATTTGAAGCTATGGACATCGGTGGCCTGGAGTGTCGTTTATTTACTTCTCCTGCTGTCACTGGCTACCCCGCTTACGGTCATTACCGCTTTTTTTCTGATCGTACCGGGTATTTTGTTGTATACAACGTTGTCAACCCGAGGTTTCTTGCTACATATAGCGATCGTATGGCTGGTAGCTTCGCTGATTGTGGGACCGATTATTTTACTGCAAGCCGTGTACTTCATCCTTCCATCCATTGCGATGGGGGTTGTGTATAAGAGAAAGGGACCTGCGTTTCGTGCAGTCATGCTGGGAGCCGGAACCATTATACTGGACTTCTTGCTCATCCTGTTGATTAGTACGGTCTTCTTCGACTTCAACCTGACGATTGCGATTCAGGACATGGTGAATGTTGTCATGGCCCCGTTCCAAAATGTAGCGGATACTCCGCTGGCTGGCAGTATTGCTTGGTCGCCGGAGCTTAGCGAGCAATTCTCCACACTGACGGTGCGCATGATTCCGTCAACGATGGTCGTTTGTGCGCTGCTCATGGCCTCGATCGCTCATGCGATCTCGCGGCCTACGCTCTCAAGCATGGGTCATGCCTTGCCGAAGCTGGCGCCACTACGTGACTGGAGATTGCCGCGTTCCTTGATTTGGTATTACTTGCTCTGTACGTTATTGCAGTTATTTGGAGGAGAGGGTATTCACGAAGGCTTCATGGGTACGATCCTGGTGAACCTGATTCCACTGCTGCAATTCTTGTTTATGGTGCAGACGGCAAGCTTCTTCTTCTTCGTAGCGTACCACCGGAAGTGGAATCCTGTATTTCCTATCCTGGCCATTGTGGCCTTGCTGTTCATTCCGCCATTGTGGATTGTAGGGATGCTCGATATTGCTTTTCCGCTGCGTGATGCGATGACTAGAACAAGACGATAGGGTGAGAAGGCATGCCGAATTCACTGCAAAAACGCTGGTACGGTTACCAAACCGTGTGGATGTTCATGCTTCAATTGCTGCTTGTCATCTTCGTCTCTTATATGAACTGGATTTTGGGGCTGATCTGTCTCTGTCTGGTGGGCGTGTTGACTTTCAGTATGTTTCGGGCGGAGCGGCAGTTTCGCCAAGAATTAGTGCGTTATGTGACGGATCTGAATTACCGTATCAAGCGGGTGGAAGGGGAAGCGGTCAGTAAGCTGCCGTTCGGAATTCTGCTGTACAGCGAGGAGCGCTCGGTGGAATGGCATAACGAGTTCATAGCCGGGATGTACGGCAAGGAATCCGTTGTGGGCGAGCCGCTCCATGCCTTACTGCCGCAGTTGCCACCGCCTCAGAAGAAAGATGGCGGGGATGGGCGAGTGACGCTGGAGTCCACGGTGAACGACCGTGTGTATGAGCTGATCATCGACACGGTAGAGCGGATGATTTATGTTCATGATATGACCGAGTTATCCTTGCTTCGCACCCGTTATGAGGATGAACGGGCGGCGCTGGGCATCATTCTGCTGGATAACCTGGATGAAGCCACGCAGGGAATGGATGATCAGCAGCGGACAGCCCTAATCGCCCGCGTAGCGACGACGATTACGGAATGGGCCAAGCAATACCGGGTGTACCTGCGGCGGCTGTCCTCCGAGCGATATCTGATGATTCTAAATCAGAAATCGCTGAACGAACTGGAGCAAAGCCGGTTCGTGATCCTCGATGAGGTCCGCGAGATGACCGCGGACCTCAAGGTGCCGATTACGCTGAGCATCGGCCTCGCCTTTGGTGCCGAGCGGTTCAGCGAACTGGGCGAGCTGGCGCAGTCCAGTCTCGACATGGCGCTCGGCCGTGGGGGTGACCAGGCCGCGGTGAAGGCCGGTCAGCGGTTGTCCTTCTATGGCGGCAAGTCGGGCGCCATAGAGAAGCGGACGCGAGTCCGCGCCCGGGTGATCGCGCATGCATTGCGCGATCTGATGCAGGAGAGCGACCGCGTAATCATCATGGGCCATCGCGTGCCGGACCTCGACGTGATTGGTGCCTCCATCGGGGTGCTCAAGGCCGCCGACATGTACAAGGTCGAGGCTCACATCGTGCTGGATGGCAGCAATCCCGGCATCGAGCGCCTGATGGAGCGCATCGGCAAGGAAGAAGCGCTCTCGAAGCGCTTCATCACGCCGGAGCAAGCCATGGGCATGATGACGGAGCACACGCTGCTGGTGCTGGTGGATACGCATAAGGCTTCTATTACGATGGAGCCAAGGCTTGTCGAAGCAGCCAGCCGGGTCGTGGTGGTTGATCATCACCGGCGGGGCGAGGAATTCGTCAACGATGCCGTTCTGGTCTACCTGGAGCCGTATGCTTCATCGGCTTGTGAACTGGTGACGGAACTGCTGCAATACATCCACGAGAAGGTTGAACTGAGTCCGCTGGAAGCGACAACGCTGCTCGCGGGGATTACCGTAGATACGAAGCACTTCGCACTGCATACCGGCTCCCGGACGTTCGAAGCGGCGGCGTTCCTCCGCCGCAATGGAGCGGATACGGTGCTGGTTCAGCGCATGCTTAAGGAAGATCTGCAAGAGTATATTGCCAAGGCGGATATCATCAAGCATGCCCGCATGATTCATGGGAATATCGCCTTGGCGGTAACTGAGCAAAATCGCAAGATTCCGCAGCTCTTGATCGCCCAAGTGGCGGATACGCTGCTGAACATGACGGGGGTGCTGGCCTCCTTCGTCATCAGCGAACGGCCCGATGGTCTCATTGGCATCAGCGCCCGTTCCTTGGGTAGTATGAACGTACAGGTAGTTATGGAGCGGCTGGGCGGCGGTGGACATTTGACCAACGCGGCGGTGCAATTGGAAGGAACCCAGGCGGAAGCGGAGAAGAAGCTGCTGGACGTGCTGGATGAAATAGAGAAGGAAGAGGGGTTATTCGAATGAAGGTTATCTTTCTGCAGGATGTCAAAGGACAAGGCAAAAAAGGCGAGGTTAAGAATGTATCCGAGGGCTACGCGCAAAACTTCTTGCTGCCAAGAGGACTGGTGCGTCCAGCTACTGATGGCAATGTGAAGACACTGGAGCAGCAAACTGCGGCAGAGCAAAAGCGCAAGCTGCAGGAGAAGGAAGAAGCGGCTCAGCTTGGCAAGAAGCTGGAAGAGATGACGGTTGAGCTGAAAGCGAAGGCAGGCGAAGGCGGTCGATTGTTCGGCGCCATCACTAGCAAGCAGGTGGCTGAGGCGCTTGCGAAGCATGGCGTGAAGATTGACAAGCGGAAGATCGAGATGAGCGATCCAATCCGGACCTTGGGCGTAACTCAAGTACCGGTGAAGCTTCATCCGGAAGTAAAATCGACGTTGAAGGTTCACGTCACGGAGGAATAAGATGAGCGGAGATCTGTTTTTTGACCGGATCCCCCCGCAAAATCTCGAAGCCGAGCAAGCGGTGCTCGGGGCGGTGCTGCTACAGTCAGAGGCGCTTATTACCGCCATGGAGCGGGTGCGCACGGAAGACTTCTATGACAAGCCCCATCAATTAATCTTTGAAGCCATGGTTCAATTAGGCGAGGATGGGAAGCCGATCGATCTCGTGACACTTACCGCCAAGTTGAAGGATCGGGGCGAACTGGAAGACATCGGCGGGGTTAGCTATTTAGCCAAGCTTGCTCATGGTGTGCCTACCGCAGCCAACGTGGATTATTACGCTCGGATCATCGAAGAGAAGTCGATGCTACGGCGTTTGATTCGTACGGCGACGCAAATCGTTAGTGATGGATATACCGGTGGTGAAGATGTAGCCGGCATGCTGAGTGATGCCGAACGGCGTATCCTCGAAATCTCTAACAGTCGCTCGGGCAGTGGATTCATTGCTATCCGCGATGTGCTGATGGAAGTATTCGACCGGGTAGAGCTACTGCATCAGAATCGGGGGAGTACAACAGGCATCCCGTCCGGATTTGTGGATTTGGACAAGATGACGGCAGGTTTTCAACGCAATGATCTTATTATCGTAGCCGCCCGTCCTTCAGTAGGTAAGACCGCCTTTGCCTTGAACATTGCCCAGAATGTGGCTGTGCGGGCCAAGGAGACGGTAGCGATCTTTAGTCTGGAAATGTCGGCGGCCCAGCTTGTGCAACGGATGATCTGCGCTGAAGCGAATCTGGATGCCAGCGTAATGAGAACCGGGGACTTCAAGAGTGATGATGATTGGTCCAAGCTGACGATGGGGATCGCTGCCCTGTCGGAAGCAGAAATCTATATTGATGATACACCAGGTGTTACCGTAGCCGATATTCGTGCCAAATGCCGCCGATTGAAGAAAGAACGCGGCCTGGGCATGATTGTCATCGATTACTTGCAACTGATTCATGGTCGGGGCAAGGCCGGGGAGAACCGTCAGCAAGAGGTGTCCGAAATCTCCCGGACGCTGAAGCAGATTGCCCGGGAGCTGGAGGTGCCGGTCATTGCACTGTCCCAGTTAAGCCGGGGGGTTGAGCAGCGGCAGGACAAGCGCCCGATGATGTCTGACCTTCGGGAATCGGGTTCTATCGAGCAAGATGCCGATATCGTCGCCTTCTTGTATCGGGATGATTATTATAATCAGGAGACCGAGAAGAAGAATATTATCGAAATTATCATTGCCAAGCAGCGGAACGGTCCGGTAGGAACCGTCGAACTTGTATTTTTGAAAAATTTCAACAAATTTGCAAACTATGAAAGAATGCACGGAGATGCTTTTGCAGCCGGATAATTAATTTAAATTTTAAATAACTTGTGAAAGCGCCATTTCCTAGGCGGGAAGGGCTAGACCAACGATTATATCGTTGGTCTTTTTTTATTTTAGTAGGCCATAAGACCCATGAATGTGTTCCATTTAATGGAATATATTCCTTATTGTAATCTGTACGGTATTTGGATAAATGGTACAATTTAGCCTTGTAAGGAAATGAAAAGGGTGAAAGGGGGTCATTAATAAGCTTACATCTGCCGATATATATAGAGTAAATAGAGAGGCTTCTTCAACGGCTGAAATGAAAACAGAACCTCAAATCGGAGCATAGGAGAGAATGCAGATGGAAATGAACGGTAGGCCGGATGTCAGAGAATGGTTCCCGAGCGAAGATGGAAATCCGGTCCAGCGTAAAATGCTGATGGAATTGATCGAGCAACTTGTTAGCGGCGTGGATGAATTAAAGAATCCTGAGGGCGTTAACCTCAAGGGGGAAAAGGTGCGTAATGCTGATTTCTACGGTCAGTTGACAGCAGAGAGCGCTATTCCTCATGAAGGTGCTGCCATGCAGGAGGTTAATGGAGAGTTGTTAAAGCTGCTGCACGGTCATCCGTACCATACGAAATACTTTTTTACGAATATTTTGCCGATGGCTTCCATTCCAGGCATGCTGGGTATGCTGACGGCCATGCTCGTGAACGGAAATAACCTGTGGGATGTCTATGGACCTGCCGGTGCAGAGGCCGAGGTTCGAGTGACGGCGATGATGTCCAAGCTTGTCGGCTATGATGCCGGGAAGAGTGGAGGTTACACGACATGGGGCGGTCAAGGAGCGGTGTTCTCCGGGCTCCGTATAGCGATTGCCAAATATGCTCCTGATGCGCTTCGGCGAGGAGTTCCGAACAATCTGTACGCCTTCTGTTCAGAAGCAGCGCATTACAGTCTCTTGAAGTCGATGGAGGCAACGGGGATCGGCAGTGATCACTTGATAAAAATCAAGACTTTGCCTGATAGCTCGATGGATGTGGCTGATTTGAAACGTAATCTGGAGAAGGTCGGCTTACTTGGCGGTGTACCTATCTATATTGTGGCTACCACAGGAACAACGGATGCCATCGGCATTGATGATATTGGCGAGATTCGTGCCGTTGCTGAGGAGACGGCGAAACGGTTCAACCTGCCATGCCCACATATCCACGCAGATTCGGCGTTGGGCGGGTTTTTTGCGTTCTTTAATGAGTATTCCCTGGAAGACAATTCGCTAGGTCTGACTCCAGAGGTGCTGGACATGCTAGCTCCCATTCAGCGCAAGATGCGCTTGTTGTCCCTGGCTGATTCGTTATGCTTTGACTTTCAAAAGCTGGGTCAAGCTCCGTATGTATCTAGCCTATTCTTGCTTAAAAATGCCAATGATTTGCGCCTGATGGATTTGGAAGCGGACGAGACACCTTATGTGGGCCATCGCGGTTACGGAGATTACCATACCGGCTATACGCTGGAATGCTCCCGTATGGCTAGCTCCATTAGCATGTATAGTCTGCTGCTGGCTTTTGGCGTGGAAGGTTATAGACGGTTGCTGGCACAGTTCATGGAAGTGACCTCGGAATTCAGACGGCAGATGACGGCGGAGATTCCGCAGGCGGACATCGCCAATCCGGATAACTCGGGCATGTCTACCTTAATTCGCATCTACCCCTCCGGGAGTCCAAGATTTGCTGATGAGATCAAGGGAACTTGCTCCCTGGAGGCGATTGAACGCAGCAACCGGTTGAATGAACGCTTGTTCGAAAAGCTGGGTGAGCGCCGGGATGAAATGTTCTTCGGCGATACGAAGAAGCATTTGCTGGTCAATACGACTGAAGGCAAGCTGATTCCGCTGTATGTCAGCAAGTTCTTCGTCATCTCTCCCCATACAAAGCCTGAGCATATCACTGAAATCGTCCAATATTTGAAAGAGTGCGTCTCCGAAGTCTGCGAGACCTTTAACGTAACGTCGGTGAACTGACCCCCTTATCAAACTAACAAGCAGGAGTTGAACTTGCAGTGAAGCAAAAGTTAAAAAAATTATTTCTAGGCAGCATCTCGGCAAAAATTATGCTGGGTACGATGCAAATGGTTCTTATTACAATTATTTGTTTTGTAGGTTTATTAATCGTGGTGAACTCCACCTTAAGCGGGCAGTTGATGAATGAACTTGATCTACGCCTGCAAAGTAACATCCATGTGGTGGAGACCGAGCTTGAGCGTATTGAGGGCAACAAGCTGGACATCGCGGGCACAGATGCCCTGGTCTATCAGGCAACCCGCCAGGCAATGGACCGCCTGAAGCAGGAATACAATCTGGAGAATGTATTTATTCTCTCTAACGACGGCGGAACGGAGCGCATCATTGCCTTGTCGGATACAGATGGAGATTTCAATCTTGACTATCCTTTCTCTGACGATATGAAAATCACGATTTCCGAGGGGAAAGAAACGATTAGTGACATCTATAAGGATGAGTATGGAGTCCACAAGTCGATCTTCATCCCATTGCAAAAGGGAGACGGCACCACGGCTGGCCTGCTGGGGATTGACCTGGACGCTTCCGCTATTCCTGCCACCACGGCCAAGGTCGTGTTGTATAGCGTGCTGATTACCGTGTTTGTGCTTCTGCTTGGTATGGGGTTGTCCTTTGCCACAGGTCGCATCATTTCCAAGCCAATCAAGCAGCTTATGAATACTACGGAGCGTTTTGCTACGGGCGATTTAATGGTAGAAGTTGAAGTTACAGGTACGGATGAGACTGGCCGCCTGGCGGAATCCTTCCAGACGATGAGCAAGAATATGAAGCAACTGATTAGTCATATCTCTACATCCTCCCGCGAGGTGGCGGACACCAGTTCCCAATTGCTGCACGTGACCAAGGAATCCAGTGAAAGCGCACAGCAAGTAGCGATCTCGATGAATAGCATGAGCGAGGGCATCAATGAAGTGGTAGAATCTATCACTCACAGCTCGACTTCGGTTGTGGAAATTCAGGAGCAATTAACAGGTGTTGTGTCGGATGTGAACGAGATGCAGTCGATTGCTGAACAGGTCAGCAAGCAATCGGCAGATGGACAGAATATGGTCGACGAAACTCTGCGCCATATGAACAAGATTGAAGAGGTTATGCGTCACTCGGAAGCTTCCGCAGGTCAATTGGAGGAACGCTCCAAGGAGATTGGCGAAGTGGTCGGTATGATTACCGACATCGCTCAGCAGACGAACCTGCTTGCGCTGAATGCTTCTATTGAAGCGGCGCGGGTTGGTGAACTGGGTCGCGGCTTTGCCGTTGTCGCCGGAGAGGTTCGTAAGCTGGCTGAGCAAGCCACCGGCGCGGCCTCATCCATTACGGAGCTCGTGGTTGGCACCCAAGAGAACAGCCGCCTTGTTATTGAAAGCATTGGCGAAGGTAGCCAGGCCATCGAAGAAGGCCAGGAATGGATGACCAAGACGCATCGTAACTTCCAGGATATCTTCCAAGGCATTAGCAACTTCTCGTCACGGACCGATCAATTGCTGCAAACCCTGCTCTTGGTGGAAGGCTCCTATCAGACCATTTCCGCATCTGTACAGCAAATCTCTGGCGTAACGCAGGAACAGGCTGCTTCCTCCGAAGAGGTCGCTGCCGCATCCGAGCAACAAAGCGCGGCTATGGAACAGATTGCTACGGCCATTCGTCAGCTCTCCGAGTTGTCTACGGAATTGCAAAAGGCTGTCACGATCTTCAAGCTGTAGCAGGGCTTAGTAGCGCCAGAACAATCAGAGGGATCTTCGTACCTGGCCTTCTATAGGAACGGGGGCATGAAGATTCCTCTTTTTATCGGAATAAATTCGTTTCAATTCCGAACAATTGTAAAATATGAAGCTGAAATCGTTCGTTTTTGGATTTGACTTTAAAAAAGGAGACTGTTAAACTGGTATTGCTGCGTTAAAGCGGCAACATTACAGCAAATCGTGCCTGTGAAGTGCGTGGTTGCTGTCTATGATTATACTTTTAGCAGTCCGGGAAGTAGTATCGGCCGGGGATTTGCGGGATGCGAACCTCAGGCTGACTTTTGCAATGCTCAAATACTCAAATATAGGTGCCTGACGCACCATGCGGGGGAATGTACATGTCAACGGTAGTCGTTGTGGGAACACAATGGGGAGACGAAGGTAAAGGTAAAATCACGGATTTTCTGGCGGACAGCGCAGATGTGGTGGCCCGTTATCAAGGCGGTAATAATGCCGGTCACACCATTCTTATCGATGGCAAGAAGTACAAGCTTACCTTGATTCCGTCAGGTATCTTCAATAAAGATAAACGCTGCATCATCGGCAATGGGGTGGTTGTTAATCCGGCTGCCTTGATTGAAGAGATCAAATATGTGGAAGAGAACGGCTTCAGCGCGAAGAATTTGCTAATCAGCGACCGTGCGCATGTGATCTTGCCCTATCATCTGGTACTGGATGCCTTGGAGGAAGATCGCAAGGGTGACAATAAGATTGGTACAACTCGTAAAGGGATTGGCCCGGCGTATATGGACAAGGCTGCTCGTAGCGGCATCCGGATCGCTGACCTGATGGACCCTGAGGAATTCGAAATGAAGCTTCGCCACATTATGAAAGAAAAGAATCACCTTATTGAGCAGGTCTATGGCGGGGAACCGCTGGATGTAGAGCTGGTGCTGAAGCAGTATTTGGAATATGCCGAGTTTATTCGTCCTTATGTGGCGGATACTTCGGTAGTTCTCAACGAGGCGATTGATGCTAATGAAAAGGTACTGTTCGAGGGAGCGCAAGGGGTGATGCTCGATATCGACCAAGGTACTTATCCGTTCGTTACCTCTTCCAACCCGTCTGCGGGCGGCGTATGTAATGGGTCCGGTGTGGGACCGACGAAGATTCACCAAATCATCGGTGTAGCCAAGGCCTACACGACTCGCGTGGGCGATGGACCCTTCCCGACAGAATTGAACGACGAAATCGGCGATCTGATTCGGGAAACGGGCCATGAATATGGCACAGTGACAGGACGTCCGCGCCGGGTAGGTTGGTTCGACAGTGTTGTCGTGCGCCATACGCGCCGGGTCAGCGGTCTGACTGGCTTGTCGCTGAACTCGCTGGATGTACTGACCGGCTTGAAGACGGTCAAGATCTGCACCGGCTACAAATATCGCGGCGAAATTATTACGAATTACCCGGCTAGTCTGAAAATGCTTGCTGAATGTGAAGCCGTCTACGAAGAAATGCCAGGCTGGAGCGAGGATATCTCCGAAGTCAAGACACTGGAGGATCTGCCAGCTACAACCCGTTATTACGTAGAGCGGGTAGCTGAACTGACGGGCGTACCGATTGCCATCTTCTCTGTCGGCCGCAACCGCAGTCAAACCAACCCGGTACTGCCAATTTACGAATAATTTATTGGCTCAATCTAGAAATCAGTGTTGGACAACAGGCATCTATGCTATGGAGGGTCGTAGGGATTCTGGAGAAACGAAGTGGTCGCCTTTGCGAATGGATTTCAACCTTATAAGAATTTATTGAATTAGAGAAATCCATGAGGGGCAGCGATTGGAAGAACCCTACGAACCCGCAATGCTTCATAGTCTCCTGGCAGGCACTGATTTCGGTTTTGAGCCAATACATTATAGTTATATAAAATCTATCGATTACCGCTTCGGCAGGATGGCAATATCCCGCTTGGGGCGGTTTTTTTCTGCGCTACTTCTGCGGTCGCAAGGTTGAAATCGTGCATCTCCGTCCATACTGAGGAGAGATAGAGTACGTGATAGTGACAAGGCAGAAGGAGGCATCATGATGCGATTTATGAAATGGATCGGCTGGCTATTAAAATTGGGTGCGACAGTGGTTGCAGTCAGTGTATTAACTATGGCGACGACAGGCTATGTGGTCAATTCATATGTTCAGTCCTTGCTAGGCAGCTATAATCTACCCGTGACCGGGCAAGCTCCCAGTCTGGGAAGTATGATGAAGGGCATGCTGGGCCTGGGCGGGGGGCAGTCGCCCCCCGATAACCAGTCTGACCAGCAGGGAAATGCAGCAGGCGGCGGGAACAATGAAGTCAATCCGGGCGGGACTGCCGTTACCGATGACCCTCACCAAGGTGAGAATACCGAGCCGCAGACGGACGAGACTAATGGAACAGCACCGGATGGGGCTTTGCCAGTCATGGGCGAGCTGGAGGCAGGAGGAGATGCCCTGGCCCAGGATAATCAAGTGATAGTGACTCCGGATGATCTGGTGGCGAAGAAGGATGATTTGCCTGATCAGGAGAAGGAAGAGATCTTTGCGATCCTTATGTCCAAGCTACCGCAGGAAGACATGCAACAGTTGACTAATGCACTGGAGGGTGGCTTGACGGAGACAGAAATGATTAACATTGAACAAATTCTGTCCAAGCATCTGGATAAGGCGGAATATGCGAAAGTTATCGAGATGTTAAAAGAATAGGGAAGCCATTCACACAACTGTAAATTTTTTCTCTGTTTGCGCCAAGGGGCCAAAACAGCGCTGAACCCGCATGGTTATGCGGGTTTTTAGTATTTTTACCAGTGGTTGAAATCGGTTGTCCGCCTATGGTAAAGTTAAATAGCGATTAAAGGTTAAAATTTTGAAACTATTTGATGTCGAATAGAGTCGAGTAGGAAAAGGAGATCGGTATGAAAGGTTTTACGGGAAAAGGTTGGCGGTTATGGCGTAAAAGCGATGTTTCTGCACAAGGAAAACATGGCCGCTCCGAGAACGGTTCACAGATGTCCAAATTCAAAGAACGGGTGAACGTGGCTTCGTTCTTCAAATATCGTAAGGTTATAATTGCCGGAGCCGCTGTTGTATTGATTGCTGGCACGGTGTATCTGGGTGGTCAGCAGTATGTGAAGGCGAACACGGTATCTTATTACCGGGTATTCCTGGGCGGCCAGGATATGGGCGCTATCATGAGTGAATCACAACTGCAAGCCGTCATTGAGCGGAAAGAACGGGAATACCAGGAGAAATATCCGGACGTGAATATGGTGGTTAACACCGAAGTTATTACTACGAAGCCGGAAGAAGCCTATAAGGCGGATATTGATGCTGAGTCGACGATGAATACGCTGTACAGCAAGTTAACGGGTTATGCCAAGGGTATGGAGCTCAAGGTTGATGGTGAGGTTGTAGCTGTCGTTAAGGACCCGGCTGCGGTGCAAGAGGTTCTGCAGCAGGTGAAGGGTAATTATATTCCTTATTTGCAGGATAGCACCAATACGCTGGCCGCAAAGGTTCAACGTACGGGGGGCAAAGCGGCTAGTAATAATAAGGTCAAGTCGACCGGAGCCGAACTGGAATCGGCGGTAATTAACGAAGAAGTGAAGCAGGCAGCCGTCAAGGTAAGTCCTGACCGGGTCATGAGCCCCGAAGAAGCGGCGCAGCTTATTCTTGAAGGTGGCGAGAAGGCCGTACAATATGAGGTGCATGAAGGGGATACGATCTCGTCGATCGCAGCCCGATTTGACGTGTCCCAAGCGGATTTGTTCGCAGCCAATCCTGGTATACAGGAACGGACGTTGCAAATCGGGACGGTCTTGAATGTGAAGGCCGTACAACCGGCACTTACGGTGCGTTCCGTTGAGCGAATTACGGAAGAGATCATCACGGAACCTCAGGTCGTTGTACAGACGAACCCCGAGATGCGTGCTGGCGAGATTAAGGTGATCTCCCTTGGAACAAGCGGACTCAAGATGATGGAATACCGGGTGACCAAGGAGAACGGCTTGCTGGTGGACGAGGAGTGGCTAGGACAAGAAGTCATCGAGCCCTCGTCACCGAAGATCGTGATGAAGGGAACCAAGGTTGTATTGGGCGAAGGTAGCGGACAGTTTGCCTGGCCGGTACTCAGCGCCAAGATGACCAGCAGTTACGGGCAACGTTGGGGCCGGACTCATAAAGGAATCGACTTGGTATCTTCAAACAAGAGTATTTTGGCAGCCGATGATGGTGTTGTGTCTTATGTGGGCACCAAATCCGGATACGGTAATGTAATTATTATAGACCACAAGAACGGCTATGAAACATTATATGGTCATTTGAAAGAGTTCAATGTGGAGAAGGGGCAAGTCGTCGAGAAGGGCGAGAAGATTGGCGTTATGGGCAATACGGGACGCTCTACCGGCACTCACTTGCACTTTGAGATTCACGAGGATGGCAGTGTGCAAAATCCATTGAAATATCTATAGATCTGGAATGACTAAGCTTGGCTCAGCACCTCCGCATCCTATGGGAACGGAATGGCTGGGTCGGGCTTTTTTTCTATTATAGCTTGGTTAGCTGATGCCGCTTCGATTATGGTAAGATAGAGGGATAACAAGCCATGGCTGAAAGTTTGGGGTGAACTGGATCATGCAAGGTAAAATTTTAGTAGTGGATGATGAGAAACCTATTGCGGATATATTGAAATTTAATCTCGAAAAAGAGGGCTACGAGGTTGTACTTGCCTTTGACGGTATTGAGGCCGTGGAATTGGCTTTCTCCGAGCAGCCTGACTTGATCCTGCTAGATTTGATGTTGCCCGGCAAGGACGGGATGGATGTGTGCCGCGAGGTGCGTGCCAAGCTGCAAACCCCGATCATCATGCTGACAGCCAAGGATGGGGAAATCGACAAGGTGCTGGGTCTTGAGCTGGGGGCCGATGATTATGTGACCAAGCCCTTTAGTACGCGTGAGCTGCTGGCCCGGGTGAAGGCGCATTTGCGACGTCAGCAGAAGCAGACGGAAGTAGAAGGTACGGAAGAAGCGAGACAGGGCATCAGCCTGTTCGAGTTGTTCATAGATACGGATATGTATACGGTTCACAAGAATGGAGAGCCGCTGGATTTGACGCACCGGGAATTCGAGCTGGTGCATTACCTGGTCAAGAACGCGGGCAAGGTGATGACCCGGGAGCATTTGCTTCAGGCCGTATGGGGGTTTGAGTATTTCGGTGATGTTCGCACCGTGGATGTCACGATTCGTCGCTTGCGCGAGAAGATTGAGGACGACCCGAGCAAGCCCGAGTATATTCTTACCCGGCGCGGCTTGGGGTATATGATGCGTAGCTCCAAGGCGGGGGTATTCTAGCATGAATTTTTTGTCCTCCTTCGTTCGTACGATCCAGGCCAAGCTGATTATCGTGTACGTGCTGCTGATCCTGATTGCGATGCAGTTGATCGGGGTTTATTTTGTGAGCGCGATGAAGACTTCGCTAACCAGCAATTTCACGAAGGAGTTGCAGGAACGGGCGGAGTTACTTTCGGTCCTGGCTGCACAGAACCTGGGGGTCACGGGAGATTCGGCGGAGGAATCGCTGGAGAATTTGCGCGTGCTGGTGAACAATTTGTTCAATATCAATGGCGCGGAGATTCAGGTGCTGGACGCCAGCGGCAAGGTGCTGACGACCTCCAAGCCCTCCCATGCGGATTATGTGGGGACGAAGAATACGCAGACCGTGGTCAGTCGGGCGCTGCAAGGGATTCGCGATAACGAGGAATATATCATCGATGAGGACAACGTGCGCAAGAAGGTGGTAGCCAAGCCAGTTACCAGCGGCGGAAAAATCGTCGGTGCCATCTACATAGCGGCCTCCATGAGCGATTTGTACAGTACGATGGAGCGGATTAATAATATCTTTATTTCCGGTATCCTGCTGGCGTTGGGCCTGACGGCGGTGCTGGGCGTCATTCTAGCCCATACGATTACCTCGCCAATCAAGGAGTTGACCCGGCGGGCTACAGCGGTTGCGGAAGGGGAGTTCCAGCAGAAGATGCCTGTGCTGGGCAATGATGAGATCGGGCAGCTTAGCAAGGCCTTTAACTATATGACCAGCCGTTTGCGCGATGCGCTGGCTCAAAATGAGGAAGAGAAGGAGAAGTTGGCTTCGATTCTGACCAATATGAGCGATGGTGTGATCGCGACGGACGAGCATGGCCGGGTCATACTAATGAATCGGCGCGCTGGTGAAATTCTGCGGGTAGATGATCAACCAGCCATTGGAACGGACATTATTTCGCTACTGCATTTGCCTGAGGAAGAGCGCAGTGTGTTAGAGCAAGGCACGATGCATTCGGCGTTGCTGGAGAACGATGCACCTGATGGCGGATTGCTGCTGATCCGCGTGACCTTCACGCCGATTCATCGGCGGGAATTCGGCATCATCGGGACGATTGCCGTGCTTCAGGACGTCACCGAGCAGGAGAAGCTGGAGGCCTCGCGGCGGGAGTTCGTGGCGAACGTATCGCATGAGCTACGCACGCCGCTGACGACAATCAAGAGCTACACGGAGGCGCTCGAGGACGGTGCGATGGAAGATACAGAGCTGGGACCACGCTTCGTATCGGTCATCCAGAACCAGACGGAGCGGATGATTCGTCTGGTGACCGATCTGCTGCATCTGTCGCGTCTTGATTCGCAAGAGGCGGAACTACGCAAGCAGCCGGCCAATATCATGGAGATGCTGGAGGAAGTGGCGGATCGGTTTTCTTTTCAAATGCAGGAGAAGGATATCAAGCCCACGCTCTTTGTCGCCAGTGACGTGGAGGCGGTCCTCATGGACAGGGATCAGATTGACCAGGTGCTGGACAACCTGATCTCCAATGCAATGAAGTACACGCCGGAAGGCGGTACGATTGCCTTGGAGGCACGTATGACGGAGGATCGCCAGTTGGCTATTTCTGTGCAGGATAACGGTATTGGCATTCCGAAGAAGGATCTGGACCGGATATTTGAACGCTTCTACCGGGTGGACAAGGCTCGTTCGCGCAATATGGGTGGCACTGGATTAGGCCTGTCGATTGCCCGGGAAATTGTGAAGGCTCATGGTGGAGCCATTTCCCTGCAATCCGACTTTGGCAAGGGTACGAGAGTAACCTTTACGTTGCCGATGCAGAAGCAAGGGGGCGAGACGCGATGAAGGAGAAGATTAAATCGCTGGCGCTGGCTTTGCTGGTCGTGTGCAGCCTGGTACAAAGCTATTTTCTGATCTATCAGCTCCCAGGGAGCAACCCGGTGGTTAAGACGGAGAATGACTACATTCGTACGGAGAATATGGGGGCCTCGCTGGAGGCGGAGACGATGCTGTTCCCGGCGCAAATTGCGGTGCATATGGGCGAGGGGAAGCACACGTTGTTCTATCCCGATTCTACGTTCTACAATTTAATTTATTCGCGGCTAAAAGGGCGCCAGTTCGACGGGTTCCAGCGTTATGCGGTGGATAATGTCAACTGGACGGAAATCCGCAGCCAAAATATTGGCGTAGAGTTGGAGTTCGGCGGCGGTGTTCCGATTGGATTGCTACAGCGTGTAATGCAGATCGCTTCCGATCCGCTATTTGACGCGGAGAGTATTAATCGGCTCCTGATCTACAACACGGGAACCGAGGATCAGGTGCGTGTCTTCTTCTTTAGCTCGCGCGGCGATGTGGTGTATGAGGCGACCAAGGCTGACTTGACGATGCAGGATGTGCAGCAACAGGTAGACTTCGGTAAGGATTGGGTGCCGTATACGCTGGAGGAAGGGTACTACCTTCCCGAGCAAGCGGTGGATATGGTGCAGGCGGGCCTGGGTATCGGGCTATACTCGACGGAGCAGATGCAGCGGAGCTTGTTTTTTGACCCAAGTATCACCCGTTACATCCGCGAGAAGGACGGCTCCGAAATTTATACCGACGGCAAGCGCAGTCTTCAGGTCAGACAGGACCGGAACTGGATCAACTATACCGATCCGGCGGCGCCTTCGGCGGGAGAGAATTCTCCAAGTAAAAACGTGCTGTCGGCCGTTGATTTTGTTAATCAGCATGGTGGATGGAACGGTAAATACCGCTTGGAGCAGATGAATGATGGAGCCGGAGGCAACCAGCAGCGGGTGGTGTTCCAGCAGTATTATGGCACAGGACCTTCGGGTGCTTTTCCCATCCTGGACTTGGCGGCATTCCATTACGGAGTCATCTCTCTGGAGGTGCGTCAAGGCACGATTACCGGCTATGAGCGGTCGTTGATCTATGATGCGGGCGAAGGTTGGGAGAAGCAGGTGGTCTCCTTGCCAGGTGGCCAGCCGCTGCGAGAACAGCTTACCAAGCTGAAGGAGGAGGCGCGTATCGCCCGGTTATATCCGGCGTATGTGCCATCGCTCACTGATCAGGGCTTGTTGCTGAAGCCGATGTGGGTGGTTGAACTGGGCAATGGAGCGACCAGGGTACTACCTGTGAGTTCGGTTGAATCCTAGAACGAGTATGAAGAAAGGGGACGGATTATGGATTGGGGTCGGGCAAAAAATGTGTTGATCTATGCTTTTCTGCTGCTAAATCTGGTGCTGGGCTATCAGCTATGGAATGATCTACGCGAACAGGCCGACTCCAGTCTGGACATCACGGCTCTGGAGAATAACACGCAAAGGGCGATGGATGAGAAACAAATTCGCGTCCTGGCCAAAATCCCAAATGAGTCACCAGAGTTGCCGAAGATTGCCTATCGGTTCATCAATGGCGGGCAGCAGGGCAAGCTGACGGAGTTGCCCACCCCGGTGGATAGCAAGCTGATCTTCTCCCCGCGCGACTTGACGGCGGCGCTGAAGGACAGCTTACCCGGGATCGAGAGCTATCGGTACGATGAGGTGGCGAGTAGCTCGGAGGTGTTCGTGCTTCATCCATTGGTTGATGGCAAATGGCCGTTGTTCAAGATTGAGCTGAAGCTGTTCAACAGCAATCAGAAGATGATCTCATACCAGCTTCAGGCGATCGAAATCACCTATCCGGAGGAGGAGAAGCCCCAGCGAGTGCTGTCGGCCTCCAAGGCACTGGGTAATCTGGTAGAGAATTTCCTGCCGGAGGGTTCAGTGGTGACCGAGGTAGAACTAGGGTATTACGGGGAGCTATTTGACTCGGATGCCCATTTGCCGGCGGCACCCGCCTGGCGCTTCATGTTGGAGAATGGCACGGAGTATTATGTGCAGGGCATCAGCGGGGACGTGATTAGTCCGAACACAGAGAAGACGAAGGAGTAATGGGAGAACATGGGGATACGGTTTTCGGTACTGTCGAGTGGTTCGACAGGGAATGCGACACTGGTGAACAATGGGGAGACGACCTTAATGATCGATGCGGGCTTCAGCGCCAAGCGTATCGACGAGTTGATGCAGGAGCGGGGGATGACCGGGCAACAATTGGACGGCATTCTGATTACGCATGAGCATTCCGACCATATCAAGGGTCTGGGTGCGGTAGCGCGGAAATACCAGCTTCCGGTGTATGCGAACGAGAAGACCTGGATGGCGATGGAGAAGGCGGTTGGAGCCCTGGCCGATGAGCAGCGCTGTGTGCTGGGGACGGGAGAGGTGCGGGATTTTGGCTCCTTGCGGGTAGAATCCTTTGCCATCTCCCATGATGCTGCCGAACCCGTAGGCTATAACTTCTACGACGGCAAGGAGAAGCTTAGCGTGTGCACCGATCTGGGTTATGCCAGTGATAAAGTCAAGGAATCCATTGGCGATGCCGATGTCCTGGTGCTGGAGGCTAATCACGATATCGAGATGCTTCGCATGGGACGTTACCCGTGGAACATCAAGCGTCGGATTCTCGGCGATCTGGGGCATTTGTCCAACGAGGCTACCGGGGAACTGATGAGCGAGATATTGAATGGCCGGTTGAAGCGGGTGTATCTGGCCCATCTTAGCCGCGAGCATAATATTCTCGATCTGGCCAAGATGTCTGTGCGCGGAGCCATGGAGGATCGGGGTTGCTTCTATAAGGATAGCGAATTCAAGCTTTGCGAGACCTACTATGACCGTCCGACGGCGTGGGATGTGTTAAACGAGCGGTAGCTTAGACCGTAGGATATGGCGGAGGGGTCAGGAACCCGTCGATTTCTCGCGCCTTCTTATCTATTTCCTCACGGGTCAGAATCCCCTTCTCCACCAGCAGTTCCATCATGGCGCTCAGGGTTAGCCACTGATGGTAATGTTCTTCCTTCATGTCCGCTAGCTTGGCTAGCAAATTAACTTCGTTCATTGGTGTGGAATAGTAATCCATGGTTGACCTCCTTAGGGGGCTTTTTTTGATTAGCGTACAGGGAGAAATTCCCGAAATTTCTCTGCTTGAAAAATGATTCGAATCCACCGAAATATGGTAAGATAAATCTATCAATCTATCGCGTTAATATTAGTGTAGTCCGTAATCAAGTCAAACATTCCAATGTTCGGAAAAAAAGCTGCAAAACTTCCCGGCAAGATGGCAACATCTACGCAGTTCATGGCGTTATAAGAATTAGGTGAAAAACGCGTGAATATGGCTTTGCCATACCGACATACAGTTGAAGGGGACCGTTGCTTTCAGGGATGTGAACTACAAAGGATGGTCGCCGGATATTTGGGGTAGAGTTATGGAGGGAGAGTGTAGAGATGGGATTGTTTGACGATGATTTTTATTCCACCAAGGTACCTGGACGGCGCGTGCGCATGTCCGAGGGCGGCGGCCGGCGACGCTGGCTGAGCGGGGCTCCGGGGCACAGGCCAAGACGGGGGCTGTCCACGCTGCAAATCTCCTTGATCTCTTCCCTTTTGAGCGCGGTGGTTGCCGTGCTGTTGTTCAGCCTGATTACGGGAGTTCCTTCCTCTACCTCAAGACATAATGCGTCGACAGACGCTTCTGCAGGTCTCGATCCTTATCAGCGTATCAGTGCGGCAGCGGCCAAAGTGGCCCCGTCTGTCGTCAGTATTCTGAATCATAATGAGCTGTCGATGAGTGATCCGTCGCAGGCAGCACTTGGCTCTGGCGTGATCTTCAAGAAGGAGAAGGGTAAGGCGTATATCATTACGAATACCCATGTCATCAGTGGTTCCGATGATTTGGAGATCGTGACCAGTGACGGAAGCTCTCGGGATGCCAAGGTGAGCGGTGAGGATGCGATCAACGATATCGCCGTGCTGGAAGTCGATGACTATGGGATTAATTCGGTGATTGAGTTGGGCGACTCCGGAAAGCTTCGGGCAGGAGAGACGGTGATTGCCGTCGGCAATCCGCTGGGGCTGGGGGGGACGTTGACCTCGGGCATTGTAAGCTATACGAACCGCATGATTCCGGTGTCCATTAATCAGGACGGCGTATATGACTGGGAGCAGGAGGTCATCCAGACCGATGCAGCCATTAACGAAGGCAACAGCGGCGGTGCACTGGTGGATTTGAACGGCAAGCTCATCGGGATTAATACGATGAAGATTTCAGATACGGGTGTGGAAGGGCTTGGATTCGCGATTCCGGTCAATGATGTTATGAGAACGGTTGACGATCTGCTCTTGCATGGCAAGGTCGTGCGACCTTATGTTGGGGTGTATACGCTGGATTTGAACAACCCGTATTCTCCGCTCAGCGAAGAGCAACGAGACGATATGAAGCTGCCAAGCCACGTTACCTCGGGAGTCATTGTGCTTGAAGCCCATGGTCCAGCGAAGGATGCGGGACTGAAGCTGAATGATGTGATTACGCAGCTTGATAAGCAGCCGATCAAATCTACAAGGGAATTGCGGCGCTATCTGTATGAACACAAGAAGATCGGCGAGGATCTGGAAGTGACGTATTATCGGGACGGTGAAGCGCAGAAGGTGACGATGAAGCTGTCCGACAAGCCGTCGGATCAAGAAATTAACGATGGGCTGGATGAGGAGAGGTAAGCGCCTGTCCGTTATCATATAGGTGAATGGCAATAGCTTGGTTGGGTAAATAGAAAGGATGCTTGAAGGTATGTATGTGGTATGCAAGGATCATGTAGAACTGGCGATTGATATGTTCGTGGATGAATTTGAAGAGGCCCCGGATGTAGTTGATCTAGAGCACACGAAGTTTATTGACTGGGAGCCACCCGTGAAATGTCAGGAATGCCAGTGCGAAGCGCGGTTTCTGGTGGTGTAGGAACCGGGTTGAAGCAGGAATGAAGTAAGCCGAACTCGGCAGGGCGTATAGTAAGTAAAAGGAGCGGACCGATGATTGTCAACGGTCCGTTTTGATTTAAGGGCATTATTTTTACCAAGGGTAAATCCCTTTTTCATTCAGAAATTCACCATTATGTCGTTGGCCATCGATAGCGTAACCCACGATAATAGCCGCTGCCGCTTGCTTGGATTTGCCACCTGGAGCGTTTCCATTCAGGTCTGTGGTGGTAAAGCCTGGCGTAACGGCAAACACTTGAGCTCCTGTACTTCTGGCTTCATAAGCCATGGAGAGAGTCATCGCGTTGTTGGCTGCTTTTGAGGAGTTATAATCAAAAGCATTAAGGGTAAATTCGGCATTTTGCAAATGGTCCAGAGAAGCCATGTCCGTGGATACATTCACTATGGTACCTTCATTTTTCTTGATTATAGGAAATAAACGCTGATTCAGACGGAAAGTACCGAAGAAATTAACCTCAAAGGCATTGCGTAAATCCTCTTCCCGGGTCTCCGTAAAGGAACTGGAGAATGCCCCTGGCATACCGGCGTTGTTGATTAATAGCGCGAAGTCAGGATAAGTGTTGGTGATTTTGTCTGATGCTGATTCAATACTCTTCGCATCTGTCATATCGATTTGAATCCAGTCCACGTTCAGGCCTTGGGCCGTCAATTTAGCCGCTGCTGCTTCACCTCGCTCGGCGCTACGGGAGCCAAGAATCACTTTCCACCCAGCTTCCCCTAGTTGCTTCACTATTTCAAGTCCAATTCCTTTATTCGCACCAGTGACAAAGGCAGTTTGGGTCATTTAAATCCCTCTTTCTATATTATTTGTTTTTCTGATTTATAAGTTACTATGCTACACTTAGTATAGGTCAACACTAAATTTTGCTATGGATGAGGAGTTCGAATGTTAACCATTGGGGAAGTAGCTAAAGAAGTTGGATTGAACATTGGAGCCATTCGTTTTTATGAAAGGAAAGGATTGCTGGAGCCGGCGGCCCGAAGCAAACAAAATAACCGTCTTTACACGGAGCATGAGCTGAACTGGCTCGTATTTATAAAGTGTCTTCGTGAGACGGGCATGAGTGTGGAGCATATCAAGAACTATTATGACAAGGTTCAGGCAGGTACTTCAACGCTCCCCGAAAGAATCCAGTTAATCGAACAACAGAAGCAAAAATTGCAGGATGATATCAAGGAGAAGCAGGCTCAGCTTGTTCATTTGGAGGAAAAGCTAGAACGTTATTATCGCGGGGAGAATTACTAGACGCTTCAGCGATTACATTCAATGCAAATACCAGCTTTTTTGGAATGAGGGATAATCATGAATATAGCGTTGGCGAATGATTCAGATGTGGAGTATATCCGAGAACGGGATCACCATATTTCTGAGGACTTGATTCGGTCAAAAATCAAACAAAATCAAATATACATGATGCGAGATCAGCATACAGGTGTGATTGGCTGGATGAGGTACGGGTATTTCTGGGACAATATTCCGTTCATGAACTTGATTTGGATAGACGAACCGTTTCGAGGCAAGGGCATGGGGAAGCAGGTAGTTGATTTTTGGGAGGAACAAATGAAGCAAGAGGGCTTCCATTTGGTCATGACATCCACACAAGCTGATGAAGAGGCCCAGCATTTTTATAGAAAACTCGGCTATAAAGATGCAGGCTGCCTAATCCTTGATACACAACCCTTGGAGATACTCCTGACCAAGAGCTTGGATTCATAGATGACTCTGTTCCATAAAACAGCAGCATTCAGGACTTTACTTATCGTGTCCATGAGTGCTGCTGTTTCTTTTTTTGTAACTCTTCTAAACGTTTTGATCGGTGGGCCATAATAACTGCTTGTTGTTGCTGATTGGCAGGACCAAGGGGTTACGGGTGGGTACAGGAGTAGATCAAATTACTTAATTTGCAGGGGAGTAGGGGGATTGCGCTGGTTCATAGATGTATTATGCAGGGTAGGTCTGGTAAGATGGAGAAAATGTCTTTATTCAGGAGGTAGATGAAAGTGGATCAAGCGTTGCGGCAGCAATTGGAACAGTGGTATGAGGTAGATGAGCATCAGAATATTGTAGACGCTTTGGAAGCTATCCCTGTTGCGAATAGAGATTATGAAATGGTCGGCCAGTTGGGTAGGGCTTATAACAATGTAGGACGTTACGAGGATGCCTTGGAACAATTTGCCCAAGTTGCTGAGGAAGGGAAAGACGATTCAGCGTGGCATTACCGGTCAGGGTATTCTTATTATTTTCTGGGGAGATTTGAGGAGGGCGCGCAGGCATTTGCGAAAGCACTGGAGCTCGATCCCGGAGATGAGCACTCGCGAGAACTCTTCGGGTGGTGTCAGGGCCGTCTTGATCGTCAGCAGCAAAATAACATGATTCGTGAACAGGCCTTGCGGCAAAAAGAACAGACTCCAGCGGAGCCGTTCTTCGAGGGTCTGGATTTGTCTGAATTTTGGGATAACGGCAGCTATGCCGAGAGTACATATACGATGGACCCACCTAGTGATGCGTTGATTGCCAGTGTGGAGGAGGAGTTAGGCTACAAGCTGCCCGCCTCCTATATCGCTTTGATGAAACAGCGTAATGGGGGTATTCCTCAGAATACCTGCTTCCCTACGCAAATACCTACCTCTTGGGCAGATGACCATATTGCGATCTCGTCGATCATGGGAATTGGGCGGGGTAAGGATGAGTCGCTGTGCGGGGACATGGGTAGCCGATTTATGATTGAGGACTGGGGATACCCGGACATCGGGATCGTTATCTGTGACTGTCCTTCGGCAGGTCATGACGTGGTTATGCTAGATTACCGCCATTGTGGTAAGGATGGGGAACCCGAGGTAATCCATGTGGATCAGGAGTCGGAGTATGAGATTACTTTCCTGGCTCCGGATTTTGAGACCTTTATTCGCGGCTTGGTGAATGAGGAGGAATACGATACCGCTGCTGAGGATAAAGCCAACGATTTGCGTAAAGTGGCTGAGGGGCAGTTCTCGCCTCTGCTGGAGGAGCTGTGTAACAAGGCGGAAGTGGTAGATGCCGAGCAGCTTGAATCGCAGATTCGGGCGGTGTGTACACGCATTGTGGAGGAGAAAGGACACTTCTCCTTCCACGCCGATGAGTTGTCGCTGCTGATGTACGATGTGCAGTTCTGGCTGTATACGAATGCTAATCCACGGCTTACGCGGGAGGAATACCTTGATATTTATCCGAAGATGATTGCGTTTGGTGGGGAATTTGGCCAAAGTGGCTACGCGCCTTCCTGGATAACGGATTGGCTGGATAAACGAATGCAAGCAGGCTGGATCAAGAAGGATCATGGAACACTGAGCTTGACGGAGGAGGCGCGTAAGGAGATCATTGCTCGGCTGGAGATGGAAGCCGGAGGGGATGCGGTGGAAGATGAGCATACGGATATAGCTCCGTTCAAGCTGGTGGATCAGGGTGAGCGGGGAATGTCCGTCATTTTGCCGGTTGGATCGTATTTGACGGAGCTGTTTGCGTTGCGGGCTGACGAGGGCTTTGAGGGCAGCGGGTATGACTGGACGTCTCTAGCCTTTGTGTATCTGGCCGAGCAGATGCCGGACCTCGAGGGTATCGTCCGCTTCGATCCGGAAGGGTCGATGTTCTGCGCCTATTCCTCCGATCGGGAGGCTCTTAAGGCCTTTGCGGTTGGGTTCAAGCAGGCTTGTGAGAATGAGGCGTTGATTCGGGATTTATTCTCGCGGGCGGAGTTGGATTGATAGATTAATAGCGTGGCTTAATAAAAAAATGAAACAGCAAGCGTCAGGGCCGGGAGAAATTCTCCGAGGTGGCTTCTGACGCTTGCTGTTTTTTGTGATGGCTGAGGGATGGGGGCTGTAGATAACCCCTCTATTGGAGCGTAATTTCCTGCTCCCAGGTCAGTTGCTGATTCTCTTCGTTCACGAATACGAAGGTGACCTTGCCTGCCTTCCCCTTCATTTCCTCGGGATAAAAGAAGCCCATAAACTGCCCGTCACCGCTGACATAGAAGCCGTCCTCGCCAGATTGCCCATTCTCAATAGCTTGTTCAAACGTATTGACGGTGTTGTTACTCTCGGATGACCACTGCATCTCCTGAAGTCGGTAGCCCTCGGGAATCTGCTTCACTTGAAAATCAAAGCTGCCCTTGTTCTCAATCGGCTTGGGTGTCTGATCAATGTCAATGAGAATTTCCTCACTAGGGTTATTATTCTCTGGGGTAGAGTCGACAGGGTCTGTGAGTTCGTTGTTGGATGAGTCTGTGTTGTTATTCCCTGCTTGGCTCCGGTTCGTTGCATTGGAGTCAGACTGATTCCCAGGGTCCGTTGTGTCTGCTTGCGAATTGTTTCCGCAGGCACTCACTAGTAGTACGGCGCTTAAAGCGGCCATTAATAGGATTGATTTGTGTTTCGTCATGTGGTTTCCTCCAGTTGTATTCGGGTGTGATTCATAGATAAAGATAAGACTATGGCAGAGTGATGTATCCTGATATGGCGTAATATGGGAGCGGGTGACTATCAGGAAAAAGGGACGGTATATGTTATTTACCGCCAGGCGGAAAAACTAAACATGAGGTGTTATAGTGGACTATACTCCATGTAGAAAACAGGGTCTTTTGTGATATGCTGGAGGTATATGTGGTGTGAATACATAAAGAACATGATGGTGGTGCAAATCATTGAACATACAAATTATTGCAGTAGGCAAGCTGAAAGAGAAGTATTTGACCCAGGGGATTGCGGAATACGCGAAAAGGCTCACCCCTTATATCAAACTGACGTTAATAGAAGTTCCGGATGAAAAAGCACCCGAGCAGTTAAGCGCTAGTGAGGAAGAGCAAGTGAAACGTAGGGAGGGGGAGCGAATCCTCGCCTACCTAAAGCCCGACACGTACGTTGTGGCAACGGCCATTGAAGGCGAACTCTGGACCTCGGACAAGCTGGCCCAGCATATCGAAGAACTAGCCACCTATGGCCGCAGCCAGATCGCCTTTGTCATCGGCGGGAGCTTAGGGCTGGCGAATGAAGTGCTTCAACGCGCCAACCTGAAGATCTCGTTTGGCCGATTTACTTATCCGCACCAGCTCCTGCGGCTGGTGTTGGTGGAGCAGGTGTATCGGGTGGTGAAGATTATGCGGGGGGAACCGTATCATAAGTAGGGTAAGGTAGCTGACGGCATGGTTTTTTAACTTAAATTAGAAAATTTTAATTGTGTGTAAGTGAATGATTAAATACACTGGTTAAGATTTCTAGGCTTGGAGAGCTTTTTTTGATTATGGGGTGCGAGCCTTATAATATTTATGTGTAGATCATACTAGGGGGAGAACATGAATAGAAGGGAAGATATTTTAAATGCTTGGATTACAATAGAACAACTATCCGAAGGTTCTATTAGTAAAAAAGAAAAGCCGCTGAAGGTTTTACATACAATTGAAGAGGATTGGCATAAGTTTTTTACAGACTTTTTAATTAAACAAAAAAAACAACAAAATGTATCTGATAAGCTCTTTGAAAAGTCGGGTTTAGTGTTATACTTTGATATTTTTGATTTTCAAGAAGTTGTTGATATATTAAGAGTGAAGTACAAAATTGATAAAACCTACGAAGAAGTTAATACCTCTAACAAATTCACCTTCGCTATATACTTTGATAACCAATTAAGTTTTTTATCAGATAAATTGTTTCTCACAATGAGTGGTTATATCCGTAAACATGGTAATTTACCAGAAAACTTTTTTAAAGTGGAGAATTCATTGAAAGAAGAGTTAAACAGTAGATTTGATGAGGGCTTTAATATTACTATTTCTGATCTCTTACTGGAGTATAATGTTTCCACGGATAATTTTCGCTATGCATTTGTGAAAAATTTGGAGAATGGAGATGTAAATTTACATTCTTTCTTTATCGATGACCTGAACAAAGCAAAGATAATTACTAATAAAAACTTGGATCGATATTTTGATGGTTTTTCAGGATCTAGACAAAATTTAGATAGCAATAAAGAGTCTGATCAATTTAATTCCCAAATTTTTGAAAACATGTTACAACCTAAATACTATCCCTTAGGAAGGTTTCCGAGTAATCCAAGCTTCGCACTTTCATTCATGCAACAGGTGGCGGTCAATCTAGCTTTAAACGACAAAAATGAAATTCGTAGTGTCAATGGTCCGCCGGGAACAGGGAAGACGACCCTGTTGAAAGATATTTTTGCAGATTTAGTGGTACAACAAGCAAAGGAAATTGTACAGCTTTCTGATAATACGATGAAAAAGAGTCTAGTTTATTATGAAAGTGATGAAATGGATGTTTTACCGTCCTCTATTTCCGATAAGAATATTGTTGTCGCAAGCTCAAACAATGGGGCAGTCCAGAACATTGTTAAGGAACTGCCAAAGAAAGAAACAATTGCTGAAGATTTTCAAAAGCAATTGGATGATATCGATTATTTCAAGGATATATCTAATTCTAAATTAACCCGTGAGGGATTTGGAAATAATCAGGAGATTAAAAAGGAGCTTATACACGAGGAAAATTGGGGAGTATTCTCGTTAGAGGGCGGCGCATTAAAAAATATAAACAATTTACTTTTAAACATTGAAGCAATTGAAAAAAATTTAGAAGATTTTGATCAAGCCAATACAGGTGAAGGTATATATCAAGAATTTAGTCGGCTGTATCATGAAATAAAACTTAAAAGAGAAGAAATGCAAGAATATAGTGAGAAAATGGAGTATCTTCAAAAATTAGAAACTATTCACAAGGAGAAAATTATTGCTTTTGGACATGAAGAGAAAAAGAAACGAACCAATTTAATTACACAGGAGGCGGAGGTGACTCGTGAAATTGAAAGATTGAAGCAAGAAAGTAGAATTCTTCATGATGATTTATCAAATATTTCTATTGAAATAGAAAGCCTAAATGATCTGCAAGCTCAAGCTAAAAGAAATTATGATGTAGTTACTTCACAGAAGCCTGGCTTGTTGTGGGTTCACAAAATATTTAATCGACCCCAAGCTGAGCAATACTTCAAAAATCTAAATTATGCAAATGATCATTTAAATGATTTATTAAAACAAAGAACAAAGCTGTTGAATGACCGAAGGCAACTTGAATATGGGATAAGGGAAAAGGCTAACAAAAGTGAACATATTCAAATACAAATTGAGGAAACAAAAGCTGACTTTAATGAATGGGTAACCAATGAACAAAATAATTTCAAACAAATAGCACAAGAAATCTCACTTTTAGGAAAGATCAAATCTCAAAGTGACATTAAGCAAATAGATTTTTCACTATCTTATGATGAGCTGCAGAAGTCTAATCCGTGGTTTACAACACAATTTCGTCAGTTACAATCAGCGTTGTTTATTTCAGCCTTAAAAGTTAAAAAGAAATTTTTGTATGAAAACAGGAAGAATTTGAAAGCAGCAAGGGATATTTGGAGTAACCAGTCTCAGTACATTGGAAAAGAAAATGGGCCTGAATTAATATCGGAATCATGGCAATGGTTAAATTTCACTATCCCTGTTGTCAGCACGACCTTTGCTAGTTTTGGAAGAATGTTCAAAAATTTAAATGAAAATTCAATAGGCAATTTATTCATAGACGAAGCTGGTCAAGCATTACCACAAGCTAGTGTTGGTGCAATTGTTAGAAGTAAGAAGGTTATGGTTGTTGGGGACCCTTCACAAATAAAACCAGTGTTGACGTTAGATTCAAATGTTCTGACCTTGATTGGGAGGCACTATCAAGTCAATGAAAAATTTGTCTCTGCTGAAGCGTCTACTCAAACTATTGTGGATGCCACAAGCCAGTACGGTTTTCAAAAAAATGAAGATAAATGGATTGGCATCCCCCTTTGGGTACATAGACGTTCAGACGATCCAATGTTCACGATTTCAAATAAAATATCGTATGATGGATTGATGGTACAAGGTAAATCAGAACATGAATCGCAAGGAAAATCACAGTGGTACGACTTAACCGGAAAAGCAAATGATAAATTTGTTAAAGAACAGGCTGAATTCCTAAAAAGAATGATTGACAGACGTTTGCAAGAAGACCCGAATTTAAAGGATGATATTTATGTTATTACCCCATTTAAAAATGTAGCCTATAAACTTGCACAAGCTTTAGAAGAAATTCACTTCACGAAGCGAGAAAAGGAAAAACCAACGAATATAGGAACTGTTCATACTTTTCAAGGAAAAGAGGCCCGAATTGTCTACTTTATTCTTGGAGCTGATTTTGATAGCAGTGGAGCTGCAAGATGGGCTGTCTCTGAACCAAACATAATGAATGTTGCAGCTACACGTGCTAAAGAAGAGTTTTATGTTATTGGTGATAAAAAATTGTATGCTTCGCTTGGTAGTGAAGTGGCAAATAAAACGATTTCAATTATTGATGAATATAACAATGATAAGGTCTGAAATTGCTTCGGCAGGCGATTGATTACTAGCACCTACCCCGCTTGTAGAAAAACAAAAGCATTGTATTCATAAATCAATTGCAGACTTAAGACACAAAGGACCGTCGAGAAGGCAGCTTTCGCTGCTTTTTGGACGGTCTTTTGTATGGATTGACCTCTATTTTCATGGGGGGCAGGTAAAGTAAGAAACCCCATAGATATATGTGATCTTCTGCTTATGTTTTTTGCAGTTTAGAGTGTAAGATAGGTTTCGTAAAAAGGTAGTCTAGGAAAACTTGCCGTTACAGCGAGCACCTAGAGCCATACACAAGCAACCCTAGATTCCCGCAAATTTATGGGTTCATACGGAGGACAAAATGACTGAATTATTAGCTCCAGCAGGAAATATGGAAGCTTTAAAGGCTGCAATATCCAATGGTTGTGATGCAGTGTACTTAGGCATGCAAAAATTTGGTGCACGTGCATATTCATCTAATTTTGATTTGGAATCGTTAGAAGAGGCTGTTGCGTATGCACACCTGAGAAATATTAAAATCTATATCACCATGAATACCATCGTTTTTGAGAATGAGGTTAAGGAAATGAAGGAGCAAATACGCCAATTAAATGATGTCGGTGTGGATGGTATTATCGTCCAGGACCTGGCTGCTTTTGATTATATCGTTAACAACTTCCTTGATATGGAGGCACATTGTTCAACTCAAATGGGAATAGACGATTTGGCCGGAACTTTATTATTTAAAGAGCTTGGTGCTAAGCGAGTGGTTCTGTCCCGTGAGGTTGAGATGAAAAAAGTAAAAGAGATCAAAAGAATAGCTGAAATCCCTTTAGAAATTTTCGTTCACGGTGCTTTATGTGTATCTTATTCGGGAAACTGTCTAATGTCAGGATTAATGGGCTATCGGAGCGCAAATCGTGGAAGATGTGTGGGCTCATGCCGTAAGGAATATGAACTAGTGGATAAGACATCAGATATCTCTTTTGGGAAAAACCATATTCTGTCTACTAAGGACTTGAACACCATTGACTATATCGAGGATTTAAGGGAAATCGATTCTTTAAAAATAGAAGGTCGAATGAAAGTGCCTACATATGTTGCTAATGTTGTATCCAAATATCGCCTGGCCTTAGATCATACAATCACCGAAGAGGATAAAGAAGATCTGAAAAAAACATTCAATAGAACATTTACTAAAGGGTATTTATTCCGCGAAGATAAAAGAGATATTACGAATATCTTAAGACCTAATAACTTTGGCTATGAAATTGGAACCATCAGCAAGATGATTAAAGACATGTACGAAATCACACTTACACGTCCTTTAAATCAGAACGATACGATCCGAATAAGTCACAACCATGAAGATGTTAATTTAACGGTTGCAAAGCTGTACGATAAAGAGGGCGAATTAATTAACAAAGCCGATCATGTCTGCTACATCAAAATCAAAGAAAAGCTGTCTGTGGGCGATCTGGTATATAAAACGAAGGATTATTTCTATAACAAAGAATTAGAAGCATCTCTGGAAAAGGAATTTAAGCGATTTGACCTCGATATTAGAGTATATGCACGTCCAGATTCAAAGCTTCGCATAGATGCGGAGGGCTTAGGCTTTCATTATTTCTATGAGAGCGAGGAAATACTAAGCGAAGCCATTAATAATCCAACCACAAAGGACCAGGTAATCAAGCAATTCTCAAGATTAAATGATACGATATTTCAGCTTCATCAGGTGGATTTTGAAGAATGCCATGCGTTTATTCCAGCTAAACTGTTAAATGCAGCAAGACGGGATATTGTACTGGGCTTATATGACCTAAAGCTTAACAGCCAAGAGAAAAGGGCCAAGGCTTGGGAAGCAAAAGAAAAAATAAGCTTTGCCCCTGAAAAGCCATACCTTACGGCCTCTGTGACGACGAAGGAGCAATACGATGCTTGCGTGAGCTGTGGAATCAAGGAAATCTATTTTAATAACGTTGTTAGAAGAAATCAGAATCATTATAAGGAAAAAGAAGGGCAGCTACTCATCGGAGGGTACGGTGGAATTTATCACTACAGAGGGAGTAATCCGTTTGTTACGGACTATTCGCTAAATGTTGTTAATGCCACCAGTTGCTATGAATTACATAAATTAGGCGCGCGACGAGTCACTTTATCTTATGAATTGAATAAGAGTCAAATTGAAGATTTAATAAATGCCTATGTTGAAGCCAATGAAGGCTATCCCGCACTGGAAATGATTGTATACGGTAAGACTCCTCTGATGTTTACAAAATATTGCCCGATGAAAAAAATGGATCAATGCAGAATTTGCAAAACAAAGAGCTATGAGTTAAGGGATGAGCACGGAACGTTCCCGATCATTTCCCATGATGATTGTACAACGACTCTCCTTAATGGGAAGACGCTTAACCTTCTGGATGAGTTACCAAGCCTCAAAGGAATCGAGGCGCTCAGATTAAACTTCACCGTTGAATCCAAAGAGCAGGTTATGAACGTCATTCATATGGCGTCAGGTAAATTAAATGGCTCAATGAATCAGGCTGCCTTTAATCAGGAGACAGACACAAGAGGACATTTTAATAAAGAGATTGTTTAGGCAGCCTGTCACCCCTTGATCTTACCGCAGCGTCAAGTGCTAGAACAAACCTAGGGCTCGAAAGGGAGTCTTAGGATGAACAAATCTGTTGCCATAAATAAGCTTTCAAGAATATGCCTGGAGGAACATATCCGTAATGAAAAGCCAGACGGGTGCGGGAACGAGTATCATTTGACTCTGATGGAGCCTGTGAAGACAATTAACCGGGCCCCCAAACCGGCATAGCTCCAATCTAGCGCCATGTGCTATAATTTTGACAATAAAAATATTGCCACGGACCGGTTATCTCCATCCCATGTCATAACCGGCTGAGTTTATACCAACCTTAACGAAGGAAGAGGACGTGCAAACATGTGAGATCCATGCTGAACGCTACTGAGATAACTAACTAAATAAGCCCAAGGGCTAAGGAGCGATTGAGCATGGAGATGACATGGGAGCTGGAGAGCTTATATCCGTCCTTCGGATCGGAGAAGTATCAGGAAGACCAGACACGGGTGGCGGCGCTTGCGCAGGATTTAAAGGAATGGACGGCGCAGCATCTGGAGGAAGGCGGACGCAGCCGTGTAGAGGCATTGCGGACGCTGGAGACTTATTTAACGCGTTATGATGCATATCGGAGTATTTATCTTTGCCTCTTCAGTTATGCGGAGCTGCGATTCAGTATAAATGGTAGTGATAACGATGCCATGAATGCGATGGATGAACTGGAGCAGGTGGAGGCCGTGGCTGAACAAGCCCATAACACTTTCGGGAAGTGGCTTGCGGAGCTGGATAACTTGGAGTCTCTGGCCGAAGAGTCGGCTTATGTGCGTAGCCAGCTTTTCTATTTGCAGAGATTACGGCAGCAGTCCAAGCATCGACTAGGGCAAGAGGCAGAGACAGCGATAACCTTGATGCAGAGCACGGGCTCCAAGGCGTGGGGGAGACTGTACATGCGGACCATCTCTGGCTTGCGCCAAGATATAGTTGTTCGCGGGAAGACCCGGAGTGTGGGGCTGTCGGACCTGCAAAATCTGGCTTATGACAGTGACATGGCTGTGCGCAAAAAAGCATACGCCTTGGAGCAGGAAGCCTGCGCGAGCGTGGCAGAACTGAGTGCGGCTTGTATTAACGGCGTGTGTGGGGAAGCCATTGCGATATATGGGTTGCGGGGCTACGCCTCTCCGCTGGACAAGGTGCTGGAGGCCTCCCGGATGGAGCGAGGCACGTTAGAGGCCATGATGACGGCGATTCGTGAAGGACTGCCGGCCTTCCACCGCTATTACAGGACTAAAGCGCGGTTGCTGGGGCATTCCGGGGCTTTGCCCTTTCATGACGTATTTGCCCCGCTGGAAGGCGAAGCTTACGCTCTAATATCTTACTCCACAGCGAAGGATATCATCGTGTCCGGATTCCAGCGGTTTAGTGGGGAGCTAGGCAGATTTGCTGAGTGTGCGTTTCAGGGGCGCTGGATCGATGCAGAGCCACGTGCGGACAAAGGCGGGTTCGGGATGTGCGTCGATATTTTCCCGATTGGCGAAAGCCGGATCATGACTAGCTTCAATGGCCATTATATCGATGTCAGCGTGCTGGCGCATGAGCTTGGACACGCCTACCACAGCAGTTGCCTGATTGGACGACCGATGGTGAATACGGATTATCCTGTGCCGCTTGCAGAGACAGCGTCGATTTTTTGCGAAAGTCTTATTCAGCAGGAACTGCTTGAACTTGCGCCGAAGGGCGCGTCATTGGCATTGCTGGAACGGGCGCTGTCTGACGCCGGTTATTATATCGTTGATTTCTATGCTCGTTATTTGTTTGAGAGTCGACTATATGAGCGGAGACAGCTCGGAGCGTTGTCTGTTCAGGAGCTGAACAGCTTGATGCATGAGGCGATGGTGGAGGCCTACGGTAATGGCGTGGATACGGCAAGCATTCATCCTTACCCGTGGATCAGCAAAGCCGGTTATTACATGGCGGGGAATGAGTTTTTGAATTTCCCGTACTCCTTTGGTTTGTTGTTCTCCAAAGGCTTGTACGCCCAGTACAAGAAGCAAGGCGGTGAATTCGTGCAGCGGTACCGTGCGTTTCTTGAAGCCAGCGGAAGCACTACTGTTGCGGAAGCTGCAAGGCTTATGGGCGTTGAGCTGGATTCACCCGCCTTCTGGCGGGAGGCAATGGCTTTGCTTGCCGAGGAGATTGAAGCCTTTGCCAACGAGGCGTAACGTCCTGAACTAGGGACGTACAATAACAAATCTTTAAGAACAGGGCCATCCATTTGAGGATGGCCCTGACCTGGAGGTATTGCAGACTAAAAGGAGGAACACATGAGCTGGAGTAAATTAAAGCAAAATTTGGATCAGTTTCTGAGTCCTTCATTAACTGAAAGAGTAGAATACCGTTCGACAAGCTATCGGTATTTGCCTGATCGAGCGGGGCTTTGTCATATAACGGTGGACAAGAGAAATATTTTTAATATGAAGGAGACCACCAGCCCCATCAAATGGTATCAGACGGAGCTGGAGATCAAGAATGACCCTGATATCAGGGTTGTCGTTAAGGAAGAAGAGCTGGATGCATTAAGGAAAGAGACTCAGGGAAAGGTGCCTGAGGAGCGTCTGGTAATCATGGCCGAGAACCGAAGGAAAACCAAGTGTGCAAAGGAGCTTTTAGCGGCCCAGACAGCGCTCAGCAAGTCCAATTTTACCGTTGTAGCCAACCAGTTCCTAGCTTGCCCCATCGAAGAGAGTCTGGAGAGCAGGGATATATTGCTGAACGTCCTGGCTCTCGTGGACAGACGGGTTGGTAAAAAGCGCTTGCTGAATATGGCCGTGAGAATCAAGGCCAAGCATCCCGCGGTACAATATTTTTATGAGCTGAGGCTGAGCACGTTCTAGGAGGTCGGATGAAAATATAGGCATCGCAACAAGTTGGTTATAATGACATCATGTAGTAAGCTTGGGATACGAGCACCTTATACAATCTAATCTAATACAGGAAAAGGAAGTAGACTATTATGATCAATATCATCATTCCCACCCCCGATGTTACCATTACGAAACAGGTTGATCCTCAGGAAAGCAATATTTACGGCTTCACCCAATTTCACCTGATCACTAGAGAGCTAGGTGGGATTTTTATGTTTTATAACGATAAAGATGAATTATTGTTCATTGGAAAGGCTAGAAAGCTAAGACCGAGAATAAAAAAGCATTTTGAGGATTCTGTATCCCCGATCAGAATGCATAGAGACGAAGTAACGAAAATTGAAGTTTGCATCGTTGAAGATCCTGTCCACAGAGAAATTTACGAGACATTTATTATTAATGAAGGCAAGGCCAAGTATAACGAGGACAAAGTATTTTTCAGGCAGGCATAACTCGCAATGACTGGCTGCCATCTGGCGGCCTTTTTTACTTTCAGCTTCATCATTGATTTATTCAAAGCCCTTTAGCAAGGTCTTTTTTTTATTAAGCAGATCTCTACCTATGAAATGGATTGAATCCTCCCTATAATAGATACTGAGTAGAATCATGGAGGGGATACACATGGGAGTAATTAGTGAAAAATATGTCGATACATGTGAAAATTTTAACAAGGTTCATGCGTTCCTAAGGAAAATGATTACGTTAACAGGTAAACTTCAAACCTGGGAATTTGTCAGATTAGAGTTTTGGAAGTGGAATGAAGCCGTCAAAAGCTCAGACCCCAACTTTATGGAGAATCATGCCAACTTGTGGAAGAATGAAGCCGATGAGGTGGTTGGCCTTTTCATTTCCGAATATGGTGGTGATTTCTTTAGTTTGATTATCCACCCGGACTATCCCCATATAGCCAAGGACATGGTATCATGGGCCAAAAATGTTTGGGGTAAGGACAATAAGAGGTTAACCACCGACTGTTATGATCATAGTTTGGAGGTTCCGGCTTTATTGGAAGCTGGTTTTAAAAAAGATTCCCATATTGGAAATACAAGAAAATACGATCTTGAGCATACCGAATATACCCTATCCTTAGAAGAAGGATATTCCATTAAGTGCATGACGGAAGCAGGGGACTATGAAGGGAAGCTTGATTTAATTCAGCAAATATTCCCGGATTCCCGTTCAGGGAAAGCCGTCTATTGGAGAAAAGATCTGCCGTCGTATTGTGCAGAGCTTGATTTATCGGTTGTTGATGACCAAGGGAAACCTATAGCTTTCTGTTTTGGATTTGTGGATAGAGAGAATGGGGTCTCTGTTATTGAGACCATTGGGACTCATCCGGATTATCAGCAGCGTGGATTTGGAAAAGCTGTTGTTACAGCATGCTTGATGCAACTGAAAGAACAAGGTGTGAAAACTGCCTATATTACGGGGTTCTCCGTTGCCGCTAATGCGTTATATCAATCCCTGAAGCCTGTGGAGATTGTACCGCTTTATTCCTATAGCTATGGGAATGTGGAACAAGGACACGACTGCAAGGATTCATAAATGCAATTCCTCCTAAGTTAAGCTACTGGATACCTGCACAGACCGCTTTCCAGTGTCGGAGAGCGGTCTTGTCATGTCTACGCATGATTAAAAGCGTACATAAAGCTAATCAAAAAAGAGATAACAAAGGCGAACACATTAAGAGTCGTGGCGACGATTCCACATACTAATCCTGCAATTGCCATGCCGCGACCCTGTAGTCGAGTTCGCTTGATTTCTTTTAAAGATAAAGAAGATAACACAATCGCAACGATCCCAAGGAATAGGATACTTCCAAACGGCAAAGTAATTAAGGATAGGATACCTAGGATCAAAGAGGTAGTTGCTTTACTGCTCACCTTTGCCTCTGGCGGAACTTGAGATGGGTCTAGCGGAGAAAACCCGTGTTGTGGCTCTTGGTAATTGTTAGACAAGGAAGATCCTCCTATGAATGAGTCATTATTTCTATTATACTTCTCGTAGTCCATTACTGTAAGTCTAGGGGGATTTTCTAATATGAAAATTGCGAAAATATCTAGAGAGAGTGCAGAGCATTTTATTTGGGGAGATCACTGTAACGGTTGGCGGTTAGTGAAAAATGATGATTTGAGTGTAATTCATGAGACCATGCCACCGGGTACCTTTGAGGTGAAGCATTACCACCAGAAGGCAAGACAATTTTTCTTTATCTTGTCCGGCACGGCAACAATGATTATAGATGAAGAGGTAATTATCTTGGAAGCCAAGGAAGGCGTGGAGATTCCGCCATTAGTTCCCCATCAAATGTTGAATAAATCTCCTGATGAAGTGGAATTTATGGTAATCTCTCAGCCGAACACCAGTGGTGACCGGATTAACGTTAGCGAATAGATTAGGTAAAATATCTTAAAATTCTTAGAGGGTAGGAACATTAGTAATGATAAATGAAAACAAACAGCGTTACCGCTTTAGTGAAGCACCTATATGGAACATTCAGCGGAAGTACTACGAAGATAAAGGAACAAAAGCCTGGAACAATGACCAGGTTCCTCAATATATAACGAGTAATCCGATGATTGCTGCTTCTTATGCCGAAATGATATTCGGGTTTCTTCGGGACCGGGGGAATAAGGAACACAGTTCGGAACCGGTTACGATTGTGGAGCTGGGGGCAGGGGCGGGGCGATTTGCCTTCCATTTGTTAAATGAGTTGTGCCAGTTAAGGGATTATGCCGGGATTTCATTACCTCCGTTCCGTTATATTATGACGGATTTGGTGATCAACAATGTTCTAGCCTGGAGGGAGCATCCTGCGCTTCAATCCTATATTGCCGAAGGTTTACTCGATTTTGCACAATTTGATGCGGTTCATGATACGGCTTTGAACCTTGTTGTCTCGGGCACAACGATTAGTGAGGGGGATTTGCAGCAACCTTTAATCCTTATTGCCAACTACTTTTTTGATAGCCTTCCTCAGGAGTTACTTTATGTGGGCGAGGGTCGAATTTATGAGGTGGATGTTTTTGTTGAGTACCCCGAGCACCACGCATCTCTTAAACCGTCTGACTTATTAAGCCAAATCTCCCTGCATTATGAGCATAGGCAGGCCCCAGAGTATGAGCAAGACACCTTCCCATATCGTGATGTCATCGCAGTCTATCAGGAGCAACTGGAAGATTCGCATATTTTGTTTCCTGTCGCTGGACTCACTTGTTTAGAACGTTTGAATCGGTTATCTCAGGCTGGATTTATATTGATAACGGCAGACAAGGGGGATCACCTGCTGGATAACTGGAAATTTGCTGAACCGCCAGAGTTGATCCTGCACGGAAGCTTTTCTTTAACGGCCAACTACCATGCATTTCAACATGTTTTTGAGCAAAGGGGAGGCATGGCGTTATTTCCCCCGCATCATTATAAAAATATAAATGTGGGCTGCATTCTTGCTGTGGATGAACCACAGGACTATTTCAATACCCGATTATCTTATCGTCAAGGTATTATACGCTTTGGTCCGGATGAGTTTTTCAGCTTGAAGATGGGGATAGATCGCAATCTCGATAACATGGGACTACAAGAGATTTTAAGTTTTTGGCGTTTGGGTGGATATGATGCTGAATTTTTCATTCAAAGTACGAAGCGAATCTCTAGTCTACTGCAGGATGCAGACGATGGAGAGAAGCAGGATATTTTAAGAGGTATACGGCTGATGTGGTCCTCCCACTACGTCATGGAGCAGCGCTATGATTTGGCATTGGATGCGGGACTAATCCTGTTTGAGTCGGAAATGTACGAGGACGCCAAGCACTTCTTGGAAATTTCGATAGAGCAAGAACAAGATGAGGTCGTATCGACGGTATTTTATTGTCTGGCTATTTGTTGTTTCGAGTTAGACTTAGACGAAGATGCTCTCCGATACTTACGGAAATTAATAGAGCTTGAGCCTGATCATGAAGAGGCGTTGGCCTTGTTAAATCATTTTGAGTTGAATTAGTTGAAATAATCACGAGTGGTTCACATCAGGAGGCTTTGAGCAAGTTGAAGGGTGTACTTAGAGAAGTATGGCTGGACGGACGAACGCCAAACAGAATCGATTTGCGAAGTTTCGATTCCAGAGGGAAGAGAGACCATCCGCCGCAGCTATTGCATTAATGCTTAAGCAGCGTCTATCTTCTAGCCAAACTCTCCCAAATTTCATGTAGCCAGGAGTCGAAGTCAGTAGCTTTGTCGCCCTCGTAAGTATCATAAATATCCAGACGTGTCTTTTGCAGCTTTTCTTTAAACTGCTCGAATGTGTGACCTTCAGGAAGGCTTTTCTTGATCCGCAGCAAAATTTTGTTAAGGCCCTTAAACAGCTCGCCCTTATTTTTGGTAGGGGGTTGTACAGCTTCATCCAACTGCTTCAGCTTGAAATAGGCAGCTTCGCGTACCTGAAACACTTGATCATTTGTCAAAACATGTTGCAGCAACTTTATGGTGGGGGCTGTATCCCAGTTCCCCAATTCGTTCACTGCATTCAGTCTTTCTCTCCAGTCTGCCGTCCGATGGACCGCTCGCTTGAGCTCCTTAAAGTTTTCCGGCAGTTCGCTGATTTCTCCAACATCAGGGTTGTTCGTCAAAGTTCAATCTCCTTAATCATTGCCATCTCGGCAGAATGATGAATGTTATTTATGTGAAAACTATTATATCACGAACCTGACTAAACTACTCCTATGAAGCAAGGAACGATGCGGAAAGAACTGAGGACAAAACGTGTACTTATCTAGTCCCATAATAGGGGAGGAGGAGACGTTACCCAACGTCACACACCATCATGCGAGTCGATCGATTGCTGTCCATGCTGCTGATCATCTCAGGCATTGGCATTGTTAGGCCATTTTGAGTAGTATGATTTCCCACTTCCATGTATATACCAGTATATACATGGTTTCCAGGGTGTGATAAAATGAGAGAAAAGATTCGGAAAAAGGAGGGACTCTCCATGTCGACCACCGTACAAAAGTGGGGAAACAGTTTAGGTATTCGTATTCCTAGTCAGATAGCAGAAAGGATTGCGGTTAGTCAAGGCTCGGAAGTCGACCTCATTGTGAGTGATGATCATTCGCTCATCGTAATACCAAAAAAGAAAAAGCCGACGTTGGAAGAATTATTGGCCCAATGTAAAGTGGAAAATCGGCATGATGAAATAGATTTGGTGTAGAAGGGAAGGAATTACTTTAAATGAGTCCGGATCGAGGCGACCTAGTATGGATAAACTTTAATCCCCAGGCGGGCAGAAGATCGGCCATCGTGCTCTCTCCAAAGGCTTTTAATGAAACGACGGGTTTTGCTTCAGTGTGCCCAGTCACTCACACGGTCCGAGGCTGGGGATATGAAGTACTCCTTCCCGAAGGATTGGTATTTAGCGGAGCCATATTAACGGACCAGGTCAAAAATCTGGATTGGCGAGCTAGACGTATTGAAATCGTTGGCAATGTCCCGAACGATGTAGTTAACGAGTGCTTGGATAAAATACATACATTTTTGTAGTGGATCCGTGTTACTCTGAGAAACGGTAAGCTAAAAATTAGCTATAAAGAAAGGTAACACGATGATAAAAGTTGATCACCTATCCTTCTCATTTCCGCAAAAAGAACTGTACAAGGACATTTCATTTACGCTCGAAGAGGGACAGCATTGCGCCTTTATAGGAACAAGCGGCAGTGGGAAAAGTACACTGATCGATATCCTGATGGACCCGGAAAGACATTTATTTGAGGGCAAATTAGAGATCGATCCCAATTGTAGAATCGGGCATGTCAGTCAGTTCCCACAAGTAGACCAAGCTCCAGAAACAACCGTCTTTGAATATATAGGAGAAGCATTTATTCAGCTACAACATGAAATAACATCAATTTGTACGGAAATGGAAACCTCATTGGATTTGGACCCACTACTGGAAAAGTATCAACTGGCTTTAGATACACTCCAATCCATGGGTGGCGATGATTTTGAAAGCAGTATTCATAAGCAGCTAAATCTAGCAAACCTCATGAAGCTGAAAGATCAAAGGGTATCCGATCTAAGTGGTGGAGAACTCAAGCTTATTCAAGTGATGAAGGAAATGCTTAGTAGTCCAGACTTAATGATTATGGACGAGCCTGATGTATTTTTAGACTTTGAAAATTTAAATGCGCTTAAGAAGCTCATTAATTCCCACAAGGGAATGCTGCTGGTTGTTACGCATAACCGCTATCTATTGAATCATTGCTTCAACAAAATAATCCATCTTGAAAACAGGGAACTTCAGGAGTTTGATGGGCGATATATAGAGTATAATTTCTCCTTACTTCAGACTAAGATTGAGTTGCAGGAGCTTGCAGTCGCTGAGCAGGAAGAGATTGAGAGAAACGATACAATTATTGACAATCTTAGAGCAATTGCAACTTATAATTCGGATCCAGCCAGAGGTCGAGCGTTAAAGGCCAGAGTCAAATTTCAAGAAAGATTGGAAGCGCGTAAAATTAAAGCCCCGTTTGTTGATATCAAGCAGCCGAATATTAGCTTTGGCATAGATCATGAAGTGGAAGACACCGTGGTTATAAATGTAAATCATTATAGTGCTGCGTTTGATGAGTTGCTATTACAGGATGTTACCTTTGAAATAAAATCTACAGATAAAGTAGCCATTATCGGTCCGAACGGTACCGGAAAAACGACGTTACTCCGCGAAATTTTTAACAATAATCATGATTCAGTTGACATCAATGCTGATGTGAAAGTAGCTTATTTATCTCAAAACCAAGGTGAAACGCTAAAAAATTCGAATACCCTACTGGATGAATTTATCGATGCCGGATTTACATCTTATGATGAGATTCGATCGTATCTTGTCAACTATGGCTTTGAAGGAGAAATCCTGGATCAAAAGATCGAATCTTTATCCGGCGGAGAAAAGAATATGCTGCAATTAGCTAAGGTTGCGGCCAGTCAAGCCAACGTACTGCTACTCGATGAACCGACAAGCCACTTAGACATCTATACCCAGATTGCACTGGAGAAAGCCATCCAAGACTACAAGGGTGCGATTCTGATGATTTCTCATGATTTCTATTCCGTTGTAAACGGTATGGATTATGTGCTAATCATTGAAGATAAGAAGATTAGAAAAATGAGTATGCGGAAATTCAGAAAGATGATTTATGCCAGCCATTTTAATAAAGACTATTTAGAAATGGAACAACATAAAAAGTCAGTTGAAATGAAAATAGAATTGGCTTTGAAAGAGGCTAACTTTGAACTTACAAAAGGGTTGCTGGATGAGTTGGAAGATCTAATCAAGCTGCTTTAAAGGGCAAAATGAATGTGACTGAGTGCAACGATGATCGTTGTTACTTTATTAGAAGGGGTTTACTTATGAGCGAGCAAGGCTTTAAAGATTACAGATTAGGCAAGGACATTACCCGGTCTTTGGATAGCTTGGGATTTCATCAACCTACGGAAGTTCAACGCAAGGTGATCCCCTTCGCTCTGGAGAGAAAGGATATGACCGTCAAGTCACACACGGGAAGTGGGAAGACGGCGGCTTATGGCATTCCCATCTGCGAGCTGATCGCCTGGGAAGAGAACCGACCTCAGGCCCTGATCTTGACGCCAACTCGTGAGCTTGCTGATCAGGTTACGCAGGACATCATGAATATTGGTAGATACAAACGAATCAAGGCAACTGCGGTGTATGGGAAGCAGCCTTTCGCCAAACAGAAGGTGCAGCTACAGCAGAGAAACCACGTCATTGTAGGCACACCTGGGCGGTTGATTGATCATATCGAGAAGCAGACCATTGACTTGGAGCAGGTCAAGTTTCTAGTCATTGATGAGGCCGACGAGATGCTGAACATGGGATTTATCGAGCATGTAGAGAAGATTATTCGTGAACTGCCTGAGCAGCGGATGACGATGCTGTTCTCGGCAACGTTGCCGAGGGACGTGGAGCAGTTGTGCCATAAATATATGAAGCATCCATTAGACATCGAGGTACAGACCGAGGCCAGAACGACAAGCCAAATCGAGCATGCGATGTATTCGGTGAGGGATGAGAACAAGCTTAAATTACTCCGCGACGTCACAATCGTTGAGAATCCCGAAAGCTGCATTATCTTTTGCCGTACACAGATCCGGGTTGAAGTTGTGTATAAAGAGTTGCACAAGCACGGATACCCTTGCGGAAGAATTCATGGGGGAATGGAGCAGAATGATCGTACGGCGATCATGAACGCGTTCAAACAAGGTGATTTCCGCTATCTGATCGCGACTGATGTTGCCGCGAGAGGGATCGATATTGAGAGCATCAGCCATGTGATCAACTACGATTTTCCGCAAGAGAACGAGAGCTATGTCCATCGAACCGGGCGAACGGGAAGAGCTGGACAATCGGGGACAGCCATCTCCTTTGCCACACCAACTGAAGGGAAATTTGTTGCTGGCGTCGAGCAATATATAGGATTTGAGATTCCAACAAGAAGCCAGCCATCCAAAGAAGAAATCGCACATAACACTCCTGTGTTTGAAGCGAAGATGAAGCAACGTCCACCAGCCCGGAAGGACCAGAGATCTCGTGTGAATCAAGAAGTTCTGAAGCTATATTTTAACGGAGGAAAGAAAAAGAAGATCAGAGCGGTAGACTTCGTTGGCACAATTGCGAAGATTGATGGGGTATCGGCCGATGACATCGGGATTATCACGATAGAGGAAAACGCATCTTATGTGGATATCCTCAACGGCAAGGGGCACCTCGTTCTGGGTAAGATGAAGGACACCACCGTCAAAGGCAAGCTGTTGAAAGTACACGAGGCGAACCGGAAATAAACAAATCAGAAAAGTCATTTAAATGGGGGCAAAGGCATGGCAGAAGAAGTAATATTAACACAGGATGGATTTGACAAATTACAGGCGGAACTCGACGACCTCAAATATGTGAAGCGCAAAGAGCTAGCTGCGCGTATCAAGCTGGCGATTAGCTATGGCGATTTGAAGGAGAATAGCGAGTACCATTCAGCCAAGGACGACCAGGCTTTTATGGAGACACGCATTATCATTTTGGAGAAAATGCTGAACAATGCCCAGATTGTAGATACGACTCATACGAGTTCAAGCACAGTTCACGTGGGCTCCAATATTGTATTAAAAGATATCGAATTCGGCGACACCTTGGAGTATCAAGTTGTTGGACCTGCTGAAGCAGATGTGGTGAACGGTAAGATCTCTTATGAAAGCCCGCTTGGTAAAGTCCTGATGGGTAAAGCCGTCGGCGATAATATTAACGTAGATGCACCGATGGGCATCATTCGATACGAGCTGTTGGAAATTAAGGGTTGGTAGTTCTAGCCCTCTTATAAGATAAGTCCCTCTTTTTTTGCTGGCTACTACTTTAGTAGGACCTCAATTTCCCGGGATTCTACTATGATGTGGAGAGCAAATGGCATGAAATAACCATGGAGGGGCGAATAGGGATGAAACAAACTGTTATCAATCAAGCCACAGGTGAACAGATTACGTTTTTAGAAACAGCACGGGATACGAAGGGGAAATACTTATTAATTGAAGTGGCGTTGCCTCCGTTCGGAAAGGGACCGCCGCTTCATATTCATGACCAGTTTGAAGAGGAATTCGAAGTCCTTACAGGTACGCTCACTGTAACCTTAAATAAAGCAGAGCATGTATTACTTAGGGGGGATCGCTGCATGGCTCCCCTCAAAACACCTCATACCTTCACCAATGAACATGAGCAGCCCGTCATATTCCGTGTTCGGCTTACGCCGCCGAGCAAGTTCGAGCAATCGGTGCGTATTCATTACGGACTTATGGACGATGGGCTGACGGATGAGAAGGGTAATCCTCGTTCACTAGCTCATACTGCCTTGGTCTTAACCCTACAGAACACCCTGATTGTGGGCATTCCCCTCTGGATTCAGCGCTATCTCTTTGCAGTCATTGTCAAACGTGCCCGTAAAAAGGGAGCTTATATGGCCCTGGAAAAGTATACGGGAGAGCAGATGTAATCTATGAGGCTACAATACGGAATCTTCCTTGTTGGCTGAGTTGGCTGGTTGCTCCACGGAAATTTTGTGCTTCATCGGTATAAATAAGGTGATTGCAAGCGCGGCAATGGATAAAATCATCATGAAGTAGTAGGCGTCGCTCGCCCCTAAGATGGATGCCAGGGCTGTGAGCTGCTCGGTCGTAGTTGAGGCGTTATTTTGCATCAGAGAAGCCCCATGACTTGTCGCCTGATTAGTATAAATTGTAATGACGACAGCCGTCCCGATGGCCCCGGCAATTTGCCGTATGGTATTACTGACTGCGGTGCCATGCGTACCCAACTCTTTCGGTAAGGCATTAAGCCCAGCCGTATTGAGCGGCATAGTAATAAAGCTTAAGCCTAGTCGGAGGAAGATGGTTCGAATCACCAGATACATATAGGTGGTGGATGACGATAAATCGGTTACGGCCCACATGGCGGGTATAATGAACAGTAAGCCTGTGATAAATATCGGCTTTGCCCCGAATCGGTCATATAATTTGCCAGTGATGGGTGACATGAATGCATTCACTAGCGCACCTGGCAGAAGTAGAAGTCCGGCTTCCAATGCTGTGAAGCCACGGCCCTTCTGTAGATAAATAGGCAATAGAATCATATCCGCGTACATCATCATGGTAATTAGCAGATTAATCAGGGACGTTAAGGTAAAGATTTTATGGTTAAAAACCGACAGGTTCAGCAAAGGGTCACGCGATTTGAGCTGACGGATACAGAACAAGGCTGTTACAAGAGCTCCAACGGCCAAGGTAGCAATGACCATGGCGTTCCCCCAACCCTTACTCCCCGCATTACTAAAGCCATAGAGAATCAAGCCGAAGCCCACCGTTGATAAGAGAACACTTAGCATATCAAGCTTGGATCTGGAAGTTTCGGATACGTTCACTAAGAACTTGAAGGCCAGCAGGATAACAATGACGACAAAAGGAATGAGGCCAATAAATAACCAGCGCCAGGAATGATATTCCACAATAAATCCCGAGAGGGTCGGCCCGATGGCAGGGGCGAATATTACAGCCAGTCCAAGCAGCCCCATCGCACCGCCGCGTTTCTCCACAGGGAAGATGGCGAGCACAACACTCATCAGGAGTGGTATGATAATGCCGGCACCCACGGCCTGAATCATTCGTCCGGCTAAGAGTACGCTAAAGCTGGGAGCTGCAGCACAGATGATAGACCCGGCTAACAAAAATAACATAGAACTTAGAAATAATTGGCGTGTGGTGAAACGTTGCATTAAATAGGCAGTAACGGGAATCAATATCCCGTTAATCAGCATATAGCCTGTTGAGAGCCACTGAACGGTAGTGGCTGTAACATCAAATATATCCATTAGGCTACTTAAGGCCACGTTCATTAGCGTTTGGTTAAGCATGGATAAGAAACAACCCAGGATTAAGATGGTTAGTAGAATCCCTTTGTTTACTTCCTTCGTTTCTTCTTGCATTAGCGGAGCCTCTCTTCATTGCTTTTTCAACACGGTGTCGATAAAATGAATTATATCAGCCCCAAAACGTTAATCCTATTTGCAATTTTCCTAAAACTGTCGACTAATTGACAGAATGAGTGGATTCGTTGATGAAATATCAATAAAGAATGTAGAGGGATAAACATGGATACGCAAAAAAGGGTAGATCCACGCACGATTCGTACAAAAAAGATGCTAAAGGAAGCCGTTTTTTCATTATTGGCGGATCATGTGGAGATTTCCCAATTAACGGTTCAAAAAATCACCAGTCGTGCGGGGTTGAATCGGGCAACGTTTTACCTGCACTACGAAGATATTAACGATTTACTGCGCCAGTTGCTGCATGAAATTTTTGATGACCTGTCTAAGAAAGTTGAGCCATTATTAAACATGGGAGGGAGCAACGAACCGGAACATATTGCTACCTTATTGAGTTATTTCCAAGAGCACCGGAAGGTCTTTACGGTAATAGTGGAGCATAAGAGCTTTGCAAGCCACCTATCCAACCTATTGAAGAATACGATTGAAAAACGGAGAATGGCGGGGAAGCCAGACCCGACCAAGCAACCGACCAAGCAATTAGTCTCTATTGATGTTATGACATCGTCCCTGATGGGAATTATGATGTGGTGGATTAAGGATGGTAGCGAATATAGTGCGGAGTACATAGCCAGTCAAATAACTTTGTTATATAAACGAAGATATTTATAAGCAGAGAGGAGCAACACCCATGGAAGTAACCGCGGAGGAAGTAGCGGAATGGATGGTCAAGGAAATCAGGTTTCGAGGGACGTTATATCAGGCGGATGCGATCCAATATGTGAAGGTACATTTTGGCGAATCCTTTGTGTACATCAATGAGAACGGAAATGCCTCACTGTCCAAAGAGGTGAAGAAGGCTTTCCGCAAGCAGCATGGCGGCCGAATTGCCTGGGACCGCGACGGATTCTTTTGGGCTTGGACCTAAGCTGGGAGGCTGGATGAATGTATATCGTATCTCGGTCACAATCGCTGTCGGAGAGCCAGAGCCAACTGCTCACGAGTGAGGACTTGGCTCTGTACCCGCCAGGCTACGTTGAGTTTGTACGGAGATGGGGTGAAGGGACCTACAGAGGCTGGATGAATGTCCAATTGCCTGATACGGAGGTACTGAAGCCCTTCGCCGATTATGGGTTATGGGAGTTTGATGAGGATAGTCCCATTCAAGAGCAGCAAATTAGCGAGTGTATCTCGATAGGTAGCACGGTAGATGGTGACTTTCTGGCCGTCCATCCCAGGGCGGGACTGCTCTGGCTGCCTCGTCATGCAGATCAGGTTAAGACAATTACGATAGAACAGGAACAGGCTGTAGAAAAGGCGTGGGACGACGATACGTATTCCTTAGTGCTTGATGATATCTACCGCCAGGTGTACGAACGCAGTCCGGAGGAAGGCGCTTATTATGAGCCGTGGACAGGCACACGGAGTCATGTCTTTTTGCATTTGCAGACAGGGGAAGGCCAGCTTACGCTACCCGAATTGGCCGGGGAGTGCCAAGCAGCTTATCCGCCCGACTTTTCCATAGAGACTCCCTATGTTTGCCTCCTGTTCTATCGACAACTGGAAGGCTATATACGTTTTAACTATGCCTATAAGAAAGAAGTAGCTGTCTTCTACGAGCCGGATATGGAGCAGGCATTTCACGTTATGCATCAATGGCTTGTATCCAAAGGCTGCAAAATCATGGCTTAAGAATGGGAACAGAAGAGTGGAGGGGTACAATGATCGTTCTGAAGGATATCGGAAAGTTTGCCGAGCTGCCGGACATTGCCATGCATATTAACCAAGGAAATATCCAAGCATTGCAAGAGGCTCTGGCAGCGGGCTGGGATATAGAAGAGGGGATCGTTCTGAGCAAGCACATTACGCTAAGTCCGCTCGATCTGGCGATCGTGTCACAGCAAATGAAAGTTATCAAGCTATTGGTTGAGCACGGCGTCAATTTGAACGTTCCTCATAACCCGGCCTTCTTATCAGCTGTCCGGTACGGTAAGGAAGACCTCATACGCTACCTGGTAACGCATGGAGCCGAGTTGGACAAGTCGAACCAGACGGGCTCGGGAGCCTATTCGCAGGCCTACTACGGTAACAAAGGCAATATTCCGTTGATTCAGGAACTGGGGTTGGATATCAAGCAGCATGGCGGTCCAGTATTACGTCAGGCCGTATCTGATCATGATCTGAAGACACTCACGTACTTACTCGATCAAGGCGTGGACATTGACTATAATCGGCCGGATATGGTCTATCCTTATCAAGCAACTCCGTTAACCGTAGCTGCCCGGATGGGGAATATGAACATGGTCAAATTTCTGGTAGAACGCGGTGCGGACGTGACGATAGCGGAGAAGGACGGCGACCGGCCTTACACGATTGCGGTAGCCAATAAACATATCGAGATGGCTGAGTATTTAAAATCGCTGGAACCCGCAGACTTTCATAGTGCGGAGAATAAGAAGCTTGCGCTTAAAAAATACAAATTACCCATGGAACTGGTCGGCTTTCTTAGCGGGGATACGCTGCGGCTTGAGTTGGCACAAAATGACTATGAAATTCGCTATATCGACTTCCTGACCTGGATCGACACGGTTGAAATGAAAGTGGGCAGGCAGAAGCTGCTACGGCTATCGGCCGATATCGATAATTACTCCGACCTACAGCTTGTCTGGAATCCAAAGTCCAAGCGGGTGGGCTGTTATGACGTGGAGCACCAGACTTACGCTGACCTGTGTAGCTTTATAGACTTCCTTGCCGAGCCAGACTCCTACCTGATTAGGTTCCTTGAGGGAGAGCTATAAGAAATAGTCCCTATTATCGCATGATTTTACGGACCCACTTCACCTTGTCGCCATAAGGCGGGAACAAGAACGGGATGTCAAGCCTTGTACTTTTGCGCAGCACACTCTTCGTGTGGGAGAACAGCTCGAAGCTGTGTTTGCCATGATAGGCACCGATGCCGGCATGGCCTACTCCACCAAAGGGCAACTCAGGGTTGGCCACATGGCTGATCGTATCATTCACGCAGCCCCCGCCAAAGGAGATGCGACTGAGCACTTCCTGTTCAACCACGGAATCCTCTGTGAACAGATAGAGCGCAAGCGGCTTTGGCCGAAAATTCACCTTTTCAATGGCTTCATTCAGCCTACGATAGCTCACAATCGGCAGAATAGGTCCAAAAAGCTCATCCTGCATGGCAGCATCTGACCAAGAGGCAGGGGCGAGTAGCGTTGGCTCAATGTAGAGCTCCTTCTTGAGGGCGTGACCCCCAACTCGCACTTTGGCCTGATCCGCTTGCAAGATGCCTGCTAGCCGATCGAACTGACGTTCATTAACGATTCGTCCATAGTCGCTGCTCAACCTGGCATCGGTTCCGAAAAAATCGGCGAGGACCAACTTCATCTTCTCAAGCAACGGCTCTTGAACTTCCTCATGAGCCAATACATAGTCCGGAGCAATACAAGTCTGGCCTGCATTCAACATCTTTCCCCAGATAATCCGTTTGGCAGCAACCTCCAGATTGGCCGTTCGATCCACAATAGCCGGGCTCTTGCCTCCCAGTTCAAGCGTGACGGGGATGAGGTTCTTGGCGGCCGCCTCCATCACAATCTTGCCTACAGGCACACTTCCTGTGAAGAAAATGTAGTCAAAGGGAGAATGAATCAGTGCCGAAGTGGTCTCCTTCTCGCCTTCAATGACACGGATATACGACTTATCGAAGGTGCTCTCGATCAGCTTCTTGATGACCGCTGTGACCGCCGGGGTATTCTCCGAAGGCTTCAGAACAGCGGTGTTCCCGGCCGCAATAGCTCCAATCAGCGGTTCAATCAATAGCTGGAACGGATAGTTAAAGGGGCCAATAATTAGAACGGTGCCATAAGGTTCCTTGTGCATATAGCTCTTGGCAAGTCCATGATACAGGGGTGTTCTGACTTTCTTTGGCTTCATCCACCGCTTAAGATGCTTGCTTACGCCGCGTATGCTGTCCAGGGTGTAGCCAATCTCTGTAGCGTAGGCCTCAAATTCGCTCTTATGGAGATCCTGATACAGAGCCGATAATAGTTCCTGCTCATGCTGCCGGATTGCCCCAGACAGCTTCTCAAACTGCTCCAGACGAAATGTTGCGCTACGTGTGCAGCCGCTGTGGAAGGTCTGGCGATGCTCCCGAAGGATGTCTTCAATCTGCGCTTGTGTCCACGATTCCATTGCTTGCGTCCCCCTTACAACTGTACTTCCTTAAGGCTAGGCATTCCCGCTTGAGCGCCAAATTTCATGACGGACAGCGAAGCGGCTCGTACGGCGAAGGCGAGAGACTGCTCCAGGCTCCACCCTGAGGCGAGGCCAAAGCCCAGTGCTCCGTTCAAGCAATCACCAGCTCCGGTGGTATCGACAGCCTTGACGATTGGTGCGGGTACTGTCATGGGCTGGCCATCCTGAAGATAAGAAGCACCTTCACGCCCCCGGGTCAAAATTACTTTATGGCTGTAGTGACGGCTCCATTCATTTAACGCAGCTTGCCAATCCGATTCCACATGGGATGCTTGCTGTTGAAGTGAATAGCTATAGAAGGCGAACTCGGTCTCGTTGGGCGTAAAGTAGTCAGCTAATGCTAAAATGTGAGGTGTCAGCTCGCGGGCAGGTGCGGGATTAAGGATGGTAGGCACACCAGCCTCATGTGCAATCCGTAGAGCGGCTTCGACGCCGTCCAGCGGGATTTCCAATTGAACCAGCAGAACATCGGCTTGGCGAATGGCCTCTGCAGACTGCTCAACCCGTTCAGCCGATACCTGTCCATTGGCACCGGGAACGATAATAATGCTGTTATCCTCGGGGGTGTGCACAATGGATGCCACACCGGTGTGCGTATCCGTAAGCTGGGAGACGTTGCTTGTAGAGACACCAAACCGCTCCAATTCAGCTAACATGGAGCGGCCGAAGGTATCGTCCCCCACAGCACCGATCATATCAACCTGGGCGCCCAGTCTGGCACAGGCGACCGCTTGGTTGGCGCCTTTGCCCCCGGGAATATAGTGAATAGACTCGCCAGTAAGCGTCTCGCCCGGTAAAGGCATCCGGCCAGAAGATACGACGAGATCTTGATTTAAACTACCGACAACGGCAATACGTGGACTTTTCATAAAGGGAACTCCTCATCATGTATGGTGAAAAAACGTCTAGAATCATAATTATAATAACTGTGTGGCAGAGTTAAGGCAAACGCGGACTATATAAGTTGAACTTATGTTTAACGCAAAGAAGCAGACGAGAAAATGTTCTTACGATCGCTGCCCCTCATGGATTTCTTTTATTCAATAAATTCTTATAAGGTAGAAATCCATTCCCAAAGGCGAACAAGTTGATGCTTAAGGGTGCAGCTTTCTTACAGAAAGCTTTGAGCTTCTTCAGAATCATTTTTCTCGAAAGCCATTCGATCATTTTCACAAAAGCAAGACCCCGGGAACGTTGTAGTTCAACATTCATTTCCGGGGTCTTATCTATTCATCGGTGTCGTTACACTTCGAACTGAGCCACTTTTCCTTCTGTATCTACATAATCAATGACCGTGCGGACTGTGTTCAGGTCAATATACAGGGTGCAGCGTAGCTCACCTTGGGTCCATTCTAGCCGGACCTCATGGCTGGCTGATTCCAATACACGGAACTCGCCGCCAAAGGCCGCATACTCATTGCGGAAACGGATTAGCGCGAGTAGGCGCTGAACGGCAGTGTGGCCTACGGCCTGCTTGATCTCGTCCATACTGTAGTTATGGCGGTTGATCTCCCGGCCTTCGCCCGTACGGCGTACTTCCTCTTCATCGTTCTCTCCGAACAACAGTCCGACATAATAGACCTGCGGAATACCTGGGGTAAAGAACTGGATCGCACGGGCCGCCAGATAAGCGTCGTCATCGTTATTCAGCACAGAATAGTAAGAACAGCGAATCTGATGCACATCAAATCCATCCTCATCCTTATGCTCGTCAGACACGATAAGACTGAGATTAGCCCCACGCTCAAGGCAGGTATCGACCAGCTTACGCGCTTCCTTGGTGTCGATCATTCCGTCCAGGTCGGGCTTCACCGGAATGCCATCATGGCAATCCAGCATGGTGAACTGCTTGGCTGGGCGCGTGGTTAGGTAATCCTTCAGCGCATCCGCATTTTTATTCAGGAGCGTATCCAGAATACGGTAGGGCAGAATGAAGTCATAAATCCAGAAGCCATGCTCAGCCAGCTTATATTGGATGCTGTAGTGGGAATGAACCTCTGGCAATAGTTCAATGTCCAGTGAATCGGCGAGTTCCTTGATCCAGTCCAGGAACTCATAGATGTCGGGCTCCACGAAGAAGCAGCTTGTCCCAAGCTTCTTAATGATATAGCCTACCGCATCCAGCCGCACAATCTTCACGTGATTCTTGCGGAAGTTCTCGAAGATATCGGTTAGCAGACGCTTGACCTGCTCTGAATGAATATCAAGGTCAATTTGTTCGGATGGATCGGTTTTGCCGAACGTCGTCCATACTTTTTCTTCTTCGCCCGTCTCTTCAATGGTGAAGGTGGAGTAGGGACGAGGGCGACGCAGGAACATTTTATCAATATCCGCTTGAACGGGTTGTCCATCGGCCCAGACTTTGTCTAGCGTGAGGAACAAATCCGCATAAGGTGAACGTCTGCCTTGTTTCAGAAAATCCTGAAAATACGCGGACTGCCGCGAAATATGATTGACCATCACATCCAGCAGGATATCATGCTTCTCACCAATGGCTCTTACATCTTCCCAGGAGCCGAAGGTAGGCTCAATCTCAAAATACGTAAGTGGGGCAAATCCCCGGTCTCCCGAAGAAGGAAATGGAGGGAGGATATGAATGCCGCCCTTGAAAATATCTGAAAAATGCTCATTCAGCACCTGGTTTAAGGTTTGCAAGCTTCCACCCAGTGAATCGGGATACGTAATCAGTTGCACTTGATTGTGAATCGTCATGCTGCTTGTCCTCCTAGAGTTGGTACTTCGTCTTGAACGTCTCAAGTAGCGGTAAATCGACGACGGCCCCTGTATATTGCAGCTTGTACGCGCTGACGGCCAGCCCGAATTCAAGGGCTTTACCTACCGGATACCCCTTCACGAGAGCGGCATAGAATCCGGACCAGTAGGCATCCCCAGCCCCTGTTGTATCGGTGACCTCTGTAGCCAGCGTATCGAATTGCAAGGTCTCTTGTCCATTGGAGACAAGCGCGCCGTCCTTGCCCAAGGTCAGAATGACCAGCTTCACGCCCAGGTCGAGGAACTTCTGAAGCTGATTCTCCGGGGTGTCCTTCCCGAACAACCGCTCGGCATCATCTTCCGAAGGCTTGGCAATATCGACAAGGGGAAGAATGGTCTTCAAATATTGTACCCCATCTTCACCCTCTTCCCATAGGGCAGGATGATAATTGGGATCGAAGCAGACGAGCGTTCCGTTCTGACGTGCTTCCTGAATCACTTGCTCTACGGCCGACCTTACGGGCTGTCTGGATAAGGGCCAGCAGGAGAAGTGAACGATCTTCGTCCGATGCAGCGCAGCACGTAGTTCCTCGGTGAAGCCCAAGCGGTAGTCGGCTCCCCGGTAGAAGATCGGGATGGGCGTAGATTGGCTCTTATTCACGACGACCAGGCTAGTGGATTCACTCACCCGTTGCACACAGCTTGTATCCATCTCGGCTCTATTCAAATGCTCGACCAGAAATTGTCCCAGCCCATCTTCACCTACGGCAGAGGCTACAAGCGGACGGATGCCCAACTTCTTAGTATTCATGGCAATATTCGCGGGTGATCCGCCGAAATATCGATGATACGTTCCGTTCTCCAAGGTATCCCCGTAATCGCCGGATATCATGTCCACCAGCAATTCACCAACCGTTAGCAGATCGAGATCCTTCTCTTTAAATTCCACACTATGTTCAAAATCAAACATGGGTATTCCTCCTTAGTCAAAGCCCCTGATTGTTTTTCTTATAAGACATAGGAGAGATTCCCGTCACATTCTTAAATAGCTTGGAGAAGTAGAGGGAATCCGATATGCCCACGGAAGCCGAAATCTCCTGAATGTTAAGGTCTGTCTCCTGCAGCAGCACCTTGGCGTTCTGAATGCGAATCTTCCCGATATATTCCGGGATAGACATCCCGGTAATTCGCTTGAAGTAACGGGACAGGTAGGAGCGGCTGTAGTTAACGTGCTTGCACAGCATATCGACATCAATATGCATGTAATAATTTTGCTCAATGAACAGAACGGCTTGCTGCACCACACTTTCAGACCCGGTCCGCATGCCAGCTTCGCCATAATGCTTGGTACCTTGCTCCACCAGGTGGAAGATATGCAGTAAATAGCTGATGCACAGCAGTTGCCCGTCTTGCGACTCGGGAAGCTCCTGAATCAGCAGCAGCATTTTATTGATGATAGTATGCGTAGTAATTCCTGTTAGGCAACAGTGATTTATATCCAGTCCCATCAGGCTCAAATAATAGGGAATATGCTTCCCGTTGAAGGAGACCCACATGATCTCCCAAGGGTCCTCGGGATCGGCATAGTAGAAGTGCTTCTCCCGGGGAATCAGCATGAACATGTCTCCCTGGCTCATTATTTTGTTAACATGATCACCCTGCGTTAAATAGCCTTTGCCGCTGATGACAAACACCATCTTGTAATTCTCCAGGACGCGTGGACCTACGACATGATCTTTGCCGCATTTTCGGTGTCCTGCCCAAGTAATGTAGGGAGACTGTTCCATTTGTGTTTTGGTTGGTGAGTGAAAATGCTGTACGATATGCTCTTCCATCCCTGCTTCACCCCCCAGAGAGTTGCCGTAATGTTAATGATTTCAAAGAAAGCCCCATAAGGGGCGGAGCAAGGGCCTGGCCTATTCGGCGCCAGTCACCCATTGCTCTGTGAAGGAGAGAAATTTCATCGTGCGACGGTTGCCGAAGGAATAAGCCGCATGAATGCTTCCGTCCGCAGCTTGCATAATGCAAGGGTATTCGTATCGGCGGTTGCGAATCAGGTTCTTGTGGCCGCTGAAGCCTTCGCCTGTCTCGACATGGCGGCGGTATGGCCAGGTTCTGCCCTCATCCTCGGAGATGGCCACAGTAACCGGACAGCGTTCGAACGGCCAGACGGTAATATCCGGCTTGTCGTTGAAGCGTAAATCGTTATAGATGATGGCGAGATTCCCGCTCGCAAGCTTAATGGCCGAAATGCTGGAGTTGTTGTTCGGTAGCTCGGTGCGCACCGGCTCTGTCCAAGTATCTCCATTATCATCAGATTTGGCAAAATAAATATTGTCTGCTGCCCGGCTGCGGAACAGTCCGATCAGCTTGCCCGGTTCCATCTCAATCACATTACAGTGAACGCGGCCACGACTCTCAGGCACCTCGACGCTTCGCCAAGTGGCCCCTTCGTCATCAGAGATATTCATAACCGTGATATCACTGCCGTTGCGAGTATTATCGTTGAAGCAAATCCAGTTCTCGAAGATCCATCTTCCGCTGGACAAAATTTGAATTTTCTGACGGCAGAACGAACCCTCGCGTGAGAACATAACTTCTGCCTGCCCCCACGTATGTCCATTATCCTTGGATACCTTGCGGTAAATCTTGGAGGTATATTGCAGGTTGAACTCGGGATGCTCATCCGCCGTACGGGCCCGCTGAGCCGTGTACATCACCCACAGTTCACCGTTCGGATGGAGGAACAAGGACGGGTTCTGCTCACTGAAGCCGTTATCGTCGGAGATTCTCACTGCAGGAGTCCAGGCATCGGAGCCGGCGGCGAGGCGGGACAGCACAATGCTGACATCCGAGTTGCCTTCATCGGAACCGGCAAACCAGACACAGAGCAAATCGCCATTAGGCAGCTCTTGCAGGTCGCAGGCATGACTTGTTTCAAAATCGCAAGGCAGCAAGGACTCCACGAGTCCAAGGCGGCGGTTGAAATACAGCTTGCCGTCTTCAGTAAGGTCATTGAGTTCGATCATTGGATTGTTTAACATAACGCGCTCCTTCGGTTAGCTATATTTGTAGGATGTTACTTTACAGAACCAAGTAGAATCCCCTTCTTGAAATACTTCTGTACGAACGGATAGATCAGCACAATCGGTACCATGGCCACGAAGATGGCCGCAGCCTTCAGGTTGCCCGGATTCAGCATGATGCCGTTCTGGATAATCGTGCGGAAGGCGGTATTGGAATCACCCGAGCTGATAACCAGCCTTTTCAGCATAACCTGAATGGTCTGCAAGTCCGGATTTTGCAAGTAAATAAGCGGCATCAAGTATTGGTTCCAGATGAACACGGCATAGAAGACACCGATGGTAGCCAAGATCGGCTTGGAGATGGCCAGATAGACCTGACTCATAATCTGGAAATCGTTAGCTCCGTCAATTTTGGCTGCTTCCTCAAGCTCAGGTGGAAGACCATCCAAGAAGGTTTTCGTAATAATCAGGAACTGTACGTTAATCGCATTGGGAATAATCATCACCAGCCAGTTGTCGACAAAGCCCAGTTTGTTCAGAACGACGTAGGCTGGGATAATCCCCGCTTCAAATACCCAGGTAAATACGAACAGGCTCATAATGATATAGCGGCCTTTAATCTGTTTGCGGGATAACACATAAGCTGTCATATACGTCAGCAGCAGGGCGACCACGGTGCCGAGAGCCGTATAAATTCCTGAATTCAGCAGCCCCTTGAAAATGCCGAGGTTGGAATTCGTCAGAACATATTGATAGGCTTCCAGGTTGGGGTTCTTCGGGAAGAATACTACATCCCCTGCGGCGATGCTTCTTCCATCACTGATGGAAAGAAAGAATATATACAGGAAAGGGTACGTGCAGATAAGAGCAATCAATAGTAGAAATAGGTTGTTAAAGATGTCGAACAGGCTGATTTTTTTTGTGCTCATCATCCCACTCCTTTCTCAGAATAGTCGCGTATCGGAATATTTAGTGGACAACTTGTTGGTGCCAACAACCAGAACATAGGCGACAACGGATTTCAGCAAGTTCACTGCCGTGCCGTAACTGTATTCCGGGAATCCCGTGCTGGCAAAGGCCAGGCGGTATACATAAGTCTGAATGACGTCGGCCGTCTCGTAGACACTTTGGTTGTACATCAGCAAGATTCGGTCCAGATCGACCGTGAAAATGTTACCCACGCTGATAATCAGCATGATAGCAATCGTTGGCTTCAGGGAAGGCAACGTGATGTGAAGCATTTGCTGGAAGCGGCTAGCGCCATCCAATGAAGCTGATTCATAGACGGCTGGATCAATCGCTGCCATGCCAGCAATATACACAATTGCTGAATAGCCGAAGGTTTGCCATACCTGAAGTAATACATAGTTGCTGCGGAACCATCCGGGTTCAGCCATAAAGTAGATCGTATCCAGGCCCAGTCGGCCCAGAATATCGTTCACAAGACCAGTTGATGGCGAGAGCAGCGTATACAGAATGCTGACCATAACCGCCGAAGAGATGAAATAAGGTAAGAAGCTTAGCGATTGTACGCTACCCTTGATCCAGCGGACCCGTACCTCGTTCAGCAGTAAAGCGAACAGAATCGGAATGGGGAACGTGAATAGCAAGGAATAGAACGCGAGAATAATCGTGTTTTTGACGAGGGTCCAAATATAAGGGTCCTCGAAGATATGCATGAAGTGTTCAAGGCCCACAAAAGGACTGCCCAGTACACCGCGGAAAGCGCTGAAATCTTGAAAAGCGATAATCATGCCACCCAGCGGAGCTAGCTTGAACAATACCAAGCTGATCAGACCAGGCAACAGCATGAGCAGCAGTAGCTTGTTAGTATTCATATAGGAGAGAAAACGCTGCATCCATGATTTGCGAGGAAGCTTCGTCATTCTTTCGCTTGTTATCACTTTCTCCACCACCCATTTATCTGTAGATTAGCTTAATTAGGGTCCGCGCCGTCCCTGAAGAGGATGGCGCGGATGATGATGCTTATTTATACATTGCGTCGTAAGCTTCTTGTTGGATGGCTACAATGTCCTTGTATCCTGCGGCTTCCATCTCACCGAGGAATGTATCCCATTCGGTCATTGCACGTTTGCCAGTTACGAATTGAGTCACACCAGCGTTAACAGCTTCATTTACCTTGGAGGACAGGTCAGCTAATTTCTTAGCTTGATCTGCTGTGTACGTGACTTGAACGCCAGTCTTCAGATTCTCATCTGTGAACAACTCATGAGCTGCTTTGCGTACCAGCTCCGTATTCCAGGAGTAGAATGCATCGTTATCCATAGGTTTGGCAAAGGTGAGACGGTCGTTCAGGAAAGACCAGCGTGGTTCGCCAGCAGGTGTTGCTTCCTGTTCGGAGAAGTCCACGATGTATTGCTTCTCTCCACGTTCTTCCTTATAGCTTTCCCCTTCAACGCCCCAGGATACCAGTGTTTGTCCTTCTTCGGAATAGAGGTAATCCAGGAACTTGATAATGGTTTCTGCCTTGTCTTCACTGTCGGCGTTAACAACCATAGCTCTTAAAATGTTGTACTGAGTTTCTGTGTTCTGTACGGATGGATTTCCGTTCAGGTCCTTCAGATAAGGCAGAATGGCAATCGTATAGTCCGGATCATTCTCGGGTCCACCGTTATCCAGGAACCATGATGGACGTGTCAGATAGTCATAACTGAGGGTGCCTTGTCCGGTCAGCATCTTCGATTCCCAGCTCTCTTCAGTACCGGAGCCAGCTACCCATTCCGGATCGATCAAGCCTTCTTCATAAAGTGTTTTGTACCATTCAACCATTTTCTTGTACCCTTCGGAGTAGAGGTCGGTACCTGTTTTACCGTTACCATATATACCTCTGGATACACCATCATCATAGTTGGCGGCGGCATTGAATGCACTTTGGAAGCGGATGTAGCCTTCACGGCCGACCATCGGATAGTAGTTCTTATCAGTTGCTCCGTAATGCGCTTTCAATTTGCGCATGGCGTCAGTCAACTCGTCGATCGTCTGAGGCACATTTGTAATTCCAGCCTTGTTGAAGTGATCGGCACGATAGAAGATGAAGTCGGCAAATCGTGGTGCTTCGGAGACTAAGCCGAAGATTTGTCCATCTTCATTGGTAATCAGTGTTTTGTAGGTTGGGTTCGCTTCAATATAGGCTTTGATGTTGGGACCAAATTCCTCGATATAAGGAGCCAAGTCGACAAATGCACCTTGCGCACCGTATACGGTAGCTTGCGAGATCGACACGATACCGGAATCAGGGAAGGTACGGCTGATGATCTTCTGGTCTACGGAAGCATAGTATTCATCGTCATTGGACCCGCCTGGAACAAATTCCACGGTGGTGCCAGTTGCCTCTTCCACATATGGATACCACTTGTCCTCTTTCAACCAATTAATGAACTTGTCATGCATCAGATAAGAGAAGCTGCTGCTGGTGTTCCCTCCTGTGTTGCCACCATTCCCGTTGTTCCCTTTGTTCGTGTTAGCATTTGGCGAGCAGGCAGTTAATATGCTGCCTACCATAAGCAAGGTTGCGAAGACTAAATAAAACGCTTTCTTTTTTCTCAACTTGTGTTCCCCCTCTTAGTGTAATTTGAAGCATTGAAGGTATTTCTATAATTAGTATCTCACGACCTAATTATATTATTAATGCAAAAATAGCTATACCTCATGGAATTTTGCGCACAAAACCTTTTTTGTGCTATTTAATTTTTAAATCAGTTGCATTTTGCAATAATATTAACGAATTTCATAGTAAACCTCTCTCCGTGTAATTAGCCACCATCTGGCGTACTTCTTTGAGCGCCTGTGGTGTTAACGGAGCAACGGGACGGCGGGACGGTCCTGCCGACAAACCGATCTCATCGAGTACCGCTTTTAACACCGAAGGTAAGGTGCCGAGAGCGAAGGCTGCCCGCAATTCACGAAGAACGCGTTGTGCCTGTTCTGCCTGCTCATACTCACCACGGCTCCAATGCTCATAAATGGATACCACTGTGGAAGGAAAAATATTGGCTGTTGCCGCGATAGCCCCCTTAGCCCCTGACATAAGCCCGGACAAGATCAGTGAATCGGTTCCGGCAAGCACAGAGAACGAATCCGGTGTGCGATCAATCAGTTGCAAGATGTTATCGAAGCTGCCGCTGCTGTCCTTGATGCCTACTATGTTGGGTAACTCAGCCAGCTTGGCTACGGTCTGCACGGTGAGCGTGTTGCCTGTACGCGCCGGAATGGTGTAGAGCACGATAGGGAGCGATGTGTCTCCAGCCACAGCCTCGAAGTGATATTGCAATTCTGGCTGCGTGTAGGTCAGAAAATACGGCGTAATGACTGATAGTGCATCGGCTCCAGCTTGCTCCAGTCGCTGAGCAAGACGGCGAGTCTCGCTCGTTCCCGGACAGCCTGCCCCGGCATACACCGGCACGCGTCCTTCTGTCTCATCAATTACGATCTGCGCAACGGTCAGCTTCTCTTCAAACGACAGGTTAAAGAATTCTCCATTGGTTCCGAGGCAAAAGAGTCCATGTACTCCGGCTTCAATATAACGGTTGACCATCTCCCGCAAGGCCTTCTCGTCGATCTCCTCCTGGGGATTGAACGGGGTGACCATCGCAGGTATAATTCCCTTTACTTCCAGCATTGACCTCAGTCCTTCCTTGTTGTTCATGTCTCTAGACTTGCGGAGCCAACTCGACGGCAGAACGGATGGCTGCCAGCATGCTTCGTTCATCTGCAATGCCCTTACCGGCAATATCAAAGGCTGTGCCGTGGTCAACGGAGGTGCGGATAATACCTCCCTTCAGGCCGATGGTGATATTGACGCCTTCTTCGATACCAAGCACCTTGATCGGCGTATGGCCCTGGTCATGATAGCACGCTACAACGATATCGAAGTCTCCGCGCATGGCTCGGTAAAAGAGAGTGTCTGCCGGTGCTGGACCAAATACATCCATGCCTTCTGCCCGCGCTTTTTCCACGGCTGGAACCAGCTTCTCTTCTTCCTCTCCGTTCCCGAACAAGCCATTCTCTCCGGCATGAGGATTGATTCCGCACAGGGCAATGCGTGGATGCTCATTGCCTGCTGTTCGCAGTACCTGATCCGCTAGCTTAAGCACATTATAGGTGCGTTCCGGGGTAATCATCTCCACTGCTTTGATTAGTCCCACATGAGTCGTCAGATGGATGACCTTGAGTTGCCCCGTGGACAACATCATAGAGAAATCCTCGGTCTCCGTCAGCTTGGCCAAAATTTCAGTATGTCCCGGGTAGAGATGGCCTCCCTTATGCAGGGCTTCCTTGTTAAGGGGGGCAGTACAGATGGCCTGAACTTCGCCCGCTTTGGCTAATTCCACGGCCTTGGCGATATAATGGAATGCCGCATTTCCTGCTGCGGCAGACAATTGCCCGAAAGGCAAGGCTTCCGGCAAAAGATGCAGGTCGATGCAATCAATACTCCCTTGCTCAAAGCGCGCTTCCGCTACTCTCTCCACCGTGCGAATCTCCAGATTCTTCTGTCCTGAGATCGTAATCGCTCGCTTCAGCGTATCGGCATCACCGATGACAATCGGCTGGCAGATGTCGTAGACATCAGCATGAGATAGCGCTTTCACGATAATCTCGGGCCCAACACCGGCTGCATCCCCCATCGTAATGGCAATAATCGGCTTCATATGCTCACACCTCTCTGCAAGGCTTTCATGGAGCGGACCAATACCTGATCGCTACCGAAAGCTCCTGCTTTCGTTATAATATATCTGCCTGATTCACCCGGCGTCCGCCCCAGGGGTACCCCGTTCTCCACCTCATCAATCAGCTTGATCTCTACATCGCTTAAATGGCGGCAGACTTGCTTCGCGGTATCTCCCCCGGTCAGTACCATATGGCGAATTCCGCATTCGGCGATAATCTCAGCAGCCACACGTCCGAGTTCAGCACTGATGCGTTCACCAACCTCTGTAGGGCTTAACCCATTGCTCTCCCCGAGCTTGCGGACTCGTTCAACTTCTTCCGGATCACCCGAGGTATAGAGTGCTACATGCTTGCCATCTCGCGAAATCCTGTCTATGGCCAGCCTGCGAACGCGGTCTAATTCTATTTCACAAGAGGTAGGGAAGAGCAGCTTACTTGATTCAACCACGATGGCCGACACATTTTCTTCCTTCACCAGTTCAGTGAGCTGACGGCGTGACCACGGGTTAACGCTGCCGACCACAATAATCACACAGTTCGCATCGTTATACAGGGAATTTCTGGTAGGCAATGCTGTTTTTTTGCCCAATAATATCATATTAGCTTGCTTCGGATCTTCTCTCATAGTGCGGAGAATTTGCGCCGTTAGGGCTCCAGCCAAGCCTGCTGAACCGGCCCATACCACTTTCGGCCGCCCCGCCCCTTGGGGGAATAAGGAAGCAATTAAGGCCAAATCCTCCTCCCGGTCTGCATCAAACACCAGATAGGGAATTCCTGAATTACGATATCCAGCAATCCTTTCATTTAGCCTGGCGCGCTCTCCTCTAAGCCATTCCAATGAGATGAGGGCTGACGGATGACGGCTTTGCCGCTCAAGGATCGCCGAGAAGGTGGATTCTGTAGCGGGATGCTTGGGATCATAAGCCATCTCTGTCTCATGCAGCGGCCTTCCGTTCACATACACAATCCCGTTCTTTAACGTGCGACCAGCCCTGGGAAAAGAAGGAGCGATGACAATAAAGTCAGGCTGCAGCGTCTCATAGACAGCATCCAATTCACTTCCGATATTTCCACGCAGCGTGGAATCAAACTTTTTGTATACGACAGGAGCGGATGCTTCTCCACCACGCTCCAGGAACAGACATACATCTTTGACTCTCTGATAAGCCTCCAGGGGAGGGAGAGAGCGGCTGTCGGTATCAAATACAACGGCTTCTTGTTCACCGCCCGTTTTTAGCTCAAGCAGTACAGAAGTGGCCAAGCCTTGACGGGCCATCTGTACGCCTGTATCGTTTGCTCCGGTTAAGTCATCTGCGATGACGGCAATGTTCAATTTTCTACCCCCCTCCATACAACCAATACACAAGTACGGTCCCATACTGCTCCAGAGGCAGTTACTTATTTATAGTTAGTCTTTTTTTAATTTACGCCATAGGGTGGAGCGATTGATGCCAAGCCGCTTGGCGGCGAGGGACTGGTTCATATCCTCCTGCTCCAGCACGGTGCGGATAATATCTCGCTCAATGTCCTCCAGCGGTTGCCGCAGGTTCAATCCATCTTTGCTCAGGTCTGGAGCCAATACGCTCTGAGCTTTTCGGCTTCCTTCTTCCAGTAAGTTCAACGCTTCCTGTTCAATGAACGGTCCTTCTGCTGCGGAGACAAACAGGTCCATCACTGTGCGTAGCTCGGTAAAATTACCCTGCCATGGGTGTGCCAGCAGCACCTCCATCACTTCTTCCCGAATGCCCACAATCTGCTTGCCTTGACGTTCGTTCGTCCAGATCAGGCAGGCACGGATGCTACGTTCCAGCCAGGATGTATCTCGTAAGGCGGGAAGGGAGAAGTTGCGGCTTTGAAAGCTGCGAAGCAACTTGCCAGCCAGTTGTTCCTCAGTAGCTAGTGTCTCCGGGTCTTTATCAAATAGGAACACCGTCTTCACCTTGCGCTTGAGGATGAACTCTGCCAGCTCTCTTTGCTGCTTAGCCGAAAGGATCTCAACTCCTTCAATAGCGGTGACGCGACCGCCGCCGTACAGCATTAGTTCCATCATGACCTTCAGCACTTCTTCCGACGATTGGCGAATCTTGAGGTACAGGATACCGTCCCGGGATTCCGCGATCGTGGCATTAATAATGTAGCGCTTGCGTCCGCTACCCTTTTCACCATATACCGCTACTGGATAGGCCAGGAAGTCCGCCTCTTGCCGATCTTCTTCCTGATGGGAGAAGTAAGGGGCATCGGCCAGAAGGTAGCTGGCGGTGAGACCGATATGTTCGGGTTCCTCGTTGGACGCAAGTAGCATATAGAGCTGTCGTTCATCGGTGATGGGTAGTGATTGTACTTGTAGAACCAGGCCCTGTTCCGGTTCATATACAGCTGTTGTCCGGTCAAATTCTGCCCCCCGGCTAACATCGCGCAGCATTTCACGCAGACCTGGATATAGGGTATACAACGTATCTGCAGTGTCAGGAAGCTTCAGCAGTTGCTTGAAGCAGGAGTTGGCGAACTTCAGCTTGCCGCCCTGATCTACAGCCGCATACCCACCTTGCAATTTGCCTAGCATGGACTCGTACATCTCGTTCTTGTTCCGTAGCTTCTCAGCCGATTTATGGAGTTGTCTTGCCCGCGAGAACGCTTCCATTAATGACTCTTTGCCGGAGGTGATCAGCACGCCCTGCATTCCGCTTTCCGCTGCCATTTTGACCGTGATGCTGTCACCAATGACCACCTGAATGCCTCTGGCCTTGGCATCTGCAAGCGCAGCTTCGACTTCCTGCTCTTGATGGATCACCTTGTAAGAGATATTGACCTCCATCAAGCTGGACACGGACATGAAGCCTTCGATAATGTTGGGAAATCCAATCATTTCACATTTGGCATTATATCCTTTTACGAGGGTCAGAATTCGTAGTATGTCGAATCCAGAAACAGGAATCTCTACAACCGGCAGGTAAGAGTGCTCTTGCAGCAGCTTGGCGGTACCGCCTCTACTGATAATGACGTCATAGCCTTCCATATGAATGCGACTAATCAGCGGCAGCACCCTGGACAGATCTCCATGCTCTACAACAACTTCGAACTCCTGCAGATCATCCTGCAAACTCAGCGTTAATTCAGATAACCCCGGGTAAGGAGCAATGACGATGGTTTTAATTTTCATGCAACGACTCATCCTTGTTTTTTTATGCCATTATAACCCAACCATTACTCTTTAGGCAGTATTAAACAGTCCTGCCGAGGCTTAATGGAAGAGCTTGGCGTACACAGATCCAATATCGTCAAGTGTCATCGATTTCGGATTATTGTTCATTAGCCGGGTAACCTGAGAAGCGGCCAGCGACAGTTCAGGAATGTCTTCACGTGCTGCTCCAAAGAGCGTCAGATCCTGAGGAATACTCATCTCCTGCGTCCACAATCGAATCTGTTCAATCACACGTTCCGCATCACGTTGTTGTCCTTCTCCTGTCTGAAGGCCCATCGCTCCGGCAACGATCGCTAGCCGTTCCACAATGGCGTCGAGATTAAACTCCATCACATGGGGCAGTAGCATGGAATTAGCTACGCCATGCGGCACATGGAACTTTCCGCCGATGGGGTAAGCCATCGCATGAACAGCCGCCGTTCCAGCACAAGTAAGCGCCATTCCTCCATACATGGAGCCAATCAGCATCGCTTCCCGCGCTTGTCTGTCGTCACCGTGATGATAAGCCTGCAATATGCTCCCGGAGATATTGCGGATGGATTCCAAGGCAAACATATCGCTAAACCGATTGGCCTTGTTTGATATAAACGATTCCAGCGCATGAGTATAGGCGTCCATACCCGTAGAAGCCGTAATCTCAGGTGGCAGGCCCAGCGTCAATAGCGGGTCCAAAATAACGAGTTCAGGCAGCAAATAGCGACTGACCACACCGATCTTCAACTCTTCCTCCGGTAAAGTCACAATGGCGTTTGGCGTTACTTCTGAGCCAGTGCCGGAAGTGGTAGGAATCAGTACCGTCGGGATACCCGGATTCGGGATCAGATCGGTTCCCAGCATTTCTCGTACAGACAGATGATTGGTTTTCATCACAGATAGCAGCTTCACGACATCGAGTACACTGCCTCCGCCGATACCAATAATGGCATCACAAGGAACTTCGGCAATGGCGCTATAGAGCTCATCGAGCTGAGCAATAGTCGGTTCAGGCTGAACATCAGTATTTGGGTGCACGGCGATGCCGCCACGGTTCAAGAGAGCTGTCACTTCATCCAGCGTCCCGCTGCTTTGAAGGAAGGGTTGGGATACCAGAAGTACCGATTTCAACGGACCCAACCTTTGCAGATGCTCCACAATTCGCTCTAAGGAGCCGCAACCCGCGATAATACTACGAGCCGTTTGAAAGAAATACTGTTCCATCTTTATCTTCTCCTCTAGATGACTTGATACATCAACTATCGCCCTAAGTATAGCATAACGTTGCTTTATTACAACACTTTGTTCATTGTTGAAAGGTTAAATTAAAATAATGTTGTATTATGCAACTAATATTATCTAGAAATGAACTTTTGGCTATAGGATGGACTCTTCATAGCATTGCCCAATAAAGCAAAACGACCTCCATCCCATTGAAAAATGGGGTGAAGGCCGTTGTTGCTGCAATCAGGATATGTGCGTGTCATTTCAATACCTGGAAAGCTTATAGACAAAATATACCAAGCTGGATAGAATGCCACTTAACAGCATCACAATGGCTGAATCGAAACCATTTAATTCGAGCCTGAACTGGTACAATACCATGATCGTGATACTAACCAAAGTCATTACCATAAAACCAACGGATAGAGCAGATTTTCCATGTGCTATAATCCGCTCGTCATTTTCCGTCTGGGGGACTTGGTTTGCTTTCTTTTTATTCAAGTACAGCACGATAAAATTGATGATGGAGCAAAGGAGTAAGCCAAACCCCAGTGGCATAGCAACTGACAGTTCGTCGTTATTTAGCACTATGGCTTGATAGAGAGCTATTGTAAAAACAATCACACCGATGATACCCATGCCGATGGAAGCCAGGTTCCATGTTCTCAAATCCCATCACTCCTCTTCCTCAAAGATAAAAACCTGCTCAATCGTTGTGTTAAACACACGGGCAATATTGTAAGCCAGCCTGATCGAGGGACTATATCGTCCTCTTTCCAACGAAATAATCGTTTGCCTTGATACGTTAACCCGTTCAGCGAGCTCTTGCTGAGTCATCTGGTACTCACGCCGGAAGAATTCAATTTTGTTTTTCAAACCAATTACCTCACTCTGTGTTGTAAAGCTAACTTTACATTAAAAATATAGCAAAAGGTTGAAAAAGTCAAGTTAACTTTACATTTAGTTATAAAATGGGTATTGCAATCTATAGTTCAATCCCATATTATAGACAATATATATCCATAATTAAAAAGCTTGATCTATTTTTTTATTTATTTTAATAATGGATATTAAAGGTCTTTAAATGTTTTATTTAATTCTATTATAGAAAGTGTGGGATTTCGATGAGTGATTTTTTTAATGCAGAAGTGTGGGAGCGCATGTGGAAGGAAGAGTCTGATGTGAAGCGTGCCAGAATGAAGAAGAATGGGATCGATTTTACCAGATCCTTTGACGCTAAGGCACAGACCTTTGACCAGCAATCGTTCAGTAAAGAAGGCAAAGAGCGATCCCGGCGAATTATGGGTTGGCTGGAGGGGCAGGGAGTAATGCTGGACAATGTCTCTGTACTCGATATTGGCGCAGCATCCGGAGTATTCTCGGTGCCGTTCGCAGAGCGAGGGGCCAAGATAACGGCGATAGAGACCTCGCCCCCGTTAATTGACTTGTTGAAGCAGAATACTTCAGATTTTGCCGAAGGACAGGTGCAAATTGTACCCTCCCCATTTGAAGAGATTGACGTCGCGGCGATGGGCTGGGACAAGTCCTTTGATCTGGTTTTTGTCTCGATGTGTCCAGTCATTCATGATTGGGAAAGTGTAGAGAAGTTGCTTCAGTGTGCCAGCAAGTTCTGTTATCTCAGTATGCCGGTCGTTCCTTCTGAGCATAACCTGGTCAAGGAAGTTTGGCCGCTGGTCACGGATCAGCCCTATCCATCGAAGCTTACCGAAATGGGTTATTTATTACATCTATTGTACCTTAAAGGGTATTCCTATGAATCGCTGGTGACGAGAGAAGGCAAGTCGAAGGAAGTCACCAACGAAGTGGCTATACAGGAAGTGATGACTTGGTTGGAACACCACCACCGCCTACCGATGGATGATCATAAACGTAAGATTGTCAGCGATTATTTAGCACAGGCCTATCCATCCGATCAGGTCGTCATCCGGGAGGAGGGGCGCTATGGGAAGGTACTGATTCGCCTAGAGGATCAGAGTATGTACACACTCCAATCTCCTCCCGCAGACTGAGGCAGGTTCCGTCTGCAGACAGTTTAACACCTCCGACTTCCTAAGTAAGATAAATGTAGGAATCTGGAAGCAGGCTACTTTAGTTTGCTTGGGAGAGGGAGGGATAAGGGCGATGGAGACAATTATTGAAGTCAGGGGCATCAGCAAGGCTTACGGGAAAAGGAATACGAAAGAAAAGGTACATGCGGTCCGCGACGTTTCTTTCGATGTTCATCGAGGTGAGGTGCTGGGCTTGCTGGGCCCCAATGGCGCAGGGAAGACCTCAACCATTAAAATGCTCTGCGGCTTGCTGCAGGCGGATAGTGGTTCCATCCATATTAATGGTCTGGATATGGGGAAGAAGAGACTTAAAGCGCTGGAGAATATCAGTGCCGTGCTAGAAGGAAATCGTAATCTGTATTGGAGGCTGACCGTGCGGGAGAACCTGGAGTATTTTGCTGGCAATCGAGGATACTCTCGCAAGCAAATCGCCAATCAGGCTGATAAATTGCTCCAGCAATTCAACCTGAAGGAGAAGGAGCATGAACTGGTTAGCGGTTTATCCCGGGGGATGCAACAGAAGCTGGCCATCGCCATTGCCTTACTGGCGAACACGGATGTTATTTTACTGGATGAGCCAACATTGGGCCTGGATGTCGAGGTAAGCTATGAATTGCGTAAAATCTTACGAACGATTGTGAGGGAAGAACAGCGTACCATTATTATTAGCTCCCATGACATGCCCGTTGTTCAGGAGCTTTGCGAGCGCGCCATTATCATCAACAAGGGTGAGGTTGTAGTAGACGACAGGGTGGATAACCTCATGAGACTGTTCGAGACAAGAGCCTATTCAATCAAGCTGGGTGGGCCACTCAGTGTGGGCCAGGAGAATAAGCTGCGGTTCCGGTTTCCAATGAGCACCTATACAGCCCATGCCCATGAGTCTGTTCTGGAGGTTAATCTGGAGCAAGGCCAGGAGATTTATGAACTGTTTGATTTGCTGAAAGAGGACGGAACCATGGTGGAGAGCATCGACCGTACGACCATTGACTTTGAACAGGTATTTATCCAGATCGTAAAAGGAGGTATGGCTCATGAGATGGCTCCATCTATTTAATGCCAACTTCCGCAAGGAATACATCGAAATGAAACGGTACCTACCGAATACACTTGCCTTGGTATGTACCTTCTATATTATTTTCCTGGCGGCCTTCTTTGGCATTATGTTCATCGGCGATCCGGCCAGCTTTGAAATGAATGTCCAGTATTCGATTGTCAGTGTCGTCTTCTGGAGCTTAACGATGATGACCATGAACTTTATTGGCTTTTCGGTCATCACCGAAGCCACGCGGGGTACCCTGGAGCAGATTTACATGTCACCTATGGGCGTATGGAAAATCATGCTCACTCGCATCATCAGCCAATTCGGCTTACAATCTGTCATCATGGTCCTCTTGCTCTATGGGGCGATGGTGACCTCTGGTCAGTGGCTAAGTCTTAACCCAATGACAACGATTCCTATCATTCTTGTTACGATGGTAAGCATGCTCGGAGTCAGCTTTATGATCGCAGGTCTGGCCATCATCGTGAAGCAAATCCAGGCTTTCCTGCAAATCTTCCAGTTCGTTTTGATGGCACTGGTGTTTGTCCCGCTGTCCGTCGCTCCATTTCTGGCCTTTGCTCCCTTCGTGAAGGGGGTTGATATGGTCAGAAACGTTATGCTCCAGGACCTGACACTGATGGAGTTACCTTTGTCCGATTATGGCGTGCTGTTAGTCAATTCCGTGGTGTATTTAACTCTGGGGCTCCTTGTGTTCCATTCGTGTGAGCGAGTAGCCATGAAGAAAGGCCTGCTGGGCCAATATTAACTCAAGCTCTACCTAGCGTACGGATAAAGGCATCTAAGTTACTTGTAAGCAGATCTGTATTTGACAGACTGCCCTTGGCGAGCACGCTTCTGATGTCCTCGGCAAACACAGCCAAGCTGTCTGCCCCGGCCTGGCCGAATCTATTATTACTCATGATGTCCTCAATAGATTGTTTATTTTGGGTGGTTGCTGCCTGCTGGGGCTGCACCCACTCTTTTTGCGTAGGTACCTTCTTCGCAAAGCCAAGCAAGATGCTGGCCCAGTCCTTGCCGCTGGTAATGGCTTCTTCTAGCTTAGCCAAAGTCTCTGGCTCGTATTTCTTCATCATATAGGTCAGATCCACGTAATCCTCAGGGGCTCCGACAGGTCGCGAGGGAAGAGCGGCAGCTTGGAATTTACCTGTCTCGGGATCTACAGTCCGAGCCTGGGAGAAGTCGGCAATTTGCTGGAGGGTGTTCATCAATTCTGTCGCATGGCTGCCTTCCATGTAATTGTTAGCGATATATTCCCCTTGTGCCAAGCCCAGCTCTAGTAGGGCTGCGTGATCCTCTCCACTAGGGGTGTCGGTGTTCAGATTAGAGGAGATAAGGCCATAAACGGCGTCTTTAACCTCATCAGGTTGATCCTGGAGAAGCCGGGATAACGATTCATGAATTTGTGCGTTGCCAAAATAGACAGGTGCGTGATGGGTAACATCGGAAGCAGCCAGCGTTCTGGCTGTGGTGCTAATCTCAATCGTGTCGGTATCATGGGACAAGCCAGAGATGGTACCTGACTGCAAGGCGGGCTGACCGCTCTGTTTTTTGCCGTGAGTGTACAGGTAGATATCCTGTGGGCTTGAGCTTTGAATTTTCATGATAAAAAGATCATCTCCCATTATTTATTAAATATATCCTCTTTTATCCACATTATCGGCATTTGTCTCCTTGTTTTTTACAGATAGACGAAAAGAAAACAACCATCAGTTCACATGAACTGATGGTTGCTTCTTTTGAAGGTGTTCTCTTAACCTCCGTATATACTGTACGCAAAGTGATAGACAACATCGGTAGTATACACATTTGAACGGCTGGTGACACCTGCTACCACACCGCAAAGATCGTAATAGTGCGTAAAGCTTATGGCACCAGGAATATACTCGCTAATACTTCCTGTGGAAGGCGGTAAGGACAATGTAACCGAGAACTGACCATTGCTATTAGTAATGGCTCGTGCACTCCGGTATCTGTTGTTGCTTGACTCAGACCAATAATCATTGACCCAAGTAACATCAACTTCGGTATTGGCCACGGCATAGTTGTCCGCGGTGGTAGCCACACCGGTTACAGTGAAGGTTCTGCCCGTAATGCGGTAATACTTGCCGTACATATAGCTAGGATAAGCGTTAGGTCCGCCATCTGAATTGTAGCCAGTGATCACGATTTTATCTGCCCGCAAGACAGGGCGCAGATTCAGAGAATAGTTGGCATCAGAGTAGGTGTTAGTCGTGTATACGCGCAAATAGTAAGTGCCGGTTCCAAGTGATACATTACCGTTCTGAGCAGGAACAAGTGCCATCCGGTTGCCACTTAAGGCACCATATAATTCGGCCTTGTAGCCGTAGCCAACGGAAGCCTGATCCAGACTGATATGCATGGCATCATAATTTCTGCTCTCAGGAACCGTAATGGCATACCAATCCTGATCAATCTCGGAATTGATAGAGCGGCTGGCCAGCGTAGAGCCTCCCAGGGCTACTGTGAACGGATAAGCATGCAGAGCATTCTCGTCCGTCTCGTAAGCATCATAGGTTGAGCTTGTGGAGACCGTCAGATAGAACGGCTCGTTGATGCTCGCTCCGACTGCACCGTGCACTTCAAGTAAATATGCCTTAGCATACGAAACGGCATTTCGCGTCCCGACATTCTCCGATAAAGTCTTATTGTTATTCAGATAAGTTCCGTAAATGGAGTAATCAATAGGGGTCGGGTTCAAATCCCCAGTGGACATATCGAATTCATAGAGGTACAGATCGTAGTCTAATTGGGCTGAGGCTGGGGCATCTAGTTGCGCTTGAAGAATGCTACCCGGGTCTACGTAAATAGGATATAGAAAAGAAGAATTGCCTGCTTGCTCAATATAGCCTGTGTATGTATAAGTCGATGCTGTCGCCGTCACGCTATTGAGTGCTTGCAGATCTGCTGTCAATCCTTCCTGCACGGTGGAAGCAATTCTGGCTGAATCGAGGTTCAGCGCGGCTTTTACCGGGTGAGACTTTAACTTGGCTGTGTCCAGATCAGATTCTGATCGGGTAAGCTCAGTGACGACCTCACTGTCCGGCAGTTGCAATGGCTCGGAGACGAGCGCTTCAGGAGCAATCCCTGACTGGGTTACGTCTGGCGCTGCCGACGCACCTAGAGTAAAGAAGAGGCTGAAGAATAAACTCATGACCATTACTACGGATAACGATTTTCTCATGTACGGAACACCTCTTTCACACAATATATTTTTACTTCTATTCTAGAATATACCAATTATAGGTTTTTGTTAAGATTACTTGTAACATTTTCTAGAATCATAGTATAGAAGGCGAAAGAGGCCCGAAAATAGCTGCCGCAGTCTATTTCTAGCTTTGTTCTACATAGCGAAATACCGCGCAATTCCCTTCGCGAGTAAGCTCAATAAATACCCCCGCTTCCGGATGATAAATCGTAGGGTAATGACCTGTTTCTCGCAATATTTCCTCCAGAGCTGAGGTAGAGAAGCGCCAGGCTTGCAGCGGAACGCCGTTGCCCCAGAGGAAAGCGCGGTCTCCCGAGATAGCCAACTCTGCCAAGGGATAGGGAAAAGGCGCCGGAGGATCGGTGAGTTTTGAGGCCAGCGCATAGGCTGGTACGGAGCGAATTGCCTGAGTCAATTGCCCCGTGCGGACATCGAAGACGGCAATGGCAGGTCGATCACCAATGTCTGCCCAATCTTCCTCATCCAGCAGATCGACATCAACTTGGCCCCAAACGGCGAGCCTGTTATGATTTAGCCACGCGATCGGAAGATCCCAATCTTCTGTCTGGAAGAAATAGCGGACCGAATCGCCATTCTCTGATTCCCAAGGGTTTGTCAGCCACTGCTGCAAGGAATAGGTTCGCACCAAGCCTTCCGGCGCCCATACCCAGCCTCCATCCGCCAGCCAAGCCCCATCGGGAGAAACCAACAGCTTGCCGTGAAAATAATTCAAGTCAGGAATGTCCTCTAGCTTCTGTGCTTCTCTGCCCTCTTGTGCTGCTTCAACGGGTCTGCTTGCTAAAGTCCGCCCCGTAGGAATCTCTGTCATGTCCAGACGATTCCAGGCTGTGCCATGGACGAGCAGCAGCTTGCCGTCACAGGGAGCAAAGGCGAGAGGAAACATACTCTTGTCCTCATGATAATGACCCCGATCCAATTGCAAAATTTCTGCAGAGGTGGAAAGGGAGTATACCCCGGCATAACGACCAAAGCGATTGGAGACAGCGGCACAGTCTCCTTTAGGACTCACGACTATCTGGATCGGCAGAGAAGGATCAAAATGAGGAATGTCCAAATCTAGCAAAACATGAACCTCGCCCGAGACAAGCTCCACGGTAAGCAGTTGGGCAAGATGATTGACGGCAAGTAGCTTGATAGACGAAGCAGATTCACTTAATTGCGTAGTATTACCAGCATGAGGGTTAGAAGAATGCTCTATTAGCGAATGAATCGCGGTGAGATGTCCCGCCTCAGGAGCAAGCGGCGGGAGAGTTAGTGGAAGTAGTGGCATTTGCAGGAACTCCTTTTGATAGGGATGGGTGTTCGTACTTTTCTCGGTATAGACTATTATACTTCCTGACCATCTGGCTGGAATAGCGTAATGGGATCCTATGTTGTGCCCAAGCTGCCGAGCGCGATAAAATAGTCTTAACAAATAAACGCTTCAAAGACGGAGGTTGTGCCGTGACGATCAAATGGATCGATTTATCCCAAAATGCGATTGACATCTACGAGCAGAAGCATATGAATGGGCATCTCGTGTCCGAGCATTACCACGGGGCGCACCAACTATTGTTTGTGCTGGAGGGCGAAGGAGCCATTCGGCTGGACGGGGAAGTACATAAGCTCACGGTTGATGATACGGTGCTGATTGTGCCGTATTCGGTCCATTCGGTCATGTCCGACTCCAGGCTAACTTTACTAGTATTGGCATTCGATGATAAGGTAATCGATGCTGATCTAAGAGAACAGTTGCTGCATGCTTATTTCCCGACCTCTTGTCTATTGAAGCCAGGTATGTTCGCCGCGAGCGAGTTACGTCAATGGCTGAGGAAAATGCTGTTTGAGCAATCCAGAGAGGGATCGCCCCTGGTTCGCATATCACTCAAGGTACAACTGTCTCAGTTGCTGCTCTTGCTGGTGGGTTCGGTTGACACGGAGGCCGCTGCTATAGGCTCCAGTTCTAACAGGCTGCGCGCGGAGAAGATTCGCAGCTATATTGATTCTAACTATTTTGATCCACTGACCGCGGGAGATATTGCCTCCAGGCTTGGCATCAGCACGCGATACGTCAATAATATTTTCAAAGAACGGTACGACATGACACCCATGCAATATCTAACCGAGGTACGGATTCGCGTGGCTCAGAAGCTACTGGAGGAGACGAATAAGGACATCATCTCCATCTGCTTCGAGGTGGGATACGACTCCGTATCGACGTTTTACCGATCCTTCAAAGCTGTGGCCAAGCTGTCCCCGAAGACGTACCGGGAACGGAATGCTCATCTTAATTAGGGGTTCAACTCTGTATGGCAGGGTCCGATTCTTTACTTGTTCTACACAATTCGACAAAGAAGTATTGACAAGATACAAAATGTGAGCTAGATTTGAATGGTATCGATACCAAATTGTAATGGGGAATAAGAGATGGCGAACGCAAATATTAGTGATGTTGCCGCATTGGCAAAGGTTTCCGTAACAACGGTTTCTAGAGTGCTTAATGAAAGCGCTTCAGTAAGTCCTAAGACAAGAGTTAAGGTCCAAGAGGCGATAGAAACTCTTAACTACAAACGTAGCGACTTGGCTAGAGGCTTGAGAATTAATGAAACGAAGACCATTGGAGTGATCGTATCCAATATTCTTAATCCATTCTTCACCCGTATGGTTAGAGGGATTGAAGATGTCTCGCAAAATTACAATTATAATATTGTTTTGTGTAATACCGATGAACAACCGGAGAAAGAAAGAAAATGTCTGGACATGCTATTGAGCAAAAATGTAGATGGACTAATTATCGCAGGTACAGGCGGAATGAATGACTATACGCGCCTGGAGAATGGCTTTCCAACGGTATTTGTTGACCGTAGACCGGATGACAAGTACAAGAATCGCTTCGACACCGTGTTGGTCGACAACATTAATGGCAGTGCTGAAGCAGTTGAACATCTGATTGACTCTGGTTACAAGAGAATTGGGGTCATTGCAGGCTCTAATGAATCGACGACCGGTTATGAACGTTTTCTGGGATATAAGAAAGCCCTTAAAAATAGAGGCATCCCGGAGGATGAAAGCTTGATCAAGTATGGCAACTTTCTTGGCAATATGGCTGCCCAGCTTACCAAAGAATTGCTGGAGGCGAATTGTGACTCTATCTTTGTAACCAACAACATGATTATGCTGGGTGTTCTTGAGGCCGTGAACAAGTTAGGCATGAAAATTCCGAATGATGTAGGCTTGGTTGTCTTCGATGATGTGGAGTGGATGCAATATATTCAGCCGAGCTTCACCGCTGTGGCTCAACCTACCTATCAGATTGGCTTGACCGCCATGACCGTACTTATGGATCGGATTTTGAACAAAAATGAAGAAGCACCCAAGGAAATTGTACTCCCAGTAAGCTTAATTCAAAGAGAATCGTCCAGAAAACAGAATCATAGCATTGTTTAATACAATGCACTTTTTTTGTATATCAATGAAACCGCTGTCATTTTTAAACAATAAAATGGTATCGATTTCATTTATATAAATACATCAAAAGGGAGAGTTCAAAATGCAGAAAAAAAGGTTCATGTCGCTTGTAGCTGTCGTCATTATCGCACTGGTTACTGTCAGTTTATCCGCCTGTGGCAACAAAGCATCTAATCCAAACAGCAACGAGGCGGGCGGGTCGGATTCGCCCAAGCAAATTGTCATTGGTGTATCGCTCATGACACTCAATAGCCCCTATTTTGAAGCGATGAAGCGTGGTTTGGAAGAACAAGCGGCAGCCCAAAATGTCAAGCTTCTCGTTACCGATGCACAGCTTAAAGTAGCCGATCAGGTCTCCACCGTCGAGAACCTCATCGCTCAGAAGGTTGACGTTATTTTGCTCAATGCGGTTGACTCCGCGGCAGTTGCACCGGCAGTAGAAGCGGCCAACAATGCGAATATCCCGATTATCGCACTGGATGTAGCTCCCTCCTCGGGTGAAATTGTGTCGCTGGTCGCCTCAAATAACAAGACGGCGGGTGCCACGGCAGGAACTTATGTCGCTGGAAGACTGGGTGGCAAAGGTAAAGTGGCGATCCTTGGCGGACCTCCAATCAGTTCGTTCACAGACCGGATTGCCGGATTTAAAGAAGAGCTGGCCAAGCACCCCGACATTGAAATCGTCCGCGAGAAAAATGTGGTTGAGAACAGTACCGATAAGTTCATGGAGGCAGCGGACAATATGCTCACATCTGTTCCGGATCTCGATGCCATATTTGCGGTCAATGATTTTGGCGCTATTGCCGTCGACAGTATCTTAGCTTCCTCCAAGAAGGAGTTCAAAGTGTTCTCCATTGGTGTGGATGGCATGCCTGATGCTGTCAAAGCGATTATGGAAGGTGAGGTCGTTGGAGGTTCAGTAGCCCAGCAGCCTGCTGAAATGGGCAAAATTGGTATCGATACCGCACTTGATTATTTGAACGGCGAAACTCCGCCATCCGTCATTGATGTTCCTGTTAAGCTGCTGACCAAGGAGAACGCGCAATTCTTTGCATGGTAATGATTGCTTTGCAGGTTATGCGGCTGTCTAGGCTGCCGCATAACTTATTCCCGAGATGAACTGAGGTGACCAAGGTGAAAGGCCATATGCTCAAAATGACGGGCGTAACCAAAAAATTCCCTGGAGTAACGGCATTGTCAAACGTCAATTTTCAACTAGGCAAAGGGGAAGTTCACGCTCTGGTAGGGGCCAACGGTGCTGGCAAATCGACCTTGATTAAAGTGCTGGCGGGAGCCCATCGCCCCGAAGAAGGCACCATTGAATTAAACGGAGAACAGGTGCGGTTCGAGAGTCCATCGGATGCCAAAAAAAGAGGGATCGGTGTAATCTATCAAGAGTTCACCCTGCTTCCGGAGCTGGATGTTGCCAAAAATATCTTTTACGCATCGGAACCTACTTATGGAGCTGGCTTATTCGTAAATTGGAAAAAGGTTTACGAGGATGCCAGGAAGCTGATAGATAAATTCGGTCTGAATCTGGATGTGACCGCCAAGGTATCTTCGCTGAGTACGGCTGCACAACAAATGGTAGAAATCGCTAAGGCCCTGTCTCTGAATGCCGAGGTGTTGGTCATGGATGAGCCAACCGCAACCCTGACCGTCCACGAGGTGGAGAGGTTGTTTGAAATTATCAAGGATCTGAAATCCAGAGGCGTATCCATCATTTATATTTCTCACAGACTGGAAGAAATTTTAGAAATCTGTGACAAGCTGACCGTATTGCGAAGCGGTACCATGGTGGGCGGCATGGATATTAAGGATGCCACGAAGGACAATATCATCAGCATGATGATTGGCAACGCGATGCAGAAGCCGGAAAAGCCCGGCTATTATGTGCAAGACGAAACGGCGCTTGAAATTAAAGGACTAAGCAATGAGAACGTCAAGGATATCCATCTGAATGTTCGAAAAGGCGAGGTCATAGGATTAGCCGGATTAGTAGGAGCCGGTAGAACCGAACTTGTACGCGCTTTATTTGGAGCAGATCCGATTCGAGAAGGCCAAATTATTATCAATGGCAAGTCCGTAACTATATCGAGCCCGCGGCAAGCCATACAACACAGAATCGGATTGCTACCGGAAAGTAGGAAAGAGCAAGGCTTGCTGATGAATTTGAATGTCCGCAGGAACACCACGTTCGCCACACTCAAGAAGTTTTCGCGGGGGCCGTTTATCTCGAAGCAACAGGAGAAGGAGCGAGTCAGGGACTATATCTCCAGGCTGAAGATTAAAACCCCGGATACGGAGTTCATGGTGGTCAATTTGAGTGGTGGGAATCAACAGAAAATAGTTCTGGCCAAATGGCTTTGTAATGAATGCAACATTCTGATTCTGGACGAGCCAACTCGTGGGGTCGATGTGCCAGCCAAAGAGGAAATATTCCAGGAAATCAATAATCTCGTGAAAAGTGGCAAGTCAATCATATTCATTTCCTCTGAGCTGGACGAAATCCTGCGAGTCAGCGACCGAATTTATACAATGTATAAAGGTCGAATCACGGGTGAGCTTGACCGCGAGAACGTGACGATGAACACAATGATGCATTTGATAACGGGAGGAGATCAACATTAAACGCGATGGCAAAGAAGAGCGGAAGCTGGAGCCTGGCAGCAAGTCAGCTTGGCTTCAACTGACCAAACAACGTGAATTTGCTGCTTTTGTCGGCTTGCTTGTATTAATTGTTGGATTTAGCGTGGCGAGTCCAGACTTCTTTACGACATACAATTTGATGAACATCATGAGACAGGCCTCGATTATTGCGCTCTTGGCTATTGGGATGACCTTCGTCATCATTGCGGGCGGGATTGACTTATCCGTTGGTGCAATCGCTTCCATATCGGGAACCTTGGCCGCCCAGGTTATGATATCCTCCGGCGGTGGAGTGTTCATTGGGGTGTTAACCGGATTAGGCGTAGGGATAGCCGTGGGTTTCGTCAATGGATTGATTATCTCGAAATTTAAAGTCCCTCCGATTATTGCCACGTTGGCATTAATGAGCGTATCTCAAGGTTTGGCGCTCGCTGTCACCGGTGGATATCCCGTTTCGGGCTTGCCCGCCTCCTTTGCCTGGTTAGGGAGAGGGTTTGTCGGCGTGGTACCGATTCCAGTCATCATATTGCTGCTCATGTATATTGCTGCCCATATCATTCTTAATCACACAAAGTTTGGCGCTTATGTCTTTGGACTGGGTGGCAATGAGGAAGCAACAAGACTTGCCGGGTTGAACGTCAACAAGATCAAGATTTGGGTGTATGTTGTCAGCGGGATTACGGCTGCAGTCAGCGGTCTGATTCTGGCCTCAAGACTAGGCTCGGGACAACCCCTTGCCGGACAAGGTATGGAGCTTAACGCCATCGCTGCTGTTGTCATCGGCGGAGCCAGTGTAGCTGGGGGCGTAGGCGGAGTGATCGGAAGTCTGATCGGTGCGCTGATTATGAGTGTATTGAACAACGGATTGGATCTCATGAATATCAACTCTTATTATCAAATGATCTTCACGGGGATCATCTTGGCTCTTGCCGTAGCCTCACAAAGCAAGAAGCAGAAAAGAGGAAGATAAGATGGGTGTAAGTGTCAGACAACAAATAAACCAATACCTAGCGGACAACAAAGAGGAGCATGTCGCTTTTTTAAAGCAATTAGTCAGCTTTGACAGTCGTATCGTGAATGATGGCCTGACAGGCAAGGAAGGGGAGATTCAAAAGTTTATTGCCAATAAGCTATCCGAAATAGGTGCGGATGAGCTCGATATATTTGAACCGGAAAATGAACGAATCAAGGACCTGCCGGGGTTCAACCCGAACCATGATTACACGGACAGACCCAATGTTGTCGCTACTTTCAAAGGAAGTGGAGGCGGGAGATCTCTCCTCATTAACGGCCATTGCGACGTAGTCGATACGGGCAATGAGAGTCTTTGGACTAGCGAGCCATTCTCCTGCGAGGAGAGAGACGGATATTTGTTCGGAAGAGGCACAGCCGATATGAAGGGCGGCCTGGGAGCAGCCATCCTGGCACTTGAAGCGATTCATAAGCTGGGCATCAAGCTTGCGGGAGATGTTATCTTCACCTCCGTCGTTGACGAAGAGGCAGGGGGAAATGGCACATTGGCCTGTGTGGAGAAGGGCTATCGCGCTGACGGGGCGATTATTATGGAGCCGACCGGCCTGGAGGTTCATGCCGCGAATCGTGGCGCCTTCCTCGCGGAATTCAAGGTAGTCGGAAGACCAGTTCACGCCAGTCTGAAGGGGTTCGGGGTTAATGCCATCGACAAGGCGTACAAGCTGATTAATGCGTTGTATGAGCTGGAGAAATCCTGGCTACTGACCAAGAAACATCCGTTATTATCAAATCCCACGATTAATGTGGGCCAGATTATTGGCGGAGATGGCGCGTCAATTGTAGCAGGCGAGTGTACCGTACGGTTCGATGTGGAGTTCTTCCCGCGTGAGTATGATGTTGAGGGCCAAGAATCAGTGGTTGATAAGAACCAGGTAAAGCAAGAGGTACAGGACTGGTTGACAAGAGCATGCGAGGGTGACGAATGGCTGCGTGAGCATCCCGTCCACATCCACTGGTATCAGGATACTTCGGCATTCCAGACGGATTTGGATCACCCCTTGGTGACCACCGCAATGGATTCTATCAAGCGTTCACTCGGCCAAGTAACCTTATCGGGATTTCCAGCAGGCTGTGACGGTGTTTATCTGGCCAATATCGGCCACATGCCCGTTATTATTTTCGGCCCAGGCCGCATTCATCAAGCCCATACCATCAACGAATATCTCGAAATCAAGCAGTATATTGACCATATCAAAGCGACAGCCAACTTTATTATCGATTGGGTAGGAATTGCAGGAGGCGTTGAAATTGATCAGTAAACAGCAGTATGAAGAAATCAAAGAACAAGTGCTGGGATACTTAGCCCAGGCGAATATCGCCGTGACCAAGGAAGAAATGGATCGGATCGAAGTGGCCGATTTCGGACTTAACGATATTTATAACAACGGTTTGCAGCTCTTGGAGTACGTCAACACCAGCCGAGTATGCGCGAAGGAACTCGTGATGCTGCCCGGTCAAGCTTGTCCGGAGCATCGTCATCCCCCTTTTGGGAATTACATGGGCAAAGAGGAAACGTTCAGATGCAGATTCGGTCGAGTTCATCTGTTTGTAGAGGGCGCGGCCACCATTCGTCCGCAGGCACAACCACCCGAGAATGGCAAAAAATATTTCACGGTCCAACATGAAATTATTTTGCACCCGGGAGATCAATTCACCATCCCTGTTGACACGCTTCATTGGTTTAAGGCTGGAGAAGAGGGCGCGGTCATTACAGAGTTCAGTACAACGAGTTACGATGATTATGATATTTTTACGAACCCTGAAATCAAGAGAATTCCTGTGGTGGAGTAACATTCACTCTTTAAAAATACAGTACGACTTATAGGAGGATTTATCTATGTTTAGTAGTGCGTTGTGGAAGAAGCAGGCGGATATTGTTGCTCAGGTACTTGAGAAAGCTCCAAAATTTGATAAGGAATACCGGCTGCCCTTGGAAGAATTTGCGGATCGGCAACAAAAAGTATGGGAAGCTGTGAAGGCGGCTGGTTTTGACTGCGGTATCGTATACTCGGACGAGCATTATTGTGGAGATGTCCCTTACCTTGGGGGGAATAACAATATTATTGTGGAGCCGATTGCAGGCGTGATTACGGAGAGCGGATTCCATTTTATCGCTGGTCTGGAGAGTGGAACGGTAGCGGAGCAGTTGTATCGCCGTTCAGGGGCCAAGATGAATCGAGTGGATATCCTAAAGATCGACGATCCTCAATATCCTGAGGGCTTGATCCGGCCTGAGCAGATCATTGAAGCGGCCTGTGGCAGGAAGCCAAAGAAAATCGGGCTGCTTACCACTCGGTACGTCTTCCCCGTCAGCCTGTATAACGTGTTACGTAACTATGTGGGTGAAGAGAATATTGAAGATATCTCGGAGAAATATTACGAAATCAAATATGAAAAGTCAGAGCGGGAGATGCGTCTGATTGAAGAAGGCAGTAGAATTTGTGACGTGATGATGGAGGGCATGCTTAGAGTCCTGCGCCCGGGGATGTATGAGACCCAGGTAGCCCAGTGGGGATACGCTATTGCTTATGAGCTTGGTGCCGAAGAGATGGGGTTCAAGGTGATGGTCACCGCGGGAGACTCCAACAAAACGATGGTAGGTCGGGCATCGAACAATATCATTAAGGAAGGAGATATCGTTCATATCGGCGTGTCTCCGAAGCGGGATGGTCTGTGTGCGGCGGAGCGAGCATCGGTCGTCTGTGTGAAGGACCCATCGCTGGTTCCTGCTGAACAGAAGGTATGGTTTGATTTTCTGGAGGGGGCGTTCCACGCAGGAGTTGCGCAGTTCCGCAAGATTGCTGAACAGGACCTGCTCGGCAATACTCATGAACAGGCCATGATTGACTATTATAACAGCAAGGCCGAGGAAATGAGCCAGAAGACAGGCATTGTCTTCAAGGATTTTGCTGAGCTTAAGGGCTATGTCACCACCCATAACTCCGGATACACGGAATGTCAGGAATTCTATGGTGCCCTCTCACTTGACTTCAACAAGCCGCTGGCTAATCGAATGGTCATGATGATGGATACAGGCATCAAAGGCTATAGAAGCAACTGGAATGATACGGTAATCAAAGATATTGACTATCTTGTCATTGAGAAAACATTAGGTAAATACGGTAAAGAGGTTCGCATTCTAAACGATCTACCGGTCAATTTGCAACATCTGGTTGGCGAGGCGTTCTAATTCGTCTTATATTTATTCCCTTCATCCCCTATCGGCTCATTGCTGGTGGGGGATTTTTCTTGTCTCCATGAAATCAATGAAATCGCTTCCGAAATTGAGAATGCTGTTCCCGGAGTTGTAAGAAAAAGCATATATGACTCAGCTACAATACGAAGTATACGAAGCGAAGGGGGCAATTCACAATGGCAGTTCGCAATATAGGAATTATTATGAACGGCGTGACCGGACGAATGGGAACCAATCAGCATTTGATTCGTTCCATTCTGGCCATTCGAGAGCAGGGGGGCGTTACGCTTCCAGGGGGTGACGTCGTCATGCCCGACCCTATTCTGGTCGGTCGGCAAGAGAATAAGCTGCAAGCACTGGCAGATGCTCATGGCATCCAGCGTTGGGGCACGAATCTGGACGCCTGCCTTGCCGATCCATACTATGAGATCTATTTCGATAGCCAGACGACGGTACGCCGTGCAGAGAGCATTAAGCAGGCCATCGCCGCGGGCAAGCATATTTATTGCGAGAAGCCGACAGCCGTGGATTTGGATGGGGCGCTTGAACTGGCGAGCATCGCCACCAAGGCGGGCGTGAAGAACGGGGTTGTGCAGGATAAGCTATTTCTTCCCGGCTTGCTCAAGCTGAAGCGTCTGATCGATTCCGGCTTCTTCGGACGTATCCTGTCCGTGCGAATGGAGTTCGGCTATTGGGTGTTTGAAGGGGATTGGCAAGCAGGTCAACGTCCTTCGTGGAACTACCGTAAGGAAGATGGCGGCGGAATTATCGTAGATATGTTTGCCCATTGGCGGTATGTGTTGGAGAACTTGTTCGGGGAAGTGGAGGCTGTGTCTTGCCTTGCCGCTACGCACATTCCGAAGCGGCTGGATGAACAAGGTACCCCGTATGATTGTACGGCAGACGACGCTGCCTACGCCATGTTTGAGATCAAAGGCGGGATTATCGTGCAGGCCAACTCCTCCTGGGCGGTGCGCGTCGACCGGGACGACTTGCTTACGGTGACCGTTGACGGCACTGAAGGTAGTGCGGTGGCTGGCTTGCGGGACTGCAAGACGCAGCATCGGGTCAATACGCCGAAGCCGGTATGGAATCCGGATATCCCTAATCCGTTCCAGTTCCGCGACCAATGGGTTGAGGTGCCTGACAATGCAACGTTCGATAATGCCTTCAAAGTGCAATGGGAGATGTTCCTGAAGCATGTTGTCATCGATACGCCGTTCCCCTGGGATTTGCTTGAAGGGGCGAAGGGCACCCAGCTTGCCGATCTTAGCTTGCAGTCGTGGCAGGAGCGTCGCTGGGTTGACGTGCCGAAGCTGAGCTTGTAGAGGAGGAGATCAAGATGGCTAAATCGCTGCTGCTCCCACGTAGAGGGGGAGCATTATATGAATACACTACGGGCAAGGCGGCCTTGTACACCTCGCCATCCCAGCCGTTTACGGGTCGTATCGCCTTCTCCGCTGCCCATGTGGTCTGCGATCCCTTTGCCGATGCCGATCCGCTGCATCAAGCGCCGATGGACTGGAGCTCGACGCTCGCCTATCGGCACCATCTGTGGTCGTTGGGCCTGGGAGTGGCGGAAGCGATGGATACCGCACAGCGCGGCATGGGTCTGGACTGGAACCGCTCCAAGGAGCTTATTCGCGCTTCAATCAAGGAAGCACGCTCGGTCGGTGGCAAGATTGCTTGTGGTGCTGGCACCGATCATTTGCTTCCGGGGCCGTCAAACACCATCGCTGATGTGGAGGCTGCTTATGAGGAGCAAGTGGGCTTTATTGAGGGTGAGGGCGGGCAAGTGATTCTGATGGCAAGCCGTGCGCTTGCCGCTTGCGCCACCGGGCCGGAGGATTACGAGCGGGTATACGGTCGCATCCTGCGACAAGTGCAGCAGCCTGTTATCCTGCACTGGCTTGGGGATATGTTCGATCCGGCGTTGGCCGGTTATTGGGGCTGCAAGGATGATGTGGACGCGGCTATGGAGGTCTGTTTGCGTGTTATCAGAGCTAACGCAAACAAGGTAGATGGAATTAAGATATCGCTGCTTGATGCCAGTCAAGAAATCAAGCTGCGCCGACGGCTACCAGAAGGTGTCAAGATGTACACCGGTGATGACTTCAACTATCCCGAGTTGATCAAGGGGGATGAACAAGGGTATAGCCATGCGCTGCTCGGTATATTCGATGCTATCGCGCCAGCGGCTGCCCAGGCCCTTCATGCCCTTGATGCGGGTGATCTGGCCCGTTATGATTCGATTATGGAGCCAACCGTCGCCTTGTCACGTCATATTTTTCAGCAGCCGACCTACGCCTACAAGACAGGTATTGTCTTTATGGCTTACTTGAATGGTCACCAGCCGCATTTCCGCATGATTGGGGGAGCGGAGGGCTCGCGTTCCATCGTTCATCTGTCTGAGTTGTTTGTACTTGCCGACCGGGCCGGGCTATTGAGCGATCCCGAGCTTGCCGTCCAGCGGATGAAGCCGGTTCTGGCCCTGGCTGGTATACAGGCGTAAATTGTCCGTAGCGATATTCACCATTCGGGAGGGATTAGCATGGAACCACTTCGTGTCATAGATAGACTCAGCTTGAACCAGATTACCACCGACCGATTAGATATGGGTGCAGCCGTGGAGGCTTGCGTTCGCGCGGATGTGCCGTGGATCGCCCTGTGGCGGCATAAGGTAGCCGAGACTGGCCTGGTCGAGAGCAAGCGACTAGTGCAGGACGCAGGTTTACGCATCTCCAGCCTGTGCCGTGGCGGTTACTTCCCGGCGGCCACCGCCATAGCGCGCAAAGAGCGGATGGACGACAATCGTCGTGCCATCGAGGAAGCCGCTGAACTCGGTACCAACGTGCTCGTGTTGGTATGTGGACCGGCGCCTGACCGGGATATAGATTATGCGCGCCAGACCGTCGAGGAGGCCATTGCGGAGCTGGTGCCGTTTGCCCGCTCGCACGGGGTCAAGCTTGGCATTGAGCCGTTGCACCCGATGTATGCGGCTGAGCGCTCCGTTATCAACACGTTGGCGCAGGCCAATACGCTTGCGGAGCAACACGACCCACAGGATGTCGGGGTGGTTGTAGACGCATTCCACGTCTGGTGGGACCCCCAGCTATATGAGCAAATTGAGCGCGCCAGGGGGCGAATACTCGGATTTCACGTCTCCGATTGGAAGGTGCCGATCCCCGATATGCTTATGGGGAGAGCGATGATGGGAGACGGAGTCATTGAACTGCGGCGGATGCGCCATGCGGTTGAGGCCGCAGGTTACAGAGGAGCGATTGAGGTGGAGATCTTCAACCAGCAAGTATGGGATATGCAAGGAGATGAGGCGCTTGCGTTAATTAAGGAACGTTACCTGGAGCACGTTTAATAGTTCATATATAGCCTTGACTAGTGGAGGGAAGAAATGTGAAGATTTGTCGCGCTGCGCTGATTGGGATCGGAGGATTTGGCGTTGAGCATGTAAATATCATGCAGAAGCTGGTCGGAGAAGGCCGCGTGCAGGTGGTTGCTTTTACGGAGCCGAACGTTGACGCTCATCAGGAGTCTTATCACAAGCTGACCGCGCTGGGGGCTGTCCATTACACCAATCATGTAGAGATGCTCACGCTCCACCCGGATATCGATTTTGTGGCTCTGGTTACCCCCATCGCCACTCATAAGCCGATGTGTATCCAGGTAATGCGGATGGGCTTCCATGTTTTGGTAGAGAAGCCGCCAGCAATTACGATTCAAGACCTTGACGAGATGATCGCCGTGCAGCGGGAGACAGGGCGCCTGTGCCAGGTGAACTTCCAGAATACGTCGGGTCAGGCGTTCCGGACGCTGCTGAAGAAGCTTGGCTCCGGCGTGCTCGGGCAGGTGGAGCATGTGGTTGGCATCGGCAGGTGGAAGCGGTCCCGCGCGTATTATGACCGGACCCGCTGGGCGGGCAAGCTGGTAAGCGACGGCCAATATGTGCTGGATGGGACATTCAACAATCCATTTGCCCACTTGCTGCATAATTGCTTGCTCGCGGCGGGATGCGAGGGCACCCCGGATTTGTATCCGCAATCCGTGCAAGCCGAGCTTTACCATGTCAACGACATCGAAGGAGACGACGTCTCTTGTATTCGGACTATTATGGCTAATGGCGTAGCTGTCCATTTTTACGCGATGCTTTGCTTTGAGGGGGGCGGAGAGCCTTTTATTACTGTAACTGGAACACAAGGGAAGGCCCGGTGGGATTACGAGAACAAGCTGACTATATACACACGGGCGGGTCAAGAAGAATTGGCGTTTGGTCCCGCCAATTTGATTCACAACATGTATGTGAACCTGATAGAAGCCATCGAGAGCCCGGGCGAGCCTCTCTTCTCATCACTGGAGGCATGTCGAAGCTTCGTATTAGTCTCCAACGGTACGTATGAATCGGCCCGTGCTGTTCATGCAATCCCCAGCCAGTTCGTGACTGAGCAGACGGCTGGTAAATCTACGGTACGTTTGCTGCCAGACTTGTCGGAGAAGATGGAGGATGTGGCGGCCAGACGGCAACTATACAGCGAATATCCGTTCCCTTGGGCGGTGCCGTCCGATCCATTTCAGATGAAGGGCTACAACCAGTTCAAGCTCCCTACTGATATGGCTCGAACCTGAAGGTATTTGGTTCTTGACCAGTAACTACCACCTTCTGCAAGTTTAATCCTTCTGTCGATGGGGTAATGGAAGGATGTACACGATTACGCAGAAAGGCGGGATTGATTATGTTATGGACTATATTTGGTATCTTGTTAACGTTTTGGTTGCTAGGCTTCGTACTGGACTTCATGGGTGGTTTTATTCATATCGTTCTCGTGCTAGCGGCAATTACGCTAGTTATTAACCTCATTCGCGGGCGCGGACGTGTATAGTCTGACCTCGTCGTATGTATGTCATAACTCCAAAAAAGCCCTGGAAACCAGGTATTCGGAGGATTTCCGAATTTCCGGTCTCCAGGGCTTTGTACTACTAATTTAAGTCAGGTTAAGAAATACATGGTACAAATAGATAATTGAAAGAAAGGGCATACGTGGTGGTGCTCTTTTTTTGTTGTCTATTTTTGCATCAATTGTGCTGATTGGAGCACCTTATTCTTGATATATTAGTGCAAATGCACAATAAGATTCATCGGAATTTCAATTGTTTAAGTCTTGCAATCCAAATATAATGAAACCGTATTCATCAATAGGCATACAAGAGGTGTAAGGAGGAGTTCCAACTATGCGACGCCAAACGGCGGATCAAAGAAGCCTATTATGTGAATAATTGAACATGATTTGTAAGCCAGAAAAGAGTCTATCTTGAGGAGGATTTTCAACAATGAACGCACTAGATATAAGCTGGTTTGGCGCTTTATCAGGTCTGGCAATAGCCATTGTGTTGATATTATTGAGATTGGCACCAACCTATGCCTTGATCTTGGGGGCTATCGTGGGTGGTTTCATTGGCGGGGCCAATTTTACAGAAGTCATTCAGATTCTCATTTCGGGGACGCAAAGCGTTCAAGGAACCGTCATACGGATTATTGCTGCGGGGGTATTTGCCGGAGTCATGATGGAGTCGGGAGCGGCGGAGACGATTGCGAAGGTCATTGTAGACAAGCTAGGCGGAACCAAGGCTATGCTGTCCCTCGCTCTGGCGACGATGATTATCACTGCGGTCGGGGTGTTTATCCCGGTTGCCGTACTGATCGTGGCTCCAATTGCTTTGTCTGTTGGTAACAAGATGGGTTATTCCAAAGTTGCTTTGTTGATCGCCTTATCCGGCGGCGGTAAAGCGGGTAATATCATTTCCCCGAATCCAAACACGATTGCAGCCGCAGGCGGATTTGGTCTGGATGTGAACCAGGTGATGATTGGCGGACTGGTCCCGGCGTTGATTGGACTGGCTGTAGCCGTAGTTATCGCATCATTTATGAAGTACAAGGGAACTAAAGTGACGGATGCGGAAGCTGCTGAATTGGAGAAGACCAATTCTACAAACCTTCCACCTCTGTCCAAAGCGTTGGTTACACCCGTTATCGCTGTTGTTCTCTTGATGATCAGCCCACTCGGCGCCATGCTCGGTATTGATTTCCTGGCTTCGCTGAAGATTGACTCCTTGTTCATCTTGCCGTTTGCCGGGATCGTAGGCTCTCTGGCGCTGGGCCGGAAGAACAAAATGATCGAATATTGTGCCGCGGGCCTCAACCGGATGACACCAACGATTCTGATCATTATCGGTGCAGGTGCTATTGGCGGCTTGATTACAGCCTCAACGCTACCGGCAGAAGTGGTTGCCCTGGTTGAATCCTCGGGTCTTTCCGGTACGTTCCTGGCTCCAATCGCGGGTATCTTGATGGCCGGAGCTACAGCTTCGACATCGACAGGCGTTATTTTGGCGACGGGCTCCTTCTCGGATGCTATTATCAATACAGGTGTTGCTCCACTCGCAGCAGCGGTTATGGTTCATAGTGGGGCTACGGTGATTGACCACTTGCCACACGGTACGTACTTCCACGTTACTCGTAATGCGATGGCGATGACCATGAAGGATAGAATGAGAGTGGCTCTCTTTGAGAGCGTGGTTGGGCTTACGATGACGATAGTGGCAATCATTCTTTACGGCTTCATTTTATAAGCGGTAGTTCAAAAAGTCATCTTCACGAAGCGTATCTAGTTATAAAAAAAGAAACGAGGAATTCGATATGAGCAAAGTGTTTGTGTTGGCACCCGATTCATTCAAAGAGAGCATGACGGCGAAGGAAGTATGCGAAGCCATGGAACTCGGTATCAAACGGGCCATTCCGGATGCCAAATGCATTCATGTCCCTATGGCTGACGGGGGAGAGGGCACTGTCCAATCATTGGTTGACGCTACTGGCGGCAGCTTGATTGAGAAAGAAGTGACGGGTCCACTTGGCACGCCGGTACTCGCCAAATACGGTATTTTGGGCGACGGGAAAACAGGCGTTATTGAGATGGCATCCGCCAGCGGAATCCATCATGTGACGAAGGACACTAAGAATCCATTAATTACAACGACGCTGGGAACAGGCGAATTAATGAGAGATTGTATAGAGCGAGGCATTACTAACATTATTCTCGGTATTGGCGGCAGCGCGACGAACGACGGCGGAGCCGGAATGGCCCGAGCCTTGGGCTACAGCTTCCTTGATCAGGACGGAAAGGAACTGCCACTCGGCGGGGGATTCCTGAATCAGTTGGATCGCATTGATACGAGCGCCGTATTGCCGCAATTAAAAGACGTGAGCATTCTGGTTGCTTCGGATGTCACGAACCCGTTGTGCGGAGAACGTGGTGCGTCGGCGGTATTTGGCCCGCAGAAAGGCGCTACGCCTGAGATGGTGGCAACACTTGATAACAATTTGCGCCACTATGGCGGCATTATCAAGAAGCAGCTTGGTATCGAAGTAGTGGATGTGCCCGGTGCGGGTGGCGCAGGTGGACTTGGCGGCGGATTGCTTGCCTTCACCAATGCGACCATGAGAAGAGGCATCGAGATTGTCATCGAGTACACGGGACTTGAAGAGCAGCTTAAACAAGCCGATTACTGCATAACGGGAGAAGGCGGAATTGACTTCCAAACGAAGTTCGGCAAAGCTCCTTATGGCGTGGCTCAAGCGGCAAAGAGAGTGAATAAGGAAATGAAAGTCGTTGCTCTTGCTGGCTATGTGGGCCAGGATGTCGAGACTCTTTATGAAGAAGGGTTTGACGCTATCTTTGGTATCGTACCTGGTGCAGCACAGCTTGAAACCTTGCTTGCTCAAGGCAAAGAGAATGTGGCCCGTACTTCGGAGAGTGTGGCTCGCCTGTTAAGCTAACACTATTGAAAAAAAAGGATGTCCCGTAGCCTGAGGTCAAATCAGGAGGGGCATCCTTTCTTCATAGAGGTACTTTTTTAGGGAATCCGGTAGACTAACATGAAGATAAGCTCGACGAGATCCATTACGTTTTTGGGATCTTTGCCTGTAATGGCCTGGATTTTATTCAACCGATATTGCAGCGTATTTCGATGGAGCATCAGCAGATTAGCCGTTTCATTGGCGTTGAGATTGCAGTTCACATAAGCTTGCAGCGTTTTGACCAGCTCTTCATTTTGCTCAAGCAAATGAGCGAGCCGCTCTGCCCTGGGATCATTCTTCAACAGCTTGGATGTATCGGCGATAAACTCACATTGCGCATAATAAATCGTTTTTTCGGTAGAATAAACGCCTTTTAATACGCGTAACGCAGCCTTGGTCTGCACATACCCCTCCGAAATTGTGGGATTCCATTTGCTGACGACAATATGAGCCGTCGGGTATTGTTTTCGGATGGAGGCAAGCACTGTTTCCGTTCCACTAGATTTCTGCACGACAAAATATAGCGAATAACCTGGCCCATTAAAAGAAGGAATATTCTTGATCAACCTCTCGCTAATCTCCTGAGGGAACTCGGCGTATATCAATTGTGACGGGTTGGCCAATTGTATCCCATAGGCCGCTGCCTGATCGGTCATTTCTTTGGAATACACCGTATCCGGCTGCACGATCGTATTGAAGAACTCCAGCTTCAGGTGCTCCTCCAGCTTTTCTTTTTCCAAGGCCCTACTTTGCTCAATCAGCAAGATAACGGTTGTCTTGACCAGATTGCCGAAGGGGCGTGTTTCTTCGATTTCGCCGCTGATTCCCACAACACCAACAATAATGCCGCCCAGCTCAATGGGAAGATTAATTCCCTTCTTCACAAATTCTTCGTCGGTATGGATTTCCACAGTTTTCTGTTGCTTGATGGCTTCCGCCGCACCATAATGTAACGTTCCGACCCGGGCTCGATTGCCGCTTCCGATAATGATGCCGGTCCGGTCCATAATGTTAATATTATAAGGAATATCCTTCATCATTTTATCCACGATGTTCTGAGCTTGATGACGTGTCAGTTCAAACATAGTTGAGCGCTCTCCTTAACATGGCATATCATCTAATTGTAAGCGCAATCAAAATTTTGGTCAATGCACAAAATTTGTGCAAAAGAACAAAGGAACTATCTTTGACTTTATTCTGTACTCGTATTAACGTTGAATAAACACTCCGATGCCCAGAAGTGGTAGTCGAATGGTCGGAGGGAAGAAGTAATGGAGGAGAAGACTTGCATACAAAAGAGAGCTTAATCAAACAGTTAGGAGCATTAGGTATTCATAGAGAAGGAACGGTATTGATCCATTCTTCCATGAAGAGCCTTGGCGAGGTGGAGGGTGGTGCCGACACGGTTTTGGATGCGTTTACTTCATATATGAAGGATGGGCTGTTGGTATTACCGACCCATACCTGGTCTTATATCAATGCGGAAAATCCGAGGTTTGACGTGCAGCAATCCAAGGTTTGCGTAGGCATTCTACCCGAGTTATTCCGCCAGAGACCTGGCGTTGTTCGTTCCTGGCATCCAACACATTCCGTGGCAGCCTTGGGCCGCGATGCTGTTGAGTTCACAGGGGACGATCACCATTTTGATACGCCTTGCGCAAGGGGATCGGCATGGGGCAAGCTGCTGGATCGTCAGGCGACTATTTTGCTCGTCGGCGTTGACTTGAAGCGGAACACGTTTATTCATGGGATTGAAGAGTGGGTGGATATTCCCGGTCGATTAACGGATGAGCCGGAGATGCTTTATACCATTACCCCGGACGGAACGGAAATTGAGGTGCCTTCGCGCAGGCATTGTGGATTGCCGTGGTCTGAACACTTCTGGAAGGTAGATGAGGTATTAATCAGCCGAGGGGCCATGCGTATGGGGCAACTGGGTGATGCTGTCGTCAGAGTATGTGATGCTGCCGCCATAACGGCTATCCTGACAGAAATGCTGGAAGACGACCCGGATTTATTCTCGGATAATGAGCCATTGAAGGATCAAGAGCGCTGGATGGCAGGAGCAGGCCAGTCGTAGTTGGACGCCAAAAAAACAAACCGCAGAAAGCGCTCATTCAGAGGCTTCTGCGGTTTGTCCTGTTTAAATAGTTACGAAGCGGGTGTTCCTTGGGTTACACCATGAACATAAGTTTGCCAAGGCGTATCCAGAGCACCTTGCCCTGGGTTGTAGGTGAAGAAATACTCCACCGTATCTCCTTGCTGCAGACCTGGAACAGGGTAAGTGTAATTTCCATTACCGTCCGTATGCATGGCTACATTAAGCTGACCCCCGTTATTGATCTTATAATGCAGATCGGCGAAGGTCGCGCCGTTCACATAGAAGAGCAAGTCATTGCCGGTCTTCTTCAAGCCGCGAACCTCGTCACCGATGATGATCACCGTGGAGGGCGGCGGAGTTACTGTGATGGTGCTTACTGCTGTTTTGCCGCCATCAGCGGTCGTGGCTGTAACGGTTGTCGTGCCTGGCGCAATGCCGGTGACGGTCCCGCTCGCATTAACCGATGCGATCTCGGAATCAGCTACAGACCAGGACACTTGCTTGTTGGTGGCGTTAGACGGAGCCACATTCGCGGATAGTTGAACACTTTGTCCAACCTCCACCCCCGTGGATGCGGGAGTCACCGTAACGCCGCTAACCGCAACATTGCCAGGCTCTCCCGGGTTACCGGGATTGGTTCCTCCCCCTTGGTTGCCGTCCTTGTATACCCGAACGTAGTCTACCTGCATGGTTGCAGGAATATCGCCAGGTCCAGGCGTCAGGCCACCATCGAAGTTGCCGCCGATGGCCAGGTTCAGAATCAGGTAGAATGGCTCATCGAACGGTGCGTTCGGATTATTAGGAGCCGCTGTAGAGAACCATTGCTCACGAGTGGCTTTATAGAAGAACTTGCCGTCTACATACCACTTGATATTATCTTCTTCCCAAACGACCGAATACACATGGTAATCGTTAGCGTAGGTTTGCCCACTTGGGAAATGATATTCCCCACCAATGTACTGGTTAGCTGGCCATTGTCCACCAAAGTGGATGGCCCCACTCGTCATGCCTGGCAGGCGGCCTCTTGCTTCCATAATGTCAATCTCACCTGATGCCGCCCAGGTCCCATAAGGAGAATTCTGCGGAAGCATCCAGAACGCTGGCCAGATTCCGTTGCCTGTTGGCAGCTTGGCTCTCATATCCACTCGGCCATAGGTGAGAGTGAAGTGATCCTTCGTATTCACCTTACCGGATGAATATTGAGCGTAACGATTTGGATCTTGCGGGAATGATTTAGGATCGTTGATGGCCCGCAGATTCAAGTTGCCATCCTGCAAGAATACATTCTGCGAACTGTTTGTATAATGCTGCAACTCGTTGTTACCCCAGCCCCAAGTGCCTGGGTCGTCATTCAGATAGTAGCCTTGCTCGTAGTTCCATTTGTTCGTATCCAGGGTGGATTGATTGAATTCATCCTGGAAGATTAGGCTGTAGCCTTCAATATTCGGATTGCCTGGTGTACCAACCGGAATATCTACCTGGTCCTCAATATCCGGGCGTGGTGCGTTTGGATTACCAATAAAAGTATATTGAACATAATTGCTACCCACATCCCCGCCAGCTTGTCCATTTAGCGGATAGCCAACACGGAATTGCATATCTTCTTGAATCGGTTGGAACCACAGTCCGTAAATGTAATCGGCCCAATAGCCCCATTGGTTGGCAGGGGACATATTATTGTAGCCATTGGCTTGATACGAGAACCCACTCAAGGCCGAGTTGTCCATATTAACCCATTGACCATTTACATTGATCTGATAGACAAATTTGTCTAACTCTGACGCGATTGCTGCGCCTCCATCAATTTTTGGCAGAGGAATCCCAATAGCCCCGTTGGTATCCGCCGTGAAGGAGGTACCTTCATAAGGAGTTAGAATGTATGAATTCCGCACAGGTTGATTGAAGGTAATCGTATAGATCAGACTTGTCGCCGAGCTCTTCGATTCCAGCTTCACGTTGATGGATTCCGTTACCGTGAACCAGTATCCGCCACCACCATCGGTAAATTGTCCGAAGTTATGGTCGTAAATCCATCCGCTTGCTGCATTGTTGTCGATATCGATCCATGTGCTGCTAGTTACCGGCTTAACGAACAACTTGAGATCGTCCGCCACCGCTTCATACGTAACAGCAGGATCATTGTTAAAGGTAGGATAAGTGAAGCCTGAGCCACCCGTGAAGCTGGCCGTCAAATCAGGACCTTGGGTTGGCGTCATCGCTGTAATCGTTGTTTTGTTAATGTTCTGGAATTGCAGCGTATAGTCCAGAGTCACTCCGTTAGCCTTGGAATACAGTTGCACTTCTGTCGTTGCCGAGAGAATGAACCAGTATCCGGTAAAGCCTCCATCGTTCCAGTGCCCCCAGTTCTGGTTATATACGAAGGTGCTGACGCTGTCGATATCCACCCAACTGCCATTCACCTTCACCTTAACACCCAAATCATCTACGACATCGCTCCATGTGGCGGAGCCTCCGTTGAAAATTGGCATTACAAAGCCGTAACTGGCTTGTCCAACTCCAGACTTAGAAATCACCGGACCGTCATTAGCCGAGAAATAACCCATTGAGGTAATGGTGCTTTCTGCGGCTGACGCCGAAGTCCCCATGAAGGGCGATAAACTGACGCCGGCAATCATGACTACAGCCAGCAGCATACTCCAAACTCTTCGATTGAACCTGTTGTTCACCTGGCGAAGTTGCTTCATCCTTGATCCTCCTTTGATAGATGTAACCTGAGTAATCGCTTACATTTATATTCTATCAAATGAAATAATTGGATGAAAGGGATAAATATATATTTTACAAAAGATCTTGCTGGTTTAACGCTTTCTTTATACCAATCTGCTTCATATTTACAATCCAGATGCCAGCCAGAACCAGTAGAATTCCTACTAATGTGACAAAATGGAGACTTTCATTCAGGAATACATATCCGGAGAGGATGCCTACGACCGGAACAAGCAGTAACGATACCGATGCCTTGCTGGCTTCGGTGCGGCTCAGAATTAGGTTCCACATCACAAAGGCCAAGGCGGAGGCAATAATACCAGAGAACAGAATATAAATGATCGGCATCAAGCCCCATTGTACGCTTCCTCTCTCAAAAGAAAGCGAAAATGCCCATAACCCTGCGGCTCCAATAGCCATTTGCCAGGTGGTGTATTGAAGAGGGTCAGCGTGCTTTAATTTTATTTTGAATAGTAGATTAGCGGCTGCCCATGAAATGGCTGAACTGAGTGCTAGTAATACCGCCCATAAGGAGCCTCCCGCTTGAATATTCATAGCTATGAATAACCCGGCCAATCCTACGGCAATTCCCGTCGTCTTCTGAATCGTCAGGCGTTCTCCTGGAATCCAGCGATGTGCCATAATCGACAGAAACAGTGGCATGCTGTAGGTCAAGACGGAGGTCAAGCCCGCACTAACATAGTTGAGCGAGATTTGAATCGCAATATTGAAGAACGTCGTCTGTAGCAGTCCGCAGATGATGTACCATTTCATATCTGAACGCCCAGGCTTCGGGGTTTTTCGAATCAAGCTCACGGCAAATAGCACGATGGCTCCGGTCAAGAATCGCAGTGCCGCGAACATCACCGGCGGGAAAGCCCCATTCCCTAATTTCATGATGACAAAATTAAATCCCCAGACAAGGCATAATAAAGCCATAGCCATTCTCATATTAAATATTCCTTTCTTGGATGCCCCGTGTTTTTCTGTTTTGCTTAGTACGCTATCGATACTTTACAACGGAATGTTATTGTCGTCTAATATATAAGTGTCGTATCATTAGGTCGAATTTCGACTTATTAAAGTTTTTTTAATGTTATCTTTTGAACCGGAAGGAGACCGCCTTGTGGAATTGCGCCAGATTGAATATTTCATTGCCGTGGCGGAGGAACTGCATTTTGGCCGTGCAGCCAAGCGCCTGCAGATGACCCAGCCGCCCTTGAGCCAACAGATTATACAGCTAGAGAAAGAACTTGGAGTGCTGTTATTGGAGCGCTCGAAGCGGCATGTGGAGCTAACGGTTGCAGGGAAGGTCTTCTTGCAGGAGGCCCGTCACGCGCTTGTCCAGCTTGAACAAGCCAAAGCGGCGGCACAAAGAGCGCATATGGGAATGGAAGGCAGACTGGTGCTGGGGTTTGTCGGATCAGCATCGTACGATATTCTTCCTGTCGTTGTGCGGGCTTTCCAGGAGCAGTGTCCGCATGTCGATCTGGTTCTTCATGAAATGCCTACGCCTGTGCAAATCGAAGCTTTTCGTCGGAAAGATATCGATATCGGCTTTGTCAGGACGCCAGTTGATGATCCTCTGCTATCGTTCTTGTCTGTCCATCAAGAGTGGTGTGTCGCGGTTGTACCCAAATTGCATCCCTTGGCGCAGCATAGTTCCGTGTCGCTGGAAGACTTAAAAGCCGAACAATTCATTTTGCTAGAGAGAGGAATTTGGCCAAGCTGGCATGACGATATTGTGGCAAAATGCCATCAGGCCGACTTCAGCCCGATCATTCGTCAGAGCGTGAAGGAAATACAAACCGCGATCAGCCTTGTGGCGGCGGGGCTAGGCGTAAGCATTGTACCTAGTTCCACCTCCAATTTGCATGCCCGGGACGTTGCCTATCTGGACATTGCTGGAGATGCCCCTCGTATAGATATGAGCATTGCGTGGAGAACCGACGACACGTCTTCCCTCGTTCAGCAGTTTATACAGGTCGTAGCTGAGCTGGATTCAGATCAGTGAAATCTATGTTATTGACAGAATTGCCGCCCGGGACTAGTATTGAAATACTTAACAGGTATTGGTAGATAAAAATTGAATAATTCGTAAGCTATGATCGCTATGGATCACACTATAGCAGGAGCAGCTTCTGGAGAGACTGCGGGGAACCGCAGCGCCGAAGGGTTCATAATCTCAGGCAAAAGGACAGAAGGGTACTAAATAAACGACGTACTATGTGTTTTATTTCACATATCAGCCTTTATTTATTATTCTTATGAACTTGAGATTGGAGTCCCTCCAATCTCTTTTTTTATGGACATTTTATTATTGATCTCAAGGGGGAGTCAACTGTGGCACAACAAGAATTGCAGAGAAATCTAGAGAATCGGCATGTTCAGCTCATCGCGATCGGTGGCACGATCGGGACGGGATTGTTTCTGGGGTCAGGCAAGGCCATACAATTAGCAGGACCGTCTATTATTTTTGCTTATCTAATCGTGGGGATTGCCATCTTCTTCGTCATGCGAGCGTTAGGAGAGCTCTTGCTGTCCAAGGCGGGTTACCAGTCCTTCACGGACATTGCCCAGGATTATCTTGGGCCGCGCGCCGCGTTTATCACTGGCTGGACGTATTGGTTCTGCTGGATCATGACCGCAATGGCCGATGTCATTGCCGTAGGAGTTTACGTCAAATATTGGTTTGATATTCCGCAGTGGATTCCGGCCCTCATCTGTCTGCTTGTTTTACTCGTTCTGAATTTGTTAACGGTGAAGAACTTCGGTGAACTGGAGTTTTGGTTCGCCTTAATCAAGGTGGTCACCATCTTGGCCTTGATTGCCATCGGGGCTGTGTTGATCATCATCGGCTTCAAGACGGACACAGGCACGGTCAGCCTCACGAATATATGGGGCCACGGCGGCGTATTTCCTAACGGGATTACTGGATTTCTGATGTCTTTCCAAATGGTGGTATTCGCTTATGTCGGTGTGGAGCTCGTAGGGGTATCTGCTGCTGAAACCTCTAATCCCGAGAAGAATATTCCGTCGGCTATCAATAAAATTCCTTTAAGAATTTTGTTCTTCTACGTGGGTGCGCTCATCGCCTTGCTGGCGATTAATCCCTGGACACAGCTTAGCGCTTCGGAAAGCCCGTTCGTTAAAACCTTCACCCTGGTTGGCATTCCGCTGGCCGCTGGTGTAATCAACTTTGTTGTATTGACCTCGGCGGCCTCGGCCTGTAACAGCGGGATGTTCTCGACCAGCCGCATTCTGTATAACCTGGGCCGGAATCAACAGGCCCCCGCCAAGCTGGCGAAGCTGAACCGTAACCATGTGCCCAGCAACGCACTGTTTATCTCTACACTGGTCTTGTCCGTGGGCGCTCTGCTTAGCAAGCTGATTCCCGAGCAGGCCTTCGGCATCGTTACGACGATTAGTGCGATCTGCTTCATCTGGGTTTGGGGTGTGATTCTTATTTGTCATATCAAGTATAAGAAAACCAAGCCGGAGCTTCATGCCAAATCGCAGTTTAAAGCGCCATTCACGCCAGCCATCAACTATGCTGTTCTCGCGTTGTTTGCGGTCATTCTCATCATTATGTTATTTGCCGAGGCTACTCGCCCCGCTCTTCTGCTCACGCCGCTCTGGTTCGTGCTGCTCTATCTGCTAAGTCTGCGCCGGATTTAGTCCTGCTGACTCCGCTGTAGTATAATGGGGACTGTAAACCATGCATAGTATAGAGAGGAGCCAGTGGAGATGGCACAAACGTTAACAGACAAAGTGGCAATCATAACCGGTGGAGCCCGCGGAATCGGCAAGGCGACGGCGATCGCATTGGCGAAGGAAGGCGTACACGTCGGCCTGATCTCAAGAACCGAAGCATCGTTGAAGGAAGTTGCGGTGGAAATCGAGGGCTTGGGCGTAAAGGTTGCTTATGCTGCGGTAGACGTGGCTGTCAAGGAACAGGTAGATACGGCGATTGAAGCCTTGAAGGAGAAGCTGGGACCTGCGGATATCTTGATTAACAACGCAGGGATTGCTACCTTCGGCACACTGCTGGAGATGGACCCGGAAGTATGGAAAGGCATGATCGATACAAATCTGATGGGTACATACTATGTCACTCGGGCCGTTCTGCCTCAACTAATCGCCAAGAATGGTGGCGATATCATCAACATCTCTTCCACCAACGGACTGAATGGGGCAGCTACTGCCAGTGCTTATAGTGCGTCCAAATTTGCCGTTATGGGATTTACTGAATCTTTGGCGCAGGAAGTGCGTCGCAACAATATTCGCGTGTCGGCGTTAACGCCAAGTACGGTGGCGACCGATCTGGCTTTGGACCTCAACCTTATCAAAGAGAACAGCGACTCCAAATTCATCCAACCGGAGGACTTGGCCGAGTTTATTGTCGATCAGCTTAAGCTCCATCCGCGCGTGTATGTGAAGTCGGCCTCTTTTATCGCGACCAATCCTTTTTAATATGAGTTAGTCTCATATACTTGAAGAAGGGCCACTCTTCAAGGTGGCCCTTCTTTGTCATGCTCTCAATACTTCCAATGCCCTCAAGTCATGTACGTTCGCTTGACGCCAGTTAATGGACTAGTTTAGCTCCTTCACCGTTTCCCCTGCGATTAGCACCGGCTGATAATAGTTGGAGTTGCGCAGATCCTTTTTCCCTTGCAGGTTCTTAATGACCCAATCCGCGGCGTCCCGGCCCATTTGTTCCTGGGGGTGTGTCAGGGTCGTGAGCTTGATTCCAGCATTCTTGGCAATATAGGAGTTGTCCTGTCCAATTAAAGACAGTTCATTAGGAATGGAAATATTCATCCGTTTGCAGGCCTGGACCACTTCAAGCCCCACTTCGTCGTTGTAGCACACGATGGCGGTCAAGCTCTCGCGATTTACGGTGAGGAATTGCTCCAGATTTGCGGGCAACTCCTGCTTCGTCTCCGTGTTGAAGGACAAGACCTGTTCCGGGTGAAAGCGCAGCTTGGCCTCTCCAAGTGCTTTGATGTATCCCTTCAACCGGTATTTCCCTTGTAAATCGTCCATCTTGGCAATGATGCCAATTTGGGTATGGCCCATTGCGATGAGTTCCTGGGTTGCCAGATAGCTGGACTGAACATCATCCAGACAGAAGAAGGGCACCTCAAGCTCCTCATAATAAGCATTAATCATAATGAAGGGAACGTTCTGTTCCTTAAAGGATAAATAGTAAGCAATGTTAGGGTTGTACAGATTGCTCTTGGTGGGCTCTACAATCAAGCCGTCCACACCATAAGACAACATCATCTCCAACGCCTTCTTCTCCTGAGCCACGTCATTATTGGTGCTGGCTAGCAGCAAGGAATAATTGTCTTTATTAAGCCGCCCCTCAATCCCGCGAATAATGGAAGGGAAGATATAGTCGGAAATATACGTGGTAATTACACCGATGGTTCGATTGTTGGTATTTCCCCCAGTTTTGGTACGGTATTGATTGCTGACATAGGTGCCGGACCCCTTCTCGCTTCTCAGAAAACCTTCGTTAGCCAGCTCCAATATCGCTTTACGCACCGTTTGTCGGCTTACATTATATTTGTCCTGCAGTGCGGATTCGGTAGGAATCTGCTCCCCCACATTGTAGGTGCCGGAGAGGATTTCGCTACGAATTTCCTCCAGGATGACCTGGTATTTCGGTTTCATCCATCTTCACTTCTTTCCAGGGTGGATAGTTGTATGTACAAATTTATAGGCATTACGGGGATAACCCTCAAGTAGATTTCATATGTATAAACATTATATAGAAATAAAAAGATTTTTCCAGTGCAATAGTTGTATGTATAAATACTATATATTATTGACAAATGTACGAACAAAAAACTATACTAGGGCTGAAAAAGAAGAAAGCGCCTTCTTGAAAGGGGAGCGGATAAATATGGATCAGGCCATCAGGCAAGCGATTGAACAAGGTGAGACTTCGCTTGGGATAGAACTGGGGTCTACGCGAATCAAGGCGGTGCTGATTAACCGCCGTTTTGAGACGATCGCATCAGGCAGCTATGAATGGGAGAATCAATTGGTAGACGGATATTGGACGTACAGCCTGGAGGATATTTTGAAGGGGCTGCCTGCGGCTTATCAGGAAATGAAGCAGGAAATTGAGCGAAAATACAGCATCAAGCTGCAAACGGTGGGCTCCATTGGTTTCTCCGCTATGATGCATGGATATATGGCCTTTGATCGCAAGGGAGAACTGCTGGTGCCTTTCCGGACGTGGCGCAATGCCAACACCGGCGATGCAGCCAAGGCGTTAACGGAACTGTTCCAGTTCAACATTCCTGAACGGTGGAGCATTGCCCATCTCTATCAGGCCATTTTGAACCAAGAGGATCATGTACCGGAAGTGGACTTTATTACTACGCTAGCCGGTTACATTCATTGGCTGTTGACTGGAGAAAAGTCGCTGGGCATTGGCGACGCATCCGGTATGTTCCCTATCGATGAAGGTGCGCGGAATTACCATGCCGGGATGGTCCGGCAATTTAATGAGCTTGTGGCAGACCAGAATTACCCTTGGAAGCTGGAGCAGATTCTACCCCAGGTTCGTCTTGCCGGGGAACGGGCTGGGGAACTCACTGCTGCCGGAGCGAAGCTGCTGGACCCGGCGGGAGATTTGCAGGCAGGCATACCGCTATGTGCTCCGGAGGGCGATGCCGGGACAGGGATGGTAGCTACGAATAGCGTAAGGAAGCGGACAGGTAATATTTCGGTAGGTACATCAGTATTTGCCATGATCGTGTTAGAGAAGGATCTGACGGACGTTTATCCCGAGATCGACATGGTGACTACGCCGGACGGAAGTCCGGTGGGCATGGTGCATGCCAATAACTGCTCCAGTGACATCAATGCCTGGATGGGCCTGTTTCGTGAGTTCTATGAAGCGATGGGCCAGAAGGCCAATCCGGATGAACTGTTTGGCGTCTTGTTCAACAAGGCACTAGAGGCCGACTCCGATGGGGGTGGGTTGTTAAGCTACGGCTATTACTCGGGTGAGAATATTACGGGCATGTCAAAAGGCAGACCGTTGTTCGTCCGTTCCCCAGAGAGCCGGTTCAACTTGGCTAACTTTATGCGGGTGCACCTGTTCACCGCCTTCGGGGCGCTCAAGATCGGCATGGATATTCTGACCAAGAAGGAGCATGTGGCTATCGACAGCATTTTGGCCCATGGCGGATTGTTCAAGACGCCGGTTGTCGGGCAAAGAATGGTGGCCGCTGCTCTCAATGTGCCGGTCTCTGTGATGGACAATGCCGGGGAAGGCGGGGCATGGGGGATGGCGATTCTGGCGTCCTATATGCTTAACCGGGGGCGAGCGGAGAATCTGGATCATTTTCTGGCAAGTGAGGTATTCAAGGACGTGGTGGGACAGCAAATACAGCCGGAAGCAGCCGATGTGAAAGGCTTTGAACTCTTTCTGGAGCGCTATACCCGGGGGCTGGCCATCGAACAAGCGGCTGTAGATCATCTGGTGGAGAACGGGAGGGCTTGACGTGTTAGAACAATTGAAGGAACAGGTATACGAAGCCAATTTGGAGCTGCCCAAGCAGGGCCTGGTGAAATTCACCTGGGGTAATGTGAGTGCCGTTGACCGCGCGAGTCGTTTGTTTGTGATCAAACCCAGCGGTGTGAGCTACGAGACCATGAAGCCTAGCGACATGGTGGTCGTTGATTTCGACGGCAATGTGGTGGAAGGGGAGCTTAGACCCTCTTCGGATACAGCGACCCATGCCGTTCTTTACAAACATTATGAGGCAATCGGCGGCATCGTGCATACGCACTCCACCTGGGCGACCGCCTGGGCTCAAGCGGGAGTGGATCTCTCCGTCATGGGAACTACCCATGCTGATACCTTCTATGGAGCGGTGCCTTGCACCCGCTTTTTAACCCAGGAGGAGGTTGAGGGGGGCTACGAGGCCGAAACAGGACGGCTTATCATTGAAACCTTCGAGCAGCGAGGCCTGGATGTTATGGCGGTGCCTGGGGTTCTACTCAAGGGACACGCACCCTTCACCTGGGGCAAGGATGCACACTCCGCCGTGGTGAACACCGTGATATTAGAGGAAGTCGCGAAGATGAACCTGTTAGCGCGGCAAGTGAATTCATCTGCGGAGGATCTGCCGCAGTACATTCTCGATAAGCACTATTTGCGCAAGCATGGCAAGGACGCTTATTACGGACAGAAGTGACATTTTAGCCTGAATCATAAGCCGAACTTATCTAACTAAATCCAAAAGGGAAGAGGATGAATATCATGTCAACAGCCATTGCCAAGCAATTCTGGTTCGTCGTGGGATCTCAGCATTTGTACGGGGAAGAGGCGCTTGCCGAGGTGAAAGCCCATGCGCAGACAATGACCGATGCATTGAACAAAAGTGGTGTTTTGCCCTATCCATTGGTATTGCAAGATCTAGCTGTTAGCGCAGATAAGATTACCTCCATTATGAAGGAAGTTAACTATCGTGACGAAGTAGCGGGTGTGATTACCTGGATGCACACGTTCTCCCCGGCCAAGATGTGGATCCGCGGCACGAAGCTGCTGCAGAAGCCCCTGCTTCATTTAGCCACGCAATATAACGAGAGCATTCCTTGGGCGACGATTGATATGGACTTTATGAACCTGAATCAGGCGGCACACGGTGATCGTGAATATGGATTTATTAATGCCAGGTTGCAAAAACAGAACAAAGTGGTCGTTGGCTATTGGGAGCGTCCAGAGGTACAGCAGCAGATTGCCGATTGGATGGATGTGGCCGTAGCTTATAATGAGAGCTTCAACATCAAGGTTGCGCGTTTTGGCGACAACATGCGTAATGTGGGGGTTACCGAGGGTGACAAGGTCGAAGCTCAAATTCAGTTCGGCTGGACGGTGGACTATTTCGGCATTGGTGATCTGGTAGCGTACGTGAATGCCGTTACGGAAGAGGATATTGCTGCATTATTTGCGGAGTATGAGAAGCTGTATGATTTCGACTACGGTAACTATAGTAAGGAAGCTTGGGAAGCCAGCGTCAAGGTGCAAGCGAGCTATGAAATTGCCTTGAAGCGATTCCTGGATCAGGGAGAATACAATGCGTTTACCTCGAACTTCGAGGACCTGCATGGAATGAAGCAGCTTCCAGGCCTGGCCGTACAACGTCTGATGGCCCAAGGCTACGGCTTCGCCGGGGAAGGGGACTGGAAGACAGCGGCATTGGATCGCTTGCTGAAGGTGATGAGCCACAACCAAAACACCGGCTTCATGGAGGATTACACGTACGAGATGGCCGCAGGCCAAGAGGCGATCCTGCAATCTCATATGCTGGAGGTCGACCCAAGCCTGGCTAGCAACAAGCCTAAGATTCTGGTATCGCCACTCGGTATTGGTGATCGTGAAGACCCGGCGCGCCTGGTGTTTGACGGTAAGGCTGGCGAAGGCGTCGTGGTATCGATGGCGGACTTCGGTACCCATTACAAGCTGCTGATCAACGAAGTGACGGCCTTTGAACCTACAGTTCCAGCCCCTCATTTGCCGGTAGCTCGTGTACTGTGGCAAGTGAAGCCGAACTTCCAGGACGGGGTGAAGGCCTGGATCGAGAACGGGGGCGGACATCATACGGTCGTGTCCCTGAACCTGACCACAGATCAAATCATTACGTATGCGAAGCTGGTAAATCTGGAGTACGTCGTAATTAAATAATAATAAGGCAAAGGAGCCTTTCAAGCCACACTATCGTGGTTTGAAAGGCTCCCTTTTTTCTATAACAACCCCACTGCGAACGTCCTTTCAAATCTCCTAGCAGGCTCCAAGAGTCAGTTATTTTAGCTAACGGTTGGTTTGAGGGGCTGTGCTGTCTTGCGCTCTCTTCTAGCGTTAGGACTTACGGGCAGGTACAGCCTGCTGAGAGCCCCCCAATACCGGTCTCGCATCCTTGCCCTTGCTCTTAACCTGCTTCAATGCGGCCACGATCAGGAAGCTGATGATGACAAGCAGCAGCCAGGAGCTGATTTTGCCGATATGGACAAGGTGCCAGCCTCCTGTCTGGTTAGGATATTTCCACGCGCTGAAGAAGGTGGCGATATTTTCGGCTACCCAGATGAAGAAGCCAATTAGCCCGAAGGACAGGACGAGCGGCATATGGTAGCGCCTAACGCCCACTTCATAATACACGCGGGTTCGCCAGAATACGACCACTACGAGGGCAAACAGCCACCAGCGTATATCGATCCAGAAATGATGGGTAAAAAAGTTCAGGTAGACCATGGCTGCCAGCGGTACGCTAAGCCAGAGTGGCGGGAAGTGTTCAAGCTTGATACTAAGCCGCCGCCAGGCTTGGCATAGGTAGCTGGCTACACTGGCATACATAAATCCGCTGTAGAGCGGGACCCCGTTCACCTTGGCCCAACCCTCCTCCGGGTAAGACCACGAGCCCATATGCACCTTGAACATTTCCAGGGCTAAGCCAATCAAGTGAAAGACGCTAATGACCTTAAGCTCATCGCTGGTCTCAAGTCCCGAGCGCACCATCCAGACCTGCATTGCCAGACAGATGATGAGCAGCCAGTCGTAGCGGGGAAGCCAGGGCAGGGGAAGGAACTGGGTCAGGGCGAGTGAAGCAAAAATCACAACTGGAAACACGCAGGATAAAGCTTGTTGCCACCCGAAGCGCACCAACTGTTGTATAGCATGCCATAAGCGGTTTTTCATGATCTTTCCCCCCTTATCCCTCTGTTTCGCCACCGCTTCTGTATTCAAGAATATCTCCGGGCTGGCAATTTAAGGCCTCACAGATCGCCTCTAGTGTAGAAAAACGAATGGCCTTGGCCTTGCCGTTCTTCAGTATGGATAGATTGGCCATTGTAATTCCCACCCGTTCCGAAAGCTCCGTGACACTCATCTTCCGTTTAGCCAACATGACATCAACATTTACTATAATCGCCAAAGCATTCACCTCAGATCGTCAGATCATTTTCTGTTTTTATCTGGATCGCGCTGGTCAAGAGCCGCTCTAGCACCGCCGCAAACACAGCAATGACAGCGGAGGCAAACGCAATAATCAGTCCAAGCGCCGGAATTCCCGGGATGGTATATTCCTGGTCAGCAATGATCAGCAGTAGAGGAATAAGCGCAGCATAAATGAGGCTGATCGCCACCCCGCAATTTCTAATCTGTCTCAGGGCGTTCACCGAGCCTTCGGAGAAGGCCGTGTTCCGGTCAATCAAGCCCAGCAGCTTAAGCGTCTGGTACAACGCGAAAAAAAATGGTAGCGCAGCCCCGTACATGCCAACCATGACGAGCAGCGTTATATATGGCGGGTAATATCCCATCAGATCGCCGCCAATGCGGGGTAACGCGTATATAGCTAAAGCAAGTACAGCCAACCCCATCAGGAAGACTACGACTCGCAGAAAAAGCGTTGAACCTTGTTTCGATTTCATCACACAAGCACCTCACGACAATTAGTATGGAATTAATTTAGCATGATTTTTATCGTTTTACAATAAATATTTATCATTTTTAATGATAAAAATATTGTTAAGCACAGTTTTCCGCATCAAATTACTGGACTTGGAGAGGGCGATTGACTTGAACGTTGGATTTAGAGAGCAACCTACCTAACACATTGCACACTACACCTCGCACGTTGCAAATCGTATACGACACATTCCACATTTAGCAGGAAATCCTCCATCTAAAACTTGATTTATCGTCCAAAATAGACATTTATATGGAATT
>NZ_JBXENK010000009.1:0-192013 GCF_056836745.1 Paenibacillus sp. 1SOY10 | reverse complement strand
CTATAACTATTGTGAGCTTGACGTTGACACGGTACTTCAAAAGATATATAGTTATTCTAACAGTTAGAAATCTAACTATAAGAGAGGGATGATTCCTTTGATTGAGACACCGATCTCCAATCTAATCCGATCAATCACTCATAAAATGATGATGGATTCGGAGGAGCGAATGAAGAACCTGGAGGTTAATAACCAACAGGGTCGAATGATATGCTACATCTATGACCATCAGGATCAAGGCCTGATCCAGAAGGACCTCGCTGAGGCTTTTCGCAGGAGGGGAGCCAGCATCACTAGCATGCTGCAAGGGCTCGAACGGAAAGGGTATATCGAGAGAAAGATTCCTGCTGATAACGAACGTCAGAAGAATATTTATGTTCTTCCTAAGGGAGAGCGAATTGTGGCTGAGATTGAACAAAATTTTAAAGCAGCAGAATCTAATTTAACCCAAGCTCTCACGGAGCAAGAACGTAAGGAGTTCATGCGTTTATTAAGCAAGATTGATCAGACGATGTAATTCATTTGAATTCTCGATCCTTATAATACCTTCTGCGACCTTAGGGTCGTACGCTCATTTAGTTAGAAATCTAACTGTTAAAAAACTAACTAACAAGGTGGACTTTCCATGGAAGAACTCGAAGTATCTGCATCCAATATTTATTATTTAAAGAAAGCCCCATTACTTAAGGCGATTGCCCATCTATCCATTCCGATGATGATTGGTATATCCGTCAGTTCAATTTATAATTTAATAAATGCTTTCTTCATCGGCTTAATTCATGATACCGCCATGCTGAGTGCGATTACCTTGGGGCTTCCTATTTTCACGGTACTGATGGCGGTAGGAAATGTACTTGGTGTAGGTGGGGGGACCTTCATTACCCGACTACTAGGACAAAATGCGCCCGAGAAGGGTAAGCAGGCGGCAGGTTATTCCTTTTATATGAGCATTGTAATTGGAATTGTTCTTGCAGGGTTAGTGTTGATATTTATTGATCCAATTGTCAAGCTGTTGGGAGCAGATGTGAATACCCTGGAGTATACCCGGCAATACACGCTAATGATGTTTGGGGGCGGATTTGCGGTCATTCTGAACTTTACCCTAGAGCAATTGGTTCGTTCAGAGGGAGCATCTAAAGAGTCGATGTATGGCATGTTTATCAGTGTAATATTCAGTATTTTATTTGATATTATATTTATTCTAATTTTAGATTGGCATGTGGTTGGTGCAGCTTTATCGATTGTTCTAGCGAACATCGCGGCATGTGCTTATTATGTTTGGTATCTAGAGACACGTAGCCAGTATTTGAGAGGTTTTTTGCAGCAGTGGCGTTTAGGACTGAAGGAGCAATGGGAGGTCTATAAGATCGGTATCTCCGAATTGCTTAAGGCCTCATTTCTAATTGTGACAACGTTGTTGTTGAACAATTATGCCATGACCTATGGTGATCATGTGGTAGCCGGTTTTGGCATAGCCCTGCGTATTATCCAATTACCTGAATTTCTGACGATGGGATTATTTCTTGGCGTTATCCCCTTGATTGCTTACAACTATTCTGCAAGGAACAAGGAGCGTTTACTGGATACGATCAAGCATTTATCCCTTTGGATTGCTGTCATTTCTATAGTCTTTGCCTTAGTTGTATACCTCTTCAAAATTCCGGTCCTCCAATTGTTCACAAATGATCCGTCTGTGCTCGCCAGTGGGTTACTGATTTTGACTGCTCAGCTCATATCTTCCGTGTTCAATGGATTTACCGGCTTATTCACGGGGATATTTCAGGCTTCTGGTCAAGGGCTACCCACCGCAATTATGTCGATTACACAAGGCTTATTATTTATTCCAGTTGTGATTGCGCTGCACTATTTCTTTGGCCTGAATGGGCTCATATGGTCCATGACGATTACGGAGATCATTACATTTGTAATGGGGGTGGTTCTGTTGTTCCCTTATTTGAAAAAAGTACGTCGTCTTACCGAAGCCTCTTTATGATAGCTTGATCTGGATCAGCATGTGAGTGAGAAGCTACTATATATAACACAACTTGAACAAGTGGAGAGTGCACGCACTCTCCACCTGTTCAAAATACATAATCTCAATTACTGTGCGCCCGTACCTTATTGCCAATCGCTTGCAACAAGCTCTTGGCTGAATCGGTCGTATCTTGCGTCAGCTCCCAAATCATCACGCCACCCAGATTATCGAGTGCATATTGTGTTTTACGCTCAATCGTCGGAATGCCGTTATAATGAGCTTCCATTCCGTTAATCATGGAAATGTCGGTATTGTAGGCATTAGGATTGGCTTGCAGAATGTCGCGATAAGGAGCCCACGATGGCCGACCGTAGAAAGGAACCCCGAGAACAACCTTATCTGCAGGCATATTGCGAGTTTCCTTCCAGTATTTAGCGGACAATACAGCGAAGTCATAGCTGGAGTGACGGTCGCCGTCTCCTCCGTCATAGGCCATGACGTTGAACCAATCTACGGCATTGATGACTGCATTCGTATGAGCCGCTGCGTCCCAATAGATGACGCCTTCCGGTGTCACGCCACTAAGTACAGCGGAGGTGAGCAGCATATTTTCCTTCTTGAGCTCTTGGCTCAGATATACCATCAGATTCTCATACTGTTGCTTGCTGGACCCGTCGCTTCTTGGATGCTCCCAGTCCATATCGACTCCGTCGAAGCCATACTGTTTAGCCATTGCGATGATGGCATTACCAAATTGCGCGACTTTTTGCGGTGTATTGGTAGCAGCCATAAATGTATTCTCCAGTGGGGTTCCATTATATGACCAGCCCCCCACCGCAAGTAAAACCTTTACATCATTGGCATGAGCGGTTTGAATAATTTGAGTTGCTGCAGTAGGGTTCTCCAGCGGTAACAATGCTCCGTCACTGGTAGGAATAGCAAAGGCATAGTTGATATGCGTGAGATTCTGATATTGAATGGTATTTATTTTGTCCGGCTCCCAGCTTGGATAGTAACCAACTACCTTAAAATCGCCTGTAATCGGCGGTTCGCCAGGTTCCCCAGGATTTGGATTAGGGTTGGGATTCGGATTCGGATTCGGATTACCGGCAATCAATTCCCATACTGCAGCAATTCCAGGAACCTCTCCCAAGGTCCACCATTTTGCCTTGTAGAGCTGATCATTGTAAGACACAATGTCGTTGCCGACATAGGCTTTACTGCTGTTCCATACAGGGTACTCCCCGTTTGAAGGAGGAACCAGTTCCCACACGTCTGATTCACCGGGTACATCTCCCTGCGTCCACCACTTGGCTCTGTAATCGTTTCCATTGTAAGAAACAATATCATTTCCAACGTACACGGCATTGCTATCCCAAGCAGGATAAGCGGCTATAGTTACATTCTCGCTGATATCCAGAGCCGTTGCTGCCTGTGTTGCTTGTGCATCGAAGGGAAGCGGGGCAAACAAGGTAATTAATAGTGCCAAAATAGCCAAGATTGAAATTTTTCCTTTACGCTTCTGCATCATGATCCCATCCTCTCAAATTGTAAACAGTAGATTTGAAGAAACCGTAGGCAAAAAAACTGAAGAACGGCCTCTCTAGTGTCATGCCACCTCCCTGCGACAAAATGGTACAGGCACCTGATGTGCTTATCTTTATTTCTCTTAATTATTAAAATATAGGTACCTCGTACAATTTACACTTTGCTAGAGTTGTTAGATTTTGTCAATGATATTTTGTAAAGCTGTCGAAATATCTCACAGGTTAGCAGAAAAGTGAAAAAATGTGCATATATCCTGACTATTTCATGTAAAATAAGAGTTGTGGAATTTTCATAATTTGCACGGAAAATGATGGTGGAGGTAGCTTGCTGGAATGAAGCCAATTTTGGAAGTAGCCGGATCCTTTGGGATCGCGGAACAATATGTGGAACTGTACGGACATTACAAAGCTAAACTGGATTTAAGCATAGGTCATGACCTGCGTGATCGACCAAACGGTAAATTAGTGCTGGTAACCGCCATGAATCCTACGCCTGCTGGAGAAGGGAAAACGCTGACTACCATCGGATTGGCGCAATCGCTAAATGCCTCCGGTGTCCCGACGATTGCTGCGTTGCGGGAACCGTCATTAGGTCCTTGCTTCGGGATGAAGGGAGGGGCTACGGGGAGCAATAAGGCACAAATCCTGCCTTCAGAGGATATCAACCTACATTTTACCGGCGATCTTCATGCCATTACATCAGCTCATAATCTACTTGCGGCAATGATTGATAATCATATTTTTCAAGGTAACTCTTTGCAATTGGACACGAGTCGAATTTTGTGGAAGCGGGCCATGGATATGAACGATCGCAGTCTCCGCCAAATCGTGGTGGGTATTGGGGAAGGTAACGGCAGTGTACATGAATCCGGGTTCCTGATTACGACGGCGTCGGAAGTGATGGCGGTGCTATGCCTTAGTGAGGATATCCATGATTTGAAGGAACGGCTCGGCCGCATGGTTGTAGCGTTTACGGTAGCCGGGGAGATGGTCACGGCGGCGCAAATCGGTGCGGTGGATGCCATGACGGTATTGCTTAAGGAGGCGTTGAAGCCTAATCTGGTTCAGACGGCCGAGGGGACTCCTGCCATTGTCCATGGGGGTCCGTTCGCTAATATTGCACATGGTTGCAGCAGCGTAATCGGGACCAAGACGGCCTTGAAGCTGGCCGATATGGTTGTAACGGAAGCCGGGTTCGGTGCAGACCTTGGCGCGGAGAAATTCTTCGATATCAAATGCCGTCAAGCCGGTCTGAAGGCGGATGCGGCTGTATTAGTCGTAACGGTGAAGGCGCTGAAATATAATGGAGGTGTCCCTAAGGCAGAGCTGGATAAGCCGGACACTGAAGCTGTGCGAATTGGGCTCGCGAACATGAGTCGGCATGTGGATAACATACGCAAGTTTGGCGTTCCGGTTATGGTAGCGCTGAATCATTTTAACGGAGATACTGAGGAAGAATTAGCGATTATAGCTGAGGCATGCGATCGTCTTCATGTTAAAATGGAGCTGTCGGACGTGTGGGCAGTGGGGAGCCAAGGTGGACTTCAACTGGCCAAAACACTGTGCAGTTTAATGGAAGAGAATGCTTCGCAATATGCTCCGCTCTATCCTTTGGAACTAGGTATTAAAGCCAAGGCTGAAACGATCGTGCAGGAGATTTATCGCGGTGCAGGTATCAAGTGGACGGCTAAAATAGAAGCGAAGATTAGAGAGCTGGAAGACCGTGGATTTGGTCATTTGCCTGTATGCATGGCGAAGACGCCCTATTCCTTCTCGGACCAAGCAAGTCTCTTGGGCGCGCCTGAGGGCTTCACGGTGCAGGTTCGCGATGTAACGTTGTCTGCGGGTGCCGGATTTATTGTGGTGCACACGGGGAATGTCGTTACGATGCCAGGCTTGCCCAAGTCTCCAGCCGCTGAACGTATTTATCTGGATGAGGATGGAGAAGTAGCCGGCTTACTGTAAATAGAGGAACTTCAAAAAGCTTTGCTTTAATTACGAAGTGGTATAGTTTCATATTATGGGGAGACGAGGTGCACGGATGGAGATCAGGACGTTAACAATGGATGAATTTGAGGCAGGTTTGGATTTATCTGAATATGCGTTTCAGTATAAGCTGAGTGAGGAACACCGTGAAGCACATCGTGGCCGGTTCGTTCCTGAGCGTAACTGGGGAGTGTTCGAGGAGAAGGAGCTGCTTGCCAAGCTGACATTGCTCCCGCTTCAACTATATATGCAGGGACAACCCGTTCTCATGGGCGGTATTGCGGGTGTCGCTTCCTGGCCGGAAAAACGTCGCAGCGGCTTGGTCAGTCGGCTGTTATCCACCGTGCTTGCCCGGATGAATGAGCAAGGGTATAGCCTCTCCTGTTTGCACCCGTTCTCCATACCGTTCTATCGGAAGTTTGGCTGGGAGGTGTATACGGACTATAAGAAGTATACGATTCCGGTGAATCAATTTCCGTCGAAGCGGGCTCTGCCGGGTTCTATTAAGCGCGATATTAAGGATATCGCTTTGTTAAATCGTCTGTATGAAGCCTTTGCCAGCCGGTATAATGGAACGCTGCTCAGAAATGAGAGATGGTGGACGTATAATGTCTTAACGCCGGAGCGTCATACCGCTGTCTATTATTCCGAGAATGGGGAGCCGGAAGGCTACATACTCTATCGCATCGAGAACCGCGAATTAACGGTGCATGAGTTTGTCTTCCTGCATGAGACGGCAAGGCAAGGCTTGTGGACATACTTAAGCAATCATGATTCGATGGTGACACAGGCTATAATTGACCGGGTTCCTTCTAATGATTTGCTACCGTTTCTGCTGAATGATCCCCGGTGCAAGCAGGAGGTTATGCCTTACTTTATGGCCCGCATTGTTAACGCAGCTACCTTGATTCAGCAATACAGATTTAACAAGCTAGGCAGTTCCGAATCACCAATTCAATTGAGATTACGCTTGCGTGATGATTTTGCGGCTTGGAATGATGGGCTTTGGGGGCTTGAAATATCCTTGGAGGGACAAGGAAAGCTACAACTCGTAGCTGAGGAAGAGGCTAACACGCAGGAAAATAGAGCAGAGGACGTGCTTGACTGCAACATTCAGACTTTAACGGCCCTGATGCTAGGATACAAGCGGCCACTTGAATTGTTCGCCTGCGGTCAGTTAAAAGGACCACTTGCTAATGTGGAATTGCTGGAACGGCTGCTTCCGATTCAGCAAACTGCGCTAATGGACTTCTTCTAACTATTATCTATAGAAATTTAAGCTGCTGTAAGGAACGTGACGATTTTCGTCGCGTTCTTTTTTTCATGATATTATTCCCATAATTCTCTTTGTTGGTAAAATCAGAAAAATTCAAACCATAAATCGCAAGTTTGCCTCCTCAAAAAATGATGGCGTTTTCGTTAGACTGAGAATGAAAATACGGATTAGAAGAAAGGGGTACATGTTGCAATGAAGAGAAGAAAACCGTGGGCTCTCTTAATGGTAGCTGCCATGATGATTTCCTTGCTGGCGGCTTGCGGAGGGGGCAACAATGCGGCAAATGGCGGCGGCACCAACACTCCGGCTACGACGAACGAAGGTCAAGGTGGTTCCAATTCCGGAAGCGCTTCCGAAGAGAAGGTGGAACTCAGCTTCTGGTCACTGGGAACAACGAATTATGAGGAGCTTGCCAAAGAATACACAGCAGAGCACCCGAACATTACGTTCAAGTTTCAAAATACATCTGACCAAACGGCGCATCACAACAACCTGACAACTGCCTTATCTGCAAATTCAGGCGCGCCTGACATTTTCATGTTGGAAATTGCTTTTATGGAGCGTTATATCAATGCTCAGGATAAATTCTATAACCTGTATGATCTTGGCGCGAAGGATATCGAAGCCAATTATCTGGATTGGAAGTGGAAACAAGCAACTTCGGTTGATGGCTCCTTCCAATTGGGCTTGCCAACGGATATCGGTCCAACGGTTGTCTACTACCGTACAGACCTGGCTGAGCAAGCTGGCTTGCCAACGGATCCGGATGGCTTCAGTGGCGCTATCGATTCTTGGGATAAGTTCGCTACGGTAGCTAAGCAATTCAAGGACAAAACAGGCAAACCATTTACAGATTTGACGGACTTGGTCTATAACGGCTTGCGTGACCAATCCCCAGATCAAATCTACTTCAACAAAGAGGATGGCTCCTTTATTGGAGATACCAACCCACAAGTGAAGAAGGCATATGACTTCACGGTCAAAGGCATTCAAGAAGGCTGGATCGGCAACTGGACGATTTGGTCCCCTGAATGGCAAAACGCAATCAACCAAGGCGACTTTGGCGTCATGCTCGGCCCAGCTTGGATTGCTGGTACGATCCGTAATGCTCAAGATACCTCTGGCAAATGGCAAATTGCCCAGCTTCCTGAAGGTGCTGGTAACTGGGGCGGTTCGTTCCTGACATTACCTAAGGAAGGTAAGCATTCCAAGGAAGCCTATGAATTCATTTCCTGGCTGGTAAGCAAGGATAACCAATTGAAATCCTTCAAAGCCAGCGGCTTGTTCCCATCTATTCCTGCAGTTTATGAAGAAGCGGCGTTCAAGGAAGACAAAGATGAATTCTTTGGCGGCCAAGTTATTGCCGAAGCTTATGCCAAATCGGCAGAACGCGTAAAACCGGTATACTACGGACCATTGCATGACCAAGTGGATACGATTATCAAAAACGCGTTGCAAAACGTGCTTGAGAAAAAATCCGATCCGCAAAAAGAGTGGGATGACGCTATTAAACAAGCGAAAACCCTTATTGAACGCAGTTAAGACGACTTTATGGTCAACGGATGCGCTTCGTTAAAAGTAGCCTGAAGCGTATCCACACACCTTATCCGATTCGCAAGGGGGCACTTGCCCTCTTGCGAATTTGGATTTACCCATTACAACTTCGGAGGTGCATCCATGGCTGATACAGCTACAGCCACTCCGGTTCAGCCCGTTCCGCAGAAGAAGCGGTACTGGAACGAGACCAGAAGGAGCCGGCTTACGGCCTATACATTTATCTCGCCATTTTTTGTTCTATTTTCTATCTTCGGGTTGTACCCGATCTTGTTTACCATCTATTTGTCTTTCTTCAAATGGGACGCGCTAGGCCCGATGAAATACGTCGGCTTCAAGAACTATGAGCTGATTACGACGGATCCGACGTTCTGGATTTCGTTCAGCAATACGCTCATCATGGGGCTGATGGGTACCGTGCCGCAGTTGATTGCCGCGTTATTTGTTGCCGTCATGCTGAATTCAGCATTGAATAAATTCAAGAACACATTTCGTATTTTGTACTTTATGCCTAATATCACTTCCATTGTTGCCGTCACACTGGTCTTCAGTACGATGTTCGGTAATAACGGGATGGTGAACTGGACACTGGGCATCTTTGGTCTGGAAAGTGTGCCGTTCAACTCCGGCTGGTGGGGGGTAAAGATTGCCATCTCCACCATGGTCATGTGGCGTTGGATGGGGTATAACGCGATTATCTTCCTGTCTGGTCTGCAAAGTATTCCAACAGACATTTATGAAGCGGCCAAAATTGATGGCGCAAGCCGTGGTCAGCAATTGCTCTACATTACCTTGCCAATGCTTCGTCCATTCATCTTGTTCGTCACGCTTGTATCTACCATTGGGGCCCTTCAATTGTTCACAGAACCATATGTGTTCCTGGGTCAAGGCGGCACAGGCTCGACACGTCAGGAAGGCGTGACGATGGTAACTTACTTGTATAGCGAAGCCTTTAGAAACGGATTCTTCGGTACAGCCGCAGCTACGGCCGTATTGCTGTTCATCGCTACCATTATTTTTTCCGTCCTTAATATGCTGTTGTCAAGCCGAATGGGTGGAGATACAGGAGGGAAAAAGGCATGAGTCTAGCCGCAGTCAGAAAAAGAAAACCCGACGATCCGGGTCCAATAGCCAAGACATTGTTTTATACGGCCATGATTATCGGGGCGCTGCTGTCTGTGTTCCCGTTCTACTGGATGTTTGTGGTGGCAACTAACGAGAAGGATGCTGCTTTTCACATTCCTCCGCTGCTTACGCCGGGCGTGGAATTCTTCAATAACTTTGAGCGCGTATTAGAGCGTACGGAATTCTTCCGGGCTATGTTCAACTCGGTTGTCGTATCCAGCGCGGTAACGGTATCGGTCGTGTTCCTGAGTACGCTTGCTGGTTATGCCTTCGCCAAATATGAATTTCCTTTGAAAAAGACGTTGTTCGTCTTTGTTATCGCGACTATGCTCGTACCTGCTCAGCTTAGCGTATTGCCGCAATATGTCATTATGGCCAAGCTGCAATGGATCGACAGCTACAAGGCCCTAATTGTACCAGCCATGGTCAATGCTTTCGGGATCTTTTGGATGCGCCAGTACATTAGCTCTGCCGTCCACTCGGAATTAATTGAGGCGGGGCGGATCGACGGGGGTGGTCACTTCCGCATTTTCTGGAGTATTGCCATTCCGGTGGTAACCCCTGCAATGGCTACACTGGGTATTTTGAATTTCATGAATGTGTGGAATGACTTCTTCTGGCCGCTGGTGGTACTGAAGAACAAAGAGAACTATACGCTTCAATTAGCGTTGCAGCAGTTGTTTACGAATAAGGATGGCCTCGATTTTGGGATGATCATGTCCGCTACCTTCACGGCTACCTTGCCGCTGCTTATCGTATTCCTGCTGTTCAGCCGCTGGGTAATCGCCGGCCTTACCTCCGGTGCAATCAAAAGTTAATCCGTATAGCAAAGGAATAACTTATATCATGAAGAATAATAGAATGAGGAGATATTTAGGAGGAAGCCGATTATGAAGCTCCGTCGAAAAATCTTGCTTGCTATTATTCTTCTTGTGTTTATTCCTGTCATTCTGATGGGTTCCATATCGTACTACAGCTTCTCAAATGCGATGGAGAATAAATCAAGCAATTTTTATTGGATCTCCTTATTGGAGACCGACCGGAAATTGAATTTTGCATTGAACGAAGTTGCAACCGTATCCAATTCGGCGATTACGCAGCCGATTATTCAGAAGCTGCTGAAGCAGCCAAATTTTGTTGTGACGTATGAGCAAAGGCAAGACATCAATAACCTGATCAATCATCCGATGATTACGTCATTTGGCTTGTATTCTAAGGATAAGCTACAGTATCAATTCAATGAAATGTCCTTCGAGGACCTGACGAAGCAAAGCTGGTATGGAGCGATGAAAGCAGCCGAAGGACGCCCTGTTTGGGTGGGTCCCGGTGAGAACGGATCCGCATCCACGGGGAAGCCGGTTTTGATTCAGGCCCGTTTGATCAAGGATTATTATTCGTTAGAGGATATTGGCGCTTTGGTCATTGACGTCAAGCCGGATATTCTGGATCAAGTATTTTGGGATGCGGCCACGTTGAAGCAGGGGGATATTCTGCTTGTGAACAAGCAAGGGAATATTGTCTTCGACAAGTCTGGCACGCATATTGGGGAACGTACGGACTTCCCCTTCCTGCAGGAAGAAGGCTCCGGGGGGAAGGGGTACTATACGGACAAATATCAGGGCGAGAAGTCACTGATTACTTATTTGCCTTCGCATAACAAGGATTGGTATCTGGTCGCCATCACACCCAGCAAGCTGATCGCTTCGGAGTCGCTGTCTATTCGCAATATTGCGATTGTGCTGGTGCTGGTCTCGTTGATCTCCGCTTTTCTGTTTGACCGGTTCTTTGTGCGACGATTGGTTCGCAGTATTATCAGTGCCGTAAACGGGATGAAACGGGTTCAGCAGGGAATCTTCGTGCCCATTACGTCTGCGGTACGCAGCGAGGATGAGACGGACCTGTTGACCGATGGCTTCAATCGGATGAGCACGCAGATTACCGAGTTAATTCAGCAAGTGCAGACGGAACAGGCACGCAAGAAGGAAGTTGAACTGCAAGCGCTGGTGGCTCAGATCAATCCGCATTTTATCTATAACTCACTGGAGTCTATTAACTCTATGGCGGTGCTGCAGGGCAATCGCGATATCAGTAAAATGGTCATCTCTTTGGGTAAGCTACTGCGCATCAGCATTAGCGAAAATCAGCAGTTAATTCCGCTGTCCATGGAAATGGAGCATGTTCGACATTATCTGGACATTCAGAAATTTCGCTTTGAGGACAAATTTTCTTATCATATCGAGGTGCCGGAATCGCTGAAATACTATTTGACGCAGAAGCTCATTGTACAGCCGATTGTGGAGAACGCGCTATATCATGCCATTGAGCCGATGGAAGCTAACGGGACCATTTCGATTACGGCCACCGAGAATGAGCGGGATATTCTCATTGATGTAAAGGATAACGGTCCGGGCTTTGATCCGGATACGCTGTTGCACTTGTGGAGCAAAGACTGGGGAACGTTGAAAAAATACCGGGAGAATGGCGTAGGGCTCAAGAATGTGCATGAGCGGCTACGTATCCGGTTTGGCGGTCATTACGGCATCATGATCTGCTCCTCCCCCGGGTTCGGATCGATTATTCGTATACGTATTCCGAAGATTTTGCAGGATACGTCTACGGTTAAACGATAGGGGGCATGAGAGAGATGAAGAAATGGTTTCTGAATTGGGGTTGGATTGCCGTTTACGCCGTGGTGCTGGCAATTTCGGTACTTGTGATTGCAGCGGATGGCCATGAGCCGATTGAAGAAAGCCAAACCGAGAAGATCACACTGACCTTCCGCCACTTCTGGATCAAGGAGCATGACAGCCAGATGCTGGATATCGTCGAGGATGTTGTGGAGGAGTTTCAGAAGACGCATCCGAACGTGAAGGTTAATTTTGAAGGCATGGATCAGACCGTCCATCGGGAACAAAAGTTGAAAAGCGAGATGGTTACCGGCACGCCACCCGACATGTTCGTCTTGTTCGGAGGAGCCGAGATTGAGCCTTACGTTCGTTCCAACCGGTTGATGGATTTGACGGAATTTGCGGAAAAGAACGGCTTGAAGGAAGAGTTTCAGGACCTTCACCTATGGACCGTCAATGATCATATTTACGGCTTGCCGATTGAGGGTAATGCAGAGCCTCTCTATTATAATAAGGAGATGTTCCGTCAATTCGGGCTCAAGCCCCCCAAGACGCTGGATGATTTGGATCGTGTTGTCCGCGTGCTTGGAGCCAGCCGCATCACTCCTTTTGCCTTAGGCAATGAGGAGCGGTGGCCTGCGGCTATCTTTGCCCATTACTTGATGGATCGCTACGCCGGGCCGGAACTGATTAATGAACTGGTACAGGGTGAGGGGAAGTATAGCTTTCACAACCCGGCTTATCTGCAAGCCTTTCAGCATTTGAATACATGGATTAATGAGAGCGCCTTTAGTGTACCGGCTAATGACCTGTCCACAGAAGAGGCGATTGAGTTGTTTACCAGCGGCAAAGCGGGCATGTATCTGAACGGGAACTGGGATATCAATCTATTCCATAGCGGTAAAGCGCCGGAGGGATTCCAGAATCAAGTTGGCGTCATTCCCTTCCCATCGCGTACGAAGGATGGCAGCAAGTCGATTGCCGGAGGGTATACGATAGGCATCGGCTTATCTTCTAATCTGGAAGAAGCCAAATGGGAGGCAGCGCAGGAACTGCTCAAGGCATTTTATACAGAGGATGTGCAACGGCGTATCGTATATGAAGCGCTGCGAATTCCTTCGATGAAGATTACTTATGATTCCGATAAGACAGGGCCGGTATTCGCCCAGGTCATCGAGTTAATGGAACAAAGCCCGCAAAGCTTTGTTCCCTATGATAACGTGCTGTCGCCCGAGGTGAACAAGACCTTCTTGAAGGTGTTGGGAGAAATGCTAGGCAGCCAAATTACCCCGGGAGGGGCACTGGATCAGATTCAGCTAACATCGGAGCAATATTGGCAACTGAGAAGAAGCTCTCTGCCTAATTAACCGTGAGGAGGTAACGACATGGTCGTTCAGGATAAGAAATACCGGGTTATTCTGGTGGATGACGAACCGGTCATTTTGCGCAGCCTGAAGGTGGCGGTTCCCTGGGAGCAGATGAATCTGGAGATTGTGGGTGAGGCGCGGAACGGAGAGAAGGCGCTACAGCTTGTTCGCGAGCTGTCACCGCATATGATTATCAGCGATATCCGTATGCCGGGAATAGACGGCATTGCGTTAATGAAGGAAGTGCTAGCGGAGAACGCCAAGAGATTGTTTATTTTTATTAGCGGTTACGGTGAATTTGAATATGCACGGGAGGCGCTGCGGGAAGGCGCCTTCGATTATTTGCTAAAGCCGATCGATCATGATGAACTGATTGGCATGCTGGAGCGGGCCAAGAAGAATCTGGAGAAGCAGACGGAGAACGACCGGCTATTGCATTCGGTGCAAGCCTTGTCGGTACTGGCACGTGAGCGGATGTTTGCCGAATTCATTGAAGGCAATTCCAGTCAAAGTCCTCTTGAGCATATGCGCTGGCTAGAGAACAGCGAGCTGTCACAGGGGTACTTCATGGCCGTCATTCAACTGGACCATTATTTGAAGCTAACGGGGCAATGGTCCTCTGACGAGCGGCGCTTATGGCTGTTCGCGATTCGCAACATTTTAGCGGAATGGTCACTTGAGCACGGGGGACTGACGGTCTTTCCTTTTCATGGGGGTGAATGGATTCTCCTGTTCCCAAGCCCGCTTAGCGATCAGAAGGAAGAATTGGGCACGGATGTCATTCGTCAGATCAAACAGAATACCAAGTTGTCTTGCTCTATTGGATTCAGTCAAACCACGTCAGGACTGGAGAGCTTGAGCGAGGCTTATCAGAGTGCGGCCAAGGCGCTGTATCGTCGATTCTACAGTGAGCATCCGGGGGTATTCGTCGATGATGCCAAACTTGCGGGGAGCGTTGTTTCGGAACCGAGATATCCAAAGCATTTGGAAGCTGTGTTGCTGGATAGTATCCGCACGTTGCACCGGGAACGGCTACTGTCGGCCTTTGATGAGACGAGGCAGTATATTGAGGAGCAGGCGATTACTAAGGAAGTGGCTGAGCGAATCATTGTGGAGCTAACCGTCGTATTGTACCGCCAATATGAGCATATGAACTTGTTGTTAGAGTGGTCGTTGGAAGGGTTGCTCCAGGAGTTGCATTCCTTGGGGACTCTGCCCGAAATGATAGGATTCTTGAAGGCCAGCTTCGGGAAGTGGATTACAGAAAGTCGGGAAAACTCTACTAAGGAAGATATTCAGACGGTCATTGCCAAATCGCAGGAATATATTCTCGGCAATTACCACAAGGACCTTAGCATCGAGGAGGTATCCGAACTGGCGGATCTCAGCATCAGTCACTTCTGTCTACTGTTCAAGCAGGTGACGGGATATACCTTCCTGGAATACCTGACCCAGTGCCGGATTGAGAAGGCGAAGTATATCTTGAAGAACAGCCATGTGAAGGTCTATCAAGTCGCTCCTATGGTAGGCTATCAGGACCCGCGCTATTTCACCCAGGTCTTTAAGAAGTTAACCGGGATGACGCCAACCGAGTTCCGGGAGGTTGGGGCTTAGGAGAGCAGAAGCGAATTTGTTCATCATTTTCGCATATTGGGAGTTGCGATTCTTGTGTGTGATAAAGCTTATTCTACTTCCTTCTTTAGTAGAAATGAGCTTTTTTTGCGTGAGCCCCTTTAAAAACATGATTTACTTCACCCCCTTGTATTATATACAATAGAATAGACAATACCTATAAAACACAGGGGAGTAATGCGCTATGTATGGATATAGGGAACGCATTGGTTTGATTTTGCCCTCGACCAATACGGTGATGGAGTCGGAGCTATCGAGAATGGTGCCAGAGGGGATTTCTGTGCATACCACGAGGGTGAAGCTGACGGCTACCAATCCTGAAGGGTTAACGGCCATGTCGGCGAACGCCGAGCGAGCGGTGGATGAGTTGGAAAGCTGTTTGAGTGATGTAATGATCTATGGTTGTACTTCGGGCAGCTTTTTGCAGGGGATGGAATGGGATGATCAGTTTCGGGCCAGACTTCAGTCATTGGCTAGTGCGAAAATACTGACAACCAGCTATGCCTGTCGCTTGGCGCTTGAGGCTATGGGGCGACGGAAGATCGCCATTGCAACCCCTTATATCGACTCCTTGAATGAAGCGGCCAAAGGGTATTTTACGGCGGCGGGGTACGAGATTGTTAACTTGAAGGGTCTAGGCATTGAAGTGGCTTCAAATATAGGCAAAAATCCGCCTCATATCAGTTATCGTCTTGGCAAGGAAGTGGTTACGCCAGAAACGGAGTTGTTGTTCCTAAGCTGTACGGGCTTTCGGACTATGGAAATTGTAGACCGCCTGGAGCAAGACTTGGGCATTCCGGTAATCACCAGCAATGGAGCAAGCCTGTGGGCCGCCATGCGTGCCCATGGCATTAAGGAGCAACTCCAGGGATACGGAAGCTTGTTTCAATTATAAAATCCTCTATTAATGAGAAGAAGGTGATGCCGAAATAATCGAGCATCACCTTCTATTTATTAGAGCCGTTTCCTACGGAAGAAGGCCACAAACCCGGTAGTGAGTAGAAGTATAAGCAAGGCGCTTCCGGCAACGACAGCCTCACGCTGGCCTTCGGCTGAACTTGTGGTTCCGCCCGGCCCAAAGCCGTCGGGACCGCCTCCCATACCGCCTCCTCCAGGGAAACCGCCGCCTTGTCCACGGCCGCGGCCATCTTCGGGAATGGCACCTTGTAGCCCAGCGTTGTTTTCGGCAGCAGGCAGGTCACCTTGCACCTGTTCGCCACCATCTTCGCTGGTGGACCCCTCTGTAGGTGGCTGCCCATTGTCTCCCGGTGCGGTGGGAACTTCGCCCTGCGTCGTATTCGCTACACCGTTCTGTGCAGGGGTGTCGCTGGGGGGAGCACCAAACGTGGGCATCTCTTCGCCACCGGTATTATCTCCCATGTCACCAGGCATCATGCCGCCCATGCCACCCATGCCACCCATACCGCCACTTCCCGATCCGTCACCGGAGGAAGCAATAGTGCCGTCAAGCTGCTGGCTAATGCTGTCCACTTGATTGGCATTGGTGGTAATCAGTTGGGGAATCGCTTCCTGATATTCCTCATAGGTGTAGAAGGAGGTGGGATCAGCTTCAACATAAGCTGAGATCATGTCCGACAGTGCTGCGACACGGGCAGAGAAATTCTCATCAGCCAAGTATCCGTCGATCGCCTGCTGCAACAGATTGTGGTACTCGGTTTTGAAGGCTTCGACAGCCAGGAGTTTGGCCACTAATGGACGCTCTGCTACAGCACCTTGGGTTGGCTCATCGATCAGCAATTCCGTACGACCGCCGCCCCTCATGCCTGTGGAATTCTCATCCCTCTCGGCACTTGGTAATTCAGAATTAGCCTCCTCACCAGTTCCGTTGTCTTCATCACTTGGAGCCGCCGCTTCGTTGCCACGGGTGGCACGATCAGGACCTTGCTGGTTGTTCTGTGCTTCACCCCGGCCCATACCCATACCGCCCATACCACCCATGCCTCCGCCGCCCATACCGCCAAAGGCCATGTTGTAGTCCCAAGGCAGAATAGAGAAGACACCTTCATCTTCATATAAATAATAATTTTGCTTATTGCCGCCAATGTAGCTGTCCGTATTATTGGTAAGGACATTCAGCGCAATGTAGCCAAGGGCATGCGGGACGTTGATGTATTTTTCATAATCCGTACCATTATTCAGTTCATCCAGCATATCAATCACCATGTCGTCATTGGTGGTTTTGGATTTGAGCGCCAGCCCCGTATAGGCATCGGGGTCGTCCCCCAGCCAGGTCAACTCACTCCCGGTACCAGTCATTTCACCCTTGTAGAGCGCACCATAAGCATTGGCGAAGTGCCGTTCCAGATAAGCGTCGCCAATCTGCTCCACGGCGAGGTAGAAGCCCCACAACTCGTCATTAATGTATACATTCACATAGGAAAATTTCGGTGTAGGCAAGCCCATTTGCTCGGCCAACTCATACGCCAGGTATTCCCGCATATAAGATGCATCGCTGTAATTGTTGTTAAGATTGATTTTCTCAATGCCGTTCAAGGTCTGGTTGACATATTCGTCGAAAGACAGCTTGAAGCTGTACCGATCGGAATCCGCCATTTGCACCACACTGCGCAGGCTTAAATTACCCTTGGTACGAATGCCTACGTTGTCGAAATGCTGACCGTTGTAATCAACGGAAGCTGTTTTGAACTCTTCCGCGCTGGCGTTATCGAGCATATCTTGAAAATCTTCAGAATCTAACGTAATTTTCACATCAATTACCTGGTCTTTGGGGAAAACTTCTTCATCCAGCAACTGCTCTTCTGCAGATACCGTCGTGCTACTGCCAACCGTATCCCCTGAGTTCAGGGGACTTCCACTATTCTGATTCTGATACAAAGCTTCGCAGGCGATCAGGCCGAAGAATAGCAGCCCGGTGCATAGCCATAGCAGAAGCTTGGTTCCTTGGTGTTTCATCGTGGGTCACCTCCGCATCGCTTAAGCCACATAATCGCCGTTATAGCTGATTAGCACCGCATTTTTGACACCGCCAAGCTCAGAAATACGGTTGACAAAATGCCCCTCCTGCTCCCGCAGGCGTACCTCCAGCGTCATTTCGATATTGCCGGGGGTCACTGTTTTTTGCTTCACATTATAACGTTTGACCAGGTTGCCGATTTGAGCATGGATAAGCTGTTCGCTCTCATCGCTCTCGCAATTGACGACAAGCAGATAGGGCGCTTCCAGGGAACTGCTCTTGATGAACAGGAAGAGAATCAGGCCGATGATAGCCGAGCCGATCGCTGCAAGTGTGTAGAAGCCAGCTCCGGCAACGATGCCTGCAGCGGCCGCCCAGAACAGGAAGATCAGGTCAGTTGGGTCCTTGATGGGCGTCCGAAAACGAACAATTGACAGGGCGCCGACCATCCCGAGGGACAGTACCAGATTGGAATTAATTGCGATAATGACCATGGCGGTGACCATCGTCATTCCGATCAGCGAAACGTTAAAGCCTTTGGAATACAGCACACCGCTGAATACTCGTTTGTACAAAGTGTAAATGAATAATCCAATGAGAAACGAAACGCCCAGGGAAATAATAATTTGCGAGATGCTGATGCTCGAACTGAAATTGTCCAGGACCGAGCTTTTAATAATATCGCTGAAGGTAGTTGCTGTATCGTTGGTTCCGGTGGTATTCATAAGTTTAATAATCCTCCCATGAGTTGGTTTTTAGGTACTTGCGGCAAATGACATACTTGGATGCCGATTGCTGGCGGAGCCCCTCAAGCTGAAGGGCGGCCCGAAGGTATTCCGGGATATACTCGTCGTATTTCACTTCAAGAATGACCGATTGATCATCCAGCGCCGGAACGGGTCGTAAATTCTCGTCAAAAATATCGATGGCATGCAGGCCGGTGCGCAGCTCCTTGTCAAACGTGATGCGAACATTGCCGCTCTCGCAGACAAAGGGCTCGCGGACGTAATCGACGATGACACGAGGAGCCAGCAGACGATGCTTCATCTCGTGATACAGCTCCATCAGCAGCGGCTTGTCCGGCACATGTAGCACCTCGATATTGCCGCTCAGAATGGAATCATACATCTCCCGGGTTAGCGGCTCCTTGAGCTTGGCGATAAAATCGCCGTTTTTGATTTTCTTCTCAAAATGAATCAGGGTATCTCGATTATTGTAAATGCGAATCCGGTATTTGCGCCGGTCACGTAGGCCGCCCAATTTGTCATGCAGCGCCGAGTCGTCGATATCGTCAAAGTACAAGCTGCGGATATGGTATTCACCGTTGTGCCCGGCATACTCATCGTGGCGGATCAAGCTCGTCAAACGCTGGCGAATAATAAAATATTGCTGCCGGTTAATCGTAAATTTCAACTCGTGGCGAAATCTCAGCTTGGCGTTCATTGTGGTAGCACCTCTTTTCTCGCGATGATTAAGTACAGACCTTATCCTAACAGCGCTTGCTGATTGTTCACTTAACGGGAACTGAAAATGAACTGAAAGTTTTAACATTGCGATAACAAATGGAAGAATGAGGAACGAAAGGGTAGGGGTAGACTACGCATAAATCCAGGGTTGGATAAAGAGGTGAGGATATATGAAAAAGATTAAATACACGACGATTGCCATTACTTTGCTGTTAGTTGTAGTGATGGTGCTACTTTATCAACAGTTCCAAAATACTTCATTTCAAGAGGTAGTATTGAATAAAGTGTCTGTGGATGAAATTAGCTCCCTGCAAGTAATCAGCCGTTTATATGATTCTGCCGATGAATAGGAGGTGCTCATTACAAATAAACAGGAAATTGCCAAAATCCTCAATTATCTGTCTCAGTTCGAATTGAGCAAGTCCAAGTTGTCTAATATAACCTACACAGAATCCTTCTGGATAACGATTAAAATGGGGGAAGAGCGGGCATTCGGGTTAACGCTTTACGATAATGCATACCTAAGCGTGTATCAATATATCCCTCAGCGGAGTGCATCCTACAGAATAAAAAATGAAGCAGGTCCTCCAACTGTCATTCGTGAGTTATTTGAGAAATAAGTAAAAATGCAGCTCTCTTGGGAAGAGGGCTGCATTTTTACTTATTTCTATTATGCTGGGGGTTATTACACAGTAACCTTACCGTCGCGAACAAGGGCTCCCTTGCGATCGGACAACTTGTGGCGTTGTTCCGGTTCTGCTCCGCATAGGGCGGGACATTCCCTGAACGCAAAATGTCTGCATCCACGACATTTATCCTGGTGAATCAGTTCAAGTGCCGTGCTTAAGGCTTCGCCGGTATGCTCGAAGAAATGAGCTTCCCCAATCAACTCGTAGCAGCCCGTCTTCATCATCAGCTTGCGTGGCTGGATACGCAGGCCGGAGACCAGCACCGTGATTCCTGCTTGCTGGAGTTGCTTGACCATCGAGGTGAAGTTGGCTTCCCCGGTAGTATCCATAAAGGGTACCTTACCCATGCGGATCAGCACCACGCGCAGCAAATTGCTGTCGATTTGGGCGACGAACCGGTCAAAGGCCTGAGAGGCCCCGAAGAAGAGCGGACCATCTACGGTAAAGATTGAAATTTGCGGACAATCATGCTCCTTGGTGACCATATGTGCCATGACCTTCTCTCCGGCACAGGAGCGGTCCGGCAGCACCTTGTCGACCGTTAGAAGGTCGCCCATTCTCTTCACGAAGAGAATGACGGCCAGGATAAGTCCTACTTCCACGGCCACAGTCAGCGTAGCGAACACCGTTAGAAGGAAGGTCACTAGCAGGACCAGTGTATCGCTCGAACGTGTTCTTAGCATATGGGCAAAGGATTTTCGTTCGCTCATGTTCCAAGCGACAACCATCAAGATGGGCGCCATACTGGCAAGCGGGATGTTCGAAGCGTATGGCGCGAACAGGGCCACGACCAACAGAACGACAATCCCGTGGATGATGCCGGACAACGGCGATACCGCACCGTTCTTAATATTGGTCGCCGTCCGGGCGATAGCCCCGGTGGCTGGAATACCGCCAAATAGCGGTGCGGCTATATTGGCAATTCCTTGACCGATCAGCTCACGGTTACTGTTGTGACGGGTGCCCGTCATGCCATCGGCAACCACGGCGGAGAGCAAGGATTCAATACTGCCAAGCAAGGCGATAATGAGGGCTGGCTGTAGCATAGGTACGATGTTGTCCCAGGTTAGCGAGATCGGATGGAAGCTGGGCAAGCCGCCGGGAATTACACCGTAGGCCGAGCCGATCGTCGTTACCTTGCCAGGGAACAGCCAGATGGCGGCAAAGGTAGAGACAAGAATACCCACCAGCGAAGCAGGCACCTTCGGCAACCATTTAGGAGTCAATAGCAGAGCAGCCAGACATATCCCTGCCGTTAAGATGCTGTATATATTCAAGGTAGGCAGACGCAATACAATTTCCTTCATGTTATCAAAGAAATACTCATGCCGCTCCATACCGGTCAGGCCCAGGAAGTTGCCGATTTGTCCACTGAAAATCGTAACGGCTATCCCGGCGGTGAACCCGATGGTCACCGGACGGGGAATGAACTTGATCAGGGTTCCTAATCGGAGTACCCCCATCAGGATAAGGAAAATCCCGGCGAGAAAGCCGGCAATTAATAAATTTTCATATCCATATTGCAGCACGATGGCAAGCAGAATCGGAATAAATGCACCGGTTGGCCCACCGATCTGGAACTTGGAGCCCCCGCAGAGCGAGATCAGAATACCGGCGATAATCGTCGTGTACAAGCCGTATTCCGGCTTAACTCCTGAAGCGATAGCGAAGGCCATTCCGAGGGGAATAGCGACGATGCCGACAATGCACCCCGAGATCAGATCCTTGCGAAATTTTGCAGCGTCATAATGAGTGAGCCTTTCTTTCCACTTCATCTGTTAAACCCTTCTTTTCTGAGAAATCTGCATGTTATGAAACCAACCGTTCCTGAAAAACAAAAAAGACCCCCGCAGCCCGGCGGGGAAAAAATGGGGTATCCTATGTTTGGTTGCGAATCCCTTGCAGTAGGGAAATCGATTCGACTAAATGGTTATCAAATATTTGCCGGGCAACCGCAAGTAAATCCTTAAGCAACGGATCTCGCAGCGAGTAAACGACCGTCGTTCCTTCCTTGACGGTATTGACCAGGTTCTTGGCGCGAAGAACGGCTAGCTGCTGGGATACGGCGGACCCTTCCGAGCCCAATATCGTTTGCAGTTCATTGACATTTCGCTCGCCTTCGCTTAGCACCTCCAAAATACGAATTCGCATCGGATGGGCGAGAGCTTTGAAAAATTCTGCTTTAAACTGCTGCAAGTTCGCATCCATCGTCTAAACTCCTTAAAATCTGAAATTTTATATATCTGAATCTTTGCATATTTAGTATATTAGCACAGGATCGTGGAACTGGATAGAGGAAAAATGACGTATTTTCAACTTTCTCAATAAGTAAGCGAATTCATTTGGCAAAAGCTTCGAGCTGGCAGATGATTCCCGATTGAGTAACGGAAGCCGCTCATGCTATACTCAATAATGATAATCATTATCATCCCAAGGACTGCAGCTATTATTTCGTAATTTATAGATGGATTCAAAGGAAAGCGAGGAATAGATGAAGATGGAGCACTTATTGGAAGTTAAAGATTTGGCAATCTCATTTAAAACGCGGGAGGGTGAGGTTCAGGCGATTCGGGGCGTCAGCTTCCACGTGAACAAAGGAGAAACCTTGGCCATAGTCGGCGAATCCGGCTCGGGCAAAAGTGTCACCTCGCAAGCGGTCATGCAACTTGTTCCCCGTCCGCAGGGCGTATATAAACGTGGGGAAATTTGGTTCGACGGTCAGGAACTGATCCGCAAGACGGAGAAGCAGATGCAGAAAATTCGCGGCAAGGAAATCGGCATGATCTTTCAGGACCCGATGACTTCGCTGAACCCGACGATCAAGATCGGTAAGCAGATCACTGAGGTGCTGCATTTGCATGAAGGGATGAATAAGCAACAGGCTTATAACCGGGCGATTGAGCTGCTGGGCCTCGTTGGCATTCCGAATCCGGAACGTCGGTTCCAGCAATATCCGCATGAATTTAGCGGCGGGATGCGGCAGCGTGTCGTCATTGCCATCGCCTTGGCGGCTAATCCGAAGCTCTTGATTGCCGATGAGCCAACCACAGCACTGGATGTAACCATTCAGGCACAAATTCTTGATCTGATGAAGGAATTGCAGCGGAAAATCGGTACAGCTATTATTTTCATTACGCATGATTTGGGTGTCGTCGCGAAGATGGCGGATCGGGTCGCGGTCATGTATGCGGGCCAGATTGTAGAGATGGGGACAGCGGAGGAGATCTTCTATGATCCACGTCATCCATACACCTGGGGTCTGTTGGCCTCAATGCCGAGCCTGGATCAGCAGGGCGGGGCGAAGCTGGCGGCCATTCCGGGCACTCCACCTGATCTGATTCGTCCGCCGCATGGTGATGCCTTTGCGCTGCGCAGCTCGTATGCGATGGAGATTGACTTTAAGCAGGAGCCGCCATTGTACCAGGTATCCGATACCCATGCCGTGAAGTCGTGGCTGCTGCATCCCTATGCCCCGCCTGTAACGCCACCTGAGGCGGTGCTGCGTAAGCGCCGCAAGCTTGCGGGCGTGTATGAGCAACCTGTTTTAGCACAACAAGGTTAAGCGACGCTATTATTTTTTCATAGGGAGGAACTTGAATGTTCATCATGACAAGAACGATGGAGGTTGAGAAGGGCAGCAGTGAGAAGGTAATGGAGCGCTTCCGTGCCGAGAGCCCCATCGATCAAATGGAAGGCCTGGTTGACATTAGCGTGCTGGTCAATCGGAAGAGCACCGAACACGAAGAAGTGGTTGTCATCATCCGCTGGGAATCGCAGGATGCGTGGAAGAACTGGGAGAAGAGCGACGCCCATATTCAGGGACATAAGAATAGCCGGGGCCAACAGCCGCCCTCACATATTCTGAGTACAACCGTTCAATTGTACGACGCCGAAGTGGTCAAGAAGGGACAAGCCTACTCTAATGCCTAAGCCTGCCCATGAACATGATCGACTATCGTCCTGTGATATACTTGTAGCAGGATGATAGAGTTCGAGAGTCCAACTACAACAGGCGATTTAGGGGAGAGCGGTATGAAGCTGGTTTCATGGAATGTGAATGGCTTGCGCGCTTGCGTAGGCAAGGGGTTTATGGATTATTTCCGGGAAGTGGACGCAGACATTTTTTGCCTTCAGGAGACAAAGCTCCAGCAAGGTCAGATCGAGCTCGACTTGGGCGATGAATATAAGCAATACTGGAACTATGCGGAGAAAAAAGGGTACTCTGGCACCGCGGTCTTTACACGGGTTGAGCCACTTTCTGTGCGTTACGGCATGGAGGAGGATTTCGAGCCGGAGGGAAGAATAATCACGCTTGAGTTCGAGAGCTTTTATCTCGTCACGGTATATACGCCCAACGCCAAGAGGGACTTGTCCCGTCTTGACTACCGAATGGAATGGGAGGATCGATTCCGGGGCTATCTCTTATCTCTGGATGCTGTGAAGCCCGTTATTGTCTGCGGGGATATGAACGTAGCGCATCAGGAGATTGATATCAAGAACGCCAAGTCTAATCTTGGCAATTCCGGCTTTACCAACGAAGAACGCGGGAAGATGACAGACTTGCTGGCTGCGGGCTTCACCGATACGTTCCGTTATATCTATCCTGACCGCGAAGACGTATATAGCTGGTGGTCCTACATGCCGAAGGTACGTGAGCGCAATGTTGGCTGGCGAATTGACTATTTCCTGGTGTCTTCCATCCTGGAGCCCAAGCTGAGCGAAGCCGACATTCATTGTAGCGTGATGGGCAGTGACCATTGTCCGGTGGTCTTAACGGTGGATCTATAATAACTCATTTGTAGCTTAGGGTGAGTGAAAAAAAGCCGAAGGGATTGTGTTCCTTTCGGCTTTTTTATGATGAAAATGGAGCGTACGTTGGAGTTGCTGATGTACGGCCTCACCGATCGTCCTGCAGAATAACCCGTCTATCCTTTCACTTTAAGTTCCTCTCCTTATTGACAATGAGAATCATTATCAAATATACTTCGATATAAGATGTATTTTTGATGGGAGGATGGAGCCGTTGAGTAAAGTGGTAATCGTATATGCCAGCTTGACCGGCAATACGGAGGAGATGGCCGAACTGATCGCCGAGGGTGTACGCAGTACCGGAGCGACAGCCGATTTAAAGATGGTGGAGGACTGCAACGCAGTTCTTTTGATGGAATATGATGCATACTTGCTGGGAGCCTATACTTGGGGAGATGGCGAGCTTCCTGATGAATTCGAGGATTTTATCGATGAGATGAAGGAATTGGACTTGCAAGGCAGTCGTTCTGCTGCATTTGGTAGCGGGGATACTTCCTACCGATTATATTGTGCTGCCGTGGATGAGCTGGAGCAGCGGCTTCGCGAATTTGGCGCGGTCATCGTTCAGGAGCCTCTGAAGGTGGAATATGGCCCAAGTGCGGAGGAGAAGGTACTATGCCATGAATTTGGCGCTAGCTTCGCCCGCAGCCTGGAGGCGATCTCGCGCCCATGATGATGAAGCAAGTGGCGGACTATGAACTGGAGACCTGGATTCGCTCATACAAGATGGTATCGGCGGGAACCGGGCGGGGCCAGAGCCAGCGAATTACCTGGCAGCAGCGTGTTCAATACGCAGTCGGTCATGCCATCAATGACTACTTCACCTTGCCCCCCGCAGTTCGCCTCCATACCCCGATCCAGGTGCTGCTGAATCGGCGATGGCCCCGTAATCAGAGTGATTTTCCCGACCCTTTGCTTTACTGGCAGGTATATAACCAGGTTGTGGGACAACTAACCCTGATTACAGGGATGATGATCTATGATTATCCGGTGGCCTTATATGAGAATTGGAGTACCGAAGCGACGGGTCTTGATATGCAGTTATCCCTCATTGTTCAAGCCGTATGGCAGGAGCGCGGCGATCCCCGGCAGATGAAGATACAGAAGTTCCTTGTTGAGGATGACGAGGAGATGGTCGATGCCTTTGTCCACATGGCTAATGTGTTTTGGCATAGCGCTTTTGGCCGGCCCCCGGCAGAAATCGAGGTTCATGCGTTGCTGGAGGACCGCCGGTATTCCTTCACCGGAGAAACTCTCAATCTGTCCAAGTCGGTGGATTATGTGAGTTTGCTGGTTGAGGCTTGGGAGAGCGAAGCGCGGAGAGAAGACGGGGAGGGCCAGCGCAGTGCGGAATGCTCCGGGACATGCGATTTATGGCGGTTAGGTTACTCCTAGGGGACATTTACAAGCACCTATAAATTGAAGAAAAAGCGGCGAACAGGAACGCTGCTTGCAGGACAGGCTTGCCGAAGGGCCGGCCTTTTTTGTATGCGGCTGGTGAAAATATAGACGAATGCTTTATGTTCGGGAGCAAGGCGGATACAATAACAAATAGTAGAGAAAGAAAAGGAGTACGAACCCATGAATATTCAGGAGTTAAGGGAGCACCGGCAATATCCCGATAATATTGGGCAGGAGACACACCGTGCCACCTTTGAACGCGACTATTCGCGGCTGATCCATTCCCCGACCTTTCGCCGCCTGCAAGGCAAGTCACAGGTGTTCGGAGCGGGGACCGGCGATTATTACCGTACGCGCCTGACCCATTCGCTGGAGGTGGCACAAATTGCCAGAGAAGCGGCGCGAAGCTTGCTGCGTGCCTATCCGGTGGTGGCGACGGAGAAGGCAGCCCACCCCGGCCTGGTTATCGATCCCGAGGTCGTGGAATGCGCGGCGATTTGTCATGATTTTGGTCATCCTCCATTTGGTCATAAGGGCGAGGAAGTGCTAGATCAAATTCTGGAGAAGCTGATTGCAGACAAAACCAAGGAAGCTTTGAAGGGAGGGGCAGCATCGGAACAGGAGGAAGCACGGATTCGGGAAGCACTAAGGCAGAAGTATGAGCATTTTGAAGGCAATGCCCACAATTTTCGCTTAATGATGTTCCTGGAGAAGCGGGAAAATATCGACGGTCTCAATCTATCCAATGCCGTGCTGCTGGGCACCAATAAATACCCTTATCCTGGTACGGTTAACAAGAAAGGGCTGTATCTTCACGAATGGGAGTACATCTCCCATATTCGAGATGTTTGGAACATCCCTGCGGGGAAGAAAACCTTTGAAGCTCAATTAATGGACCTCTGTGATGACATTGCCTATTCGGCTCATGATCTGGAGGATGGAATCAAGGCTGGGAAGATTGAGGTGCATGAACATTTTCTGAAGGATTCCAACATCCAGCGGCTAATTGTAGAGAAGATCATGACTTTGGAGGATGCGTTCTGGGAAGGGTGGACACCAGACCGGATTGAGGTAAAGGTATCAGAGGTGCTGGACGACTTCTTGCGCATTTGGAACGAGAAAATGCCGATATGCGATCAGGATTACTCGCGTACACGCCGGGAGGTCAAGGCCTATTGGGTTAGCTTGTTTGTAGGCAATCTGGGCGTGGTGGAGGACGGCGACTGGCAGAAGGTGACGTTCGTGAAGGAAGGGCGAGAGAACCTGGATATGCTGCGTACGGTAAGTGTACTTAAGAGTTTTGCCTGGGTGACAATGATTCGCGATCTGCGGGTGCAACGTCTCCAGAAGCGCAGCGCCTGGGTGATTAAGCGGCTGTGGGATGCGTTCGTTGATCCAGAAACGTCAAAATCGATTATCCCTGGCGATTGGCTGCGGCGCTTTGACCGGGATCAGCAGAAGGCCAAGCCGATTTGGACCTGGGAGCATATGATTATCGACTACATTGCGGGGATGACCGATGCCTACGCCGAGAAGATTTACAATGAACTCTATGGGCTGAAGGTCGGGACAATTTACGATTTGGACTAAAATGAAGAAGACCTCAAATTCACCTTCTGGTGGGCTTGAGGTCTTTTTACTTATTAGAATCGGTTATAACGGCGGATTGGCGTGACACTTGCGGCATACAGGATAATAGGACTCGCTGCCGCCAATCTGAATCTGTTCTCCGGTATAGACGGGCCTGCCGTTCTCTACCCGTAGATTCATGGTCGCCTTGCGGGCGCAGAACCAGCAAATCGTCTTCATCTCTTCAATCTTGTCCGCATAGATCAGCAGCATCCGGCTTCCTTCAAAAAGCTGGTTCTGGAAGTCATTCTTCAAACCAAAGGCCATCACGGGAACATCCAATTCGTCCACGATGCGCACCAACTGTTTGATGCTCTTCTCGCTCAGGAACTGACATTCATCCACGAGGATGCAATACAGCTTCGGTGAATGACCCTGGACAATATCATAAATGTTTGTATCCTCGTAGATCGGAATAGCTTGCCGCCGCAGTCCAATTCGAGAAGACACATAACCGACTTCGTCACGATCATCCACAGCCGAAGTGAACAGCAATACCGGCTTGTTCTGCTCCTCATAGTTATGAGCGACCTTTAGAATCTCAATGGATTTGCCGCTGTTCATTGCCCCGTATTTGAAAAATAATTGTGCCAAATGATAACGTTCCCTTCTCTATGTAAATTCATGGACTCCCTCACGAAAAATCATCCACCTAAGTTAGAGGTTGTTCAAAAAGTCGTCTTCCCAGGACGGAGTTGCTCGAGGAGTAAATTCGACATCGAATCTTGAATTCAGCCGGGCCTTCCGTTGCTCACGCTCTCATGCTTCCGAAGTCGTTTTCTTCGAAAACGTGTAGCTCCGCTACTCAGTCCCTAGCTTCATCCAACCTTCTTGGTCCTGAAAACCCGACTTTTTGAACTCCACTATTAGTTCTGCCCAGCCGAGGCCTGTAAATCCTCAAATTTCTGTGCAAGCTCGGCTTCTGTGCCAAGGTGGACCTGTAAGCCTTGATAAATGTAAAATTCCTTGAGCTTCTCGCGATAAGTGGTCGCTTCTTCTTCGGTTAACGGTGCAGAGGCGAGTCGTGTCACCACCAGCAAATCCCGTGTGCTTACTTCTTCTGGCGAGTGGGACAGAATCTCCTTAATCTCATCCGTAATGGGGCTTGCCTGAGCAGTCTCAGTACCCGTGGCTGCATAATCCGCAGCATTCGACGATGAATTAGCCGCCTGGCCTTGCAGCATATAGGTCATCACGACAATAACTAGCAGCAGAATGGATATAAAGATATGTAAAAGTGACTTTTTCCAGCTTCCTTTTTTAAAGTAAATATACGAAAACAAAAACATCATAGCAACAATAAAATAGATGGCAATGATTGCGCCGGCTATTTCCAAACCTTGAATTAGGGTCATTCATTTCTCCTTATCTATATGTAATCGTAAGTCTCATTGACTCTCCATGAGGGATGACTAGGGAAGACAAAGGCTAGTATAGTCACACGTTTACCAATTGTCAATGAACAGGACAGGTGTCGAAAATTTGAGGAATTTTTGTAAATAAAATAATCAAAATTATAAAATGAAATAAAATTTACAAAACTTAACGCTTAGCTAATATCCGCTTAATATAAGCTTTCTATACTGAGGCTACTACTCAATATTAGGAGGCTTTATTCGTTCATGAACAAGAATTCGCGTTGGACAAGCCTGGTATGCACACTGGCTATCTCGCTTGCCCTTACGGCATGTGGAGCCGCTTCATCCCCATCTGCCACTAATTCCACAGCTTCGCAAGACCCATCCAATTCTTCGGCCGCCCCGGCAAGCAGTTGGCTGCAGCAAGCAGAACTGGACAAGACGGAGACGACAGCAGAGCTGTATGAGCAAGCCAAGCAAGAAGGCAAGGTTACCGTCTATTCTCAATCAAGCCGAATCAAGGACGTGAAGGCCAGCTTCGAAGCAGAATATCCGGGCATTGAGGTTGAGGCTTATGATATGTCGACGAATGAAATGATTGAGAAGATTACGCGTGAGCAAGAAGCGGGTCTATATAATGTAGACGTTGTATTCATTAAGGATGCGGGTGGTACCGTGTCGGAGGAATTGGTGACCTCTGGCGCGCTACATGCTTATATGCCGGAAGATATCGTGAGCAAGCTCGCTCCGGGCTTTGAGGATTCCCCGGGGTTGCCATTTTATTTCTCTACACGAACCATTTTTTACAATACCGAAGCTTATAGCGAAGCCCCTGTGAACAACTGGTGGGACCTGACGGACGAGAAATGGAAAGGCAAGGTTGTCATTGACGATCCTATGCTCTCCGCTGACACGATGGATTTGCTGGTAACTATGGTTGCTAACAGTGAGGATATGGCCGCTGCCTATAAAGAGAAATTTGGCGAGGAAATCGTGCTGAACGATACGGAGAATGCTGGTTATGAATTTATCAAGCGTCTGTTGGCTAACGACCCGGTATTCGTGCAATCGAGTGATGATGTCGTGACTGCTGTGGGTACGGCCGGTCAGCAAAATCCGCCGCTTGGCGTAACTACCTCCAGCAAGTCCCGGAACATTGTCGATAAAGGCTTCAAGATGCAATTTGTATACGATACGGCGCCTAAAATGTCTGTTGCAGGCACGTCCTATCTGTATATGGCCGATCAGGCCAGCCATACCCATGCCGCCAAGCTGTTGATTCGCTGGATGGCCGGAGAGAGCGATGGTACGGCTGAAGGCTTCCGTCCTTACAATGTTCTAGGCTCATGGTCTACAAGAACAGATATTAAGCTGACGGAACAACGCCCTACAAGCGAGCTTAATTTGTGGCCATATGACGGTAAGTTCTTGTATCAGAACACGCAAAAAGTGATTGATTTCATATTAGCCAATAAGTAGCAGGGATGGTGTAGCAATTGTCGGTATCACAGGAGGGGACGCGGTCCCCTCGTTCTTCTTATCGTTGGCAACGTTTGTTTAATCGTTTGAAGGGGTATGCCGTAAGCCCCCTGTATTTGATTACTGGCGTGTCCTTGTTATTTCTGGCCTATACCGTATTGCTCCCATTATGGGAGATTTTCAAGCAGAGCTTGCAGTGGACAGCGAGTGATGCCAGACGTGTAGAGGGGGCTGTGTCCGGCGAGTTCACGCTGCATCACTGGATACGTGTAATCAGCAGTGAGATTAGCCAATCCCTGCTATATGAGCCATTGCTTAATTCCGTAAATATCAGCATCTGGGTATCAGCCTTGTCCATGATCATCGGCGGAGTGCTGGCCTGGCTAACCACCAAAACAAATCTTCCATTCAAGAAGACCCTGGTCTTCCTGGCGATTATTCCGTATATGCTGCCCTCCTGGATTACGTCGTTTGCCTGGATTTCGGTATTCAAGAACGACCGGATCGGCGGAAGCCAGGGTATTGTTCAGATGCTGTTTGGCATCCAGCCGCCTGATTGGGTGTCCTACGGTTTCCTGCCGATTGTTATCTGCTTGAGCTTGAACTATTTCACCTTTTTCTTCCTGCTAATCTCTGTGACATTAGGCTCGATCAATACCAGCCTGGAGGAAACCGCCAGTCTGCTGGGGGCCAGTCGATTTACCGTATTACGCAAGGTGACGTTCCCGTTAGTGATGCCGGCCATTCTGTCGGCCTTCATCCTGACCTTCTCGAAAGCGTTAGGTTCGTTTGGGGTCCCTGCTTTCCTGGGATTACCCATCAAATACTACACGATTGCTACGATGCTGCATGGCAGCATGCAAAACCGCATGGTATCGGAATCTTACATCTTGAGCTTGATTTTGCTGCTGGTCTGCGCGTCGACCATATATATGAATCAACGAATGATTGGACGCCGCAAGAGCTACGCCACCGTGGGCGGTAAGGATTCGCGCAAGGTATTGTTTGATTTGGGGCGCTGGAAGTGGCCGGTTGCCATTGCTGTTCTGTGCTTTATGGTGGGCATCGCCATTGTGCCTATGCTCATTTTGGTTCTGCAATCTTTTATGCTGGCTGAGGGTGATTTTAGCTGGAGCAACTTCACCTTACATTTCTGGACGGGGCAATCCAATCCGCGTATTGCGTCAGGCGAGGTAGGGGTGCTGGTCAATAACAGTATTGGGCAAGCCCTCGGTAACTCGCTGCATATTGCTCTGGTGGCTTCCGCTGTAGCCAGCGTGGTTGGGCTGCTATTCGGCTACATTATCGTCAAGCGGCGCAACTCTTTGTCTTCAAGGCTCATTGAGCAGGTATCCTTCTTGCCTTATCTGATTCCCGGCATTGCGTTATCCGCGATCTATTTGTCGATGTTTGCCAAGCCAACGTTGTTCCTGCCGGCGCTATACGGCACCATGACCTTAATTATCTTGATCTCTATCGTCAATGAGCTGCCCTTCGCCACCCGCTCGGGGGCAAGCACCATGTATCAGATTGGCGGTGAATTGGAGGAAGCGGCTCAAATGCAGGGAGCAAGCTGGTTCAAGCGATTTACTCGTATTCTGCTGCCGCTTTGTCACAAGGGACTCTTCGGAAGCTTCCTGCTGTTATTTATCAGTGTCATGAAGGAACTGGATCTAATCATTCTACTGGTAACGCCGCAAACGGGAACATTGACCACGCTCATCTATAAATACGCGGAGCAGGGCTTCCAGCAGTACGCCAACGCCATTATGGTCATTATTGTAGCTATTATTCTGGTGATGTACTTCCTGGCGAGCAAGCTTGGTAAGGCGGATCTGACCAAAGGAATCGGAGGTTAATGAATAACGATGAATCTGATTGAATTGAAGCAAATTAACAAGCAGTTTGCGGGCCAGCCCATATTGAAGAATATTGATTTGGTAGTGGAAGAAGGCGACTTCATGACGTTCCTTGGCCCTTCCGGCTGCGGTAAAACAACCACCCTGCGTGTCATCGCCGGGTTGGAAAATCCAGAGGGAGGTATTGTGCGTATCGGGGGCACTACAGTGGCAGATGGAGATAAGCTGCAATTTGTGCCGCCAGCGAAACGTGGGCTTAACCTTGTCTTTCAGAACTATGCGCTTTGGCCTCATATGACGGTCATGGAGAACGTAGCTTTCGGCTTACAGATGAAGAAGCTGCCCAAGCCAGAGATTCGTGCCAAGGTCGAAGCCACACTGGGGAAGCTGCACATTCTGGATTACAAGGATCGCTATCCGTCCGAATTGTCTGGCGGACAGCAGCAACGCGTAGCCATTGCCCGGGCGATTGTGACCGAGCCGCGGATCTTGTTGCTGGATGAACCGTTGTCCAATCTGGATGCCAAGCTAAGAGTGGAGATGCGTTCGGAACTGAAGCGGCTTCATCGTGAACTGAATACTACGGTGATTTATGTAACGCATGATCAATCGGAGGCACTGACCCTGTCAACAAAGGTGGCGGTATTTTCCGAGGGGAGACTGCTTCAGGTAGACACGCCGCGCAACCTGTATCGTCGGCCACGACATGTGAAGATTGCTGATTTTATCGGGAATCCCAAGATCAATCTGCTCTCCGCCAGCTACTGGCAAGAGAACGAGGGGACGGGAAGCACCCGCATTGATTCTCCGCTGGGCAGTATTTCGCTAGAGGGCTTGATTCCCCCGGGTAAGGGGAAGGTTACTCTGGCGGTTCGTCCCGAGGATATGACCATTTCCCATGAGCCGACAGGACAGGCGGTACCCTTTCAAGTTTATGCCGTCCTGCCGGCGGGATCGGAGACGTTAATCCAATTGCAAAGCGGAGATACAGGGTTGCTTGTGAAGGAGATCGGCGAGCAGGATTATGTGCTGGACTCTATCGTATGGCTGGACATCGATCCCCGCAAATTGCTGGTATACGATGGAGAGAGTGGCGAACTGCTATCGCTATAGGCTCGCTGGCAGAATCACTTGGGAATCAGTGAAGCATATTGCTTGCGCAACTGGTTCAGGTAGTTGAGCTTGGGCAGGGCCTGCTCCTGCTCGGCTTGCCCAATGCCGACGATCAGGCTCTCGACCAATACGGTCGGGGCCACCATGGAATGGAAGTCTGTCAACTGGCCGCGATAACAATAGAGCACAATATCGGCCTCATTAAGCATGTCCGATACCATGAAGTCGGTGATGAAGATCGTTTGGTAGTTTACTTTCTTGCCGAGCTGCATAATGGCCTTGGTCTCTGGCAGCACATTGGAGAAGCCGAACACGATCACGACATCATCGGCTTGCAAATGCATCAACGTCTCATAAATTTCATGGCCGCCTCGGCCCATACTAATAATTCTCATCCCGTAGCGCTTGAGACGGAAAGAGAGAAGCTCTCCCAGACCGTGAGCGGGACCGGGCGCATAAATATAGATGGAGCGGGCTTCCCGCAAGGCTGCGATGGCGCGTTGGAAGTCAAGCAGGGATAGCTTGTCCGCCGTCTCGTTGAGATATTGTACGCCAAGCTCCAGCATTTGGACGGGCAGATCCTCACTGCCTACCTTGTCTATCAGATTGCGAATTTTATAGGCGGGTGCGGGGGTATATTCAGGATTGTCCGCAAGCATCTGCTTGAATTCCTTAAAATTCTTGAAGCCGATAACTCGCCAGAAGCGGGAGATGGAGGCAATACTCACCTGCGTTCGGTCCGCCATCTCTTGCTCGGTCAAATAGGCTAGGAGACTTGTGTTTTTTTCGATGAAATCGGCAATTTTCTTTTGTTTCTTGGACAGTTTGTCCATATCCCATTGGAAACGTTGATTCACGGTAAGTAGCTCCTTCGCGGATGGTCGATTTTTCGGAAAATATGCCTTCATTATACTGCAAGGCTTTCCTCTCTGAAACAAATTTTACATTTTTAATAAAAGTAAGTTTTTATAGCTGAAATTTTACCTTCGAAGTACAAATTGTTCATTAAGGAGTTTGACTATAGATGAAGATTGATTTTCATATCCATGTAAAACTGTCCAAAAAGGTCTCGTTCTCTCCTGATTATTTCCGCGACATGATTGCCGAAGCCAAACAAGAGGGACTGGATGCCATTACAATGACTGAACACTTCAATACGCTACGCTTCCATGACATTTATGAAGATTTGGACCGGAGATACCCTTATCTCGGCCATTATTATGATGTGGACGGGTTTAAGGTCTTCCCCGGCATGGAGGTGGATGTGGCGGAAGGAGGTCATATCCTCGTCATCGGGACACGCGAGTCCATTCTGGCGGTACGTGCCGGGCTGGAAGGTCACACTACACCTGAGACTTTTGTTCCCTTTGACCAGTTGATAAGCCTGTGTGCGGCGCATGAGTTGTTGATTATCGGAGCCCATCCGTTCAGAGAAAGCAATTCGCTCCAGCGTTTGACCCCTGAGCAGCTTGCCCGGCTGGATGCCGTGGATCTGAATGCGAAGGACCTGCGCACCTACGGCGTGGAGGCGATGCAGGCACAGATGACAGCTTGGGCGGCGGAGCAGCAATTGCCACTGGTTGGAGGGAGTGATACGCATCATCCTCTTCAGGCGGGAAGCATCATCAATACGTTGGAACGTGCTTGTGAGACAGTTCCTGAATTGAAGCAATGCATTCAGGAAGGAGCCTACTCTATCACGATCTCGCCTTGTTTGCCTGTCAAGGTACGGGCTGCAGATGAGGTGAAGCAGCTATTGCAGGCCGAACTGCTACGGCATAGCTGATGGGAGCGGATATGGAGACGGAAGAGGAAGGGGCTGTCATGCGGTGGTCAGCCAGCGAAACGGTGATCGTCAGCGATCTGGACGGTACATTGCTGGATCGTCAGCAGCAGATTAGCCCGGAGAATGCGGAGGCTATTGCCGCATTTCGCAAGGCCGGGGGAACATTCGTCATCGCCACGGGACGGCCTTGGGCTTCGGCGCTGCCGTATGCGCGGCAGTTGGAGTTGGAACAGCCGTTTATTGCAGGCAATGGAGCACAGCTGTATTGTCCGCGAAGGAGTGCTGTGCTGCACGCGTCCAGGCTGTCCATTGAGCCGGAGCATAGTCGGTGGCTATATGAGCAGCAAGTGCAGGGGAAGGGTCTTGGTCTGCTACTATATGATGGCGACCAAATGCTAACCCCTTGCCGCAATGACTTGATCATACAGCATGATCGGAAGGACAACGTGCTGAGTACGGCAGTGGAGTTGGTTGAGTGGCAGGAGGTAGCCCGGAGTGCTGTTAAGCTGCTGGCTGTTGCTGCAACGCCAGAGATTGCCGAGGTGCTGGAATACCAGTGGAGCCGATTGCGGCCAGACAGCACCACCGTTTTCTCAGAGAGTAACTACTTCGAGATCTTGCCTGATGGCTGCTGTAAGGGGAGCGCTTTGCGACAGCTTGTCTCCAGGCAAGGCTGGCAGCATAAGCATCTTATCGCGGTCGGCGATCAAATGAATGATGCCGAGTTGCTTGAAGCAGCTACCCTTGGCATGGCTACGGGAAATGCGATAGCTGCCCTGAAGGATAGGGCTGATGCCGTAACAGTATCGCATGAAAGGCACGCAATAGCCCAGATTATTAAGGAAAGGATTGCCGATCTTACCCCTGTGTTCCAATCTACAAAAGCGACGGAGGAAAAGGCTCTCTAGCAATCTAGCATAAGTCCACGCAGCCGGAAGCTTCCCGTCATACTATACAAAATAGCTACTCTATGACTGGAGGGGAGATTATGCCGGTTATTCGCTTATATTTGACGGCGGAGAGTACAATAACAGGCAGTGTCAATACGACAACAACAACGTCTGTAGTCCCTACGGTTCAACGTTATTCGGCAGCGATTGTGTTAGGGGATATTCTGGGGACTACGACAACTCTGGCAGCTACCCGCTTCACGAACAACAGTGGGGCGACTGTACCAGCGGGAGGGCTGGTTGTCCCGACGGCCAATGGATACTACAACTTGTATGTCAACGGGGTCATGCAACGTGGTGGATTAAGTACCTTGACACCTACTAGTCTGGTCATTAACTCTGCCTTGGTGATTGGCGCTACGGTTGTAGTGAAGGTAGTTAATTTTAACTCAACCTCCAACTCAGTATCCAATACAAGCAACCTGTCCGTCACGACTACCGTAACTTATTGAAAATGCAAAAACACCAAAGCAAGCTCTTGGCGGGCTTTGGTGTTTTTGGCATGAACTTGTTCATGCCACTGCACCCGGCATCTAATGTTCCCTCGGCAATTGTTTAATGGCTTGCTCCAGCTAAGCCTTGTATAAGCCAATCATCCGGAATAGTGATAGTAACTTGGTTCATCTCTATATATTAACGAACGATTGTTAGTTATAATGATTGGTGATGTACTAGGGTTAGAAAACTTTTGAAGGGAGTATTGATAATATTGAAACAAACTCGTCAGTTGGGTCTGTTTTTCGATACAAATGGAGTATTGATTCAGAATCATAATAAAAACTTGATCCTCCATGTTGCCATAGATCTCTTCTCGCAAAATGGCTACAATGCTGTCTCAATCAGAGATATCACTAGAGATGTCGGCATAAAGGAGAGCTCTTTGTACAATCATTTTAAAAGTAAGAAGGTGATATTACAAACGATTTATTATAATTTTCGAATGGACATAGCCAAAATCATCCCCCCACTGGATCGCCTTGATTCTATTGTATCGGACATAAATATAGAAGTGTTTCTGACTCAAGGCTTTCATAACTTTCTGGAGCACGTTCAGCACACGCAGATGGAAAAGATTTGGCGAATAATTTATTTGGAACAAGTAAGAGACAAAGAAGCAAGGGAAATTTACCTTAACGATATCATGGAGGGTATATGTAATTGTATGGAAACTACATTTAGAAAGTATATTGCCCTTGGTCAACTTCAATTACACGACCCTAGAATGCTCTCCATTCAATACCAATATCCATTGTTTATGATGGTCAACTCTTATATTTTAAGGCGGTTGGATGGACAAGAGACAGCAAGTATTGAACAAATGATGGTAAAGCATATTCATCATTTTCTAAGTTTGTTTCGGTTACACAAGTAAAGGAGGGAGTCATGGAATGAATGAGGAACAGCATTACACTTCTATATACAGGAAGAGTGGCCAACCAGAGCTTTTCATAGAAGCATATAATCATACACTTGGGTTATGGAAGGTGCCTGTTGAAGGTGTATTTGTACCTACTTCGTTTGGTCAGATTCATGTTCTAATTACCGGGCCGAAAGATGCCGAACCATTAATACTGCTGCATGGTTATGGGTTCAGTTCGACAGTTGGCTAGACCATATTGAAGCGCTGAGCCGTTGCTATAGAGTATATGCTGTGGATTTTCCGGGAGATATCAATATGAGTCGCTCAATAAAACCAATCAAGAATAAAGACGATTGTGCGGCGTGGTTTATGGAGCTACTGGATGGTCTACATATCGATAAAGCACATGTTTGCGGACACTCCTTTGGCGGATTCCTTGCTTTGATCCTCGCTGCCCGCGTATCCTCGCGAATACGAAAAGTAATCCTTTTGGCCCCAGCAGCAAGCCTGCAGCCACAAAGTAAAGGGTTCTTTATCCGATGTTTCCTTGCAGGAATGATGCCTACAACATCAAGAATCAATCAGTTAATGGAGTTCATGACTGGTAAGGGAAACTACATCAATCAGACGATCAAAAATCAGTTCATTATTGGCATGCAAAATGCACTTCCACGAACTCAATTATTTGTTTCATACATAAAGGATGCTGAATTACAGTTAATTAAAGCTCCAGTTCTGCTGCTCATAGGTGATCAGGACATTCAATATAATGTTGAGAAAGCTGTTGCACGGGCCCGCAAGCTTATAAAGGATATTGAAATAAATGTCATTCCCCAAACAGGGCATGGACTGCCACTGGAAAAACCTAAAGTTATCAATGGACTGATGCTGGATTTTCTCAGTTCCAGCTAATGAAGATAAAGAGGAGCTTGAATTAATGGAGTTGCACTGCCCTCCCATGGTCTTAGCCTTGCCTACGGGGGACGATCAGGGCAGCGCTTCATTTGGCATTGTATTGAAGAGATTTCAACTACGGTTGCAGCTCCCTCATCAGCTTCACGATTTGCCTTGTCGTATTGACGTTCCTTACGGTCATTTGCGCGTAAAGTCTGGAGCCTATGAGCTTGTTCATACCGCTGCGCCCGGCATCGGCGCGATCAACCGAATACAGCACCGCGCCTGGGGCAAATAGCAGGGTCCCGACACCTGGCTTCAGGGGCAATTCCGCTGGAACGGTGTCTTCGTCTACTTCGTCCCAGAGAAACAATACATCACTCTTCAATCGCTCGTCGTTGGTCCAATCCTCCGGCAGCATAGCGGCTACCCATTCCATCTGCTCCAGACTGCGAACCAGAACCCGGATGCGAAGCCCAAATTCGGCTTCAATTGCTGCTTCCAGCACTGTCGCGAGGTCGGTCCGGGACAACTGGTCGTTGACAAATATGATATTGCCCGAATTAATATACGTCTTGACTCGTTGCATCCCCGCTAACTCAAACGCAGCTTTGAGCGCCTTCATATCAACCTTGTTGTTGCCTCCTACGTTAATGCCGCGCAGCAGTGCTACATAGATCACGGTATCATCTCCTTTTGTTGGGCCTATCTCCTCCGGGCCATCACGTGCAGTGTCTTACGACATAAATTTAATAAGATAGGAGCTATCTCTATGAATGAGTTGAAATTAAAGCAAGATTGGATGAAGCAATGGCTTGATACCCATTTTGATACCCCTCATCGCGAATTCCTTATGTCACATCCGGCCAAGACGGATGAAGATGATTTTGGCGTGCCGATTGATATGCAGGTTGGGAAAGTGGATGAAGAGGGATGGGTAAGATGGAATATGATTCCCTCAACAGTAACTGCTATACAGATTCGCGAACTTGAGCGTGCTTACGGCCTTCCTGTGACCGTGCCTCCACTGTATGAAGCTTATTTGACAACATGTCATCTAATGAGTGTGATATTGAGATACGATCATTTCAGCATTGAATTACCGGGTCTGCCGTCGAGCCATCCGCTCCGACATTTGCAAGTCTTATGGGAGAACGGGAAATCGTTAATCGCACAGGGTTATATTCCCTTCGCCACTTATGAGGACGGGGCAGGTCCAATATGCTGGGATACGCATAAGCCGCAGACAGATGGAGATTATTCCGTTGTAGGGTTCGATCATGAAGCACTTACTGACGGCGAGAGCATCAACCGTTCCTTTTTGGAGACTTCCGCGCAAGGGTTATTTCCTGGTTTTCGAGAGTTGCTGGTCTCTAGCCAAGCGTGATGAATTCAATCTATTAACTCTCCCAAGCCATATGGTCAAAGTTACCGTCACTATCAAAGAACTTATTTCAAATTATAATTTATCAAGCACATTGCAATCCACTCTTTTAAAATTGTGGGAAGCTGTGTTGAACGCTTATAATAATGGCAAATACGAAAGGTTAGCCAAAAGTCGAGGAGGTAGCCGATGCTGGACAACAGATTCGCGAATAGCAAAGCATTTTGGGCCCGGTATGAATGGAGGCTTCAGGACGATTTCTCATATCCGGATCTTGAAGATGAGCCGATTCGGATGAAAGTCACGGAGGAGGCTTCTTTGTTGGTCGAAACGGGTGATGATTTCTCCTACATTTCGCTGCTTTTTGAGGAGAAGGGACAAGAGGAACTGGAGATCGCCTGGGATGATGAGGGTCATTTTCACCCCTTTGTCTTGCGTATTGAAGAATGGAATGCACTATCCAAGCGAATCGCAGCCAACTATGGAACTGAGGTGTGGATTCCCGGACTGTTACTCCAGCGCTTTGTAGGGTTCACATCTCGCTCGGAGCTGGATGCCATTATGGAGCAGGGCAAGGCGTTGCGCAAGCAATCCGGCCTCTATACCGAAGCAGAGATTGATAACTGGCCACAGCATCCGGTGCAGACGCATGAGGGCTTCTGGGAGAGCGTTGACCGTAAGTGGCGGCTGCAAGAACCGTATGGCTGGGTCTTTGAGGGCGAGGATGCCTACTCCCTGCGAATTGCAGATAATCCCGACTTTCCTTATGAAGTGTGGAACCGGATGATTGCTGAGTCTTTACGGCTATGAAATAACGACTTTACACCCTTGTTGCCACACTTCGCGTACCTTTATACTAGACAAAATAATAGGCAAGAGGCTATGCCTTGCAGCAAATACTGTCAATACTACGAGGGGGCGAAGAGGATGGGAATGATTGGCTTATACAAGGCTTTGCCGGAGCAGGCGATTAAACAACTTGCCGAGGGGCAATTGGATGCAGGAGAAGTAATAAGCACCAGTGGGGACCAGCTAGACATCGACAAAGCATGGCAAGGCATTCATTATGCCCTTACCGGCGAACTGATCGGAGGAGAGCAGCCGCTTAGTTACGTCGTACCTATGATTGATGGTCAAGGGCTCGATCTGGGCGATTTTGGAGCATTCTATCTGTATCCTGCTCAAGTGCAAGCCACGGCCGAGGCGATTAAGAACTTTACCCAAGAGGAGTTTGCTGCTTTATTTGCCAAATATGATCCACTTCAGGAGGAAGTATATCCTGCAACAGCAGAGGATGACGCTGAGGAGTTTCTCGCATATCTGTACCAATATTTCACCGACATTCAAACCTATTATCAAAATGTGGCTGCGACAGGTAAAGGCATTGTCTTTTATATTGTCTGATATGAGTAATAGTATGCCGAAAACATAAGCGTTGATATCATGACAACACAAAGGAACCCACGTCTGACGTGGGTTCCTTTGTGTTTTTATTTCTTTTCCGTGGCCGCCGGATTCTCTTCATAGCTAATCCAGTCGCTCCAGCCGCATACAGACACGCCGGGTTAAGGGGAAGCACAACAACCTGCTCGATGACAAAATGTAAAATACTATTGACATTATTCTGAGAAAGCAGTACGCTAAAAATGTAAAGAGAATTTTACATTTTAATATGTTATTTGGGAGGTTATCTTATGAAAAAAATGGATGAGATGGAGCAACGCATTAACCAAAAGGGGATTAAATGGAGTTATGCATTTATGGTATTGGGGCTTCTGGTTTGGGGAGTATATCACTATGTGAACTACAGGGAAGCCTCGTTACCTTTAATTTTGATGATCTTGCAATATGTTGTTTATTTTTTGGTTACAAGTGTAGAAAAGATGAAGATGGATGACAGTAATGGCAAAAAGCAGCTACTATCTGTTTCCGGTTTTATTCTTCTTATGTTAGTCTTTGGCGCAATTGCCTACGTGATGATTGGACGCTAATTGCTATGAACAATCGTATAAGAGAGCTACGTAAGGTACTAAAATACACACAGGAGGAATTAGCCACAGCGTTAGATGTCACCCGTCAAACGATCAATGCCATTGAAAATGACAAGTATGACCCAACCTTGCTACTTGCTTTCAAACTAGCCAATCAGCTTGGAACCACTGTAGATGAGTTGTTTACACCTGATCAGAATAAATTGAAATAGATTTCATTAAATGCTGTTTTAAAACCCATGAGCACAGCAAAGTGCCGCCCAAAGCCCTACGGCTCTAAGCGGCACATTCTCCTAATACACATCTGTATGCTGTTTGGAAGCAGTCAGTTCTCTCCCGTAGCCACCGGGTTCTCCTCATAGCTAATCCAGTCGCTCCAGCCTCCCGGGTATAACCTCACATGCGTGAAGCCGATTTCCTTTAAGGCCAGAATGTTCGGGCAGGCCGAGACGCCGGAGCCGCAATAGACCACGATCTCCTGGTCCTTATCTAGTCCGGAGAAATGTTCCTCTAACGCTGCTGTTGATTTGAGCCGTCCTTCTTCGGTCAGAACTTCCTTCCAGAAATAATTGAACGCATTCGGAATACTTCCGGATTTGGTGTCAATAGGCTCTTCCAGGCCCAAATAACGTCTGTGCTCCCGGGAATCAATAAGCACTTTGGCTGTGGTTTCAACCTGTGCAGACGGGTCCTGGTAGGCGATCTTGCGAACCTCATCCAGCGTGGCGATAAGCTCTGGCTGCGGGCGTGCTTCAAATGTCTTGGGTATGACCACCGGTTGGTCGGCGGTAAGTGGAAAGGCTGCTTCTTTCCAGACACTAAAGCCTTGCTCTAACAGGAAGACTTGCTTGTGTCCAAGGTAGGTGAGCATCCACCACAATCTTGCGGCAATCATTCCCTCATTGTCGTCATAGATGACGATGCGGTCGTCCTGGCTCAGCCCGGCTCGTCCGAAGGTGTAAGCCATCTGCTCTGGCTCAGGCATAGGATGTCTGCCACCATGCTGGGACAGAGGGGCGGACAGGTCCTTGTCCAGGTCGAGATATACGGCCCGTGGAATATGTGCTTTATTGTACCGTTCTCTTCCGGCAGGGGGATCGTTCAACCAGAAACGGCAATCTACGATGACCAGATCAGGCTCATACATGCGGGCGAGCAGCCACTCTTTTGATACCATCTGATTCATATTAAATCCTCCAAGGTTACAAAATAGGCCGCTTCACATGGAGCGGCCTTATCCACTTCTAAATATAGCACAAAGGTAAATCGTAGGGTAATGTTATGGGCATGGCACCCAATCCAGACTTCCTCCATACACCGGATGGTACCGCCAAACGCTGCACAGGCCATCCCGGGTACTATCCGTGCCTTTGTCCTTCTGACCTGTCTTATCTTTATCCTTGTCTTTGTTATCCTTCTTCTCGGCATCCTTTTTCTTTTGTTCTTCGACCAGTCTCTGATGCTCGGCAAGGCTTTCTTCCAGGTATTTATTGAAATTGTCCGTCAATTCTTCCTTAGTCATATTGCTCTCTTTGAGGAAGTCCGTATCGTAGATGTAAATTTGTTTCAGGTAAGGCTGCCACAATACCAAGGCTTCGCTGGCCTCGCTAATAAATCGCAACGGTACGAATGTGAACCCGGCTTGAACCAAGGCAGGTTCGGATAACTTAGCAGGGGCTTGATTGACCAGAGCATCCTTGCTACCGATGGTTAAGGACAGTTGAAGTCCTTCTTTGGCTCCTTTTACCGTTTTCGTCACAGGGTCCCAGGTTAACTCCATTCCTAGCGCTTCAAACAAAGGACGCATAGGTACAAAGGTGGTTCCATTTTTAACAAGAGGGTCGACTTCAAGTTCTAATTGCTGATCATTCAAAAGGACAGTGATTGCCTGATTGCTGGCCTGAGCTTCTGCATCTGCTGTATATGAGCTTCCACCAATAGCAGCAACGGCCACAACCAGGATCATGGCGATGTATTGTTTCCATTGAAACGCGGCATTCTTCACTAAGCAACAACCTCCTTTTTGTAAAAGGATACCTAATGAATAGAGTGCTGTAAATAAGGCGAAGCTCCTCATTTGGCCTCTTGCAAATTTTCATTGAGGAACGGCTTTATCTTAGCTATAATGAAGTGGTTTGCATGGATATCAGGCAAAACTTTCGATGGAAAGCTGGGAATTTAGAAGCATATGCACACTGCGGTCAAGCCCTTGGGCAAGCATGAAATTTTGTATGTTATCGGCATTATTGCCATCTCGTTCTCCTCTATTTTTATTCGTTGGTCCCATGCCGACGTATCGGTTATTGGGATGTACCGCATGTTCTTGACCAACCTGCTAATGCTTCCGCTGTTGTGGAGATACCGCGAGGAACTGCGTGAATTAAGCGCAAAGCAATGGAGAGGTCTGTTGTTCTCCGGTCTGATGCTGGGGCTGCATCTGTTGTTATGGATGAGTTCACTTCGACTAACGACGGTAGCCAGTTCCACCGTAATCTTAACCTTAGAGCCGATCATTGTAATGTTCGGGTCCTTTTTTCTGTTCAAGACGAAAATCAACAAGGCAATGGTCATTGGCGTAACGTTGGCTCTCCTTGGCTCGATTGCGATTGGCTCTGGGGATTTTGCCCTGTCACGCCAGGCTGTCACCGGGGATCTCTTGTCTCTGCTTGGCACGGTGGCAATCGCGGTGCATATGCTGGCAGGCAAGCGACTGTTGCATCATGTGAGCGCCTTTGTTTATAACTTTATCGTATTTTTGGTGGCTGGTATGGTCATGGCGATATACAACTTAGCTGCTGGCATTCCGTTCACTGGGTATAGTCGGGGTGAGTGGGGCATTTTCTTATTGCTGGCCGTCATTCCTACTTTATTCGGTCATTATTTATTCAACTGGCTTATGAAATATTTAAGTGCTTCCGTCGTATCCATGGCGGTGCTGGGTGAACCGGTATTTGCTTCATTACTTGCTTGGGTACTATTAAAGGAAAGCCTGACCCCGTTGCAGCTATCTGCCGGGGTACTAATCTTGTTCGGAGTCTGGATCTTTATTCGTTATGGTAAGGAGGCTCCGGTATTGGAGCCGGGTAGCCCGCAGATTTTGGCTGCGGGTGCAAGGCAGGAAGGAAAGGTGGGCTAGGGTAGGTTAACGGCAGGGCTACAGCAGCATGCATGGCTTAACTTGGCATACGTAGTTATTTGCGCACCTCGAAGAACTGGCATTCCTGGCGTGGGTGATAGGCTAGCTCGCTAACGCTGGACTGGGTAATGACCGTCTCCTCGGTAAAGCGAATCATGATGCTCCCCGAATCAATGAGGTGATCGTTATGAAACACGCGAATACGCAGCTTCTTGTCGATAGCTTCCTGGAAGTCCTGCTCTGTAAATAGTTGTCTGACGGTAGGCATGAATGGCTTCTCCTTATAGTGGGTTAGATTGTTAAACATATCTGTTATTGTACCTGCTGCTTTCCCGTCTGAAAAGGGAGGGCGAAGCAGGCAGGGCCATCGCTTGCTTGCGATCGCTTACGAATAGCGATTCGGTAGGTGGGAGGGGATACGTATCTAGTGGCCGTCTCCGTCTAGTGCACCCTGTCCCCTGGCACATCGTACCTTAATGCTGATGCTCAATAGTGGGAGCGCCAGTGGGAAATCCTCCTGCTAATTTGGGAAAATGGGCCGAATTTCGGCGTTTAACTGGAAAAACTCCCTATAAATCCACGCTTTAGCACCAAATCCAACGTTTTAAGCCGAATTATATGGAGGAATTCCCTATAATTGCGCAATAAGGCGGGTAAAGAGAAATATTAGCTGGAGGATTTCCTGTTAGTGTGGAATGTTGGGGGATGTTCATTATAGCTCCCTCCACTAAATAATGGCTGAGCAAGGATATCAACCGTTAGGCGGTTGTCTGTGAAGCGAGTTCTTGCTCAAAAGAGGGCCGATCCGGTGTACTACGCTGGATCGGCCCTCTCAAATATTAGTTTAGAAGGTTAGACAATAGCAGGGACAGAGCAGCGCAGCGTAGGTGAATCCTACGTGAGCAGCGGAAGGCTCGGGTAGAGTTCAAGATTCGAAGCCGCTCCATCTCCCGGAAATGTCTTCGTGATGGGAAGCAGAATTTTAGATTTCCTGTTCAATGAGGATCTAAAATACAGGTTTCCAGCACCGAGAAGGTTGGACGATATCAGGGACAGAGCAGCGCAGCGTAGGTGAATCCTACGTGAGCAGCGGAAGGCACAGGTAGAGTTCAAGATTCGAAGCCGCCCATCTCCTCGAAATTTCTTCGTGATAGGAAGCAGAATTTTAGATTTCCTTAGAGATGCCCCAGCGGAGGATGAGTCCGGCGTGGGTGAGCCCACCCCCAAACCCGTAAAGCATCACCCGGTCTCCAAGCTTCAGCCGCCCTTCACGAACTGCCGCCTCCAACGCTAATGGAATAGAAGCGGAAGACGTATTCCCCATGTCCTGGACACTTTGCAATGTCTTGGCCAAAGGCATACCGGACTTCTCACAGATGGATTCAATCATGCGCATATTGGCACTATGCGGGACAAACCAATCGATGTCCTCTAGAGAGAGCCCAGCTTGTTGCAGAAGCTGCTCTATGCCGGAAGAAACGGTACGTACCGCCCATTTGAACACCTCGCGTCCATTCTGGACGATTTTACCGTTGCCGATGAGAGGGATGCCGTCCATATGTTCCGCCAAGCCTGAACGGTACACGTGAATCCCACCCTCTCCGTTGGTACCGAGCGTGAAGGCCTCGAACCAGGATTCTTCGGGGTCACCTTCTACCAGAACGGCCCCGGCTCCGTCACCGAACAGAATACAAGTGTTTCGGTCGCTGTAATCCGTGATTTTGGACATCGTTTCCCCGGCAACGACCAGGACTTTGCGATGCAAGCCCGCAGCGATCAAGCCATTAGCCAGGTGCAGGCCATAGGTGAATCCCGCACAGGTAGCGTTCAGATCAATAGCGCCAGCTTGCTCCATGCCAAAATGCTGCTGAATACGGCAGGACACGGTAGGGAATGAGTAATCCGGTGTCGTAGTGGCAACAACGATGAGTTCCACATCATTCAGGGCTACGTGATACCGGCTTTGTAGTTGTTCAACTGCTTGTATACAAAGGTGTGAGGTGAACTCGTCTTCAGCGGCGATATGCCGCTGCTTGATGCCGGTGCGCTGAACGATCCATTCGTCGTTGGTATCCACCATTTTCTCCAGATCATTATTGGTAAGAATCCGCTCGGGAACATAGGAGCCAATGGCGGTAATGCGGGCATGGTTTAACTGAGTCATTCCAATCACTCCTTCATTTTTTTAGAATCAGATATTAAAACCTGGTACTAAACCGCTAATTTGTTTATATCATTTTTAAAATAAATGTTCAATCCTTTTTAAGCAAGTGAGGTATTTATCTCCAGTCAAACTTCGCGCCAAAGGCAGGAGGGATGCTATAATAAGGCAGAAGAAGGGAGTGTCTACGTCCATTTATGAAGACATTAGTATTGGCGGAGAAGCCATCGGTAGCAAGAGAAATTGCGCGGGTCATCGGTAGCCGCGATAAGCATAAGAGTCATTTTGAGGGTCCCAAGTATGTCGTGACCTGGGCCTTAGGCCATTTAGTAGGATTGGCTGAGCCGGAGGAATATGACGGGAAGTACAGGCAATGGTCCCTTGAGGATTTGCCGATTCTTCCGGGGAAGATGAAGCTGAAGGTACTGCGCGAGAGCAGCCACCAGTTCAAGGCGGTACAGCAATTGATGCGACGTCAGGATATCGGTGAACTGGTTGTAGCTACAGATGCCGCTCGTGAAGGGGAACTGCTGGCTCGGTGGATTATGGATATGGTGAAGTGGAGCAAGCCGTTCAAGCGGTTATGGATATCCTCGCAGACGGACAAGGCTATCAAGGAGGGCTTTGCCTCGTTGAAGCCGGGCAGCCAGTATGAGCGGCTGTATCAATCCGCGCGCTGCCGTGCCGAAGCTGACTGGATGGTGGGCCTGAATGTTACCCGGGCATTGACGACGAAATTCGGTTCTCCGTTGTCGGCCGGGCGGGTCCAGACGCCAACGCTTGGAATGATCATGGAGCGTGAGAATGAAATTACTCGCTTCCGCTCGGAAGAGTACCATGTGCTACGGGCCAACTTCGGTTCCTTCGAAGCGGTCTGGCGGGGAACGAACGGAGATTCACGTATTTTTGATGCTGACCGGCTAGAGGCGCTGAAGCACAAGCTTGAGGGAGCCTCCGGCAACATCGTCAAGCTGGTGAAGAACGAGAAGACGATCCCGCATCCATTGGCTTACGACTTAACAGAATTGCAACGGGATGCCAATCGCCAGCTTGGCTTCTCGGCCAAGCAGACTTCTAACGTATTGCAGCGGTTATATGAACAGCATAAGCTGGTCACTTATCCGCGCACTGACTCACGTTATTTAACAGCCGATATGGCGGATACATTAAAGGAACGGCTCACCAGTGTAGCCGTGGGGCCTTATGCTCCATTGGCCCGGCCGCTCCTGCGCAAGCCGTTGCCCCTTGGCAAGCGGATCGTGGACGACAGCAAAGTCACCGATCATCATGCCATAATTCCAACCGAGCAAACGGTATTATTGAATGCGCTAAGCCCGGAGGAACGCAAGCTGTATGATTTGATCGTCCGGCGGTTTATCAGCTTATTCTATCCTCCCGCAAGCTTTGATCAAGTCACGGTGACGGTGGAGGCAGGCGGTGAGACACTGCATGCCAAGGGAACGACGATCAAGGATAGCGGCTGGCGGGCCGTTTATGACGGGCAAGCGATGGAGGACGAGGCGGAAGAGGAAGACGATAGTCAGTCAGCCTTGCCGGAGCTGAAGCAAGGGCAGAAGCTCTCGGTTCAGCGTTGCCAGGTGCTTCCGGGACGGACCCAACCGCCGAAGCGCTATACCGAAGCGGCCTTGCTGACCCAGATGGAGAAGCATGGCCTGGGAACCCCGGCCACCCGCGCGGACATTATTGAGAAGCTGGGCCATTCCGATACGATTGAACGGCAGGGCAATGCGCTGCATCCGACAGGCAAGGGCAAGCAATTAATCGAGCTTGCTCCAGCCGATCTTCGCTCACCGAATCTGACCGCCCGCTGGGAAGCGGAACTGGAGCAGATTGCCCGGGGTCAAGGCAAGCCGGAGCCGTTCCTGCACGGCATTCGCGAGATGGCTGTCGAGCTGGTTCGCGGCGTCAAGTATAGTGAAGCAACCTATAAGCCTCATAATGTATCGAACAGCCATTGCCCGGATTGTGGAACGCGTCTACTGGAGAAGAAGACGGGCCGGGGCATGATGCTCGTATGTCCAAGCGAGGACTGCGGGTATCGTCGCTCCGGTGAGAAGCGCTTGTCCAATCGTCGTTGTCCGCAATGCCATAAGAAAATGGAGATGAAGGAAGGCAAGGCGGGGATGTATGTGCAATGCTTGTCCTGTGGTATTACGGAAGTGATGAATAAGGACAGCAAGCATGTGAACAAGCGAGAGCAGCAAAAGCTGGTCAAGCAATATTCTCAGAACGAATCCGCTGGAACCAATCTGGGAGACCTGCTTAAGGCAGCCTTGGAGAAGAAAGGCGACGCTTAGAAGCGCGTGAAACAACAGGAGCCTGAGCGGCGCGTCAAACCTGCGTCTACGTAGTTCCAAAACAGGAAGGAGGTTGTGTATGAGAATAGCTTTGCTAATCTGGTTTCTCTTTATCAACACCGTGGCGTATCTGGTCATGTCTGACGATAAGAAGCGGGCCCGGCAAAGACGCGACCGGGTACCGGAGAAGACCTTGTTCCTGCTGGCTGCTTTGGGCGGGGCCCTGGGTGTGCTGCTGGCGATGAATGCCAAGCGGCACAAAACGAAGCATATGAGCTTTCGCGTCGGTATCCCATTATTGCTGTTGCTGAACGCCGTGCTCTATGGCTATTTTCTAATATGATTCTTTAAAAGATAACACCGCTCTCAACTGGAAAATTCGGGCTTGGCTTTTCTACCGGGGCCAAACGGGGTATATAATGATATGGAGCAAGATGTTCCATGGCTTACCTCGTTGATTCCAGAACAAGAGAGAGGTGCTTATGATGTTATACCAAAAAATATTGGTAGCGTATGATGGATCGAAGGCGGCGAATAAAGCGCTGGACAGGGCCATTGCCTTGAGCAAATTGTCACCCGGATCGCAGCTTCAGGTGCTGCATGCTTATGACTTCCCTCGTCTGTATGTGGCGGATGGCTTTGCTCCCGTACCCGCTACGATGAATAAGGATTTCTACGAGCTTGCAGAGCAGACCGTGCTGGAAGCGGAGAAGCGGCTAACCTCGGTAGGCGTTGTTCCCAGCGTGACCATGGTGCAGGGTCCTCCGGCGGAGACCATCTTGGACTATGCGAAGGAGCACGGAGTAGATCTGATTGTGATCGGTAGTCGCGGACTGGGCGGCATACGTCAGTTCGTCCTCGGTAGCGTCAGCCATAACGTTGTACAACATGCCGAAATTCCGGTGCTTATTGTCAAATAAATCATTTATACCAAAGCTTCCATCCCTACAATTTGTGGGGGTGGGAGCTTTTTTTTTGCGTGAGGATAGCTAACGCTTGTCCATCGTCGTGCCCATTATTTTTCGTGCAAAATGGAAAGAACGCATAGGAAAATGTAGTTTTATATAGTCTTTGCAGTAAGGTTAATTTCAAATGTCACGATTACTCACATACATTTGGCATTAGCAGGACAGGGGAAGGGAGGAAGAGAGTTGATCCATTTTGGCCAGGTCGATAAGCATTATGGGCATTTCCACGTACTTAAGGAGATTAACCTGGAGGTTGCAGAAGGTGAGGTCGTGGTCGTCGTGGGTCCATCCGGCTCGGGCAAAAGCACGATGCTCCGCTGTATCAACCGTCTGGAGACGATTACGAGCGGTGAGCTGAATGTGGGAGGCATTCCCGTCAACGACCGCAAGACCGATATCAATCAACTGCGGCGGAACATTGGTATGGTCTTTCAGCACTTCAATCTGTATCCCCATAAGAAAGTGATTGACAACATCACGCTGGCGCCGGTCAAGGTGCTGGGCATCACTAAGGCGGAAGCGGAGCAGACGGCGTTGTTCTATCTGGAGAAGGTAGGCATTGCCGACAAGGCGCAGGCTTATCCTTCTCAATTATCGGGCGGACAGCAGCAACGGGTGGCGATTGCGAGGGGGCTCGCCATGAAGCCGAAGATTATGCTCTTTGATGAGCCGACCTCGGCGCTAGACCCGGAGATGGTAGGCGAGGTGCTGGACGTGATGCGTAACTTGGCCCGTGAAGGGATGACGATGGTGGTGGTGACGCATGAGATGGGCTTTGCACGTGAAGTGGCCGACCGCATTATTTTTATGGACCAGGGGCAGATCGTGGAGGAAGCGGGACCGGAGGAGTTCTTCTCCCAGCCCCGTGAGGAGCGAACGCGTACCTTCTTGAGTCGGTTGTTAAGCCACTGATAGCCTGTAATAGCCTGTAATTGTATAAATTGAAGGAGGAACTAGATATGAGAAAAAGCATGAAATTGTTCAGTATTGCGGCGGCTTGTGCAGTATTTGTCTTGGCTGGCTGTGGAAGCAATGGGGCAGAGGGGAATTCAGCCAGCGGTGGTAACACTTCGGCTCCTGCGGCTGGGGAGAGCGCGGGTGCCGCCTTAGGCAAAATCAAGGAACGTGGCAAGTTGGTCGTCGGGGTAAAATATGATACCAAGCTCTTCGGGCTTAAGGACCCGGCCAGCGGCAACGTGGAAGGCTTTGATATCGATATTTCCAAGGCGATTGCCAAGCACATCCTGGAGGATGAGAACGCCATCGAACTGAAGGAGGTGACCTCCAAGACGCGGATTCCCATGCTGAATAATGGTGAAATCGATATGGTGGTTGCCACGATGACGATCACGGAGGAGCGCAAGCAGGAGGTGGATTTCTCCGATGTCTATTTTCAGGCTGGACAATCGCTGCTAGTCAAGAAGGGCAGCGCTATTCAGGGCATTGAAGATGTGACGGCAGATACGACGGTGCTGGGGACGAAGGGCTCGACTTCGGTCAAAAACATTCGTGATCAGGTATCCGGTGTGAAGGTGCTGGAATTCGATAACTATCAGGATGCCTTCAATGCACTGAAGGCCGGGCAAGGCGCCGCATTGACCACGGACGACTCCATCCTGTACGGCATGGCTGCTCAGGACCCGAATTACGAGGTGGTAGGCAAGCCATTCACAGATGAGCCTTATGGCATTGCTGTGCAAAAAGGAAATACGGACGTTGTAGAAGCCATTAATGAGACCTTGAAGGCACTTCATGATAGCGGGGAATACGATGCCATTTATGAGAAATGGATTGGCAAGAAGCCCGCTGAGTAAGGAGTAATCTGATGGACATTACAATACTCACCGAGTATTTCGGTACTTATATGGAAGGATTTCGGGGAACGGTGCTGTCCAGCCTGATGGCCTTGGCCGGCAGCTTCCTGCTTGGGGCGCTGATTGCGGTATTCCGCATCGGCCCTCTCCCGCCCCTTCGCTGGTTCGGCACCGGATATGTGGAATTCCTCCGCAATATTCCGCTACTGCTGGTCGTCTACATTTTCTATTATGGGCCCTCGGTGCTCGGGATGCCGCTGGATGGCTTCACGGCCGGAACGGTTGGGCTGGCAGTCTACACCTCATCCTTCATAGCGGAAGCGATTCGCGCCGGGATTATGGCGGTTCCTCAAGGGCAGACCGAAGCGGCACGCTCTTCCGGACTTAGTTATTCGCAAACGATGGTGCATGTGATTTTACCCCAGGCCATTCGGTTGGTCATACCGCCGCTAGGTAATCAATTCATTAATTTGATCAAGAATTCCTCCGTGCTGACCATTGTGGCTGGCCTGGATTTGATGTATTTTGCTGACATCATTAATGCCGATACGTACCGTACCTTCGATACTTATGTATTTGTGGCTCTGTTCTATCTGGCGCTGACGCTCCCGCTAAGCTACGGCGTAAGGGTCTGGGAGCGAAGACTTGAGCGGAAATATGAATAGGCTGCTTGTGCGAAAGGAGGGTGAGAGATGGACTTTATAGGAGCGTACAGCGCCGAGAATTTAAGCTTTCTGATGGAAGGTCTGGGAGTTACCTTGATTGTAGCCGGAGCCTCCATTGTACTTAGCTTTCTTATTGGCTGCGTGGTCGGCATTATACGTTATATTCAATTGCCAGTGCTGTCACCGGTGCTCATGGTAAGTGTAGAGCTGATTCGTAATTTACCGTTGCTGCTAATCATTTTCTTTATGCGGTTTGCGCTGCCGGAGGCTGGAATTCGTTTGGGTCTGGTCACGGCGACGATTATTGGCTTGACGATCTTTGAAGCGGCGATGATTGCGGAGATTGTGCGCGGAGGGCTGAACTCCATCGATCGCGGGCAGGTGGAAGCCGCACGTTCATCCGGTCTGAGCACATTCCAGACCTTATGGCATATTGTGTTGCCTCAAGGGCTGAGACGAATGATTCCGCCCCTGGTCAGCCAGTTCATAGCGCTGCTGAAGGATACGTCGCTGGCGGTGGTCGTCTCTTTGCCGGAGTTAATGCACCATGCGGGCATTGTCATCGGGCATGGCTATAGCTATACCATTCCGATTCTGCTGCTGGTAGCTCTGATTTATTTTACCGTCAACTTCATGTTATCGATGGTCTCCCGCAGATTGGAGGCCCGGCAGGCTTGAAATCAATTCTGACATACACCTGACACTCCGTGAAATGGAAGGTATAGGCGATAACTCCGAAATATGGTACGATAATGGGCAACAATGAGTTGACGGAATGTGGTGAGGGCCATGGGGGTCGCCTTTTTAAAGTCCCGATATGTGCAAATCGGCGCGGTTGCGTTCGGTACTGCGATTGCCGGAGAATTGAAGATTAATCCTTTTGCCGGTGATATCTTCCGGATTGGCCTGGGGAGTAGCGCGTTCTTGCTGTTCTTGCTGCTTATGCGGCGGCTTCCCTATGTCGCTACGGGAGTCGTGACGGGCATGACGGTGTTGCTGTTCCGCATGGGCCTGGATTCGCTGATGGATCATGGCCTGAATGTGGTGGAAAGTCTGACTCGGCATTGCTCGGCGGGAATTTACTACATCGTATTTGCATTGGGAATGAACGCCATCAAGCTGCGGCTGGACCGCTTCTATCCGCTCGCTTTGGGGGCGGTCATGGCCATCATCGATTTGATGTCCAATGAAGCCGAGCTTCTGACCCGGCTGCTCGTCACCGGGACGACTACCTTTCAACTGAACGAGTGGTCCTTCTTGATGGCGATTGCGATGCTCCGTACCTATTTTGTGACTGGCATTTATAGCAGTATTGCCGTTAGTCGGATGCGAATTATTCAGCAGGAGCAGCATCGGCGGATGGAGCAAGTGCTTGGCTTTAGCTCTGGACTGTATGGTGAGGTGTTCTATTTGAAGAAGTCCATCGGTACGCTAGAGCAGGTGACTCTGCGCAGCTATGAGTTATACCGTGATTTGAAGGAGGAGGACCGTGACGGGCCTGCCCATCAGGTGCTTGGCATTACCCAGCAAATCCATGAAGTGAAGAAGGATTCACAGCGCATTCTGGCCGGGCTGATCAAGCTGACGGATCAGGAAGTACCGGGTGATATGTTGTTGTCAGGTCTTCTTCATTATACGATCAAGAGCAACCAGCAGTATGCGGAAATGCTAGGCAAGAGTATCGTATTTACGCATAAGCTGATGTTCGATTACGCCACCGTGAATTATATTCCTCTGCTGACACTGTTAAATAATCTGACAGCTAATGCGGTGGAGGCCATACAAGCTCAAGGTCAAATTCACTTGGAGGTTCGGGAGCAAGCGGGACTTACCTTGTTCATGGTGAGCGATAGCGGGAGCGGGATTCATCAGGTGGACCGGGAGCTGCTGTTCGAGCCGGGCTTTACGACTAAATTTGATGAAGAAGGTATTGCTGCTACGGGAATTGGTCTATCGCATGTGCGCGATATTGTGAAGCAGTTCGATGGGGTTATTTCTATAGGAAGAGCTCCGGGGCTCGGGGGCGCCTTGTTTCAGGTAAGAATATCTACGGATGCATTACGCAAATCCCAGGTACATATGCAGATTTGACGGCAGGAATGCCACTACCTCAGTAGAGGAGGAGCCCATAATGTCTCTATCTTTCTGTATCGTAGATGATGATGCCGGTGCAAGGAGAATGCTTCAGCATATTATCGAAGACAGTGGTCTTGGCGAGGTGACCGGTGCGGCTGGCGACAGTCTGGAGGGGGTGCGGCAAATCTTAAGCGAAGCGCCCGATATCGTATTAATGGATTTGCTTATGCCGGATCAGGATGGTATCGAGGCCATTGATTCGCTACGCGCTCAAGGCTGTAATTCCCGGTTTGTGATGATTTCGCAAATCGAGAATCAGGATATGGTGGGCCGGGCTTATCGCAGTGGCATCGAGTTTTTTATTCGCAAGCCCATTAATCGGATCGAAGTGGAAACGGTGCTGCGAAAGGTAAATGAGCGTTACGCGATGAGTCATTATCTGGACGAAATTAAGGCCAGTCTGAAGAAGCTGGAGGGTTTGCGAGACGTACGCCTTGTGCCCACGGGCAAACGGACGGTACGAGAAGCGATTCAGCCTATCCTGATGAACATGGGACTAATCGGTGAGGCGGGCAGCCGGGACATGATTGCGATTATGGATTTGTTGCTGGAACGTGGGGATAACGGCAATCTGCCGCCGCTGAAGGAGCTATACTGCCAAGTGGCGTCGGCTTACAAGAGCAAGCCGGAGGACATCGCCAAGGAAGTTAAGGCCATCGAGCAGCGGCTAAGACGTGCTTTGACAGCCGGATTATCCAATCTGGCTTCCTTGGGTCTTACCGATTACGGCAACCCCCGCTTTGAATATTATGCGCCGCTGTATTTTGACTTTGAGGATGTACGGTTGAAAATGAAGGAGATCGAAGAGGAACGCGAGCCCAGCGGCAAAGTGAAGGTGAACATCAAGAAATTTTTGCAGGTACTGTACATTGAGCTACAGGAGCAGATGGGGAGGAACACCTGAAGCCGTAGCCATGGTGAACCTGGGGAGCCTGACGGCCGATATGGGCTTCCACTCGCTGTTCCAAGCTCCATATCGGCTTTTTTGGCAACCCCTCGCAATTAATCCACGACCTGGAACCACCCAGGTGCATTCATAATCATTCCCCATAGGCCATCTGGTATGGCAAGTTCCGTCTGGGCGGAGCGAGAGATGACCGTCTTGATCTGTTTCTCTTGACCACCTTGCACCAACTCGGCCCAATTCGGATTCAGTATCATGGCATGTCCAAGGGCGATCAGTGGAACCCCGGTGTTCAACGCTGCCAAGACATCCTCAGGCGTATATAGACCGCCTACCCCGATAACAGGAACACGTTCGCCCACATGCTTCTGAATCATAACGATTCTTGAGACGGCTGAATCGCTGCTTCTTCTTGGTCCGGCCCAGAAGCGGTCCACAGATACATGGACATAGTCCAGGTTCTGTTCGGCCAGCACGTCCAGGAATTGCAAGGTGTCTTGCATTATAATGCCCGGCTTCTCATTCTCTTCGGGCGAGATGCGGTACCCCACGGCGAAGGGAGAGGTGGCATAGGCGGCCACGGTGGCTTTCACCCGGCGAATGACTTCCAGCGGAAAGGCCATCCGTTTTGCCAGCGTACCGCCCCATTGGTCTTCTCTGCGATTAGCATGTGGGGAGAAGAATTGCTGAAGGAGAAAGCCGTTGGCCCCATGAATTTCAACGCCGTCAAATCCGGCTTCAATAGCTCGGCGGGTCGCTCCAGCAAAGTCATCCAGTACGTTGTTGATGTCTCCATCAGTCATGGCTTGGGGGAGGGCTGAACCAGGTCTTGCGGCAGCGACGGCGCTTGGAGCTATTACCCGTCCTTCCGGAACAAGTGCTGAAGGGCTTAGTCTTCCACCATGATAAAGCTGTACAATTGCTTTCGTCCCTGAGGTCTGTATAGCGGCAGCAAGCTGCTTCAATCCAGGCAACAAATGGTCCCCGTCAATGGCGAAGCCCTGATGAGTCATTTTGCCGTTGGCTGAGACAAGCGCGCTGGAGGTGATTACGGCACCCAAGCCTTGCGCCCGGGTTCGGTAATAATTCAATTCCTCTTGGGTTACTTCCCCCTGGCTACCGGATGAGGCAATCGTCATAGGGGCCATCAGAATACGATTGTTAAGGGACACGCCTGAAGGCAGATGATACGGTGAAAATATAGGCTGATTAATTTCTTTCATAAGTGTTTTCCTCTTTTCTTTGCGATATTGTAGTCATGTTGAATATTACGGACCTATCGGTCCAAAAATGTCATGAGAAGGCGGATGGAATTTCCCCACTACTATTCCACCATCTCAAAGATGACACTCACAGCGTCTTCAATTCGGGAAAGATCGGATTGTGCGCGTACCATGACGTTGATGCCTTGCAGGGAGACTGTGAGAAAACGGGCCAGCTTCAGCGATTCCAGGGGCGTTTGCAAGGAACCATTATGCTTCCCGCGTTCAATGGCTTGCAGAAAGGCATCCTCCACATCTGCGAAATCACTCTCTACCATACCTTGAAGCTGGGCATCATGGGGCGCCAGTTCGACAGCTTCATTAGATGTCATGCAGCCCAGGGAGGATTTCTTATCATCCAGCAAAGCCTGGAAGGCTGCGCGGATCCCTTGGGGAACGTCTTCGGTGCTTAAGCATTGATGCAGGCCGGATAGCCGCTCGTCCCGATAAAGCTGGAAGGCACGGATGAACAAATCGTGTTTGTTGCCAAACGTTTCGTACAAGCTGCTCTTACTTAACCCGGTAGCGTGAATAATGTCGTTTAAGGAAGAAGCTTCGTATCCTTTGCTCCAGAACAGCTCCATGGCCTTACGCAATACCTCGATTTCCTCAAAAGCGCGGGGACGGACCATCTACATCACCTCCTGAAATCACTATACACTATTCGGGACCTATCAGTCCATAATAAAATGACTTATGGTTTAAAGGCGAACATTCGTATTTTACATTCATTTAATGTTCGTGTTTGAGTTGACATAAAGGGGGAGCGATTGGTACACTAGGGGAGAAAAGGCGGTTCGCCGCCGAACATAATGAACTCGTATAATGCCGGGAATAAGGCCTGGAAGTATCTACCCGAGAACCGTAAATTCTTGGACTACGAGCGAATACGGATCGAAGTAAGCCTGGGCCAAATGCACCGGGCTTTGCGTTGCCACGCGGTTTTTGTCTACTGGTGGCGCACATGTTCCGTGTTCCTTCGAAGGTCCGGAATGGATGGAGAATACTTGCTATTTTCCAGGGAGTTCCGGACCTTTTTAACGCCCTGGTGATTACCTATAATACGTGTTCAAAAAGTTGGGTTTACAGGACCGAGAAGGTTGGATGAAGCCAGGGACTGAGTAGCGGAGCGTACGTAGTGGGTACGTGAGCAACGGAAGGCCCGGGTGAATTCAAGATTCGATGTCGAATTCACTTCTCGAACAGCTTCGTCATGGGAAGACGACTTTTTGAACAACCCTTATAATGAATGTATGAAGGCTCAATTCAAGAATCAGTGCTTGACAAAAGACATCTATAGAACGGAGGGTCGTAGGGATTCTGGAGAAACTTAAAGCTTTCTGAAGGAAAGCTGCATCGAAAGCCTATGCTTGGTCGCCTTTGCGAGTGGATTTCTACCTTATAGGAATTTAATAAATTAGGAAATCCAGGAACAATAGCGATCGGAAGAACCCTACGAACCCGTAGCGCCTCATTGCTCCCATGTCAAGCACTGATTTCGGTGTTGAGCCAATATGAATGTCCATCATCTATAGAAAGCAGGTTGAAGCATGACAGCACAGGTTGCCGTAATTATGGGCAGCAAGTCGGATTGGGAGACCATGTCCCACACTTGCGCCATTTTGGAGGAACTGAGCATCCCCTACGAGAAAAATGTCGTATCCGCGCATCGTACGCCGGATTTAATGTTTGAGTTTGCGGAGCAAGCTGCAAGTCGTGGAATCAAGATCATTATTGCCGGTGCCGGGGGCGCTGCCCACCTGCCAGGGATGGTCGCGGCGAAGACGACGCTGCCCGTGATCGGTGTGCCGGTGAAATCGGCGGCACTAAGTGGAATGGACTCCCTGTTGTCCATCGTGCAGATGCCCGGCGGCATCCCTGTAGCGACGGTGGCGATCGGTAAGGCGGGAGCCGTCAATGCCGGTTTGCTGGCGGCCCAAATACTTGGCGTATTTGATGCCGACTTGATGGCTCGCGTCGAGCAGCGCCGAGATCGGATCAGAGATGAGGCGCTTGGCAGTAGTGCTGAGCTGGGAGCGGTCGAATGAGTGGAAATTTGTTGGACAAAGCTAGCGGTAACGGTGGCACGCCTGTGATTGGTCCGGGGGGGACGATCGGAATACTGGGCGGAGGACAGCTTGGCCGCATGATGGCGCTGGCCGGCAGCAATATGGGGTATCGCTTTGTAACGCTGGACCCTACACCGGATGCTCCGTGTGGGCAGGTGGCGGAGCAGATTGTAGCCCGCTACGATGATCAGACCGCAGCCCGGGGGCTGGCGCAGCGATCGGATGTCATTACTTATGAATTTGAAAATGTGGATGCCAAAGTCGCTGCTCTATTGGAGGAAACTTCACTTGTACCGCAAGGAAGTCGGCTGCTCTATACGACGCAGCATCGGCTGCGTGAGAAGCGGGCTGTTGAGGCGGCCGGGGTCAAGGTAGCACCTTACGAGGAAATCAGCAGCGAGCAGGAATTGCGCTCTGCGGTGGAACGTTTGGGTTTCCCCGCTGTGCTTAAGACAGCGACCGGTGGTTATGACGGCAAGGGACAGTGGGTACTTCGCTCGGCAGAGGATATTGCACCTGCTTATGAAGAATTGAGCCGTGCGGGTACAGAACTCGTGTTGGAACAATTTGTTCCTTTCGTCAAGGAGCTGTCTGTCATTGCGGCGCGTAGCCCTCGTGGCGAGGTGAGCACCTTTCCGGTGGCGGAGAATATTCACCAGGACAACATTTTGCATATTTCTATCGTTCCCGCACGGATTGAAGATGATGTGAAGCGCAGGGCTGAGGAACTGGCGGCACGAATTGCGGAAGGCATGGAAGCAGCGGGATTGCTGGCTGTGGAAATGTTTTTGACAGAGGGTGGGGAACTGTTCGTGAACGAACTGGCTCCACGTCCACACAACTCTGGTCATTATACGATAGAAGCCTGCACCACCTCGCAATTTGAGCAGCATATACGGGCTATTTGCAATTTGCCGCTGGGTCGTGCGGAGCTACTGACACCCGTGGTTATGGTGAACGTGCTGGGTGAGCATCTGGAAGCGGTTCGTACGGCGATGGCAAGCGGACAGTGGCTTTCTATAGAAGGTGAGCAAGCGGAGGATGCCGTTCAACGAGCGGACAAGTCCCACAAGGGACGGTCTTCGGTTGTACCCAAAGTGCATTTATACGGAAAGAACGGAGCCGCACCCAAACGCAAAATGGGTCATATCAACCTGCTTTGTCATGAGGTAGAAGACGCGCTTCAATGGATTGAGCAAACCAAAATTTGGAGGAATGAACACAAATGATCGAACGCTACAGCAGACCGGAAATGAGAGCGATCTGGACCGAAGAGAACAAATTCAAAGCGTGGCTGGAAGTAGAGCTTTGCGCCTGCGAAGCTTGGGCCGAGCTTGGCGTTATTCCGAAGGAAGATGCAGCGTTGCTGCGCCAGAACGCCTCCTTCGATATCGACCGCATATACGAGATTGAACAGGAGACGCGCCATGACGTAATCGCCTTCACCCGTGCGGTATCTGAAAGTCTGGGTGCGGAACGTAAATGGGTTCATTACGGGCTGACTTCCACAGATGTGGTTGATACGGCGCTGGGTTATTTGTTGAAGCAAGCCAACGAAATTTTGGAGAAGGATATTGTCAATTTCATTGAAATCTTGAAGGAAAAGGCACTCGCCTACAAGGACACACCGATGATGGGTCGCACGCATGGCGTGCATGCCGAGCCAACCACCTTTGGTCTGAAGATGGCATTGTGGCATGAGGAAATGAAGCGGAATCTGGAACGGTTCCGTCATGCGGCCGACAATGTGCAATATGGTAAAATTTCCGGCGCGGTAGGTACGTACGCCAATATTGATCCGTCCGTGGAGGAGTTCGTATGCCAGAAGCTGGGTACGAAGGCAGCGCCGATCTCGACGCAGACGCTTCAACGTGATCGCCATGCCGAGTACATGGGCACGCTGGCGCTCGTCGCCACTTCGCTGGACAAGTTCGCAACGGAAATTCGCGCCTTGCAGAAGAGCGAATTCCGCGAGGTAGAAGAAGCTTTTGCTAAGGGGCAAAAGGGTTCTTCGGCCATGCCGCATAAGCGCAATCCAATCGGCAGCGAGAATATCTCTGGCTTGTCTCGCGTCATTCGCGGACATATGTTGTCCGCTTATGAGAACGTAACGCTGTGGCATGAACGCGATATTTCCCATTCGTCGGTAGAACGGGTTATTTTGCCAGATGCGACCATGCTGCTGAACTATATGTTGAACCGCTTCGGCAATATTGTGAAGAATCTGACGGTGTTCCCGGAAAATATGAAGCGCAATATGGGTCGTACATTTGGTGTGCCTTTCTCAGGTCGTGTGCTGACGATGCTGATTGACAAGGGCTTAAGCCGCGAGCAGGCCTATGACACCGTGCAGCCACGGGCGATGCAGGCTTGGGAGACCCAGCGTCAGTTCCGTGAGATTATTGAAGAGACGCCAGAGATTACCAGTGTGCTTAGCAAAGAAGAGATCGAGGATGCCTTTAATCCGGCATGGCATTTGAAGCATGTAGACACCATTTTCCGCAAGCTTGGATTGGAATAGGCAATAACCTGGAGGAGGAGCGACAACATGCCAGTATCGGCAATTTCCACGGCAGCGGAGATGATTCAGGCGCCACTGCTGTACAAAGGCAAGGTTCGGGAGCTGTATGATTTAGGGGAGCATTACCTGATCGTGGTGACGGATCGCATCTCGGCATTCGACTACGTGCTTGACCCGGCGGTGCCGGACAAAGGAAATGTACTGAATCGTCTGAGCGCATTCTGGTTCGAGAAGACGAAGCAGGTACTGGATAATCATGTCATTCATACCGATGTGGAGCGGCTCGGTGAAGTGATTCCGGCTCAGCACCGCGAGGCGCTAAGGAACCGGATCATGGTCACACGCAAGGCGGAGCGCATTGATATTGAATGTGTCGTGCGCGGTTACGTGACTGGCGGGGGCTGGCGGCAATATGAGCAAAGCGGCGAGATCAACGGCATTCAGTTGCCGGAAGGCCTGCGCAAGAACGCCAAGCTGACTGATCCGATCTTCACTCCGGCGGCCAAGAATGACGTGGGACATGATGAGGATATTTCCTTCGAGGCCATGGCGGCACAGGTTGGCGAGGAATTGGCCGAGCAGTTGCGCAGCCGGAGCCTGGAGATGTACGCTTTCGCCCGGGATTACTGCGAGGAACGTGGCATTATCCTGGCCGACTGCAAGCTGGAGTTTGGGCTAGTGGATGGAAAGCTGATTTTGATCGATGAAATCTTCACCCCTGACGCCTCTCGCTTCTGGGCGCAAGAGAACTATGCCCTGGATATTGAGATCGACAGCATGGATAAAGAGCCTGTACGCGCCTATCTGTCCGGCACAAATTGGGACAAGAACAGCGCGCCTGACCCGCTTCCAGCGCAGGTTGTAGAGGAAACGACGCGGCGTTACCGTGATATCTACCAAAGGCTGACCGGTAGCGAACTTTCGTAAGCAGGATTTGGTAAAACAGCATTCATTTGATTGATAAAAATATGGACGTGAAGTCCGCACCTTTAGGAGGAATACGAGGAACATGATAAAAGCGAGCGTATATGTCACGATCAAACAAAGCGTACTTGACCCACAAGGGGTTGCCGTTCAGGGGGCGCTTCATTCCATGGGGTTCAAGGAAGTGGATAGTGTCCGCATCGGCAAATATATGGAATTGGTGCTCGATACCCATGATCGCGCTGAGGCGGAAGCCCGCGTCAAAGCCATGTGCGAGAAGCTGTTAGCTAACACCGTAGTTGAAGATTACCGCTTTGAATTGGAGGGCTAATTCCATGAAATTTGCAGTTCTCGTATTTCCCGGCTCCAACTGTGACATCGACTGCTACAAAGCGGTTGAAGATGGCCTTGGAGAATCCGTCGATTACGTGTGGCATACGGCTACTGATCTGTCAGCTTACGATTGCATTATCGTTCCCGGAGGCTTCTCCTATGGTGATTACCTGCGGTGCGGGGCGATTTCCCGCTTTGCTCCAGTGATGAATGAGGTCGCCAAAGCGGCGGAGCAAGGTAAATATGTGCTTGGTATTTGTAACGGATTTCAAATTTTGACGGAGGCCGGCCTGCTGCCAGGAACGCTGCGTCGCAATATGTCGCTGAAGTTCCGCTGTCATGATACCGTCCTGCGCGTCGAGAATAACGAAAATCCGTTCACCTCGCTTTATGAGGCAGGCGAAGAGATCACGATTCCAATTGCGCATGGTGAAGGTAACTATTATTGTGACGAGGCTACCTTGGCTGAGTTGCAGCAAAATAAACAAATCATTTTCCGTTATACCGATAATCCGAACGGCTCGGTGGACGATATCGCCGGGATTTCCAATCAGCGTGGCAACGTGGTGGGCATGATGCCTCACCCGGAGCGTGCGGTAGATGCGGTACTTGGTTCGGTGGATGGCAAGAAAATGTTCACATCTATTTTGAAGGCTTGGAGGGATCGGCATGAGTCAGCAAGTGTCCGCTAAGGAACCGAATACGGAGCAAATCGCGGAGCAGCAAATTTACAAACAAATGGGCGTATCGGACAGTGAATATGAGCTGATCTGTGGATTCCTGGGACGGAAGCCGAACTATACGGAAATCGGCGTATTTAGCGTGATGTGGTCCGAGCATTGTGCTTATAAAAATTCCAAGCCACTGCTGCGTCGCTTCCCGACTAGCGGTCCTCGCGTCTTGATGGGACCGGGTGAAGGTGCAGGGATCGTAGATATTGGCGATAACCAGGCGGTTGTGTTCAAGATCGAAAGCCACAACCATCCATCCGCAGTGGAACCTTACCAAGGTGCGGCTACGGGCGTGGGCGGGATTATCCGCGACATTTTCTCCATGGGCTCAAGACCGATTGCGGTGCTTAACTCCTTGCGCTTCGGCAAACTGGAGAGCGACCGGGTCAAATATTTGTTCGAGCATGTTGTATCCGGGATTGCGGGCTATGGCAACTGTATCGGGATTCCGACCGTCGGCGGCGAAGTCGTGTTCGATGAGAGCTATGACGGCAATCCGCTGGTTAATGCGATGTGTGTTGGCTTGATTGACCATGACAAGATTCAACGCGGCGTTGCTAAGGGCGTAGGGAATCCGGTGTTCTATGTTGGACCACCAACTGGACGAGATGGTATTCACGGCGCGACATTTGCTTCCGAGGAACTGACGGAGGAATCCGAAGCGAGACGGACGGCGGTGCAGGTCGGTGATCCATTCATGGAGAAGCTGGTTATGGAAGCCTGTCTGGAACTGATCGATACGGGCATCGTATTGGGGATTCAGGACATGGGTGCGGCAGGCCTCACCTGCTCCAGTGCCGAAATGGCGAGCAAGGCGGGCAACGGTCTGGAGTTGTATCTGGATGAAGTGCCGCAACGTGAGGAAGGCATGACGGCTTACGAAATGATGCTGTCCGAGTCTCAGGAACGCATGTTGTTCGTCGTGGAGCCAAAGGATGAGGCACAGGCCCTGGAAATATTCGAACGTTGGGGCGTCATTTGTGCCAAGGTGGGTAAAGTAACGGACGATGGCCGTCTGAAGCTGTATCATCACGGGGAAGTTGTTGGCGATATGCCGGTTACGGCGTTGGTTGACGAGTGCCCGATCTACGATAAGCCATCGGCTGTACCCGCTTATTACGAGCAAAATGCGAATGTGGACCCGCTTCGCTATGACGAGGTGAAGGATCTAGGCGCAGCTCTGGATCAAGTGTTGGCTTCGCCTACCGTAGCGAGCAAGGCTTGGGTCTACAACCAATACGACTATATGGTGCGGACCAGCACAGCAGTCCGTCCAGGCTCTGACGCAGCGGTGGTGACCATCCATGGTACGCGAAAGGCACTGGCGATGACAACCGATTGTAACGGACGATTCGTATATCTTGATCCAGAGGTGGGCGGCCGGATCGCGGTCAGCGAAGCAGCACGCAATATTGTCTGCTCCGGTGCCGAGCCATTGGCGATTACGGATAACCTGAACTTCGGAAGTCCGGAGAAGCCAGATATTTTCTGGCAGATGGAACGCTCCGTAGATGGTATGGCGGAAGCTTGCCGCGAGCTTGAGACGCCGGTAATCGGCGGTAACGTGAGTTTGTACAACGAGAACGCTCAAGGTGCTATTTATCCAACCCCAGTGGTGGGCATGGTGGGCCTTGTACATGATACGGATCATATTACGACCCAAGGCTTCAAGTCAGAGGGAGATGTTGTCTTCCTGCTTGGCGAGACGAAGGCCGAGCTTGGCGGCAGCGAGTTCCAATCCGTCATTCATGGCTTGGTGGAGGGTCGTCCGCCGCAGCTTGACCTGGCGGTTGAGAAGAAGCTGCTGGGTGCAGTGCTGGAAGCCATTCAAGGCGGCCTGGTTCGCTCGGCTCATGACTTGTCGGACGGGGGACTGGGCGTAGCTTTGGCCGAATCCTGCATCAGCGGGAACCTGGGTGCCAAGGTTGACTTGACCAGCGAGCTTCGTCCGGACGTGTTCTTGTTTAGCGAATCGCAATCACGCATTCTGCTGTCGGCAGCACCGGAGCAGGCAGATGCCTTGCAACAGTTGATTGAGGGCAAGGGTGTTCCTGTCGCTCGCATCGGTAAGGTTGGCGGTGCCGAATTGAACGTGTCTGTGAACGGAACCACGGCAGTGAGTCGGCCGGTAGAGCAGTTGAAACGCACCTGGGAGGATGTCATTCCATGTCTGATGAAATAATGCCGCAAGGGCTATGGACAGGAGATTACTATAATGAAGGAGCGGGTCGGATCGACCCGTTCGATACCTTGCGCGAGGAGTGCGGCGTGTTTGGCGTGTTCGGTCATGCCGAAGCCGCCTCGCTCTCGTATTACGGGCTTCATGCCTTGCAGCATCGCGGGGAAGAGAGCGCCGGGATCTGTGTTGCCGGTGGCGAGGATTTCAACTATCACCGCAGCATGGGGCTGGTGAAGGAGGTCTTCGACCGCGATAAGCTGGCTTCGCTGAAGGGCGACCGCTCCATCGGCCATGTGCGCTACTCCACGAGCGGAGATAGCAAGCTGACCAATGCGCAGCCGCTGATCTTCAAGTATCGGGACGGCGATCTGGCCGTGGCGACCAACGGGAACATCGTGAATGCGCCGAAGATTCGCCGGGAGCTGGAGCAAAGCGGGTCGATCTTTCAAACAACCAGCGATACTGAGGTGATTGCGCATTTGATCGCCCGTTCCTCCAAGGACTTCGTTGCGGCAGCGAAGGATGCGCTCAGCCAGCTTGTAGGGGGCTTTGCCTTCCTGCTGTTGACCAACGATAAGCTGATCGCTGCCAGTGACCCGAACGGGTTGCGGCCGCTGGTGATGGGACGGCTTGGTGATGCTTACCTGTTCTCATCGGAGACCTGTGCCTTCGAGGTGGTTGGCGCGGAGACAATTCGGGAGATTCAGCCAGGCGAAATGCTGGTGCTAGACCGGGATGGTATGTATGAGGAGCGGTATGCCCCGGCAGGGCGCAAGGCGCTTTGCGCGATGGAATATATTTATTTTGCCCGCCCGGATAGTGATATGAATGGGTCGAACCTGCATGCCAGCCGCAAGCGGATGGGACAGGTTATGGCGCAGGAATCCTTCGTGGATGCGGACGTTGTAACCGGGGTACCGGATTCCAGTATCTCGGCTGCCATTGGTTACGCAGAGCAGACCGGAATTCCGTATGAGATGGGCTTGATCAAAAATAAATACACTGGCCGCACGTTCATTCAGCCTAGCCAGGAGCTCCGCGAGCAAGGGGTCAAGATGAAGCTGAGCGCTGTGCGCAAGGTGGTCGAGGGCAAGCGCGTTGTTATGATTGACGATTCTATCGTTCGTGGCACGACCTCACGCCGGATTGTGAACCTGCTTCGCGAAGCGGGCGCGACGGAGGTGCATGTGCGTATTACATCTCCACCTTTTAAGAATCCATGCTTCTACGGCATTGATACCCCCAATCGTGATGAACTGATTGCATCCTATAAATCGATTGAGGAGATTTGCCGGGAGATTCATGCCGATTCCCTGGAATTCCTGAGTCCCAAAGGCCTGATTCAGGCTGTGGATGGTGGCAACGCCGGAGACTACAAGGGTGGCTTATGCATGGCTTGCTTCGACAATGATTACCCGACCCAAACGGATTTTGACGGAGAAGAGAAGTTCGGTTGTACTTGCTAATGCTGTGAGGATTCGACTTATTTTACGACATGAAATATTTTGTTGATTTTTGGTAAAATCGTTAATGTGAGCATGAAGCAAATTTTGAAGAGCTATGAAAATGAACCTAAGGAGTGTGTCCCTCTCGTGTCAGAAGCATACAAGAAGGCCGGTGTCGATATCGCAGCCGGGAATGAAGCGGTTGAACGGATGAAAAAGCACGTCAAACGGACGTTTCGTCCGGAGGTTATGACGGATTTAGGCGGTTTTGGCGCTTTGTTCGGCTTGAACAAGGATAAATATGCGGAGCCTGTGCTTGTGTCCGGAACGGACGGCGTGGGCACGAAGCTGAAGCTTGCCTTTGCGATGGACAAGCATGATACGATCGGCATCGACGCGGTTGCAATGTGCGTTAACGACGTGGTCGTGCAAGGCGCGGAGCCGTTGTTCTTCCTGGATTATCTGGCTTGCGACAAGGTGGTTCCTGAGAAGATAGAGGCAATTGTTGCCGGTATCGCGGAGGGATGTCATCAGTCCGGTTGTGCGCTGATCGGTGGCGAAACAGCCGAGATGCCCGGCATGTACAGCGAAGGGGAATACGATATTGCCGGCTTTACCGTAGGGGTTGTCGACAAGAGCAAGATCATCAACGGCAGTTCCATCAAGCCTGGGGATACGGTGATTGGCCTTGCTTCCAGCGGTGTGCACAGTAACGGCTTCTCGCTGGTACGCAAGCTGCTGCTTGAGGAAGCAGGTTATGATCTGCATGACAAGCTTGATGCGCTTGATGGGCAGGTCCTGGGCGATGTGCTGTTGACGCCTACGAAGCTGTATGTGAAGCCGGTGCTGTCGCTGCTGGAGCAGGTAGATGTGAAGGGCATGGCTCATATTACCGGCGGTGGATTCATTGAGAACATTCCGCGTGTGTTGCCGGAGAATGTCAATGTTGAAGTGGCCTATGGCTCTTGGCCGATCTTGCCGATCTTTGATGTGCTGCAACAGCAAGGTAATGTCACCCATCGGGATATGTTCACGACGTTTAACATGGGTATCGGGTTGGTCATTATCGTAGCCGAAGAGCAAGCGGAAGCTGCAGCAGAGGCGTTGCGTGCTGCGGGCGAAACCCCTTATGTTATCGGCCGGGTTACTGAAGGCACCCGCGAGGTTACCTTCACGGGAGCAGACGTATAATGGCACAAGGCTATCAGATTGCCGTGTTCGCTTCGGGACAAGGCAGTAATTTTCAAAATTTGCTTGATGCTTCGCGAGCAGGAGGTTTGGCTGCGGAGATTGTACTCTTGGTATGCGATAAGCCCCAGGCCCCTGTGGTCGAGCGGGCACGCCAGGCAGGGGTTGAATGCTTCTTGTTCGACCCGAAGGCATACGCGCGCCGGGAGGATTACGAAGCGGAAATCGCTGTGAAGTTGAACAGCTTGCAGGTCGATTTGATCGTGCTGGCCGGGTATATGAGACTGTTAACCCCCGTATTGGTGGAAGCTTACGCCGGGAGAATGATCAATATCCACCCCTCTCTGTTGCCTGCTTTTCCTGGTAAAAATGCGATAGGACAAGCTTTGGACTATGGCGTTAAAGTGACAGGTGCTACGGTACATTTGGTAGATGGGGGCATGGATACGGGTGCTGTGGTTGCGCAAACGGTGGTGGAAGTTGCCGCAGAGGATACGCTCCAGTCGCTGGAGGCCAAAATTCATGCTGCCGAGCAGGAGTTGTATCCGCAGGTTGTGTCGTGGTTTGCAGAAGGCCGCATTCGTGTAGAGGGCCGGAAGGTAATGGTGTTACCTGCTCCATAGTGGGCTGGGAGTCTCGTCTGCTTTGATGAGAAATGGCGCCTTGGGGCACTCCATCAGTCATCAAGCTTGCATAATGCGTAAGTTGTCGCCACAAACGTTCAGGGGTTTCGATATTTCCCGAGAAATATCGGGCAAGATTCGCCAAATAAAGGAGGAGCCGATAGTGAGTATAAAGAGAGCGCTCGTAAGCGTATCGGATAAAACAGGCATCGTAGACTTTTGCCGTGAGCTGTCGCAGTTGGGAGTGGAAATTATCTCGACCGGAGGTACGAAAAACCTGTTGTCGAAGGAAGGGGTTCCGGTTATCGGTATCTCCGAAGTCACCGGATTTTCGGAAATTCTGGATGGACGGGTCAAAACCTTGCATCCGGCAGTTCATAGTGGATTGCTGGCTGTGCGTGACAGCAGTGAGCATCAGGCACAAATGAAGGAGCTCGGTCTGGATTATATTGACTTAGTGGTGGTAAATCTGTATCCGTTCCAAGAGACGATTGCCAAGCCTGACGTGGCCTATGAGGATGCGATCGAGAATATTGATATCGGCGGACCTACGATGCTTCGTTCAGCAGCTAAAAATCATGCCTTCGTTAGCGTGGTTGTTGATGCGGCTGATTATGGCACCGTGCTGGAGGAGGTTCGTGCAGGTGGAGATACGACGCTAGATACGCGTAAGCAACTAGCTGCCAAAGTGTTCCGTCACACGGCTTCTTACGATGCTCTGATCTCGGATTACTTGTCTAATGTGAACGGCGATCCTTTGCCTGAACGATATACGGTAACTTATGAGAAAATTCAGGATTTGCGTTATGGCGAAAATCCGCATCAGAAGGCAGCCTTCTACCGCAAGCCACTGGCGGGTGCAGATACTTTAACCCAAGCCGAGCAGTTGCATGGCAAGGAGCTGTCCTACAACAATATTAATGATGCGAATGCAGCGCTGCAAATCGTTAAAGAATTTGAGGAGCCTGCTGTAGTGGCAGTCAAGCATATGAATCCTTGTGGCGTTGGCGTAGGTTCCAGCGTGCTGGAGGCTTATCAGAAGGCTTATGCAGCCGATCCAGTGTCAATCTTCGGCGGCATTGTAGCCGCTAACCGGATTATTGATGAGGATACCGCGCTGTTGCTGAAAGAAATTTTCCTGGAGATTGTGCTGGCGCCAGGCTTTACTGAGGAAGCGTTGGGAATTTTGACCCAGAAGAAAAACATTCGTCTGTTGAAGCTGGGTGGACTGGAGCTTGGTGCTAGCCGCAGCAGTCAGTTCGTCGTGACCTCTATCGATGGGGGTATGGTGGTTCAGGATAGCGATGTTCATACGTTGCAGGAGTCTGACATTACGGTAGTGACTGATCGCAAGCCAACTGAAGCGGAACTGAAGCAATTGCTGTTCGGTTGGAAGGTCGTTAAGCATGTGAAATCGAATGCGATTGTGCTCGCTAAGGACGACATGACCATTGGCGTAGGTGCCGGGCAAATGAACCGCGTAGGTGCGGCGAAAATCGCCATCGAGCAAGCTGGGGAACAAGCCAAGGGTAGTATCCTTGCATCGGATGCGTTCTTCCCGATGGGTGACACGCTGGAATATGCGGCCAAGGCCGGCATTACGGCGGTCATTCAGCCGGGCGGCTCGGTGAGAGACGAAGAGTCGATCAAGGTAGCCAACGAGCATGGCATTGCCATGGTGTTCACCGGCGTACGCCACTTCAAGCACTAGAAGGCCAAGCCAAACGGCAGACCGCTGCGGCGGCCTGCCGTTTTTCGGCTGAAAGTGTGGTGCGGGGTGGGATGCTGGCGACGCGGTGCTCGGGAGCTTGATTTTCTGGTGCGTGCGCTCCCAGGCATGGCATGAATATGCTGGCAGCATCAGAAACCATACAGTTGTGGACCACAACTTTCGTGGAAGCACACACGGCTGTTGAACACATACGGTGGGAAACGCATACGGCTGAGGAACATATACAGCGGTGAATACATCCGGTCGTGGAAGAATAGCTAGAAGAGTCGGTTGGAGCAAGAGTTAAAGAATGGCTAAGGCATCATTAACTGAGGGACATAATAGTTGGTTGCGGTTGTGTGGCTAGGGATTAATGAAGAAAGTAGCTGGGGGAAGTAGTGGGAGTTAACTTAAAGTAGCTTTAGTTTGTGTAGTGGCTTCTGGAGTAGCTTGTTAGCAAATTGTGGGGGAATTGAGGTAAGGTGGCTGGAATAGAAACACTTTTTGCTCATTAGTGGGAAAACCTCCTGCTAATTTGCCGATATTGGCCAAATAAGGTGAATTAGCTGGAAAATCTCCTGTTAATTCGTGCAAAAAAGGCAGTATCGGCCGTTTAACCCCAAATTAGAGGGAGAATTTCCCGTTAAATAGGGTAATGAGCAAATAGAGTTAAATTAGCAGGAGAAATTCCAGTTAATCTGCCACCTCTCAGAATTACACCCAGGCTACACTCCTTAAACTACGTTTTCACGTAACTAGTCCCCCATTACACTCATCATTCACACTCTAAATTAGTTACACTCACTCTAGATCAGGTAATCTACTCTTTATCTACGAATTAAATTTTAACTTTTGGAGCTATCACATTACTTAAAGGGAACACCAGGCAAGTTGAGTTGAGTGAGGAGGAGACGTAGACGTATGGATATTTTGGTGATTGGCGGGGGCGGTCGTGAACATGCGATTTGTTGGAGTTTGGCGAAGAGCCCCAAGGCCGATAAAATTTATTGCGCGCCGGGTAACGCTGGCATTGGACAAATTGCTGAACTAGTACCGCTTCAGGTAAATGAGTTTGAGAAGTTGGCGGCCTTTGCTGAGGAGCGCAAGGTGGGCCTGGTGGTGGTTGGCCCTGATGATCCGCTAGCGGACGGGATTGTCGATGTGTTCGAAGCCAAGCAAATCCCTGTGTTTGGACCACGTAAAAATGCAGCGGAGATCGAGGGTAGCAAGACGTTCATGAAGGATCTGCTGCATAAATACGGTATTCCTACAGCCGCTTACCAGAAGTTCGACAATTACGAGCAAGCACTGGAGTATTTGCGGAGCCAGTCCATCCCCATTGTCATCAAGGCAGATGGACTAGCGGCCGGTAAGGGGGTAACCGTGGCGTTCTCCCTTGAAGAGGCGGAAGCCGCATTGAAAAATATTATGGTTGATAAGGTATTCGGCGCCTCTGGAAGTCAGGTCGTCATTGAGGAATTCCTGGAAGGACAGGAAATGTCGATTTTGGCATTTGTGGACGGCGAGACAGTACGCCCGATGTCGGCCGCACAAGATCACAAGCAGGTCTATGATGGTGACAAGGGACCCAATACGGGTGGAATGGGAACCTATTCGCCATTGCCACATATCGCAGATCACATCATTCAGGAAGCGGTGGAGACCATTATCAAGCCTACCGCCAAAGCCATGGTGGCTGAAGGCCGTCCGTTCCGTGGCGTTCTGTTCGCTGGGCTAATGATCACCCCGGATGGTAAGCCTAAGACGATTGAGTTCAACGCTCGCTTCGGTGATCCGGAGACGCAGGTGGTATTGCCAAGACTCAAGAGTGATTTGCTAGATATTTTCCTGGCGGCGGTTAACGGGACATTGGACCAAATCGATATCGAGTGGAGCGAAGAAGCGGCAGTCTGTGTGGTGCTGGCCTCCGGCGGCTATCCGGCCTCCTATCCAAAGGGCTTGCCCATTCAAGGGCTGGACAAGGTGCCTTCGGAGGCGTTGGTATTCCATGCTGGAACGGCCAAGAATGAGAGGGACGAATGGGTGACGAACGGTGGCCGCGTGCTGGGCGTTGTTGGCTTGGGTGGCTCTATTTCGGAAGCCCGGGACAAGGCTTATGCCGCGGCTGAGCAGATCGAATTTGATGGGAAACACAGCCGGACCGATATTGCGGCAAAAGCGCTCATTTAAAAGTGAGGAACAAAGTTGCCGTAGGATGGGTACGGTAAGCACGTAGATGGTGCGCTAAGGAACCAAGTGCCATGACACACACCGTTTAATTGTTATAACAAGCACGCAGTCCCCTTCCGCAAGAAGCTCACCCTCTTAAACTTGGATAAACATTCAGGATAGGGAGATACTACGCGGGAGGAGGCGATCTATAGTGAGCGATAAGATGAAGGAAATGCTGCCCGTCTCGCGCGAAAAAGTGGAAACGGACGGTGTTTATCGGGACGAGACAGGACGCGAGGAATCGCTACAGAAGGGCGAGGAATTCCCAACCGATCCGGTCTATGGTACGGTGGAGTGGGAACTGACCGAATTGGCTCAAGAGACCACCTCTGAGGGTCACACGGATGATCGCTTGATACCCAAGAAGGACTAGCCTGTCCATTCATTTGCAGTTGCATCTGCCTCTCCATGTCTGGCCTCGAGCCGGGTGGAGAGGCATTCATTTTTTGTGCCAAATCGGGCGAATTCCTAGTGTTTACCACAATTTTAGATAAATAGCTTGAACCGAAGGCGGTTTCAGGTGTACTTTTATAAGCATGAGAGATATAACCCAAAGTGAGGAGAAAGTCATGAACCAGGCGGAGAGACAAACGGTGGGCATGGAGGATATCGTCAAGGCGCACCATGTACTTAAGGAAGTTGTGGTTAGAACCCCGTTGCAGCTTGATGCGACGTTATCGTCTAAATATGAGTGCAACGTTTATTTAAAGCGGGAAGACCTGCAAGTGGTCCGCTCTTTCAAAATTCGCGGGGCCTACAATATGATTCGCAGCCTGCAACCGGAGGATTGGGAGAAGGGGATCGTATGCGCCAGTGCGGGGAACCACGCTCAAGGCGTAGCCTTCTCTTGCAATGCGCTGGGCATTCAAGGCAAGATTTATATGCCTAGTACGACACCTAATCAGAAGGTCAAGCAAGTCAAACGCTTTGGCGGTTCCCACGTGGAGGTGGTCCTCATCGGAGATACTTATGATGATGCTTATGCTGAAGCTATGAAGGCCTGTAGTGAAAATGGCATGACCTTTATCCATCCCTTCGATGATCCTAAGATTGTAGCGGGTAACGGGACAATCGGGATGGAGATTATGGAGAGTCTGACCTCACCAGCCGATTATGTGTTTGTGACCATTGGCGGGGGCGGACTGGTCTCGGGAGTCGGTACCTATCTCAAAACGGTAAGTCCCACGACGCAAATCATTGGCGTAGAGCCCGCAGGGGCAGCGTCTATGATCGCTTCGCTCAAGCAGAAGAAGGTTGTCACCCTGGAGTCCATCGACAAGTTCGTTGACGGTGCGGCGGTCAAGCGGGTGGGGGATCTCAACTTCGAGATTTGTTCGACGATGCTGGATGATGTGGTGCGCGTACCGGAAGGCAAGGCTTGTACGACGATATTGGAGTTGTACAATGATAGCGCAATTGTTGTGGAACCCGCCGGAGCCTTGCCGGTCTCAGCGCTGGATATGTACCGGGAGCAGATCCGGGGCAAGACGGTCGTATGCGTCATTAGCGGTGGCAATAACGATATTGACCGGATGCAGGAAATGAAGGAACGTTCCTTGATTTATGAGGGACTCAAGCATTATTTCCTGATTAACTTTCCGCAACGGGCAGGCGCCCTCCGTGAATTCCTGGAAGAGGTGCTTGGACCCAACGACGACATTACCCGGTTTGAATATACCAAGAAGCATAACAAAGAGAACGGCCCGGCGCTCGTGGGCATTGAATTGAGCGACAAAGCCGATTATGAAGCGTTGGTGGAACGCATGGTGTCCAAGGGCATTGCTTATACAGAGCTAAACCGGGATTTGAATTTATTTAATTTGTTAATCTGATCAATAGATAGAACCATGTTGTGGCGGGCGAAGTGGATTCGGTCGGTACATGAACATCGTGAAGTTGTCCCTTAGGGACAACTTCTTTTTTTTCTAATTTGACTTTACAACATCAAATTACTAGTGTACTATTTAACTATAACACCGACACGATGAAGGAGTGAACAAAATGATCGCAGAGGAGCAGGTGCTTACACAGACCACCGATACGGCTCATAAATCGGGCGAGATTGTATTGTCCGTGAAGCAAGCGACCAAGAAAATCGGTAATAAGACGATTGTAGATAGATTGTCCTTTGATCTTCGTCAAGGGGAAATCGTAGGGCTGCTGGGTCCCAACGGAGCAGGGAAAACGACGACCATCCGTATGATTGTTGGATTAATCGGCATGACGGAAGGAGACGTTGTGGTCAAGGGGACCAGCATACGTCAGGGTTTTGCCAAAGCGATTGCCGAAATCGGGGGAATTATCGAGAACCCGGAGTTCTATCCGTATATGAGCGGGAATGACAACCTGAAGCAATACCAGCGAATGAGTGGAGGCATCGACGAGGTAAGATTGCAGGAGGTTACCCGGCTGGTGGGGCTGGAACATGCCATTCACAAACGGGTCAAGACTTATTCGCTGGGTATGCGGCAACGGCTTGGCATCGCGCAGGCGCTACTACACAAGCCTTCCATTCTTATCCTGGATGAACCAACCAACGGGCTTGATCCGGCGGGGATTCGGGAGATGCGGGATTATTTGAAGCAGATCGCAAGTGAGCAAGGGATTGCCGTACTGGTCTCCAGCCATCTGCTCTCGGAGATGGAATTGATGTGTAGCCGCGTCGTTGTGATTCAGGAAGGGAAATTCGTCACGGAACGTGCTTTGGGTGCAGCCGTGGGAGAACCTGACGCTATAAGGGTGAATATCACCTTGCGTGTTGACGATGCCGACCGGACCAAGGCACTACTGGTGAGAATAGAGGATATTCGCTTGCTTGGACTAAGTGCAGAACGTGGGCAGATTACGATTTCGGTACGTGACAGCGATATTCCCGATATCGTTAACACCCTTGGCAACGAGGGCATCCGGCTGTACCGGATCGAAGAAGTCAAGTCGTCTCTAGAGGATGAATTCTTGAAATGGACGGGAGGCAAGCAACATGCGTAGCATGGTCGGATTGGTAACCAACGAATGGTTGAAAATGTCTAAGAAGCGCAGCTTCTTCGTGGCTTATGCACTGATTGCAGCCGCGATTGCTTTAATGCTGTATGTTTTACATGCTTTTGCTCCCGCCGGGGAAGGCATGTTCCTGCCTGATATTATGACGATTGTACTGTCCAAGAACGGCATCGGTCAGATGGTGGTGGTGCTTGCCATCATTGGTACCGCCGGCAGCGTGGCCAAGGAACATAGCCTTGGAACCATCAAGCTGCTGCTGATTCGTTCACAGACCCGTAGTAGCATTCTGGCCTCGAAGTACATCACGGTGCTGTTGTACACGCTGACGCTTTGCCTGTTTACTTTGGTATGCGGCTGGATTGGCGGCGGAATGGTGTTTGGTTTTGACCTTCAAGGCCACGCTTTTGGCGGATTTTTGGAGTTGATGCTCTATCTGTGGATTTATGCAGTGGTGTTCGCTACGCTCAGCTTCCTTGTTGGTATTCTTACCCGCTCGACCGGGGCTACCATCGGAATTGGCATGTTCCTGTTGATGATGGAATCGCTGGTAGTCACTTTGCTATCCAGATACGATATCGTCAAATATCTGATCTTCACGAATGCGGATTTATCGGTATACACAAGTGGCAATCCGCCATTTGAAGGCATGAACTTGGCCTTTTCGTCCACGGTGCTTGCTGCTTATCTGATCTTGTTTCTTGCAGCCGGATTTATTGTATTCCAGAAGAGGGATGTTGCGTAATGAAAAATGAAGCTGCTCTTAACTGCGGGTATATACCCGCTCGCAGTTCTGCGGCATACGGCGGAAAGGAGCACAAGGAATCATGAGCATTGAATTTGATAATAACTTGCCGATTTATTTGCAAATCATGAATTATTTAAAACGCGAAATCGTAACAGGCAAACTGAAGGCCGGAGATAAGATCCCTTCGGTACGTGAGCTTGCAGCAGATTTGCAAATTAATCCGAATACCGTGCAACGGACTTTTCAGGAATTGGAGCGTGAAGCTGTTGTGGAAACAAAACGTGGACTTGGCCGATATGTGACGAATGAGGAAGGAAAAATCATGAGTATCAAAAAGGAAATGGCGGGTGAACTGCTGGACCGTTTTATCGGTGGCATGCAGGAGCTTGGTTTTTCCAGTCAGGATATCGCTACGATTGTTAGTGAAGCCGTGAAAACGGAAGAACCGCAATAGAGAGGAGAACCCAAGCATGAATTCATTATTGGAAGTAGATAAAGTATCAAAGACATACGGAGGCAAAATAGCCCTCCATCAGGTTTCTTTCAACCTGAACCCAGGCAAGATTATTGGACTGCTCGGCACGAACGGTAGCGGGAAAAGCACACTGATGAAGGCGGTAGCTGGGCTGATTCATCCTACACAGGGACAAATTAAGGTTAATGGGACGCCAGTGGGCCTGGAGACGAAATCGCTGGTATCCTTTATGCCGGACCGCCCGTTGACGGAATCCTGGATGAAGGTGCGTGATGCTATCGGCTTCTATCGGGACTTCTACTCTGATTTTGACCAGCAGAAGGCTCGTACAATGCTCGACTTCATGGGACTTCGCGAAAGTGATCGAATCAGTGCCTTGTCCAAAGGAATGAATGAACGGTTGCAATTGACCCTGACGTTGTCGAGAAATGCCAGACTATATCTGCTCGATGAGCCGATTGGCGGCGTAGACCCTGTAGCCAGAGGGAAAATCCTTGATGCGATTGTGGAGTTCTATAATGAAGACGCAAGTCTTGTTGTCTCTACACATCTGGTACGCGACATTGAGCGGATCTTTGACGAGGTGATCTTTATCCGTGATGGAGAGATCGTGATGCAGGAGGAAGTGGAGAACCTGCGGATTAAATATGGCAAGAGCGTTGACGACATGTTCAAAGAGGTGTTTGCAGAATGATGAAGCTATTGAAATACGAATGGAAACGGAATGCCAATACCCTGCTTAGTGTATTCTTCGTACTCATTGTTGCCCAGATTGCAGTTGCGACTGTCGGTCATTATCGGAACTGGGTGGATGCTGCGATTGTAACGTTGACCATCCTGCTATATGTCGCGGCAGCGATGATTATGATTGTCACGGTCTCCAAGACATTTAGCTACAATATCAGGGCTTATCATCGGCGCTTGCTGCCGGTTCACTCGGTATGGACGATACTTTCACCCCTTTTGTTAAGCTGGATCGTACTTATCGTGCTCCTGGGAATCATCGCCATACATGGTGGACTGTACATTCAGTTCTTAGGATATCCTTTTGAGATACAAGAACTATTTCGCTCCATTCATCTTAGTGACTGGTTGTTGAATATCGGCCTCATTGTATGGGCCTATACGCTGTTAATTGTGATGATCTTTGTCTCCATGCTGATCGGAGCCAGCGTAAGCATTCGGGGCAAAGCGGGAACCTGGATGGGCATTCTTGCATTCATTATTATACAGTATGTCCTATTCTGGTTAGAGGACCTCTTTTTCAAAGACGCTGACACCTCAAACTTTATGTTCGGTGTGTTTGAATCAGAATCCGGATCAGTGACCGTTCAAGCTGGAGGCTTCAACTTTATGGCCTGGGGGCCCTTCCTCTTTGAACTCGTTGTCGCCGGTTTGTTGGTCTGGTTGATGAGCTATCTGCTGAAAAGACGAGCGGAAATTTAAATAGAGACGACAAAGCCCCGCAGGAGATGTGCTAGTAGGCGCATAAATCTCCTGCGGGGCTTTGTGATTAATTCTCGCTTAGATATGACGAGGCCGGAGGAGAATGAAGAAGATTTGTCCGACCAGGCCGATAGCAAAGATGATAAGACTGTCCCATGGCGATACGGTAAACGATGGCGTCACCCGGTTAAGTAGTGCCCCGATGAATATAACGGCAACGGCAATCCCGATGTAGAGGCCAAAGGAGCGGAGGTTAAAGCTGCGAGCAGAGGGATAGCGGGGCGTGCTGGCTGTAGCCGTAGTTCCCGCAACATCGGAGCCCCCTGACTGCTCTGTCCTGCCGGGATTAGCCAGGAACCGCGTAACCAATTCAATAAGCACGATGGACAGGCCAGCCATAATGAGGAGCGAAGAGCTGCTGATTACGGTGTATTCCATGCTGCCATCAAACCATTTGCTGAAGAAGCCGGTAATCATGTAGATAAAGAAGACCCAGGTCAAAGCGATCCAAGGAATCATCGTATAGTATCTAATCTTGGCTCCCAGCGTACGGGGCCTCCCCCTTTGCATATCATCGGTTAGTTGTTCACAGTAGACGCTCGGATCATCTCCAAACAGGTCTGCTGCGGAGACTCCTTTACCTTGGCTATAACCATCCGCCGAGCAAGATCAAGCAGTAACTTCTCACCTTTGACGGGGCTCAAGGGATTGGATTCGGAGTGGAAAAATTCGAGCATGCGGTTAAAATAGACCTGATTATCCGGATTCATTTGCCGATAGAGCGGCTTCAATTCACCGGTTAACTTCTGCGCATTCATGAATAAGGGGTCTCCTTCCGGTCTGATTATCCCTCGTAGTATACTGCAAGTTTTGCCTTGTCTGCAAGGAGCCGATTGACACCTGGCGGGCGGCAGTGATAAGATAAATCCATAAATCATATTAAACTTATCGGAATTAAGAGTATAAAGTTCCTGCCAAGGAACGGGACAGGGGGAAGCACCGGTATGGAAAGACAAATTATTATCAAGCACGGAAGCGAGGAAATTGCGGCCAGTATCCATTATCCTGCTCAGAGCAAGCAGGAGGGACGCTGCCATCGTGCTCCACTTACCATTATCTGCCACGGATTTGTAGGCAACCGTATTGGTGTAGATCGGTTATTTCTCAAGACGGCCCGGGAATTGGCTGCGGAGGGATACCTTGTACTGCGCTTTGATTATTTGGGCTGCGGAGAGAGTAGTGGTAACTATGGAGAGCATGGTGTAGAATCGCTGATTGCCCAGACCAGGGCTGTACTCGATTATGGCTTGGGGGCGTTTGATATTGATCCTACCCGGGTGTCCCTGATTGGGCATAGCCTGGGAGGAGCCATTGCCTTGCTGACGGGAATTCGTGATCGTCGGGTTAAGAATCTCGTTCTGTGGGCATCTGTGGGGTATCCGTACAGTGATATTGTGAAGATTACGGGTCGAGAGGTCTATGACCAGGCCGTAAAGCAAGGCCGTGCTGATTATTTAGGCTATGGGCTGACCAAAGCTTATTTTAATTCACTGGGAGAATTCCAGCCGTTCCAGGAGGCCTCTAAATTTACAGGAGATGTACTTGTCGTTCATGGCACCTCGGATGATGATATCCCGGCAGATTATGCTTTCTTGTATCAGAAGGTATTCTGGTTGCGCCCAGAAGGCCGCTGCGACAAGGAGATCATCTTCCAGGCAAATCATACATTCTCCACGGGAGAGCACCAGCAGCAATTAATCCGCAAGACCAAGGAGTGGTTGGGTGGTCTGGAGGCGGCCCAAGCCGAATGGCAGAACTGGATGATTTAGAAGAATCCCCTACCTACATCATATGAAAGTGGTAAAAAACTTTCTGAAAGGATACAATGGAGGTGTAACCATACTGGTGTAGGGAGGTTTGAGAGTGATGTCTCAGCCTGCATTGTTTATCGCACATGGATCACCTACTTTAGCTATTGAACAAAATGCTTATACGGAATTTCTCCGGCAATTGGGGCAGGAGACGCTGAAGCCACCCAGAGCCATCGTGGTGTTCACGGCTCATTGGGACTCACCGGTCCAATGGCTAACGTCGGATGCGCAGCATACGACGATGCATGATTATTACGGATTTCCGGATGAAATGTATACGATTGATTATCCCGCACCGGGCAGCCCGGAGCTGAGCGAAGAAGTGGGAGCCATATTTCAGGCCCACAATTTGCCTTACAAACGTTCAGAGGGAAGAGGACTTGATCACGGAGCCTGGGTTGTCTTGCGGCTGATGTTCCCGGAAGCGGGCATTCCAGTCATCGCCTTGTCCGTAGATGCCAAGCGGACGCCAGAGGAACAATATGCTATCGGTAAAATGCTATCCGAATTAAGGCACCGTAACATTCTGGTGATTGCCAGCGGCGGGCTGGTACACAATTTACGCATGCTCGACAGCACGGCAGAGGAGCCAGTCGATTGGGCAGTGGAATTCGACGATTGGGTTGGAGACCAACTGCAAAGCTGGAATTTGCATCAATTATTCGACTATGACCGGAAGGCCCCGCATGTGCGGATGGCGGTTCCCTCTTATGGGAAGGAGCATTTTGTACCCTTACTCTACGCCATGGGCGCAGCGGATGATGAACGCCGGGCAGTCAAGCTGTTCCAGGATTATCAATTTGGCAGCTTAAGTTTGAATTGCTGGCGGTTTGGTGGCGAATAATCGCTCCCTACAAGCTTGCTAAATAAGCGCAGAACCTGCATTAGCGGGCTCTGCGCTTTTGTGTTTTTATATGGAGGTCTGGTGAACCTCTGGGTCTTTGTCTTCCCTGATTTAGGTTATTCAACGTATACTATAGGTAGTTCAAAAAGTCATCTTTTGATTACGAAGCGGTTCACGAAGTGAATTCGACATCGAATCTTGAATTCAGCCGGGCTAAGCATAGGCTTCCGTAGTATGTTTCTTACAGAAACATTTCAGTTGCTCACGTACCCACTACGTACGCTCCGCTACTCAGCCCCTAGCTTCATCCAACCTTCTTGGTACTAAAAACCTAACTTTTTGAACACGCACTATAAACACTAATATTAGAAAATCCAGGGATAACGGAGGAATTGTATTTTGAAATTTTCGAAGGTTATTTCCATATTACTGATGTCCAGCTTGATCTTGTTATCTGCCTGTGGAGACGCAGGTCAAGCGGCTTCCCCTGCAGAGGGAATTACGCCCCCTCCGGTGATTGAAGCGGATGAATCTGAAGAAATTGTGGAGCCCCCGGCTCCTGCCTATATTGCCCCACTGACAGGCATGCCCTCAGAGGAACCGATCACCCGGAGACCGCTGGCCATTATGATCAACAATGCTCCGGCGGCCCGTCCACAATCAGGCTTAATCGACGCGGATGTAGTGTACGAGGTACTGGCTGAGGGAGGGGTGACCCGCCTGGTGTCCTTGTACCAAAGCAAAACCGACAACGCCAAGATCGGCCCCATTCGTAGCATTCGTCCTTATATGATCGACTTGGGCGAGAGCTATCATGCGGTGACGGTGCATGCGGGTGCAAGCAATGATGCCTATGCTATCCTGCAGGCCAAACGCAAGGATGATTTGGACGAAATTTCGAACGCGGGCTCTTACTTCTGGCGGGACAAGTCCCGGAAGGCTCCGCATAACCTGTACTCTAATGTGGAAACCTTGCTGGAAGGGACATCAAAACGTGGCTACGAGACCGAAGCGGAACGTACGTTAGGTTATGTTTTTTATCCGGAAAACGAAGGTCCCAGCACGCTAGAGAAAGCGAGCACGGTAGAAATTAAGTTCCAATTGGACAGCTACCGGGTCGGCTATGAATTTGACGCGGCTACCGGCGTGTATAAACGGTCAATTAACGAGAAGCCACATAATGATCTGGAAAGTGGAGAGCAGCTCACTGCCGCGAACGTAGTTGTGATGGGGGCGGATCATCGGGTGCTTGACGATATCGGACGTTTACAGGTGGGGCTGACCTTGGGAGGCGAGGCGGTACTGTTCCAGCAAGGACATGTGGTTCGCGCCCGGTGGATTCGGGAGGACAATGACATCATAAGGTTCGTTAAGGACAATCAGGAAGTGCCGATGGTTCCCGGACAAACCTATATCCATATCGTGCCGAATGCGCCGGATTTCGACAGTCATGTAAAGGCAGAGTAAACGAAAAAACAAGGAAAATGAGATTTTATGGATATAAAAGGATAACTATGGAATCCTGAAAGGGCTTTCCCTCGAATTTCGGTGAAATGTTTGCGACATTATTAACCATGTGTTAAAAGGTTGTGATAAGATAATCAGGGCTATGTAAAATTTCTTTCAGAAAATAGCCTATACCGAGAAAAGGGGGGATCCTGATGCGAGTAAGAAAGAAAGATATTTTCTTCCAAACGTTAGAGAACATGGCGGATGCCATCGTGCATTCGGCTGATTATTTTGCGCAGCAGGTAGCGGAATTCAAGGATGTTGAAGCCTTCGCCAAGCGAATGAAGGAATTCGAATCCCAGTGCGATGAGTATACCCATACGATCATCGTAGAATTGAACAAAACTTTCATCACACCGATTGAGCGCGATGACATCATGCATTTGATTACGGCGCTGGATGATGTGATTGACGGGCTTGAGGCCACGACGTCGCGGTTCTTCATGTATCATTTGACGGAACCGGATGAATATATTGCCCGTTTTGCTGAAATTTTGCGTACATCGGCTTATGAAATTCAGAAGGCCGTTCATTTGCTGTCCCAGAAGAAGCTGCTGGCGATCCGCGAGTATACGATTCGTTTGAACGACTTGGAGAATCAGGGCGATGAATTGTTGCGTATTTGCATCAAGGAATTGTTTATGAAGGTTACCGATCCGATTGAGCTGATCAAGAAGAAAGAAATCTATGAGCGGCTTGAAACGACGACGGACGCATGCGAGAAAGTGGCTAACATGCTGGAATCCATCATCATGCGTAATTCTTAAGAACTTTCATTACATTCGATTCCCGGGAGGTTGGAATTGCGCGGATTCACATAGAGAGATAGCCATCTGTGCAAAAAAGCTATGGATACGAGTTTACTGATTATTTTAATCGTTATCTTTTTGGCGCTGGCGTTTGACTTCATCAACGGCTTTCATGATACGGCAAATGCCATAGCGACCTCAGTGTCGACGCGTGCATTGAAGCCGCGAACAGCAATTATGATGGCGGCTGTCATGAACTTCTTGGGCGCGATTATGTTCACCGGCGTTGCCAAGACGATTGGTGGAAGCGTGGCTGACCCCGCGAAGCTGGATAACGGCCTGGAGATACTTGTCGCTACGTTGCTGTCGGCGATTATATGGAATCTGATTACCTGGTGGTTCGGGATTCCTTCATCTTCGTCACATGCCTTGATTGGCTCCCTGGCAGGTGCGGTGTATGTCGGTGCCGGATCTGAGAAGTTGAACTGGAGCGGATTCAAAACGATTATTGAAGGATTGATCTTCTCCCCACTGCTGGCCTTTGGACTTGGCTTCATCGTGATGATGATCCTGAAATGGATCTTCGCACGTCGTAGTCCCCATACGGTCAACAAGGGCTTCCGTTCGATGCAAATCCTGACGGCTGCCTTGCAGAGCTTCACGCATGGTACGAATGATGCGCAGAAGGCGATGGGAATTATCACGTTTGCTTTGGTTACGGCCGGATTCCAGGATCATATGGAAGTCCCGCTGTGGGTTAAGCTTTCGGCAGCTACGGCGATGGCGCTAGGAACGTCGATCGGCGGCTGGAAAATTATCAAGACAATGGGTACCAAGATATTCAAGATTGAACCGATTAACGGTTTTGCTTCGGATATCTCAGCGGCATCTGTTATCTTTGGAGCTACGCTGTTTCACTTGCCGGTCAGCACTACGCATGCGATTACATCGGCAATTCTGGGCGTCGGCTCTGCCAAACGCTTCTCCGCTGTACGTTGGTCAATGGCGGGGCGAATTGTCATTGCTTGGGTCATTACGATTCCAATTGTGTTCCTGATGGCCGGAGGAATTTATAAATTGTTGTTCTAGGGTAATGCAGCGTAGAAAGCCAATCTTTGGAGATTGGCTTTTTTGAATTGTCGGCAGACTTGTCTAAGGCCAAGCAGCAACGCCGCCGAATTAACGGCGGCGCTTGCCTGTTTTACTGGACTTGCCTGAGCCTGAGGACCCCTTCTTGCCGGATGTACTGCGCTTGCGGCTACCAGAGCCAGATCCGGAATTGCTCTTCTTACGCTTGCCGGACTTGCGGCGCCGGGGTCTGTACTCTTCCAGACTACCGGCCGAGCCGCTCTTGCCGCCAGGCAGGAAGGCGGTGAACAGCTTCGCCATGGGAGCGAATTGCTGCACGGTTTGCATGACCTTCTGAACCTGACCTACCTTGTCTAGAATCCCGTCGATTCCCCCCAGGCGGTCCACCATTCCTTTCAAATCGCTCATGCTTGGGATGGATAGGCCGCCACCGGATGACGCCGGCTTGGGCGTGACGGGACTTACGGGTGTAGGTCCCTGTGACGGGGGAGAGAAGGGCATGAGCGATGAAGATTGGGCCTTGATCTCATAAGGGCCTAGCCCCGGGTAGTAATCGCTGTATGGATAAGACGGGGGCAGTTGGCTTTGCCGTGGATCGTAATGTTGTGGCATAATATCACTTTCCTTTTTTATAATTGGGCGATTCTATCACTATACTGTATGTGCCGGGCGGACTTGGCGTATGGACGAATGTCCCGGTTGTGGTGGGCGTTTGCGGATTTTGGGCGTTCTTTCTGTGATGCGTGAAACCGTTAATGCTTGAAAAGGTGTATGCCCCTCAGGTACAATGAGGATGGGGTTACAGTAATTGTAGGGGATGATTATGGAGTGCAACTGAAAAAATTAAACGACAAGTCGATCGATCAATTATTTGAGGCCATCTTAACGTTGAAGGACATCGAGGAATGCTATATCTTTTTTGACGATCTCTGCACGGTGAACGAAATTCAGTCTCTGTCCCAGCGTCTGGAGGTAGCGCGGATGCTTGGCAAGGGCAATACTTACAACCAGATTGAAGCGGAGACGGGAGCTAGTACGGCCACGATTTCGCGGGTGAAACGTTGCCTCAATTATGGCAACGATGGATACAAAATGGCACTGGACCGTCTGGGCCGTTAAGCGCGGTGACAGATATGGTGCCTGACAAGCCACATCTCAGGCCGGAAGAGGGAGATGTCTCTTCCGGCCTGGGTGTTCTTCGTAAGCCGGGCGTGTTGGTGATTAGCCACGGCTCAGCGGACGAGCATTGGGTGGCCCTTGTGGATGAAGCAGTAGAGGCTGCCATGGGTTATTTGCCTGCGAACCTTCCGACTTACAGTTCCTATCTGGAATTGGTTCCGGGGCGGCTTATTCAGGATGGAATCAACTGGCTGGAGGCGCAAGGGGTGACGGACATGATCGTCATACCTTTCTTTGTGTCCTCAGGCAGTACACATATTGATGAAATCGCCTATGCCCTTGGGTTGAAGGCGGCGCCGGAGAAGGACACCGAAATGAAGCGGCTTCGGGTTTCGGCTCGGGTGCTTTTTGGTGATCCTATAGATGATCATCCTCTGGTTGCAGAGATGGTGTGGGATAAGATCAAGGCATTATCGGTCAAGGCTGAACGGGAAGTGCTGCTCCTGGTGGGCCATGGCAGCCGTTATACCGAATTTTTGCGGCGCTGGGAGCTGGGAATGACCTCTCTGGCTGCACGGACCGGACAGCTTAGCGGCCTCGCGGCTACCGATGTAGCATTTCTGTCTCCCGACACGCTTGGCGAGAAGGTTCGTTACTGGACGGAGGAGCGGGACATGGAAGTGCTGGTGGCACCGCTGTTCCTGAGCACGGGTTATTTTACGAAGAGAACGATTCCGGGCAGGCTGGAAGGGCTTAAGGGATACCGCTATGTCGGGGAGTCCTTGTTGCCCCATCCATTGCTTGCTCGCTGGATGTCACAGCAAATATTGAATATAATGAAGTTGTTCACATTATGATAATCAGGTGGCGTTGACCTTATGAAGAGAGCTAGGCTGATCTATAATCCAACCTCGGGAAGAGAGGAAATTCGGCGTTTGCTGCCGGATGTGCTGGAGCGGCTGGACCGTCACGGCATCGAGACTTCGTGCCATGCAACGACCGGAGAGGGCGATGCGACGCGGGAAGCGGCCTGGGCCGTGGAGCGCGGCTACGACATCATCATCGCTGCCGGCGGAGACGGCACACTGAATGAGGTCGTCAACGGCATGGCGGGGCTTAATACCTTGCCTCCATTGGGCGTATTTCCTATGGGGACGACCAACGATTTTGCCCGCGCCATGGGGATATCCCGGCGTTGGGAGGATTATTGCGACCTGGTCATCGAGAATAAAACGAGACCCATTGACATCGGTAGGGTTAATGGCCGCCATTTCATTAATATTGCGGGTGGCGGTACGCTGACTGAATTGACGTACGAGGTGCCAAGCAAGCTGAAGACGTTGATTGGACAGTTGGCTTATTATGTGAAGGGCGTCGAGAAGATGGTGAGCCTGTCGCCAACGCAATTGATCATCGATGCGGAGGGCTACGATATCGTCGAGGGTGAGTTCATGCTGTTCCTGATCGCTAACAGCAATTCGGTGGGCGGCTTCGAGAAGCTGGCACCTGACGCGCGTATCGATGATGGGCTGCTCGATGTCATTGCCGTGAAGAAATGCAATCTGGCGGAGTTTATCCGCCTGGTGTCACTAGCCCTGCGCGGCGATCATCTGGATGATCCGCATGTGGCCTATTTCAAGACACCGCGGATGGCGGTGACCTCCCCTGGGCAAGTACAACTCAACCTGGACGGCGAGCTCGGCGGCGAGCTTCCCGGCGTGTTCGAGGTGCTGCCGCAGCATTTGCATATTTTTGCTTAGATGGTACGAGAAGTATCTACGCGTGAAGAGCCTTCCCATTGCTGTGCTTGCACGGGCCACGGGAAGGCTCTAAATGCGTGAGTGACCACTTAATTTAGATAAGTTGAACTAAAGAAAAGGCATAACAAGCAAGCGAGAAAAATGATTCTGAAGAAGCGGAGCGTTCGCCTTTGTGAATGAATTTCTACCTTTATAAGAATGTACTAAATAAAAGAAATTTGTGAGCAACAGCGATCGTAAGAACATTTTCTCGTCTGCTTCTTTGCGTTAAACATAAGTTCAACTTATATAGATAATAATGATTAACTAGAAGTTAAACTCGTTCTCCCAATTAAAGCTGGCAGACTGTTCAAGGCTTGTTGGCCAATGACTACACCACTTCGGAACAGTAGGAGTATCGACTTTGTCCAGACTTGGTGTATATGGTTTGATATCAAGAATTGGCGTTCCGTCGTTGGCATCCATATAAGGAATTTGAATAACTCCTTTTTCATAATCAATATTTATAATTTGTACTGCAGTCAGAGCAATTGGATTTGGGCGAATCGGCGATCTTGTAGCAAATATGCCCATAACGGCAGGAGCTTGTTTATACGGTTGTGGCACTTCAAGAGTATTCCTCATCTCTTCCGTGTCAAAATCGCTAAACCACCAAATAACGTTCAAATGGCTAAATCCCTCTAATGCTTGCAGGGCTGGAATGTACTTCAAATCTAACTTAATAAGTACACTTTCTTCATTGACAGTGATTCTCCCAATCGGGGTAACTTGAAAATTTTGCATTGGCGTATCCTCCATCGCGTTTGTATTTTAGCTTCAAATGAAGCATAGCCCCTCACATCATGTGAGAGTCAACAGGATAGAGGAATACAACTATCTCTGACCTAGTGGTATTTGAATTTCAATTAAATACTTGTCAGGGCCTTCCTCATTCCATGGTCCCCGATGAACAATTTGCCTACTCTGCCCCAACATCTGATATTGATGATGCTCCTCCAACCACTTAGCAAAGGAAACATAGGCACTTGCAATATTCTCAAAAGACCCATAGACCATAGTACAGGCCATTATAGGGATAGGCTCAGTATGTCGGTAGACAAAACCATACATATTTTCCCCAGTCTGGGCTACAGGTGCACATATCTCCATATCAACATCTGTTTCTCTATAGTCCATATCGTGATATATGGTAAAAGGTTTATTCAAAATAGGAACCCCCTGTTGCTCCGCAAAGGCGGTCAATTCTCCCCACAGCTCCCCTTCTGCATAATAATTGGGGACTGTTCGTCTCAAGGAGAGCACATGATAACTGGGAACGGACTTGAGGGACACATTGTAGTTGATCTTGATTCTATTCAGTTCAATATCCTTTTTGGCTAATTCAATGTTAGCCAGCTTTGCTTGTTCTACCCTAATTGCATTTTCGATTTCCAGCTGTTTTTTTTCTAGTTGTTCTGTAATGAAACCATCATTCCATCGGCTGAGAGCAATGGTAATTTCAGATACATTAAAACCCAGATTGCGTAAAAAGATAATTTGATTCAAAACTGGAATTTGTTCCGTGGAATATAGTCTATATTTGGTGAACGGGTCTGTCTCTGCTGGCTTTAACAGACCTGTCTCATCGTAATATCTCAGCATGCGGATGGATACTTGTGTGAGTTTGGAGAACTCGCCTATTTTGAACATGCTCATCACCTCTATATAGGAGTATATTGCGGATAATTCCAAACTACAAATCAAAATGCGACAAGATGAGTTACTATATAATTAGGATAGGCTATAATGGTGAATGGCTTAGTGTAAGCTAGTTTAGTTAGTCTGGAGTAATTTAAATTTTGTACCAATCGAGTTTGATTGAACATAGAAGGAGCAAGTTATGAGGAAGCAGCAGAAAAGTGGACTCTCTGGTGGTAAGAGTGGAGTTGGTTCGATGAAGAACGGAAGAGGAAGAGAAGGTGGAAGAACCGGTCGAAGGGATCGTCGTGCGACAAATGATGAGGTGATTGCTGGCTTGCCTGTCTCTAAGAATGATGAAGTGGTCGTAGAGATGATCGGGATGAACCACGATGGAGAAGGCGTGGGCCGAGCCGAGGGGTACACCTTGTTCGTGCCGGGAGCTTTGCCGGGGGAAGCGGCCAAAGTGAAGGTCCTAAAGACCAAAAAGCAATATGGCTACGCCAAGTTGTTGGAGCTGCTTGAGCCAAGCGCGGACCGAGTGGACGCGCCCTGTGCGATTTACGATAAATGCGGGGGCTGCCAGTTGCAGCATTTAAGCTATGAAGCGCAGCTGACCTGGAAGCGGCAGCATGTGATTGATGCGCTGGAGCGGATCGGCAAGCTGCATGTAGCAGGTGGTAGTGGAGCGGCTGCTAGCTCGCAGGAAACAACGCCTGTTACGGTTCTGCCCACACTGGGGATGGCCGAGCCTTGGCGTTATCGCAATAAGGCACAGGTTCCTGTTGGGGAAGTGAACGGTGAATTCATCGGCGGCTTCTACGCTCGCGGCAGCCACCGCATCGTGGATATGGAGCAGTGCCTCATCCAGCACGAAAGCAATGATGAGATGGTGCGAACGGTGAAGGACATTGCGCGCCGATTGGGAATCAGCACTTATGATGAAGAAACGGGCCGGGGCCTGCTTCGTCATGTGGTGGTCCGAGTGGGCTTCCGTACGGACGAGATGATGATTGTTCTGGTGACCAACAGCAAGGATATTCCGCAGGAATCAGAATGGATCGCGTCGATTCGCCGGGAGTTGCCGCAAGTGGTGAGCATCTGTCAGAACATTAACACACGGCAGACGAATGTGATTTTCGGCGAGGTTACCCGTGTATTATGGGGCCGGGAGGTCATCTACGATTACATTGGTGATGTGAAATTTGCTATTTCCGCGCGATCTTTTTTTCAAGTGAATCCCGTTCAGACCGAAGTATTATATGGGAAAACGGTAGAATACGCCGGGCTCACGGGTCAAGAAACCGTCATTGACGCGTACTGCGGCATCGGGACGATCTCTCTCTTTCTGGCGCAGCATGCCAAACGCGTGTACGGCGTGGAAATCGTCAAAGAAGCCATCGAGGACGCCCGCGTCAACGCCGAGTTGAACGGGATGAGCCATGTGACCTTTGAAGTGGGAGCTTCAGAGGATGTCATCCCGGCCTGGAAGGAGCAAGGCATCACCGCCGACGTCATCGTCGTCGATCCCCCGCGCAAGGGCTGCGACCCACGCCTGCTGGACACCATTCTGGAGATGAAGCCCCAGCGCGTCGTGTACGTGAGCTGCAACCCGGCTACCCTGGCCCGGGACTTGCGCGTGCTGGAGGACGGCGGGTATACCACCGTCGAGGTGACTCCGGTGGATATGTTCCCGCATACGACGCACGTTGAGTGCATCGTATGGATGTCACGGGTAGAGAGTAAAAGCCTAAAAGCCTAAAAGCCTAAAAGCCTAAAAGCCTAAAAGCCTAAAAGCCTTCTAGGTAAGGGATTTTGTGGTTTACGGGCTGGAATCGGTGGCTCTGAAGTCCCTTTTTGTTACCCGCAGGAATATGTCCACTGGAGGATTGATCGGCGTACAGAGTGGATTAGATGTCATTGCTTGCTGACAGAGCACGTTCGTCGGGGACACTTCGATCCCATACAGATCGGAGAGAAGATCTTGAATGTCGCGGGTGCTTACACCCTTGGCGTACATGGCGATAATTTGGTCCTCGATGCCAGTTACGTTCGACTGATGCTTCACGATCATCGGTTCAAATTCACCGTTACGGTCGCGAGGAACACGAATCTCCTGCTCACCATACTCGCTGGTGATCGTCTTCTTGCTCTTCCCGTTGCGGCTGTTGGTGGTCTAATTATTCGATACATCGTGCTTCGCATAGCCAAGTTCATGGTCAAGCTCCGCCTCCAGCATCTCTTGCAACGTGTCAGCGAACAACTCTTTAAGGGCAGACTGAACATCCGCCAACGTTTTCAAATCGTTGTCATTGATTGGAGAGTTTACACAGTTTATTTTACAGACCCTTTTGGCTCAATATTTAGATTAGGATTGAATAGTTCAATAAAAACAACCCAGCGCTCCTCTTTCTTTTAACGCATTAAATCAAATTCTAAATGGCGGTTGAAAGTATATTCTCTATCATAATCCATTGCCATCTCACTCGACGTGTCAGAACGCAATAAGCATTGTACTTCCCTAATTTGTTACTAATTCCAACCTTCATCACGTCTTGAGTCATACCAAATTTGACTTTGGATCCTCGACAATAATAGTAATAGTAGACAACCCAATTAGATTGCTCCTTCGTTAAACACTTTAATATTTCGTTGTTTTAGCTCACGCCATTGTCGATGCAAAACTGACCAAGCTTAACCAATATTATTATTGGGTAACCGAAATTTTGGTACCAAAACTGAAAAATGAGGCATATATGCTTGAATAAAGTAATGATACAATTTTACTGGCGTCAATTACATTATTTATGAAAAAAATATAATAGGTGTGAATGGAAAATACTAATTTATAAGTAGGTGAACAAACTTGGAAACGATTACTTTCTAGAACTCAAAAAAAGAAAAAACCTCGAAGATTTTTTTAACAACCAGGATCTACTTATTTGACTATTGTTCTAAGGAGCCATTCCTGTAATGAAGTAATTTGCCCTTTGAAAACAAAAAGCGCCTCTTGTTATACTGGGAACCGTTCGAGCAAGAAGAAATCCCAAAACGAAAGAGGCGCTCACCATGAAGTATTAAGTTGAAACAAAAGCAAAATCAACGGATAACACGAATTACCAAATCGACACTGGTTGTCGGTCCCAGATATTTCGAAGAAGATTCACGTAGCTCGAGCAGTGGATTTGCGCGGTATCGAGCTTGGGAAGGATTGAGTATTCCATAACGATCAGGAAGGACTAACGAAACTGGAAACGTGGATGAAGGAGATCGGTCAAACTTATGACAAGACAGACATCGTGTTTGGCACCTAGCCTACCGGACAATACTGGTTCCTGTTAGCGGCATATCTATAAGAGCAAGGCATTCAGGTTGTTGTCGTGAATCCGCATCGTGTCAACAAGACCAAAGAGCTTGGGGATAATTCACCAAAGAAAAGCGACTACAAAGACGCTAAGGTCATCGCGGATCTCATTCGAAACGGAAAAGTACTCCGAGCCGGAACTGCCGACGAAGGAATACGCGGAGCTGCGCATCCTGATGTACCTGCGTGAAAAGTGTCGGATGGTCTGACGCAAGTAAAAGGTCGCTTTGGCAATTGGTTCGATCGGTTTTTCCCTGAGTACGCTAGCGTCTTCAAGGTCTGGGAGGCAAGGCATCGCTTAGACGATGCGAGCATTCGCGCAATCAGCTGACATCGTTGCCAAGGGGGCTAGAGACGTCCTAGCTCATTGGAAGACGGAGGTGAAGCGTGGTGTGGGAATCAAGCGGCGGAATCGCTTTGTGCCGCCGCTGCATTCTCCATCGGACTGACCGAAGGAGTGGAGGCGGCTCTAATAGAGTTGAATACGCTTCTAGGGCAATACGATCTGTTCAATGAGCAGTTGAAGACGATGAAAGTGATGGCGATCGTGGAAGGTATTCCGGGAGCAGCAGAAATACAGACTGTGCCGGGAGTTGGGGTGATCACCGTGGCCTGATTTTTGGCTGAAGTCGGAGATCTGAACAACTACGATCATGGTCAACAAATTATCCGTCTGGTCGGTCAGAATCTCAAAGAAAACAGTTCGGGCAAACGGAAGGGCGAGATGGGGATTAGCAAACGAGGGCGGTTGGTCTACGGGAGTTACTGTTCGGAGCGGTCATACCGATGGTGGCGAAGAACGAAGCGTTTGAGGCTTCTGCACAGGCATTACACGACGCGAAGCCAGAATCCGATTAAGAAGAAACAATTGATCATCGCTTTTATGTGGAAAACTGATTCGAGTCCTGCGTACGCTGAGGACAAAAACAGAGAGATTACAATGCAATCAATGTAATCGCCCCTTTCCCGCCTACGCTCTTACAGAAATCGTGGTGCAGAATACATTCTCCACCAGCATCTCTTAAACTGTCAAAGTTGAAATCTTGAGAATGGGCGAGAAAACAGGCGAAAACATTACTTTATAGTGGGAGCGAGTGCTATGGTGAACAATAATTCAGTATTAAACGACATTTCTAAGCTGACATATACACAGTTTATTTCTTTCATTAACCAATGGAACGTTCCACCAGGTTCCTATTCAACTTTATCTAAATGGGCATGTTTTTCTAAATTAACAAGCAAATCAAATTTATTAGAGGTAGCTTGTACAACAGGATTTTCAAGTAGAGAACTAGCTCAACTATCTAATTGTAAAGCGATTGGTTTTGATTTGTGTACAGAATCAGTTGAAGCTGCCAAGATGAATCATCAATTGTATGCACCAAATCTTCGTCTGGAATATCTGCAAGCTGACGGGTATGGATTTATTAGCAATGAAAAATTTACACACATTGTCTTAGGAGCTGCACTAGGCTTTTTTCCAGATCAAAAGAAAATGCTCGCTAAATGTTTGTCTCTTCTCGAAGATGAGGGATATATTCTTACTTCTCCGTTCTATGCAATTAATAATGTGCCAAATGAATTAATAGAAACTAGTAAAAAAGTCTTTGGCATTACTCCAACCGTAATACCATACCAAGAAGTTATGGAGACATATAGCGGACTAGAAGTTCTATATGAAGAAAGGAACCACCTATATCTTGAGGCTGAAGATGAGTTAAGACATTATTGTCACAGCACTATTGAGACAGCGTGTAAACTGAGAGGTATAGATAGTGACGAAGTATATAGTGAACTATATAATAGATTGTATGAAATAAGGAAAACAAGTAATAAACTGAGAAAATATCAAAACTATTCTGTATTAGTTTTTAGATATAGAAAAAATATATATCCTAAGCGCTTTGTAGAGTTGTTTTAGGTTGTAACCTCAAAGAAATCTAACTCTTTCTGGCTAGAAGATTTAAATAATTAATCTAAGGGGGAGGCAAATGATTTTAACAGGTAACGAAATTTTTGTTCAGTATACTGCAGGGAAAATTAAAATTGATCCATTTTACAGTGATAACATAACAACAAACTCATATGATCTTCACTTAGCTGAAGATATATTGGTTTATACTTCGGAAATCTTAGATCCTAAAAAGAAACCTGAATATAAATATACTAAAATTCCTGATGAAGGACTCGACTTGAATCAAGGGGATTTTTTATTAGCAGCTACTCGTGAAAAAATTGGGGGAGATCATTTTGTACCCATTATTCATAATAAATCAGGTATTGCTAGAATGGGACTTTTTGTACATATCACTGCAGATCTAATTGATATCGGTTCATACGGTCAATCAACACTTCAATTATATGCCACCCTTCCGGTAAAGATATATAAAGGTATGCAAATTGCACAGGTTAGTTTTTGGGTTCCAAAAGGAGAAATAACGCACTTGTATAAAGGAAAGTACACAGGTGGAATGAGTCCTCTTCCCTCTAAAACATATCTTGACTACATTCAACAGGATATCTAGGAGGTGATTTCATGATATTAACTGGTAATGAAATAAAGAATGAGATTGAGCAAGGTGAAATATATATTTCTCCGTTTAATCCTTCTCAGTTAAATCCAAATAGTTACAATTATAGACTTGGTTCAGAGTTAAAATGTTATTTAGGTAGTAATAATGGTAACCATATATTCGAAAATATTAAATTTGAAAAAGATGGTATTGTAATTCAACCGGGAAAAATGTGTTTAGGCCATACTCTTGAAGTGATTGGCAGTAAAAAATATGCCATGTCGTTGATTGGAAGAAGTTCGATGGGAAGACTAGGTTTGTTTTTACAGTTATCTGCTAATTTAGGGCATACAACATCACAACATCAGTGGACTTTAGAGATCCTTGCTACTAAGCCTATACGTCTTTATCCCGGAATGATAATCGGACAAGTTTCTTTTTGGCAAAATTATGGGGAAATAGATCCGTATAAAGGGTATTATGCAAGGCATAATGAACCTACACAATCTTTGCATACTCTACAAATGGCCTGAGGAAAAGGATTGTAAGTAAATCTCTAAAAAAGATTATGATCTTGTGCACACAAGGGAGAATAAGAGAAGTTGGCAAATTCGAATTGCTTCATTACTCGTTTAAGTTATGATACTGTCAAGTATAATAATCATGGAAAAATAAGATACATTCATCAATCGCCTTTATCAGAATATTGGGTACTGGAACTAAATTAGATGATTGAATTTTATCAAAGAATTGGGTGATTTGAGGTGTTAGATTCTTCTTTTAGAACATGGATAGAAGTTGATTTAGATAAACTAATTGATAACTATAGGCATTTAAGAGAAATGATGGATGAAAGCACCAAAATTACCTGTGTTATTAAGAGTAACGCTTATGGACTGGGAGCTGCACAAATTGCACAAAAATTACAAGAAGATGGTGCTACAAGTTTTGCAGTTAGTCATCTTGAAGAGGGAATAGGGCTGAGAAAATTAGGAATAGAAGGTGAAATATTAGTATTAGGTGTAGTATTTGAAGAGAGCGAAATTGTAGCTGCTATAGATAATAAAATTAGTCTAACTGTCACATCAATTAACCAATCGAAAAAAATAAATGATCTTGCAAAAGTAAAATTTCAAACAATTGACATACATGTCAAAATTGATACTGGTCTGCATAGATTCGGATTCCTACCGAATAAGGATTCTATAGAAGAGATCATGAAAATAAGTAACTTTTCAAATGTAAAAGTAAAGAGTATCTATTCTCATTTAAGTTTTACCAGTAGATCTAAAGATGCAGCACAAAATGAATTGTTGATGATGGTATATAACTCCTTGAAGAAATTAGGGGGTTATATCCCCGAAGTACACTTATGTGACTCAATAGGGCTGTTGAAATATCCCCAATGGAGATATAACAGAGTAAGAGTCGGCGCATTGATATATGGGAACTGGCCATTGGAAAGTACTTTCAGGGGCCAAGAAACTTTATGTTTAAAAACAAGAATAGTTCAAATTCAAAACATAAGAAAGGGAGAAAGTGTAGGGTACGACTCAGTCTATACTGTAACACGTCATTCACGCATTGCTACACTGCCTGTAGGGTATGGGGACGGATATCCTTCTAAATACTCAAGCGAAGCTAAAGTGCTGCTAAAAGGTCAAGAGGTAACTATAGCTGGACTTGTATGTATGGATTTTATGATGATTGATGTGACAGATATTGATAGTGTTGAAATTGGCGACCAAGTTACATTACTAGGTGAGAGTATATCTTTATTGAGGTTTTCTCAATGGTTTAATACTAATCGTAACATAATTCTAACATCTTTGAGTTATCGATTACCTCGTGTTTATACAAGAAGTGGTAGAGTAATTGCAATTGACAATGCACAATGTCCATCTAACCAAGAGGTGATACAATGAACTTTCAAGAATTGACCTCGGTTAGAAAATCAATTATTGACGATTATATTCAGTTCTATTCTAACAAAGGGTATTTCGTTGAGAAAGAACTGCCGGTAAGGATTAAGTTTGATCCCACTTTATCATTTACCACTTGTACGATTTGTATTTTCAAAAAAAAAATAATATTAAAAGAGCCACTAATTGATTATTGCACTGTTCAGAAAAGCTTAAGAACGAACTCGTTCCTTGAAAGTCACAATGAAAAGTATTTAAAATTCACGAGTTCTTTGTATATGTTAGGTGGATTCAAGAAAACAAGCTTTAAATGTTTGGAAATAGATTACAATAATAGCTTACAACTTCAAGGTTCTTTTTTGAGAAGATGGATACCTGCATCTATACATATTATCGTTACTATACCAAGTATATTATCCGCTATGAATATCATTGATAGTTCAACATTACATTTTTTAGAGAATCAGAATATATCTATTAAACCAACTGAATTAGATGATAAATTCTATATATGGAAATATGGTCTATCAGGCCTCAGGGCAATTGGAACATATTGGGAAATATTGGGAGAGACTCGATGTAATTTTGGTAACGTTAGTTTTATTTATGATACTCAGACAAATAACCCGATTGGTCTAGAATTTGGCGGATCTCTTGAAGTTTTGATTCAAGCGATATATGGATTTAGTAATAAAGTATATTCTTCTTTCTATTGTAATGATTTCATTAGGCAGTTTATTAATGAAAATAACGATACTATTAAACTTATAGATAGCATGGTTACTATCATTGAAATTATTCATGAAACAAATCTAGAGAACCTAACTATAAATATAAAAACTGCACTTAATAATTATATTGTTGCACTGAAATGCTTGATATTTCTGTCCGATATTAGTGAGACTTTATTTAAAGAGTTGCTTAAAGAATTATTAAGCACAAATGATATGTGGGATAAGGATAAAATTACTGATATTATTTTTGACTTTTTAAAATCTTCCCTCTGGTCACTAAAGTTCCTGAGAAATTACGAAATCAAAAGCAAGAAGAAAAAAAAATACTATTTCAGTTTACTAGCCCAAAAAACCATAGAGAAAAGTATCTTGTGTAACGAGTCTGCAATCTGGTTCGAGAAATAAGTTATATCTATCACGGTTTCATAGTTCGTGAGGGTTTATTTTTTGTGTACTCGTTATCTATAAAGACAACCTCAAGTATCTTTTTCAAATAATGAAATATTAGCCACTATATTTTAATATGTTATATATGGTAAAAGTAATTAACAAATATTAACTTGGAGGGAATAATAATGACAATTAATAATAATGCATCTTTCGATGATTCAACTTCTGAAGTTTCTATTAGACTTGGAAAATTGGAGAGTCTTAAACATGAAGGTAAAAAGCCCTTTGAATCATCGTTTCAGAGAACAGTACTCTTAAAAGAAGCGATCCAGTTAAATGAAGGTGAGAAAGCATCAATATGTGGACGTATTGTAGCAAAACGTAATTTCGGCAAGCTAACTTTCATGCAACTTCAGGATGTTGAGGGTAAAATGCAAGTAAGTTTTTTATTAACCGATTTAGGGGAAGAAGAGTTTGATTTTCTAAAAAAATACATAGATGTTGCTGATTTTATTGGGGTGAAGGGGGAAGTTTATTATACTAAAACAAAAGAGAAAACCATTAGAGTTAAAACATTCAAATTACTAAGTAAAGCTATTAGACCTCTTCCTGAAAAATGGCATGGTCTCGAGAATGTTGAGGCAAGATTTAGACAAAGATATCTTGATTTGATTTCTAATGAAGATGCAAGGAATACTTTTATTTCACGATCGAAAATAATTTCTTTTATTCGTCAATATTTAAATAAGCATAGTTTTATTGAAGTCGAAACACCTATCTTACAATCGGTGGCTTCAGGTGCTGTTGCAAAACCGTTTGTAACTAAACACAATACATTAGATAAAGAATTTTACTTGAGGATAGCTCCTGAATTATTCTTAAAACAGATAATTGCAGCCGGATTTGACAGAGTGTTTGAAATAGGGAAAAACTTCAGAAATGAGGGTATGGATGCTTCCCATTTACAAGAGTTTACCATGTTAGAATGGTATGCTGCTTATTGGGACTACAAAGATAACATAGAGTTTACAACTTCTCTGTTAAAGGAATTATTTAATACTTTGGGCCAAGAACAAATGGTTTATAAAGGAAATGTAATTAATATTCAAGGTGATTGGGATAAATTAGATTTTTGTGAAGAGTTGAATAAAGTACTTGGGGAAGATATTTTGAATTTTACTGATTATAAAGAATTAAGACAAGTTATCTGTAAATATGAATTATTGGAAGTTGAAGACTTAAACAAAGTCAACTCAGTTCCAGCCTTGATAGATCTTTTATATAAACGTAAGATTAGACCGCATCTGATTCAACCTACTATTTTATATAATTATCCAGCTAGTTTAATTCCACTTGCTAGAAGAAATGATTTAAACAATGACATTATTGATATGTTCCAGATTGTAGTTGCCGGTTGGGAAATAGTGAAATCCTACTCTGAATTAGTAGATCCTATCATTCAAAGAGATACTTTTCTTGAACAAGCGCAAAACCGAATCCAAGGTGACGATGAGGCGATGGTCACCGACGAAACTTTTTTAACTTCTATGGAACATGGTATGCCACCAATGTCAGGAGTGGGATTAGGCATTGATAGGTTAGTTGCTATTATGACTAATCAACCTACGCTAAGAGATGTAGTGTTTTTTCCACAGTTAAGATAGAGCCTTAAGTAGTGTGAATTAGCCCACTCCTGTTCAAGTGACATGTCAAAGGGAGTTTCTATGTTCACAGCAACAGCAAAAGATCATTCAGCCACATGAAATTTTCGGGTCATCAAGATGCGGAGCTGTTTGAGGGTATGCTCTTTGTCTTGATGACGCTGCACTGAATCCGCGTAGGTAGTGCAGTCTAAATAGGGGGAAATGGTCCCTTGTGCTCGATCACCCAAGAAAACATCAAGCATTAGCCATTATTTTTACAATCCATGGCTTCATATCTTTAAAACTACTAAGGAGGTAGAGTAAATGATAAGTATTATTATCCCATATTATAATAAATTTGATGTTCTGAAGTATACTCTAAGGTCATTGGAAAGACAGGAATATAAAGATTTTGAAGTTGTAATTGTGAATGATGGTTCCATTGATATTGCTGACCAGCTATATGGAAAATATAATTTAAATATTAATTATATATATTTAGAAAGAACAGATTTATCTGGTAGATCATATGCGAGAAATAATGGCATAAAGCAGGCAAAAGGCGATATATTAGTATTTCTTGATTGCGATCAAATTGTTGATAGTGATTTCACGAAAATGCATATGTTATTTTTTGAATTAGCTAGAGAAGAGGGAAATGAAATTATCCAATTTGGAACGAGAAAGTATTTAGTTGAAAAAATTAAAGAGGATATTGATGAAGTTAAAACAATGAAATATGAAGAAGATTCACGACATGGCGTATTTCAGAAATATAATTATGAAACTAAAAAATTGGAGGGTATTTGGCATTTAGTATACTCACATAATATATCTGTACTTAAAAAAACTATAATGGAGTTTGGGGGATTTGATGAAGATTTTAAGGGTTGGGGATTAGAAGATTGTGAATTAGCATATAGATTGAAGAAGAATGGAGTTAAAATTCTTTACAACCCCTATATAGAAACTTATGATCAATACGAGGATGTAATTCTAGATGAAGAAAAAAGATACAAGGAATGGCTTTATAATTATAATGTGTTTGTTGAAAAATACAATGATGCTGAAGTAAACCTTTTAGACATTTTCACGAATTTCTTTAATGCTAAGATAAGGGAGAAGCTTTATAACTCTGGTATGAGAAGTATCTGGCATTTTTGTTATATGAGATTTGAAGAAAATATAAAAGTAATGCAATCAAATTTACATAAATATAGAGATCCATGGAACTATGATGAAGTTGCTGATATTATGCACCAACACATAAAGAGTCCGGTAGATGCATTTAAGATGCAGATTTGAAGAATTATTGGAAATGCACCCAGAAGCTTGAATTTTTGAACACTCCTCATACTCCCTGCCAGAACTTACAAAGCTCCAAAAGCCAGTTTACAGGAAAAGAAAATTGAAAATATGTACCCTACAATTACGATGAACTGCTTGAAGCGATGCCTTGCCTCCCTCTGTAGCAAGAAAAACTCAAAAAGTAAACTGGTTACAAAGCCAATATATTGATGGATACGGATATTCAGTATTTGTTAAGCGGGGTACTGAGTTCGGCCGATTATGCTTGGCATACAATCTAATTAAACTCGATTTTAGTTTAGAAAATGTAATGTTTTCTGAAACAATTGATAATGGGGGAATGGAAATGGTAAACATAACAAAGGGACATGATATGTTTGTAGTACCAACTCATAGAGAGTGTAATAAGTCTGTAAATTCGATTATTAAAGAAATGTTTGAATTTATAGAGGCAACAGGGAAGTCGGTATTTTTAGTAGTAATTGATAATTCAAGAGAAGATATTTTTATTAAAAATCATACCTACTTAGTCCAGTTGCGGAAACAATTTGAATTTGAAATATATCATTTAGGATTAGAAGATTTAAATCGTCTTGTATATAAATTGGCGGAAAATTCCGGTATTAATTACAATAAACTTCACGAATTATTAATGCCGGTTAAAATAGATTACGGTAAATTATTTAATTGGATTTTTATTGTTGGAATAATGTTTGAAGTGGAAGCAATTCATAGACGAGACTCGGATTGTTTTTTAGGTAGCATAGAAAATCGATATTATCCTGTACATCAAGAAATTAAGTTTTTAGGTGAACCAATTAATAGTGTTCTTAATGATATTGAAGTTCTTGAAAAAGATACTTTTCAAAATGATGAAACTATATGTATAGTTGGTGGTGATTATGCAGGAAACTGGAATTTAGATTTACATAGATTGAAAGAAGATGATCCCGAAGTTGTGCGAAAAATACTTAGATTAAGTAACATACCTGAAGAAGATATTAATGAACAATTAAAATATGATTATAATGAAATTGATTATATAACTCCTCAAGGAGGTCCAGTTCTAAAAAATACATTTAAATTTCACTATAACACTATGCCAGAATGCGGAAATGTAAGTATGCAGGAAATATATAAATATGTTCCTAACTTTATAGGCGAGAATGGAATAGGTTATGACTACTTTACTTATTTCATAGCCTATTTATGCAAGGTTCCTATTATATTTCATAAGAGTAAAATTATGCACGTTCATGATGATAGTAGATATGAAGTTATGAAGTTGGTAGAGTATTGGAAGGGAATGTTGAAAAACATAGAGTTAGACTTGCTATATGGAACATTTATGAAGAATTCCAGTATTCAGAGATTATGTGATGGCGAAAAGGGAATTAAAGTGCTTGAAAAAAGAGGAGGAACAACTTTACCTGATTTGCTAGAGGAAACAATTATGCAAATTAAATATAAAAATAGAATCAGTACAATAGATTCTCTTTGTAATGATATATTAAGGAAATCGAAGTTGCCAATATATCAGCAAATTGGAGAAATATTATGGAGTAATCGAGAAAATATTATTGAAGATGTAAATAATGATTTCTCCTTAAGTATAGAGTTGCTTAGGAAGTGGAAGGACATTGTAAGTTCGGCTGCAAAAATAGATATATCAAATGTATTGTGATTTTGTTAAATGAATTCCTAAATCAATAATGTAATTATGCCCATTTTATGAACAATATGCAAATATATGCATCAGTTGCTGTAAACGCTCCCGTTATACAGGGAAGCCTTGAATTCTTCAGGAACTTAGTCATCCGGCGATCCCCAAAGTATGGGTGCTTCATGTAGATCTCATCGATCCGATGTATGAGCTGCACAATCTCTATTTGACTGCTTCTCACTTCCAGGCCGATACTTGCTCGTCCGGTTAACATAGAGCAGTGCGGCTTGCCGTTTAATGCTTAACTTCGGTTGATTCCGTCTGATCATGATTTTGCACTCTTCAAAGGGGCTCACTTGAGGCCAGATTTTCTTCGAGCCAGTCGAATTCAGCGGTGAGTTCAACCGACCATCAGCTCTATATATTCCTGTTTGCTTTTGTGAATCTTTTTCATTTTTTAAGATTCACCCGTCCATGGCTTTAGTATAACTCTTTAACACGCTCCTATCTCGACCTATGGGAGCCCTATATATTTCTGTAGAGAAGTAACGAGGGAAGGCCGAAGGTTAAAAATCCAATAACAAGTGAATAAACGCGAGAGAAAACTTTGATTTATTATGGGAGAGTATATTATGGAGCCAATTATTAAGTTTGAACATATAACGAAGGAATACAAAATATTAAACAAAAGAGAAGGGTTAGTAGGAAGCTTCAAGGATTTATTTTCTACTGATTACAAAATTGTAAAAGCTGTTGATGATATTACAATGGATATTTTACCCGGTGAAATTGTTGCTTACCTAGGACCAAATGGCGCGGGAAAGTCTACAACGATAAAAATGATGACTGGTGTTCTAAAACCAAGTAACGGGAACATTTTAATTAATGGAAAAATCCCATATAAAAATAGAGTTCAAATTGCACAGAATATTGGGGTGGTATTTGGGCAAAGATCACAGCTTTGGTGGTCGCTACCTTTAATTGAATCTTTTAAAATTTTCAAAGAAATATATCAGATTGATGATAAATCTTTTAGGGATAATCTAGTATATTTCGATTCACTTGTAGGTGTAGCAGAATTATATAATAAAACGGTACGGGAAATGTCCTTGGGACAGAGGACTCTAAGTGATATATTGGCGGCATTTTTACATAATCCTGATATAGTTTTTCTAGATGAACCAACAATTGGCTTAGATGTATATATGAAAGGGAAAATTCGTGAGTTAATACAGGCTATAAATCGTGAAAAAGGAACTACTGTAATATTAACTACTCATGATATGGGTGATGTAGATGCACTCTGCAAACGAACAGTAATTATTGATAAAGGTTCAGTTATATACGATAACGATATTGAAATGTTGAGAAAACATTTTGGTGATTATAGGATTATAAAATTAAAATTCAGCATGATTGACTATGAGCATGAAGAAGCTATGCTTAATGGTATAGCTACAGAGTTGACGAATATCTTAAAACTACATTTTCCTTCTGCATCATCTTTAGTAGTTAGTAAGAACCAGAAATGGGTTAATGTTCAACTAAAAGAAGATGAAGTCTCAATAATGGAGGTTGTCAATTGTGTTCAGAAAAATAGAACAATAGTAGATATGGCAATACAGGAGATTTCAACAGAGAGTGTTGTTAAAAAAATATATGAAGGAGGTATAAATTGAAAGCCAAGCGCTACTATTCATTCTCAAAGTATTTCGCTGTAACAAAAGGAAGTTTGATGGTCAGTTTAAACTTGCGTGCAAATGCAATGGTAACTTTTATTGGTAATTTAATTTATTTGATAATAATTTATCACTTGTGGAAGGCAATTTATGCATCTAATTCCGTTGATGTTATAAATGGAATGACATTCCATGAAACAATGATTTATTTAGTGCTTGCGGCAGCAATGTTTAATTTTTTAAATAGTGGTGTTGTATGGGAAATAGGATGTGATTATCAATCCGGACAAATTGTCAGAGATTTAATTAGACCAATAGACTACCAAACTTATACTTACTTTTATGCTTTAGGGAAAAGTGTTATAACATTTTTGATTACATTCGTACCTACCTTCTATGTTGTATGGTTAATTACAGATGACAGTCTGATAGTCCGTATTAATATACTCTATTTTTTGTTAAGTTTATTATTGGCTATGATTATAAATTTTTGCGTGGATTTTTTTGTGGGTACCATTTGTCTATATACGCAATCCATATGGGGTATAAATGTAATGAAAGAGGTAGTAGTATTATTTCTTTCAGGGGCAACTATTCCTTTAGCTTTTTTTCCAAAAGGTATAAGAGAAATACTAGATATATTTCCTTTTAAAGAGATATATGCGAGCCCTCTACAAATGTTGATTAACAAAAATTACGATATGTATGATTACATAAATATTTTAGGGAAACAGTTTTTGTGGGTTATTGTTATGATTGTTATTAGTAGATTTTTTTGGAGAAAATCGGAAAAATTGATTACTGTGAATGGAGGATAGGATAGAATTGATTAAGAGAATTGCAACTGCCCCAAGAGGCTTACGATTCTATTTAAATATATATAGGATAGCTTTAGTAATGGATTTAAAGAGAAAAATGAGTTTTCGTTCGGATTTTATTATTTCGACTATTGCTCATATATTTATTAATTTGTTCAATTTTCTAACATTTCAGATAATATTTCAAAATTTTTCTTATGTTATGGGTTGGTCATTTTATGAAATGACGTATTTATATGGATTTTCAATATTAGCACTTGCTCCTACCCAAACCCTTTTTATAAATAACTGGAATTTAAGGGATTCCTTGTTTAATGGTGATTTTATAAAATATTGTTTTAAACCAGTTAATATATTTTTTTATTTTATATCCGAAACGTTTGATATTAAAGGTTTATCCTATTTCTTTTTTGGTTTGGGAATTTTGGGTTATGCATGGTATAAGTTATCGATACCTTTCACGGCTATAAATATTTTTTTATTATTGATAGGTTGGCTTACAGCTTCTTTATTTATGATAGCAATAATGAATATTGCTGCAGCTTCTAGTTTTTGGTTAACATCCTCTTTTGTTATGACTTTTATGTTTAAGTTCTCTGATTACACCAAATACCCTATTACTATATACAGTTCTTTCTTTCGTTTTGTTTTTTCGTTTATTATTCCAATTGCATTTGGTGCATATTTTCCAAGTTTGTTTTTATTAAGGCCAAGTCAAATGCCACTAATGACATATTTATCACCACTATTAAGTATAATGTTCTTTAGCTTAAGTTATAAAATATGGATGAAAGGAGCAAGGGCATACTCTGGAACTGGATCATAAATCTTCGGATCTAAAATTCCCCATCACTTGGGAGTGAAGATCGTGCAATTTTTTAGTCTAGTTCTTTTAGTATTTAAAGGGTCGGACTATCTCGGGCCTTTTTGAACAAAATTGATGGAATGATTTGTTTCTAGCAACCCATTATAAGATATTTGGAAAGCAATAATGGCATACATGGCTGATATCTTTTATTTTTGATTAAAGCTTAATGGATTAACTCGGAGATACTATACTCAAAATAAGCTAGCATATAGCCTTTCCCACTTATCCGCGGCTTTTGGAGACAATTCTCGAAATGAAGCCTGAGCGAGTGGTGTACGTATCGTGCAACCCAGCGACTCTGGCCCCCGACCTACGCATCCTTGAGGACGGCGGGTATCGGACGGTCGAGGTCACACCGGTCGATATGTTCTCGCATACGACACATGTGGAGTGCGTGGTAGGACTATGTCGAACAGATACGTAGAAGTCTTCCGTTGCCAGCTTCCAGTGAAGTATATGTCCTTTACCAACAAGGGAAGGGACTACAGAAATAAGGAGAGCTAAAATAAGCAGCCCCTTTAATCCAGCCGTAGCGTGGACTGAAGGGGCTGCAAGTTATTAGTAGCGTGTGCTCACTTATCTCCAGAATGTAATTTGCTCACTGGTCATACGTGTCGCTTCATAACCTTTTTCCTGTGCTTTGCCAATAGACAAGACCATGACAGGGACATAGCGCTCTGCATCCAAGTCAAATGCAGTTACGATCTGATTTTGCTCGAAGCCACCCATAGGGTTAGTGTCATATCCATGTGCACGAGCAGCCAGCATAAGTTGCATGGAGAACAAGCTTGCGTCAATCTTCGCGACCTCAGTCTTTGTCTCTTTAGTGAGTTCGGAATACATGCTCATGATCTGAGGCACTTGCTTGTCCCGCACTTCTTGGGGGATTATTCCTTGCTGAACAGCAGTATCAAAGATTTCTTCTGCATTCAGGTAGCTTTGGGTATCACCCAAAATAATCAGCATCGCCGCGGAAGTATCATTTTGTAGTGTGTTGAACCGCATTAGAGGACGAAGCTTATTTTTGCCCTCCGGAGTCTGAACTACGACTACACGCCATGGTTGTAAATTGGCTGAAGAAGGAGCTAGGCTGGCCTCAGTTATGATTTCGTGTAACTCTTCATTTGAAATCTTAACGCTCTCATCATAATGACGTACGGATCGACGTCCCTTGATAATTTCGAAAAAATTATTATTCTGAATACGTTCAGACATGAAATCTCTCCTTTGGGATAATCCGAATTTTTTTGACATTTTTGAAGTCGTCGGATATCATAATTGCAATATAAACTATGAACCAAGGTTCATAGTAAGCAAGAATCAAAATTTATAAATATTATTATTGAATCTCTTTATAAGGAAAGGAATAATGATGAAAGCAAAGCAAGTGTCCAAATCTACAGGAGTACCTATCTCAACCTTACGGTTCTATGAACGCAAAAAGCTCATTCCTGCCCAGTTAATAACCAGAAATGATAATAACTACCGGGAATATCATGAGGAGATCATTAATTTTCTTGATGATTTGAAGACTTTATTATCAGTGGGCTTTACAGTTCAGGAATTGAGCTGGCTAGTGAATAAATGCCAAACTTCTTACGAGGAGCAGCGAGATATTGTGGAAGATAAAATTCAGCATATTCAAGAGCTTCAAGTGAAACTGGAAGCATCAAAGCTATTTCTGATGGACGTGTTAGAGGGAAGGGCGGGATTTCAAATGAAATGCGAACCGTTACATGATGAGTAAGTAACTCAACTTTCGTAGTTCAATAGTGAGGAACGGATCTAAATTGTTCTTTATGTTGCTGCACTGCGGGTACTAGCATCTCGTCATTGGGCGGTGCATATCGGATTCGTTAACCGTTGTATCCGTGTGAAATTTACGATCGATGCTTCAGCACGTGAGCTTCATCCAGGTTTTGTAGGAGCAGTTCCTTGAGTTGCTCTACCTATTTGTCGCCATAACGTTTGCGAGCTTTGAGCAAGGTTGTAAAATCTGTTTTTTGTAAATGGGAATCTGGCAAAAGCGACGCCACGTCAGGCTGTCTTCTTGAACGAGTGTTTCATAACCAAAGTTATAACGACGTTTCAAATACATGAGAAGCAAGAAGGCTTCAATGTCTTTGGTAGTCCGACCTCCAGGAATTGATTACCACTTTGGCGAATGATTGGGAATGTTGTCGAATTCCTTATCAATCTCAAGGTGTTTATTTATATGTCTTTGCCTGATGCCCTGTACGGGATCTTCAACATAAACAGAAATCGTACCCAGAGATACGTTGCATCACATTATAAAAAATTACTTACAAGGCGATAAAGTTGGGAGAGAGGCATAACGATGTGGACGGAAATCGCGACATTTTTGAAGGCAAATACGACCGAGACATTCCTCATTTCGATTATTGGCACGGTACTGGTCTGGATGTACAAGCAATTCAAAGGTATGATTGATCACAGGCAGCAGAATGAATTGGCAAACGTACAGTTAAAGCAAAGTCTCTTTACAAAGCTGGAATTAAGCATTGCGAGCGTGCTTCATCTGGATAATGAATCGAGCAAACAGCACTTGTATGCGTTGTTGGGTGAATGCGGGCCATATATGACAAACACGCAGCTTACGATCGTACGGGATTATTACAAGCATTTTAATCCAATGCTACTTCATTCCTTGCAAGCTTTGACTGTGAATGAGGTGGACAAGCTTGGTCGACAATTGGATAAAATGAGGGAAACAGAAGATAACAGCGAGTGGTTGAGCTATATTCATAGGTTGTATGCTCCGATCTGGCCCATGTTAGGGTTTGCAATCGTTACAATGTATATCGTATTTTGTTTCTCTGCTGTAAAGCAGGGGACTACTTTGTGGATTCAGATTTGCATTTTGCTTCTGGGTGTGACACTTTTCCTCTCTGCTACATTACTCATCATTATAATCGGTTTCCTTGTCAAGCAAAATTTGGGCAAACAAGGAGTCAAACGTTGGATTGTTACTGCTGCGATTATCGTTGCGCCTGCTCTAGCTTTCGTTGTCAATCGAGTAGATATGTCCGTTATTGTGTTCTTAATTCAAATCATAGGATTTGTCATGATGTCACGCTTCAAGCGACCTACAGAAATTGTTATGGTGTAGGCAAGCAAATTTTCCTCCTTTAGGTAAATTAGATTAGCTCTGCATGATCTCCGAAGGTGTCCACTATAGTTGCATAAAGATGAAGTTGATTGGTTATCATAATAATGATAAAATGATGTTATGAGGAGGGAATGCCTTGCCGCAAATTAGACCTGTATCCGATCTGCGAAATAATTTTGCCGAAATATCAAAGATTGTTCACGAGACACGTGAACCGGTATTTCTTACGAAAAATGGACACGGTGATATGGTTGTTATGAGTATTGAGCAGTATGAGAATATGCAGTACAACACCGAGATTTTTGCAAAGCTGCAAGAGGCTGAAAGCGAAGCCTATAACTCTGACGTTCGTTATAGTCATGACGAGGTGTTTAATCAGTTAAGACAGCGGATTCGTAAGGGAGATTAAGAATAATTAACAAACTGGGGGCGAATTGCCTTCAGTTTGTTTGATCTCCTTGACAACCAATTTGTACCATGATATATATTTAGGTATGGGTATACATATTTTTTTGTTCATTTTTTTTAGGTATGACAATACCTATATGGAGGTAGTGAAGTGAGCGACAGAAATGTTGAACTGAATAAATTGATTTGGATTTGCCTTGATGATTTAAGAGGTATTTACACCAGTGAACAATCTATTCGTATTTTATTGGTCGTAACATCCATTTACTATTTAAATAATCTTGAACAAGGCAACGGGCAAAATATGTATTGGTCCCTTGATTTTAAAGAAAACTCAAGTGTGGATTGGTTAAATGACAGAATGAAACAACTGGAGGATGAGAATGAAAAGTTTCAGGGTATTTTTACGGGACTGGTCTCTTCATTCCTTCATTTTTCAAATAACTCTACTAATCGAGCGTTGGAAACTGTATGGAAAAATTTGAATCACTTTCAATTCAACCACCAGGATGAAATGGTCCGACTTATTAACTTAATAGCTTTTAAATTTGGCGGCGATGAAGCGACCCATGAAACACCTGCATCAATTACGAGTCTGTCCCTTAATCTGGCTCGCATTGAACACATTCGGTCAATTGCCGATTACTGTTCTGGGATTTCTAGTGTTTATCTTGAAATTTTTCACCGATTAAAAGCTTCGGGAAGAGATAACCTCATATCATACTATGGGGAAGAGATGAATGTATCGTCCTATTTAATTTCCAAATTGTTGATGCTTATAAATCGGGTCCCCAATTTTGACATTGTTAATAAAGATGTATTAGACCTTGTAAGTAGAGAGGACCAGAGTCACACTTTTGATTTTATATTTTCAGATGCTCCTTTTGGCGCTGCTTGGAATCAAGAGAATGCGTGGAACGATGTCAGGTACGAGCATGGAATTCCTCCGAAATCATCGGCTGATTGGGCATTTTATCAAAATGTTTTGTACCATCTAAATCAAAATGGAAAAGCCATTGTAGTCGGCACAAAAGGAACTTTAGTTAGAAGTAGTGAAGTCCACATTAGAAAATCCATTATTGATAAGGATTTAATCGAAGCAATCATTACATTGCCAGAGAATCTTTACTCTAAAGCCAGCATCAGTACAGAATTGATCATATTTAATAAAAGGAAACCTGAAAATAGACAGGGCAAAGTATTATTCATAGATGCCAGAGAGTATTCATACAGAATAAATCGAAATCAACATGCGATCACTGAGGAAGGTCTTTCAAAAATCATTGACTCTTATTGGAATGGAATTGAGGAGGAGCGTTTTTGTAGACTAATTAACGTTGAAAAAATAAAATCCTATAACTTTAGCCTGAATTCAAAAGAATATTTAGACTTTGATATTTTGAAGCAATCTTTTCAGCATACAGTAAAGCTTGGTGATATTGCGGAAATCAGACGTGGTGTCCAATTATCGAAAGAAGAATATGAAGATCTCACGGTGTCTGCAACACATTACTTTCTAAATATTAAAGATATAGAGAATGGGAGAATTAATTATGATGAGGGGGCGAAAATTACCTATAAAAAGCAAGACTGGCTTGAGAAGTTTGCAATTCGACCAATGGATATCCTCATCACTTCCAAAGGTTCAATGATTAAGTTTGCTATAGTAGAAAATCCATTTCATGAGGCATTTATAAGTGGGAATTTATCAATTATTCGAGTAAATCCTAAACGATATAACGCTTACGTTTTGTATGAATTTTTACAGAGTGATACAGGACGTAGGATGATAGATGCTCTACAAACGGGCACAACCATTAAACTGATCACCCCTTCCAGATTGGAGCAACTTGAAATCCCTTCATTTTCGATTGAATTCATGAATGAAGTAGGAGAGAAGCTCAAACTGAATAAGCAAGAATACGAAGAAACTATAAAGGAAGCAGAAAAAAAGTTTGCATTGCAAAACAAAATATTGCTTAAACAATTAGGTATTAACAATACAGTTTAAAGGGGTCACAAAGTGGAGAAAAAGTATAGATTACGGTATCTTGCGGTGGCACAATCAGATTTGATAGATATTGTTCAGTATATTAATGAACAGTTTTTTGCACCAGAAGCTGCAATTCATCTTGTTGATAAGCTTGATAAGGCTATTTCCAATTTACAACAATTCCCTTTCTCGGGACATTATTATAGAGGTATGAGGAGGCTTAAGGACGATTATCGAATGCTTGTTGTTGAGAATTATCTCGTATTCTATGTTGTAATGGACAATATTGTAGAAGTTCGACGCGTTATTTATAGTAAACGTGATTATGAAAAATTGCTTTGATATTATCTGCCTAGGTCAGGGTTATGTTATCCCAAAAAATGATAATATGCTAACCATTCTTGGGATGTTGAATTCGGGAGAGAAATGGACTGCGAAGCAAATATCATAAAAGTTAGAGATCAACATAAGAAGCGTTTATCGCTATATTGATGCAATATGTACCAGTGGATTTGAGGTTATAGTTAATGGAGGGGATTGTATTGGAGAAGGATGCTAGCCACAGAACCAATATTATTGGTGCGGGTGAGGTGGGAGTGGCCATTTCGGTTGAACTGGACAAGGAAAAGGTTCATGCAACAAACGAGTCTTTCTGGGATACCCAAGGAAATGCGGTTATAGGAACAACGGCCCTTCCTTTCTATGGGGCCTTTATTTCAGAAGAGAAGTGTCAACTCTTCGGTGATTTAGCAGGAGCAAAAGTGCTGGAAATCGGTTGTGGTACCGGTCATTCTTTGCAGTATTTGGGGGAGCGCCAAGCCTCAGAATTATGGGGAATGGATATCTCAGCAGAACAAATCGGAAAGGCCGAGCAGCACTTGGCGGTACATGATCTTTCGGCAAAATTGATTTGCTCTCCGATGGAAGAGGAATGTGGGATACCAGCAAATTATTTCGATTATGTTTATTCAGTCTATGGCATAGGCTGGACTACCGATCTTGAGGGGACCGTTTCTCGGATTGCCTCTTACCTGAAAAAAGATGGTGTTTTTATTTTTAGTTGGTCCCATCCCATACATAAATGTGTCGCAGCAGAAAATGATTTGCTTCTTTTCAAGAAATCTTATTTTGATGAGTCATGGTACTCGGTATCTATTGGTGGAGGCGTACTATCTCTTTCAGACCGCAAACTATCCACTTATGTGAATGCGCTAGCAAAAGCAGGATTTATCATCGAGCAAATGGTTGAAGAGTCTGATCAGGGAATGATGGAATCCAATGATAGCGAATTTGCCCGGAAGGCTAGTATGCTTCCCGTAACTTTTGTCATCAAGGCAAGAAAGCGATAAGATCACTAATTAAGAGCACTCACGCTCAGGGGCCAGTCCCCGGGAACCTGTGGGTGCTTTTTGTGCTGTCGTTAAATCGTTTCCCGGAATCGGCGCACATCCCGAATTGGCGGCTGACCGAACAAACGGGCATACTCACGGTTGAACTGTGTAGCGCTCTCGTAGCCAACCTGATAAGCGACGCTGGTCGCATCGTTTGTGGTTGCGAAGAGGAGTTTCCGGGCTTCCGTGAGCCGTAGCCGTTTTTGGTACTGAAGGGGAGTCATGGCGGTCACTTCCTTGAAGCAGGCAAAAAAAGAAGATGTGCTCATCGCGGCTGCTTCCGCTAGCTTCTCTATCCGCATAGTTTTCGTATAGTGGCGATTCATCCATTCAATCACGTGGGCGATTCGCTGGGCGCGGCTACCCAAAAGAGCGAACTGCCGGATGGCATTCCCCTGTTCGGTCTGCAGCATCCGGTAAAGGATTTCGCGTACCGCATAAGGAGCCAGAACTGGCAGATCCTCCGGGGTATCGAGCAAACGAATCAGTCGCAGGATAGCTTCATGCAGCGGATCGCTCATTCGGCTGATGACCAGGGCACGCTGAGAAGTGAGGCCATTGTTTATATTCGAATCGGGTTGTTGAATCACATCCAGGATTTGCTCGATCTCAAATTGAAGCTGCAAGGACAAGTAAGGGGTCTGTGGTGAGGCTTCAATCACTTGTCCCGTAATCGGCAGATGTACAGAAGCAGCCAGGTAGCTGCCGGGTTGATAAGTATAGCTTTCTGATCCCAGCAGCACTTGCTTGGTACCTTGGGCAATCACGCATAAGGAAGGTTTATATACGACAGGAATCGGCTCGGATACTTCGGAAGAACGAACAAAGGAAAGAGCAGGATAGGCGGTAATGTAAGTTCCGTCTTGTACGGCAACACGTTCGATTTGTCTGGATAATTCGCTCAAGCCCTTTCCTCCAATCTAACCATTTTACAATTTACTTTATTGCATTTTGGAGAATTAGGCAATCCTATTGCAGCTTTCGGCTACCGCATAATTTGTAGTTACCACCATAATGGACATGTAACAAGCGGCATAATTCAATCAAACGATGAAGGAGCGATGTGCATGTCTGGATTAAAAGGCAAGGTAGTGCTTATTACCGGTGCCAGCAGCGGCATCGGCGAAGCAACCGCCAGATGGCTCGCTGAACGGGGAGCGCAGGTGGTGCTCGGTGCGAGACGGACGGATAGGTTAGAGAAGTTGGCAGAGGAGATTAGAAATGCAGGAGGAACAGCGGCATACCATTCCCTTGATGTAACGGATCTGGAACAGATGCAAGCGATTGTACAGTTCACCGTGAATCAATTCGGACGCCTTGATGCCCTCGTCAATAATGCAGGCGTGATGCCATTGTCATCACTTGATGCATTAAAGGTCGAGGAATGGAACCGCATGATTGATGTCAATATTCGCGGCGTGTTGCACGGGATCGGGGCTGCTATTCCCGTGATGAAGGAACAGAATTTTGGTCATATCATCAATGTTTCTTCGGTGGGGGGCTATATGGTCTTCCCGAAATCAGCGGTGTATTGCGCCACCAAGTTTGCAGTTCGGGCAATCACAGAGGGGTTGCGTCAGGAGATGGGTGCCATCATCCGTACGACGGTTATTTCTCCGGGAGTTACCGAATCTGAACTGGCAGATACCATTACGGATGAATCGGCACGCGAGATGATGAAATCTTTCCGAGATAACCCTTTGCCTGCTTCAGGCATAGCCCGGGCCATTGCATATGCTCTTGAACAGCCTGCGGAAGTGGATGTAAATGAATTGATTGTGCGTGCGACGGGACATCCGGCTTAAACTAATAGTACGACAAAATGAAGTACACCCCATGACATCATGTCATGGGGTGTGCTGTGTAGTGAAAACTACTACGCAAAATGCTAGGGTGTTACGTATTGCTTAACGCCATTCCGTCGTGCGGGCAACCGAGAGGCGATTCGATGGATGGCCAGCTTTGTCGGCTTTGCCAATCGAGATCAGCATCACTGGCAAGTGACGTTTTGAATCAAGTCCAAACGCTTCAGCGATTTGTTCTTTGTCGTACCCGCCGATCGGGTTAGTGTCATAACCATGGGCCCGAGCCACCAGCATAAACTGCATCGATACGAGCCCCGCATCAATCAAGACGGAGTCGCGTCTCTTCTCAACAGGCATACTGTTTAATAGCGGCAGGTATGAAGCGAGACGTTGATCCTTAACTTCTTGCGACATGTAGCCTAGCTTAACGGCATCGCTAAAGATCTCTTCGGCGTAGTCAGGAAAGTTCAAATCCCCGAATACGGCCACTACGGCGGAGGAAGTCTCAACCTGATTGGTATTAAATTTTGCCAGCGGAAGTAGCTTGGCTTTGGCCTCCGGACTTTCAATAACGACGAATCGCCACGGCTGCAAATTGACTGAAGAAGGAGCTAATGACGCTTCTTCTAGCATTTGTGTCATTTCCTCCCGACTGATTTTAACGGAGGAATCATAGTAACGGACAGATCGCCGACTTTTAAGGACTTCCTGAAAATCTTGAATTGTTTGTACACTGCTCATGGGAGACAGCTCCTTTTCTAAGAAAATGGTGTAGTTACATTAAAGGGTCTCGGCGTTGTGATGCATCCGTTCCAGCATATCCGCTAAAACTTTACGTTCCTCGGCATCGAAGCCTTCCAGTAGTCCCTCAACCAGGCGGGAGTTTTCCTCTACGAAACTCTGGATATGTTCTCGCCCCCGCTCATTAAGCTGGACGAGAGTAACCCGGTTATCGTCGGGGCTGTTGCGTCGGTTAACAAAGTCTAACGCCTCAAGTTGCTTCAAATGACGAGTAATGGCAGCACCGTCAATTCCAAGCGACTTCTGCAGCGCGGTCTGACTTATTTCTTCGGAAGCAAACAGTTCTTGCAGCAACCGGAAGCGGGAGGCACTAAGACCGGTACACCCGGAATAAGCAGCCCCAATTCGATTATTTAACAGTTGCAGCCTCTCCATAATGGACGTTTCGGGTGTAACGGGACACATTTGCAATCCCCCTTTTCCGCTATTGTTTGATGACTCAATGATTGACATGTCAATTAATATAGTCTATATACTGAAAAAAAGCAAGTCATTAAAAAGAAAATCTTCAAATGAAACTAGGTCTTTCATCCTATTGGAATTATTTGCATGTTAATATATCATCTGAATTGTAATAATATGTTTATCCTGCTAGAATTATAAATTTAATTAAAAAATTTGTAAAAAATTAAGACATTTTGACGAAAATTTTGGTTGAAGGTGAAGACTATGTCAACCTATGTCGAACCTTGGATGATTGTTATCGTGCTTATTCATATGCATTGAAATAGTACGGTTTCAACCTGTGATAGGCCTATAGGCTTGTTGCAGATTAATAAAAACAAGGAGGTTTGAAAATGAAAAGCAAGAAGTTCTCTTTTAAAGGCATCTCTCTGTTGGTGGTTTTAGCGATATTCCTATCTACGTTTGGGGCTATTCCACCATCTGCCAGTGCGGCAGCAAGAGGAGCATGGGCTCCAAATACGGCCTATGCCGTAAATGATACGGTAACTTACAGTGGCAGCACGTACACTTGTCTTCAGTCCCATACTTCCCTGGTAGGTTGGGAGCCATCTAATGTTCCTGCTCTATGGCAACAAGGTGGTGGGAGCGGTGGCGGCGGAACTACACCTCCACCTCCAGCTACAAATGGAGCGATCTTCTATGCAGATATCAACTATGGCGGGAAAGCTGTAACCCTTGGGGTAGGCAATTATACGCTATCTCAGTTGAACGCAAATGGAATTCCAAATGATTGGATGTCGTCGCTTAAAGTTCCAAGCGGTTGGACGGTGGAAGTTTACGAGAATGACAACTTTGGAGGCACCAAATGGACCTTTACGGCAAGCTCCTCCTGGGTTGGCAGTGCGATCAATGACAAAATGTCCTCGGTTAAGATTTTCACCGGTTCACCTTCTACGGTAACCAAGCCTGGTGAAGTTCCAAGTCACATCTGGAACTATGTGATGAATGTGGACAATAAGTTTGGTAAAGGTGGAGATTTTGCGTTATTGCTGAGTGCTGTAATCAAGAAGGAAAGCAGCTTTGGAGCAGGCTTGCCAGGCAGCCCGTCGGCCGGCGATGGATTGATGCAGGTAGAGCCTAACACACGTAATGCTTATTTATCACAGTTTAGCTCAAGATTTGGCCGTGCATATAATCATGGTAGTGAACAAGATCAAGTATGCATGGGTGCATTAATTTTGGAAGAGAAGATTAATAGATTCGGCGGCATATATAATGGCTTACTGCGCTACAACGGCGGAGACAACTGGTATCCGGGAGCTACAGACTCCTACGGTCGCCCTATTTTGGCTGATCAGTATGCCAATTCTGTGTATGCCACATACAAGAGTTATGGTGGTAGAAACTAGTATATAAGATTGGATAAATAAGCTACAGACCGCTTTCACCATCGAGTGAAGGCGGTTTTTTATTTGAGAGGGTATGACATCTTGGTTTATAATGACATCATTCTTACTCCTAAGGAAGTGATCCCTATGAATCTGCAATCGGTAATGCAAGAGCTTGAAGCACTTGGCAAGGAACGAATTAAGAAAAGATATGTTTCAAATGGTGCCCGAGAGCCTTTGTTTGGCGTAGCGACAGGCGAGATGAAGCCCATGTCCAAGATCATTAAGTATGATCAAGCCTTGGCAGATGAGCTTTACGCCACAGGCAACTATGATGCTATGTACTTTGCTGGCATTATTGCAGATCCACAGGCCATGACGGAAGCGGATTTTGAGCGATGGATACAGGGAGCTTATTTCTATATGCTATCCGATTATTTAGTTGCCGTAACCTTGTCGGAAGCGGAGATTGCTCAGAAGGTGGCCGATCAGTGGATTGCTAGCGGGGAAGAATTAAGAATGTCAGCAGGGTGGAGCTGTTATTGCTGGCTGCTGGGTAGTCGCCCGGACAGTGAATTTACGGGCAGTAAAATAGCCCATATGCTTGAAGTGGCACAAACAACGATTCATGATGCACCCGAACGTACAAAACATGCGATGAGCAACTTCATATCTACGGTGGCCATTTCTTTCAAACCACTGCATGAGCAGGCTGTTGAAGCAGCCAAGGAAGTCGGTCTGGTAGAAACTCGAAAGGATAAGGGGAATAGCAAATTTCTCAATCCATCGGAAGTCATTCAGAAGGCATTGGATCGAGGGCAGCTTGGATTCAAGCGAAGATATGTCAGATGCTAAAAATATACATCGATGCTGAACGTAGCAGGGAGGGGCATATACATGGATGTTAATTTTCGCAAGATCCATTTGAAAGATGCAGTTCATCTCATACCACCCGGCAGCTTGTATTTGCTGTCAGAAGATAGCGTTGGGGGAGCAGAGTATGAAGGAGATGCTTTGCTATATGAAGGTGACCTCAGGCTTGGGGAGCTTTCGCTGGATTATTTGGCTGTTGAAGAAGAGGACGTGCTGTTGTATATCATTACAGGAAATTTGATTGTGGATCATAGCGTATACAGTGAGATTACAGACGGAGCGATTTCGTTAGTTGTGCTTGGGGATATGCAGGCCAGAAGTCTGATTGTGGGCGGACAGGAAATTTATATTGGAGGCGATCTGACCGTAGAGGAGTTGCTCTGGGGAGATTATAATCATGGTCTGCTTACGGTAAAGGGTGCAGCGGCAGCTACAGTGTGTCTTCAAACGGAGGATTATGAAATCACCGTACATGGACCATCGACTTGGCAGTATCATCTGCAGGAATGGGAGGAGGCCAGTCTGAGGGAGGATCCGGATGGTCGCACGTTAGCTACCTGGTTTGATCCGGATTGTCTGTACGAGTATGAAGGCCAGCAACTATTGGATCGTACCCCGCTAATTGAGCGTTTGCGTGCCGGTAAACCATGCTTTCTGCCACCGGAGAATCGGGGCGTGTTGGAGTTTGAAGGGCTGGAGCAGCTTGTGTTTCCCAGTGTAGCTATAGCACCTGAAATTCTGGATATGGCAACGGCTCCCTCGCTGATGCCAGCAAGCCCGGAAGAACCGGAGGAGAACGAGAGTCAGACGATGATCTTTCACCGTGAATGGTGGGATACCTCTACTGATTTTTTCTATCGTTTAACCATCGGATTGGTCCCGGAAACCCGAGCATTAGCGTATCAGGGGGTATACATTCAGCAGGATGAACAGTTGGCTGTGATCATTGAGCTTCCTGCTCAAAGAAAGGGAAGTCCGGAAGGGACGCTGGGAATACAGTGGCGTAAGATGGATGTGAGTGATGCACCGTGGCAAAATTATGAAGCTAACAGAGACGTTGAACTGGCAGAACTTCTTCCGACATATTGGCAGTCTCTGCTGCGTGAGTTGTCTTTATTATGGAATACCGGGCAGTATGTTTCCGCTGATCGTATTTCGCAGTTACTTGCCCTGCCACTAGTTGAGCCTTATGACGATTATGAGGATGATGACCGCTGTGGCTTATGGCTTGGCAACTGGTATTTCGGATTTCGGCAGGCGAATGGCGAAAGTGAAGGCGAGCCGATGGAGGCGTTGCTTGAGATTGGTCGTGAGTACGTGGATGCATCCGCAGAAGAGGAGGACACCCGGACAGAACGCTTCTTCTATACGGTTAGAACCCGGCTCGACGGCAGGTCGTATGTGGAGATACAGCATGAACAGCATGAAGAAGCAGTGTTGGAGGACATCAGCCATACGAATGCGGCTTTGGTTCGTCGTGCGTTGCGCGTGCTGAATTTGGCCGAGCAGGAACTGCTCAATGCCAACCAAAGGTTGCTGGCAGGGGAGCCAGTTGGTGATGATAAATTTGCCCTTCGTTACTGGCGCAAGAAAGGATATTTACGTTAAAGTAGAATTGTAAGTTTTCAAAATATGGAAGGGAACGGAGTAAAGCATGATTAAATCTAAAACGTTGGCTTTCCTCATGACTTCTCTTGTTAGTGTATTGCTGGTTGTAAGCGGTTGTAGTCAGACTGAACGGCCTCTTTCAGGTAGTGCTTCCCTTGAAGGCGACATGAAGCAGCTTATAGAAAAGACGAGTAAGGATGGGACATTCCTTTTTGAAGGATTGCCCTGGTTAATATCCAAGCAGGACGTCATTGATCAACAGCAGCAAGCTGCTATTCAATCTGAGGAAACGGATAGACTTCTTGTGGAAGGCGCCCTCTCTTTGGATGCCAAGGTAAAGCAAATGCTCGTATATCATTTTACAGATGATCAATTCGTCTCCGGTGAGTATTTATTTATTACATCTGATGATCAGTATTTCATTGAAATGGGCAGAGAGTTGAAGGCCTTGACCAAGGAGTATCCTGAGCCTATGACTAACAACTTAGCAGTATTAGACCAGGCAGATGCTTCTTCACGACAAGTGGAACACATCACCTGGGAAGGTTCGGACCGCAGTAGCCTGCAAATAAATCTGCTAACAACGGAGCAGGGCGATTATTTGCTGCAAATTCATGTCATGTCCCCTCAGCCTGAACGGAAGACATTACAGTAAATAGTTCTATTTTTTAGATCAGCCTGGTGAGGCTGGTCTTTCTTTTGCAGTAATCCATGAATTGGGACTTGATTAGTGAACAGGGAACATGTTGATGAGGAACTGAAAAAAAGGAGAAACAGATATTTAGTCGAATTCAAGTTAAAGGATAACGATTATAGCTCGGAGGTCAATCATGAATGGATTTGAAAAAATCGTGGATAAAATAGAAGCATTTTTCTTTTCTAAGCAATCAAAACGGTTAATTGCCCTAGTGTTACTAATAGTAGGCATTGCTGGCTATACTAATAACTTCGGAGAAGAGACATTCTTACGTTATTTATATGTTGGTATGATAGGATTTTTTGGAGGGTACTTAATTCGAAACATGAAGTGGAAAGATGACGATAACGAAAAGAAATAAGATAACCAAGAGGCAAGTCGCTGAAAGGCGACTTATTTTGTTTTCTATTTGTAAAAGTATAAAAAAGGAGCCTTCTCATGAACCAATCACGGAAACCGAAACCCAAATGGATTAAATTCATATTATGGGCATGTTTGCTACTTGCGGTTGTCATAGGCGGCATGTTCATTTATTTAGATGCGAAGACTTATGAGCCCTCTGATGCAGCCAAGCTAGCGATGGAAAGTGATGAGCAGGTCCAAGTAATGCAGATCAAGAACGGCTATAAATTTGAACCGGTGAGCGCGGATGTGCTTGAGCCGAACGTTATTTTTTACCCCGGGGGCTTGGTGGAGCCGGAGAGCTATGCGCCGTTTGCCAGGCAGCTTGCCGGACTCGGGCATCGTGTATACTTGGCGAAGATGCCATTAAATCTGGCCATCTTCGGTCAGAACCGGGCGGAAGCTTTCTTGGCGGAGCACCAAGGCGAGTCCTATGTTATCGGCGGGCATTCCTTGGGTGGGGTGTTTGCAGCGAGATATGCGGCTGAGCATAGCGACAAGTTGGCTGGAGTGTTCTTCCTGGCTTCTTATGCAGATGCCGCGGGCTCGTTAGAGGATCTAAACCTTTCAGCCTTGCAAATTACGGCCAGTCAGGATGGCGTTCTGAACCAGGAAGCTTGGGCAGAGTCTAAAGTCAATTTGCCGGAGGATACGTTGTACATCAGTATAGAGGGGGGCAATCACGGGCAATTTGGCTCTTATGGAATGCAAAAGGGAGATCAGGTCCCTGCGCTTCACGAGGAAGAGCAGCTAGAGCAGGTGATTATTGCCATGGAGGATTGGATGCAAGGACTGAATCCATAAGATAAATAAAGGAGTACCCGTAGAGAACATCATCTATGTTCTACAGGTACTCCTGTTTAATGCCATTTTAGTTATGCGGTTTTCGTACCCGGCAGGAATTTGTTCAGCAAGATCGCGGCCAGAGCAGCAGCCAGGATCGGCGAGCCCAACAGGTATTGTACAAACGTAGGCAAGGAATACAAGTAATCTTTTGGAATAAGCACCAAAGCCAGAGTGAGAATCATCGGAATGGCGATGGTGTACATCTCTTTTTCCCCGATTTGTTGCTTCTTCATGACCTGAATCCCATTAATCGCAATAATTCCGCAAACGATGCAGAAGACGCCACCGATGACAGCCGTCGGGATAGAAGCGATTAGAGCGGCCAGCTTGCTTGAACAGCCGAAGATAACGAACCATCCACCTACAGCCAGAAAGACCCGACGACTGGCAATCCCGGTGATAGAAATAATGCCAGCATTAGTGGAATAGCCTGTTACCGGGGTCGAACCCAGCACGGAAGCAATCAGACAACCGATCCCCTCACCAATCACCCCTCGATTAATATGCTTATCTGTTAGAGGTTTGTCGATGACATTGCTGACAGCGAACCAGGTACCTGTGGTCTCCGCCAACAGCACCAGATAGATGATCAGCATAGTAATGATCGCCGAGAAGTTAAAGGAGAAGCCGAAGTCGGCAAAAGGAATTTGCGGCATGCTGAACCATTTGGCTTGAGCGACGGCCGAGAAATCAAGCACACCCATGACATTAGCGGCTATACATCCGGCAACAAGCGCAAGCATGACGGACATAATGCGGAATAGCGAGCCCTTGCTTCCCAGTAACGCGCCTAGCACGACAAAGAATAGCAGTACACCGGCAGAGATTAGCGCCAAGGAAACATTTTGATTGATCGACGCATCGGCTGCTTCGTAGATGTTATCCCGGATAGCTACCGGCAACAAAGACAGGCCCACGATAAATATAATCGTACCTCCGACGATGGGCGGGATGAAGGACTTGACGATTTTGTTGAAGACACCGGTCATGCCCAGCAGAATGACAAGGACCGCCCCAATCAAGCTGGCCCCCAGCACAGAGTTCCAACCAAGCTGTCCACCGCCGCTGGCGGCATAAATACCTACAATGGCGCCAAGTGGAACATAGGAAGGACCTTGAGCAATGGGCAACTTCATGCAGAAATAGCTTTGGACAATCGTAGCCAGACCTGCGGCGATGAATGTGGACTGAATCAATGCGCCGGACTGGTCTGCTTGCAAGCCGATCAGCATGGCAATCAGGAAAGGAACGACATACACGTCCATGGCCAATACATGCTGTAAGCCCAGGATCGCGGACTTGCCAAACGATATTTTCTGATCGGGCAATACGGTGAGTTGCTGTGATGTTGCGGATGAGGAATTGACGGCTTCTGTTTTCACTGTGGTGCACACCTCTGATTTTCTATTTTTTTAGTTTACTGCCGGGAATGAACTTTCTCGCCCTGAACCCATACTTCGCGGATATTCTCAGGTCTAGCCAGATACATGATCTTCTCAAAAATTCCGTGTAAGTCCTCGTTCTCATCAAAAATAGGGAGTTTGGCGGGAGGTAGCTTCGTATCGACAATCTGCACATCCCATGCATAGTTCGGCTGAATACGGACAATGGGCAAACTCAGGCTTTCGCCGCCCCCGGCTGTAGCCAGATAGAAGGCCTCATCAATCGTTATTCGCGATAGGGGTAAGCCGCGTTCATGAGCAGGCAAGGAAGGGTTGACCCCATCCTCCAGCATTCTTGACGACATCACGGCTTGCCTTACATTATCGAACAGGCTGGGCGAGAAGCCCCCGGAAACATCCGTACCGAGGCCGATATCAACGCCTTTGTTCTGGAAGTGAGCGACCGGAATAACACTATTGGCGAAATAGGCATTGGAGATTGGACAATGAGCAATCGCCGTTCCGGTCTCTGCAAAGAGCTCTACATCAGGCTCTTCCAGAAAGTTGCAATGGGCCATGACCGACTTCTCTCGTAACAGGCCATAATCATGCAGTGCGAAGGCATCATTCTTATGGCAACGATCCTTCACATATCCGTGAGCCCAATCACTCTCGCTACAATGAGATTGCACGTGGACATCGTATTTGGCCGCAAGCTGACCCAGGCCTTGCAGGGCCTCATCGGTACAGCTAGGAATGAAGCGAGGGGTGACGACAGGGTAGACGCCTTGCTTCACCGTCTTGGCCAGCTCCTGGACGGCGACAATGAATTCCTCTGTATCCGCCAGCGCGGCCTGGGTACTCCCATCGCGGTAATAATCCGGTGTTTGTGCCGGGTCGTCCATCACGACCTTGCCCACCAGACCACGTTGTCCTTGTCTCGCACAGATTTCGGCCAGCAATATGCTGGCCTGTTGATGGACCGTAGCAAAATACAGAACCGTGGTTGTCCCGTTCGCCAGTAAAGTGCTGACCAGGTCTTCGTAGACGAGACGGGCAAAATCCAAATCCGCAAATTTGGACTCCAGCGGGAAGGTGTACGTATTCAACCATTCGTAGAGGGGAATGTCCAGAGCCGTACCCGACTGCGCCCATTGCGGGGCATGTACGTGCAAGTCGATGAATCCGGGTAACAAATATTGGCCATCAGCCAAGCGATGAAAATTGCTTTTGCCTTCATAAGCCTTCAATAAAGGCTGGTATTCCTCGTCCTCTGGAGCTACTACCTTCGCGATCATTCCGTCGGCGTTCACCGCAAACAAGTAATCTCTTAAAATTTGAATTTGTTTGGGAGATTGACTGGAAAAAGCAGTTCCTTGAAATAATTGCATATATTGTTCCATCTCTACCGCCTTAACGTTCGTATTTAAAAGGGTTGTTTGCTATTATAATCCGCAAAAAGTGATTAGTCTATAGGTAAAGACGAATGTCGACAATAGTGATACAAAAATTTACAGTAAATTTACTGTTATTTATGTAATTTATTAGCATTATATGATATATTATGGACAGGAGCCGATTCTACTAAAAATTAACAGAAACGCTCCTCTACTATTAAATCCAGGAGGTGAGTAGAAGCTTTGGGTCAGACACCTTTACTCAGAAAGGAGTAGTCAACTGTTATGGGTAAAAGATTCAAGAAAAGAAGCGTGTTGGTTCTCAGTATTTTGTTAGCGCTTACATCTATGAATTTTGGGACAAGTTCTACCTTGGCTTCTACTTCATCGCCTTCTTCGGCTTCCGATTACAATTATGCGGAGGCTCTGCAAAAATCTATTTATTTCTATGAGGCGCAGCGTTCAGGAGTATTACCGCAGGATAACCGGGTGGAATGGCGCGGGAATTCAGGGCTTCAGGATGGTGCAGACGTAGGTATTGATCTTACGGGCGGTTGGTACGATGCCGGGGATCATGTTAAATTTGGCTTCCCGATGGCCGCCACCGCGACCATGCTCGCCTGGTCGGTGTATGAGTATCGCGAGGGCTATGAAGAAGCGGGTCAGCTAGATGAAATTCTGGATAACATCCGCTGGGCTACGGATTATTTCATCAAAGCCCATACGGCACCGAACGAGCTATGGGGACAGGTAGGCAATGGCACAGCAGACCATAACTGGTGGGGACCGGCAGAGGTTATGCCGATGGCTCGGCCAGCCTACAAGATCGATGCTGCGAATCCGGGCTCCGATCTTGCCGGGGAGACGGCTGCCGCGCTGGCTGCTTCCTCGATTATTTTCAAGGACAGCGATCCAAGCTATTCTGCCTTGCTGCTTCAGCACGCGAAGGAACTGTATCAGTTCGCGGACCAGTACCGGGGCAAATACTCAGATAGCATTACGGATGCCAGAGCCTTCTACCAATCCTGGAGCGGGTATGCCGATGAATTAAGCTGGGCGGCTGTGTGGCTCTATCTGGCTACCGAAGATTCAGATTATTTGGATCAGGCGATTGCGGCTAGTGATGAGTGGGGAACCAATCAGCAGGGCGACTGGGACTATAAGTGGACCCATGCCTGGGATGACAAGCATTATGGAGCCCAACTGCTATTGGCGCGGATTACCAATGATCCTCGCTTTGTCCAATCGACCGAGAAGAGCATGCAGTTCTGGACAACCGGGGTGAGCGGGACTGGCGAACGCGTCAATTACACACCTGGTGGACTGGCTCACCTGGATCAATGGGGTGCGCTAAGATATGCTGCCAATCAGGCATTTCTGGCCTTTGTTTACTCCGATTGGGTCAGTGATCCTGTGAGCAAGCAGACAACTCGTTCATTTGCAGAACAACAAATTTTATATATGCTGGGCGATAATCCGAGACAAAGCAGCTATGTGATCGGCTACGGCAACAATAGCCCACAGCATCCGCATCACCGTACCTCTCACGGCTCCTGGAGCGACAGCCAGAATGAGCCGGCTAACCATCGTCATATTCTCTATGGAGCGTTGGTGGGAGGCCCGTCCGTTACGGATGCCTATACAGACTCCATTAGCGACTATGTCTCCAATGAGGTAGCTACTGATTACAACGGTGGATTTACCGGAGCATTGGCCAAAATGATGCTTCTGCATGGTGAAGGTGATCAGCCGCTGGCTTCGTTCCCGGCACCTGAGGTCCGTGAAGACGAGATGTTTGTTGAGGCTTCGGTCAACGCCAGCGGGAACAATTTCATTGAGATTCGGGCTTTGCTCAACAATCGTTCAGCTTGGCCGGCGCGTGCCAGCAGCGATATGTCCTTCCGCTATTATCTTGACCTGGAGGAAGTAATTGCAGCGGGGTATGGCCCGCAAGATGTAACCGTCACGGCTGGTGGTTACAATCAAGGAGCTACTGTATCGCAGTTGCTGCCCTTTGATGAGGATAACCATATCTATTATACCGAGGTTGATTTTACGGGAACCTCGATTTATCCAGGCGGACAATCCGCATTTCGGAAGGAAGTACAGTTCCGGATTGCAGCTCCGCTGAATACCACCTTCTGGGACAACAGTAATGACTTCTCTTATCAAGGCTTATCCACGATTGGCTCATCGCCAGTCAAGACGCCTTATATTCCGGTGTTTGATGCAGGAGTTCAAGTGTTTGGCGAGCTTCCATCTGTCGGAGGAACTCCAGGCCCGTCCGTACCGGCGGCTCCCCGGGGATTGTCGGCAACGGCGGGAGACGGATTTGTCCAATTGACATGGAATGCGGTAAGTCGTGCGGATGAGTATGTGGTCAAACGTTCACAAACGAGCGGCGGCCCCTATACCGAAGTTGAAGTGACTTCCAGTACATCGTTCACCGATACCGGTCTGACTAACGATGTAACTTACTACTATGTTGTTGCAGCGAGAAATGAGGTAGGCGAAGGCTCTCCTTCGAGCCAGGTCAGTGCCAAGCCGCGAGAGGTTCCTGCTCCGGTGGAAGGTGATCTTGGACTAGAGTATCGCACCAGCGATACCCAGGCCGGAGATAATCAAATTCGGGCGCAATTCCGCATTCAAAATCATGGGGATGAAGCCATCCCCCTCAATCAAGTGAAGCTGCGTTACTATTACACGATTGATGGAGAGCAGGCCCAGCAATTCCATTGTGATTATGCTGCGGTTGGCAGCGGCAATGTGACGGGGACCTTTGTCAGCTTGCCTGTTCCGGCGACCGGTGCTGATCACTACGTCGAAGTTGGCTTCAGCACAGCTGCAGGTACCTTGGCGCCGGGCGCAAGCACAGGCGACATCCAAATTCGCATCAATAAGAGCGATTGGACCAACTACAATGAACTGGATGATTACTCGTACGATGGTAGCAAGCAAAGCTATGCTGCCTGGGACCAAGTAACCCTCTACCAGAACGGCTCTCTAGTGTGGGGAATTGAACCTTAATCTATTTGAGAGGATGATTGCAGTGATACTGTCCAGGGTTTTCAGGAAACCAGCTTCATTCCTGTTATCGACGGCATTGACATTCACACTTATTACAGGAGGAATGTTCGGCTCGGCTACGCAGGCTCAGGCGGCTTCGCCTGAGGAGACTCGCTTTCTGCAGTTGTACACCCAGTTGAAGGACCCAAGCAACGGCTATTTCTCCCAAGAAGGCATACCTTATCATTCTATTGAGACCTTGATCAGTGAAGCACCGGATTATGGACATATGACGACCTCCGAGGCATACAGCTACTGGCTGTGGCTGGAGGTGCTGTATGGGCATTACACGGGAGATTGGGAGCCGCTTGAGTCGGCTTGGGATAACATGGAGAAATACATCATTCCGGTCAATGAAGGCGACGGCAAGGAAGAGCAGCCGACCATGAGCTACTATAATCCGAACAGCCCCGCTACTTATGCTGCGGAATATAGTCAGCCGGACCAATATCCGAGCCAGCTCAGCGGACAATATGCGGCGGGGAGAGACCCGTTAGACGCTGAACTCAAGGCCACGTACGGGAACAATCAGACGTATCTGATGCATTGGCTTGTCGACGTGGACGACTGGTATGAATACGGCAATCTGCTCAATCCAACTCATACGGCTACCTATGTGAATACCTTCCAGCGAGGGGAGCAGGAATCGGTATGGGAAGCCGTGCCGCATCCTTCGCAGGATGACAAGAGCTTTGGCAAGGCAGGAGAGGGCTTCATGTCCCTGTTCACCAAGGAGGCGAATGCTCCGGCAGCTCAATGGCGCTACACCAACGCTACCGATGCTGATGCGCGTGCAATTCAGGCCATCTATTGGGCCAAATCGCTTGGTTATGACAATGAGGTCTATTTTGAAAAAGCCAAAAAAATGGGCGATTATCTGCGCTACGGCATGTATGACAAGTATTTTCAGGAAATCGGCAGCGCTGCAGACGGAAGTCCCTCCGCAGGCAACGGCAAGAACGCCAGCCATTATCTGATGGCCTGGTACACCGCATGGGGCGGGGGCCTTGGCAATACAGGCAATTGGGCATGGCGTATTGGAGCCAGTCACGCGCATCAGGGCTATCAGAACGTGGTTGCCGCATATGCCCTCTCGGATCCTGACAGTGGCTTGATTCCGAATTCCCCAACAGCCGGTCAGGACTGGGCGACTTCACTCTCACGCCAGTTGGAATTCTATACGTGGTTGCAGTCTAACGAAGGAGCGATTGCCGGCGGAGCGACCAACAGCTATGATGGAGCCTACAAAGCTTATCCAGCCGGGACAAGCACCTTCTATGGCATGGCTTATGACGATGCGCCAGTATATCATGATCCTCCATCCAACAACTGGTTCGGTATGCAGGCCTGGGGTGTAGAACGTATTGCGGAGCTTTATTATATCCTGGCATCCGGTGGAGATACCACCTCGGAGAACTTCCAGATGGCCAAGCAAATCACGGAGAATTGGGTGGACTGGTCGATGGATTACGTCTTCACTGACAGCCGCCCCGTAACCGATAGCGATGGCTACTATCTGGATCAGCAAGGGAATCGCGTACTGGGGGGAGACGATCCGCAAATCGCTAACGTCTCGGCTCCGGGTGAATTCTGGATTCCTAGCAATCTGGAATGGTCCGGTAAGCCGGACAACTGGAATGGATTTAGCAATCACACCGGTAACGCTGATCTTCGTGTCGTCACGAAGAATCCAGGTCAAGATACCGGCGTGCTTGGCAGTTATATCAAGGCGCTTACCTTCTACGCAGCAGCTACCAAGGCTGAAGAGGGCAACTTCACAGCGCTTGGATCGCAGGCGGAAGGTCTGGCCAAGTCCTTGCTGGATACGGCATGGAACTACAATGACGGCATCGGCATTGTCACGACCGAAGAACGTGGCGATTACAACCGTTACTTCACGAAGGAGATTTATTTCCCTGATGGTTGGACGGGGACATTTGGTCAAGGGAATACCATTCCAGGCAACGCCACCGTACCATCCGATCCATCGAAAGGCGGCAATGGTGTCTATGCCAGCTACACGGACGTTCGTCCGAACATTGTCAATGATTCGCAGTGGGCATATCTGTTGGACAAATATACGAACTCATGGAATCCGCAAACCCAAACCTGGGACGACGGAGCTCCTGAATTCGTCTACCACCGCTTCTGGTCTCAAGTGGACATGGCCACAGCCTATGCTGAATATGCCCGCTTGATCCAAGGTGGAGGCGGAGGTCCCGTGGAGCCAGTGGCTCCCAAAGCTCCAGCCAATTTGAAGGCCGTCTCCGGGGATGCCCAGGTTGAACTGACTTGGAGCAAGTCGTCAGGGGCGGAAGAATATACAGTCAAGCGTGCCGAGGTGAGCGGCGGAGCCTACAGCCCAATCGCTACAGTAAGTACCAACGCCTACACGGACCTTGACGTAGTGAATGATACCACCTATTACTATGTGGTTAGCGCCTCTAATGCAGTAGGGAGCAGCCCGGATTCGGCCGAAGTCAGTGCCACGCCGAACTCCAAGCCAATTCCGACCGGCGAATTGAAGGTCCAGTACCGTACGGACGATACGGGAGAGAACGATAACCAGATTCGGGCACAATTCAAGGTGGTGAACAACGGAACCGAGACTGTATCGCTGAGTGATGTGAAGGTACGCTATTACTATACGATTGATGGGGACACCTCTCAGCAGTTCAATGTCGACTATGCAGTCTTGGGCAGCGGGAATGTAAGTGGCAGCTTCGTCAAGCTGGAGCCTGCGTTACCGGGAGCAGACTACTATTTTGAAATAGCCTTTGCTCCAAATGCCGGGACTCTGGCACCGGGGCAAGATTCCGGGGAGATCCAGATTCGCATCAATAAGTCGGATTGGTCCAATTATGCGGAAGCGGATGACTATTCGCGCGATGCGTCAAAGACCTCTTATGCAGATTGGGACAAGGTGACGGCTTATCTTGGCAGTAGCCTGGTGTGGGGCATAGAGCCCTAACCCATAGGTAGTAACGCTAGCACCTATTTAAGATAATAACAACGGCAGGTCCTAAAGCCGCATGTCACTATGCGCCGGGGCCTGCCGTTGCTTGTGTTTTTATTTGGACTGCCCGCTCAAATGGATATCTTCTAAACCCTGAGCAAGCCCCGGAAGCCTCTAGCCCCGTAGTAAGAATCTGCGCCATTATGATAAAGGAAGACTTGGCCGTAGCGGTAGTCTCCGAAGACGGCGCCACCGAGCTTGCGAATGTCATCAGGGGTTCTTAACCAGCTTGATGTTTTGGCATCAAACGGTCCGACCTGCTGCAGTTCCCGGTACTGCTTCTCATTTAACAGCTCAATACCGATTTCGGCAGCCATCTGCATGGCACTGTTTTCAGGTTTATTCTGCTTTCTGGCATTCAGCGCGTCGTGGTCATAGCATACGCTGCGACGGCCCTTTGGACTTTCGGCCGAGCAGTCGCAGTAGATATATTCACCTGATGCCTCATCGTAACCAATGACATCCGGTTCACCACCGGTATTTTCCATTTCATAAATGACTCGCAATTTATCGGAATTAGCCTCAAGCTTGGCCTGCACGGCCGACCAGTCCAGATCCGTGTGCCGCTTTATGTTGCTCTCAAACCGGGACTTTAACAGGCCCAGCAGCTCCGCAGTTTGCTCTGTAGATAATGCATCCTTCTTATTGGCCAATGTGAGTCCTCCTTTTGTGCTTCAAGCGATGGGTTCTTTAGCTCTGCTTGATAGAAGTTTACCCAAAAAACAGCACCTGTACAATCCCTGCTCCTCGGGTTGCCTATTGACAGCTTGAGATGAGATAATTATATTATAGACAGACAGTCGGTCGGTGAGATGGAAGAAGCATATATATAGGGCAAGGGGGACATCCGATGAGAGTTTCCAAAGAAGCAGAGGTTCGCAAGAACGAAATTTTAGATGCGGCGGATCAGTTGTTTGGGCAGAAGGGCTTTGATGGCACGAGCACCAATGATATTTTGCAGCAGGTTGGCATTGCACGGGGAACGCTGTACTATCATTTCAAATCCAAGGAGGATATTATGGACGCCCTGATCGAGCGATATAACCATCGTCTCTTTAGCGCGGCAAGGGAAGTTGCCTCCGATCAGAGTGTTGCCGTGTATGAGCGTATTACCCGTGTTGTTCTGGCGCTTAATTTAAGCGGCCCCAGCGACGAGCAGATTATGGAGCATATTCACAAGCCGCAAAATGCTCTGATGCACCAGAAAATACAGAAGGCCATTCTTCAGGGCCTTACCCCGATCCTGGCCGATCTCATCCGGGAGGGGATTCAGCAAGGGCTGTTCCGTACTCCTTTTCCTTATGAATGCATGGAGATGGTGGTGGCCTATGCCAACACTATCTTCGATGAGGATATGGTGGAGATGAACGAGGAAGAACGAGCTACGCGTGTTCAGGCGCTGGTGTTCAACCTGGAACGGCTGCTTGGTGCTGACAGCGGCAGCCTGGCCAACTTTGTGATGCGGATGTTCGAGAACGAAAGCGGTGGCTCATGATTTACCGAATGATTCAGAGCGATGTAATGAGGAGCAAATTCATCACGGTGACCACCACGATTTTCGTCGCTGTCGCTGCTATGCTGGTGTCGCTTGCGGCAATTTTGGCCGTTCATCTCTCCGGTGCCATCGATACGCTGATGACACAGGCGAAGACGCCCCATTTCCTGCAGATGCACTCGGGATCGTTGGATGTTGGGCGAATTACGACGTTTGCCGAGCAGAACAGCCAGGTGGATGAATTTCAGGTGCTGGAATTTCTGAACATGGAGGGTGCGCGGATTGTGATAGATGGCAAGTCGCTTGCCGGCAGCGTTCAGGACAACGGCTTTGTCACGCAGAGCAGCCAATTTGATTATCTGCTTGATTTGGAGGGGAGAATCATTCAGGCTGCGGACGGTGAGGTTTATGTTCCGATTGCTTATATGAAGGATGGAACGGCTGCACTCGGCGACCGAGTCGAGGTGTCGGGGAAGGTGTTCACCGTTGCCGGATTCCTGCGCGATTCACAGATGAATGCGATGTTGGCTTCCTCCAAGCGCTTCCTGATCAGTGCCAATGATTATGCAGCCATACAGAGGGACGGAAGTGTGGAATACTTGATTGAATTCAGATTAAAGGACTTGTCGGAGCTTGGGGCCTTTGAAGCAACCTATGCCTCAGCCGGGCTGGAAGCAGGCGGTCCTATGATTACCTATCCGTTATTCAGAATGCTCAATGCCATGTCCGATGGCTTGATGATTGCCGTTATTGTTCTGGTCAGCGCCTTGGTGACGGCAATTGCATTGATGTGTATCCGGTTCACGTTGCTCGCCAAGATGGAGGAAGATGTTCGGGAGATTGGAGTGATGAAGGCCATCGGCTTGCGCTTATCGGATATCAAGAATATGTATCTGGCTAAGTACGCCGCGATTGCGATTTCAGGCAGCCTGCTAGGGTACCTTCTCTCACTTATGTTCCAAGGCATGCTGCTGAAGAATATTCGGCTTTATATGGGGGACAGCGGAAATTCAATGTGGGCAGTTCTGGTCGGAATCATCGGTATTGTATGCCTGGTACTGGCTATCATCGCCTTTGTGAACGGGGTATTGCGACGCTTCCGAAGCATCTCCCCCGCAGCAGCCTTGCGCTTTGGTGCAGCAGCCTCCTCCTCCGGTGCGAAGGCGTTTAGCTTAAGTCGCAACAGATTACTTGGCACCAATGCATTCCTCGGAATTCAGGACGTATTCTCCAGAAAGAGGCTCTATGCCACTATGCTGTCCGTCCTTATTCTCTCTGCCTTTATCGTTCTTGTGCCGCAAAATCTGCACCATACCATCTCTTCGGAGGGATTTGCCACATATATGGGGATTGGGAACAGTGATCTGCGAATTGATATTCAGCAGAACGAGGATATTGCCGAACGAGCGGAGCAGATTGCCAAGATGTTAGACGAGGACAGTTCCATTGCCAGATACGTGGTGCTAACCACTCAAAGCTTCCAGGTTAGACGGGATGACGGGGCTGCGGAAATGCTGAAAATCGAGCTTGGCGATCATTCGGTATTTCCTGTTCAGTATGCAGAGGGGAGAGCGCCTGCCTCCGCGGATGAAATCGCGTTATCTGTGATTAACGGGAGCGAGCTGGGGAAGCGGGTTGGCGATGTGCTTAGCCTGGTTATCCAGGGACAGGAGCGGCAACTGACGGTCTCCGGGATTTATTCGGATGTTACCAATGGGGGCAAGACGGCCAAGGCCATGTTCATTGCACCATCAGTGGATATCATGTGGAGCGTTATCGGAGTGGAGTTGCAGGACCCGTCATTGACGAATGCCAAGGTGGCTGAACTGACAAAAAAATTCAGTGATGTGAAGATCTCAGGCCTAGCTGAATATATGAATCAGACCTTCGGTTCCACGGTCAACTCGATTGGCATGGCTGCACGAATTGCGATAGTGGTGGCGATAGTCATCATGGTGCTGGTCACCTTGCTATTCATGCGTATGCTGGTCCTGAAGGATCGGTATGCTATCGCTGTTCTGAAAGCCATCGGCTTTACGAACTCGGATATTGGTCTGCAATATGTTTGGCGTTCAGTCTGCGTACTGGTGCTTGGGCTGGTGGCGGGAACGCTTCTGGCTAATACCGTGGGTGAGGGACTGGCGGGGGCAGTGGTCTCTTCGCTGGGCGTCTCTTCCTTCACCTTCGAGATTGACCCCTTGTCAGCGTATCTGCTTTGTCCGCTTATGATGGCTGGCACCGTCCTTGCAGCGACGCTGATCGGCACGTCGGGAGCCGGAAAAATTCAAATATCGGATCATATAAAGGAGTAGACATGCACATGATTACAGGTCATGATATGATCAAAGCCTTTGGCGCAGGCGAGGAACGACGCCGTGTTCTGGATGGCGTATCGGTAGAGATCGGCGAAGGCGAGTTCGTGGCGGTGATGGGACCTTCCGGCTCCGGTAAGTCGACTTTATTGTTTGCACTTAGCGGCATGGATTATCTGGACAGCGGGACGGTATCCTTTGCCGGCAGGGACTTATCTGCTCTGGATAGCGAAGAGCTTGCCAGCCTGCGTAGAACACAGATGGGATTTGTATTTCAGCAGGCTACTCTGCTGAAGAATCTGAATTTAATAGACAATATTATTTTGCCTGGTATTCGTGAGAATCGGAAAAATGCAGCATCTATCATCGCCAGAGCGAAAATGCTGATGAGCAAGACGGGCATTGCGGAACTGGAGAAGCGTGATATAACCCAGGTATCCGGTGGTCAGCTTCAGCGGGCGGGCATCTGTCGTGCCCTGCTTGGGAGCCCCAAGGTCATTTTTGGTGACGAGCCCACCGGAGCGCTGAACTCCAGATCGGCCGAAGAGATCATGGACATCTTCACTGATATCCATGCGGAGGGCACAACGGTGATGCTGGTTACGCACGATGCCCAGGTAGCGGCGCGAACGCAGCGTATCCTGTTCATGCGTGACGGCAGCATTGTAAGTGAGATGCGTCTATCGAAATACGAAGGTCATAGTATGGACGATAGAATAGGAGCCGTTACGGCGAAGCTGCGTGAAATCGGAATATGATAGGAGAAGGAAAGAAGCCTCATGAGAATGATTATTTCACCTGCCAAGAAGATGAATACCGATACGGATATTCTGGATTATCGTAAACTGCCGGGGTGGCTGGCCGAGACAGAGCAACTGCTGCAACAACTTCAAGGGATGTCTTATGATGAGCTCAAGTCCCTCTGGAAATGTAATGATGCTATTGCACAGTTAAACGAAGAACGGATTCGGCAAATGCAGCTAACGGAAAGGTTGACCCCGGCGATTTATTCCTATGAAGGTATTCAATATCAATATATGTCACCCGGCGTGTTCAGTAAGCAGGAGCTTGATTATCTGGAGGAGCATCTGCGTATTTTATCAGGATTTTACGGATTACTACGACCGTTTGATGGTGTTGTACCCTATCGACTGGAGATGCAGGCCAAGCTCGCTGGGCCGGGATTCCGCTCTCTCTATGAATTTTGGGGCCGAAGGCTGGCTGATGCGTTGTTCTCCGAGACCGATTGCATCGTTAATCTGGCTTCCAAGGAATATAGCAAGTGCATTACCCCCTACTTGGAAGACAACATTAGCTTCGTGACCTGTGTGTTCGGCCAGCTTGTTGGCGACAAGGTCGTCGAGAAGGGAGCGCTGGTCAAGATGGCCCGGGGGGAAATGGTTCGCTACATGACCGAACGTCAGATTGCATCTCTTGAAGAGATCAAGCACTTCGACCGGATGGAGTTTAAGTATAATAATACGTTGTCCGATGAGCATACTTATGTCTTTATTCAATAATATACAGTCATGCCCCCCTCGCTGAAGGCGAGGGGGGGGTTCGGCTGGACGGCAGAAAGCGAAAATGAGCGATAAGTTGGGTGCATTTTGTTCCCGTGCCTGAGAGAGGAGATTTTTATGAGAATCTTTGATGCTCATTTCCATATTATTGATTTTGATTTTCCAATCCAGGAGAACCAAGGATACACGCCCCCCAGCTATGTGGTGGAAGATTATAAGCATGAGACTGAGGCCTTGAATGTATTAGGCGGAGCCATCGTGTCCGGTTCGTTCCAGGCATTTGACCAAGCTTATTTATTGAAGGCGCTCCAGCAGATGGGTCCCACATTTTGTGGCGTTACCCAGTTGCCTTATACGACTACCGATGAAGAAATTATCAGGTTGGATCAAGCTGGGGTCAGAGCCTTACGTTTCAATATCAAAAGAGGTGGATCAGAGGATTTAAGCCACCTGAACAATTTGGCCAGGAGGGTCTACGATCTGGTGGGATGGCATAGCGAGCTTTATATAGATGCGAGAGAACTATCCGAAGTAGCAGCAACCCTTGAACGCTTACCTGCGGTATCCATTGATGATTTGGGCTTATCGGAAGAGGGATTGCCTTATTTATTAAAGTTAGTGGATAAAGGCGTCCGAGTGAAAGCCACGGGCTTTGGACGTGTGGAGTTAGATATTGAGCAAGCATTACGCTCGATCTACCATGTCAATCCTGATGCTCTTATGTTTGGAACAGATTTGCCGTCTACCCGGGCGAGAAGGCCTTTTGAAGTGGCGGATATTGCATTGATCCAGCAGTTATTTGATGAGCAGGCAGCCGATAAGATTTTGTTCACCAATGCTATGAATTGGTATTTTAAATAAGCTTGTCCTGTGTAATCAAGAGGGTACCCTACAGCAACGAAAAAATCGTGCTTGGGGTACCCTTTCTGCATGAGTTCATTTCGAGGTATGATATTAGGCAAAAGGTAAATAGGCTCCTTCAACTTCAACCTTTCGATCATTTCCGGTCGTCCGGTATTTGACATCAATCCAGGCGCCTTGCTGGAACTTCGGAATGTCGATAACCGAGATAAAGGTTCTGACCGTCGCGGGGAAGCTCTGACCACTTGGCTCTGTCACCATCAGGTCCAGTTCGATGCCTGGTCGGTCATCCATGGTTGAGGAGGTCTGCCTGACCGATTGGATCAGGGCCTTGGCTTGAATGCCTTCCACCAGAATATCCCTGCGGGTGTGCAAGGTTTCCCGTTGCTGGCGAAGTCTCATGAAGACGAAGAGGAATGTCAGGGAACTGGTGATCAGCGCTACAACAATCCACAAAATAATCAAGACTGTGCTGGTCATGGTAACCTCCTAAATGGAATATAGAGAATATTTCATTACCTATTTTCTTGTAATTTTCTCAGTAACACAAGCGACCAAGCAAAATAGATGAACCCAGAGAGGAGAACTCACATGAATACGACACTTAAAGCGCTAGAGGATGCTTACTATATGGCTATAAGTCTCAAAATAAACCGTGAAGACAGAAAAGACTTCCAGCAAAATTTCCAGAAACAATTGGTCCAGGAACTGAATTTTCACTTCAATAATATGGTTATTGGAGAGGTGGAGATTTATAGTCATCGGTTCGCCGCAGAGAAGCATGGGGATTTCCAGAAATGGGATTACCTTGTGCTGATTCCTGTGCATCAGATGGAGCAGGCGGACTCCGTATTTACTGAGTTGAGCAAGAGCCAGCTTTTCTCCCAATACGAGACGGTTCGAACGGAATTGCTTGTTACCACTCCCAACAGCACGTATCCAATCCCAGGGGAAAAAGCGCAAAAAAGAAAAATTTCTCCTTTTTACGCCGTTGAATATGTGGACGTGCACTCGCCTTACTTGGACGAATTTCGCGATATCATGGTGACCAATAATGGTCCGGCCATGCGCTATATTATGGAAAATGTGGGTTGGTGTCATTATTTTCTGGCTTTGGAGACGATCAAAGTATATGCTCACCATTCCGACTATCCAACTTGGAACCAAATACATGTCATTGGTTTATATCCCGATGCTTTAATCCGTTATAAGAAAGATTTCTCCAAAGGCCTGGCATTGGCGAACCAGATTACGTTTGATGACAACTTTGAACGTTTAAAGAAGATTAGGACGATGTTGTACAAATCCTTAGGTGGAAAAGTATCTAATTGCGCTAAATAAGTGTCCCCGAAAATTTTTGTTGACAAAGTTCTACAAAGTTTTTATATTCAAAACATACTAAACCACTTGGATAAAATGATTTAACGCAGCTCAGAGACAAAAATTTTCAACATGTGAAGGGGACAGAAGGATATGGCAAAGAAATGGTTCAGTCTCGTCTTGGTAATTACCGTGGTTTCATTGCTTGCCGCTTGCGGAAATGGTGCGGGCAAGAATGGTACGACAAATAATACCGGGGGAAATACAGCGGCTAATACAAGCGCAGCAGATAGCTACCCGGAGAAAAATATTGAATTTATCGTTCCGTTCAGTGCAGGCGGGGTCTCGGATATCCTAACACGCAGCTTTGTTGAAGCCGCTACGGGCATTATTGATACAACCATTACCGTCAAGAACGTTAACGGTGGTTCCGGTACTGTCGGCAACTACGAGTTGGTTCGGGCGAAGCCGGATGGATACACATGGTTGTGGGCTGCGACAGGTCACCTGTCCTCAGCGCTTCATATTACACCGGCTGAATACACCATGGAGGATTACACGATCGTTAACAAAATCGGGGATATGGTTGGGATCATCGTCGTTCCTAAGAATTCTCCGTTCCAAACGTTGGAAGATCTTATTAACCACGCCAAGGCTAATTCGGGTGAACTAACGATTGGTAACCCGGGTGAAGCTACCGTGGTGGCGATGCTGGCCTATTTGCTAGAGGATCGTACCGAAGCGACATTCCAACACGTTCCATTCCAGGGTAGCGGCGAATTGCTGCCAGCCGTTCTCGGTGGACATGTGGACGCAGGGATCATGAATGTGCCAGAGGTAGCTTCCCAAGTATCAGCCGGAGAGCTTCGCGCACTGGCTGTGTTGAGTGAGAACCGTGTCGATCAACTGCCTGACGTACCCACTATTTCTGAAGCTGGTGTAGATGGAGTCAGCGGTGGCGCAGGTCACTTTATCGTCATTCCGAACAATGTAGATCCAGCCATCGTAGCGAAGATCGACGAGTTGACCAAGAAGGTATACGAGTCGGATAAATTTAAGGAGCTTATGGCGCAGGCAGGCTACCAATTGGGCTACAAGAACGCAGAGGACTCACGTGCTGAGGTTGAAGCTTGGTATCAAGCCACTGGCGAAATCTATGAGAAGTTAGGAAAAACTAAATAATGAGCCGTCCTGTTTTCCTCGCCCGTATCCTGACTGCCTTCTTGATGCTGGGAGCAGGAATCGTTACACGAATTCAAACAGCCGGCTTGCCCTTTGGGACTCTCAAACGAATAGGGTCGGGATTTTTCCCGACGCTATTCGGCAATTTAATGATCATATTAAGCCTATGTATGCTAGTTTCGTTATTTGTGGCCTATCGCCGCGGGCAAGTCAATCAAGTGGAGACAGAAGATATCATTACTAGCCTCAAGGGGTTCGGCGTGTTTCTGGCCATCCTTATCGGCTTTATCCTGATCAATCATTTTGCTGGCTTTGTTATTGCCTCTCTGGTGGCTGTATTCGCGGCAGGCTTTGCGCTCGGGTTAAAGGGTTGGCGCTTGTGGGTGCTAACGGCAGCAACGACCCTGGTGATCTGGCTGGTGTTCGATCTTTGGCTGATGTTATCATTGCCATCCGGAATATGGTTCTCTTAACCTCACAGCAACTGCGATTGGAAGGAGCAGCAACATGTCAGAACAAATTATAGAAGGTATATTAGCCGCCTTCACCTTCAAGCACTTGCTTATCTGCTTGCTGGGTGTCGCCTTGGGAACGTTGGTTGGCGTATTACCGGGGCTCGGACCTGTGGGTGCTATCTCCATGCTTTTGCCGATTACATTCTCCATGGAGCCCTTGGCGGCATTGATTCTTATTGCGGGTATTTATTTCGGCGGGATGTACGGCGGATCGACCACCTCGATCCTGGTGAATGTCCCGGGAGAAGCAGCCTCGGTGGTCACGACCCTGGACGGGTACAAGATGACACAGAAGGGCCGGGCGGGTGCCGCTTTATCCATCGCAGCAATCGGATCGTTCGTGGCGGGTACAATTGGCGTTATCCTCTTAACCTTTATGGCCCCACCCTTGGCGCGAATGGCCTTGAAGTTCGGGCCCCCGGAATACTTCGCCATCGTCCTTGTCGGCCTGCTGGTCTTGTCCCGGATGACCGACAAATCTTTGATTCGCAGTTACTTGCTAATCGCTTGCGGTATCGTCATCTCCGTGATCGGTATTGATCCGGTCAGTGGTGGCCTACGATTGACGTTTGGCTTGCCATCTCTGTTCGATGGGCTCGATTTTATCCCTGTTATTATGGGGCTGTACGGCTTAAGTGAGGTTCTGTCCGCTTGGGAGAACAACGATACGAAGCCGGTCAAGGCAGATTTGTCGTTTAGAAAATTGCTTCCCACCAAAAATGAATTCAAGCGAAGTACGGGACCGATGGTTCGCGGGGGTCTGCTGGGCTTCATTATGGGCTTGATTCCTGGCCCGGCCAGTATTCTTAGTACCTATGCTTCCTACGGTTTGGAGAAGAGGCTCTCCAAGCATCCCGAGGAATTCGGTGAAGGCGCAATTGAAGGAGTAGCTGGACCGGAGTCGGCCAACAACGGCGCAAGTACGGGGGCCCTGGTTCCCTTGCTGTCGCTAGGGGTTCCGTTCTCTCCGCTGCCAGCTATCCTGCTGAGTGCCTTTATGATTCAAGGGATCACGCCGGGGCCGATGATGATTCAGGATCATCCCACGATCTTCTGGGCGCTTATTGCCAGCATGTATATCGGGAATGTGATGCTGCTGATTCTTAATCTGCCTATGGTTGGTCTCTTCGCCAAGATTGCTCACCTGCGCTCTGCGGTGCTAATGCCTATCGTGCTGATCTTTTGTATCGTGGGTGCCTTCTCGGTGAGAAGCAGCATGGCCGACGTAGTCATCATGGTCATCTTTGGTGCTTTGGGTTATCTGCTTCGCAAGGCGAAGATGGAACCATCTCCGTTGGTGCTGGGTGTAATGCTCGGTCCAACGCTGGAAAATTCGTTCAACCAATCCACTCTGATCTTCAAGGGTGATCTGACCATGTTCCTGACACGTCCGATTTCCGGGACGTTGTTGATTTTGGGAATTCTGGTCACGATATGGCCGCTAATTATGAAGCTGGTTCGCATGCTCACTTCAAAAAACAAGCACACAGCAGCTAAAGAATAGAGGGCTCGCGATATGAAAAAGGTAGAGACCGTATATGATGTCATCGTAATAGGCAGCGGGGGCGCCGGGCTGAAAGCAGCCTTGGCCTCTGCCGAGAAGGGGGCCAAGGTGCTCGTCTTGACCAAGGGCGAGCCTCAGCGTTCGGGCGGAACCTTGTCCGCGCATTACTCCTTCTGTGCGGTCCCTCCTGTCTCCTCTGCCGGAGATACCCCGGAACAATTTGCAGAAGATATCATTCGTTCAAGCGAGGGCATCAGTGACCCGTCGCTTGTTCGTGTATTAACGGAGCAAGCGTATGATGCGATAGCCTATGCGGAAGCCTTGGGTGTCAAGTTCGACCGCACTGAGGAGGGTGACGAGCATCACCTGGGCTGGTTGGCCGGGCATACGCATGCCAGAGCGTTCCATGCAGGCAATGTGGTCGGCCGTGACCTGACCAGAGTGCTGATGCGGCGGCTCACCAAGCAACAGGTCGATATCCAGGCATTTACCCAGGTGCTTCAATTGCACGTGGACCAAGGCCTGTATAAAGGCCTGTTTGCTTATCATCTGCCAACGGATGAACTGCGCTATTACACTTCCAAGTCCGTTATTATCGCGACCGGTGGCGGCTCGCAGCTCTACGAATTAAATACAAATCCGGTCGAGGCTACCGGCGATGGGTATAGTCTGGCGTTGCAAGCCGGTCTTGAGCTGGTGGACATGGAGTTTGTCCAGTTCTATCCTACGGTGTTGGTAGCTCCGAAGGGAACGCGAGGCCTGATGTTCAATTCAGGCATCGTCATTCCCCGCGGCGCAACGATCAAGAATGCGGGTGGCGAAGACGTATGGGAGCGGAATGAGGCAGGCGACCTCAAGCAAGCTACCCGGGATACGATGTCCCGGGTGATGGCCGCTGAGATTGCGGCGGGCTACGGAACGGAGCAGGGCGGCTTGATCGTCGATGCCTCTGCCGTGGACGATAGCGATCTGCCGCAGTTGCAGCAGCAGCTCTTAACAGACCTGGGGGTAGACGGTGCCTCCAAGCGGTATGAGGTGGCCCCCGGGGCCCACTACTTCATGGGCGGCATCCGCATCAATCCCCGGGCAGGGACCTCCGTCTCCGGCATCTTCGCCGCCGGAGAATGCACAGGCGGTCTGCATGGCGCCAACCGGCTGGCCGGAAATGCGCTGTCGGAGAATCAAGTCTTCGGCGCTATCGCCGGATATGAAGCGGCCGAATATGCGCTAAGCCAGCAGGGGAGCGGGCCGCTGAGTCCCAAGGCGAAGATAGCGGGTCAAGGTGACGGAAGTGATGTTGATCAGAGTGAAAGAAGCATCGTGCAGCAGTATGAGGGAAGTTTGGCCGCAGCATTTAGTCAATTTCAGGCTCGTTGGGGGTTTGTATTTGACCAACCGCAGACGGCAATTGGTAGTAAAGTCAGAAGTGCTGACGGCGAAGGTAACGAGGGCCGAAGCGATGATGATGAAGGCGCGAGTGGTAACGATGAAGGCGGACGCGGTAATAGTGAAGGTGGAAGCGGACGCGGTAATAGCCAAGTTCATGAAGACGGAGCTCATGTTGGTGACAAGCCTATCCACAAGCAGAGTCATAAAGAGGGCAATATTGCGGCCTGGACGAAGCAACTCAAGAGCCTGATGCAGCGTGATGTAGGCGTCAATCGCTCGGAGGAGCGACTTCGCTTGGCTTTTGAGCAATGTGAGGAGATCGAGGCGGCTTTGTGCAGCCAATTTGCGGTGACGCATCCAAGCTTGCCGTATAATCGCGAGCGAATGAAGGCCATCGAGCTCCGGCATATGCTGCTGGTGGCCAAGGCGGTCATCTATGGCGCGCTGGAGCGGCGCGAGAGCAGAGGCGCCCACAACCGGGCCGATGCTCCCGGCAAGCAGCCTGAATACCAAGCGAGCATCGTGGTGACCTTCACCAGCGATTCCCCTCGCCCGTGGTCACACACATTGATTCCACGAGAGATAGAGTGACTTTACAGGGAACGCGTAAGCATGGAGCATGATAAGAAAAAGCACAACACTTAATTAAGTAACAAGAACACGGAACAGTTAATGAGCGACATAACAAGTACCAGCATAAGTAGGACAAATAAGTCGCAGTAACACATCACAGTAACAAGTAGAACAAATAAGTAACAAGTAGAACAAATAAGTAACAAGTAACAAGTAACAGTAACAAGTACAAGAAGTAACAGAACTCAGTAGACGAAACAAGTAACTAGTAGCAAGCAGCAGAAACTAGTGTAATCAGAAAACACTAATTAGTAACAAGGAACAGGAAAGCACACAAAAGCTCCTGACTTGAAGAGTAATCTGCAACCGGGATTAGAACTTAGGGTGGTTTGGAGCAGGCAATTCATACTCCACTTATAATCTACTCTACTCAAACTCTACTGGCGGCTGTTATCTTAAGGTTTTCCAGTAAAGCTGGGCTTTGTGAAGGAATTAGTAGGAAAAACTCCTGCTAATTCGCGGGATATTGGCAAAATAACGCATTTATATGGAATTGCTCCTGCTAATTATGGCAATTTTGCTGCCTGGTAGCTGAAATGGACAAATTAGATGGAGGATTTCCCGTTAATTAGTTGAAAAGGGCTAGAATCGGGGAATTAGCGGGAGAATTTCCCGCTAATCTATCTTATGAGAGTAGCCGACACAAGTCGAACTACTCGAACAGGAACAGGGGATGAAGGCATGCCGGAAGTAAGGCCAACAACCAAACGACTGTATGTCGAGAGAAGAGAACATGCTGAGGCAGAGCCCTATACGGCCTGCTATGACATTCCCTATGAGGAAGGCATGACCCATATGGACGCTTTGCGTTTCATCGCGGATGAGGTGGACCCGAGCTTTGCCTTCTATGAGCATAGCTGCAAGCGAGGCTTTTGCGGGGCGTGTCTGATTCAGGTGGATGGCAAAAAGTTGTTAAGCTGCCGGTCGCTCCTGCCTTCTGATCGGGAAGAGCAGGTCATCAAGCCCGCGCTGAAAGTAGACAAGGATTATTACCCACGAGTGGATAAATAGATTTAGAGGGATACAGAGAATTGAGATATACCAAGAAAGGAAGGATTCAACATGAGCAGAAGCGAGTGGTTGAAGCAAGAGGCGGCCAAGCACACTGAAGCCTGGTCAGCCATACGGCGCGAGTTGCATCAATATCCAGAACTCTCGAATGAGGAGTTCGAAACAACGAAGAAAATCCGGAGCTGGCTGGAGCAGGCGGGGGTAACCTTGCTGCCTTTTCCGCTGCCAACAGGTGTGCTTGCCGAGATTAAGGGTGACAAGCCGGGGCCGGTTATCATGCTTCGCGCGGATATTGATGCTTTGCCTATTTTTGAGGAAGCGGATGTCGATTACAAATCCAAGGTGGACGGCAAAATGCATGCATGTGGTCATGATTTTCACACCACATCGATGATTGGCGCAGCTACCTTGCTACAAGCCAGACGTGAGGATATCGCGGGCACGATACGCATTTTGTTCCAGCCTGCGGAGGAAATTGCCGTCGGTGCCAAGGCGGTTATTGAAGCCAAAGTGCTGGATGGCGTACAGGCAATCTTTGGGATGCATAACAAGCCGGAGCTGCCGGTAGGAACGATTGGCTTGAAGCCTGGACCGCTGATGGCTTCTGTGGACCGTTTCGAGATTGAGGTGTACGGAAAAGGTGGCCATGCCGGGATTCCCAATGCAACGGTGGACCCTATTGTGGTCAGCTCCGCAATTGTCTCGGCTTTGCAGACGGTGATCAGCCGCAACGCCAGCCCGCGTCATTCTGCTGTGGTCAGCGTGACCCGACTGGAGTCCGGTACGACCTGGAATGTAATCCCGGATACGGCTCAGATGGAAGGGACAGTTCGTACCTTTGAACCGGAAGCGAGAGCGGCGATCCCTGAGCAGATGCGCCGGGTGGTGGAGCAAGTAGCTGCTGGATTCGGAGCAACTGCGAAGCTGATTTGGCACGGTATGCTCTCTGCGGTGCAGAATGATGCGGCAATGGTAGAGATTGTGGCCGAGGCGGCGGCCTTGCAGCAGCTAACTGTGGTTGAAGCCGAGCCAACGATGGGTGGCGAGGACTTTGCTTTGTACCAGGAGCTGATTCCCGGTAACTTCCTCTGGATGGGAACTAGCGGTACGGAGCAGTGGCATCATCCCAAGTTCACGCTGAATGAGGGAGCGATTGAGGTGAGTGCGGCTTTGTTTGCGGAGACGGCTCTGCTGGCGCTGGAAAAGTTGGCGTAAAGGCTAGCTGATCGAAAGAAGCAAAGTAGTCATGGGAAGCAAACTAGTCAAGGGCGCAAAGTAATCAAAGGAAGCAAAGTAGCTATGAAGAAATCAATTTGCTGGAAGATGTGTAGCTAGACTATGGCATATCGCAAGCGGCGCGAGACTCAGCAGAAGGAGGCGGGAGAATGGCTCATCAAGCGGACGTGGAAGGATGGACACGGCAAGTCGCTGAATTTGCCGCTAACACTCCTATTTCATGGACAAGCGGGCTTAAGGATAAAATCTACGACGGGATTACGGACTGGTTAGCTTCGACTTTGGCTGCCAGACAGGACCCTATGGCAGAGCAGCTTTTGCGCTCACTAGGTTATACGGTCTTGGATGCATCCCTCCAGCCATTCCCTTGTACGGTTATCGGCCGGAGCGAACGGGTTTCGGCGTTGGATGCGGCCTTGATCAACGGCTACTTGGCCCATGCGCTTGATTATGATGATGCGCATGAGGATGTGAGGGGCCATCCCAGCGCGGTCCTGCTCTCCGCCTTGATGGCGGAAGCCGAGCAGTGGGCCAGCCCCGGCTTGGCCCTCATGGAAGGCTACCTCATCGGTATGGAGACGATGTGCCAGCTTGGACGCTTGTTGGGCGCTGCCCATTATGAGCAGGGCTGGCACACCACCTCCACCGCGGGAGGGATCAGCGCCGCGGTCGCCGTCGGGCGCATGCGCGGGCTGACCACAAGGCAGCTACAGCACGCCATCGGGCTGGCCGCGACGCAGGCGGGCGGCCTACGCGCCCACTTTGGCACCCCGGTCAAGCCGCTGCATGCGGGATTGGCTGCGCGAGCCGGAGTGCTCGCAGCCAGAATGGCCGCGGAGGGCGTGGAAGGTGCCGAGGAAGTGCTGCAGGGCAAGCAAGGCTTCCTGCATATGTATCGCCACGGCCGGGAAGGCGAAGTGCTTGACACCGCTGGATGGGGCAAGCCTTGGCGGCTGGAGGCCCCGGGCCTGTGGTTCAAGAAGTCCCCATGCTGCTCGGCTTCTTACCATGCCATCGATGCAGCGAATACCCTCTGGGAGCAGCATCGTTATGCTCCAGGTGATATTCAAAGCGTCAAGCTGATTTATCCGCCGGGCGGGGATGCCGCTTTAGTCATCCGCGAGCCCCGGAACGGGATGGAAGGCCGCTTTAGCGCTGAGTATATTGCCGCTCTGAAGCTGACGCGCCCGGAGCTGTCTCTGCAAGATTTTGAAGAACAGCCTATAGATGAAGCCATATTACAGTTAATCGGACGATCTCATCGGGAGTATCGTTCCGATATCCAGGTATACCCCGAGGCCATGCCAAAGGGGAGGTTCACCATCGTTGAGGTGACGAAGCGGGACGGGACAATGGCTTCGGCCCGCTGCGACGTACCCAATGGTTCCCCAGGCAAGCCGCTGGCACCTGAGGAAATTGCCTACAAGTTCAGACTTGCAGCAGAGGGAACCTTTCAAAACGTGAATGAAGCATTCCAGCGAGTGCGGCAGCTTGATGAGCTTGAGCAAGTAGCTGATTTATGGGTTGGCGCACAACGACTACAATAGGGGAGGAACTACAATTATGCCATCACATGTCATTGATATGATCATGATGCAGAACAATTTTGGAACAGCAGAAATGCGCGAGGTGTGGAACGATGAGAGCCGCTTGCAGAAGCATCTGGACGTGGAAGCAGCCTTGGCTTTGGCTGAAGCGGAGGTGGGCCTGATTCCTGCCGAAGCAGCTCGTGCTATTGCCAATGCCGCTAAGGTGGAGAACATGGACATTCAGGCTATCGCTAACGAAGTATTGAAGGTGAAGCATTCCCTGATTCCAACCATCAAGCGCCTGCAAGAGCTGGCAGGTCCCGAGCATGGCGAGTGGGTCCACTATGGGGCAACAACTCAGGATATCGTCGATACAGGCTTCATGTTGCAGTTGAAGGAAGCCCATCATATTTTAGTACGGGATACCAAGGCAGTAGCAGTCGAGTTGGCCAAACTAGCCGAAACCTACAAGAGTACGCCGATCGCTGGACGCTCGCATGGGATGCAAGGATTGCCGACGACTTTTGGTTTTAAAATGGCTGTTGTGCTGGATGAAATCATTCGTCACCTGGACCGGTTGAAGGAAGCCGAAGCCAGAGTGTTTACGGGTGTGATTGGCGGGGGCGTGGGGACGCATGCTTCCTTCGGCGAGCAGGGACCGGAGATCGAGCGGAGAACGATGGACAAGCTTGGCCTGAACACGGCGAATATTTGCTGGCATTCGTCCCGTGACCGCTCGGCGGAATATGCGGGAACCGTCGGCATGATCTCAGCCACCTTAGGCAAGCTGGCAAATGAATTCTACAACTTGATGCGTACGGAAATCGATGAGCTGGAAGAGCCGTTCACATCGGGGAAAATTGGCTCGACCACCATGCCGCATAAGCGAAATCCTGCTGCACTCGAAGGCGTAGCCAGTCTGGTTAAGCCGGTTCGCTACAATGTAGCTCTGGCACAGGAGTGTATGATCGTGGAACACGAACGCGATGCCATGTCCTGGCGCGGTGAATGGGTGGCTATTCCGGAGAACTGCATTTATGTGTCAGCGCAACTCGCTTCTATGAAAAACATATTAGCAGGCTTGATTGTGAAGCCGGACCATATGCTGCGCAACCTGAATGCGCTTGGCGGCTTGCTGCTGTCCGAACGTGTGATGTTCGTGCTGGCTGGTCCACTTGGCAAGCAAACGGCTCATGAAGTGGTATATGAATTATGTATGGAGAGCGTAGAGAAGGAGATCCCGTTCCGCGATGTGTTGATGAGCGATGAGCGGGTGACTGCCGTCTTTACAAGAGAGCAACTGGAAGAGGTCATGGACCCGTCCACCTATCTGGGGAGCGCTCCACAAACCGTCGAACGCGTACTCGTTGCAGCAAGACAAACAGGCTATCTAACGGAGGATGCGCAATGAACATACAATGGGATCACTTAATCGCGGAGCCCGGCCAATCGGTTAGCGGCTATGTTAAGGTAGGAGAATTGTCCAATTGGGCAACGGTAGAAATGCCGGTCATGATTGTCAATGGTGTGGAGGAAGGTCCGGTGCTTTGGCTCAACGGTGCCATTCATGGTGATGAGTTGAACGGTCCCATGGCTATTCGGGAGGTCTTCCCTCAGCTCGATCCGGCCAAGCTCAAAGGAGCTGTCATTGCTACGCCGGTCTCCAACCCTTACGCCTGGCAAGCCCGGCGGAAGAACACGCCACAGGACGAGCTTGATATGGACATGCAATTTCCGGGCAACCCGAAGGGAACCTTATCTCAGCGCTTGCCGTACTATCTTTTTGAGAAAATTAAGACTTACGCGACGCATCTGATTGATTTCCATTCCTTGGGGACGCCTTATGATGCCTTGCCTTATACCGTCTATAAAAAAGTACCAAACGATCAAGTCGGGGCTAGCGAGCAAGGGGAGCGGATGGCGCGTGCCTTTGGTGGCTCCGTACATTGCTGTGTGGATCTGAATGGCAACTTGAATGAGTTGCCGGGCAACGTAGCTGGTTTTCTGGATGTTCAGTGCCTGATGCATGGCATTCCGGCCTTTATGACGGAGCTTGGATCAGGTGGCCAGATTCAGCAGGATATGGTGGACTATGGCCAGCGGGGGATTTGGGCCGTGTTGCATGAGCTTGGTATGTGGGCGGAGGCGCCTGAGCCGCCGGTGCATACGCAGACCAAAACGTTGACGAAGCGCAAATTCATTTACGCGGATCGAGGCGGGTTGGTGGTTCAGCAAGCGCCAAGCGGCAGTATTGTACGAAAAGGTGAGCGGATCTGCTCTATCATTGACATGTTCTCGGTGGTGCAAGAGGTACTGGCCGAAGAAGACACCTATATTATCGCCAGTCGCAAGAATCCGCCGGTAGACGCCGGGGACCGGGTTGCCTTTGTTGGCGTGGAATGGAGAGAGGACCAGTAATATGACGACATTTCGAATCGCAACAGTAGAGGATGCACCGGAAATTCAAACGTTGTCGCATAAAGCGTACGCCTCCGTTCGCGACCTGGGTATCAACTTTGCAGCGGCAACGGCCGATTTGGCTACCGTGGAGAAGAATATCCGCAACAATATTTGCCTGGTGATGGAGGAAGACGGCAAAATTATCTCGACGATCTCCGTTCGCCTGCCTTGGGGACAGCAGCCTGGGCCGTTTGGATTGCCGCATGTCTGGTGGTTCGCTACGGACCCCGATGTGGGCCGCAAAGGAATTGGTCGTGAGATGATTACCTGGGCGGAGGAAAGCTTCGTCCGTGATACGTTAAGAGCTCCTGCCGTGTCTCTGGGCACAGCCGAGGAGCACCCGTGGTTAATTGAGATGTATGAGCGCCGTGGCTATGAGATCATGCATAAGAAAGCGCTGGGACGGGGACATATCACTGTGTTTATGAAAAAAGTGCTGAATCCTGCGTTTTTAGAAGGGGCGGATCATTAAATGAGTGGAGATCGTTACGACATCGACGGCATCACACCTCACGAGGCACTGCGTAACCCAGTCATTGATCAATTGGTTCGCCATAAATCGGTCCGCAGCTTCGAGCCGGGTCGCCCCTTGGAAGAAGGGGTCATTGAGACGATGCTGACCGCAGCGCAAAGTGCCCCGAATTCCTCGAATTTTCAATCCTGGAGCGTCATTGTTATTGAGGACCCGGAGCGTAAGGCGCAGTTGATGCAGCTATGTGACAATCAGGCCTTTATTGGGGAGTCCTCGGTGTTCCTGGTCTTTTGCGCGGATGCTTCCCGGCATAAATATGTAACGGATCGTCAGGGCTATCCGTTCAACTCGGATTATCTGGAGCTGCTGTTGGTATCCAGCTTCGATAGCATGCTCGCCGTGCAAAATGCTTCAACTGCCGCGGAATCGCTGGGCCTCGGCTGCTGTATGGTAGGAGCTATTCGGAACAAGGCCCGTGAAGTGGCCAAGCTGCTGAAGCTGCCTCCATTGTGCTATGCAACCGTCGGGCTCGCAGTAGGTTATCCTGCGCGTGACACCAAGGTGAAGCCACGTTTGCCGCAACAGGTGATCGTTCACCGTGAAGAATATTCGACGGCTGCGCTGGAAGAGGGAATTCAGGCCTATGATGCGAAGATGGCGAATACGGGTATTTATGAGGGACGGCGCATTAACATCCCCGGTGTCACACCGGAAGTGGAGCCGGAGCATTACGGCTGGCTCGAGCATACGGCCAGACGCATGGCGCGGGGGAATGATTTCCGCCGTGATTTGGCCCCATTTTTGACGGAGCATGGATTTACCTTGAAGTAAAGAACCAGTCTGGACAAGCCCAAGTTTTATTTTTTTGAACTACCTCTAAGGGAGGGCTCAAGCATGAGTAAGCAAACATCAGAAGCATCGGTAAGACTGGGACGCGATCTCTTATTCGATATGCTGACGGCATATGACATTCCTTATGTATTCGGAAATCCAGGGACCTCGGAGTTGCCTTTCATCGACGGCGCTGAGCAGTACGGACATATTGAGTATATCTCCGCCTTGCATGAGGCGAATGCGGTATCTATGGCGATGGGTTATGCCCGCCAATCCCACAAGCCAGGGGTGGCTATTGTGCATGTGGCCCCCGGACTGGCGAATGCCATGGGGAATATCTATAATGCCTACCGGGCAGGTATCCCGCTGGTGATTATTGCCGGGCAGCATCATAGTGATTGGCTGCTCGGGGAGCCAATTCTGGCGGGGGATCATGTGAAGCAGGTTGAGAGCATGACGAAGTGGGCCCATGAAATTCGCAATATGGCGGAATATCCTGTGGCTATGCAGCGTGCTTTTAAGGTAGCGATGACGGAGCCGAAGGGCCCCGTATTCTTATCTGTTCCGTACAACCTTTCATTGACACCGACCGAGGCACGGATTGGTAAGCCTGAGTTGTTCGAGCAGGCCATCTCTGTATCGAGATCATCGGTCAAGCTGTTTTTGGATAAATTATTGAGCCATGAGCGAATCCTGTTGATTAGCGGGGACCAGGTCGGAGATCAGCAGGCGGTGGGTCTTTTGCAGGAATGGGCAGAACTGCTAGGAGCACCGGTTATGGCGGAAGGGATGCCAACGCGGCAAAATATTGACTCCGCCCATCCCCAATATTTAGGCACATTCCCTATGAATGCGGGCGTCATCAGGCAGGTATATGCGGAATGTGATGCCCTGGTGATGGTCGGTACAACGGTCCAATTGCCGGCAGCGTTGTCTGATGGGTTGGGACTTCTGGTCGAGGATCAGAAGCCGGTGTTCTATATCCAGCAGGACGCCTGGGAGATTGCCAAGAATCCAGGTCTTGCCTACGGCTTGCAAGGCTCGGTTCGTGGCTTGCTGGAGCAGCTTGTCGAGGCAACTTCCGGTCTGTTGACCGAAGCCCTGCAGCAAGTGGTGCAGGAAAGAAGGAGCAAGACAGAGGAAGCCGCCGCACGCAGACGGGAGAGCTTGCAAGCGCAGCTAGAACAAGACCGGGCGGAGGAGCGTATTACGGCTTCGGTGTTGGCTGCTGAACTGAACCGGCAACTGGAGCCATTGCCTGAAGGGAAATTTACGCTCGTCAATGAGGCGGTCTCCAATTCGGTGGCGTTCGTTCAGCATATGCATCTGTGGGAACCCCATCAGTATACCGCGGGTAAGGGGGGAGGCCTTGGACATGGCGTAGGTCAGGCCCTTGGCATCAAGCTTGCTGACCCTGAGCGAACGGTGGTCTGTGCGGTGGGTGACGGTACCTTCTTGTATTATCCGCAGATTTTGTATAGCGCGGTGACTTATGACATTCCGGTGCTGTTCCTCATCGTACAGAATGAAGCTTATCGTGTCTTGAAGCAAGGCCTTCAGGCAATGGGAGAGCCGCTGGGTCATAAGGAGATTCCTTCTCTGGAGCTAGAGGGGGCAGCCCATATGATGAAGCTGGCCGAAGCCTTCGGTGTTGAAGGGGAGACGGTACGAGACAAGGAAGCATTGGCTCCTGCGTTGGAGCGGGCGCTTTCGAGAAGTCAGAAGCAGCCATACATGCTGGAGGTTTATGTAAAATAAAGCTGATGGTTGGTACTGATCAGGCTCGGGAGATTTGCGATTAGAAATGCGAGTTCAAAAAGTGGGGTTTACAGGATCAAGAGAATTCAAGATTTGATGCCAAATCTACTCCTCGAACTGCTTCGTTCTGGGAAGACGACTTTTTGAACAACCTCTAGAAGGAGCGAGAGTCCATGCAAAATCAAGCAGGTAAGCTATTTATAGGCGGTCAATGGCTGGAGACGGAGCAGCATATCGATGTGTTCAATCCGGCTACGCTGGAGAAAATCGCCGATGCTCCGCTAGCTAGTAGGGCACAGGTAACGGCTGCGGTGGATGCCGCAGCCGCAGCGTTGCCAGCTTGGAAAGCACGTACCGCGCAGGAGCGGGCGGTGCTGATGCTCAAATGGTATGCGCTGATTGAAGAGCATAAGGAGCGGATCGCTCGCACGATGACGGAGGAGCAAGGCAAGCCGTATCCGGAAGCGCTGGGCGAGGTCACTTACGCGAACAGCTTTGTACAATGGTTTGCAGAAGAGGGCAAGCGGGTCTACGGGGATACGGTGCCGGCTTCGCATCCCGACAAGCGGATTATCACCATCAAGCAGCCGGTAGGCGTGGTGGCGGCCATCACCCCTTGGAATTTCCCCGCGGCGATGATTACGCGCAAGATCAGCCCGGCGATTGCTGCTGGCTGTACGGTGGTTATCAAGCCTAGCGAGCTAACGCCGCTGACGGCTTATTTGTTAGCTGAGCTGGCGGAGCAAGCGGGCATTCCGGCAGGAGTCCTGAACGTGATTACGGGTGATCCTGAGCAAATCGGCAAGCTGTGGATGGATGATAAGCGGGTACGCAAGGTTTCTTTTACCGGCTCAACCCGGGTCGGCAAGCTGCTGATGGCCAGTGCTGCAGCCACGGTCAAAAATATATCGCTGGAGCTTGGTGGTCACGCGCCGTTTATTGTGACGCGGTCCGCCGATCTGGATTTGGCGGTACAGCATTTTATCGGGGTCAAGTTCAGAAATGCGGGACAGACCTGCGTGTGTCCGAACCGTGTTTATGTGCATAGCACCGTGAAGGAATTGTTTATTAGCAAGCTCACGGCCGCGCTAGAAGGCCTCAAGGTAGGCAACGGCCTGGAGGAGGGCGTGGCAATCGGAGCGCTGATTAACGAGCAGGGCAAGGAAAAAGTGGAGCGCCATATCGCAGATGCGGAGGCTCAAGGTGCCACGGTTATTCGCACCAAGCAAGCCTTGCCGCAGGAGGGGTATTTCGTAGCTCCCACGCTGTTAATCGACGTTAAAGAGAACATGCTGTGCATGAACGAAGAGACGTTTGGACCCGTTGCGCCTATCTTGGCCTACGACACGTTGGAGGAAGTCATTCAGCAGGCAAACGATACGCCTTACGGCTTGGCTGCCTATGTATTCAGCCAGCAGTTGACGGAGGCCTTCCACCTGAGTGAAGCCCTGGATTATGGCATCATCGGTCTGAACGACGGCTTCCCGGCGACAGCCCAGGCTCCGTTCGGCGGGATGAAGGAAAGCGGACTAGGCCGCGAAGGGGGATACTGGGGCCTGGACGAGTTCCTGGAAACCAAATATATCTCGATGAATTTAGGATAAATTCATACTTCGCTATACTATAGTGTAGTGAGGATTGAGAAGTACGAACTGAGAAATAAGGAACGAGGAGTAAGGAATGAGGTGTGGGATGCGAGGTGCGAATCCCAAGGGAAACTGATTTTCCTCGGCGGAGTCGCACCTTTTTGGTTTGGGATCGCCAGACCTCACCTATTTAACTGGAAATCCTCCCGCTAATTTGCGCAAATTAGCGGGAGGATTTCCCACTAGTTGTGGAAATACCGATCCAAGCTACAAATAGAGACGCACGGTAGATTGAACCGTGCGTCTTTGTCCTAGCGAGGTACTTAGCATCACACTCTATAAAGTAATAAAATACCGAATTTCCTCTTGATCCGCCGTAAAACCAAGGGACTGATAAAGAGTCAAGGCAGAGTGATTCGTAGTCAGCGCCGTCAGGCTGGCGTAGGGCAGGCCCCGGGCTTGGAGGTAAGTCAAAGCTTGAACCAGCAGGTGCTTGGCGATGCCGCGTTGTCTCCACGGCTTGCGGACGAATAGATCTTCAATCAAGCCATAGCCAGTCTCTTGCCAGACCATCAGGCTAGCCACAATCTGGTCTTCCTCTCGTACGACCAAGGCGGTCCAATGGGGTTTACTTTTGTATTCAGCCAGACGGCCCTGTCCCAAAGGGGTATCGGGCCAAATCTCGGCTTCGATATCCAGATAGGTGCTTTCCTCCTCGGGGGTTCTCATGCTCCAAGGCGAGTAGCTAAGCCCCTTGGGAATTGCTGCTGTCGGAATGGCTTCCTTCAGGCTACGGCTCATGCTAAACAAGCTATTTAAATAGTTAAATCCTTGTTGAACAAAAAATTCCTCATTCGCTGTTTCTTCCTTCAAATAACCCACACATAACCGCGTTTCGTATGCCGCAGGCAACGTTGCTTGGAGTTGCCGGGCTCTTTGCAGAAGCGGTTGGTAAACTTGATTCAGCAGATCATAGTCCCTGTCCCTCTGGGGCAAAGCCTTGAGATTAACATAGATGGAGTGATAATTCTCTGCCGGACGCCCTGGGGGCACCGTGTTAATGATGCTTACTTGTCCTTTGGCAACCATTTTCCCATCCTCAAACGCACAGTAAACATTCTCCCAATGCTCTTCCTCTCCAATCCACCAGAAGATAGAGTTCCCCTGAGTAGTTATGGCCTGATACAATTCACCGAGTAGAGGCATATCTTCTTGCCGGAATGGACGAATGACCGTATTGGATGTTTGATTCAATATTGAAACCCTCTTCGTGGAAGGGACTTCGCAGTTTACAGGGCAATGATGCGAGCTTTCCCTTCAAAATGTCCCTTCAATAACCGCCCGTTGTCCATCACAAGCGCCTCCCTTTTGCTAATTTCCAGACTAATGCTCACTGTGTACGTTAGCATAATTTGAGCGACGCCTCCAAGTTACTTAATGGCTATAATTGTTCTTTCCTGACTAAGCCATCAGGCTGCCTAGTCCGCGGGTCACGTACGGGAGCGCCAACTCTATATATTGCTCGGCAGGTAAATTGCTGTTCTGACGCCAATCCATGGACGCGCCAATCATTCCCCAGCTAAGCATGACCGCTGCAACTCTCAAGGACTCATTACTGGCTCCACCATGCTGATTCATTAGCATTTGGCCGAAGGCCTGTTCCAATTCCTTCTGAATGATGGCTTCAATGGTAGTCTTAAATGTCTCAAAGCCGCTGCGGCAGCGTGCGTAGAGGCTAGTTTGAAACCGGGTGACGCACAGGAAAATATCTGTAATCGTCGCTGCGTCCAGCAGGGTGTATCCGGCAATCTGGTGGCATACGGTATCTGTGAACTCTTTGCGCAACACCTTCTCCAGCAGGTCATATTTGTCAACAAAATGATAATAAAAAGTCGCTCGGTTCACGGTTGCCTCATGGGTGATATCCTGGATAGTAATGTCCTTGAACTCCTTGCTGGTCAGCAGGTGGGCAAAGGCGTCCATAATCAACTTCTGTGTTCGAACGATGCGTGGATCAAGCTTGGTTGTTGTTGTCACGAGAGTCCCTCATTTCATTCATAAACTTTTAAAGACAAATGGATCAATATGTTGTATATCCGACGCTGCTTGGGAATTGTCGGTTGATTGGTAAGCTGAACTATTTTATGATAACTATACAACAAATGTTGTATAAACTAAAAGTGTTGCAATATATAAAAAGAATGCAGAAGGTAATGTTGCTCTTACGGGCAGAAATGGACTGAAAGCACGGATTTATAGGGAGTTTTTCCAGCTAAACACCGAAAATCGGCTCATTTCCATAAATTAGCGGGAGAATTTCCTACTAATGGGTAAGGCCGAGCTTCTTCGCTGAGGTTATGACCTTATGGCGCCTATTGAGCTATGGCCCTATGGCGGCTAGTGAGCAGGTCCGGGGTTTCTTCGCCAAGGTTGTGGCTGTGTGGCAACCAGCGCTGCAAGTCGGGGCTTCTGCTCTTCCCCCAAGGTTACTCCTGTATAGCCCCAGCCCCGCATACTCCAAACCAATACTAGTTTTCCAATCATCCCCCTCAACGCTTCACCTGAGGGGGATTTTTCCTGTGTCCAGCGCATCACATAGTGCCAGCCCGCCAGCTTCTATTCTCCCACCATTCTCCCTTCACAAAAGCAACCATCTCGATCTTCTTTCCCAATGTGGCCGTGCGGTTGCGCGCATGCTATTCTGTAATCACTCAACAGCTTAAACCATTAGTCCCAAGGGAGGAAGGTCATGACGGATCAGGATAGCAGCATGAGTCTGTTGCAGGAGTTCAAGGGTAATCGGAAGCTGCTCAACGCCATTGGTGACGAGACCAGACAAGCGATTATTATCACTCTCATGCAAGGGACGTGGTCGCCGGGGATGAGAGTCGGGGAGATTACAGAACACACCAATTTGTCCCGTCCCGCGGTGTCGCATCAACTGAAAATTTTGAAAGAGGCCAAGGTCATCAACGTACGCAAGCAAGGGACGATGAATTTTTACTATCTGGATGCGGTAAGCGAGTTAAAGGGACTTAAAGCTCTGATTGAGCATTTTATCAGGGATTGCAAGCAACAAGAAGGAGGGGATCAGTAAATGTATCAAGGGAAAACAGCGCTAATCACAGGAGCATCCTCCGGCATTGGAGAATCCTTCGCGCACGAATTGGCGGGCAAAGGAATGAACTTAATTGTTGTCGCTCGCTCCGAAAGTAAGCTGAAGCAACTTGCCCAGACACTCATGGCTAAGCATAACGTACAAGTGGATGTCGTCGTAGCCGATCTGACGCAGGATGGTGTAGCCCATAGCGTGTATGATCAGATTACGCAATTGCAGCGCAAGGTGGATTTGCTGGTTAATAATGCGGGCGTGGCTTACTATGGTGTTTTTGATAAAATGTCTTTGGAAAAGCAAGAGAATGAGATTAAATTAAACGTCTTGACGGTGGTCAGCTTGACACACCTCATTTTGCAAGACATGCTTAAACGCCGTCAGGGGGCTATTATCAATGTAGCCTCAGGCTCCGGGTTTCAACCCACGCCCTTCATGGCCGTATATGGCGCAACCAAAGCATTCATCATCTCTTGGAGCGAATCATTATGGGCAGAAACCAGAAGCCAAGGAATTACCGTCGTTACTTTATGCCCGGGCCGTACGGCAACCAATATACAGGAGGTAATGGGCGGGGATACCGGGGCTCCAGGCAAGGATGTACCGCCTGCCCAGGTCGTGCAAACGGGACTGCGTGCGCTGGAGAAAGACAAGATGACGGTGATTGATGGTGTAGGAAACTATTGGGTAGCGCAGCTTGCTCGTTTATTTCCTCGTAAATTTGTTGTCAATCTTTCCTATCGTATCTTTGGCAAAAATGTCACTCATGGCGTTTAGCGGACAATCTAAGTTCAGGGAGATCCCTGATTACTCATAATAAGGAAGAGAATGCGAAATTGGCGTTCTCTTTTTTTCTTTACAATATTTTCATGGTTTTAACATATATGTTGTCTTGCTCTAATACTTAGCACCTAACATGGCAATAGGTATGGCTAGATGATGCTAAAAAATACCTTTGCGAAGGAGACTCGGGATGATGAGTATGAAGAATGTAAAGACCAAAATAGCAGGTTTACTATTAGGTGCAATGCTGATTGCTCCAGTATCTGCCGGGAATGCCTTTGCGCAGGAAGAGAACGCCAAATTGTATCAACCGGATGGATTTGGCAAATTGGCCTCGGTCGGCCTGGCCACCTCAACCTCTACGGTAAACAAGCCAGCAGTAGCTCCCCACGTCAAGAATAATGCGCCTAATCGTATTGTAGCTACCTTTAATGGGGACACACGGACGCAAATGGGCTTTAACTGGTATACCTCGGATCAATTTCAAGATGCTTATGTATGGGTAAGCGAATCGAATACGATGGCTGAACCGGTCTCTTTCAAAGCTACGGCTAAAGTCGTGGAGGCTCATTACATAGAGCGGGACAAGAACGGATTTTTGATCTTTGCCAAGGTAAAAACGGATGAAAATAAGAAGCAATCGATTGTGGGCTATTTTACGGATGAAGGTACGGTCGGAGAAAGCTTCAACCCGAGCAAGGAGCTTGGTGAAGATTCAGACCTTTCCTCCAAGGTGCAAGTGCAGAAGGTAAAGGAAGCCTCCTACAAAGCACTGGCAACAGGGCTAAAGCCAAATACCCAATACTACTATCAGGTGGGGTCGGAGAAGGGGCAAAAGAGCGCAGTAGGGCAATTTAAGACATCGGGCGACTCCGGGGATACCTTCAAGTTCATCCATTATACGGATACACAAAATGCGTACTGGAACGAGCATGCGAGAAATGAAGCAGCCTATGGGGCAAGTACACTTGAAAAGGCGCTGGAAACAGCAGGAGATGCCAACTTTGTCGTTCATACTGGCGATGTTGTAGAAATTGCTGAGGTGGAGGACGAATGGGTTGATTTGTTCAGCCAATCCCAAAGTTCTTTGTTAATGGGGCCATTAGCTCCTGCCTCTGGCAATCATGATGAGGCAGCACTGACCAGCGGTGAGAAATTTCTGGAATCCTTCAACGACCACTTCAATGTACCAGCAGCGCAGGGGAAAATTGATGGTGGCTCTTATTATTCCTATGATTATAACGGCGTTCATTTCGTTGTCGCTAACACCAATGATAATAAAAATGAAGACAAGAAGGCGCTTGGCAAGGAACAAATGGACTGGATTAGACAGGACGTAGAGCAAGCGAGGAAGAAGGGTGCAAAATGGGTTGTGCTGCAATACCACAAGCCTCTGTTCTCCAAGTCATATCACTCCCTATCTGATGAAGACGTTCAAAATGTCAGAGACGATTTTATGAAGCTGATCGATGATCTGGACATTGATGTGGCCATGCAAGGACATGATCATGTGATGTCGGTCACGAAATCCTTAAAATATGCTCCTAAATCGGAGAGCTTTGCGAATGCCCAGATCGATTATGCGAATATGACAACTGGAGCAGATCAGGTCGAATATTATGATAATCCGCAGGGGACGGTCTTTATTTTACCGAACACGGGTGGGACTAAGGCTTATGATGATATCTATGGCAAGTCCCTGGAGCATATCAAGCAAGTCAGACCTAAACTGAGCTGGTTAACTCAGGAGAATCTGGATCATTACAACTCGTTGTTTGCCTTTGGCAACCAGCCACAGAAGAGTGAGAAGTTCACCAAGTCTCATTCTAATAACAGAGATTCCTCCCAACAGAACTTCGCCGTTTATGAATTTAATGATAATGAACTCACCGTTAAGGTGTATCAGGTATATGGCGATTTGTCCAAGTACGAGTCAAGACAAGTGAAGCTGGTCCATGAGTTTGGCATTCAGAAGAATTAATTTCAGCAGCTAGCACCTTTCCGAGGGAATTTTGTTATTCGCCCACCAAAATAGCTATAATAAACTTAACTATTGATGGAAAGGGTTGGATACCATTAAACTACGGGATAAAGTGATTGTCGTTACGGGTGCGGGTGGCGGAATTGGAAGACAATTGGTGCTGAACCTACTGGGCAGAGGGGCACATGTGGCCGCTGTCGATATTAGCAAGGAAGCTCTGGAGGGAACCGTTCAAGCGGCGGGCAGCCATAGCAGCAAGCTGTCCATCCACACGTTGAATTTAACGGAGCGGGAAGTGGTTGAGGCCCTGCCCGAACAGGTGATCGAGCGCCACGGGCAAGTGGATGGCATCCTGAATAATGCCGGGATTATCCACCCGTTCATCCATGTGAATGATCTTGATTACGACAAGATTAAGCAGGTCATGGATATTAACTTTTACGGGACGCTCTATATGGTGAAGACCTTTCTTCCGCATTTGCTGGCAAGACCGGCTGCGCATATCTGCAACGTGTCGAGCATGGGGGGATTCCTTCCGGTTCCCGGTCAGACGATTTACGGGGCATCCAAGGCTGCAGTGAAGCTGCTGACCGAAGGGTTACAGGCTGAGCTTAAGGATACGAATGTGAAGGTCACGGTGGTGTTCCCGGGTGGGGTAAGCACCAATATTATGAAGAATTCCGGCATCGACAATATGGACAATACAGAAGCTAGTCAGGAGCAGTTGGCGCAATTGCTAACCCCTGAGCAAGCCGCTGAAATTATTGTGAGCGGGATGGAAAGTGATAAAGTACGCATTTACGCAGGCAAAGACTCCCGACTCATGGACAAAATATATCGGCTCAGCCCGGCAAAAGCTACCAACCTGATTGCTGATAAAATGAAGGACCTCGTCTAAGAGGGGAATGCAGTAGAGGTATTTGCACAAAATGTTCGAAAAAAATAGCCGTCCTGTCGAGCGTATCGGAAGCGCAGCAGGACGGCTATTTTCTATAATATAGTGGGGAGCATTTTATGCCCGTGGCTTAAAGATACCAAATGGGCGTCCAACGGGCAGGAAGCTTCTTCCAAAGTGGACATTAAGCACGGCTGCCCCTGCTCCATAGAGGGATAGAAGCCCGATACAGAGCTCTGCCCATGCCGCCAGAGCATGTGAAAGTTCAGGAAGAATGCCAAAGGCATCCAGACTCAGCCCCAGAAACAGGACATCAATCAGAGCAAAAATGAAGAAGAGCACTTTATGTGTCTCCATCGCACCGATGGTCATAAATAACGTGAAAATGAGGTAGCCAAGGAAGGCAAAGCCTAATTGTTTGCCGTCCACACCGGAAGCAAGCTCAGCCCCGAATACCCCCAGCTTGATCAGCCAGCTTGTCCCCATGGCGAACCAGAAAAAGGCATAGGCTCCAAATGCGGTCATGCCAAAGGTGTTATTATGCTTGCCGTCCTGAATGCTGGCAAATAACTGCGCGAACGCTCCAAGAAAGATGGCCCATGGAATGGCGTAGCTGAGGCCCTCCGTCCATCCCAGCTTTTGTGAGGATGCCACCAGAGTGACAATCGCCAGCCCGAATAAGCCGATTCCGCTGGGATCGGCCGTAATGATTTTTACTTGTGTTGATGTTGCGTTGTGCATAGTGTAGGTTGAGCCTCCATAGTTCATTTCGCTGCCATTCCTCCGATACCGCAGAATGGACACATGGATGTATTGTAACTGACCAAGGGGAGTACGTATAGTGGTCATTTTGTTACAACCAAAATAGTAGATGATTTGAGAAGTTTTTGTTCATTTATAGAGTATAGAAATGGTTCTTGAGGGCATCTAATCTCTCAAGTATCAGATGCTTCAAGCTGGCAGGCTGAATAGAGGACAACGCCTCCCCGTAAGCCAGGAAGTAGCTGGCGATAAACCGCTCTTCTCCCTTGTTGTAAAAGCCTCGTATGATGTGCTTGCCATGCTCGTGGTACAACTCCATGGACGGATAATGCTCCTTATGGAACAGGTCCACCCCTTTCGCAGACACTTCGACTTCGAACCAGGTCGCATCCGGCTCGCGATACATCTCTCTGGCATCACTAAAAAAGTCGGCCAGCGGCTTGGCCTTATATTGATCAGATGGCCCCACGGCATGGATCTTATCACAGCGGAACACTTGCGGCTTCTGTGTCTGGAAGTTGTAAGCTGTCGCATACCACTGCCCATAGGCCGAGGTAATATCAAAGAACTGGACGTAGTAACGTTTGAGGTTGAGACTATCCCCTTTGGCATAACGCACCTCGCACACTTTTTCTTCCACGGCCATGTGCAGAATCTGGTCCAGGTATTTGCACTCATTGTTGCTCTGGTAACTGTGCAGGCTAAAGATCAATTCCATCTTCCGCAGCTTCTGCTTCCGTTCCTCGGAAATACATCCCTCGAACTTCTGCTTCAAGGTGGCGACGCTCAAGTGAAAGGGCGTGGATTGATAAGCACTTAACGTCTGCATGGAAAAATATAAGGCTTGCACCTCATCTACAGTGAACACAATGGGCGACAATAGGCGGTTGGGCAGAATGCCATAGTATCCGTTGCGTCCGGGCTTGGAATAAATAGGCATGCCGATTTCTTCCAAGGACCCTATATCGCGCAGGGCGGTGCTTTTTGAAATAGCGTATCGCTCCATGATGTGCTTGAGCTGGAAGGACTTCTTATCATTGAGGTAGATCATCATATCGTTCAGACGTTCTGACTTTCTCATGCAGATTCCTCTTTCTGATTAAAAGGTTTCATTTATTGACACCATTTAATAATATACTACAACTCAGAACGACAATAAAAGGAGTGTAGGATATATGAATACAGAACAAGAATTTATCCGTATGATGGACATCCAGACCGAGCTTGCCTTGGCGACTTCGGTCCAGGATCAGCCCAATGTGAGAATTGTAAATTTTGTTTATGACAAGGATGCCAAGATGATTATGTTCACCAGCTTCGTTCAAAATCAAAAGGTCAAAGAAATGGAAGTCAACGCGAGCGTAGCCTTTACCACCGTCCCCCATGAGGGAACCCAGCATGTCAAGGCGAAAGGGAAGGTGCAGAGAAGCCGCCATACGGTGGCCGAGGTAGCGGATTTATTTAACCAGAAAATCCCTGGCTACCATGAAGTGGTAGAACAGGGCGGGGATGCGTTGGTGCTCTATGAGATTATCTTCGATTCAGCCGTCGTCACGTTGGATTTTGAGCATATCGGAAAGTACAGCCTGGCGGATTGATGCTTTTAGCAAGGGAGGAGGGGCGCTGCGAGATTGCAGCGCCTTTTGCTTACTGCATCACACCTTCATAGGATGTGCAAGTCTTCGAACTCGACTCTGATCGAGTCCCCTTCATAATAGAAGCGCAGAAGCAATGTCCAGTCGTTCAAGTCTCCGTTCACGGTAAGAGCATATTCGCAAGTCATACCCGAGCCGTCGTTAAAATGATAGAACTGCAACTGCTTGTACTCGTAGTTGGGACGGAAGGTGCAAGGCACACCGTAGACATCAATTCCCCCGGTCTCCTCCACAATATGCTCTCTCATTTGCTGTAGCCATTCAGGTGTATAGCTGCCCATATCATCCACAAGCGTGGGAATACGATCCAAATCTCCTTGAGCAAGCGCATCAACAATCGCTTGGAGTGTAGGCATCACATCCTGCTCCTCGTGGTCCTTCGTTCTTGGAATCATAGCCTGGCCTCCGGGTGTTCGTAGTAGGTAAGTTTTATTTTATGGCTCTAAGAAAAAGCTGCAATAGCGCATATGCATCTTTACGTTGCGTATCTGTACATTGATCAAGAGCATCAATGATTAGCTTGGATTCATCGTTATTATGGGACTTGTCCAACTGGCCTAGAAGAAGCTGATCAGGAGACAATTTTAGTAAGGAACAGACGGCAAGCATGGTTTCAATCGACATCCCCACTTTTCCACGCTCAATATCAGCGCAAAACTTAGGTACACGTCCTATCCGCTCTGCGAATTCTTCTTGAGAAAGACCTAACGCTTTTCTACGGGAACGAATGCGTTCACCGACAGCTATTTTATCATAATCGGTCATGTTAAATCCTTCCTGAATCATAGTTTTCAAGTACTATTATGTAGGAGTTTTAAATTGACTTTAATGAGTTATAAAAGTAATATTTATAGTAGTTTTAAGATTCTATATTCTTTCCTCTAAAGGTTGAAGAAATACGTTGTTTGAAAAAGGAGAGGTAGAATGCCAGTTCCTATATGGTTCCTTAATGCCATTCGTCAAAGGCTGGACTTGATTATGCTGGACATTGAACGGCAGTCAGAATGGCGTAAGCTTCGGGCTGAAGAGCGTAGCGCCTTTGCAGAAATGTTTCCTGGTGAGGACAAAATGAAGGGGGCAGATTATTTGGAATGGGAGGACAAGCATCTATTCAGACGAGCTGTTGAACATGAATTACTTTATACCCAAGGTGTGAAGGATGGTATCCAACTGATGATTGGCATAATGGAAGAAGTGAATAGTAAATAAGGAGCAAATACGCTTTGGGGCGAAACTTCAAGCAGCATTGCTGGAAGAACGAGTGGAAAAATGGTATTGCACTTGTGGTTGCAATTTCTAAAAAATACAACAATAATTAGGGTAACTGTATTGTGAAAATCATTTTGGTGCGAACCCCAAGCGAACATGATTTTCCTGGGAGATTCGCACCAAAATAAGTTACTTTCATTTCTTTATATGTAAAAATATAGAATTATTTGAGCCGTTTTTAATTAAAGTAAGGCTATGAATGGCTAATTAGGCAGCATAATACCCTTATTATGTTAAAAATCGGGGTCGCACCTTACGCAGGTGCGTGGATTGAAATCACTCGTAAGATTGTTGACCCCCGGAAGACGACGGTCGCACCTTACGCAGGTGCGTGGATTGAAATCAGGATGAACGTATTGCCAGTAAGTGGATCATTGTGTCGCACCTTACGCAGGTGCGTGGATTGAAATTTCTTCTCCGAACCCTGTGTTGTGTGGCGGGTGTGGTCGCACCTTACATAGGTGCGTGGATTGAAATTTCGCCAGCCCGGTCTGACTCAAAAAGCAGGGGACCGTCGCACCTTACATAGGTGCGTGGATTGAAATTACGCACTTGTAAACAGGTCTGTCCCAAAAGTCCTTGTCGCACCTTACGCAGGTGCGCGGAATGTAATAACACGAAAGAGGGGTGATTTTTAGGAGGTTCCAGTCGCACCTTACACTGTTGTATAGAGCGAACGGCTTATGTACTTGCTGCCCCTATTAACTTACACATCCAGTAATCTATAGAATTGGAGAAAAGTATGCATCAACAAAACACTATTTTTTCTTTGGAGTACCTGCCATTGCTTATTAGATTAAACTGTCAGGAGGCTGCTAGATTGCCAGCTTTTCTTGGCTCGACCCTGCATGGGATTGTCGGGTGGGCGTTGCAGAATGATAGGGAGGCCTATACTTACTTGTTTGAGAACCGTCGTTTGGGAGGGGCGAAGCAAGATATAGTTAATCCATACATGATTGAGCCGCCGAGACCTCGCAGTGTTTATCATTCAGGAGATGAGCTTTCCTTCAAGCTTGTGCTGTTTGGAAATGCTATAAACTATGCCGAAAGAGTGGTAACTACCCTAGCAAAAGCCGATACCTTTAGGCTAGGGGCTGAACGGAAAAGCTTTAAATTATTGGATATCCTACATGCTGAACGATTTTCTTCTATATGGCAAAGAGGTCATGTTCATACGAATTCAATAACTCCTGTCAATATTAATTCTGTTGCAACAACAGAGTTTGCCAAGTGGTGTTCTATTCATCTATTGACACCCGTTCGCATTCGACGTGGCGGGGAACTAGTGCAGCATATTGATTTCTCAACTATTATACGAGGCGGGGTTCGAAGAATAGAGACGTTAACCGAGCGCTATGGTGGGTTGATTAATGGAGATATGGCTACAAATGCTATTACTTTGGCAGGGGAGGCACAGCAAATTTCTTCCGGTTTATATCTGAATGAAATGCATAGGTATTCCAATCGTAAGAGTGAATCTGTAGATTGGAGTGGAATGCTTGGGGCTATGACTTTTGAAGGCGAATTGAGTATTTTTACCCCTTGGTTAAATGCGGTGCGTATCTTGCATGTTGGACGGAACACAACTTTTGGCTGTGGGCAGCTAGATGTTGTTTATCGATAGAAGGAAGATTAAAAACTGCCTAGGTGTGCGTTCTGACTCTGTCAGGAGCATGCCTTTTTAGTATTTTAGACCTATTCGTTTTCATTGAAATGTAGATATACTATCTATAATTTTGGGTTTTTTGTCGAAATTTTAGAGGGGATTTGGGAAAATGTGCTACAATAATGGTGAAAATGACCATTTTATCCTATTGAACCGAGGTGTCTCTGCATATGTCCAAAGAACTATCTGTTGAAGAGAAGAAGAATAAGCTTATAAACAACGTCAGAGAAAATTACCGCCAGGTTGAAAAGTCTATTGTGAATCAATTGTTTATGAAGCATGATTTGCACGGAACAACGATAGGTTCGGAACGTGAAATGATTTGGGCGCAACTCTTTGAAATGATCATTCCGCGAAAATTTGTTATTGAGTCATCTGTCTTTATTATAGATTCTGAAGGAAAGGTCTCTCATGAAGTAGATTTAGCGATTATGGACGAAACTTATACTCCGTATATCTTCCGCTATGGAAAGGTGAAATTTGTGCCTATTGAAGCGGTTGCGGCCGTGGTTGAGTGCAAGAGTCAGAGTACTAAAGGGGTTAGAAACTGGGCAAAAAGTTTGAATAAGCTCCGTACTTCAGATGATTCTTTTGCAAGAATGGCAACCCAAATCGCTCATACAGCAGTCGTTACACAAAAGTCTACCCGTCCCATTCGTATCCTCTGCACTCTAAAAAATTGCAGTGAAGAAGTTGCGAAACAGTTTGATTTTACTTTACTTGCCATTAAACCCGATGGGAATATCGAAATCAACCTCAATCCCCAAAAATCAGGGTCATCGTTATTAGAGTGGTATAGGGATCTCAATTTTCACAAGCCTAAAATTCAACAAGATGAGTTAATTAAAATTAAAAATACGAACCAATTAGAAACGGTCTATCTAAATCAGTACAGCGTTCAGGATGAAAAAGGAATTAACGTCTCCTTACTCACCTTTAACTTCCAGTTAAATCAACTATTGATGTTAATCAACAACCCCATTTTGTTCCCACACCGTGCTTACGCCAAGCTATTCAATCACTTGGGAGAGGAAGGCCAGCAATGAGTAAATATGTAGTAGCGATCTCCATAGATAAGGTTCAGAGCTTTCTTTATTATGTGTTAAATGCCCCAACTCAAGATAAACAAACCAATAGCGGCACGTTAAGTACAATCATCCAATCCTCAAGAATGATCTCGGAACAATTCTATGAAGACATTGGTATTGAGGGAAGTAAACAAGAGACGTTCGCAAATCATATTGACGAACAATTATTGAAAAGTTCAGGGAATTGCGTGTTTATTACTTCGCTTCTGGAGGCTGAAATTGCTGAAAGATTAAAGAAGTTGTTCAGGAGCTACTATAAAAAATTTAACGGACAACTGCTTATGAAATATACTTACTTCCCTTTGGAGAGCCTGGAACAGCCTGATCCAAACCGTAATGGCTCGTCCTATCAACTGCTTGCTATAAAGGAAAGTAAACGGCGATTGCGTGCAGATGTATGTCTGAGTCGAATTGTTGAACAGAATAAAGAATTATTATTTGGTTTTGAAGGATCTATTGAACTGCCTCCGGGTGAATCTTCTTCTGCAATTGGTTCAAAGTACCCAGCTTTCACAAAAACCATCAATGATCTGTTTGATGAGAAAGAAGCAGACAATGAAAATCACTTCCGTATAGCCGTCATTAAGGGCGATTTGGACGGTATGGGGGAGTTATTCAAAAGTATTAAAAATTACGAATTATACAATGTTGTAAGCAATATACTCTCCGACTATGTGTCACTGGATTATCTTCATCAACTCACAACAACTAAACGACAAGCTACAGAGAACGAGAGTAATCGACTTCGGTTATATCCCCTCTATATGGCTGGTGATGATGTGTTTTTTGCTGTGCCAGTGCATCAATTGGGCGATGGAATCAGTATTTGCAAGGGTGTCTTGTCGAAATTGAATAAAGAAATTGAACAGGCTTGCAAGAAATTGGGACATAGCATCAATTCATTAGAACTGTCTATGAGTATTGGAGTTGATCTTACATTCAATCGGGAGCCAATTCGTTATTATTATGAGCGTGTACAGAGACAGTTGGAGCTGGCTAAAGCAGAGGGACACGGTCCTGAGGCCACCAACGACATGCGTCCTATTAATCGTATAAAAATCAGTATTAACAACCTTGTTTTCCATGATTACATGAAAGAAAAACGGAATCAGAAAGTCGAAAATTTGGAAAAGGCTGATGAGAATAACGCCAATCTAATCACATGGCAATCCATGATGGATGGCGTAGAGAGATTAAGCGCAGCGGTGAAACAAGAGTTTGCGGCGCACCATTTCTTGTACGGGCTTTTAAATAAAATTACAGATCCTGAGTTCTGTGAAAATGAACTCAAGTATAGCAATGCTTTGTTCTATCATTTAATTCCGCAGCATCTTGAGAGTGAGAACCAACACTTAAGAAATGCTGAGCTTTCACTGCTGGAAGCGATTATGGGGCGAATTTTGCGAATTAAATTCATAGGAAAGACCCTAAAGGGAAAACTCAAGGTTAAAAAAGAGATACTTCTTGATGACTCACATAAAAAAAGGTTAGAAGGGTATATTCGTGTGTTGCTTTTATTCACAGATTCCAGGTTTAATAGTGCCGCCCAATCATATCCTAACAACTTTGATGCAGCGAGAGTCAAAAGTGATTTATTTAACAAGCCATTAAAGTATATCTATGATGTGAGTTTGGGGAATTTCTCTGTTCGTCCTTTGCGTGAAGTGTTTATTACACGAGACGAGTATAAGTATAAAGTGCATCAAGATAAGGATCAAAGGGTAGAAGTGTATCGCACCTTGCGAATTTCAAATTCCTTGTTTCACAAAATCAAGCAAAAATATGTATACCAGCCCAGGGTGGTCGGAGAACTAATCGCAGCAGCTAATCCGCAAACCAAAGAGCAAGTAAAAGAGCGTATGAATCAATCAGCACAGGAGTATAAGGCTCCCCCGGGATTATTTTTTGAAAAAGAACTATTTTTGAAATACGCACGCAATCCCCAGCACTGGAGTACGGATTTTATAGATGCTTTGATGATCTTTTACATGCTGAGGGACAAATCAATTCACTTGAAGGAAATGTTCGATTTTAAAACCTTAAAAGCTAACCAAAAGCAGAAACGAGATAGAAATCATTCAGGAGGTAGAGGAAATGACTCAAGAAAAAAAGGCTCATCAAATAGACGTTAAATTAACGACAAAATCCAATCTTTTTATCGGTGGCTCTCCGGTGACATTTGAGATTGGCGGCGTTGATTTGTTTACGGTGACAGATGTGAACGGGTTACCTTATATTCCGGGCTCTTCCTTAAAAGGTGTGTTGCGAAATATGGTTCGTGAACTGTTGTCTGAGGAACTGGAGGATATACAGAGTGAAACGCTATTAGGTCAAGCTGAAAAAATTGGAAAATGGTATAGAAGTTATCTGGAGATGGTAGGTGAAGAGCAGAAGGAGCAGTTGTCTCTTATAAAGGAGAATGAGCGCAAGGAGAGCGCCATACAGCGGATGAATGCTGTCATTGATTGCGCATCAGCAGAGTATTTGTTCGGCATAGAAGGATTTAATAATACGCCCAAGTTGTTGTTTAACGATCTGGTTGTTGAATCTCCTGGTGATCCTAAGGATTTGTTTTCAATAGATTCCAAAAATAGTGTCACCTCTACAGAAGATAAGAACGGTAGAGAAATTGTAATGGCAAATCCGAGAAGTTATTGCGTAGTTCGTCCAGGTGTATCCTTCACTGGAAGTATTGTGATGCATCGAATGAATCTTCTGGGGGGAAATGAAGCATCACAAGAAATCAATAAGTTTATTCAACAGTTATTACTCCAATTTAATGAGGGAGTCTATCGATTAGGCAATTCTGGTAGTCGCGGGTATGGGCGTGTGCAAGTGGATATTATTAAGGGGGAATAAGCATGGCTGAGTGGATAAAGCACCGAGTAGACGTAAGGCTGACTGGCCGAATCACGCAAATTCCTGATTCACAGAAAGTATTTGGAGCGCTGGTACACCTTTATGCTGAATATACTTCATCTGATCAAGCGACAGCATTAGTTAACGCTATAAAGGAGTCTTCAAAGGGGTTCATGTTATCCAATTTGTTGCCCAAAGGGTATTTCCCTGTACCTCATAACTATATATTTGATAAGTTGTCTGGCAAAGATAAAGAGCCTGATAAGAAGTATTATAAGACACTTAAGAAATGTTTGTTTGCCCCTATGGAACAGATTGAACTGATGATATCAAACCCGGAAAATCTACCCAATACCTATATTGAAGTAGAGCAAACCCAGCAAATTCATGCAGCTATAGATAGCAAACGATATAATATCCCTGCACTTGCACCGAATTTGTATTCTGTGCCTGAGATAGTAGTTAGGGAAGTCATTACTGCAAAGGATGGGAGCTTATCAGCCAATAGTAGTCCGCTTGTCAGAGATTTTTCATTTTATATCACTATGGAGAAGTGCAAGGAGTATGATTCGTCACTGAATACGCTAGTAGAAGCTGCAAGCGACAGCAGGCTGCTTATTCTGGGGCCACGCAGCTCTCAGGGGATGAACACCTTTGAACTCATCCAAATTCAGGAAGAAGACTACGAGCCTTCTTCTGGTACAAAGCTTTATCTTAACCTGGGGATGCTGCTCCCCCGAAATATTAACTTTTCTAAGTCAAGTTTGAAGCTGTTCACCTCCGAGCGCCGCCCGTTTAGCTCACAAGCAGGGTGGGATAAGACTTCGATGAATGGTCAATTTATTAGTTTTATAGAAAGTGGAAGTGTGGTGTGTGTAGAGCAGGGTTTACTTCAAACTGCTGGAACTTGCGTGACTGCTCCTAACCGTCCTAATGAGATTGTGTTTGGTCGGGCGTTTTTGCACCCACTGATGGAATTGGAGGCTAAAAAGTGAAACGTTATCAATATCGTTTACAGACTCTTTCCTGTCTTGCTCTATCGCCGAGAGATCATCAGGGTTATTATCGGGCTGCGAAGGAATTCGGACACAAAGAATTAAAGATATCACCGCATGGGGATAAACTTGAAACTGCGGCAGACAAGATTAATATTATTTATCCGTTTTATCAGTATGGGGCATACCCTGGGTATGATCCAGACCATACAGATTATTATATTCCAGGGTCCTCGATTAAAGGAGCTATATTGGCTAATGAATCTAAAACTGTGGGAGAGCGAACAAAGAGCAGACTGATGGTGGATGATATATCTTTACGGGCAGAGCATCTTCATCTTCATCGTCTTTATAAGGTGCAGAATATGGCTCCTGAATCGGAATCAGCGATTGAACTCGATGAGTTTTTCCCTAATGTGGCTGTAGAAATGCTTGCTCGTGATAGTGAATATGTGGGGGAAATGTTTGGAGACGGAGAACATATTCGTGGATGTCTGTCTCGCGCACAAGCAGCAACCGAAAGGAAATTAGAAGGATATGTGGAACTGTTAAAATCACCAAAAACCAAAGAGAGAAAAATAAAGGGAAATACGCATCTCAAAATTAATAATATGGTTGAAAATATAGACAAGCTAATAGATGGAATGAAAAAGGGGAAATCTTTCATATTGCTTTTAGGAGGATTTAAGGGTTTGGCTTTGTCCAGAGAAATTTCAAATATAGATAATGCCAAAAGCGCAATCTATGTGGATCATGTTGAAGGCTCCTACTTGCCACATGGTCTGGTCCGCATTATCATGGAAGATGCGTAACAAGGACTAAAAGAAACTGGTGCGAACCCCAAGCGAACATGATTTTCCCGGGAGATTCGCACCAAAATAAGTTACTTTCATTTACTTATATGTAAAAATTTTAAATTACTTTAGCGATTTTTTGATTAATTAGGGCTATAAATGGCTAATTAAGCAGTATAATACCCTTTTTATGTTAAAAATCGGAGTCGCACCTTACGCAGGTGCGTGGATTGAAATTGTGTTGTGAGAACGGTACCCCATGTTAAGGGCCTGTCGCACCTTACGCAGGTGCGTGGATTGAAATCTAATGAGATGGCTGGTGAATTAGGAGGGAGCGAGTCGCACCTTACGCAGGTGCGTGGATTGAAATAATTCTTGCCCTATTTCCATTTGAATCCATAGATGGTCGCACCTTACGCAGGTGCGTGGATTGAAATGAAAAATACGTCATTAAAGAAAGATGGTGAGAATGTCGCACCTTACGCAGGTGCGTGGATTGAAATCGTAAGGATTTTACCAATCGCAATAGCACCCGCGTCGCATCTTACGCAGGTGCGTGGATTGAAATGTTTTGTCGGAATTGTTTATCGATTACTCTCTTGTCGCACCTTACGCAGGTGCGTGGATTGAAATTAAAAAATTAGAATATAGTTAATTGAACAACTTGTGTCGCACCTTACGCAGGTGCGTGGATTGAAATCCCTTTATATCACTAACTAAAGAGCCAACGGTTTTGTCGCACCTTACATAGGTGAGTGGATTGAAATTCGTTATCTATGTATATTTTTTCATTATCAAGAGTCGCACTTTACATAGGTGAGTGGATTGAAATGCATGGTATGCAATCCATATGTTTTTACCGTCTGTTGTCGCACCTTACGCAGGTGCGTGGATTGAAATCTGACGTAGTTAACACCGTTTTCCCGGTCGATGATGGTCGCACCTTACATAGATGCGTGTTTTTAAGTTGATAAGTTCACCACTGAGCTGCCCCTTGTCTGCCAAACCACCAGCCAAGCCCCCCCTGGACATGCCCTGCATGTTTTTGCTTGACATCTGGCCCGGGGTGCTATAAGATTTCAGTTAATATTTCAATACGTTGAAGAGGAATAGTAAGACCTTCTGAACGACCAGAGAGCTGCTGGGTGGTGCGAAGCAGCCGTGACGAGAGTCTGAACTCACCTTGGAGTGGCTTGCTGAACATACCAAGTAGGTGGAGCCGGTAACCTGACCGTTATATCGGGAGGGCATGAGAGCTGATTCATCAGACGCTCATGTCTATTGAGAGCATGCCAACTGGCATGAATGTGGAGTGGTACCGCGTAGGACGTCAAAGTCCTTCGTCTCTGTTGTTAGCAGAGATGAAGGGCTTTTTTTGCATGCTGTCGACATTTGTCAATCAGGATTGGAACCATGAAGGGGAGGAAGGATACTTATGCGAAATGCCGAAAAATACACTCGGGGTTATTTCATGCCCCCGGAGACCAGCTTAAACTGGACGCGCAAGGAATATATCACAGAGCCGCCAATCTGGTGTAGCGTGGATCTTCGTGACGGGAATCAGGCGCTGGTGGTGCCGATGAACCTGGAGGAGAAGCTGGAATATTTTCAAATGCTGGTGAAGCTCGGCTTCAAGGAGATTGAGGTTGGATTTCCCGCAGCTTCGGAGACGGAATTCGCGTTCTTGCGCACATTGATTGAGCGGGACCTGATTCCAGACGATGTGACCATTCAGGTACTTACCCAGTCGAGAGAGCATATTATCCGGAAAACCTTCGAATCGTTGAAGGGGGCCAAAAAAGCGGTAGTCCATCTCTACAACTCAACCTCGGTGGCACAGCGGGAGCAGGTATTCCGCAAGTCGAAGGAAGAAATCATTAACATCGCCGTGACCGGAGCGAAATTGCTTAAGGAGTGTGCGGAAAGTACGGAGGGGAACTTCCAGTTCCAGTATTCGCCGGAGAGCTTTACGGGTACGGAAATTGAGTTCGCCTTGGAAATTTGTAATCGCGTGCTGGAGGTATGGCAACCGACGGCGGGTCATCCGGTCATTATCAATCTGCCAGCCACGGTATCGATGTCGATGCCTCATGTTTACGCCAGCCAAATTGAGTACATGAGTGAGCATCTGAGCTTCCGGGAGCACGTAATCTTATCGCTTCATCCCCATAATGACCGGGGAACAGGCGTAGCTGATGCAGAATTGGGCATGTTAGCCGGGGCTCAAAGGGTAGAAGGAACCTTGTTCGGGAACGGGGAAAGAACCGGGAACGTGGACATTGTCACGCTGGCTTTGAACATGTACTCCCATGGGGTTGATCCCAAGTTGTCTTTTGAGCATCTTCCTGAAATCATTGCCGTCTACGAGCGATTGACGAAGATGAACGTGAGCGAGAGACACCCGTATGGCGGGGAGTTGGTATTTACCGCATTCTCCGGTTCGCATCAGGATGCGATTGCCAAGGGAATGCAATGGCGCGAGGACAAGAAGACGTCCCATTGGTCCGTGCCGTATCTGCCGATCGATCCCAAAGATATTGGCCGCCAATACGAGGGCGATATTATCCGCATTAACAGCCAGTCGGGCAAAGGCGGCATCGGTTATGTGCTGCAACAGAAATACGGGCTCGATCTTCCAGCGAAAATGCGTGAGCATTTCGGTTACTTCGTGAAGAACGTATCCGACCAACAGCAGAAGGAACTGCTGCCGGATGATATTTACGACCTGTTTATCAGCGAATACGTCAACATCAAGACGCCGATTGAGTTTATCAAATATCGCTCCAAGGACGATGAGAATTTTGAGACCATGGTGACGATTGGGACCCAAAAAGAGGGCGTCAAGGAGATTACGGGCAGTGGAAACGGTAGACTTGACTCGATCAGTAATGCTTTGCAAACGTATCTCGGCATAACCTATACCGACCTGATATACACGGAACATGCGTTGGAAACGGGCTCCAAATCCCAAGCCGTCTCCTATATCGGAGTGACTGCGGCGGATGGGCACATCCATTGGGGCTGCGGCATCGACGTCGATATCATGACTTCCTCGGTAAAAGCGCTTTTCAGTGCCGTTAACCAAATGATTGCCAAGAATCAGTAATAAACTGGTTGGATTAAAAGGCGATAGTTTGATGGCTATTGGGTAAAAAAAGCAGCGGTGCGAACCCCAAGCTCACATGAAATCCCGGGGACATTCGCACCGCGCGCCCCACAAGGGTTCCCGGGTTTTTGGTCATTTTTTGCTCTAATTTTAGAGCCTCATTTTCGAGGTTCGCACTTGAGGGCCTCTGAACCCTTGCTACGCCTGGGCTCATTTGTGCCGCCGTCGCACCTTACGCAGGTGCGTGGATTGAAATCAATACCTCACCGCGTCAGTTCCGTTTGTCATTATGGTCGCACCTTACGCAGGTGCGTGGATTGAAATTGTGCAAGGCTCAACAGAGCCGTAGAGGACTTCAAGTCGCACCTTACGCAGGTGCGTGGATTGAAATATCATGGCCGTGCCTCTGATGTTTTTTTAGGTCTAGTCGCACCTTACGCAGGTGCGTGGATTGAAATATCATGGCCGTGCCTCTGATGTTTTTTTAGGTCTAGTCGCACCTTACGCAGGTAGCGTGGATTGAAATACGTTGATCCACTTAACTCCGCCCCCCGCATAATGTCGCACCTTACGCAGGTGCGTGGATTGAAATAAATGCCGGGGAATGCAATATGAGGTGGGCAAGAGTCGCACCTTATGCAGGTGCGTGGATTGAAATGCGTAATATGATGGTCGTATAGACATAGCTATACAGTCGCGCCTCCCACAAGTGAAAAAAACTTAAAGACATACCCCCATATTAAGCATCTAGCCCCCATCTAACTTCGATGGGGGCTATTTGTCGTTCACACCTAACCCATTGCAAAACCATTAAATTTGATTTAATAATATATTATTGTTATATTGATAATATATTAACAAATAAACAAGAGGTGATTAACAATGGCTCAACAGGCTTTTCTTAATTTAGATAAGGAAAAACAGGATGAACTGATGAATAAGGCCATGCGTCTTTTTGTAGATCATAAGTACGAAGAGATCACGATCAAGCAGCTTCTTGAAGCATTGTCGCTGTATCCGGCAACCTTTTACCGCTATTTCAAAGATAAGGATGATCTTTATCATCACTTGTTAGTAAGCTTGGCTGAGAAAAGAAAGGCGTTCTTAGAGAAAGATGGTCAAGAGTATGTATTTGAGCTTACGGATTATGACAATACGGCTGAGCCTTTAAGTGAATTGGAGCTTAAGTTCGCCAAGACCGTAATGCATCTGCCTGTGGATGTCTTGCTTCACTTATACCTGGATCTGTTCAAGGACGAGTCGATTGCCGTATTCAAGAACAGTTTGCGCAAGTTAAGGTACGACGGTAAGCTCCGCCCTGACATTGACGATGACTTGATTTCCTATATTTATGCCACGGTGCAGTTTAATCTGATTTTATTTTATAGGGAGGCCGGCATTGAAGACGAAGACTTGCAAGCCAAGATTCGCAAGTATTTTGATCAATTTTTCCTGCACGGGCTAGTCAAAGATTCTGAATTTGAAGAAGAGTAAGCGAAGTCAACATGATTGAATAACATCCATGGAGGGAAATAATGAATAAATTACTGATAACGATTTTGGCGATGGTTCTCACAATGACGATGCTTTCCGCTTGCGGTCCAAATAGCAATAACTCGGCAAATAAGGAGACGCCTAAGCCGGAAAATAATAGCGCCAATTCCGCAAATCATGAGCCATCCGCAACAGAAGATAGCGAGACTTCTACAACGGCATACAAGGAATTCCCCAAACCGATTGGCAGTTATACCGTCGGGCGTACACAGATGGACTTCAAGTACACCGCATCTAATCATTCTGAAAGAGAACTGACGGCATTATTTTACTATCCAGCCGACAGTAATGAAGGCAAGCCTACGGCAGAATACGCATTTCCCGAATTTCATTCTCTGAGGAACGAGCTGCTTACTAAATTAGGGGCACCCACGGGAGAGCCGCTTTTTGACTCTGAATTTAAGACCTGGACCTATGAAGATCTGGCTCTGTCCGAGAAGGAAAAGCAATATCCGGTGTTATTCTTCGCTCACGGCGCGGGTGCTTATCCGCAGCAGGGTACTTTGTTCGCTCAAGACCTGGCCAGCTCCGGGTATATCGTGATATCCATTGGACATGCGGAAAGCGGTGTGTACAAGCTTAAGGATGGACGAACGGTTGGAATGACGGAAGAGTTCATGGAAGAACTAACTAAATATGGCATGGAAACGGCCACTCTGACTCCGCCTGAGATTGTGACTAACAAGCTTGAGCAAGAAGAAGCTATTGAGATTTCCCGCAAATTGACATCAGCTCCTGAAGCGGTCAAGTTTGCCAAGTATGCCGTTTTGCAGAGCGAGGACATCCGCTATGTCGCAGATCATTTGTATAAAATGAATGCTGGTGACCTTGACTCCATGTTTGAGGGAAGACTCCAGCTTGACATCGGTATGGGGGTGTTTGGACACTCTTTTGGAGGAACGACAGCAGCTATTGTTAGTCGTGATGATGAACGGTTTGTTGGTGCTGTAAACCTGGATGGCAATATGGTAGGTGCCCTGGATAGCGACCTTAAGAAACCGTTCATGCAGCTCGGCACCGTGCTCGCTTATAATACGAATGCCTTCTTGTTGGAAACCAACAGTGAGGATACCTACTTTGCCATTATTGATAATGTGATTCATAGCGACTTCTCCGATTCCATGTTCACTACTACCAATCAAGCCACCCGAGGGACCCGTGATGCCATGGAGCAGCGCGACATTATTACGTCTTATACCAAGGCATTTTTTGATCAATACCTGTTGAAGCAGGAAGCAGACATTGAAAGTCTTACTTTTGACGGTGTAGAAATGATTAAGCAGCCTTAGTTGAGTAACCACTCATAACCGTGCTACTATGGGTCTTAACTCAAGGGTTATGGGGGATTCAAATGTCAAAGACCATTTTGATTGTGGAAGACCAGCAAGTGTTAAGGGAAATTACCAAGGAATATTTAGTGGATGAAGGCTATCAGGTACTGGAAGCCGGCGACGGCAAAGAGGCGTTAGCTTTGTTCCAGGAACATGAAGTGGCTTTGATTATCCTTGATATTATGCTGCCAGAATTGGATGGGTGGTCAGTATGCCGCCGGATTCGCAAGACGTCCAATGTTCCAATCCTGATGTTGACTTCCCGAGCCGATGAAGACGATACCCTGCTAGGTTTTGAATTGGGAGCCGATGATTATGTGGTCAAGCCCTGTAGTCCACCGATCTTGTTGGCCCGGGCGAAGCGTCTATTGGAGGGGCAACAAGGCCATCCTTCGCGGGAAACATTGGAGGGCGGCGCAATTACGCTGCATCTGCCTTCAAGAAGTGTCACGGTGGAAGGTTCGCCTTGTAATCTGACTCATACGGAGTTTGAAATTTTGGCTTGCCTGTTGGGCAGCAAAGGTACGATTTTTACCAGGGAACAGCTCATCACCAAGATTTGGGGTTATGACTACATTGGTGACGACCGGACGCTCAGCAGCCATATTCGTAATCTTCGTTCCAAGCTCGGGGAGCATGCCGATCAGATTGTGACGGTCATCCGTTCAGGTTATAAATTTGAGGAACACGCATGAGGAAAAGTATTGTTATTAAACTGTTTTTGCTCATCGTCAGTTTGTCTCTCTTTCTTCTGGCCAGTTTATTTGTGGGGCAGGTTTTGTTCTTTGAACGATTTTATATTCATCAAAAAGTTGCAAGCGTCCAATCGGCACTAAGCGCCGTATCTACTGAATCATGGGAAGCGACCGGGGATGATTATGCAGCCGAACAACAGTTTTATCAAAATCATAATACGTGGGTTGCTCGTTTGGACGCTTCGGGGTATCTCTCCGATACCCGTAACTTTGCAGCCGAGGTGAAGCTGGAGGATGTAGCAGAAGCGCCCGCTCTATCAGGGAAGACGCTGACGATTCCGCTGTACACTGTGATGAATGTGGAACAATTCAGGGAGGATCATCCTCTGCGGGAAGAGGTTTTTGTTCAGCCTGGAGAAGATATTGCTATAGAAGGACTCCTGATCGACAACCAGTTCGTTCCGCAGCGAGTGGCGCGCGATAGCTCTAACCTGAGAGATGAGAATCATCTGGAGAATACACCCTTCGTGCAGAAGGAATATGAAGTCGTTCCCCGCTTCGCTAGTGCATCAGAATATCGCGAGCATTATCCGAGTATTCTTGTTCACGGAACAGTAACCGAACTGCGAACACCTCAGGGAGCAGAGGAAGCCCGGTATACCAATCATTTATTTTTGGAACAAATGAAGACATTTCAAGCCAATTTGCTCTATGGGGACAAGCCTGAGCAGGACCAAGCCGTTATGGATTATATAGGGAATAACGTTCCTTATAAAATCTTTGTGAATCGATTTACCGATAGCACGGGGAATCCAACCTATTTATTCGCCATGACCTCCCTACAGCCGGTAGATGAAGCTGCGGGCGTCATGCGCCAGTATTTTCTGTATATCGCCTTGGGGGCATTGTTGTTGGTAGCCTTGGTCTCCTTCTTCTACGCTAAGCGTATTGCCCGTCCGTTGCTTCGTGTCAATGAAGCCACCCGGCAAATGGCCAGTCTCAACTTTGCGACTCGGATTCCGGTGAAGACAGAGGATGAGATCGGCCAACTATCGCAGAACATCAACGAGCTTTCACGAATGCTGGACAGTCACATTCAGCGACTGGAGCAGGATATTGAACAGGAAAGGCAATTGGAACAAACCAGAAAGGCGTTCATTGCGGATGTCTCTCATGAGCTAAAAACACCGCTCAGCATTATGGAGAGCTGCCTGTACATTATTCAAGACAAGCCGGATAGCGGGAAGCGGGACCATTATTTCTCGGCTATGAAGGAAGAGGTTCACAAGATGAGCCTGCTGGTGAACGATATGATGGAGCTGGCAAAATACGAATCGGGCACCTATCGGATGGAGACAACCGTCTTTCGTCTGGATGCTTTGCTGGAGCGAGTTTGTGCCAAGCAGGCCTTCGCCATCAGTGGCAAGCAATTGAATTTGCAGACGGATTTTGCTCCCATCGAGGTTGTTGCTAACGCTCAGCGTATTGAACAAGTGCTGGTCAACCTTCTCACCAATGCGGTGCGATATACGCCGGAGGGCGAGAGCATCCTGGTCACGATGAAGGAGCAGTCGGAAACGGTTCTGGTCACTGTTGAAAATCAGGGTACCCATATCCCTGAGGAGCAACTGGACAAAATCTGGGATCGCTTCTATCGGATCGAGCAGTCTCGTCATCGCTCAACGGGTGGCACCGGACTGGGCCTGGCAATCTGTCAGCAAATCCTCAAGCTACACGGTGCACCTTACGGAGTGACCAATACCGAGCAGGGCGTACAGTTTTATTTTGAGCTATATAAGTCGAACTGAAAATAGGAGTAAGTCATTTGCTCCACTTAGATACACATAGTAAAGCGTAGAACTTAAGGTTCTGCGCTTTTTTTATTTCATCTGCAACTGATCTGCACATAAACTGCATATCACTCCTGTACTATTCCTCTTGTAGATAAGTTGAATCAAAGAAAAGGCATAACAAGCAAGAGAGAAAATGATTCTGGAAGAAGCGGAGCGTTCGCCTTTGTGAATGGATTTCTACCTTATAAGAATTTATTGAATAAAGGAAATCCATGAGCAACAGCGATCGTAAGAACATTTTCTCGTCTGCTTCTTCGCCTTAATCATAAGTTCAACTCATATAGATCAACGAAAGGGGATAGAAGAGATGAAGAGAACAGGATTAGGAATACTGCTGATCGCCATGGCTTTAGTGATGGGGGCTTGTGGAAGACAGGATAACGGAGGACAAGCCAATACGGGGCAAGTGGAGCTTCCCTTAAACTACAAAGAACAGTATGGGACAAGCGTGTTCCTGGGGGACTCGATCACGGAAGGGCTGAGCTATCACGATGTATTAAACGAGGAAAATGTACTGGCCGGTGCGGGAAAAACAGCAGAATTTACTATGATGGAGGATGATGTTGACCAGTTGATTGCCCGCAAGCCTGAGCATGTCTATATTCATTTAGGCTCCACGGATATTCTTTGGCCGACCGATCAGCCGATAGAACATTCGATGACCCATTATGAACGACTGATTGACGCTATTCAAGGCGGGCTGCCGGATGCAAGCATATCTCTACTGTCGGTGCTGCCAGTCACGGCCGAAGCGGAGCAGCAGGAGCCGCGTTATGCCACGATCGGAGAGTATAACCAAGGGCTTCAGGCACTTGCCGAGAAGCAGCAGGTTCAATATGTCGATTTGACCTCTCTTGTTGCGGAACACACCGATTTGTATGACACGGATGGGATTCATTTTCAGGCTGCGTTTTATCCGCTTCTGCTTGACTATTTGAGCCCTCCTTTCCAATGAAGTCCAGATCATAGGAGGGGAGAACGATGGTTTTCAGCAGCTTGATTTTCCTGTTTCAATTTTTGCCGATGGTTCTGCTGGTCTACTACATTTCGCCCAAGCGGCTGAGAAATGCAGTGCTGCTGGTAGCCAGTCTTGTTTTCTATGCGTGGGGAGAACCGCTTTATATCTTGCTCATGGTGTTCTCTACGGTGTTCGATTATGCCAACGGACTGCTGATTGAGCGGTTCAGACATCGACGGCATGTAGCCAAGCTGGTCCTCTTGATTTCCTTAGCCGGGAATTTAGGAATTCTCGGTTTTTATAAATACGCCGGGTTCGTTATTGATAATCTAAACGGGCTATTCCACCTACATCTGCAAGCCGCCGATCTCCCGCTGCCTATTGGTCTGTCGTTCTACACGTTCCAAACGATGTCCTACATCATTGATGTCTACCGGGGAAAGGTGCAGCCACAGCGAAATTTGATCGCCTTCGGTACCTATGTAACGCTGTTCCCTCAACTGGTAGCAGGTCCGATCGTCAAGTATGGCGATATTGCACGGCAACTGGTCTCGCGTAACCTCACGCTGAAGCGCTTTGGTAAAGGTGCGGAATTGTTTATACGCGGTTTAGCCAAAAAGATGCTGCTAGCCAACAACCTTGGCCTGTTATGGACCAGCGTTAAGGCTACGCCCGCAGACGAAATGAGTATGCTGGGGGCCTGGCTGGGAATCGCTGCGTTCACTTTGCAAATTTACTTTGATTTCAGTGGCTACTCAGACATGGCGCGAGGCTTGGCTAAAATGCTGGGATTCAATATGAAAATTAATTTCAACTACCCTTATATTTCTCGTAGTATGACCGAATTTTGGCGACGTTGGCATATCTCGCTGGGCTCCTGGTTCCGCGAATACGTCTATATTCCCCTCGGCGGGAATCGGACGGGAATGGGCAAGCAGCTACGGAATTTACTCATTGTCTGGTTCATGACGGGCTTATGGCATGGAGCCAGTTGGAATTTTATAGCGTGGGGGCTGTTCTTCGGAGGGCTGGTCACGCTGGAGAAGCTTTTTTTGTTAAGTTGGCTAAAATATGTCCCGCGTCCAGGGCAACATGTATATTTACTTTTGGCCGTTGCCATCGGCTGGGTACTCTTTGAATTTCAGCAAATGGAGACGGCCTGGACGTTTGTGAAGAGTATGTTTGGCGGGGCTGCGAGCGGGTGGGCGAATTCTCAGGCACTTTATGATTTATCCGCGTATGGCCTGATACTGGCGCTGTCTGCACTATGTGCTACACCACTCCCACGTCTATGGCTACTGCGCTGGACCTTCAGACGACGCCCAGTCTCTGTGGCGGTCCTGCCGCTTCTGTATCTGTTGGCTCTACTGCTGTCGACGGCTTACTTAGTCGGCCAAACCTATAATCCATTTTTATATTTCCGATTCTAAGGGGGAAGCTTGATGAGACGCAGGGTTAGCTCAACCTCCCTGATGGGTCTGTTGTTACTGCTATATATTGGCGGGGTTGCCTTGGCGACGATGCTGACACCTGAAAAAACCTTCTCAGAGACGGAGAACCGCGTGCTGGAGGGACGGCCAAGCTTCTCGCTGCGAGTTCTGCTGTCGGGGCAGTTTACGACCGATTACGAACGTTATACGTCGGATCAGGTGGCTTTTCGCAATCTTTGGATGGGGATGAAGACGGACGTAGACCGTGCCTTGGGCAAACGAGAGAGTCAGGGTGTTTTTCTGGGCAAGGAGGGATACTTGATGGAGCAATACCTCTCTCCCTCTGCTGCACAACTGGAAGAGCGGGGCCAGGCGATGGCGGCTTTGGACCAGGCTACGCCGGAGCTGCATAAAGTGCTGATGCTTGTGCCAACTGCCGCTGCGCTGTACCCTGACAAGCTTCCCGCACATGCTCCTGTGGGCAACCAACTTGCGGATGTGGAGCAGTTGAAGGCGTTGCTGCCAGAAGGTATCCAGTTTGCTGATGCTTACGCTGCCTTGTATCCCAAGCGGAGCCAATCCATCTACTATAGGACGGACCATCACTGGACCACGAAGGGGGCCTATTACGCTTACCGTGAGTTGGCCAGACATTTGGGAGTCGTTCCCCAGAATGAGGATTCATTTCGTATTCACTTGGCGACGGAGGAATTCTATGGCTCCCTTTATTCCAAGAGTGGTTATCGCCACCTCTCGGCAGACTCAATCGGGCTTTATCTTCCCAGGGAGCAAGAGTCCATCAAGGTATCGTATGACGAAGAAGGCCGGGTTACAGACTCGCTGTATGCCGAGAACCGACTGGATGAAAAGGATAAATACGCTGTTTTTCTGGATGGCAATCATGCCTTGATTCGCATAGTGACTGGTGGGCCACCTGAGAAAAAGCTATTGGTGGTCAAGGACTCTTACGCCAATAGTTTGATTCCCTTCCTCACCCAGCATTATGGAGAAATCGACGTGGTCGACCTCCGTTACTTTACGGATTCGCTGCTAGATTTGATACGTGAGCGTGGGTTTCAGGACATGGTAATCCTTTATAACATCAAGACCTTCTTTGAAGACCCGTCGATTTTGAACGTAATGGAGGAAATATCGTGATGACTGGTAAGATGAATTTATATGGAATGGAGGAAGTATTATGGTGTCCAAAAAGTGGGTCCTGCTTGGATTTATAGTGTTCATCGGACTCTTGAGTGCCTGTTCAAGTAATTCTGCCGGGCAAGCATTGACTGTTGCCGAGATTCAAGATCAGATGGAGCAAAAGGTTGATTTCAGTGGGATGCAGCTACGAGATGAGGGGGAATTGCGAAAATGGTACGGGATCGAACCGGGAACGCTTGAGGACTTCGTCCTGTACACAGCGACCTCCAACGTCAAGGCAGACGAACTAGCCATCCTGAAAGTCAAGGATATCCGTGAAATTGCTGGGGTGATGGAACAAATCGAACAAAGAATTCAGGCGCAAACCGTGAAATTCAAGGACTACCGCCCTGAGGAATATTATCTTATAGAAAAACATGTGCTCAAGTCGAAGGGCCAGTTTGTTTTCTTCGCAGTTTCTAATGAGGCAGATGGTATGGAAGCAGCTTATGATGCGGTGTGGAGATAGGTAGGGAATTAGCTGTTAAAAAAGTCACTATAATCCCCTCGAATTCACACATTTTCCTCAAAGTAATGTCTTTTTGATGAACTGAGGTGCTTTGAATTTTTAGTGTGTCATCGAGCTGGGTATAATAAATAATTAAATTATAAAAAATAGAATGGATAGGGACATTGGGAGGAGCGATTATTCAAGATGATTGATACGCTACTGTGGAGCAGGTGGCTAACGGGTTTAACCTTAACCTTTCATGTCATATTTGCCACGGTTGGAGTTGGAGTTCCCTTAATGATTGCAATCGCGGAATTTGTGGGAATATGGAAAAAAGACGAACACTATATATTAATGGCCAAAAGGTGGACAAGAGGATTCATCATTTCTGTAGCTGTCGGAGTCGTTACAGGGACGGCGATTGCTTTGCAATTAGCCTTAGTCTGGCCTAATTTTATGAAGCTTGCCGGAAACGTAATTGCCCTTCCTTTATTTATGGAGGTGTTTGCGTTTTTCTTCGAAGCCATTTTTCTAGGCATCTATTTGTATACCTGGGATCGGTTTCGAAATCGCTACATTCATTGGCTGCTTACTTTGCCTATTGTTGCGGGGGCGAGCATGTCAGCGTTTTTCATTACAACCGTAAATGGTTTCATGAATCAACCGGAAGGGTTCGTGATGGAAGCGGGTCATTTTATTGCGGTTCAGCCGCTGGAGGCCATGTTTAATACAGCTACCGCCTCTAAGGTATTCCATGTGCTGACATCGGCTTACGCCACAGGAGCCGCTTTGCTCGCGGGGGTTGCTGCTTTTTCTATTCTGAAAAAGGGAGCCAGCCTATATGCCAAGAAGGCTTTGCGGCTTATGATGTCTGTCTTGCTGATCTTCAGTGTGCTCACTACCCTGGCCGGAGACATGTCAGCTAAATTTCTGGCAGCGCATCAACCGGAGAAGCTGGCTGCCGCGGAGTGGCATTTTGAAACGGAGCGAGGGGCAGACCTCATATTGCTGGGCTGGCTGAATAGTGAACGGGAAATTATGGGGGCTTTGCATATTCCCAAGGCGCTCAGCTTTCTGGCCTTTGGGGATTTTAATGCCGAGGTGACCGGATTGGACGAGTTTCCAGCAGATGAGCAGCCGCCGCTAATTGTGCATTACTTGTTTGATTTAATGGTTGGAGCAGGCGCAGCGCTGGTTGCTATTCCGGCTGTGTATTTCCTATTCGTAATATGGAAGAAGCGCAATGAACTGAATCGATGGCTTCTTTGGGCAATCGTTGGCTGTATTCCTTTCGCTTTTCTGGGGGTTGAGCTGGGATGGTTCTATGCCGAGATCGGTCGCCAGCCCTGGATTATTCGCGGTTACATGAGAGTGGAAGAAGCGGCTACAACCTCGCCCAGCGTAAGAATTCTCTTCTTCTTGTTCTTGCTGCTCTATATCGTGCTTGGGACGATCTGTGTCTTCGTGCTGCGAAGATTATTTCGTAACAATCCGGCTGAGCTGGAGATGGAGAAGTCGGCGGGAGCTAACCACCTTAAGTCGAAGGAAGCGGGGGATGTCAGAAGATGAGCTATGAATTAGTCGGCATTTCCGTATTGTGGGTGTTTCTTTATGGTTATCTTATTGTAGCTTCTATTGATTATGGAGCCGGATTCTTTGCCTTTTATGCACGGCATACCAAGCAGGATCATCTCCTTAATCGTTTGATTTCGCGCTATTTGTCCCCGGTGTGGGAGATAACCAATGTTTTCTTTGTCTTTTTCTTCGTGGGGATTATAGGCTTCTTCCCGGATACGGCTTATTATTATGGCTCTGCGCTGATTGTGCCGGGGAGCATCGCGATTATACTTTTAGCGATACGCGGCTCCTTCTACGCCTTTGAGAACTATGGCTCCAAGGAGAGCAAGCTCTACTTATTTCTTTATGGAGCGACCGGACTGTTCATTCCGGCTGCCCTATCAGTGGCGCTTACACTTTCCGAGGGCGGCTTTATCGTGGCCGGGGACAACTCGGTATCTCTGGATTATATGAAGCTTCTGACCAGTCCGCTGTCCTGGAGCATCGTTGGATTGGCCATTGTATCTGTTTTGTTCATCAGCAGCTCCTTTCTCACCTTCTACGCATCGCGAGCCGGGGATCTTCCGGCTTTGAAGCTGATGAGGAACTACACACTGTTATGGGGGACGCCAACGATTATTGCTGCGCTTACCTCCTTTATTTCACTAAGTCAGCATAATGAGAGGCATTTTCAGAACATGATAGATTTATGGTGGCTGCTCGGCCTGTCAATTATATGTTTTATGCTTGCGCAGTGGCTTTTCTACAAAGGAACTCATTACGGGCTGGCATTTATAAGTGTGATGCTGCAGTTTTTGTTTGCCTTCTTCGCCTATGGCATCGGGCAGTACCCATACATTCTTGATCCGTATATCACCATTCACAACGGCGCTACATCGCCTGCGATGGGGACTGCATTAGTGGCTGCTTTTATCGGAGGGCTGCTGCTGCTCATTCCTTCTCTGATTCTTGTATTAAGGCTGTTCCTGTTTGACGCAGATTATGTGAAGGGGAAGCGTTAAAGACACGTTTGAAAATAGATAGGGGAGTAGGAGGGCTTGGAGTGAGAAGGAAGGCAAGTTTACTGTCCGCACTGATGGCTGCACAAAGAAAGCGGCTTGTCATTTTGGCAATTTTGTCCTTGGGGCTGGGCGCGGCCTTGATCACTCAAGCTGTGCTATTGGCCGAAGTGGTGCAACGCGTCTTTGTGGAAGGAGATACGCTGGGGGGAGTGACTGCCGCGCTTGGCTATTTGCTGCTGGTAATGGCAATTCGGGTGCTGCTGATCTATGCCAGTGGAAGAATGGGGCTCAGCATGGCGGCGACAGCCAAGCAGATCATGAGATCTCGTCTGCTTGCCAGGCTGACAGGCAGCTCTCTAGCTGGTGCACTGGCAGGACAGGCAGGGGGGAAGATCAGTGTGGCACTGGATGCTGTTGACGAATCGGACAGCTATTTCAGCCAATATATGCCCAAGATGATAGAGGCACTGTTTATCCCCGTGCTTCTACTGATTTCTTTATTTATTCTGCATCCAAATTCAGGTCTTATTGTCCTTTTTACGGCGCCGTTCATTCCTCTATTTATGGTGTTGGTAGGCTTGAGCACCAAGCGGAAATCGGAGGAGAAGTACGAGCAGTTAGCTCAGTTTTCAGGCATATTTCTTGATTCTTTGCAAGGTCTGGTTTCGCTTAAATTGTTTGGATGGACTAAACGTCAGGAGGAGCGGATTGAGCGTAGTAGTCTTAACTATCGTGATGCGACTATGGGGATTTTGAGGATCGCTTTTACGAATACGTTTATGCTTGAGGCTATCGTGATGATGGGAATTGGAGTGGTGGCCCTGGAGCTGGCCCTGCAATTGGTCGTATTCAAGACACTCACCTTTCACACCGCCTTGCTGGTTTTGTTGCTAGCGCCAGAGTTCTATAATTTATTGAAAAATACAGGGACGGCTTTTCATAGCGGGCGGACAAGCATGGGAGCGATCCGAAAGGTCGAAGAGATGCTTGAGACGGTGGAGGATGATCCGCAGCATGAGGCTTCTGACGCCATGGATGCTTTAGCACGGAAGCAACTGGAGCAGCAGTTCGCGGAAAGGCCTCCTGTTATTGAATTGCAGGATGTCTGCTTTGAATATGAGCATTTCAAGCTGAATACTGGAAGGTTAACCATTCATCCTGGCGAGCAGATTGCAGTGGTTGGACGAAGCGGATCGGGAAAGACTACACTGCTGCACCTGTTGTCCGGCTTGCTTACTCCTGCATCCGGGGAGGTGGTTATTCAGCACCAATCCCTTGCGCTGCTTGGGGAAGAGTTATGGTTTCGTCATATAGGCTATATTACACAGCACCCTTACATTTTCGCAGGCACCTTTGCTGACAATATCGCTCTGGGGGCAGGGCGGGCGGTATCCCGTGAGGAGATTGTTGCTGCAACTGATGCGGCGGGCTTGACTGAGCTAGTCTCCGAGCTTGAGTATGGCTACGATACGGAGATTGGTGATGGGGGAAGAGGGCTTTCTGGCGGCGAGCGGCAGCGGCTGGCCTTGGCCCGGGCGTTTTTGAAGCAGCCCTCCGTGCTGCTATTCGATGAGCCAACCGTAGGGCTGGACGTGCAGACGGAGAAGATATTGCAGCGTTCTATCTCGGAGCTTGCCCGGAAAGCGACTGTCATTACTGTGGCGCATCGCTTGTATACGATTCGTCATGCCGACCGGATTCTTTATATGGAGAAGGGGCAGGTGGCAGATAGTGGAACGCATGAAGAGCTGCTTACACGTCTTCCGCAATATGCCGAGCTGGTCACTGCCCAGCGAGAGGGGGGATTATCATCAAGGAGCTGACGATTTTCACCAAATTGATGCTTCAAGAGCGAAGAGACATTCTAATGTCCATTTTAGGAGGGTTTATCGCTGGTATTGCAGGTGTTGTTCTGTTTGCCACAAGCGGGTATCTTATTTCGCAAACGGTATTCGCTCCGCCTCTTTACACGCTGATTGTGCTTACATCGCTGGTGAAGGTGCTGGGTTTTGTCCGTGCGGCAAGCCGGTATGGAGAACGCTTGTATTCTCACCGGGCAACCTTCTCCCTGCTCAGCCGCTTGCGGGTATCTTATTTTTCCAAGCTGGTTCCCTTGGTGCCCGGCCTGTTAAATCGTACACGCAGTGGAGAGCTGCTTGCGCGGATTGTTGGGGATATTGAAAGCCTTCAATTTTACTTTTTGCGTGTGGTCTATCCTCCCATCATGGTGGTGATGGTATTTCTGGCTACGGTTATTTTCACCTCTGCCTTTTCGATATGGATTGCACTGCTCCTGGTGGTTGGGATGCTGTTAACGGCCTTTGTGGTTCCGGGTATTGTTCTGGCCGGACGAAGTAAAATTCATGAGCAAGTGCGTTCTCAAAGAGCAGCTTTTTCTGCCGAGGCGGCTGAACTGCTTTATGGCTTCCGTGATTTGAAGCTGTATAGTCAATTGACGAAACGGGGAGACAGGCTCCGCCAAATGTCTGAAGAGCTGACAGACAGTCAGAGACGGGAAGCAAGTGGCTTGCTTCGTGGGCAGTCGCTTCACGTGTTTGTCACCTTTTTAATTTATTGGGGCGTGTTGGTGCTGGGAAGCTATTTAATTATGCAGGGCTCCTTGGCTGGCGTATTTCTTGCCATGCTTGTGATGGCGACTAACACTGTCTTTGAGGAGGCAGCTCCAATGGCAATCTTGCCTGCATATAAGCAGGATAGTGAATATGCCGCCAGACGCCTTCAGCAGAGCATCCCCCCAGGTCAGAATTTGAGTTCGAGTGAAGAGGTCCTGGGGAAAATGCCGCCAGATGCTCCCTCTATTGAACTTGCCGGGGTAAGCTTTCAGTACAAGGACGAATGGAGACCTGTACTGTCTGATATTTCTCTGGAGCTACCAGCAGGCTCGAAGACAGCCATTGTAGGACCCAGCGGATCGGGAAAGACAACGATTCTGGAGCTATTGCTCAAGCTTCATATCCCAACGGCAGGCAGTATCAGCTTGAACAACATCTCTGTCAAGGCGCTGGATGAAGGGGATATTTGGCGGCATACGAATGTGGTGCTTCAGCAAGGTCACTTCTTTCGTGGAACAGTTCGTGAGAACATGTTGGCGGGGCAAGAGCACTGCGATGATTCAGCATTGTCAGTAGCTCTGCAGAGAGCGCAGCTCCAAGGGCTGGAGCTTGATGCTCCGGTGTTGGAGAAGGGCGAAAATCTGTCAGATGGAGAGAAGCAGCGACTTGCTTTGGCAAGAGTGATGTTGCGATCCGGGAAGCTGTGGCTGCTGGATGAACCGACCTCCTCATTGGATTACGTGACCGAGCGACTTGTGTTGAACCAGCTATTTGAACAGGCCGCCGCAGATACATTAATTATGATTAGCCATCGGCTCGCGGGCCTTGAAGTGATGGACAAGATTGTGGTCATGGATCGAGGCCGAGTGGTTGAGCAGGGAACTTACGATGAACTGATGAATGGTAAGGGGTATTTTTATGAAATGAAGCAGATTGAATTACAGTTGCTAGCAGAGATAGAAGCATCCTAGTTCACGTCTTAGTCAAGGTGCAAAGGCACAGATCAGCCCATATAAACCGCTCTCGCCCAAATTACCGATGAAGCCTTGGAGGACGCGCTGCGCTTGATTAACCAAAGGCCACGCAAATGCTTGGGCTGGAGAACCGCTCACGAATCCTTTTCAGAGGAACTGTCGCACTTGGCTTGACAATCCGTCTTCGTCTTATAGAAAAACATGTGCTCAAGTCGAAGGGCCAATTTGTTTTCTTCGCAGTTTCTAAAGAGGCACATGGTATGGAAGCAGCTTATGGTGCGGCGTGGAGATAATTGGGTTTGTGCGCCGTTCCAGTCTCGCAATTATGATTGCTGGTGGGTAGGGGATGATGGAGGGGAAAGCGGACTCTTCTGTTCCCACCTCCATCTATCTAGCAATAATCCGCTGATTAACGGGAAATCCTCCCGCTAATTAGCGGATTATTGCCGGAAAACGACTATTATATGGAATTCCTCCCTATAAAGTCACCGATATACCCGTTTTGACGGTAATATGGCTAAATTAAC
>NZ_JBXENK010000008.1:0-206355 GCF_056836745.1 Paenibacillus sp. 1SOY10 | reverse complement strand
ACTTGCTGACGAGAACTTTCGTTCTCTGTATTTCTTACTCACTCGTTGTTCAGTTTTCAAAGATCAACTTGCTTTTTACTCACCACCGCGTTTCAGCGGCGACTTAAATAATATAACACGCTGGGTTTTAAATAGCAAGCAGTTTTTTTGAAAATAATTTAATAGCTTGTATTCCCTAAGCACACCCAGAAATGACTCCCAACCTCTACGAACAGAATAGGTAGATTGGGACATTCAATATATCATAATATTTCAATCTGCTCAAGCGGTTTAGCAGCAAAAAATGCTATATCTCAACTAAAGTATAACTCGAAAAAGCGAGGGCATCCCAAGATACCCTCGCTTTACTGGATTTACTAGCTTAACTGTTAATCCAAGGGTTATGCCGTGTCGAAGCTTTTGTGGAGCGCGAAGTGTGGTTGCGAGACCCGGATGTGTCTCTGCCCGATTTTCCCCGGTTCCCTTTAGCAGAAGGACCTCCCGAGATTTTAACATTTTTCTTCGTCTGCGACTTCGCCTTCCCTGCTGGTTGATGATCCGGCTCTCTCTTTAAGTTACCCTTCAAATTCTCAGAGGCAACATACTCTCCTTTTAAGGGCTTGTTGGCTATAGGAGCCTGATTGGCCATCCCTGCATACGGAGCATTATTATACCCTGGCATCACTGCTCCATAAGGAGATACATACCCCGGGCCAGGCTGCCATCCCATGGTGTGCGGATATGCCATATTCCCGTAGGCTTCCGGAGATACGTACTGGGGAGAGACACTATACGGACTATAACCATGAACCGGACTCCCCTTCATTTCCTGATAAGCACCTCCCAGGTCGGGAGCCTGTGGTAACGGGGCATTAGCATTTGATATTCCTGGATAGTTGACGTCCATTGCAGGTAATGTTGCGGGTTGTTGCATATAGGGAACATTGTCATAAAATACTGGTTCAGCAGCAACGGGATACTGATAAAAAGGATGGTAGGTTTCAGGCTGGTAATTGTACGGTGTGGACCCTGAGCAACCACAAGGAGATGGGGCATACCCCATTGCAGGGAGCACAGAGGCTGGCTGCTCCATCGCGTAGTGTGGCATCGGCGGATTAGGGTAGGCGGACGGGTATAGCGACGACTGCGCCACCGGTTCTCCCTTCATGGGCCCATATCCATATGGATTAAATGTGGCTGGCTCGCCTTTCATGGGCATGTTGGCATAAGGATTAATTGTGGCTGGTTCGCCCTTCATCGGCATATTAGCATAGGGATTATATGCGATAGGTTCGCTTTTCATGGCTTCTCCCTTAAGGGCTTCCCCTTTAAGCGATTCCCCCTTCATGGGCGCGTACTTGACTGGCTCGAATTTAGCCGTCTCATATTTGATTTGTTCAACCTCAACCTTGATTTCCATAGGCACCTTCTTTGGCGGCTCTACATGGATCGGCTGCTCCTTGGGTTTTTCCTGTACAGGAAGAGTCTTTGGTTTCTCCTCCTTAACTGGCTTGGGAGCGGTCATTTCCGGCTTCACGTCAGTGGGTACCTTCTTGATAGGAGCGGTATTTTTCTTCCCTCCAGCCCCAGGCAGAGTTCCTGGATTCTCGTGGGAGGCACCACCTCCCGAACCTCCTGATGCTGACGGAATATTGACGACCTCTCCAATCTTCAGCTTGTTCGGATCGCTTAATTGCGGATTGGCCGTGATCAGGGCTTGTAACGGCAGTCCCCATGCTTTTGACAATTTGAACAGCGTATCCCCTTGCTTCACAACATGCTTGTAGACATTTCCCGTCTCCCCGCCAATCGTTACAGCTACGGCCGGAATTTTCACCTTGTCGCCAATGTTTAACTGGTCCGGGTTTGCCAGTTGCGGATTGGCTTCAATCAGTTTCTGGAGGGGCACGTTATACTTTTTTGACAGTTCAAATAAAGTATCGCCCTGTTTGACAATGTGGATTTTCACGCGATAAAAACCTCCTAGGTTTCTTCTCCGGTACGTGATGTTCGCCCGGGGCCCATTTATTACATCCTATGCAGTTGCCCGGTTTTTGACATCCCGCAAAATAAAAAATCCTATCTCCCTCTCATAATAGAAAGGAAAATAGGATGGATGTAACAGATAGGTCGTCGTTATTGCCAAACTTTCAGGCCATCTTGATCCACGATCGCCCGGAACTCTTCCAATAGCTGCAGCGTGATTGGCCCGGCGTGACCTTCACCAATAATACGGCCGTCTACTTCACGTACGGCAATAACTTCCGCAGCCGTCCCTGTCAGGAACACTTCATCCGCCACATATACATCATGAAGCGTAAATGGTTGCTCTTGAAGACTATAGCCTTTTTGACGACAAATCTCCATGATCGCCTGACGAGTGATGCCGTCCAAAGCACCCAAGTAGCATGGAGGTGTCGTGATAACTCCATTTTTGATGATAAAGATGTTATCCCCCGAGCCCTCAGTCACATAACCTTGTCCATTCAGCATAATGGCTTCACCGGCGCCAGAGAGATTGGATTGAATCTTCACCAATATATTATTGAGGTAATTCAGCGATTTAATTTTTGGGTTGAGCGCATCCGGGATGTTCCGCCGTGTCGATACAGAAACGGTCTTGAGTCCCGTCTTATAGGCTTCCTCTGAATAAATGGCCAACTGTTCTACGATGATAATCACAGATGCTTTAGGGCAGCGATTCGGATCAAGTCCGAGGTTACCCGCCCCGCGCGAGACGATCAAACGGATGTATCCGTCACGCAGTTCATTACGACGCAACGTCTCAACCAACGCATCTTCCATTTCCTGATAAGATAGCGGGATATTTAGCATGATCGATTTGGCCGAATCATAAAGGCGGTCCAAGTGCTCTTTGCATTTAAAGATATTTCCATTGTAGATACGGATACCTTCAAAAATCCCGTCCCCGTACAAAAAGCCGTGATCATACACGGAGACCTTTGCTTGATCCTTGGTTACGAATTGTCCATCTAAATAAATCCATTGCTCTGCCATGTCTTTGACACCTCCGCTTTTTGTTCCCCAGGTGGTAGGCTAGGATAACTCCCCAGCACACGCACCTGACATCCTAATGCTTCAATTTCCTTGATTGCCGAACTCAGCAGCACGGAATCCAGAGACTCCAACACGTCCATGATGAAGTAGTAATTACCCAATCTTTTCTTGGTTGGACGCGATTCAATCCGGGTCAAGTTCAGTTTGCGCCAGGCAAATGCCGACAATACCTGATGCAGCGCGCCCGGGTAATCCTCAGGCAACGTGACCTGCACACTTGTCTTGCTCTGGGCTCCAGTTGTGGTCCGTACCTCAAACGGCTTAGGGCCAATAAGTACAAACCGGGTAAAATTGTTATCATGGTCTGTCACCCGGCTAGCCAGGATATCAAGTCCATGTCGCTGTGCCCCAAGTCCTGTACCGATCGCCGTCCAGCCTTGCCCGGGATTTCGCATGACCCATTCTACAGCTTCCGAAGTGCTTCCAACGTGTTCCAGTTCTGCCTCCGGCATATGCGAGCGGATAAACTGCAAGCACTGTGCCATAGCCACTGGATGCGAAAATACCTTCATCACCTTACTATAATCCACAGCATCGGTATGGTCCGCAGAGATAAACTCTTCCTTCCGTCCAATCAAATTCTGTATAGAAGGATATACCCACTCCACTTGCATCGGAATGTCCACTTCATGGACAAGCCAATCCATATGCAAGCTCACGGAGCCTTCAATGGTATTCTCCATCGGAATCACGCTGTAGTCGCTCTTGCCCGTGGCGGTAGCCAAGAATACATCGGAGATTTGCTTGAAATGCAGCAACTCCGCTGGTTCGTCGCCAAGCAGGTGCAGCGCCGCTTCATGGGACACCGACCCTGCTGGCAGCAGTGCTATTCGCTTCATGTCCTGACTTCCCCTTTGATGTAATCCCAAAATGAACTTTCCTTATCCATAGTAAGCTCCACAGCCCCATGTGTGCAAGATTTTAACCACATCAACTTTGCAGGGACGCCTTGCTCGCCTAATGTATTTAACAAAAAGTTCTCCAGCCGCTTGCTCTCATCCTTAGTACGCTTTGCATCCACCAAGCACAGCAACGTTGGTCCCGCGCCGCTTAAGGCTGCTCCAAGTGCTCCGTGATCAACGGCCTCCGCTAAGATCCGGGCCATGCCTGGAACCAGTGCCGCCCTGTAGGGCTGATGCAGCCGGTCCTGCATAGCTGCCGATATCAAATCCAGTCGACCAGCCGACAATGCCGCTATCAACAGAGAAGCGCGGCTGACATTATACACCGCATCCTGCAAGGTAACTTGCTTCGGCAACGCGTCTCGCGCTTTGGAAGTAGACAATTGAAATTCTGGAATAGCCACCAGTACATCCAAATCTTGTGGCGGTTCAATTCGCAACACATCCGCATGGTTGCCATCCCAGGCTGCCGTAATGATTCCGCCGTAGAGGGAAGCCCCTACATTGTCGGGATGCTTCTCCAAAGCGGTTGCCATATCGAACAGTTTGGCTTGATCCAGAGGTTCACCGATCAGCAGGTTGGCTGCAAACAGCGCTCCGACGATTGCCGAAGCGCTGCTGCCTAGTCCACGTGTAAGCGGGATGTTGGAGTACATCGAAATTTCCAACTCCGGTACGGCTACTCCCGCCTCCGTAAATACCAACTGTGCAACCTGATAAATCAAATTGTTCTTGTCCTTCGGCAGACCCTTCAAATCATCACCATAAAGGTGAAATACCGTCTTGTCTGCCGGCTTGAGTTCAAGCCAAGAGTAGAGAGATAGCGCCATCCCCAAGGTATCGAATCCCGGTCCAAGGTTAGCGGTGCTCGCAGGCACCTTCACCCGGACGCCTTCCCGGCGAATCATGCCTGCGCTCCCCGCAACTTGCTAATGGCCTCCATTACCGCAGCTTCTGTATCCTGTACGACCAGTGGTTCGCTGCCAATACTCTTAATAGCAATATTCGGATCTTTCAGGCCATGGCCAGTCAATACGCACACAACCGTCTCGCCACCTTGGAAATAACCTTCCCGATGCAGCTTGTATACACCGGCAATCGAAGCAGCCGAAGCCGGCTCTGCAAAGATACCTTCCTTAGCCGCAATGGTCCGGTAAGCATTCAGGATCTCTTCATCTGTAACATAATTGATTTGTCCGCCGGACTCCTCCGCTGCTGCTACGGCTGTCTTCCAGCTTGCCGGATTGCCAATGCGAATCGCTGTAGCAATCGTTTCCGGTTCAAGGATTCGCTCACCCTTGACAATAGCCATGGCTCCTTCGGCCTCAAAACCGACCATCCGTGGTAAGGACGCTGATTTGCCACGTTCATGATATTCTTTGAACCCTTTCCAATAAGCCGAGATGTTGCCTGCGTTCCCTACCGGAATAGCCAACACGTCCGGCGCTTTGCCTAATTGATCGCACACCTCAAAGGCTGCCGTCTTCTGACCTTCAATACGGTAAGGATTCACTGAGTTGACCAGCGTAATCGGATGTTTGGCCGTGATATCCCGTACAATCTCCAGAGCACGGTCAAAGTTCCCTTCAATGGCAATCACCTTTGCACCATAAATCATCGCTTGAGCCAATTTCCCGAGCGCGATATTGTTGTTTGGAATAAGTACGATGCAATCAATCCCTGCACGAGCGGCATAAGCTGCGGCTGCTGCCGAGGTATTCCCGGTGGACGCACACATCACAGTTGTGCTGCCTTCCTCAATAGCTTTGGCAACAGCCATCACCATACCACGGTCCTTAAATGAACCGGTCGGATTCAGCCCTTCGTATTTGAAATACAGGTCCAGCCCCAACTCCTGCGACAGATTCTCTGCCCGAACCAGTGGGGTATTGCCTTCCTGTAGGGTAAGCTTCGGGGTATTGCTATTGACGGGCAAATATTCCTTGTACGTTTCCAATAGTCCGAGATATCTCATGCATATAAACTCCTTTTATCTGAAATGTGTATTTCCGTGTCTGATTGCAACTTACCCTTCAACGCGATAGACGCTTTTGATCCGGTGGATGACATCCAGTGATTCGAAATGATGGATTACCTTCTCCAGACTGGCTTTGCTGGCACGATGGGTGACAATCATAATCTCGGCTCCAGCCAGATTGGTATTTGGTGTCTGAACAACCGAGTCCAGGCTCACCTCATATTCGGCAAATACCTGGGTAATCTGAGCCAGTACGCCTGCCTTGTCATCCACATGCAACAGCAGGAAGTTCTTGTACGCAACTTGGTCATCTGTTTTCAGCTTTTTCGTTTTGTAGGGAACGATGGCTTTCAGTCCGTTAACCCCAAGCTTGAGGTTCTTGACCACGGCGACCAGATCGGCCACAACTGACGTTGCCGTCGGCATTTCGCCGGCACCGGCACCATAGAACATCGTCTCGCCCACCGCTTCACCATACACATAGACGGCATTGAATACTCCATGCACCGCTGCAATCGGATGTGTCTTCTTGACCATGGTCGGCTGTACAGTGATACTGAACTCATCGTCTTGCTGTTCTGCAATCCCCAGCAGCTTCATTTCGTAGCCAAGCTTTTTCGCGTACAAAATATCTTCCTTCGATACAGAGGAAATCCCCCGTACCTGCACATCACTCAGTTCCACATTCGTACGGAAGCCCAAGGTACCAAGAATGGCCATCTTCCGGGCCGCATCCAGCCCTTCCACGTCGGAAGTAGGATCAGATTCGGCATAGCCAAGCTGCTGCGCTTCCTTCAGCACATCCTCGTAGGAGGCTCCTTCCTGGCTCATTTTGCTCAAAATATAATTGGTTGTACCGTTGACAATCCCCATAATCCTTACAATTCGGTCCGAAGAGAACCCCTCGATAAGCGTACGGATGATGGGAATACCACCGGCAACGCTTGCTTCATAGAATACATCGCATTGATGCTCAAGCGCCTTGGCTAAAATCTCCGAGCCGTAGAGCGCCATCAAATCCTTGTTGGCAGTCACAATGTGCTTGCCACGCTCCAGCGCCTCCAATATATATGCCTTGGTCTGCTCAACGCCTCCCATCACTTCGACGATCACATCGATATCAGGATGGCGAATGACCTCCCAAGGGTCCTCCGTCAATTTGCTAGAATCCACATAAATACTGCGGGATTTCTCTACATTTCTGACGGCAATTTTCTCAATTAGAATCGGCGAACCAACTTGACTTGCCAGGTCCTCCTGATGACCTTCCAAAATCCGAACGACTCCGGTTCCTACCGTACCCAGTCCAAGCAAACCCACCTTCACAGGCTTCACTGCTGTCCCCTCCTCATATCCAAGTGCGGGTATGTTTCCCTCTTGGTGTTTGTTTCTATCTTTCTCCTCACAATTCCAAATCACCTATTTTCCAACCATGGTCAGCCCTGACCCACAATTTGCGTTCGGCGTACCCCGGGAACGCTTTGCAGCGATTGCAGCATTTCATCCAGTTCCTCCGTTAGCCTGGAGGTCTCTACAGAAATGACCACATTCGCTTTTCCCTGTAATGGAATACTCTGATTGATCGTCAGCACATTCCCTCCTGAACCGGCAATCAACGCGAGCACTTTCGATAATATGCCCGAGCGATGCTCCAAATCGAAGGAAATGGTCACAATGCTCTCCCGCTCGATTTGGTTCAGTTGATGGATGCCATCCTTGTATTTATAAAAGGCACTTCGGCTTAAGCCTACCTGTGCCACAGCCTCATGGACTGTTCTGGCCTCACCGGCTGCCAGCAACTGCTTCACCTGGAGTGTCTTTACTACCGCTTCAGGCAAAATATCCTCTCGTACCAAATAATAATGCTCTTTCACAATCGTCCGCTCCTTAGAGACTTTTGTTTTCATATAGTGGACATTATAACGGAAAGATCAACATCCGGCAATGGTTTTTGCCCTATCTATAACAAGAAAAGCACCCTATAGGTGCTCCTCCTGTTAATAATAGTAACTGCTGCCCTCTACAAATTCGAATTCGAAATCGCCGATTCGAACCGGGGTGCCGTCTTTGGCGCCGCGTTTGCGCAGTTCCTCGTCGACTCCCATATGTCGCAATGTCCGAGCCAGCTTCAGGATGGCATCATGCGAATTCAACTGCATCCGTTTCATCATGCGTTCAATTTTCACACTTTCCACCACAAACGTCTCGTTCTCACGCTTGATTGTGAAGCTGTCGTCCACATCCTGTTCCAACTTATACACCTTGCGTTCCGGAATCTCCGTCAGTTCTTCAATGGCCGGAGCTTCTGGAATTTGATCAAGCAGATCAGCAACACGGTACAATAATTCTTGCACGCCTTGCCGAGTTAAAGAAGAGATAGGCATAATCTCCAAATCACCGCGCACTTTGGCTACTTCCTCCCGGAATTTCTCCAAATTCTCGGCAGATTCCGGCATGTCCATTTTATTAGCAGCCACGATCTGCGGACGATTCTCCAGATCGGCATTGTATTGTCTAAGCTCATCATTGATCTTCTGCCAGTCGTCGAAAGGATCGCGTCCTTCCGATCCAGCCATGTCCACCACATGGATAATCAGGCGGGTACGCTCCACATGTCGCAGGAATTCATGTCCCAAGCCTACGCCTTCATGAGCTCCTTCAATCAGACCTGGCAAATCGGCCATGACAAAGTTACGGCCTTCTCCGACTTCAACTACGCCCAAATTCGGAGTAATCGTCGTAAAATGATAGGCGCCAATCTTGGGGGTAGCTGCTGATACGACCGACAGCAACGTTGATTTCCCAACGCTAGGGAAGCCTACCAATCCAACGTCAGCCATAACCTTCAGTTCCAGCACAACCCAACGCTCCTGGCCTTCCTCGCCGTGCTCCGCTAATTCTGGTGCCGTATTATTGGCCGTTGCAAACCGAGTGTTGCCGCGACCTCCGCGGCCTCCGCGGGCAATAGTGACCTGTTGTCCGTGCCGAGTCAAATCCGCTAGCACTTCCTGCGTGTCATCATCAATTACGATCGTTCCTGGTGGAACCCTTACGATCATATTCTCGGCGTTAGCACCATGCTGGCTCTTATTGCGTCCCTTCACGCCGCGCTCCGCTTTGAAATGCCGTTGATAGCGGAAATCCATCAGCGTTCTCAGGCCCTCATCAACGCGAAAGATCACGTCACCGCCTTTACCGCCATCCCCACCGGCAGGTCCACCTTCCGGTACATACTTCTCGCGGCGAAAGGCAACGATTCCATCGCCTCCGTCACCGCCCTTAACATAAATCTTCGCTTTATCTACAAACATGCATTCACCTCATTCATTTTTCCGCAAGCCATTCGCAGTCTCAGGGAGCTATTCTCCGAGTCCAATTGTTCGGCACGAATTCGCCCCGCCGTCATCCATCCGCCCATATGCTGCCCAAGCAGTTCACGATTTCCCGCTGCCCCCAATTGATCAAACCGGACGACAACCTCTTCGTCCTCAAGGTACAGCAGCATCTTGAGCTGTAAGGTCTCGCCCCAGGAAGAACGCCCACTGTACTGAAACGCCCGTACCGTTTCCATAATGGCCTCTGTCAGTTCCTCCGCATCCGCTTCCGTCAATAAAGTCCCCAATTGCAGGTCATCCGCAATATCAACCTCCAATTGTACAGAACTATTCACCTCACGGAAGGATTGCAGATAGAACACCAAGGACGGAATGCCAAGCCGGGAAATTTTACTCTCCACAGCCATGCGTCCTTTTATTCTTTCCACGCAGTCAACCAGTTTATCAATTTTCCGCAATTGGATATATCCGTACAAAATCTGCAAGTCGTTCATCCAATCGTGCCGATGATGACCTAATGTTGCTGTGGCCGTACGTTGCACCGACGCCAGCAGTTGCTTGCGCTGGGTCTCGGCCTGCTTGCGAATATGTCTGACATAGGCCCAAAATGCGATAAGCAGACTCCCAAATAGCAAGACCTGTCCTATCGGCGATCTCAGATAATACACAATAGCCAGGCAGACCAGTGCCAACAGCACAAACATCGCCCGCACCATGAACCGATGTTTCATATTTTCCCCGTTCCTCTAACAAATTGATCAGGTTATTGACCCCGATATCACTACCAAGTATAGCATAAACCTGTCCGAATATCGCTCTCGTCATTCAAAAAAAGAAAGCCCCGGCACCAAAAGTGCCAGGGCTTTCGTATAAGCTCTTAAGCTTCGACTGCAGCCGCTACTGGAGCGACTTCCACAGGGTAGACGCTCACTTTTTTGCGATCGCGACCCCAACGCTCGAATTTCACAACGCCGTCAACTTTCGCGAACAACGTGTCATCCGAACCGATACCTACGTTCGTACCTGGATGAATCTTCGTACCACGTTGACGAACAAGGATGCTTCCGCCTGTAACCGTTTGACCGTCAGCACGTTTCACGCCAAGGCGTTTCGCGATGCTGTCACGTCCGTTCTTTGTGGAACCTACACCCTTCTTGGATGCAAATAACTGGAGATCCAATTTCAACATTATAGTCTACCTCCTTCTTCAAATATTTAATTCCTGTATCTGAATATACTTACCGTATGTTTCTTGAATACCCTTCAGCATAACAACAAGTGAAGCAAGCAGCAATTGCGCTTGTTCTCTGGCTTCAAGCTCTGTATCCTGCGGAAGACTCGCACTTAGAAAGCCGTTCTTCATGCTGGAGTCCATCACGATTCCCGTCAACGTCTCAACCGAGTTAACCGTACCTACGGTAACCGCCGATACGCCAGCGCACACAATGTCCTTACCAGCTTTGGCATAGCCCGCATGACCTTCAACCTTGAAACCTGAAATGCTGTTATCTGCAAGGCGCAATATGGAAACGATAATCAAATTACCGCACCTTCTTACGCTTGGATTTTCTCGATGGTTACTTTTGTGTAAGGTTGACGATGACCTTGTTTTTTGTGGTAGTTCTTCTTCGGCTTGTATTTGTAAACGACGACCTTTTGGCCTTTGCCGTGTTTTTCGACTTTCGCCGTTACACTTGCGCCGGATACCAATGGAGCTCCCGTTACCAAACCTTCGCCTTTGGATACTGCCAATACACGGTCGAACGTCACGCTAGTGCCGTCTTCTGCGTTCAATTTCTCGATGTAGAGTACATCGCCTTCTTGAACACGGTATTGCTTACCGCCAGTTTCAATGATTGCGTACATTTGCTTGCACCTCCTCATGTCTCAGACTCGCCTGATTCAGGTGCCGTAAGAACCCTAAAGTTCAGCGGACTTGTCAACCCGATCGGAGCGGTTACAGCATGTGCACAAGCTAACGCATGACACATACCTTAATATACTATCACGGAGCACTCAGAAAATCAACCAGTAATTGTAGTCTCCTCACGCATACGCTTGCGCGTCATCTCCAGCAAGCCAAGTCTTGTCCAACCGAGGATATGGTGCTGGGTACGATCGCTATACATGGCTTGCTCCAGTCGTTCGCATACAGCCGTACGGTGAGTGTCGGTGTCCATGTCAATAAAGTCCGCAATAATAATTCCGCCGGTGTCCCGTAGCCGAATCAGCCGGGCCATTTCCTCCGCGGCCTCCAGATTTGTCTGGAACACGGTATCCTCCAAACTGGAACCACCCGTAAATTTTCCAGTGTTCACATCAATAACCGTCAGAGCCTCCGTCGTATCCCAGACAAGGTAGCCTCCTCCCGGCAACCATATCTTCCGTTGGAAATCCCTCTCTAGCTGCGGCTTGACATCATAATGTTCAAATACCGAAGCTTCGCCCTCATAAATAATAATGTCAGGCGATTCTCCGGGCAGCATCCCCTGCAAGAAGGTCAAGGCTTCCTCCGCCTGCTCCGGGCTATCCATAATCAGTTCATCCGTCTCCGGACTATAAGCATCGCGCATCAGACGCTGAATCATACTGAGATCATGATGCAGCGTGACGGGAGCAGTAAGCTGCTCAGCCTTGTCCAAAATGGAGGCCCACTGATTGCGTAGCAGTAACAAATCCTCCGCAATGGATTTAACGTCTTCCTCCTCCGCAACCGTACGCAGGATCAACCCTTCCTCTTCAGTCCGCAGTTCCTCACCAATCGAGCGCAAGCGTTGCTTCTCCGCTTCACGGCTGATTTTCTTGGATACCGCCACATAACCCGAGGTCGGCATATACACAATCCAACGTCCGGGGAGTGAGTAATGGGTCGTCACCCTTGCCCCCTTGTTCCCTATGGCCTCTTTGACAACCTGAACCACCAGCTCTTGTCCGGGCCTGAGCAGTTCTGCAATCGAGGGCTTGGGTTTGGGCTGCTTCTCCAGATGGGGATGCATTACATCATCAATATAAAGAAATGCGTTTTTCTTCAATCCGATATCAACAAATGCTGCCTGCATGCCAGGAATCACATTAACTACTTTGCCCTTCATAAAGCTGCCAACCAGGCCTCTATGCTGAGAACGCTCCACCGCATACTCCACCAGTTTGCCGTCTTCCAGAAGCGCCATCTCGGTAGAGCCGGGCTCGCAGTGAACAATCATCCTTTTCATGATCTCACCCTTCATACGTTCGTCATCTTTGGAAGTGCGGCGAACAACATATCCGTTATATTATAACATGACTTTCTTGCTTCAAGCACCCGAACCTCCCTGTAAGAAAGAGGAAATCACTCTCTGTTCCGGGACGACCGCAACGATATGTCCCCGTGGGTTCATCACATAGATAAAGTGATACTTTTCCCTTCTAAACAAACGTAAAATATGGTCCAAAGGTTGCGTTCTCTCAGCGACAATCGGTTGGGCTAAAGTCCCGGTCAGCAGATGCCTGGCAAAGCGCTGGTCCCGATTCATCAGGAATCGCAAAAAACGGTAAGGAATATTCCGGTAATCTACGATATTGGAATAGAGCAGAAACAGGCCAATCAATAGCAAATTAAGCTGTATTCCCCCGGCTTCAAATAAAAGAGGAAGCACGGAATAAACAACGACCAGTATACTGAACACCAGGCTAATTCGGTATGACCAAATCAAGGTGGCATGGTAAGGCAAGATCATGCTGCACAAGGCCTGGCAGACCTTTCCTCCGTCCAGAGGCAAAATAGGCAACAAATTGAACAAAGCGATAAGTAAATTGCTGGTGATAAAATAACTTAGGAAGGGCCCGTCCCACCATCCGACAGCATGAAGCAGCAGGGAGGCGGCAACCAACAAGATGTTTTGTAATGGGCCCGCCAAGGCCACGATGATTTCCCGTACCGCTGTAATATCACCTGCTTCTTCCATAACAGCTACTCCGCCGAAGGGAAGAAGTTCAACAGACAAGACCTTGATGCCGAAGAGGCGTGCCGCCAGGACATGCCCCATTTCATGAATAAAGACGATACTGAACAAGGCCAGTAGTTCAAGAAAATGACCTGTTAGCACCGAAGTCATCATCAATATGACAAAGAAGGGATGGAAGGACAACTTCATGCCGCCGCATCTAATCAAGCGGCACCACATCCGCCGGGTCGATATAGCGATCCTCTTTTTTGAGCGCAAAATAGAGCGTTGGCCGTGGAGATTGGACAAATTGCGGCAAAGCGCCCAGCACATCCCCACCTTCCAGCCAATCCCCTTTGTCCACAGAAATATGGTCCAGACGCCCATAGATAGATACGTATCCGCCAGCATGCTGAACGGTGACCGTTAGTCCGGTCAAGGCATCGTTCGCCACAGCCAGCACTCTCCCCGTTTCAATGCTTCTGACTTGGACCGCTCCTGCGCTACGCACTGTGTCGGGAACAATCTCTACCCCCTTCAAGCTGAGGGCAAACGGCCCAGCCAGACTGCCCTCTAGCGGAGGGGTGAACCCGCTCTGTGCCCCTACCTTAAGGCTATCCTCTTCATGAGTTTCGAATATAGGAATAAACGACGGGGCTCCGCCGAAATGACTTGTGTACCATGTCTCTATGGCCTTGAAATCCATCTCTTCTGTAAGCGACTGCGCAACAAAGACACGAATGGGTGTCGCCCATGAAGGCTCATAATGATGCATTCCCCAGAAGCCGGCAAACAACATAGCGCTGATCATCAAACGGGCGAACAGTGCGCTCCAAATAGAAGATTTGGGACCAGACCCATCCGGTCCCAAGTCCGCTCGATCACCATACGCGCCAGCATAGGGAGCCTGCCAACGGCCCTGTCCCTGCTTCCATAACAGCTCCGGATCACGCTCTATGCCCTCCCCCGATTCTGTAGCACCCAGTCGTTCAAAATAGGAGGCTGTGGATCTATCCGAAATCTTGCCCTGCTGGGGGGACGGCAACTTCACTTGTCCTTGCATCGTTAACTCGCGAATTCGCTGCTCTCTTCGCTTCCTTACATTGGTTTTAACATCCATCACTAATCCCTCCGGTCGCTTCGCCACAGCGTGTCCCGTCAAACGGGGCCTGTACTTATACTTATGAGCTACCGGATTGGATTATGAACAAGCCAGGTCAAGCCAATGCCCAAACAGCGCAAAAAAACCGATGCCTATGCATCGGTCCCGTTTAATTCACCTTATATTTTTCCTGATGCAGCTTAATACTGAACACCAGCCCAATACATAACATATTAATTAGCAGAGAGGTCCCACCGTAGCTGATGAACGGTAGTGTTATACCTGTAATCGGCATGAGGCCAATCATCATCCCCACATTTTCGAAGATCTGAAACAGAAACATGGCTACAATGCCAATGATTACATAAGCCCCTCGTTTATCTATGCAATGCAGGGCAATCAGAATCATTCGGTAGATAAATAGAAAATAAAGCAGCAACAGCAGTGAAGAACCAACAAACCCAAACTCTTCGCCAATCACGACGAAAATGGAGTCAGAGTAAGGGTAAGGAATAAACTTCTTATTTTTCAGTTCACCCTTCATGTAGCCATCGCCAAGCAGTCCACCTGAGCCAATCGCTATCTTCGCATAGTTCGACTGATGTTTGTCATCGCTAGAGGCCTGGTCCGGATTAATAAAGGTGTTAATCCGTTGATACCAGTGTAGCTTTTGATGCTTGGTAAGATAGTCCTGAATCTCCGTGTTGTAGGCATTGAACAACGTCACCGCCAAAATCAAAGCAGCTACCGCCGCCGTCAAGGCAATCAGAACATGACTGTACCTTGCATTGCCGATCCAGAGCATACCCACTAGAACCACAAGATAGATAATGGCATTCCCCAAATCAGGTTGAATCAGAACGAGAAAGAAAGGGAGCAGCGTCACCAAGGTAATGGGTATGATATCGCGGCGAAATTGCAGGGGCTTTCCTTGTTTTTTGCCCAGAAGGTAGGCCGTAGTCACAATAAGAATCACCTTAACCAACTCGGCAGGTTGAAATTGCAGCCCACCGATGCGAAACCAACTGCGGGCGCCATTTATTTCCGGAGCAAACAGGTAGACCAGCACCAGCAACACACAACCGGCACCGTAGAAATACCAACTAAAGCGCAGCAAGGTGCGGTAGTCGACCAATGCTACGCTAAAGACAACGATAAACCCCAGGACATAGAACAGAAGCGTCTTGATATCGTAGTTATGAAATTCCGATTCGTAAGGAGCGATGGCGCTGCGCACCAGCAAGGTACTGAAGAGCATAAACAGCCCCAGGATGCTCACCATCAGCCAGTCCAGTTTTTTGAGCTTGAACAGCAACGATTATCCACCCATTCCAAAAAGCTTCTTAAAGCGCGTGAACACGCTCTTCTTCTGATCCATGAGCATCAGAGGCACCGTATCACCTAAAATTCGTCTTGCAATGTTACGGTAAGCGATCGCAGCGGGTGAATCCGGGTTCATCACCGTAGGTTCTCCGGTATTTGCGGCCTTAATGACCTTCTCATCGTCGGGTACAATACCGATCAAATCGATGTTGAGAACTTGTAAGATGCCCTCAATATCCAGCATATCTCCGGATTTCATCATATTAATCTTGATCCGATTGACCACCAGCTTGGGCGAATCAATATGCGAGCTTTCCAGCAAACCGATGATCCGGTCAGCATCACGAACAGCCGCATGTTCCGGGGTCGTCACCACAATAGCCCGGTCAGCTCCGGAAATGGCATTTTTGAAGCCCTGCTCAATCCCTGCCGGACAGTCGATAATGACATATTCGAATTCTTTCTTTAATTCCAGAATAATATCCTTTACCTGCTCAGGCGTAATTGAATTTTTGTCTTTCGTTTGCGCCGCTGGCAACATATAAAGCTCTTCAAACCGCTTGTCCTTCACCAGAGCCTGATTCAGGCGGCAACGGCCTTCGGCAACATCAATCAGATCATAAATGATACGATTCTCCAGCCCCATGACCACATCCAAGTTACGCAGGCCAATATCCGTGTCTACCAAGCAAACTTTCTTCCCGAGCAGCGCCAATGCTGTACCGATGTTAGCCGAGGTCGTCGTCTTGCCGACGCCGCCTTTGCCAGACGTTATTACGATAGCTTCTCCCATGATTCACACCCCTCTAAACACATTGAAATCCGGTCTGACCCGGGTTACGTTCGTAATCTTGTCAATCTGCATCTTCCCGTCCTGTAAATAAGCAAACTCCATGCTCGTCTCCCGGTTCTCCCATTCATCCGGAGGCCGGCTAATCGTCTCCGCGATTCGCAACTGAGTTGGGGATAGATATGATGCCGCGATAATTGATTTATCATCGCCTTCAAGCCCTGCATGCGCCATTCCCCTAAGCGCACCTAAGATTAAAATATCGCCCGTAGAACGAATCAACCCGCCGGGGTTGACGTCTCCGACGAACAATAGATGACCTTCATGATGCAGCACCTGACCCGAACGGACAATTCCCGCAATGGTTGTCATCCCATTTGCCGAACTATCTTGGACAATCTCCGGCATCTCAAAGGAACGGACCAGCAGATTGCCCTTTTGCTTCAATATATCAAGTATCATGTCTTTCTGGTCTTCGGTGACGATACGCATGCCCAGCTTCACATCGATATGAATGATTGGACCGGTCAAAATATTTTGATGACTAAACTCCAATTTATATTTAAGTTCTTCCAGCAGACTTGAGAATTCACATTGATCGTCCAGCAGGAAAACCAGGCCATCCTTAATGCCTTTGATCGTCACGTGGTTGGATTTCACTGTCATTAGCCTGTCCCTCCCTCCTAATCAATTCGTTCCAGAGCGGGAAAGTTCCTGCTTGCGACAAGGAAAACTGCACGGTTTGTCAAGCCGCCTCATCGGGAGACCGTCTACGGGTGATGATTTCCAACTGCCGTCGTAGCGGCACATAAATAGCCAGCGCAAAAATAAACTGCACAAATACATTAGGAATAATGTGATTTGTTAAAGCCCAGGTGTACGGCTGGTGAGTCAATTCAAATAGCGAATAGGTACCAAACAGAATGGAATCCAGCAACAGACTTCCGAGCAGAACGATGATCATCATCAAGGGAAGCGGCGCACGCTGTGAGCGGGATAACAATCCCAGCAAGTAGCCGGACAAGCCCATGGCAAAAGAATAAGTTCCAATCAAGGCTCCATAGAATACGATATCATGAAGGATGCCAAATGTCAGGCCCAAGACAAGTCCCGTATGTCGGTGTTCATAAACGGAGAAATACAAAATGATTACATAAACAAGATGCGGAGTAATACGGGTTTGCCATGCTCCCGGTACCAGCCAAGGAATAAGGGTGCCCTCCAGAATAAACAAGACAAAAACGAGCAGCAACAGAATTATTTTACGCTTACTCACTCTTCTTCACCTTCCGGCTGAAACACAATAAACAATTCCTTCCAGTCGGTGAAGTTTGCGGCAGGTTCTACCGTAGCAGTATAAGTAAGACCATATTCGCCAACTTGAATGCTCTTCACCTTGCCGATAACCATACCACGCGGGAATACGCCACCGATCCCGGAAGAAACAACAATATCTTCTTCTTTTAAAGGAGTAGCGTCTTCAATTCTCGTCATCAGGAACATGTCCTGCTCCTGATCGAATGTCTCAATCATCCCGAATACATCATTTTCTTTGCCCTGAGCAGTTACGGCGATACCGTTGGAATTCGGATCGCGAGCATCCATAGAGGTCACCAGCTTGACGGTAGACGTAAAGTTGCTAACGTGGCTAATCACGCCCACCAGTCCCTTATCCGAGGTAACAGCCATCCCTTCTTTTACGCCTTCTCTGGCTCCCAAGTTTAACACAATGGTACGATTCACCGGATCATCATTCACACTAATGACCTGAGCAATCTTCCAGGTGTAGTCGTACAGCTGCTTCTGTACCTCTGTAAAATCAAGCTTCTCTTTTAATCTCTCATTCTCCTGAGCGATCCAGTTATAGGTTGCTTTATCCCGGGTGTAATGGGCTAGAGCAATTTTTAATTGCTCATTCTCCTCCTGCAACGCTTTGAGGTTCGCGATATCTTCAAACAAGCCCGCTACAAAGCTAGCGGGCTTGTAGAACACGTATTGGACAAAACCCACCGTGTCTTTGACAAATTTCTCAGGCCAAGACAAGGAGGTTCTTGGTCCCAAGGTAAAACCCATTACCGCAATAAATAAAATGAGTCCCATCAACAAAATAAACAATCTTTTGTTGCCAAGCAGCTTAAACAGTGTTAGCACCCTCCAACCTTACATATTTCACTCAAAAAAAACGGCATAGGCCGCCCACAAGAGCTTGCTCTTTCAGGACGGCGCCGCTTTATTCATCAGGGTGCCTTCCTCCATGCGAAATTATCGTTTGGAACGAAGGGCGGAACTACTTTTCGCCTTAAATAAATGGATATTATCGAGCGCCCGTCCCGTACCAATGGCCACACAATCAAGCGGGTTCTCAGCTACGATTACCGGCATACCCGTTTCGCTGGCCAGCAATTTATCCAAATTGCGAAGCAAAGCTCCTCCGCCAGTTAATACAATTCCTCGATCCATAATGTCTGCAGCAAGCTCGGGTGGACATTTCTCAAGAGTAACCTTCACAGCGTCCACAATAGCCCCTACCGTATCACTCAAAGCATCAGATATTTCGTCTGAAGTAATTGTAATCGTCTTCGGCAACCCGCTCACCAGGTCACGCCCACGAATCTCCATAGTCTCTACCTGCTCCAGAGCCAGTGCGGAGCCAATATCCATCTTGAGTTGCTCAGAGGTACGTTCCCCGATCATCAAATTGTACTGACGCTTGATATATTGGATGATGGCTTCATCCATTTCATCACCTGCAACGCGAACAGATCGACTGGTTACGATACCGCCCAGCGAAATCACCGCCACCTCTGTCGTACCACCGCCGATGTCTACTACCATACTTCCGGTAGGCTCCCAGACCGGAAGGTCTGCCCCGATAGCTGCAGCGAAAGGCTCTTCAATGGTATAAGCTTCTCGCGCCCCGGCCTGCTTGGTCGCATCCTCTACAGCACGCTGCTCGACTGCCGTAATTCCCGACGGAACGCAAACCATTACGTTCGGATGGCGTTGAAACAACGAGCGTTGCTTTTGTGCCTGTCTGATAAAGTATTTAATCATAGTTGCCGTTGTATCGAAATCAGCAATGACACCATCCTTCATCGGCCGGATCGCCCGGATATTGCCCGGAGTTCTCCCGATCATCTTCTTGGCCGATTCACCGACAGCCACAATGCTCTTGGTGTCCGTATGAATCGCAACCACCGAAGGCTCGCGAACGATAATGCCCTTACCTCTAATATATACCAACGTATTTGCTGTTCCCAAATCAATTCCTAAGTCTTTCGTAAAGCCACCCAACATGCTGTTTTCTTCCTTTCCTTCTGTATCTGAACTATTATATTACATCAAGCCCTGCTCCTTCAAACTGACGAACTTCCCGTCTCCGATCACAATATGATCGAGAACATCGATTCCCACGATTTCTCCGGCTTCGCAGAGCCGTCTGGTCAACTGGATATCCTCTGGACTAGGCGTCGGATCCCCGCTTGGATGGTTATGTGCACATACAATCGAAGCACTACTGCACTTAATCGCGGCACGAAATACCTCCCGAGGATGTACGATGGAAGCATTCAAACTTCCGATGGAAAGCGTCTCCTGAGCAATGATATGATTTTTGGTATTTAGAAAAAGACATACAAAATGCTCTTGCTGCAAATAACGCAATTGTTCCATCAGCAGTTCAGCCACATTCTGTGGACTGCGGATGGTTTCCGCCTCCGGTAGCCTTGTCTTGGCCAGACGGCGACCTAGCTCGATCCCCGCCTTGAGTTGTATGGCCTTGGCTGGGCCGATCCCTTTCGTATGAAGCATTTCATCGAGACTCAGATCCACCAGACCGCGAAGACCTCCAGCCGCAGTTAACATGCGTTGTGCGATATGTATCGCTGATTCCTTCCTCGTACCTGTGCGAACCAGAATTGCCAGCAACTCAGCATGGCTAAGCGCTCCTGCGCCGTATTGCAGCATTCTTTCCCGTGGACGCTCCTCTGCAGGAAGATCCCGCAACATATGCATATAAGGAACCTGTTCCATAAATATTCCCTCGCTTCCGAATGTTTAGTTCGGAAGGATATGCTTTATCACTTCCACTACCCGTCGTTTACAACACGGAGATGCCAAAATCGTTCAACATATCCACAAGCAACGAGATAGGCAATCCCACCACATTGAAGTAACAACCTTCAATATGGGTAACCATTGTTGCGCCAAGTCCCTGTATAGCGTAGGCCCCGGCCTTATCCAAGCCTTCTCCACTACGAGCATAGGCTTGAATCTGCGCTTCGTTTAAAGCTTTCATTGTGACTGTGGTTGAGCGGTAATCAACCTTATACGTCCCCGTGGATGCATCCATACAGGCAACGCCGGTATATACCGTGTGACTTCTTCCTTGTAAGCTGCGAAGCATGTCCGCCGCTTCCGTCTGTGCACGGGGCTTGCCTAGCACAACCCCATCCCTAACAACGATGGTATCGCTCCCTACAATAACTCCATGGCGTCTGGAGGGTTCCAGCGTGAGCCGAACAGCCTCCGCCTTGCGTGCGGCCAGTTCCTTGACCATCCGGTCTGGAGACCAATCTGCCGGAGTAGATTCATCGGCATGACTGGGCATAACCTCAAACGGAAGGCTTAAGGCTGCCATTAATTCTTGCCTCCGAGGCGAGCTCGATGCGAGAATAATCTGAGGCAAGTTTGCTGCTTCCAATGCCGGTCTCTCCTTCGTAAAGACGTTTCATAGACAGAATGGTTACAACTTATCCGCCTTCATACTCGCCATATTTTGACACTAACCTATTATATGATTAATTCGGCCCCCGGTGCAAACACAAAAAAGACAGAGGAAACGATTTCCAGTCCCCTGTCTTCTTCCCGCAATCCCTTTATTCAAGCCCTTTCGCAACCAGTGATTGCTCGGCCAGGATAAAACGCATCATTTCATTTTGAACTTCCCATAGCAGCGTCTTGGCCCCACTCTTGTCGTATTCTCCCATGGCCTCTACCGCACCATTCATGGCCTTCTCCATCTCACTAATGTGCAGAGTCTGGTCCTCAGCCCATTTGCCGCGAATAGCAGATACGCTTTCTGTCCATAACTGATGTTGTTGTTCCAGCAGCAACTGATCCTCCGCACCAAGCGTCCTCTGCTCGGCATCTGTCAGCAAGGAAGCAGATGCAGAGCTTAGCAAGGCTGTTAACTCGCTGCTATGTTTCAAAAAAGTCTCCAGGTTGTCCGGATTTCCAGAGAATTCAACATCGAGCACCTGCGGAAGCACAATTTCATGCAGAATTAAATGCACTCCTGCCGCCTTTAATTGTCCGCTCAGTAGCTTCGACTGCTCACGATCTGTCGAGACCCCGGCATATACCCGCTTCTCATCCACGGTGTCCCTGGCAGCCGCCACTCCCGCTGTCCGTAGCTCCTCTTGAGCAAGCTCTACGCCGTTAGCCGAGCTAAATACGCCATATTGCAGGAAGTAGTAAGTTTGCTCCGGAAGATTCACGCTGATTTGCGGTATCACGTCCTCACTTGACTTGCCAGCTTCATCTATCAATCCCATGACAGGAAGAACGGCGTCTTCACTCACTTTCGTCTGTGAGGTTCCGGTTCCCAGGCCGGGAATAGGCAGCGGCATCTCCTGATTAAATAGCGACAACACCACGAAGCCAAATAATGCTCCGGTTACAATTGCCCCCGTTAGCGAGCCCGCTACCTTCCACCATGAGGTTCGGCTAGGACGAGAGTAATGCGACTCCCGCCATCCCTCCTCATCTTCAGGCAACAAGTCTAGACGCTCTCGCTCTCGTTCCCGTCCATCTGGAAATACGGTTAACCCCATGCCCGTATAATCCGTAAACGGATCACCCCATTCCTCTACCGTCTCTACAGCCCGGTATTGAGATGCGGGAGGGGCTTCTGGTTCCACCGGCGGTCTCCTGCCAAATGGCACTACCTTATCCTCTCCCGGGTCCTTCTTCTGAACTGGCCTGAATTCCCGGCCTTCGTCATCAAACCGGAATGTCATCTTGGCTTTGTTCACATCTGCACGCTCCTTGTCCACTCATCTAGAAATACCATATGAGTATTCGGGTTGTTATATGTCATGCATCAGCAACCTTTGGACGAGCAATTTGTATATTCTTATTCTTACGTACAGAATAGTTCAATTTTTAACTTGCCTGCTTCCTTGATCCAGACGTATCCTTATTATATTAGGAAGAAAAAAATTTCCCACATCATTACAAAAGAACTGCGGTGTCCTCTATGAAAGGCATAAAATTATCTCAATTTATAACTTCAAATGGCATGGAGTTAAAGCCGTTTTTGGAGTTGGCTATACTGCTGGCACGTACGCTCCAATACGAGCATCGAGAACTCTCGTACCTGAATTACCTTCATCCCGAGAATATTCTCATTCAGTCCGGCCAGAATAAGGCCGTCATTATGAAAGAAGCCATAAGTGCCCCGGCCTATTGGGCTCCAGAGCAATCCGGTGTCGCGAATCGCCTTCCGGATGGTCGCTCTGATCTGTATACGCTTGGCATCATCCTGTACGAATTATTAACAGGACATCTCCCTTATCCGGCTGAGGAGCCTGTAAACTGGGAGATGATTCACTTGACCTCCTCACCGGTGCCCATCACCTACTACCGTGAGGATTGTCCCTTGTGGCTGGAGCATATCCTTCGGAAATTATTGACCAAAGACATGAAGCAGCGATACGCGAGCGCATCTTCTTTGTTGCGTGATCTCAAGGCCCATCACGCAGGCACGCTTGATCCAGGCATTGATCATCCCCTCCCCTCGCCGGGATTACTTGATCCCGGCCATTTAATAAGTCGTATTCAGACGGCACATGTATGGACTCGGGAACTGACTCGACTCCATCAAAGCTGGGAGGAGGTCGCTCCTGAACGCGGCAAAGTGATCTGGATTACAGGTGCGAAAGGCAGCGGAAAGACCACCCTGATTCAGCACTTTATACAACCGATTCGACAAAAGGCAGCCGTTATTGAAGCCCAGGCCTATACAAATCAGGACTTACCCTTCGGGGCCATAGCCAGCATTCTTCAATCCTGCTTCCTGTTGCTGTGGAGCGAGCCACCGGCCGCTGTAGAACAAGCATGCAAGATGATCAGACAGCAACTTCCCGATTGGCGCGGGATTCCTTTACTGCAGAAGGAGCTTGGGCAGTTGATGGGACAGCAAGCTCCCTCTCTGGAGCGAACCTTCTCCGAGCAGGAGACGGAGGCCGCCTTTGTGAATCTGATTCGTATCCTTTCACAGCGCTTAGGCCCTCTGGTCATTGTCATAGATAATCTGGAGCAGAGGGATTCAAGATCCCGGCTTCTGCTTCAGCAGTTCGGTGCAACCGGAGACGCTATTGAAAATGTGCTTCTCCTTGTCGGGACTCGGGCCCTTGAGCAATCACACAGCCAGAGCCCTGACCTTCTGTCTGCGGAATACGATCAGATCACTCTGGCCCCACTTTCTTACAAGGATGTATACAAGTATATGTCCACTGTGCTTGGAGAGAAGTCCGCACGTGTACATCCATTATCCCGATTGCTTTATGAGCAGACGGGAGGGGAGCTTGCTATGCTTGCCTCTCAGGTGACGCAGTGGGTACAGCAACAAACATTAATCCTTAACGACGACCTGCGGTGGTCATGGAGTGAGGACTTACTGTTCTCAAGCAACCAAATGGAGATTGAGCCGCAGCTATTTTATGCGGAGTTCATGCTATTGTCAGAGCAAGCCAGGCTACTGCTGCAATACGCCTCTTGCTTCCATACTCACTTTGATGGACATCTGCTCCTACCGCTAACCCAGCAGGCTCCGGAACAGCTTCAAGCGCTATTAAGTGAGGTCGAGGAAGAAGGATATCTGGCCCGGACACGCGATAACAAGCATTATTTTATTTATAAGCAAGTCAAGCAGTACATTTATGATTCCGAGCCTCAACAGCAAGGTGTCTGGCATTACCAACTAGCACGCTGTCTAGGACAGCAGCTTAAGAAGGATTCCCCTCTCTTTTCCGAAGAGGTGGTAAGGCATTGGAACCTCGCGCAAGGCTTATCCTCTGAGGAGGTGGAGCAGCGAGCCCGCTTCAATTACCAGGCTATGAAGTACTGGCAAGATTGTAGAGAGTTTGTCAAATGCAAAGAGGCCGCCAAGCTGACCATTCATTATATCGAGGCAAATCCCGCTTCACCGCTGCGCTCTGTACTCTATCATGCTCAGTTAACCCTGGCCCGTGCACAATACATCACCGGGGAGATGGAGCAAGCCAAGGAGTTACTTTACTCTCTGCTGGAGGACTCGGAGAATCCTTCAGTATCTGAACAAGTGGACGCTTATGAGCTCTTGATGCAAATCCATGCCTTTGATGATAATCCCAAGGCCGTGAGGTTCCATCAAAAAGCCTTATCCCTCCTTGGCTGGGAGATGAAATTTAGGCCCTCGCCAGCAGCGATGCTTGTGGAAATTCTGCGAACCCAGATCACCCTTAATCGGTACAAGGATGGGATTGAAGCTCTTCCCACAAATGAAGAAGGGGATTATCTGCGACTGTGTGACATGGCAATTGAGACTGTAATTCCACAGCTCATAGAAAATCCAACGGGATTGCTTCATTTTTATGCACGTTTTATTCGCCATGGCTTAAAGAAGGGAATGAATCGCCCGTTCAGCGTAGTGCTAGGAGGCTATGCCCTGCTATTGGAGCGATTCCTGCCTCATCTGTCGCGTCTGCCAGGATCAGACAACCTTAAGCAGATTGGGTTACAGAGTCTGGAGCGTATGGAGAACAAGCTAGTGGCAGATTATTGGAAAAGTCTTTATTTGCAGACTCGCTCTCCCAAGCAAAGCAGTGAATATATGAGGCAAGCGATGTATCGGGGAATTCAGGAAGAGAATCTCCATTTTGCCAATTTTGCATGGATTTCATTGATCCTGATCAGTACGGAGACGCCTGCGGCAATGGAGGGTCTTGTTTCGTTCTATGAAGAGCATCTTCTACCCGTGACCAGTGCAATTAATCGGGAAATCTATCAAATTACCAGACAGTACACACAGGCTTTAAGGCAGCCTGAAAAAGCAGCTACTTTTATTCAGACCGGACTCTCTCCAGAGCTTATTCCTTTGCACGAGAAATACGACAATTTTGAATGCCTATGCAAACTGGAGGTTGCTTATCTTGCCGGGAGCTATGATATTGCCAGTGTTTGGGCGAGAGAGGCAGGAAAGACCGAGTTCATCTATGACCATAGCCGAATTCGCAAGCAGCGTATCTACGAGTGGTTAATTCTGATCAGTCACTATGAACAACAACACGAAGGGCGACGCATCTTTGTTCAGCTCTTAAGAAGAGCATTGCGGCAGATTCAACAATGGAAGGGATTGTATGGCGAGCATTCCTCTGTCCATGAGTTCTTTCGAGCAGAATGGAGCAAGGCTCATGGCCAACAGACACAAGCTGTTCTGAGATATCAGGAGGCTGCCCGATTAGCTGGCTCTGAACAGTTGGATTGGCTGGAGGGTATTATCCATGAACGTCTCTCTCTGTGTTACCATCACGATTCTCGAAATCAACTGCTTGCGATTGTAGACGCTTGCGCTGCCTACTCAAGAAGGGGGATTGACTTTAAAGTCAGCTTGCTGCAGCAGAAGTATGCCGACTTATTCCAATCGTTCTCGCAGGCTTGGGAGAATCATGCCTCTTCCTTAAAGCTATGGCTCAAGGAAGAGGGGCTAGAGGTCCGTGCTCAATCAAACTCACAACCCTCTCTCAATGAAGAGGCTGCTTCTTTCATCCTGGAGCTTCCCGCAGATACCGTCAAGCAAGAGCAGGCGCAGTTTCCCCTTGCCCAGCTTGCCGAGACTTCGCTGATGTTCCGCAATGAATATCTGCTGCAGGACCTGTTGGAGCAGACCATCCAGCAAACAGGTGCTAGCGGGGGGATGATGATGATGTGGTCAGAGGCTCAGCCCCGGATCATGGCTACACCATCCTGGTCCGACACCCAAGCGTACCCGTCAAAGCTGTTACGTTATACGGCAACTACCGGAGAATGGACAATACTCCCGGACGCCAATCTGAGCTTGTTTGCCTCGGATGATTATATCCGCTCGGTCCAACCACAAGCCCTATTATGTGCTCCTATAACGATCCCGGGCATGCCAGATATGCTGCTCTATCTGGAAAATCGCTATCTTGCAAATGTATTTACTGAGAGGGATAAGTTAATCATCGAGCTCCTAATATCTCGTATGATTTACCTGGAGATGCTCAGTCAGCCAGAGGAGGGCTCAGCAGACAAAGCTAAACCGACGGCCAGAGCCTATGCACCTGCTACATTGCTAGTTGAACCATTAACGGTAAGAGAGGAAGAGATTTTATCTGCCATGGCTGAAGGCTTGTCCAATAAAGATATTGCCATTCGTCTGGGTATTGCCGAGACAACCGTGAAGACGCATGCTACCAACCTGTTCGGCAAGCTCGACGTCAGGCGGAGAGGTCAAGCCGTTGCCCGGGCCAAGGAATTAGGACTGCTTCAGTTCTAGTGCGTGTCTGTTTTATCGGAATAGGTTTTAAAAAAACAGCAAGTGCGCGAAGAAAACCGAGCACTTGCTGTTTATCTATTGTGTAAGCTGCTTTAATCCAGCATCCGCAGTATCATTACTGTTGCTTCCGCACGATGGGCAAAAGCGTTTGGTTCGAAGCGATTATCGGCTCGCCCGATAACGATGCCTTGGAGACGACTTGCTTCCACCGCACCTTTGGCCCACGTGGGGATCACATCGTCATCCGTAAATGCTGTAGTAGCTATCGTTGTTTGCAAGCCGAGCGACCGGGCGATCATAGTCGCCATTTCAGCCCGGGTAATGACTGCGTTTGGTTGGAAACTTCCATCAGCATATCCGTTCAAAACGCCTAGCTGTACCGCCTGCGCTACGGCCTCGGTTGCCCATGCACCAATTTGCTCCCGGTCTATAAAAGCAAGCTCGGCTCCAACATGCTTCCACTGCAGTGCGCGGGCTAACAGAACGGTAAACTCGGCTCGTGTGACCGGTTTATCAGGTTTGAACGTGCCATCTGGATAACCGCTCACAAGGCCTTGTCTTGCTGCGCGTTCAATCGCGGATTCCGCCCAATTTTCATAAATGTCATAAAATCCTCTTGAAGGTTCTGTTGGTATATCGGGATTCCCGTTGTCACGCTGGATGGTTAGCCTGTAGGTTTTGCTCGTGCCGTTTTCGGCTTGCGCGGTTAGGACAACCAGATTTTCACCAACTGCCAGTTCAATTTCAGTGTTGTGTGTAAGCAGTTTGTCCGACAACCTGACTTTCGCAGCTGGATGAACAGTCTTCCATGCAATTTTAATTTGGGCTTCATCGGTGCGTGTCATGTAGGCAGTTGTTTCAGGAGCAAACGACGGACTTAGCACTAACTCGTTATCCCCAGCCTGTACTAGCAGCTCAGCCAAATCGGCGTTAGCGGACAGGACAGGATTAGAATTAGAATTAGGATTATTGCCCGGAACGAGGATGGGTACCCATGATACCTGCACGGTTCCTCGAACGTCCGTATAGTTGTAAGCATCCGTTGGTATAAAGACCCATTCCTGTATTGTTCCATCCTGCAAAGGGACAAGTGCAGGTTCAACCCAGCTTAAGGTACCAGGCACTACTTCACCCGTGGTCGGGTGTTGGAATTCCCCGCTAAGCGAAGCGTGTAGCAGCGATTGCCCTTGATAAATCGTTCCAGCTTGTACACTAGCTTGCAAGACAGGAATCGCTGCTTCAATGTTGATTGTGTAGCTTTGTTTTGCAGTGCTTGCGGTTGTTGTGTCGGTAGCAGTCACTTCAAAAACATATTGCCCGGCTTTCTTGGCCACACCTTCGATTACACGGCCATTTAGAGTTAGACCGTCCGGCAAATCGCCGTCGCTGACCACAAATGTGTAGTTGCCCGTTCCACCAGTTGCATCTGGAATCAATGCACTATACCTTTCACCATATATGCCATTTTCCAGTAAAGTGCTAGGCAAATTTAGTGGATTGGCTGTCCAACGAGCAAACAACTCGATGTCTTCTTGCATCGAAAACGGAAACAGAATTTCCTGCGCATGGCTGGTATCGGTATACCAGCCGCCAAATGTGAACCCGCTGCGTTCGGGAGCAGGGGACGCTGCCACGATGGCTGTTCCGTAAACAGCTTCTGTAACTGGACTTTGCTCCAGAGTCCCGCCTTCCAATTGCCAATTGAGCGCATATCGGTTGGACCAGAGAACGGTGCCTGCATTCGCTTGTTGTTCATCCGCCAGGATTGTAGAAGGGGTCAAGGAAATTGCCCTATATCCGTTTGCCCCGCTTAATTCGAAATCCGCCAGCGTATATTCGCCTGTTGCGACATGAAACCCAATAGTGCCGTTTTGGTCGGTTTGGACAGAAATGTTTTTTACGAAAATTTCTGCGTTTTTGACCGGTATCTGAGAGGTGCCATCGGGCTCCATAAATGTCAATGTTAGCAACAATGGCGCTTTTGCATTAGGGTTTACGTCGCCGCTGAGCATATTGCCGTCATAGCCAGGCGCGCTGAAGACCATCCCGCCCAAAAGATGTATTGTAGCACTATTGGTAACATAACCACCGTTTGAAAAGATAGAGCCGCCGCCGACACCAGCCGAGTAACCAGCGCCGCCAGAAGCGACAATCAATCCATCAGTAATAGTAATCTTACCGCCGTAGCCACCGTATGAGCCGCCGATGCCTGCTCCGCTCAAATGACCATTATAATTTATATATCCGCCAATGGCCTTAATTTGACCGCCATTGATGTCAATCTCGGAACTATTGCCGCCACCACCGCCACCGATACCTGCACTACCGCTGCTGCCAGTGGCATATATCATTCCGTCATTAATGGTAATTGGACCACTGTTTCCAAAAGACCCTCCGCCAATGCCAGCGCCGCCGTAGGATCCAGTTGCCTGAATTGTCCCACCATTGATTGTAATCTTGCCGGGATGGCTGCCGTATCCGCCACCGATGCCAGCGCCGCCATTCGCGACGCCTATCATGGATCGGTCGTTTGCAACAATCGTGCCACTATTAATGACAATGGTTCCGGTTGAGTTGTAGGCCCCGCTGCCAATGCCTGCCGCCCCGCCACCGGATGTGGCCGATAGCGATCCATCTCCGGAGATCGTCAGTTTGGCGGATCCCTCCACACCGATTGCCGGAGGAGGATATTGAGAAGTAGAGATGGATGTATCGAGGCTGTTTTTCCCTTTCAAAATTAAATGCACCTCACCGCTTCCTCGCAAATCAATGGCGCCAGACAATAACGATTGAAGTTGCAGACCGTCAATCGTCAAGTTCATCATTCCAGTATTGTACGTGAGAATACTCGCCGTTAGCGTCGTGTCGCTAAACTGCTGTCGCAGCACAACGTCCGTAACCCCATCGGCAATACGGATTTCCCTGGGGATGCTGTCCTCGCCTGTTAATTCATAAATGCCATTGGTGATAATCTGCATGTCCCCGCTAATCGGAATAACCTGCTCGGTCGTCGCCCCTTGTGTAAGTTCCGGTTGTAAGACGGTCGAAAAAAGGAAAATGCAGGCCAGCAAGCCTGTAAACCAATGGCGGTAACTATTACTCACTTTTTTTCTCACTCCCTTGTTATTGTCAACTCGAGCCCTCCTATTTGATGCTATAGGAAGAGATTAAAAGGTAATGATTCCGTGGTTAAGGACTAGTCAGGATAAGGGGCCAGTGTACAAATGCTCCCTTATATGTTCCAAGCCCCTTCAGTCCCACTCTTTTGTTGATGTGCAGGAAGGGGCTTTGCTCACTACATCCTTAACGTCTTAAATCAATTAAGCAGGACCCTTTGACGCTTACCTTGCTTCTGTTGCAGCTGCCTCAATTTCTCCCAGGGCCCAATGATCTGGCGGGACATCGCTGAATGTGGACACGGTAAGGCCTTCTACCGCTTGTCGGCCAAATAATTGATTCAGCACCTTAACCGCCTCGGCTCGGCTTAACACTCCATCGGGATGAAAGGTGGTGCCACTCTTGCCGGACATGATTCCCGAGGAACTTACCCGCTCAATAGCCTGGGAGGCCCAATGCGTCGAAGGAACATCCGCAAATGCTTTTCCTTGAACCACAGACCTGCAGTACACTTCGTCAGCATCTGCTCCGCATTGCTTGTCAAGCCAATTGGCTACTACACTCGCCAACTGCGCTCGGGTCAGGGTAGCATCGGGCTCGAACGTACTGTCCGTTGTTCCATGTAATAATCCCGCCTCCTTTACCACCTCGATCGCATCCTTTGAAGGGTGATTCACACTGTCTGCAAAGGAATGGGCTGCCGCTACCGGAATATCTCCATGGCTGAGAAAACGCGCCAGCATCGTTGCCAGCTGTGCACGGGTGACCGGAGCACCCGGTTGAAAGGTACCGTCCGGGTAGCCTTGAATATACGGTGCCAATCGCTGCTCTTCTTCTACCTCTGACGCATATACCAGACTGATCGTTGAAGCAGACCCTGCTTCAAATTGATAGCCCTGTACGCCCCCCTCCAATTCAACCCTCTGCCCGCGTTGGATCTCTACCGTCTCGTCCTCATGCCCGATATAAACAACGATGGAGGCCAGCTGTTCCTCCGTAAGCTCTGGCGGGATTCGTAATGTCATTGTGAGGGGCGCTTGCGTGATATTGCTCTCTAGCTTTACCGGAGTGCCTAATAGAGAGCTCACCGCATTCCCTGGCAGGGCTTGCTGGAGCTGCTCATCGGATAGCACTCTCTCACGAAGTGTCTCGTAAGACTGTCCCGTTACAGGCACCATGCGAACAAGTATCTCCTCTGTCGCACGAGCGAAGGCGGCGGATGGCAGCCTCAATTGGGCTAACGCGGTATCCATGAGGAAATCTCCTCGTTGCTGGCTCAAATACAATGCCGCCGGGCTTGAAAGCTTCGCTTGAGCCTCTGCCGTCACTGTTTCTGCCGGGTATACAAGGTGAAGAATCCGTGCATCAGACTGCGACTGTGGCTGCAGGTGTGCTCGAGCCTGCTCCAGCCCAATGTCCGCCTGGTACTTTACAACCCCTTGCTCCACACTGCGAATGATTCTGATCTCCCGGGACGGTATCGGTTCTACCGAGGAAGCTGACTCTCGCTCCGGTGTTGTCGGTGCTGGCTGGGGGACTACTGGAGCGGCAACCACTGTAATTGTTGTCGTGTCGGATAAGCCGCCATAGGTTGCGCCCGTTACGGTGACCATTCCGGGCGCTAGCCCGGTCAGCGTGTTCCCCTGCATCTCGGCGATGGCCGGATCGCTTACGGTGAAGGTTGCACTCGCTGTCTGGTCGGTGGTGGTGCCGTCTGACAGATGTTCGAGCAGCTGGAAGCTCTGTTTGCCTCCCACCTGTACTTGCCCTGTTTTGGGCGAGAGCGCTATGCCCGTCGTAGTCACAGGAGCGGCAGACACCGTAATTGTTGCTGTATCGGACAAGCCTCCATACGTGGTCGCCGTGACGGTTACGGTGCCGGGCGCTAGTCCAGTCAGCGTATTCCCCTGCATCTCGCCGATGGCCAGATCGCTTACGGTGAAGGTTGCACTCGCTGTCTGATCCGTGGTGGTGCCGTCTGACAAGTGTTCCTTCACCGTAAATATTGTCGTATCACCAACCGTAATTGTGTCTGATTTCGGTGATAAGGCTACTGCTGTCGGTTGAGCCTGCCACTTAGCATAAATGGTCATGGGCTGGGGCACCATTTCCGTCCACGATTTAGTGTATGCTGCATCCTCGAACCACCCGAGAAAAGTATGGTCTTGCTTTCTTTGATCAGTAAATACCTCTGAACCTAGATTTATAACTTGTCCTTTAAATTCAACTTGATTTAGCTGATTAATACGAAAGGCAAAAGACCCTATACTCGTCACGCTGGATGGAATCGATACATTCGTAAGCCGATTATTCCAAAAGGCATAAGACCCTATAATCGTCACGCTGGATGGAATCATCACACTCGTCAGCTGATTACTGCTAAAGGCATAAGACCCTATAATCGTCACGCTGGATGGAATCGTCACACTCGTCAACTGATTACTGCTAAAGGCAAAAGACCCTATACTCGTCACGCTGGATGGAATCATCACACTCGTCAGTTGATTACTGCTAAAGGCGTTAGACCCTATACTCGTCACGCTGGATGGAATTGTCACACTCGTCAGCTGATTACTGCCAAAGGCATAAGATTCTATACTCGTCACGCTGGATGGAATTGTCACACTCGTCAGTTGATTACTGCTAAAGGCGTTAGACCCTATACTCGTCACGCTGGATGGAATCATCACACTCGTCAGTTGATTACTGCTAAAGGCGTTAGACCCTATACTCGTCACGCTGGATGGAATCATCACACTCGTCAGTTGATTACTGCTAAAGGCATAAGACCCTATACTCGTCACGCTGGATGGAATCATCACACTCGTCAACTGATTACTGCTAAAGGCAAAAGACCCTATACTCGTCACGCTGGATGGAATCATCACACTCGTCAGTTGATTACTGCTAAAGGCAAAGGCCCCTATACTCGTCACGCTGGATGGAATTGTCACACTCGTCAGCTGATTACTGCCAAAGGCATAAGCTTCTATACTCGTCACGCTGGATGGAATCATCACACTCGTCAGTTGATTACTGCTAAAGGCGTTAGACCCTATACTCGTCACGCTGGATGGAATCATCACACTCGTCAGTTGATTACTGCTAAAGGCGTTAGACCCTATACTCGTCACACTGGATGGAATCATCACACTCGTCAGTTGATTACTGCTAAAGGCATAATGCCCTATACTCGTCACGCTGGATGGAATCGTTACACTTGTCAGTTGATTATCATAAAAGGCATAAGGCTCTATACTCGTCACGCTGGATGGAATCGTTACACTCATCAGCTGATTATCATAAAAGGCATAAGACCCTATACTCGTCACGCTGGACGGAATCTCCACACTTGTGAGCTGATTACTATTAAAGGCAGCATACCCTATACTCGTCACGTTGGGCGGAATCTCCACACTTGTGAGCTGATTTCCGCTAAAGGCAGCATACCCTATACTCGTCACGCTGGGCGGAATCTCCACACTTGTGAGCTGATTTCCGCTAAAGGCATGAAGCCCTATACTCGTCACTAGCTCACCGTTAATTGTATCTGGAATAATGACGTCTTTTGTTGCTCCAATGTAATCCGTAATGGTTATCCCTGTAGGATTGCTTTCAGTTCGAAAATCCGCCTCCCTATTTGCTTCACCATATATGGGTGCACCTCCCCATGGCAAATTTAAAAGCAATACGATTAGGAATAAGCTCAAGATTTTTTTCATATCGGGTGTCTCGCTCCTTTTTTTGTTGACAAATTACATAGAATTAAGGCTGGGCAACTATTATTTATAAATGATTCGGCTTGTTTTCGGATCATCCAAAAGTAGTAGATGGCCAAAAATACTATGAATTTAATCACAAAAGGCGAGAAATGCAAAAAACGCCCTTCCACATGGAAAGGGCGCGCTGTACAAACTAAAAAGGTCTGATCTTAGCCAAGCTGATGAGCTAACTCATAGCCTACCTTATATATATCTCCCGCTCCCATCGTGAGCACGAGGTCGCCGGACTGAAGACGGTTCTGGAGATCAGCCAGCACGTCTTGTTTGGTGGCCAGGTAGCGGGCACCCGCATTGCTGTTCTCCTTAATCAATTCAACCAGCTTGGAGGAATGAACACCTTCAATCGCTTTCTCTCCGGCTGGAGAATAGATGTCGGTAATAATTACTTCATCTGCTTCTCCAAAGGCCCGGCTAAACGCGTCGAGCAGGAAGAAGGTCCGCGTATACCGTTGCGGCTGGAACACAGCAATAATTCGTTTGCCCGTAGCCTTTGCCGCAGCAATGGTCGCTTGAATCTCCGTTGGGTGGTGGGCATAGTCGTCAATAATAAGGATGCCGTTCATTTCACCCAATACCTGGAAGCGCCGTTTCGCTCCATGGAAGTGTGGCAACGCCTTGGCAATATCCTCGAACGCAATTCCCGCTTCCAAACACACGATGACGGTGGCCATCGCATTATAGACATTATGCTTGCCTGGAACGGAGAGTTCAACCGTACCCAGAGTCACGCCACCATGCTTCATTACGAAGCTGACATACCGGTCTCCCAGTTGAATGTCGTGTGCCGTATAATCACAGACGGGTTCCATACCAAAGGTAATTACATGGCAATGCAGCTTGGGCAGAAGCTCCTGTACATTATGGTCATCCCCACAGACGACAGCTTTGCCGCCCGGTTTCACTTGATTGAGGAATTGCACATAAGCATCCTTCAACTGGCCAAAGTCGCCGCCATAGTTCTCAAGATGATCGGCCTCGATATTCGTAACCACACCAAGAGAGGGATGATACTGCAAGAAGGAGCCATCGCTTTCGTCAGCTTCAGCTACCACGCATTTGCCCTGCCCAGCCTTGGCATTGGTGCCCATGTCCATAATCTCCCCGCCGATAATATAAGTCGGGTCAGTGCCGCATTGCTCCATGACCAGCGCAATCATCGACGAGGTCGTTGTTTTGCCATGTGCTCCCGCAACAGCTACGCCCGTTCTCTCATTGAGCAGGCGTGCGAGCATTTGCGAACGATGCAGGATAGGGATACCCTGCTCCTGCGCCTCTAGCCGCTCCACATTATCCTGTGGCAATGCCGTAGAGTAGACTACCAGGTCCGCTCCATGAACATGTTCTGCTGTATGGCCAATATAAATTTTTGCCCCTTTAGCTGCAAGCTTCTCCGTCAATTCCTGGGAAGCGACGTCCGATCCCGTGACGGTATAACCCATCTCCAGCATAACGCGGGCAATGGCACTCATGCCATAGCCCCCAATGCCGATAAAATGCACATGTTGTTCCGTAATATTTGTCAAAATGGTCACCAGCCTTTTTCAGAATCGGTTTGATGCAAAAGGGCCGCCCGCACGTCAGAGATCATATATAATGTACCGGTCACTACCCCAAGATCCTCCCGTTCCGTCCGTGACTCCAAAAGCGAAAGGGCTTTTCTCCAGTCACGTTCCACGATAATTTCCAAATCCGCTTTCGCGTCCGTTCCCCGAGCTTCCATCACGAGGTTGTACAATGCCTCGGCATCCATCTTCCTGCGAAAATCGGGCTCGGTCAGTATAAGTGTATCCACTATTGGTAATATATGCTTCAAGTAGCCATGATGATGCTTATTGGCTAACATCCCCATCATCAAATGAAGTTTCCGGTAGCGGAAGGCTTCAGGCAAGCTTTGGGCAAGCGATGCGGCTCCCTCCGGATTATGGGCACCGTCGAGCACCAGCCGCGGCTCCTTGCGGATCAGTTCCAGCCTCCCCGCCCAAAAGGTGGTGCGGAAGCCGTCTTGTAATGGCTCATCCTCTAACACGAAGGCCATATACTGCCGCAACAGCTCCAACGCCATCATGGCACCGGAAGCATTCTTGCATTGATGCTCACCCATCAGACCAAGGGTCAGCGGAAGCTCCCGAAAGGGACCGTAGAAATGAATCTGCTGCTCCGATTCCCCAATGGCAAGACGTTTATAATTGAACTGTTCTCCAAGCAAATATAAGGGGGCCTGCTGAGCTTCTGCTGTTGCTTTCAGCACTGCGATGGCCTCCGGTTGCTCCACACAGCTTACAACAGGGACGCCAGGCTTAATAATCCCCGCCTTCTCACGCGCAATCTGCTCAAGGCTATCACCTAAAACATCCATATGATCGTACCCAATATTCGTGATGAGCGAGACGATAGGTGTCACAATGTTGGTAACATCCATCCTTCCCCCAAGCCCGGTCTCCCATACCACTACATCAGGATAGCAAACCTCGGCAAAATATAAAATGGCAATCGCCGTACTCACCTCGAACATGGTTGGAGAACCCAGCTCCGTATCCGCAATCTCTCGCACCAGCGGAGCAATTCGATTGCTCAATTCAAGCAGTGTCTGCTCGGGAATATCCGTCTCATCATATTGGAAGCGATTCGTGAATTTGGTGATATACGGGGACGTAAACGTCCCCACGTGATAACCGCATTCACGTAACGTACGAGACAGAAACGCACAGGAAGAGCCCTTCCCATTCGTTCCGGCAATATGGATGAACTTGAGTCTCCGTTCAGGATGCCCTAGCCGCTCCATCAATAGTTCGATGCGCTCCAGTCCTGGCCGAATGCCAAACGGCAGCAGTGCGTTAATCCAGCTTACCGCTTCGTCATAGCTTTGCAGTCCCAAAGAGCTTGATTCCTCGTCTGTGTGATCCCCCATGTTTCCGTCACCTTCGATTTGTTATTTTTCCAGCCTAGCCCTTCAGCTCGGCAATCCGGGCCAACACCTTATCGCGTTTTTCAGCATAATCCGCCATTTTGGCGCGTTCTTCCTCGATGACTTTGGCCGGAGCCTTGGCCACAAAACCTTCATTCGCCAGCTTCTTCTCTACCCGCTCAACCTCTTTGTTGAGCGTATCAAGCTCCTTGGACAAGCGCTCGATCTCCTGACCAATATCAATCAGTCCGGATAACGGCAGGAACAGTTCGGCACCAGTTACTACCGCAGTCATCGCCTTGTCCGGCACGGCAACCGTCAGGGAAGCCTCATATTCCGAGGTGTTGCAGAAGCGACGGATATAGTGTGCATTGCGCTCCAGCACTTTCAACACTTCAGCATTACCCGGCTTGATAAATAACTCGACCTTCTTGCTCATCGGTACACCCACCTCGGCACGAATGTTCCGTACAGCGCGAATGATATCCATCAAGAGGTTCATCTCCTGAACAGCATCCGGTGCTTCCAGCGAAGTATCATACTCTGGCCAAGCTGCCAGCATAATCGTGTCGCCATGATGCGGCAAATGCTGCCATATTTCCTCGGAAATAAACGGCATAAACGGATGAATCATACGGAGTGTCCGATCAAGAACATAGGCCAGTACCGATTGCGTTTTCTGCTTGGCGGCAGCGTCCTCTCCATAGAACGACAGCTTGGCAAATTCGATATACCAATCGCATAAATCATCCCAAATGAAGTTGTACAGCACTCGTCCAGTCTCTCCGAATTCATATGCATCGATCAGCCGGGTAATCTCGCGTGCCGTCTCGTTCAAGCGATGTAGAATCCAACGGTCCGAGGTCGACAAGTCACCACTGATATCAATATCTTCATACTTCACGCCTTCCAGATTCATTAAAGCAAAGCGGGAAGCATTCCATATTTTATTCGCAAAATTACGCGCCTGCTCTACGCGTTCCCAACGGAAGCGCAGATCCTGCCCCGGCGTGCTGCTGGTTGACAGCATATAACGCATCGCATCAGCACCATACTTGTCGATGACCTCAAGCGGGTCAACTCCGTTACCCAGCGACTTGGACATTTTGCGTCCCTCGCTATCACGTACAAGGCCATGGATGAGCGTATCTTTGAACGGCATTTTGCCGGTAAATTCATAACCCTGGAAGATCATCCGCGAGACCCAGAACGGAATGATGTCGTACCCTGTTACGAGCACATCCGTCGGATAATAGCGCTTGAAATCTTCGCTTTCTTCGTTTGGCCAACCCATCGTTGAAAAAGGCCACAGCGCCGAGCTGAACCAGGTGTCCAGCACGTCATTGTCTTGAACGAGATCGTCGCGCCCCAGCTTCTCACGCGCTTCTTCTTCGCTCTTGGCTACAACCATTTCGCCCGTTTCTTGCGAGTACCAGGCCGGAATACGATGTCCCCACCACAGTTGACGAGAAATACACCAATCGCGCACATTCTCCATCCAGTGAAGATAGGTTCGTTCGAACCGCTCAGGCACGAATTTGACACCCTCGCCCGATTTTTGAGCGTTGACCACGGGCTCAGCCAGCGGCTGCATTTTCACGAACCACTGCGTGGACAGGTACGGCTCGACAACAGCATCAGTCCGCTCGCTATGGCCAACTTGATGCAAGTGATCTTCAATTTTGATCAGGACGCCCTGTTCCTGCAAGTCAGCAACGATTTTCTTGCGGCAATCGGCACGGTCCAAGCCTTTGTAGGGTCCAGCTTCGTCGTTCATCGCACCGCTCTCATCCATCACGATAATTTGCGGCAGATCATGGCGCAAGCCCACTTCAAAATCGTTTGGATCATGAGCTGGTGTAATTTTCACCGCACCGCTCCCGAATTCCTTCTCCACGTACTCATCGGCAATAATCGGAATTTCGCGGCCAATAATCGGCAACACGAGCGTTTTGCCAATCATGTCTTTGTAACGGTCATCTTCCGGGTGAACGGCTACGGCTGTATCGCCCAGCATCGTTTCCGGACGCGTCGTGGCGACCGTGATGGAACCGCTCCCGTCTTTCAGCGGGTATTTCAAATGGTACAGATGACCCTGCGTCTCTTTGTATTCCACCTCAATATCGGATAAAGCGGTGCGTGCAGCCGGGTCCCAGTTAATAATTCGTTTGCCGCGGTAAATCAGGCCTTTGTCGTACAGCTTGACAAAGACTTCCTTGACGGCATCCGACAATCCTTCATCCAGCGTAAAGCGCTCGCGCGAATAGTCGAGTGATAACCCCATCTTCGCCCACTGCGATTTAATGTTCGCGGCATAGGTTTCTTTCCATTCCCATACCTGCTCCAGAAACTTCTCGCGTCCCAGATCGTAGCGGCTAACGCCCTGCTCCCGTAACTTCTGCTCCACTTTGGCCTGCGTGGCGATACCAGCATGGTCAGACCCTGCGAGCCACAATGCATCGTAGCCCTGCATTCGCTTGACACGAGTCAAAATATCTTGAAGCGTGAAGTCTAGCCCGTGACCGATATGCAACACGCCCGTGACGTTCGGCGGTGGAATTACGATGGTATACGGCTTGGCATTCGGACGTTTTCCAGCCTCGAAGAAGCCCCCCTCTAACCAGTAGGAATACCATTTCTGTTCTGCTGATTTCGGATCATACGTCGTTGGCATTTCCGTCGACGCTTGTTGACCTTGACCTTGACCTTGATTTTCTGTCATCCCTTTCAACCTCCGTTACAATAAGCATAGCCTTGGTTTTTTAAAGATAGTCGTTAGCCAGGCAAGTCATGGCCCCACTAAAGACAAAAACAAAAAAAGCCTTTCGTCTCAAAGGACGAAAGGCTTTACTTTCGCGGTACCACCTTTGTTTCGCAAGCCTTCGCTTAAAATGAAGGTCAATGCGACACTCAAGCAGATAACGGCTGCTACCGGTTCGCTCTAACGACTGATACGCTCAAACGAACGACTCCCGGGCGACTTCGGCGAGCTACGTGTCCCGCAGAATCTCTCAGCATTCCGATTCTGCTCTCTGAAGGGTTCACCCTGCCTACTCTTCCCATTCCAAGTCTTTGCATAGATCCATTTATGTTGATCTATATTATCATAACTTGGAACACTCCGGGAGTCAATCCTAAGTCCAGTCAACTACGCACCTGCCTAAGGAATATAAAGAATTTGCCCTTCAGCCAACTCATGCTCAGACAGCCGATTATACAATTGCAGTTCTCTCGAACTAAGATGATAGCGCTCAGCGATATCATCCAGCGTCTCTTCACGCTGCACGATAACCAACTTTACTTTGCGGAATGGTGTTTGGTCTTCACTTTGAATGAACAGGTTCTTCCATCTCAGATCCTCGCCTTCACCCAACTCGGATTCCGTCTCATCGACGAACTCCTCATCATAAGCATCTTGGTCTGCAGCAACCCTTGAAGAGGATAGCAGCTTAGTGAGGCCGAAGACTTCGCTTTCACCTGAACCACCGCTGTTTTTGGAGCCCAGTGCAATCTTCATCTCCTGCTTCTCTTCCGCCTGTGAATAGGAGAATGGGTCGGCTTCCCCCTGAATGGAGGCCTCTACAGCATAGTCATCCTCAGCCAGAACGTCATCTGATAAGGTTCCTGCTTCATGAACATCATCAGCGTAGGTTGGGGTGTCGGTGTCGGACTGGCGAACATCGGCATAGGCTTGCGCTTCTCCCTTGAACCAGATGTGGCTGTCCGCTTCCTCGTCCCGCTCCTCCGCTGCCTCATATTCCTTGTCCGCCCATGCAGCGGTATTCTGGAAGCCAGCGATATCGTCAGACCAGCTTAATTCCTGCTGCTCGTCCTCAGTTAGCGCCTGAGAGGGCAACCGCTCCTCCGGAAATGCCTGCCATGGGGCCGCAGAAACAGCGGGCGTTAATAGCTCTGCATCCTCCGATGACTCGGAGATTTCTTCCGAATTCTCAGCTTCCCAGCCAAACGATGAACCGGAACGCACCTCGTCCGCCAGCAATGGACTGGGCGCCTCCGTCTCCAATTCATCCTCTGCTTCGTCTTCCTCTCCACGGACTACATGAGCGGTCGTGAATTCGCGATCCTTCCAGCTATCGCCCTCTGATAGCAAGGAGGATGTCTCAATTCCCTGTAACGACAGCACCCCCGTAATGTTCAAGCTTCGCGAGCTCAGAAGGTCCACATCAAAATTTTCAATTTCGACCGTGATATCCTCCAACCGGTTCACCCGGCTGAGCGGGATGGTAATTTCCACGGGAATATAGTGTTCCAGCTCCCGCTTCTCTCCTTCGCCCAGATAAGATCCTGTAAGCAGCAAATGACCGCGAAGTGCGGCGTATTCCTCACCGGGCATGACCTGGATTTTTGGATAGAGCTCGATTTCCTCCAATTCCTCAATACCGATCACTTCTTCCGATAAATGAACGCGCTCATAAATATCGAACCTGAGACCATAGGACTGATCAGCCAAAACGTTACCTCCTTTCAGCATATCCAAAACATGATTTAGCATCGATTGCCAGTGATCCAAAATCATCCTCGTTTTAATCTATATGCTTCAAAAAGGAGTGCATGCCAGCTTTTTCATAAACCGTTGGACATCTTGCCAGAGGCCTTGCCACTTTACCTTATGCGCTCGTACAGTTGAGTTAGTTCCACTGGCCAAGGATCAGCCACTTCTACCCTCTCTCCGGTGAGCGGATGGAGGAACGCCAGTCGCTCACCATGAAGCGCCTGATGAGACAGCCACTTAGTACCTCCACCATACAGCGTATCCCCCACAAGCGGATGTCCCGCATGACTGAGATGAACCCGAATCTGATGAGTTCTCCCTGTCTCCAGCGTCAGCCGTACCAGACTTAAGTCATGCTGCGGGAAGACCTCCAGCAGCTCCACATGGGTTATCGCCGACTTCCCACCAAGCGACACCCGGCGTCTCCGGTTATGATGGCGGTCCCGACCGATGGGCAAATCTATGATCTTCAGCTCCGGACTGACCTGCCCTTGCACGAAGGCAATATAGGTACGGTGAATGGCTTTGCGACTCATCGCCTCATCCAGCTTCAATTGGGCATATTCATTTTTGGCGAACAGTACCGGTCCCGAGGTATATTCGTCCAGGCGGTGAATATGGGCAGCAGCAACCGCCTCTCCGCGTAACGCATACAGTCCGGATACCTGGTTGGCCAAAGTATTGGGCGAAGTCCTAGCCGTTAACCCGCCTTGTAAATGGGAAGCGGCTGTCTCCATACCATCGGGATGCACCTTCAAACCAACCGGCTTATGTACGACCAAACACCAATCATCCTCAATTAAAAGATCAAGCTCCGCTGTAAGAAGCGGAGCATAGGAAGAAGTCCTTGGCGGGAAGAGATGCAGGCGTAACCGATCCCCAGCAAGCTTGATCCCTCCCTCGGCTTGTAAGCGACGAATGATCTTGGGCGGAGCGTTCAGATGGTCCGATAACCAGGCCAAAGCGGCGTCAATCCGATCTTGTCCCTCTGCTAGCGACAGCCTGCCCGGCGTCAGTTCCAGCCACTCTCCCCGCCGAGACCAAGCAGTTATCCGGCTCACAGAGCTTGTAGCGCAAGCCGGTGCGCTTCAATGGTCAAGTCGATATCTTCTTCTGTATGAGCACCGGAAACAAACATCCCCTCAAACTGGGAAGGCGCCACGTTGATACCCTGCTCGAGCATAGCCGCAAAATAGCGATTAAACAAGGCGATATCGCTGCTCTTCGCTGTATCGTAGTTGATTACCTGGCTGTCGGTGAAGAACGGACATACCATGGAGCCAACCCGATTGATTGTGCATGGAATCCCTCGCTCCTTGGCATTACGCACAAATCCCGCCTCCAGCTTGGCCGATAAACGTTCCAGTCGATCATATACCTCCGGCGTCAGCAGCGACAATGTTGTGAAACCTGCGACCATCGCCAGGGGATTACCGCTTAATGTACCTGCCTGATAAATCGGGCCACTTGGAGCAATATGCTCCATAATTTCGCGTTTGCCTCCATAAGCTCCTACCGGCAGTCCGCCTCCAATCACTTTCCCCAGGCAAGTCAAGTCAGGCGTGATGCCAAACCGCCCTTGCGCACAATGAATGTCCACCCGAAAACCGGTCATGACTTCGTCAAAAATTAGCAAGCTACCGTATTTCTCAGTGATGCTCCGCAGGCCTTCCAGAAATCCTGGTAACGGGGGAACAACGCCCATATTGCCCGCAATGGGCTCCACAATCACGCCAGCAATCTCCTCACCGAACCGTTCAAAGGCAAGCTCTACGGAAGCCAGGTCATTATAAGGAACAGCAATTGTATTCGCGGCTACTCCTTCTGGAACGCCAGGGCTATCCGGCAATCCCAGTGTCGCCACTCCCGAACCAGCCTTGATCAGCAGGCTGTCGGCATGACCATGGTAAGAGCCCTCAAATTTCATGATTTTGCTACGGCCAGTGTATCCCCGTGCCAACCGAATCGCACTCATCGTGGCTTCTGTGCCCGAGTTGACCATTCTGACCACATCTATAGAAGGAACACGCTCAGCTACTAATTGTGCCATCTGCGTTTCCAATAACGTGGGTGCACCAAAGCTCGTTCCTTTGGCCGCTGTTTCCTGGAGAGCTTGAACTACCTCCGGATGGGCATGTCCCATAATCAAGGGTCCCCAGGAGCAAACGTAGTCAATAAAGCTGTTGCCATCAATATCATAAATACGTGAGCCGCTCGCGCGGTCGATATACATCGGCGTCAAACCCACCGATTTAAATGCCCGTACCGGGCTGTTAACCCCGCCGGGCATAACCTTCTTCGCTTCCTCAAAAGCTTGCTGTGATTGCTGCGCACCACGCCGCCCCAACTTCTCTTGCATAACGATAACCCTCCTCAGTGATAGAAAGAATGGCCGATCCGGCTTGCACCTTTAACGTTCTTCACGCAACCAGCGGGCCATATCTTTGGCAAAATACGTAATGATGATGTCCGCACCAGCACGCTTCATCCCGAGCAACATTTCCGTCACGATCGCCCGTTCATTAATCCAGCCCTGCTGTGCCGCCGCCTTGACCATGGAATACTCACCACTCACATTGTAAGCCACCAGCGGTAGATCAAACTGGTCTCGCAGCATCCGCAAGATGTCCATGAACGCCAGTGCAGGCTTGACCATCAGCATATCCGCACCTTCCAGCACATCGGACTTCGCTTCTCGAAGCGCTTCGCGTGCGTTAGCAGGATCCATTTGATAGGTCTTCCGGTCGCCAAATTGCGGTGCAGAATCGGCCGCTTCCCGGAACGGTCCATAAAACGCTGAGGCATATTTAACGGAATAAGACATAATTGGAATATGGCTGAACCCAGCTTCATCAAGTCCGGTGCGAATAGCCTGCACGAAGCCATCCATCATGTTGGAAGGGGCAATGATATCGGCGCCCGCCTCCGCTTGAGAGACCGCCGTCTTGACCAGAAGCTCAAGCGATTCGTCATTCAGCACATCGCCGCAGACATGACCGTCCCGCTCAAAGGTATGTACCATGCCGCAATGACCATGATCCGTGAACTCGCATAGACAGGTGTCTGCAATAACGAGCATATCCGGATAACGTGATTTGATCACACGGGTAGCCTCCTGCACGATACCCTGCTCCGCGTAAGCCGAGGTACCCACACTATCCTTGGTATCAGGAACGCCGAACAAGAGCACAGCGGGTATTCCCAATTCCGCGATGAATTGAACCTCTTCTTCCAACGTATCTAGCGAAAAATGAAAAACGCCGGGCATTGAAGAGATTTCATGCTTAACACCACTTCCATAAGTGACAAAGATCGGTTGAACAAAATCGTCCACCGTCAGAACCGTTTCGCGTACCATGCCCCGAATGGCAGCCGATTGCCGCAAACGGCGATGTCTTACTACTGGAAAATTCATATCATACGCCTCCTATAATAAACTGCAACGGGCATCCCCGCTAATCATAGCTTTTAAGAAAAAAATGTAGTCCGCTGCTTCCAGGCGCACAACGCATCGATCAGGCTCGGGATGGTGGCCTCCTCGGCAAAAATCGACACCTTTAGTCCCGCGTCCTCAGCCGTCTTGGCCGTAAGCGGCCCGATGCAGGCAATCTCTACACCCTTGAGCGCCGCCACCGGATCAGCAGCACCACTTGCCCGCAGTGCACGAAGCAAATTAGTTACCGTAGATGAGCTGGTGAAGGTCGCAGCATGGATACGCCCGAGCTCTAGCAGCTTAACCAATTCCTCGTCGCTCTCATTTGCCGGCACCGTCTGATACATGATGGCTTCTGTGACCTTAAGGCCTTTCTCCCGCAGCACCTCAGGCAGCCAGGCTCTTGCCAAGTCCCCCCGCGGTAGCAGCACATGTTGTCCGGCTATCAATTGAGGTCCATAGACATCGATCAGCCCTTCGGCCTGAAACCGTCCAGGCAAGCCCTCGGCAGCGATGCCGTGTACCCGTAAGGCGGCCTGCGTAGCCGGGCCAACCGCAGCAATCCGTGCACCATAGAGGGCTCTGATATCTTTCCCCAGTCTCTCCAGGTGCCGGAAGAAATACTCCACTCCGTTAACGCTGGTGAAGAACACCCAATCATAGCGTTCCAAAGCCTCTAGCGCCTGGTCAGTCGCTTGTGCTTGATCATGGTCCGGCATGACTACATCGATCACCGGAAGCTCGTAGGCTTCCCCGCCCAGATCTTCTATACTCCGCACCAGATCACTTGCCTGAGAACGGGCACGAGTGACAAGAATTCGCTTGCCAAACAGCGGCAGTGCCTCCGCCCATTGAAGCTGCTCCCGCTGACTGACCACCTCACCAACAACAATCACAGCCGGGGGTTTAAAATCAGCCGCCAGCACTTTCTCTTCAATATCCTCAAGCGTACCGGTCAACGTCTCCTGCTCTGCCCGGGTACCCCAGCGTATCAACGCTACAGGCGTACAGGACGGACGGCCGTAATGTATCAATTGCTTGGTAATATAACCGATATTGGCAACCCCCATCATAAAGACCAGGGTTCCCGTAGCATGGGTTACCTTCTCCCAATCAATGGCCAAATCCAGCTTGTCCGGGTGCTCATGGCCCGTAATAATCGACACCGAGGAGGCTATATCGCGATGAGTCACGGGAATCCCTGCATAGGCAGGCACCGCAATCGCCGCGGTAATTCCTGGAACAATCTCGTAAGGAATACCGTGGCGTCGCAGCAATTCAGCTTCCTCACCTACTCGACCAAATATGGTTGGATCTCCACCCTTGAGGCGCACAACCGTCTTGCCCGTCAGTGCCAGGTCAACTAATAATTGGTTGATGTCCTCCTGCTTCATCGTATGCCGTTCCGTTCGTTTGCCCACGTATATCTTCTCTGCACCAGGCTTGGTTCTCCGCAGCAAGCTTGGATTAGCCAAGCGGTCGTAGACGATGACATCGCCCTTCTCCAGGCAATCCAGACCTTTTAACGTGATCAGCCGTGCATCACCGGGACCCGCTCCAACCAGATAGACTTTGCCTGCCATCCTCCATCACACCCCGGCTTCCTTCAGCAAATCGGCGGCCCCGAGAGAGATCAGCCGCTCCGCCACTTCTTCACCCAGTTCCAGTGGGCTCTCTCCTTCTGCATGCTCCTTAAGGATGGTCACCCCATCAGCCGATCCAACCATACCGGTTAACGAAATACGCCGGGAGGATTGCTCCAGCGTGGCATAAGCACCAATCGGCACCTGGCAGCCACCGTTCAGTACACCGAGGAAGCGACGCTCCGCCGCCACCGTCAATGCTGTTTCTTCATCGTTATAAAGCGACAGCAAACGACGCAGTTGGGCATCGTCTTCGCGACATTCAATGCCCAGCGCACCTTGCCCAACAGCAGGCAGGCATACGTCTACCGGCAGATACTCCGTAATGCGTCCTTCCCAACCCATCCGGTACAATCCTGCAGCCGCCAGGATAATAGCGTCAAAGTTGCCGTCCTCAAGCTTGCGCAGCCGGGAATCAATGTTGCCCCGGACAGGTTCCAGCACCAGGTCCGGACGATAAGCCTGAAGCTGGCTAGCCCTCCGCAAGCTACTCGTACCTACCTTGGCGCCTTCCGGTAATTCTTCCAGGCGCAGCCCGGTTCTGGAGATGAAGGCATCTCGAGGATCAACCCGCTTGGGCACCGCTCCGTTGACCAACCCGTCCGGCAGCACCGAGGGCATATCCTTCATGCTATGCACCGCAAGATCGATCTCCCCACTCAGCATGGCTTGCTCAATTTCCTTGACGAATAGTCCTTTGCCGCCCACCTTGGACAAGGTAACGTCGAGAATCCGATCTCCCTTCGTGATGATCTTGCGAATTTCAAATTGAAAGGGAATACGATGTTTTTCGCATAATGCGGCCAATTCATCTATAACTTGCCCTGTTTGGGTCAAAGCCAACTGGCTTTGTCTTGTTCCCACCACTATTGTACGCTTCGTCATTCCCTATTCCTCCGTTTGCTTCTCAATCCAGGCCACAACGTCCTCCCCGCTCTGCGGTGGGAAGGTTCCTGCCCGAATCAATGTCAATATATCCGCCTCAGCGAGTTTTTGAAACAACCGCTTTCTATATCCCGGTTCCGGTATGTTCACCTTAATCCATGAGCGAGCTGAGCTTAACACTTCAATATACCGCTCATAATCATTCCCGATATGATCGTCAATCTCCCGGCACAGTTCAACGGCCGCTCTTGGTCCAGCCCCAGACGTGGATACGGCAATGACAAGACCACCGCGGCGAATCGCTGCAGGCGTTATAAAGCTGCCTTGTGAACCCTCACTAACATCGTTTACCGGAATCCCCAGCATTTCCCCTTCGGCAACCACGGCACTATTCACCGTATGTTGGTCCGTTGCCGCAAAAGCGAGAAAAGCACCACCCAGATCGCCCGGTAAATACTCACGCTCAACCCAGCGGATTTTCTGCTCATCCCTCTGCTTGTGTAAATAAGCTGTAATTTCCGGACTAATGATAATCGTCTGCGCTCCCGCTTCAATCAACATCGCAGCTTTCCGCTCGGCCACCTTCCCTCCGCCAATGACCATGCATTTCTGGCCTTCCAGGTTCAGCATTACAGGTACGTAATGAGGCATGCCAAGCTCCTTTCCTGGCTGCGCGCCATCGCTTTGTTTCATCGCTTATAGCATACCTTACCCTGCCGTATATTTCCACGCCGCCTTCTTACAACAATCGGAAACTTCCTAGCCCATCTGCAAAAAAAAGCCCCGCCCTTCCGTCCCGAATTGCAGTGTCAATTCGAAGGAGGGAGTAAGGGCGGGAAGCATCAAATGTATCCTATATTTCATGTTGCTATACAGATATCTTTACCATGGGCAATGAAGGTTCAGGTTCATAGGTGACCGGAAGCTCCGGCAATTCCCGAGATGGTGCCTCTTCTTCCATCAAGACAGGAACCTCTTCTTCCGTCAGACGGTCTTCCAAAGCAAAGATGTGGGAGAACATCTCCAGTGCCTCGGGTCCCTGCTGTGCACCCGCCAACTCCTTGACCCGATTAATCGGATCGTGAAGCATCTGGTTGACAATACTCTTGGTGAGACGCCGAATGACTTTGCGCTGGCGTTCATCCAATTCAGGCAACTTATTAAAGAGGCTATCGAGTGTAGCTGAATGAATATCGGAGCCCTTCTCCTGAAGCGCCCGAATGACCGGCTTGACACCGAGCGTTTGCAGCCAACCGGCAAAAGCCTCCATATCTTCCTCAATCATGGCTTCAATCTTGATGGCTTCGGCACGGCGCATTTCCATATTACTTTCCACAATCCCTTCCAGATCGTCGATATCATAAAGAAATACCTGCTCCAGCTCTCCAATAGCCGGATCAATGTCCCGGGGTACGGCAATATCGATCATGAACAACGGGCGTTCCGGACGTTGCTTCATACTGCGGGCAACCTGTGCCGAAGTAATCACATAACCTTCCGCCCCTGTTGAACTGATAAGAATGTCAACCTCTTCAAGGCGTTGCAACGCCTCCTGCATCGTACAGGCAGCTCCGCCAAAGTTGGCGGCAAGTTCCTGCGCCCGGGCAAAAGTGCGGTTCGCTACCAGCACTTCTTCCGCACCCGCACCACTTAAGTGCTTGGCTGTAAGTTCACTCATTTTCCCGGCACCCAGAATTAAAACGCGTTTACCATGAAAGCTCCCGAATATCCGCTTGCCCAATTCTACAGCCGCATAGCTGATGGATACTGCACTCTCCCCGATGGATGTCTCCGAGTGAGCCCGCTTGCCAAGTGTCACCGCCTGTTTAAACAACCGGTTGAACCACGTACCTGTACCTTTCTCCTGTTGTGACAACAAAAAGGCATTTCTGACCTGTCCGAGAATTTGCGTCTCACCAAGTACCATCGAATCCAGTCCACAAGCCACGCGAAACAGATGGCGGACAGCTTGCTCTTCCTCGTACATATATAAATGACGTGTAAACTCTTCGCGTGGAACCCCGAACCAGCGTTCCATGAAGCTTCGGATAAAGTATCCGCACATGTGCAGGCGATCTACAACAACATAAATTTCCGTGCGGTTGCAGGTGGCGATAATAACGCCTTCCAATACACTTTTGGTGCGCATAAGTTCCTGCAGCGCTTGCGGCATATCCTTATCTGCAAAAGAGAAGCGTTCTCTGACCTCCACAGGCGCTGTTCGGTAGTTTAGTCCGACCACGACAATGTGCATTGCAAAGTTCACCTGCCTCAAATGAAATATCTTATATCTCTAACATGAACCGAAAACAAACTGTGTTAATTATATCACAGTAATTATTTGTTCCCGCAGCTATCCGTGAGTATTTTATGACTAATTTATGAAATCGTATTCATTTAACATAAATAACCATGGATTGTCTCCATGGTTATCCTTAAATTATATTTATTTATACGAATTCAGTAGCTTGAACCTTCGTCTCGACCACTTCCAACTCGCCCATTCCACGAATCAACTTCTTCGCATACGTCTTCTCAGGTTCTAATACAGATACCAGGTACTCAACCGCTACTTGCGGATCAACCATTTCCCCGCAGGTATAGCAATCAATTGCAGCAAACCCTCTCTCAGGGTACGTGTGAATGGAGAGATGGCTCTCCGACAGCATCACCAGTACAGCGGCCCCTTCTTGCGCCTCAAACTGTCTGGATTGCATGGACAATATCGTGGCTCCGCAAGCTTCTGCGGCCTCCACCAGGTGAGCTTCCAACAGCCCCGCGTTGTTCAGCACCTCAGGGTCGATCCCCCAAGCATCAACAGCAACGTGTCTTCCGAAAGTCGAATGTTCCATCTTTCGGTCCCCCTTCCTAGGAATAAAACATGTAACAAAATTTCATCCGCTAGGACCTACGTCATTCACTTCCCGAGGGAAAACTCTCTCGCAACATCTCCATGTCCTGAGTGAATCCTGGTTCCTATATTCTTTTCAACGTGATTAAAAATAACATCTATTACGGGCAATTGCAACCTTTTTTCAGGATATCCGCCAAGAACTGATTCATTTGCCCAGATTAACAGCTTATACGGCTTCCATTGTATTGTGTATATAATGGAATATAGTCTTATGATGGCCTCCAGTTGATCAGAGAAAGAAGGATGATACAATGAGCAGCCGCATTCTGTTAATTGATGATGATACAGATCTATGTCATTTACTAATAAGATATTTGGAAAATGAACATTTTGCCGTTGAAGTAACGCATGATGGCCATCAAGGGCTAGCCTTGGCCCGCAAGGAAGCTTACGATTTGATTATTCTTGACGTCATGCTTCCGGGACTTGATGGCTTCCTTGTCCTTGAAGAAGTTCGGAAGATAAGCGCCGTGCCCGTCCTCATGCTTACAGCCAAGACCGCGAGTACAGACAAGGTAAATGGCCTAAGAGCAGGAGCCGATGACTATTTAACCAAGCCCTTTGATGTCGAGGAATTGATGGCCCGCGTCTTTTCGCTAATTCGCAGATATACTACCTTGAACGGGCAACCGCAGTCCTCTGGCAGCCGCCTTTCCTTTGAAGGACTTGTGATTGATAGAGATACGCGAATTGTCCATGTAAGGGACGAGCCTATAGAGCTTCATGCCAAGGAATTCAACATCCTTTATTATTTGGCCAGCAACCCGGGGACAATTCTCACCAAGCAGCAGATTTATGAGGAAGTCTGGCAAGAGCCTTATGCTTACGATGACAATAATATTATGGGTTACATTAGCAAGCTGCGAAAATATATTGAAGCAGACCCGAACCAGCCGATGTACATTCAAACCGTCAAAGGTGTTGGGTATCGCTTCAATCGTGAGGTATGATATGCACATTAACTATGGATTGTTCCTGGGCTTGATTACCCTGGCTATTGCCTCCTTGGTATCTACGCTGGTGTTGTTGCATAAGCTAAGCCGCAACAAGGTAAAGCTCCAAGATATTTCCGATGCTCTGGACGATATTGCCCAGGGGAACATCAGCCGCAAATTGTTGGCCAAACCGGGTGACCCCCTTGCCTTCCTATGCTATCGGATCAATGAAATCACCGACGCCTTTCGGGCACAAAGCACCGAGTTTAAAAGGACAGAGGAGGCGAACAAGCAGCTCATGACCAGCCTCTCCCATGATGTACGCACCCCTCTGACCACCCTCATCGGGTATCTGGATGCGATCCAGAAGGGAATCGTACAGGGACGGGAACGGGAAGAGTATACCGAAACAGCCCGTTTGCGAGCCTATGACTTGAAAGCTTATGTTGATCTTTTATTCGAGTGGTTCAAGCTGAATTCCAATGATCAAATTTATACCTTACAACAAGTCGACCTGGCCGAACTCACCCGCAATATGCTTAAAGACTGGGTAGCCCTATTTGAGGCCAATGCCCTTGACTTCCACATCGACATTCCTGACGAGCGGATTGAGGTAAGTCTGGATAGCGATGCTTACTTACGTATTCTGAATAACCTGCTTCAAAATGTTGTATCCCATAGCCAAGCGACCCAGGTGTCCATTCTTCTCCACAAGGATGAGCAATCTGCCGTGCTGACGATTTGCGATAATGGTGTAGGCATTGACGCACGAGACTTGCCCCGTATATTTGAACGCCTTTACAAATCAGACAAGGCCCGAACGGGAAAAGGAAGCGGATTAGGACTGGCTATTGTACAACAGCTTATCACCGGGATGGGCGGGAGGATTACGGCTGCAAGCACCCCACATGAACAAACCGTATTTACCACGTACTTCCCCATCTCGTGATCACGCAGTCCCTGTCCAAATGCAGGGGCTTTTTGCTACCCTCCGTACGTTCAAGGTTAGTTCAAGGTTGATGCAAGGTTTATTCAAGGTCCAACGTCTATAATCAGTCTTAAAGATACTAAGGAGGACTCACATAATGAATGATCTCGTCATCCAAACCAAGCGGCTAACCAAGATATATGGGGAACAGAAGAGTGTTAGCAACTTGAACTTACATGTAAGAAAGGGGCGAATTTACGGTTTATTGGGTAGAAACGGAGCAGGCAAAACTACCACAATGAAAATGCTGCTCGGTCTAACCAAACCCACCGAAGGAGAAATCAGTATCTTCGGCTCAGATATCCAAGGGGCCGAGGGCAAGATTTACCCCCGAATCGGTAACCTTATTGAGACGCCCGGCTTTTACCCAAACTTAACAGGCAGTGAGAATCTGAAAATATTGGCTCGACTTCGGGGAGTGCCCCATCAGAATGCAGTAAAACGCGCCCTGGAAGTGGTGGGCCTGCCCTATAACGACAAGAAGCTATTCGCCCAGTATTCCCTTGGCATGAAGCAACGGCTGGGCATTGCCAATGCCATCATGCATGATCCTGAGTTGCTGATTTTGGACGAGCCCATCAACGGTCTGGACCCCATCGGTATTGCAGAGGTACGTGAATTTATTAAGCGATTGAGCGTGGAGCAAGGTAAAACAATTCTCATCTCAAGCCATATTTTATCCGAAATTGCCTTGCTAGCCGACGATATCGGTATCATCGATCACGGTGTATTGCTGGAAGAGTCGAGTCTGGAGATGCTGGAGAAGAAAAATAGCAGGTATGTCCATTTTATTGTTTCCTCTGCTGGACAAGCAGCACGCATCCTGGAGCTTGACTTTCACACCTCTCACTTCCATATCGATGATGATTACAGCCTGCGGCTACATGATACAAATATTGATGTTGCCGCCATTACCCGCAAGTTCATTGAGTCCGGGATTGATGTATCGGAAGCACATACCCAAAATGATACGTTAGAGGATTACTTCAAGCGCGTTACCGGGGGTGAGGGGATTGCTTGATTTGCTGATTTGTGAACTGTCCAAAATAAAGAGACAGAAGTTCATTCAGCTTTCTTTGCTTGGAGCCTTTCTCTTCCCTATTCCATTGACTATTTTAATGGCCAAGGACCGGATGTCCTTCGATCAATTATTTCGGGGAAATGTGATCTTTGGCGAACTGTTGCTCTTGCCCTGCATCCTTGGCGTGATTATATCTATCCTATTTTTTATGGAAAGAGATCACGACACTTTGAAGAACCTGGTCACGATTCCCGTCTCCAAGACCAAAATGATATTAGCCAAGCTCATGCTCATGACGCTCCTGTCTGTTCTTTACTCGGTGGCGGCCTTGGGAGCTACGGTGGTTGGCGGACTTATCATAGGCGGGGTGGAAGGCATTCTTTACAGGCTGGGCATCAGTATCGTGCTTGGTATTTTGATTTCTATAGCCGTATTTCCGGTTGTTATCGTTATCGTACACTTTAACAAAAGTTATATTTTCTCCATTATCGTTTCATTTATTTATGCGGTTGCCGGTCTTATCATTACGATGATGTTCTCGGCAAACCCGGCTTCCGTGAACCCGGTCGCCTCCGTTATGCCTGTTCCGGTTATTATGAAGTGGTATCTGTCCTTATTCCCCCGGGAAGAAGCTCTAACCTATATTGATCCTTACTTAATAACCACCCCCGCTTGCTTCGGCCTACTAGCGGTCTATGCCCTGGTGTCAGTCTCCCTAATGGTTGTTATCTACCGTAGGAAGGAGGTCTAGGTATGAAGCTTATGTATAATCTTGTTATTGGCGAGTTCACCAAGCTTAAGCGATATAGCATTCTATGGATCGGCGTTGTCACCGTATTTTGCTCTGTGCTGCTGGCCGCTTTTCAGTCGAGTAGCGGTGGAACCGGGGATATTAGATATGAACATTTATATAATAACGTCATCTGGAATAATTACAGCCTGGCCTTCCCATTCCTGATCGTATTAATCGGAGGGTACCTGATTAACCGCGAATTTACGGACAATACGTTGAAAACCGTGCTAACCTTGCCCGTCTCTTTCCGAAGATTGTTGCTCGCAAAGATGATAACCATCGGATTACTTACGACCCTGTTCGCCGTGCTCAGCTTCTTAAGCACCTTCTTGTTGGCCATGATGTTTCAATATAAAGACCTGTCCTGGGCATTTATTATAAAATCGATGTATCAAATTATAGGGGTGAGCGTGGGCAATTATATCGCCGTTCTCCCTATCATCGTCTATTTTTCCCGGAAACGAAATGCCTTTTTCACCGGTGTCAGTCTGGCCTTCGTCTACGGATTTTGCGGAATCTTCGTCGCAGGAAGGCAACTGACCGATTATTATCCCGTCACAGCAGCACTTGGCCTCTTCGGGTATACCGGTCAGGAAGAGGCTGTCTATCAGCTTCCGATCGCACTCTCAAGCTTGCTGCTTATGCTGGTTATCGCAGGACTACTTATGATAAGGGTTCCACGTTATGAGCAGTTGACGAACAAGCCGCGCAAGCAACGTCCCAAAAAGCATCGTAATCGTATGAAATAAAGGCTGTACAACTGCAAGGAAAAGCAGTTCTTAGCCTGAATGATAACTCCCATCATCGTAGACAGTAGAAGAAACAAAAATTCTACATCTACCCTGATGGGAGTTTTTAACTCTACTCTCTGCTTTGAGGCTCCAAACAGAGGCGTATCAGTTCATGGACGTCTGCTGTAGCCAGACATTCCACCGTGTCAGCAGCACCGTAATAAATCTTTACTTCGCCGGAATCTTCAAGCAGCATCCCCCCCGGGAAGATAACATTATTTCGGAAGCCTCCTGCGACCTCATAGTCCGCCTCCGGTACGAGGAGCGGTGACTTATACATCCCTAGCACGCGACTCGGATTGTCGAGGTCCAGCAGCATGATCCCTGCTGTGTAGCGTTTTTTCCACGTAGGCTCCCAGCCGTTCTTACCACGCGCCTTGTCAAGGTCAACCGCATGGAATGTAGTGAGCCAGCCTTGCTCCGTCTTAATCGGAGGTGCTCCCGGTCCGATCTTATCATTCGCAAAGGGTACCTGCTCCACGGTCAACAACAGCTCTGAGTTCCCCCAATGACGCAGATCAGGCGAGCGGCTCAGCCACATATCAAATCGATCCATGCCCCCTCGGCTGTATACTGTGAACGGGCGCTCCAGTCGTACATACTGACCCCCAATTCGCTCCGGGAACAGCACCATATTTCGATTATCCGGCACAGACAAACTGAGCACCTCAAACGATTGGAAATCATCCGTAACGGCAATTCCCCCACGTATGCCATGCTTGGTATCTACTGCAAAGCAAAGATAACAGCGCCCCTCAATCACGGTAAGCCGCGGATCGTAGACTCTCTGAACCTCCTCATCATGCCAGTTCCAGCATGGGGTTGGCGCGACCTTCCACACCACCCCATCCTCGCTGAAGGCTAAGCCCAGATTCGTGGTATGGCTCTGGTATACCTGTTCCTCTTGCTCATTACCGTAATCATTGCGAAATACCATGACATACTTGCCCTGAAATTTGGCAACGCCCGCATTAAAGACCATTGCCGGGCCATAAGGCACATCCTTGGGAGTAAGCACGGGATTAGCCGCATGGCGATGGATATGTTTGCTCGATTGAATGGGAAAGCCAAGATTAGCTTGCATCGCTCTCTCTCCTTTCTCCTAGTAAGGGCTTTCAATTTGGATCATTACTGTTGAAAATCACTGATATATAATACATTGTCTGCTTTCTCTTCAAGCCAATTGCTGAAGTATTCATCAATCTTGGTTCCACCAGCGCTGTTCCATAGCGCCTGCACATCAGCCAGCGCCTGATCGGTTGTGTATTTATCACCACTGACAATCGATTTTCTCCAGATATCCCCAATGGTTTCCGTATTCTTAGATACCACTTGCAGATCAGACGGCAAGCCTGGCCAGTTGATAATCGGATGAGCGTATGGCCGATCCGGATTCAAAAATGCTGCATGTGCAGAGTCAATCAGCTCACTGAACGCCTTCTCTGCAGGAACATCCATATTGAGTTTAACCTCAGCTTGCTCCTTCTCTGGCAATGTGCCGATGAAGCTCAGCATGTTGTAATCCAGCATGCCTACCAGTTCAGTCTTATTCTTCTCCACATCAATCGGGATTGCAACACCGTCTGCATCCTTGTTATAATGAACACCCTCAATTCCATTCTTTAGCGTCATGATGGTGTCTTGTTCTACCAGGAAGTCAATATATTGCATAACAGCTTGCGGATTCTTGGCATTAGCATTAATGGCACCGGTCATCTGAATTGGTGATTTGTATTTGGGATTAAAGGCACCATACGGGCTTTCTGGCAGTGGTACTGGTTCAATCACCGCTTCCGGATTGTTCTGCAACAAGGATTTGTGTGCTTCAAGCAGTAAGGCATTGTCAATTCCACTACTCGACAGATAAATACCCAGTTTTCCACTTATCCAGCTTTGCTTGGCCACTTCACCCGTCTTATCTGTCAAGAAATCCTTATCTACGATACCTGCCTCAAACAAGCGTTTCTGGAAATCGGCTGCTGCCTTTGCCTGCTCGCCTACGGTTGGGTTAACCAGCTTACCCTCCTGTACAAAACGACTGCCATTATTGAACATGGCATTGATAACGGATTCTGCATTATTGCCGCCCATGTTCATACCGAAGGTGTCTTTCTCCCCATTCTCATCCGGATCTTGCTCACGGAATGCCTTGGCCACCTCAAAAAGTTGTTCCGTCGTGGTTGGCATATCGAGCTTCAGCTTATCCAGCCAATCCTTACGAATCAGCATGTAGTCATTGGTCTTCATGCCCAAAATCCGACCAACCAGATAGGTACCACCATCATCCATTTGCCCGAGGGTGCGCAGTTGTGGATATTCCTCCGTCATTTTCTTGTAAGTGGTGCTATGTTCAGTAATGAGGTCATCAAGCTTCAAGAGTTGCTTCTGCCCATATAGCTGATTAAGGAAGTTACCGTCATACTCCAGTATCAGGTCCGGAGCATCCCCTGAAGCAAACAACAGATTTAGCTTCTGCACTTGCTCTGATCGCGGGAAGGGAATGAAATCAACGCCTACAGGACTATGTTCATTAATCCACTGGGACCAGATGTTGTCGTCCACCGTTCCTGCTGCTGGTGGCACATTGCCGCGATCATACAAGGTAACGGTAATTGTACTACGGTCTGCTGCTGACTTATCACCATTAACAGACTTGTCGCCTGCAGCCGACTCATTATTCCCTGTTCCGCATGCAGCGAGCACTAGCACAATCAACATAGTCGTTGCAATTAACAGCGCACTCTTGCTTGTATTCCTGCCCATCATCCTATAACCCCCATTTATTAATATGTTTGACCGTAAATAACAACAAGATAATTCCTGCGCCTATCCCTTGACCGCACCAATCATGACACCCTTCACGAAATACTTCTGCAGAAAAGGATATACAACCAGCATGGGGATGAGCATCACGAACAATGCAGCGGCCTTGATCGATTCCGGGGTCATCTGTTGCACACTCTCCGATTGGAGATTATTCATCTCCTGCAGCATCGTCTGACTCTGCACCATTTGTTGAACCATCACAGCAAGGTTATATTTGGTCGTATCATGAATAAAAATCATTACACTGTAGAAGGAATTCCAATAACCGACCGCGTAGAACAGCGTCAAGGTTGCAATGACCGGCATGGATAAAGGTAATACAATTCGCAGCAGTTGCCTGTACTCTCCACAACCATCGATTTTGGCCGACTCGATCACCTCTTCAGGGATGCCCTCGAAGAAGGTTCGCATGACCAGCATATTGTACGTGCTGACCAGGCCCGTCAACCATAATGCCCAGTAGCTGTTAATCAGCCCCAATGCCTTCAGCACAAGGAAAGTCGGGATCGTTCCGCCGCCAAATAGCATGGTGAAAACAATGATTAAGGTAAATGTTCTCCGTGCATAGAAATGCCGCTTGGATAACGGATAGGCCGCCATCACCGTGAAGAGCATACTCAGACCTACCCCGACAACGGTGAGGATAACGCTATTCTTAAAAGCTTCCACGATCCGTGTGCCTTCAAACAGCGAGCGATAAGTCTCAAAGCTCCAGCCCACCGGCCATAGCGTAACCGTCCCGGACAGAATCGCATGGTTATCACTCAAGGATACCGCCAGCAGGTGAATAAGCGGCAGCAAGCAACTGAGTCCAGCCAATGTCAGTACTCCGTAATTAAATGCATAAAACCATCTTTCACCTTGTGTTGTTCTCATGTTCTCTCTCGTCCTCCCTCTGTATCAGCACCTGCTGATTCATATGGTCTTGTTTACCACAGGCCATTGCCAAATCTCCGAGCGACCACATTGGCGCTGAACACCAGCACGAAACCTACGATTGATTCGAACAAGCCCATAGCGGAGGTCAAGCTGAACTGTCCGCCTTGAATACCGACCTTGTAGATATAAGTACTGATAACCTCTGATACGTTGTACACCCCGGAATTCTGCAGGACATACACAGGATCAAAGCCCACACTCATCACACTGCCCATTTGCAAAATCAGGAGCAGCACGATCGTGGCACTAATTCCCGGCAGGGTTATATTGATAATCTGCCGCCATTTGCTAGCGCCATCCATGCTCGCCGCCTCATAGAGAGAAGGATCGATGCCCGTGATGGCGGCCAGGAAGATAATCGTGCTAAATCCGGCTTCCTTCCAGATACCAGCTCCGAGGAAAATCGCAATCCATGATCCCTCGTCATAGAGGAAGGGAAAGGTCTTGCCTGTCATCCGTTCCAGAATGGCATTCACAATCCCGTTCTGCTCAGCAAACATCGTTACTACAATCCCGCCAACAATAACCCAGGAGAAAAAATGTGGGAGATAAACAAGCGTCTGCACCCATTTCTTGAACCATTGTCTACGTACTTCATTGAGCAGAATAGCGAGCAAAATCGGAATGGGAAAGCCAACAACAATATTCAATACGCTAAGCACCAGTGTATTACGAATAATGTTAAGCGTCTGCGGGTTATTGAACAGGATTTCGAAGTTGCCCAACCCGATCCATGGACTATGAAGAATGCCATCTGTAAAGTTGTAGCTTTTGAACGCCATAATGGCGCCGAACATCGGTACATACTTGAAGATCAAGTAGAACAGCAATACTGGCACAAATAATGAGAGCAACGGCAGGTTTTCTCTAAATCTCCGCTTGGCCTCACGTCGGCGCTGATCCTGATTACTTAACTTCAGTACACCGCCAGTTGAGTCTGCCACATGCAACCTCCTTCATCTCTATGTTATGATGTGGTACCACCCACACATCGACTATAGGCGGGTTGCCCTTGGATAAGCAATCGTCAAGATTCCACTTATCTCCATTTGGTAGAATGTTGATCTTATTCGCAATTGCGTTAAATCCAGGTGATTGACGTTTTTACAAAAAGCGCTACCCCAGGCAGAAAAAAAACCTGCATCAGCCATCCAAAACGGATTCCTGAACAGGCTTAAAGTCATGAAATTTCCTGTTTCTCCTGTTTGCGATAATCTCCAGGTGTCATGCCGTAATGCTTCTTGAAGCTGCGAATAAAAGTCATCGGATTCGTATACCCAACTTGAAGCGCAATTTGCTGAATCTCCTCATTGGTCTCCAGCAACAGACGCTCTGCATGACTCAAGCGAATCTTGGCCAGGAAGTCAACAAACTTATCGCCGATTTCTTCGCGAAATAAGGTGCTCATGTATTTTCCGCTGATGCCAAATTGCTCCTCCAGCATATTCAGTGACAGATGCGGACTTGCATAGTGCTGCTCAATATATTGTCGCACCTCTTGCATCCGACTATGATGCTTGCGTGACTCTCGATATTTTGCAAGTCGGCCCTCCATCTCGGTAAATAGTGCCATAAGTTGCTGCCTGGTTTCTTCAATCGTCTCCATTCCTTGTAGCATACGCTCCAGAGACGGATATAAATCTTGCTTCCAAAGCGACTGCCCTTCCTCAGAGAACTCCATCAATTCTCTGCGGAGCATATGGACAATTTGATTAATTAAATAGTATACATCACTCTTGGCGAACCCTCCTGTAGTCAGTTCCTCGAATAGGAGATGCATCTCGTCCTTCCAGCGCTCTTCCCCAATCCGATAGGCATGGGTGAGGGAACGAATCCTTGGGATCAGTCTGTAAACTTCTCGCTGACTCTCAACATGTAGTTCTTCATAAGCAATCACACGTCCGCTGCCCTGAATAAACTTGTCATTCAAAGCCTCCTGAGCTTCTGCATGAATCAGATATAGCTGCTCCGGATCTGAGATTGCCCTGCTGAGTCCCATCGAAATTGTGAAATCAAGATTGTTCCTGACCCAATCAGACAGCCTGGTGGCAATCACATGAACCCTCTCCTGAAGACCCCGTTCATTTCTATTCAAAGAATCCTCTTCAGCAAGCTGTTTTGTTCCATTGGTGTCGACCAGCAAGATTGTCATCCTTGATCCCTCCAGCCACTCTGCCCATATATTCACGGCATGCTGACCTGCGAGCTCTTTAGATACACTGTTCATAACAAACTGAAATAAATACTGGTCACGTGTAGCGTAACGATTGGCAAATTCCGCGTAATGATCGATTTCAACAATCCCAACGGACAACTGCGTAGAGAAACTGCATATCCTCAGTTTAATGGCTGCCTTCTTCCATTCATCCCGATTCCAGATTTCACTACCTGCAACTAACTCACGCAGCTTGTGCCGACGCTTGAACATCAGGCTTTCTTCCTGCTCACGCTCATATTCAATTACCTGTTTAGTAAGATGCTGAAAGGCCTCTTCGATATATTTCAGTTCATCCTTCGTCGGCTGAGACTGCGGCTGGAAAATCTCGTGTTGAGCCGAGCGAAAGTAAACAATACGCTGCATGATGGTATGGATTGGCTTGTATTGACTGCGTGCTGTGTAAACAATCCAGGCAATGCCCAGTATTAACATAACCAAGGAAATCCCAAGCATCACGGTGAACAGCCCGGAGGTGAAGGTATAGGCCGAATCGTCCTGTATGCCAGTGGCAATCGTCCAGCCTGTATAGTCCGATACAATGTGATGTAGTTCCTCCATGTCGCTCGGGAACGAGGAATTGAAGATATCCAGACCGTTACTGCCAATTAACCTTGCGCTGCTAATGTCCGCTGCCTGATTCATTTCCGCAACCAGTTGCTGCAGCTCGGACACCTTTACATTAACAACAATAAGTCCACTCTCCCCCTTCGGAGGAGGGTAAGCGCTCACCAACGAGACAACATCTCCGGTCTGCTCTGCATATTTGTTACGAAGTGATCGTGCATTCGACCATTTGTGATCACGCTCGCTATGTTCCAGCCAGCTTCGAATGAACGCCTGATCGCTGTGCTTGTCCAATGGCAGAAACATTGCATTCGACAACACCGTCTCATCTGCGGCCCGATATAGATAAATTGATTCAATGAGGGGCAATGACAGCTTGATCTTATCCAGCTCTTTAGAGATTTCGTATTTATAGAAATAACGTTTGCCCAATTCCTGCTCATAGAAATAAGTTGCAAGCTTCTCATCTTGTAGTGCTGCGTTCAGAACCTGCGTCTCGACTGCCTTGAGATTGAAATCAACAACCTGCTGAACATGCTCTGCAAATACCCCATTGGCACGAACAACATCTTGTTTGGATTGCTGGACAATGGACAGGAAGGTTGCACCTAACAGGACAAAGATAATCAATAGTAACAGCGGAAGATAAGAAAGCATCTGCTTTTTGAACCACCATCGACTCATCGTCCGCCTCCATTCCTATCATCCGTTCAGGTATGCGCTTTCATTTTCTGATACATTTCTGAAGCATCTTTCCAAATTATTGTAGGTTATTGAGACTATATCCGTCAAACCCGGCTCCTCACCGAGTGGAACTTACTGCATTCCGAGTCGGCTAAACAAACAACAGCCTCCTCCACTCACGAATTCGTGAATGTAGAAGGCTGAGCCCGAAAGTATTTATTCTCTTGAATAGCGTATTTATTAAGCTTCAAGCACAAAGAGCCGACGTGAGCAATTACGCAACTCATCATCGATGCCGTCCGTTTCCAGGGCGTCCCTGCTAACAAAACGGGTATCAAGTAACGCGTTAATCCGCTTCTGAATACCGGCAATCTCCGTTTCGATATCATTGTTGCGATACACCTGCTGCAAGTTAGCAGTTGCATCTTTCTGTTCAAAGACAAGCTTATAGGAATCCCGGGAATACTCCACAATTTTGCGAACCCGACCCTCCTGATAATAATACATCATCATGAATCCGTTATAAATTCTTGTCACCATGCCGGTGCCCTTGAATGCGGCAAACAGCAATCTCATGACATTGGTCAAATGAGGTGCCTCCAAACGGAAGGACAGCTCACAGACGTAATGTCCGTCTCTGCGGTCGAAGGGCAAATGAACTTCCTCCCCGCCATCATCCTCCAGCACAACCTCCTGTCCACCGTGATCAAGCACCTTGACGCGCTGGCGTACATGAGGGTCATATACCTTGTGAATAAATTGGGACATCTGTTCTTCCGACAAACGCATACTGGCATTAACATATTCTGTGGCTAACCGCTGAGCCATAAAAATCTCCTCAATTCTTATTGTTTCGCTTTATCAACATTATACACCACGATCCAAAGCCTTTGCTCAGCAACCAAAACGTGAATTTCTGCCATTTTCCAGAAAAAACAGGATTAAGCCGTTTTTAAGCGCAGCATTCCCGCTACATGCTCACTTTCCTACCTGAACTGCTCTAAATCCCTTCGCTATCCATCGCTTTCCACTGAATTCCGCACATGTTCTTCAGAGGCATCCGTTCCCACTTCATTGCCTGATTCCTCTGGCTTGACATGCTGGCTAATCAGGTTCCACAGCTCGTCCTTGCCGATGCCTTCCTCTGAAGAGAAGAGTACAATCGGATCGCCGGCCCGAAGCGCTAACCCTTCACGCACAATCTTCAAGTGCTTCTGCCAGCGTGACTTTGGAATCTTGTCAGCCTTGGTAGCCACGACGCAAACGGGAAGATCAAACGCCTTCAGCCAGTCATACATCAATTCATCATCCTTGGTCGGCGGGTGCCGGAGGTCAATGATTTGCAGCACCAGCCGGAGCGTCTCACGCTCCTGCAGGTATTGTTCGATCATCTTCCCCCATTGCTCCCGCTGCGTTTTGGATACCTTCGCATACCCATATCCGGGAACATCCACGAAGTACAGTTCCTCATTGATGCGGTAGTAATTCAGATGCTGGGTCTTCCCCGGGGTGGAGCTTGTTCTGGCCAAATTTTTGCGCTGGATCATTCGGTTAATCAGCGATGACTTGCCTACGTTGGACCGACCTGCCAGCGCAACCTCCGGTAAGCCGTCCTCAGGATATTGATTGGCCCCTACTGCGCTGATTACAAATTCTGCATTGGTTACTTTCATCAATTCAATCCTCTCTCCTTGCGTGCAAACAGCCTCTAACCTGATCCGTCAATGTACCTTGGGCTGTTCAACTAACGCATGTTCCAACACCTGATCCATGTGAGACACAGGAACGAACACCATATCTTCCCTCACGCTCTCCGGAATGTCTCCCAGGTCCCGTTCGTTATCCTTCGGCAGAAGTACCTTACGGTATCCCGCACGATGGGCAGCCAGGGATTTCTCCTTAAGTCCGCCGATCGGTAGCACTCGACCCCGTAGCGTAATCTCACCAGTCATAGCAACCTCCTTGGAGACATACCGCTCAGTAAGCGCAGAGATCAAAGCCGTAGCAATCGTAATCCCTGCGGATGGACCATCCTTCGGAATGGCTCCCTCGGGGATATGAATATGGACATCATTCTTCTCATGGAAGTCCGGGGCAATGCCAAGCTCTCCTGCCTTGGAGCGGGTATAGCTAAATGCCGCCTGAGCCGACTCCTTCATGACGTCGCCCAGCTTCCCGGTCAAGGTCAGCTTGCCTGTGCCGGGAACGACCGTCACCTCGATGACTAAGGTCTCTCCCCCTACTTCCGTCCAGGCCAGTCCAGTGACGGTGCCAATCTGATCTTCCATCTCGGCCATGCCGTAACGGAATTTGGCCGTACCCAGGTAATCCTTGACGTCATCGGGTGCGATAACAATTTGTTCCTTCTCCTGCGCCGACACAATTTGCTTCGCCGCCTTACGGCAAAGGGCAGCCACCTGCTGCTCCAGACTGCGCACACCTGATTCCCGGGTATACTCGCGAATCACCTTCAACAAGACATCTTGACCAATCTCAAGCTGCTCAGACGCAAGCCCATGCTCCTTCTTCTGCTTGGGCAGCAGGTAGCGATCGGCAATTTCCAGCTTCTCCAGTTCCGTATAGCCGGGAATAAACAGCATTTCCATCCGGTCCAGTAATGGCCGGGGAATATTGTGTACGGCATTGGCCGTGGTGACAAACATGACGTTGGATAGGTCAAACGGCACTTCAACGAAGTGATCGCTAAACGTATTATTTTGCTCCGGATCCAACACTTCAAGCAAGGCCGATGAAGGATCGCCACGGAAATCAGAGGCCATCTTATCAATCTCGTCCAACAGGAATACCGGATTTATTGTCCCTGCCGTCTTCATGCCCTGAATAATTCGTCCTGGCATCGCACCAACATAAGTCCGGCGATGCCCGCGGATTTCAGCCTCATCACGTACTCCGCCTAGTGAGATACGCACGAACTCACGGCCAAGCGAGCGAGCAATGGAACGGGCCAACGAGGTTTTACCAACCCCTGGAGGACCCACCAGGCAAAGAATTGGCCCCTTCAATTTCTTGACCAGCTTCTGAACCGCCAGATATTCCAGAACACGTTCCTTCGGCTTCTCCAAGCCGTAATGGTCTTCATTGAGTACCTGCTCTGCCTTGGCCAGGTCCAAATCATCTTCCGTCCGCTCACTCCACGGCAAGCTGAGCAGCCAATCTACGTAATTGCGGATGACGCCCCCTTCAGCAGAGCTGGCTGGCATTTTCTCCAGACGATCAATTTCCTTCTCGACCTTCTCCCGAATCTTATCCGGAAGGTCCTTCTCCTGCATTTGCGTTCGAAGTTCCTCCGCCTCACCAGCCCGTCCTTCCTTCTCACCAAGCTCCTTCTGAATCGCCTTCATCTGTTCACGCAAATAGTATTCCTTCTGGGTCTTCTCCATTTGCTTCTTGACCCGTTGATTAATCTTGCGTTCCAGTTCAAGCACTTCACGCTCATTATTCAGGATGTCGAGCAGCTTCTCGAGCCGGTTACGAACATCGACAGTCTCCAGAATTTCTTGCTTATCCTTGATCTTGAGGGAAAGGTGGCTGGTAATCACATCAGCAAGACGGCCTGCCTCCTCAATATCGGATACGGCTGCCAACGTCTCTGGCGTCACCTTCTTGGACAGGTTAATATAATGTTCAAACTGGGTTAGCACCGTGCGCATCAGCGCATCGACCTCCGGATCATCGTTCTCCTCTTCCGGACGCTCTTTGGCCATAACCTCGTAATATTCTTCATTATCCAAATATTCCATGATTTCAGCGCGTTCCATGCCTTCGACCAATACACGAATGGTGCCGTTAGGCAGTTTCAGCATTTGCCGCACCTTTGCAACGGTTCCGATGCGGAATATATCTTCCTGGCTTGGTTCTTCTATGTTCACTTCGGATTGAGAACAGAGGAGAATCAGATTATCTTCGACCATAGCCTTTTCCAAAGCCTTTACGGACTTTTCCCGTCCTACGTCCAAGTGCAGCACCATACTCGGATAGACGAGAAGGCCCCGCAGTGGCAAGAGCGGAAAGCGCCGGCCCTTCGTTTTATAGGGTCCCACCACTTATGCACCTCCCAAACGTTCTCAGTAGATATCATTGCTATTTTAGCAAATGTTCCATAAAAACACCAACGGGGAGCGGCTGCCCACGGCAACCCCTCCCCGTAATTTCACTGTCATGCGGCTTATCGTTCATCGACTTGGACTAGATCACTCCACCTTGCGAAGGTGACTCCGCATGCAGGAAGGATGCCGGAGTTGTTGCCAGAGCAAAATGCTCTCCGCCCATAGACACGTCCAGGCTCTTCTCTACCTCGGGGCCAAATACATGCTGGAACACTTCCGCCAGCGTCTCGACCGGAATGACTCGCAGTCCTTCCAAGCCTTCGAACAAGGACTGCCAGTTGTCCTTGGGAATCAACACCGTCAAGGCTCCCGCTTGAAGCGCCGACTCTACCTTGGATACGACACCTCCGACAGGCTTGACCTTGCCATGAATACCGAGTTCCCCGGTCATAGCAATCTGATGGTTCACGGGTATCTGCTTGATCGCCGAGGCTACGGCCGTAGCAATCGCCAGACCAGCCGAAGGGCCATCAATCGGTGTTCCCCCCGGGAAATTGATATGCAAATCATAATTCGAAGGGTTCAGACCGATACGCTGCAATACCGTAAGCACATTCTCCACCGAGCCCTTGGCCATACTTTTACGGCGTAACGTCCGGGTTCCTCCACCAATCTCCTCTTCATCCACAACACCCGTAATATGATAAACCCCTTTGCCTTTGTCGACAGGGACGGCTGTAGCCTCAATCTCCAGCAAGGTCCCCATATTTGCACCGTATACCGCCAACCCGTTCACGACACCCACGGCTGGGCTGGCCGGAATCTTGCGGTCTGGACGAGGGGCCAACTGACTGCTCGTTGCTACCCATTCCAGGTCTGAGGACAACAAGTGATCCCTTGACTCCGTCAAGGCAAGTCCAGCAGCCAACTGCACCATGTTCACGGCTTCGCGACCATTGGTAGCATATTTCTTAATGACCTCCACCGCCTCCGGACAAGGCTGAAAGCCAATTCGTCCAACGGCATCTTCGGCAATTTGAGCAATCTCCTCCGGCAACAAGGGTCGGAAGTATATTTCCATACAACGAGAGCGAAGAGCCGCTGGAATTTCCTGCGGAGAACGTGTTGTTGCCCCAACCAGACGAAAGTCCGCCGGCAAACCATTCTGAAAGATATCATGAATATAGGCAGGTGTGCCCGTATCCTCGGAGTTATAATAAGCACTCTCCAAGTAAACTTTGCGGTCCTCCAGCACTTTCAGCAGCTTATTCATCTGAGTCGTATGCAGCTCACCGATTTCATCGATAAATAAAATACCGCCATGCGCCTTAGTAACCGCCCCGGGTTTGGGCTGCGGAACGCCTGCAATTCCCATAGCACCCGCGCCTTGATAGATAGGATCATGCACCGAGCCAATAAGCGGGTCGGCAATCCCCCGTTCATCAAACCGGGCAATCGTTGCATCTATTTCTGTGAACTTGGCGTTAGACTTGAACGGAGACACAGGATTCTTCTTCGCTTCCTCCATCACCACCCGAGCAGCCGCTGTCTTCCCTACGCCAGGTGGTCCATAGATGATCACATGCTGGGGATTAGCGCTGCACAATGCCGCTTTCAAAGCCCGTAACCCATCCTTCTGCCCAACGATATCATCCATCGTGGCTGGACGTGTACGTTCTGCGAGCGGTTTGGTCAGCGATACTGCCCGCAGCTTACGCAGCTTCTCCATCTCTTTACGTGACTCCCTATCTATGGCGACACGGTTCCCTTTCTGGCTGCGTAATTGATTCCAGAAATACATACCAATGACAACCGCAAAAAACATCTGAACGGCGATGAGAATGACATTTAGCTCCATATTCGTTAGGCCTCCCACACTTTGACTGTTACTTGGTAGTATAGCCTTTTCCCTCCATCATCAAACAAAATGCAAAAAAACCGTCTGTAACCTTTGGGAGGCCACAGACGGTTGTATTAAATAATTACGAATTGGCGTGGGTACGGTGTTCTTTGCGTCCAGGTATTTCTCCTGTCGCCTCGAAGACCTCCACAATATGATCAATTTCCTTCTTCAGTTCATTCAACAGCTCTTCTTCAGGCACCTTACGAATCATCTGCCCATATCGGAATAGCAATCCTTCCCCACGAGCGCCCGCAATTCCAATATCAGCTTCGCGAGCTTCGCCTGGACCGTTTACAGCGCATCCCAGGACAGACACCTTAATCGGCACCTTCAGGTTAGCGATGTAATCCTCCACCTCATTGGCAATTGAGAACAGATCAATATCCAGGCGCCCACAGGTTGGGCAAGATACTAATGTCGCCGCGTTCGTAATAAGCCCAAAGGTCTTGAGCAATTCACGAGCCACCTTGACCTCCTCAACAGGGTCAGCACTCAAGGATATACGTAACGTAGAGCCAATGCCTTGAGATAACAATGCCCCGATACCCGCAGCACTCTTCACCGTACCCGAGAACAAAGTCCCGGCTTCCGTAATGCCCAGATGCAGCGGATAAGGAATAACCTCTGCCGCCTTGGTATAAGCCGCGATGGCCATAGGCACATCGGAAGCCTTCAAGGATACAATGATATCGTGGAAGTCCAATTCCTCCAAGATTCCGATATGGAACAGCGCACTTTCCACCATAGCTTCCGGAGTAGGAAATCCGTATTTCTCCAACAAATGGTTCTCAAGGGAGCCGGCATTTACACCTATACGAATCGGAATTCCCCGCTCCTTACAGGCCTTAACCACAGCCTCGACCTTCTCACGGCGCCCAATATTCCCCGGATTAATCCGTACCTTATCAATGCCGTTCTCAATAGCTAACAACGCCAGCTTATAATTAAAATGAATATCGGCAACAAGGGGGATATGAATTTGTTTCTTGATTTCCTTGATCGCCGCAGCCGCTTCTTCATTGTTCACCGTCACGCGTACCAATTGGCAGCCGGCCTCTTCCAATCGGAGGATTTCCGCAACCGTAGCAGCCACATCCGCCGTTTTCGTCGTACACATACTCTGGATGATCACTTCGTTGCTGCCGCCGATCGTCAGATTACCAATCTTGACCGGCCGCGTATCTTGTCTCAAGAATGTCATTCTTCGGTCTCTCCCATAACGACCAAGCTCCACCCCTGCGAAGAGCCTTGGCAGGCACATCAAGCACAAAGGTGGAGACCCCGGTCTTTATTTTACGCGACTAGCTTACGCGCTTTCTTCTTGTTTTTTGTTCTTCTTGGTTGTGGCGGTTAATTCAGGCACGGCCTTCTCCTGAACGACTTGTTCAGTAATTACGCAGTCCGTCACATCGTCACGAGATGGTACTTCATACATCACGTCCAGCATAATGCCTTCGATGATGGCACGAAGTCCACGCGCTCCCGTATTCCGCTTGATCGCTTCTTGAGCGATTGCCTCAAGCGCCTTCGGTTCAAATTGCAGACTAACGTTATCCAGCTCAAGCAGCTTCTGGTACTGCTTGACAAGCGCATTCTTCGGCTCGGATAGAATACGAACCAGCGTCAGTTCATCAAGCGGCTCCAAGGTCGAGATAACTGGCAGACGGCCTACGAATTCGGGAATCAGGCCGAATTTGAGCAGATCCTCTGGCAATACCATGGACAGGTATTCGCCCGGTTTGAGCTCTTTTTGTCCATCACTGACTGCGTTAAAGCCGATAACCTTCTTACCGATCCGACGTTTGATCATTTGCTCCAGACCATCAAAAGCACCACCGCAGATGAACAAGATGTTGGTCGTATCGATTTGGATAAATTCTTGATGAGGATGCTTACGTCCACCTTGTGGTGGGACTGAAGCAACCGTACCCTCCAGAATTTTCAGCAGGGCCTGCTGAACCCCTTCCCCGGACACATCACGAGTAATTGAAGGGTTCTCTGACTTGCGCGCAACCTTATCGATTTCATCGATATAAATGATGCCGCGTTCCGCCTTCTCTACATCGTAATCGGCGGCTTGAATCAACTTCAGCAAAATATTCTCTACGTCCTCACCCACATAACCAGCCTCTGTCAAAGAGGTAGCGTCAGCGATAGCGAACGGTACATTCAAAATTTTGGCCATGGTTTGAGCCAGCAATGTCTTACCGGAGCCTGTGGGTCCGAGCAACAGAATGTTACTCTTCTGCAACTCGACGTCTTCAATCTTGCTTTGCGTATTTACCCGTTTGTAGTGATTATATACAGCAACGGACAACGATTTCTTGGCTTGTTCCTGACCGATAACATACTGGTCCAGAATGTCACGAATTTCCTTTGGTTTTGGAATTTCCTTGAGGTCCAGCTCTTCCTCATGGCCAAGTTCTTCCTCCACAATTTCGGTGCACAACTCGATGCATTCATCACATATATAAACGCCCGGTCCTGCTACAAGCTTACGAACCTGCTCCTGCGACTTGCCGCAGAATGAGCATTTGAGTTGACCTTTTTCGTCGTTAAACTTAAACATGTAAACACCCCTTTACAAATTAGTGGGCTTGTTGATGACCCGGTCGATAATCCCGTAAGCAGCAGCCTCTTCCGCGCTCATGAAAAAGTCGCGGTCCGTGTCGCGCTCGATCTTTTCAAGGGGTTGACCCGTACGATCCACATAGATTTGGTTTAATTTTTCCTTCGTCTTAATGATCCAGTCGGCATGGATTTTGATATCCGCAGCCTGACCGCGCACCCCACCAAGCGGTTGATGGATCATAACTTCACTGTTAGGAAGTGCGAAGCGTTTTCCTGGGGCCCCCGCTGTTAACAGCAAAGATCCCATGCTCGCCGCCATTCCCACACAAATAGTGGACACATCGGGCTTGATGAATTGCATTGTATCATATATACCCATCCCCGCAGTCACGGAACCACCCGGAGAATTGATGTACAGGTGAATGTCTTTCTCAGGGTCCTCAGCCGCCAAGAACAACAGTTGAGCAATCACGAGATTGGCAACTTCATCATCAATTGCGTTACTGAGAAAAATAATGCGATCTTTAAGGAGTCTCGAATAGATGTCGTAAGAACGCTCTCCACGACTCGTCTGTTCTACGACCATAGGTACCAGACTCATGCGACCAACCTCTTTTCCTTTTCAGTTTCCCTTGCGCTTACAGAAACATTCTACCATGTTCAAAGCGTCATGTCATTTTTCACACCATACAGTTTATGTTTGCCTCCACATATTATATAACCGAAGGCTTGTACTCGCTAAATGGAAATATATGTATCGTTAAAAGGTGAAAAATTAAGGCACGCATTTGAGTATACGTGCCCTAACTGTAATGATGTATTCAGGCGAAGCCTCCGTCTAAAGGATAATGACTTATTATTCTTTATCTTCGGCTGCTTCCGCTTCTTTTTTGTCAGCATCTGCCGCCTTGGCCGTTTTCTTCGTCGTTTTCTTGGCTGCCGGTTTTGCTTCTTTTTCTGCTTTTGCTTCCTTGTCTGCCTTTGCCTTCGGTGCTTCTGCTTTCTCAGCAGGAACTTCCTTGCTGTTCTCCAGCAAGAAATCGATCGTCTTGCGGATCAGGATTTCTTCGTTCAATCCGCTGAGCGAACCATTGGCTGCAAGGATGTTGCGAATCTCTTCTGGGGAACGTTTGTAAGCTTCCGCCATATCGTTAAGTTCCTTATTAACTTCATCTTGAGTAACTTCAATCTTCTCAGCTTTGGCAATTTGCTCCAATGCCAGGTTATTACGAACGCGCTTCTCGGCGTCACCTTGCATTTGTGTTCTGAGATCATCCACCGTTTGACCGGAGAAGCCCAGGAACATGTCCATGTTCATCCCTTGGGAACGAAGACGGTTGTCGAAATCGCGGACCATGTTGTCCACTTCGCCTTTGATCATGGCTTCAGGAATTTCGACTTCTACGCTTTCACCAATCTTGTCTACCAGAGCGGATTCACGAGTTGCCTTGCCTTCTTGCTCTTTGCGTTTGCTCAGTTGGCTCTTCAGATCTTCCTTGAACTCGTCCAAGGTATCGAATTCGCTAACGTCTTTGGCAAATTCATCATCCAGTTCAGGAAGCTGTTTGCGTTTGATTTCATGCAATTTCACTTGGAAAACGGCTTCTTTGCCGGCCAGTTCTTCCGCATGATAAGTCTCCGGGAAGGTTACCATTACGTCCTTGAAGTCGCCGGTAGCCAGTCCAACCAACTGTTCTTCGAAGCCAGGGATAAAGGCATTGCTTCCCAGTTCCAAAGAATGACGCTCCGCTTTGCCGCCTTCGAAAGGCACGCCTTCGATGGAACCGTCAAAGTCGATAACAACTGTATCGCCATTTTGAGCAGCTTCCTCATCGATGACAACGAGTTCAGCATGACGTTGTTGCAAGCGTTCCAGTTCCTCAGCAAGCTCCTCTTCGCTCACTTCAACGTTAACAGCCGGTACTTCTACGCCCTTGTATTCGCCAAGCTTCACTTCAGGTTTTACAGTAATTGTAGCTTTGAATTTAAATGCTTGTCCTTTAGCAAATTGCTCAACGTCCACTTCCGGACGATCCACAGGGAAGATATCCGTTTGATCAATCGCTTCGCTGTAAGCTTCAGGCAACAAAATGTCGATTGCATCTTGATACAAGCTCTCCACACCGTAACGAGCTTCAAAGATAGCCCGAGGCACTTTCCCTTTACGGAATCCAGGTACGCTTGCTTTTTTTACTACTTTTTGAAAAGCTTTATCCAGTGCTGCGGATACACGTTCCGCATCCACTTCGACCTCGAGAACGCCGAGGTTCTTCTCTATTTTTTCCCAAGTTGCTTTCATTTTATGCCTTCCCCTCCAAATTTCACATATACTTTAATATACTGAGCCCGAATCGCGAATAAAGCAGCTATCAGGAATCAGTATAGCTGTCTCTATGAGCACGTTCAGAATAACCACTATATTATAAACAACAATAGGTTTTTTTACAAGAGCAGGCTTAAATGCGAGTTATTGATTCCGGTTTTGGCTTGTTGACATAAACTTGCCGAACGTTCGGCAGACCTGCTCGTAACGGAGTCTCAATTCGTCGGTAATGCCATATAGCGAGCGGATTTCTTCCTCCGTCTTCGCCCCGGGCAAACTGTCTGCCACCATTTGATGCAGGGCGGCAGCCCAAACGTCGAGTACCGCATCCTCATCACCCAGCAAGGAGCGGTAATCCACAGTACCGTATAACGCCATGACCAATTGCAGCCATAATTCCTGTGCGAAATAGAACAAGGTTGGATCATGCACTTGTGTCTGATGTCCCACACGCTCCAATACAGCTTGTACCGCCGCAGGAAAGTCCTCAGGCTTGAGCGGTACCGACTCAACCTCCACCTCAACCCATTCGCCGCCGCGAAAAAACGACACCGTCCCCGTATACCCACGACGGCGTAGCGTTTGCAGCACTCGATATTGCAGCATCGGATGGAGCTCCGTCTGGCTCAACCAGGCGGTCAGTGCTTCATCGACTTCCCCCTGATTCACATAGGCTAATTGATCGAGAGCAAGCAAAGTTTGCTCTGAGAATGGGCGGCCCATGGCAGCTTGCAGCAATTTTTCCATATATGTAGAATCCTCGGCCAGCTTCGCCTCCACATGTCGGCGAGCCAGTGATTCCTCGGTCTCTTCATCCTCTTCGTCACCCACGGCTCCGGAGGCACCATTCTTCAAGGTAGGAAATGCGCCGATGAGCCAATCCAGCAGGGCTTGCCATTCCTCATAGTGACGCGGGTCTTCACCCTGGCATTGCAATAGGAATTGCAGTAATTCGACCGCTTCTCCGTATCGCTCCGTCTCCAACATGCGAGTCAATTCAATTTGATAATAATCCAACGTCTTCGGGAACAAAACGACGTTATCCTTCTCCTCGGGTCGTAAACCGCTGATAAGGGCACCTCCTATCTCCGTATTTCAGTTAATTGAGATTATAGCACAGTCTTGGACGAAGGCAAAAAGCAATATCCGCCAGGATATCAAACTTTTTTTATTGCTTCTTTCCCTCTGATATGATAATATATTTTTTGCTTGCATTTTCTATATTGAGATGTCCCAGTAGCTCAGCTGGATAGAGCAACGGCCTTCTAAGCCGTCGGTCAGGGGTTCGAATCCCTTCTGGGACGTATAAAAAGAATCGGTTCAGTTTGAACCGGTTCTTTTTGCGTCTCATGGGGATGAGAACCCCTTAAGGGGTTCGTCGTAGTGAGACAGTCTGTGCACGGCAGAATGGTGAACGGAGTCTCGCGCCGGAGCGCGAGTATCCCTTCTGGGACGTAAAGTATAAAGGCTCCTTTTTTGAGGAGCCTTTTGTCGTCACATCGGGATGAGAACCCCTAAGGGTTCGTCGTAGTGAGACAGTCTGTGCACGGCAGACTGGCAGACGGATACTCGCGCCGGAGCGCGAGTATTCCTTCCGGGACGTGCCCTTCTATTTATTTGGGCAAAGACCAAGGAGTTTAGGTACCCCGTACCTAAACTCCTTGGTCTTTTTGGTGCCTCCCATCTGCTCAACCGATTACAAATAGCCTAAAAAGACATTCGACCTACTTCGAGAGTAGTCGTCAGGAACCAAATTAACAGAAGAGAATGCTATCCTAACCTGTCTATCCCCTCTATTAGATGAAGTAATTTTTTCTACAAGAACAATATTTTAAATTTTTAAACCTATTTCGAAATTTATACACTACTATATTTTGTAAAATAATGATAATATTTGTATGTCTATTATTGAGACAGCGCTTTTATCCCATTTATAGAGGAGGAGTTTTTAATGTTGCGAAAAACTATGTCTTACCTGCTGATTTTATCTTTACTACTGGTTTCTACAGTAATCTTCGGTACGAAAGCCAAAGCTGCGGATTATGCCCAGGGCGTTGAATTGTCGGGAAGCACAGCTACCGTATGGTTCAAGTCTACAGTTAACACAAGTTGGGTGGATATCCATTACTCCGTGAACAATGGGGTGCAACAGAATTTACGGATGACTTACAATAACCAGCAATCCCGGTATGAGCAGACCGTCCCGGGAATTGCCTCCGGTAGCGTGCTGGCCTATTCATTTACTTATAATAATGGTGCACCGGCATATGACACCAACATCTTTACCTACACTGCCGGCTCCACCCCGCCTCCCACTTCTTCCAACTCCATCTATGACGTTAACCCTTCATCAGTTCCTACGCCACCAGACGGGGCCGTCTCTGTAAAAGTCATGAATGGAACACAAGGAACATACAATGACAATCAAATTTATTGGGGCGTGCTCGGTATCAACCCGGTAAATGAACAGTGGAGCTATCTGGATCTGAACGGCAACCTGATTCCGATCTCCACAGCTTTAAATGATGCACCGGGACATTTAACCAAGAACGGTGTGAATTATGCAAATATTTATCACAAGGTCAGCGATTCTTCCTGGATTACCTTACCCAAGATCACTTCGGGCCGGATGTTTCTGAGCGTAGGCACGCCCATGTTCATCAAAACCTTTAATAATGGGTTTGCCGGACCGGATCTGAAGAATCCAACCGATCCCCATCTTGATATCATTTTTGATTTTGTTGAGTTCACCATCGACAATACCGGATATCATGGCAACACCACTCGGGTCGATGGATTTGGCTTCCCGATTCAACATCGCCTGATTAACAAATCGGGTTCCTTCGATCAAACCGTAGGCGAGCTCGAATCCGAAACACGAAGCGGTATCTTCGCTAAATACCAGGCCGAGGTTCCAGCAGAATTCAAACCTCTCGGCACACTTCTCGCTCCTTATCGCATCGTGGCCCCCGTATACGGGTCATTCGCTCCAGGCGGAGCAAATGCCAACTATTTTGCCGGATACGCCCCATACAGCGCCAAGGATATTTTCCTGTGCGACGGAGCCTTGACGGATGCGGCAACCTGCGCAGCCATTAATCGCCACGTGTACACTTCTGGAGACTGGAACAATGTATCCAATTACTATCAAGCTGCACCGGCCAATTATTATGCCAAGTTCTGGCATGATCACAGCATTAATGGGTTGGCCTACGGCTTCGCTTATGATGATGTCAATGGCCAGGCTTCTTACCTGGAGGTAGGTGATCCGAAAGGCCTCATCATCCGCGTCGGCTGGTAAGGCTCAGAAGAGAAGGAGGGACCCCAGCCTTGGGCTGAGAGGTCCCTTCCTTTTTTAGAAAACTATAATAGGCACCCACTGGTTCCCCGAGACCCTAACCGCTCGCGAATTTTCAACGCCAACTCTTGGCAAGCGGCATCCTCTGGATATCTCAATTCCTCAGCTTCTATCCCCACCCAGTAATCCCCATCCAGCAATTCGTACATATCCATTAAGGTTATCGGTGCAATGTTAGGGTTAGAGAATGCCGTCAACATAGCTTGTGGACCATCGTCCCAATTGTATTGCTCGACCACAGCCTGAAGCAATACGGGAGATTCCAGGGCTTGGATCAGACCGCAGACCTTATCAAGAGATTCTTCATATATAATAGCGTCAACCGTCTCTTGCTCCTCATCGGTTAAGGTCAACCTGAGCGCTCCCTTTGTCTTCAGCAGCTTGTCGGCAAGCTGCTTGCTGCGTTTGCGGGCTGCATGCCATGCTGTTCCCAAAATGCCATGGGGTGAATCCAGATGACTTCCTGCTTCCAGTAGCCTATCAATAATCTCGGGTTGGTTGAACTTGACGGCCTTAATCAATGCAGTTTCTTTCATTTTATCTTCTATTTCCAAATCCGCACCATGGTTCATCAACAGCTCTACAGACTGGACAGGTGCCCGATTCGTTATTAGTAGCATTAACGGAGTACGCCCTCTGGAATCGCACCAGTTCACATCCCCACCTTCGGTAAGCGCCTGGCGAATGGCTTCAAGGCCCTTACTCTTGCAGATCTCCGTCCAATTCACTGACAATCGTCTCCTTCATTAAAAGTAAATATTCTTGCTTCTGGCCTAATGCGTCAGACTTGCCATAGCCGATTGAATTACCCCGCAGGAACGCTCAAATAGTAGCTGCTCCTCCGGAGATAGTTGCAGCTCAAGCACTTCCTCAATCCCGCCCTCTCCGATGATTGCCGGTACTCCTACGCATACGCCAGACTGACCGTATTCCCCTTCGAGAACCGCCGATACAGCAATAATCTTATGATCGTCATTGAGGATGGAGCGTACAATATACGCCAAGGCATTCCCGATACCGAATTGAGTATTGCCTTTTCGGGTAAATATCTCCCAGCCTGCATCCCTTGTCTTGCGAGCGATATCATCCAGATTCACATGCGCGAACCGCTCCTTGTGCTGCTCGAGGATATGCAATAATGGCTTCCCGCCGATGGTAACATGTGACCAGGCGACAAACTGAGAATCACCATGCTCCCCCATCGCGTAACCATTCACACTACGCGGGTCAATCTCAAACACCTCGGACAGCAACGTCTTTAATCGAGCAGAGTCAATGGAGGTCCCTGTTCCTATGACCCGATTACGCGGAAAACCTGACACATCACGTACGATATGTGTGACAATATCCACCGGATTGGCCGCAATCACGAATACGCCCTGAAAACCTCCCCCTACAATGCGTTGTACGATATCTCGCGTGATCTTCTCCGCATCCTCCAGTACGTCCAGTCTGGTTTGTCCCGGCTTTGGATTTGCCCCTGCGGTAAGCACTACCACATCGACGTCACTGCAATCCTCCATTCGCCCCGCCGACACCTTGGTCCGGGTTGAGGTGAAATCCATGCAATGCGAAAGGTCTAGCGCATTTGCAACCGCTCGTTCATAGGTTCGGTCAATCATCATAATCTCATCACTGATCGATTGATTAATCATGGAATAAGCGCAGGCCGTCCCTACTAAACCAGAACCAACGATGCTTACCTTCCTTGCTTTTCTAGCCATACCTCGGCCTCCCATCCATCCTGTTTGATGGCTCTATTATGTATTTGATTATAACTGAAATTTCGGCATGTGTCATATTAACTAACATCACTGACAGACTAGTTCATGTCCTTCTAATCACACGAAAAAAGACTGCCGGGGGAACCCACCCCGGACAGTCTTATGTAGCCACTTTGCTAGTTCTTCATTCGAGGGTCCAACGCATCGCGCAAGCCATCTCCCATCAGATTGAAAGCCAATACCGTCAACATGATTGATACCCCCGGGAAAACAACCGTCCACGGAGCCGTAGCAATAAATTGCCGCGAGTCGGACAACATTTTGCCCCATTCAGGAGCAGGCGGCTGTGCGCCTAGCCCCAGAAATCCCAAAGCAGCCGCTTCAATAATTGCCGTGGCAATTCCCAGCGTCCCTTGCACAATAATTGGGGTCAAGCTATTCGGCAATATATGACGAAGCAGGATGCCGCTATCCTTCATGCCGATGGAACGTGCCGCCGTAATATACTCCTCATTCTTCAAGCCAAGCACCTTGGCCCTTACTAGCCGCCCATAGGTCGGAATGTTGACAATAGCGATGGCTAGCAAGGCATTTTGCAGGGAGGGACCCAGAATGGCGACAATGGCAATCGCCAGCAAGATGCTCGGGAAGGCCAACAAAATATCAAACATGCGGGAGATGATCATATCTACCCATTTGCCATAGAATCCAGCTAAAATGCCAAGTAATGTCCCCAAAATGATGGAGCCCACCACCGAGAACGTACCTACCCACAATGAAATGCGCGCCCCATACAGCACACGGGTAAATAAATCTCGACCCAAATCATCCGTGCCGAACCAGTGCTCGGAAGATGGAGGCTTCAGCCGATCAGCCAGCTCCTGGGCCTTATAGTCATAAGGGGCAATGACAGGAGCCAGCAAGGCGATCAAGACAAAGAATACAATCATGATCAAGCCGGCCATAGCGATTTTGTTCTTGCGGAAAGCCCTCCACGCATCGTGCCAAGGTCCGGAAACCTTCTCCGCCTGAATTACGGGGGCGTTATTCGTGCTCGTCGTAGCCTGTGCCATGGTTTCCCTCCTTTAGCGATAACGAATACGTGGATCGACTGCTGCATACAGCAAATCCACAATCAGATTAATAAATACGAACAAGAAGGCAATAATCAGAATCCCGGATTGGATGACCGGATAATCCCGGGAGCTAATGGCTTCATAAATATATCTCCCGACACCAGGCCAGGCGAATATCGTTTCCGTCAACACTGCGCCACCGAGCAGAGCACCCGTCTGCAATCCAATTACCGTTAATACAGGAATAAATGCATTCTTAAGTGCGTGCTTATAAACAACGATGAATTGGGACAAGCCCTTCGCTTTAGCGGTACGAACGAAGTCAGAACTCATCACCTCAAGCATACTGGAGCGAGTCATTCTGGCGATGACCGCCATAGGAATAGTGCCAAGTGCTACACTCGGTAAGATCAGATGGCGAACTACTGTCCATAATTGATCCCAGCGGCCCGCAATCATACTGTCGATAAGATACAGATTGGTGATCGCCTCCACTGGGTCTCGCTGATTCATCCGGCCAATGGAGGGAAGCCAGTGGAGCTTCAGTGAGAAGATCCACTGTTCCATCAGCCCCAGCCAGAATATGGGCATCGATACACCAATCAGGGCGATCAGCATTGAGATGTAATCAAACCAGGAGTTTTGTTTCCATGCGCTGATGATACCTGCATTTACTCCAAAGAAGATAGCAAAGGCCATTGCCGCAATCGTCAGTTCCGCGGTTGCTGCTAAATAAGGCGTAATTTCCTGGGCAATCGGAACTCTGGTACGGATGGATTGACCCAAATCTCCCTTCAGCAAATCCCCCATATACATGAAATATTGCTGATACCAAGGGTTATTCAGACCCAATTGCTCACGAAGCGCCTCCTTGGACTGCTCCGTGGCCTTCTGGCCCAAAATAGTCTCGGCCGGGTCACCAGGAATCGCATGAATAATAGAAAACACGATGATTGTCATACCAATCAGGACAGGGATCATGATGAATAATCGTTTTAAAATATAAGCTTTCAAGCTGAGGCTCACCTGCCAGAGGCGTAAAAATACCGCCTGTTATTCAAAATGGATGTTGCTGTAATACTCCGTTCCCGTTGGTGCCGGAACATACCCTTTCAGGTTGGCCTTAGCAGCCAGCAGCGGCGTTGTATGCACGAGTGGAATCCAAGGTGCGTCCACCTTAATGATTTCCTGGGCTTGCTTGTAAAGCTCTTCCCGCTTGGATTGCTCGGTTTCGGTTTGTGCCGCAACGAGCAACTCATGCAACTCATCATTGGCATAATAGCTGTAGTTATTGGACGGAATAGCATCTTTGTCCAGCAGCGTATACAAGAAGTTGTCCGGGTCCCCATTGTCACCGGTCCACCCAAGCATGAACAAATCATCCTTCTCCCCGGCTTGCGCATCATCCAGATAGGTCGCCCATTCCGGAGATTCAATGTTCACTTTCACGCCAATTTTCTCAAAGTCAGCCTGGATTACCTCAGCGACCTTCTTACCATCGGGCATGTAAGGACGGGGTACCGGCATGGCATAGAAGGTGTACTCACCTGGCAAGCCGTCAGCGTAACCCGCATCAGCTAACAACGACTTGGCTTTCTCCAAATCATATTCGTAATCGGTGATGCTGTCGTTATAACCCCACAGAGACGGAGGCATAGGATTCTTGGCCGGCTCTGCTTGACCTGCAAAGAAAGCATCAATAATGGCTTGTTTATTTACAGCATGGCTCAGTGCTTGTCTGACCTTCACATCATTAAATGGTTCTTTCTTCAAGTTGAAACCAACATAACCCACGTTGTTGGAAGGACGTTCAATCTTCTGCAACTCCGGATTAGCTTCCAGCGTGGCCAGATCATCCGGACTTAAGTCTTCCATTAAATCGATCTCACCGCTTTGCAAGGCATTAAAGCGAGCAGAGTTGTCAGGAATAGAGCGGACAATCACTTTATTCAGCTTAGGAAGTCCTTCCTTCCAATAGTCGGCATTCTTCTCCAGGGTGATGGAATCGTTGCGCTTCCACTCCTTGAACACGAACGGTCCGGTTCCTACAGGCTCATTCTTGAAGTTCTCCTTCTTCTCTTGAATTGCCGTCGGACTGGCAATGCCAAAGGAAGTCATAGCCAAGTTCTGCAGGAATGGAGCTTGCGGTTGATTCAGCGTAATTTCTACCGTGTTGGCATCCGTAGCCTTGACCTCTTTGATGACGCGTTTGCCATCCGGACCAAACATGGAATCATAGTAATCAAATGAATCTCCTTCAAATTTGTATTCACTGGCAGGATCGGACCAACGAGTGAAGTTGAACACCACGGCATCAGCATTAAAATCGGTTCCGTCATGGAACTTCACACCCTGACGCAGGTTGAACGTGTACGTCAAGCCGTCGTCGGAGACCGCCCAATCTTCGGCAAGAGATGCTTGAACCTCCGTGGTTCCTTCTTTATACTCCACCAAGGAGTCATAGACTTGGTGCGCAATCTTGAGCGACTCCCCATCGGTGACGATCGCAGCATCCAGCGAAGCAGAATCGCCGCCGCGGCCAACGATTAACGTATCCTGAACGGATACTAGCGGTGTATTCTCTCCCCCATTGCTCCCCTCGTTGGTGCCAGCGGCACCGTTGTTGCTGCTCCCGCAACCCGTAAGGGCAACGGCGGCACTAAGCATCATAACTAAAACGACACTACTCCATCTCTTTACTCTCATATTTGTGGCTCCCTTCTGAATCACGATTATTTTTAGGTGTTTATAAGAAGCCAGACCTAAGGCCCAGCTATAAACCATGGTTTATGCCCCTGTTGTTATCAAGCTAGATGAGCCTGGCCGGCAGCACGCATCTCTGTGAATAAATGACAGGCTGTCAGATGCCCTTGGTCCGTCTCGGCTAACTCGGGACGGTGCGTGTGGCAGACTTCCATCGCTTGGGGACATCGCGTGTGGAATGCGCAGCCGATGGGCGCGTTAGCCGGGCTCGGAACCTCCCCTTGCAGAATGATCCGCTCCGGCTTACGGTCTGGATCAGGCTCTGGCACGGCTGATAACAGCGCTTGAGTGTAGGGATGCTGCGGCTTAGTATACAATTTGTGCTTGTCAGCAATTTCCACAATCCGGCCCAGATACATGACAGCAACTCGGTCACAAATGTGCTTCACAACGCTAAGGTCATGCGCAATAAAGATATAGGTTAATCCGAATTCTTCCTGCAAATCCTGGAGCAGGTTAATGACTTGAGATTGAATGGACACATCCAGCGCTGAGACAGGCTCATCCGCCACAATAAGCTTCGGTTGCAAGGACAGGGCTCTGGCTATTCCTATCCGTTGTCGTTGTCCTCCCGAGAATTGGTGAGGATAACGTTGCAAATGACTTTGTGTTAGCCCAACCACATCAATAAGCCGCTGGATCATGGCCTGGCGTTCTTTCGCATTCCCCATTCCGTGCACAATCAGCGGCTCTTCCAGAATCCGCTGAACAGTATGACGTGGATCCAGAGAAGAGAAAGGGTCCTGGAACACAATTTGCATGTCCTTACGCGTGCGTCTCAGTTCTTCCGAGGAAAGTGCGGTAATCTCTTTCCCGTCGAAGATCACCTTTCCCCCGCTAGGTTCAATCAGTCGCAGGATAGAGCGGCCGGTCGTCGATTTGCCGCAGCCACTTTCTCCTACCAGTCCAAAGGTTTCCCCTTTGTATACGTTGAAGGAGATATCATCCACCGCTTTGACCAACTGCGGAGACTTGCCCCATCCTCCCCCGATCGGGTAATATTTCTTCAGATGTTCGACTTGCAATAAAGGTTCACTCATACGACTTCCTCCTGTGGCGTTTCATGAAGCCAGCATCGGCAATGATGCGCCGATTCGCATTCCTGTAATTCAGGAAGCTTCTCCAGACATACCGGCATGACGTTCTCACACCGTTCAGCAAAGCGACAGCCCGTTAGCTCCGTGTTCAAAATGGGCACGTTACCGGGAATGGAGAACAAACGCCTGCGGTCTTCATCCATACGAGGCACGGATTTAATCAAGCCTTGCGTATAGGGGTGCAGTGGATTTTTAAAAATATCATGCACACTTCCTTCTTCCACCACTTTCCCTGCATACATCACCGCTACCCGGTGACACATCTCGGCAACTACGCCAAGATCATGGGTAATCATCATGACAGCCGTACCATTCTCTTCGTTCAGACGACGAATCAAATCAAGAATCTGCGCCTGAATGGTTACATCCAGTGCAGTGGTGGGTTCGTCGGCAATCAATAATTCGGGACTACAGGAGATCGCCATCGCAATCATGACCCGCTGCCGCATGCCGCCGGACAATTGATGCGGATACTCGTCGATGATAGCTTCTGGCCGCGCGATACCAACTCGTCTCAACATATCGATGGTATGCTCCCGCGCTTCCTTCTTGCTGAACTGGCGATGTAGCCGAACCGTTTCTCCGATTTGCTGCCCCACGGTGAACAACGGGTTCAACGAAGTCATAGGTTCCTGAAAAATCATGGAAATGGAGTTCCCACGGATGGATCGCATTTCACGTTCCTTCATCGCAACGATGTCCTGCCCCTTGAACAAGATTGAGCCTCCGGTAATTCTCCCGGGCGGCTGCGGAATAAGCTTGAGTATGGACAGGGATGTTACGCTTTTCCCACAACCGGATTCGCCCACGACACCCAAGACTTCCCCGGGATTAACATACAAATTAACACCATCAACCGCCGGGATTTCACCTCGATCCGTAAAAAAGTGTGTGTGCAAATCCTCAATTTGCAAAATGGGTTGAATCATGTCACAGCCTCTTTTCTTCACAAAAATAAATAGACAAAACCATCCACCAGTTGTGGACAATTGTGCATTATATCTTCTTCGCTGCAATACACTAAAGAAAGAGAAAAAACGATATTATATCAGCGAATAGTTACTAGTTATACGCTTGATTTGGATAAACTAAATGTCTTTTCAGTATGGACAACTGTGTGTTCTTGCTTCTTTGCTGTATTTGGATAAAGTAATGAGTAAAATCATCTCGCTGTTCGAGGCTATATCATGCATCACATTAGTTCCACTATATGTGACAGATAATCGAACTGAGGTCAATTTGCGTGTGAGGTATACTAACGCGAAGGATGAATTGGTTTATTTGTTAAGTTACTTTACATTATTTTTACGTTAGAGACAATACAATTTTTTCTATTTCTCTCCTTTATAAAAAATTTCCAATCTCTCTTTTAGGCTCAAAACCAAAATCAGTGCTTGTTATGTGTACGCCGAGGTACTACGGGTTAGTAGAATTCTTCCGATCGCTTCCCCTCATGGATTTCCTTGATTTAATAAATTCATGCAAGGTTGAGCCCTCTTTAAAATGGAAATTAAAAATTGAGATAATAAGGTTGATAGAGTACAATGCTAGTAAGCGCTTCAAAATTTCATAGGGAAGGTGATCAGTTTGAGTTTCACGTTGGAAATCGGATCCAAGGCGCCGGACTTTCTGCTGCCGGCTACGGATGGCCAGACGTATTCCTTACAAAGTTTCTCCGAATCTCCGGTGCTTGTCGTGTTCTTCACCTGTAATCATTGTCCTTACGTCGTTGGCTCTGACGAAGTCACACGTCAGACTGCCGAGAAGTTTAAAGAGCATGGTGTTACTTTTGTTGGCATTAATGCCAATAGCGAAATTACGCATCCGGATGATTCTTTTGAGCATATGGTCAAGCGAATGGAGGAACAACGTTTTCCTTGGGTCTATTTGCGGGATCGGTCACAAGAGGCCGCTAAAGCCTACGGCGCTTTACGAACACCCCATTTCTATGTATTTGATACCGAGCGTAAGCTGGTCTATACCGGCCGCGGGGTAGATAACCCTCGTGAGGTTAGCAAGATGACAACAAATGATCTTGAGCGTGCTTTGTCCGAGCTGGTCTCTGGCAAGCCGATTTCCGTCTCCTTAACGAATCCTATTGGCTGCAATGTCAAATGGGAAGGTCAGGATGCCCACTGGATGCCGGCCGATGCCTGCGATTTGGTATAAACAAGGATACACTTATTGCATGAAGCCGCAGAGCTAATTCTCTGCGGCTTTTTGTACGACATCATTCTGTGATAGACTGCGCAAGCACGTCTCCTTTCCTTGCACGCTGTTCATAACTAATCTCCCGGCTCTACCTCCCGAAGCTCCCCCTCCTGCAACCAGGCTTCCCGAAGCTGTCTTCCAGGCTTAGCTTGCAGGGAAAGTCCCTCTTCCAGCATAACTATTTTTTGCGGATAAGCGGCATAGCTCGTGATACGAATCCCCCTCTGCTCCTCGCTCAAATATCCGTTAATGCACTTCAGCTTACCGGAGGCTAACCGGTACACATAGGCAGTCGTTCCAAATCCGAGCAGGTAAGCCACAAGCTCTTCCCCCATGTCCCAATCATCTCCGGTTACACTGGAGAACAGGGCGGCAAAAAGTGGATCATCTGCATGCTGAAACACCGACTGACCGAAGCGGTTCCGCGACAACATTGGCATATTCAGATTAGGAGCTACTACACTAAAAGTAGAAGCCGCCTCTCCCGGCTGCAGCCGCCTGGGGGTGGAACTGACGTTCCAATCATAACCGTTGAATACCGCCATCGTAGCCCGATAAGAGGCTTCAAGATACTCCGGATTTCCCAGATGCTCGTAAGCCACCCGCGAGGAAGCCGCTACTAATCCCCCCCATAACGAATGGATCATGTAGGACAACGCTTCCCACCATCGATCCGGATTCTGCCCCCGATAATCGTTGCTGAAGCCGATGTTGGCCAGAATTAATTGCCCGTATTTCTCGGCTTCTTCGCTCATCCCAAGATGCAGCAATGTTTCGCAGGTTGGGCCAAATCCAGCGTTATCATAGAAATGCTCGGTTACAGCCCCGGCGAATTCACGAGTATCGTGACTCAATCGTTCGCCAAAGCTCTCCCAAAGGCCCTTTAGCTTGTCGTACCATCCTTCCATCCCCGCTGCCTCCAAACCTGCCAGCAAATCATCGATGTAAAGGATTAACACGCCACTCAGTCCCGTTTCGTCCTGTTCCCGCTGCCCCGCATGACAAGCCGGGTCGAGCCGGATGCTCATCACCTCGGCGGCCCACTGCAAATACGTCTGGGGTAAGTTCAGCTTCAAGAGCGCCCCCTCCATTTGCGAGAGCAAGTAGAAGACATGGGCGATATAGTCCAAGTCAAAAATACGGTAGAACGAGCCGTATAAGGCCCGAGGTCTGGTGAAATCACCGTCTTCAAACCAATGATTTCTCAGATCAAACACCGCCGAAGCCTCTGCCTTATGCACCTGTTCGGCCACCGGAGCAGCCAGCTTGTTCTTCATCAGCAGGAAGTTAAGCTTGCCCAAAGACTCTCCTTGATTGGATAGGGGCAAGAAGGCATGAGGCCTTCCCGCCTGCCCTGTCTCATCATAACTTTGCTGGCATAACCACTCTGCCCGCTTCTCCAGCATTTGATCAATCGGCTCCAGGACGTTCCAGACCAAGATATCTCTACGTCCATCTTCCATGATTAATTCCAGCCTGCGTTCCCCGGGATCATGCGGGTGATATCGTATTTGATAGGGTCCTTCGGCCTGTTGCTCATTCCTAGTTACAAGTCTTGTTATATCTTCCGCAGCCAGACCCCGTTCTCCAGCAGATGGCCCATCAGCCGTAACCAGACGAAGGGATTTGAACTTTTGCCCCAGCGGCAGCTCCAATTCCGCCTCGAATGGCCCGCCTTCCGTCAACACCGGCGTATACGACCAGCGTGGGTGGCCATGCTCCAGCGCCTTACGGTAGAAATCCTCTCTCCCCTGACAGGCAGTGAACACATACTCCCAGCGGAGCTGTTGCCCTGCCTCCAGCATCACCGAATGGTAATTCTCCTTATAAATCCAGTCTGTAGCCACCAATTCTGGCATGGAGGCTCCGTTCTCCACCAACCCCAAACGATGAAACACAACCCCATCCAAAGAAGGCGACACCTGCTCCAGGAAGCGGTTCTCATAGCGGCAGAAGGAGCCAAAGGCGGCCGTAGTGCCTTCTTGCCCGTAAATGCCCAAATGCGGGACTTCATGGCTGCGCCGGATGGCAGCAAACTTGGCAAAATCTCCGCCTGTATGAGCAAATATCGCACAGGACTGCTGCATGTTGCGCAGTACATTCTCGTCTCGGAACATGATATAGGCTAATGAGAACCATATATGCAGACCATCCAGGGTGATGGGCACGTCCAGTGCGTTACGACAAGTAATACCCCAGCGCAGCCGCTCTTCCTCCAAGGTATAGGTCAAGTCCACCTCCAGCATTTCCGCATGGAAGCCAACCGTCAGGCCATTCTCACTGGCCTGCATCCTGGTTGGAATATAATCACTGCTGTTGATGCTCTTCCCCTCGACCACGGCACTCCATTCCCCGAATAATTTATCGATCGTGTCAGAATACCCGGCTTCGAGCAGATATTCCGGGTCCACAACCCAGTTCATGGCACTGGGATCGTCCTTGAACCGAAAACTCTTCACCGCGCCGCGAGAAGTAAATTCCAATGCGAATGTTGCATTTTCCAGTATGTTCATCAGACTCCTCCACCCTCCGTCAGTCGGCTGATTTTACTTTTTGACCCCACTCAGGGAAATGCCCCCCAGAATCAAGTTCTGTGTAAAATAGAACAGCGTGGCCGGGAAGAGCACCGACAAGCAGGAGATGGCCATCAGCTTTTCGTATTCGATATTAAAGGCGTTCTTGAACAGGTTAATCCCAAGTGGCAAGGTGTACATGCTCTGGTCGTTAATGAAGATAAGCGGAGTCAAAAACTCATTCCAGCACCACACAAAATGAAATACGCCAATCACTACTACAATCGGTCGGCATAAAGGTAAAATAATGCGTTGATAGATGTGCCAGCGGTTGCATCCATCAATCTCCGCTGCCTCATCCAAGTCCTTGGGGATACCCATAATAAATTGTCTGGCCAGGAAGATGAAGAAGGCGGAACCAAAGGCTCCGGGCAAAATCATCGGCCACAGCGTATTAATCAGCCCCAGCTTGTTATATTCGATATAAAGAGGAATCGCCGTCACATCCCAGGGAATGACCATCGTTCCGATGACTAGCAAAAATAACGAGTTCCTGCCCCAAAAGTTAATTCGCGCGAACCCGAAGGCAACCATCGTGGCTGACAGCATGGCAAACGGTGTAGACACCCCCACCACAATCAGGGTATTGAGCAAAAACCGGCCAAATGGCTGGGCATTCCACGCGTTGATAAAGTTGCTCCATTGGAATGATTCCGGCAGAAGCTGCGGCTTCGCCGTAAAAATATCCTCCGGCAGCTTAAGCGCCGTGGACAACATCCAGGCAATCGGGAACAGGAAGGCCGCTGCTGTCAGCCAAATCAGAATTTGAAATATGATCGTGTGTATTCGCTTCTTGCCTATGGACGTCTGCATCATCGCCCACCTCCGTCCGCTTCGTAGTAAACCCAGTATTTGGACGATTTCAGAACCAGCCCGGTCAGCAGGACCACCAGGATGAACATGACCCATGCCATCGCCGAAGCATAACCCATCTTAAAATGAGTAAATGCGTTGCGGTAGACATGCAGAGAGTAGAAGTAAGTCGAGTTGGCCGGTCCGCCGCCCGTCAATACGAAGGCCAGCACGATGGTCTGGAAGGCTGAAATCAGACTGGTCAATATGTTAAATAAAATGGTCGGCGTAATCAGCGGTAACGTAATATTAAAAAATTTGCGCACCGGACCTGCACCGTCGATATCCGCAGCTTCATAATATTCTGAAGACACCGAGCGCAATGCCGACAGGTATAGCACCATCGGCGAACCGACGCCCCAAAGGGCAATGAACACCAGCGCATATAAAGCCACGTTCGGGTCAGTCAGCCAATGTACGCGTGGCAAGCCAACCTGTTCAAGCATATAGTTGACCGGGCCAAAGTCATCATTCAGCATCCAACTGAAAATCAAAGCCAAAGTCACACCCTGAATCAAGGATGGCAAATAAAAAATGGCTCTAAAAAACTTGATTCCATAAGTGGCTCGGTTCAGCAATACGGCAATCACGATAGCGAACACCACTTGAAGTGGCACCATCAGGAACACATATTTGAACGTGATCCCCATCGCCTTGAAATAAAACGGGTCGTTCGTAAACATATGGACATAATTTTCAATGCCGATATATTGTGGACTTCCCGTCATATTCCACTGCGTAAAGCTGATCACCAGGGAGAAGACCAGTGGGAAAAACATGAGCAACATAAATCCAATCAGCCAAGGGGAAATAAAGAACAAACCCGCCAAGTTCTCACGCCGTTGCTTCCGTCTTCGTGAACGACGCGTCCCGACTAAGTCCGGCTTGGTCGTCGCCAATTTTGCCTCTGCTAACATCTCTCGCATCACCTCAATCGTTTGGAGGATCAGGAAGCATCTTTAAAGACGCTCCCTGATTCGTGTTACTTTATTTCAAGACAGCTTGCGCCTGCTCTGACACCTCGTCCAGCGTCTTCGGTATATCCGCATTACCGTAGAAAATCGCTTGTACGGCCGCTCGAATTAAATCCTCGGCTTCGCTCCATCTTTCATGTCGCATACTGGCGACCAGCTTATCCGTTCCTTCCAATTCCTTCGCGAAAGCTTCCAGATAAGGATCGCTAGCATATCCATTCTCCTCGTCCACGGCAATGACCGGGGAGAAAGCGAACTTGTCCGCTGTAATGATCTTGATGCCTTCCTCGCCAGACATGAACTTGATCAGTTCCCAAGCGGCTTCCTTGTTCTTCCCGGATTTTGGCATAGAGTAACCAGACGTATGGATAATGCCCTTTAAACTTCCACCCTCAGGAAGAGGATGCGTCACGGTGCCAATATCGAGCTTCCCATCCTTAAGCATGTCGCCGAGCGGCCACATCCCGTTGTCGAACATGGCAATTTGTCCCGTCTGGAACGACTCCAGGCCATTGTTGGTGCTGAACTTGCCAGCTGAATTAATCTTGGAAGATGCATCGTATAATTGCTTGAGGAACGTCATGGTTTGTATATTTTCGGCGCTATTTAATACACCTTGAATGGTTGTGCCATCATCACTGACCATATCTCCGCCATTACTCCAGAAGTACGGTTGCATTGTCATCACATCATCCGGGGTCATAATAAATCCGTATTGTCCTGGCTTGGTGAGCTTTTGTACCGTCTCGACAAATTGATCCCAAGTCCACCCATCCTGTGGGTATGACACCCCTGCATCGTCGAACAGCTTCTTGTTGTAATAGATAGCTCGCGTGGAATACGTCGTTGGCAAGCCCCACAGCTTCTCGTCATATTTCATATAGTCCATAATAATGGGATAATACATGTTCAAGTCATAGCTATCCTTGTCTACCCAGGTTTGCATATCCTCCAAAGCGCCACCAGGGACATATAGCGGATAATTCCAGGCCATAAATACGTCGGGGGCTGTCTCGGATGCAAGAGAGGTGAGCAGCTTCTGGTCGTAATTATCCGGTACGGATTCTACCTTTACTTTAATCTCAGGATACTTCTCCATAAAAGCATTGATTGCGTTCTGATATGGCTGAAGCGTCTGGCCCGAATCCCAGGTCATAAATCGCAGGGTTACTTCCTCCGGCTTACCAGAAGCCGCGCTTCCGTCTCCACCGCCATTGACACCGCTTTCATTTTTGCCGCCGCAAGCGCTCAATAATCCGATGCACAATACGGAGATTAAAGTAAAAACCACCCATTTCTTGCTCTGTTTCAATACGAACCCCTCCTTCAATGTATGTTTATTGCTATATGTGAACTTGCCAGGTGAACCATGATTCCTCGTGGCTATACCCGGAAAGGAGTCACTATTGTCAAAATCTAAACGTTTAGATTTTTGTTTAAAAAGAGACTTCTGGCGTTAGCCTATCTCTTTGTGCTGACGCGGAGGCGCTACAGACTCCCGTTCTGTTAACCGGCATACCGGCATCGGCGGGCGAGCCGTGTTCTTCCCTTGCATGCGCTCATGCAGCGTTTGCATCACCAGGTAGCCCATTTCATGGAGCGGTAAATCCATCGTTGTGATCTTGGGAGTCAGATAACCGCTGAACTCGCGGTTATCAAAGCCAATCAGCGAGACATCGCCAGGAATGTCGACGCCCAGTTCCTTGGCAGCTTCCAGCACCCCCACTGCCATCACGTCATTCATCGCTAAAATGGCGGTCGGCGGCGTCTCCATAGTCAAGAGCTCCTTGGCAAGGTGGTAGCCGGATTCCTTCTCCCAATCTCCCATTTTGATCAAGGAAGGGTCGAACGGAAGCTCAAACTCGGTCACAGCTCGATAGTATCCATTTAACCGCAGCCGCGAAGGAGTAGAGTCCATCAATCCGCTGATAACAGCGATTCTCTGATGGCCCTTCTGAACAAAATGAGACATGGCTTCATAGGAAGCTTGCTCGTCATCGTATTGAATGGAAATATCCTCTTGTGTATAGGCATAAGTGTAGATGATCGGTTTACCTTCCGAATCAATCAATCCGGTCAAATCGCGAGGATGGACACCGATGTAGATCATTCCATCGACCTGCTTGCTTAGTAGCTCTGATACCGCATTTTCCGCGTAACCCCGATAGCTGTCCACCTGGCTAAAATTCCGGCCGATTCGCTTGTCCAGCCGCAGGTTAGTCAGCAAGATGTAGAGATCATGACGATCTCCATAGTCGTTGATGCCGTCGATAATTTCTGGCGTGTTAAATACGGTGACATCCTCGGCAATAACTCCAATGGTATCGGTACGCCGTCGCTTGAGGCTCTTGGCAATATTATTGGGCTTGTAGTTCATCTCCGCTATGGCGGCCAGCACCCGTTCACGGGTCTTCGGACGGACATTGCGTGTCCCGTTCAGCACGTAGGAGACGGTAGCCGTAGATACATTCGCTTTCGCTGCGATATCTTTGATGCTTGGATGACTCTTGCTCATGCTCATGCTCATGCCCCTCCTCCTTCCATAGCTTCGCTAGAAGCCTGGTGAACAAAATTAAAATCTAATCGTTTAGATTTTCTATTTTTTATATATCACAACTCCAAATTGGCTGCAAGCGTTTTCCGAAAAAATAAGTACACGCTTCTGCATTTTCCCTAAACCGCTTGAACTTCCGTTCACTTGGAGTTATAATGTTTCTTGCTTAGCTTTTGCGGGTGTAGTTCAATGGTAGAATGCCAGCTTCCCAAGCTTGAGGCGAGGGTTCGATTCCCTTCACCCGCTTTCCAAGACTTTTCAGCCCTTTTTGTTTTGTGTCTACGTTAAAACCCTATGACATAATCGAACACACTGACTAATTGTTTTCCAAACTTTTAGGAGGTGTGTTTTTTGTCGTGTTAATTAAATTTGCAGTACAAGACTTTCTTCAGGACAAAAAATATAAGAATCTCTCAACAAAAACGATTGACGGATACAGAAGAAGCTTGAGCATGTTTCATGAATACTGCGCTCAGCAAGAAGTACTCAATGTCGAAGACATTAAGCCAATGACAATCAAACATTTTCTTGTTTACTTGCAGACAGACCACAACAACAATGCAACCAGCAGGAACAATAAACTGAGGATTGTTAAAAACTTTATGTCGTGGTGTCAAGAAAATGAGTTAATTGAAGACAAGCAAAACGTTGCCAAGAAGGTGAATTATGCGCATGAAGAAATCATTCTAAAACCGTTCTCGGATGCGCAAATAAATCAGATGCTTTCATATTTGCGAAGCAATAAGCAACGTGACAGGACATTCTTGTCTTATCGTAATTACATCATTATTGTTTTTCTGCTTGGCACAGGCGTTAGACTTGGCGAACTTATCTCTATAAAATGGGATGATTTGGATTTTAAAAATGGAACTGCTTCAATTCTGGGTAAAAAGCGCGAATTATCTTCTGTCCCATTAACCGATAAACTAGTCCGAGAAATGGCAGAGTATAAAGTTTACTGTGAGCAGCATTTTACAGATTTATGTTCTTATGTATTTTGTACTGACAAAGGAACGAAATTACAAGAAGAGTCGGTAAAAACAATGTTCAAAAAGCTAAAACAGATTATGAATTTTAAAGATGTAAGATTATCCTGCCACACCTTTAGAATTACATTTGCTGTCAAGTGTATTCAGAATGGGATTGATGCATTTACGTTAATGCGTTTACTCCGTCACAGTGATATAGCAATGACTAACAGGTATGTGCGAATGTTTGGTACAGCGCTCAAATCACAGAATGATAAATTCAATCCGTTGAATGACATCAATCTATAAGGTGGTGAATCGCTATGGCAACCGAACTGTTGGACAAGGATATCAGTACAAAGCACCTAATCTGGCTTATGGATGATGAGACATATGCAGAATTGTATGCTCTGACAGTCCAGCATATAAAATTGGCAAAGGAGTATAATAACCAAAAATTGGATGTTTATAAAAAAAGAGAAATAAGGAATAATATAGTATTAATAAGAGAGAAAAGAGATTTTATCGTTAGTAACTATAAAATGTAACAGGGAGAGATTTACAATGACGAAAGAAAACACAGATTACTTATACAATTGGGGAGATAGTGTAGACAACTTCTTTTATTGGGTTGCCAATGCCTGTGGGCATGAAGAGGATAGTGGGGTATATAGCACCTTGCATAAACTGATTAAAACACAAAAAGATTTAGATGGATTCATTGAAGTCTTTGATGGGAATTTGGATTTGAATGCTTCTACTAGAAGATTTGCAATAGATAGAACACAACCATTAGTATAGAGGGGAATTGTATACCAATGACCAAGTTGACAACCAAACAAGCGCTTTGCGATTATGTCTGTCAGTTTGCTGGTGAGGAAGCTGCGGCATCATATGATTACTATATTACAGACGATCAAGTAGCACAGGATTTTGTTAATGCGATAGGTGACGGAGATATAAATGATTTTATGGGTAACATTCAACAGTATTTTTTTGATGAGGATTATCAACAAGAGCTTAAAGCACTTATGGGGAATTAATTCCTCATTGATTCGACTACCTAACATGATGTATATTGTGTGTAAGGGATTGTAGGACGCTTTGTAAGCCATCCCACAATCATACGATGCTTTACCGCTTAGAGTGCTTTTCCTTTCGTGGAGGAAATGCGCTCTTTTCTTTTTAGATTCTTTTTGCTTACACAAACCCTCTAATCCTTACACGTTGCCATGTGTATACGCTTGGATCATTGTCCAATGTCGCCTTAATCTGCAAGTAATAAGCACTGTTCTTGGCTGTGATTTTAATCGTATTCCCATTCACAACTTGCGTGAATTTGTTTGTATCAGCAGTAGATGTTTTATTGTCTGCATACACTTCAAACGTCACAGCCTCATCCATAGGCAGAACATTTGCCGTAAACGTCCCAGAATCGCCATAATAAATATAATAATAATCTCCGCTTTGTTGGTCTGGATTGCTATACGTAATGTTAATTGTCTTGGTGTCAGGCATATCAACCACGCTAACGCGCACAGTATCGAATATGTAGCCATTGCTTGCACTGGTTACTGTAATCGTTACCTCGCCTACTTCAAGCCCTGTCACAAGCCCCTGAGCGTCCACTGTAGCAATTGTATTATTTGAGGAGACAAATACCACAGGTGCATCATATGTACTTGTCCAATCAATTTGAAGCGTTTCAGACACATTAACCATTAGTGGCTCAGGATTGATTACATTAATAGGACATGCCGAGCCGTTAGCAATGTTGTGTTCAATGTCGTCCGTTGCTGGGTTGATCTGTTCACGCTCACAGGTAAGAATGCTAATGCCTGGCTGACTGTATGTATCGTTTGCGATGATTTTAAATTTGTTTCCATTTATCATAAACGTATCACCTGTTGTTAGTTGGAGGCTTATAGAGCGAGATGGGATATAAACCGTTATTTTATCCTGTATTAAAGTCAGAACATTCCCCCCAACTAATGAAGGATTTCCGTTTTCTATGTACGTGCTAACCGCTTCAAACTGACATTTGTGATTGAATACAATTTCATGCGGCAGATGCCTCATAATCCCCTTGTAATGGCTGTATCGCTTATCGTTCACCTCTGAGATTACCATATATCTATTGCCCTTGTATTCAACCATATCGCCACGGTTCAGCGGTTCAAGTGAAGAAATTTTTCTATCATCATAGCTGGTGTTAAGGTTGGTATTCGTTATAATTCCTTTACTCTCTGTTGGGTTGTAATTGACAGTTATTGATCTCCCCACAGACTCAAGCATGTATTTAAAATTCGAATCATCATCGACATTGAATAAGTTTATCATTTTATTTTCCTTTCATATTTAAATAGAAAAGAAGGCATACCCTTATACCCGATGGATTAGGCCAGCGTTAGGGAATACCTTCTTTTCCTTTATGTATTCATTTAATTTTTGACTTAGAATTGAAGCCTATCGTTACCGGTTGAACAGCATAAATGTATTGCTCTTGGCTCCCACATCATCAGAAGAAGGGAGTTGTCTGATTTTCCGTTCCAGTTGGTCAATGCGGTTCTGAAGTGAATCGGCAAAATCATCAACAGATTGATCATCGAATTTTCGATTAGCCATAAGCTGCGGATTGTTGGCAATTGCCTCTAAACAGGATAAAGCGGTATGGTATATTGCTTTCTTGTTCTCGTTTGATGAAGGATTGTAAGCCTCTGATGGAGATAAAGAGGACTCTTCGATAAATACGGAAAGTTCTGTTTCCGTGAATCCTGATTGCTGCACTTCCATTTGTAGGCGTTCTAAATTTGTCATATGGTTGCTCCTTTAATGTAAAATCGGAAAATAAAAAACCTACTCGAAAGTAGGCTTAAAAGTTAGGACGTAGAGCTTCAAAAGGAGATTCCATTTCTCTTTTTTGCTCCCCACCCTGTAACAAATAACTTTCATATGTATAATACCGCGTTTCATGCAGAATACTTATAATCTCTGCAAATCCTATAATCATAATCCCTGAAATAAATCCACCTAGCCACCATGTCAATGCAATTCCCCATCGAAAGCTAAAGTAACTACTTTCTGGCTGTCCTGAACTTATCCCAATAATAAATGCTGCAATAATCTCAACAATTCCAATCCAAAGTATAAACCTTGAAATTTTATTAGATCTCATTCCTTAACGACCTCCAACCTAATATTTTCCACCATTCTATCATTTCAGACAAATTAGGTCTATTGTTTCAAGAAAAATTTAGGTTAGTGGTCTATAAGTCCTTATTCTCCCAATTTTATTTTTTTCGATTATGCGTAAATGGGTATGCTAACAGCCCCCTTTTTCGCTTTGGGGTAACGGGTTTCCCTCTGTCTGGCTCCCTATGCTTCACACTAAAATTATGTAGAATAGTGCAAATCAGCACCATTTATACACCAAATACTGTAAATTTACATGCTTTTGGTCGATAATTAGAACCCAAACTACAGTAGATAGTGGTCTACATAGCCTGTAAACCCTTGATATTCTTGCATTTTCGTCTATATGGAATCAGTATCCAGAAAGGAACCATAAGTAATATTATAGCCCGATTATGGATACTGATTCCAATTAGAAACAATAGATAAAATTTAAATAATTGTATGGGAATCAGCATTTTTGCGCCTATATATAAAAAATGCGCTATAGTCGGCACAAGTCATAAGAAACTTTGACATAACATAGGCGCGAGGCTGCATACTTCCCTAACATTTATCCTCAATCTTTCAAACTCTTTTATTCTCTTGAAATCTCTTATTTATTCCTTTTTACTCACATTTCCTTCGCTCTGAATCTTATCCATCTCGGTAGCGACGTCACTTACATATGGATTATGCTTAAGCACACTCTCCAAGCTGATACCGCCAATCTCTCTAAGTGTCTTCAGGTTAACAATAATATCGCTTTCGCTCGTTGGCATACCGTAGGAGAATGTAATAGTAATGCTATCCCATTGCTCATCACTAAATTTCTTGCCCTGCAATTCAAGCAAAATTCTAAACTTTCCCAATCGTTCATTCAATCCCTCGCGGATGAATCTTTCCGTTTGGTTTGCCTTCATATTTGCCGTGCTAAAGAGCAACTTTAAGCTAATCTCAGACAGGTTACTCACATCAACCTTACCCATGCTCACCGATGGTGTACCAGACACATCCATTAGGCTCATCATTAGATGGCTATATATGGTTTTGAACGCATCGTGCGAGAATTCGTTATTTTCAAACTTGAAATCAGCATCAGAATCCAGACTAAGACCACCGCCAACAATCTCACTCGGCAATGCATCCTCACTGGTCAATCGTTGTCCTTTGACTACTGGAATCCCTACAATATGTTTGTAGAAACCGTCTGTACTCTTGCTTATTAGGTCTTCTAAGTTGTCAATTATGCCCACGTAATCATCTAAGTCAGAGCGACCAAACACATTGTCAATAGGGTTATCATTTCTATAGATCACTGGCAAGCCAGATGCATTGTTATATGTATTTCTAAGCCTTACATATCCACCGTTATTGAAATACTTCTCGACTCGATCAGGATAATAGATATTCCAGTAAGTAATGTTATTGATGCAAAAGGACTCTACAAAAGCTATGTATTCTCCCTCATCATCAACCACAGGAAACGAATCAGCAGGGTCTATAAGTTTGCTTCGTATTGTTCCATCCTTAATATATGTATACTCATAAGCGTTGCCATAGGCATAGACATTCTTGACAACATCATAATCCAGATTCGCATAGCCGTTCTTGTAAACCTTCTGGATGGCTGCTACTACATCAGGATCACCGCTGTATGTAATCTGATTGCCTACGAGATACGAGGTAGCATATTCAATCAATCTACTTCCATAGTTCAGCACAATTCTTCTGGGGTCAAAAGGCTTCCCGTTGAACATTTCAGGAGGTCTATTGTTAATTTTATGCTGTCCTGTTAGGTACTCTTTCTTGTTTATAATATCGTACACCCTCATCTGATGCCGTGTATCGTCTACATAATCTACAAACCAGTGTTCACTATATCCATTGTCATTAATAAATTCTTCTATGCTCAAATTATCTTCTCCTTTAAAATTGTACAAAATCACTATTAATAGATTTATTTTTATTATGAATGCAAAGAGAAGGTACTCTATACCGATAAAATGTATACCAGCTAAAGTACCTTCTTTACTTAAATTAATAAATTAAGCTCACTTTCCGAACATCAGTAAAATCCTGATCATTACAAAAAACTCAATTAAAATAAAAATTCTCTTTACTCCTGCCGCCAATCCTGGAAATATCGCTGTTAAAATCATTGCAGCCAACGCAATCAAGATTACGTGAATGGGTGTAATTTTGATATCTTCTTTATTATCCTCCACTGCTTTTAGCTCCCTCTTCATATTCTTTGACTCTACGATAAAAAGTATTAGGCTTCATATCCACTCGTTTCATTGCTTCAACCGCAGTAATATTGCCCTTCTTCCAATCTTTATAAGCCTCTATGAAGTCTTCATCTATCCGCTGCTTTGGTCTTCCAAAGACCGTACCCTTTTTCTTTGCTTCTTCTATTCCTTCTGCCTGTCGAACGTTTATCTTCTCTTTTTCTTTTTCAGCCATGTATGAGAGCAATTCAAGGACTATACTAGAAATGACCTTTTCTAATCCATTTCCGTATTGTCTTATGTCAAGAATAGGCATGTCCACAATTACTATGTGCGCACCGATCCCTTGTGTTATTTCTTGCCATTCGTTTTCTATCTCTCGTGCATTTTTGCCTAGGCTATCTAGTCCCTTGACAAAGAGAATATCATCTTTTCTTAAAACGTTCTTTAAAGCTTGTTGATCAGTAAAAAAATCATGTTTCATTATGCCTAAGCCCTTCAACGCTTCATATTGTTGCGCTTCATCCTCTCCTTTGGTAGAACCTCTTATATACCCGTATTTCCTAATATCACCCAACGACAAATCACCTCCCATATCCCTAAAAATATTATATCACTTATATTTCAAAATGTATAATTTGTTTTTGAAATATTTCATAAATAGAAGGACGTATTTCGACATACATTCGATGTTTGAATTCAAAGCAAAAAGAAGCAGCAGTTAGCTACTTCCTAGCGACATAATATGATATAATATTCCAAGCAATAGAATAGGCTATATGGGCGGTCGGCTAACCTCTCGGAAGGGAGGTGATGCTATGGAAGTTAAAGACGCTTTAACAATTATGATCGGTTTCAGTTCGCTAATTATCGCGCTACTGACGCTAGTAGTTACAATTGTTTTGGCGATCCTTAACCAAAAGAAATAGACCGCCCCTCTGGAAAAGGTTTCGGTCTTATTTCTTATTAAACAATATCTTTTCTTAATGCCGAACCGCCCTTAAAAGCGGCTATTGCTGTAGAGTCGTGTGTCGAGCACGGCTCTTTACTAATTTCATTTTACCATTGAGCTGCAAATGTATCAACAAGTTGATACATTTTATTTGATAAGTGATACATTTTATTCACTTACTCAAACATACCATTTACCTGATTTCCTTGCTTGAATAGCCAGCCCCAAACTAATCACTAAATCATCATGGTTACTACGTCCTGCCTTGTTACCCATTTTCCCGTTTTTATCTTCAACGAACATTTGCATTTGCTGAAGCGTTTCTTTGTCGTTGACCAGAATCAACGATTTTTCAAAGTGTTCCTTCAGGTCGCTTATCATGATACTTTTCGTGACTTCTGTTGTTAAGAATCCTAGTTCCAGCTTCTTGTTTCCCCTTTTATCGAATGTCCTATGTTTATACAAATTCATATACCTGTAATTTTCCCTCAACCTCTGGATCACTGGAAGACCGTAGCTGTTCCGTTCAATCGCCAAATAAGCATATCCATAATATCTACCTATGTAATTTAAAAATTCTGCAAACTCATACACACTTATCTTATTGTTGTGAAAGCTGGCAACCTCAACGCCATCCCTATTCATCAGCGTCAAACTGGATGAATCTCCACCGCCTCCGCTGGCAACGTCAGAACCCCCATAATACCTAACTCCGTGCCTTGGCAAATGGTAGACACTCAAACCTTTGCCAATCCATTGATGGAGCGTATCAGGCAGTTCTTTTCTTAATGTTTCACTGTCAATGGGTTCAGGAATATTATTCAAGCGTTCCAGGAGTTTACCTTGATCAAATACATTCCGTCCACTTGTTTTAAAGGCTTCTGTATACGTAGAAGGGAACTCAGTTTGGAAGTCCTCCGTACTCATACTACTAAGCTTCCAGAGCCTCCAACACATCATAGGAAGCGTTGCACCAGCCTTGTATAGCCGTTTTTCCTCTGCTGTATATAAATCCTTGGTGGTCATTTTGCAACCTCTGTTAATGGATTTGTACCATTCTACGGCTTGTTCTATCTCAGATTTAAAATTTTGTTTATGAGCATCGCTTATCCAAGAATAGAAATAGGCTTTGTAATTCGTGATCTTCTTGAATGATTTATCAAACAACTCATAATAATAATTACCTGTGCCGTTCGCTGTTGACTCAATCACAATTTTACTATCGGGATTTTTTGCCAATGCCTGAGTCAATGAAGTTAGCAGCTTACTTTGGTCAACCTCATAAAATGCAAGTTCGGACAACAATATGTATTGATACGTACCACCACGGCCAATATTTTGTTGTGGAGGGGAAACCTGTATTCTTGAACCGTTGGATAGAAGCAATTCATCCTTGTTGTCACGTACCGTTTCAGGAAAATCATGTTTATCTCTTGGTAAATGATCAGCCATTAGCTTCAAGCGTTCAAATAAGTATGAAACCTGTTTCCTGTCTAACGAAACGATCATGTATGATGAGTTAGGGCGCTTAATTGCATTCCACAAACAAATTGCCAGAGAGACGGTACTAAATCCTATTTGCCGTGACTTCAGAATGATATTAAACTTTTCCATTGTGTTCACAAAGTCGCTTTGTTCCTTGTTCAAATTAAAGGGAATCAGTTCGCCGTGATTGTCCACAATTTTTATGAACTCTGAGCAGAATAGTACAAAGTCATCCATGATCTCGTTGTATCGTTCAAGCTTAGTGTCTTTTGCAGATTTGACTATTTTACGCTTGTTTTTAATCTCATTCTGCTTGATTTTTAATGCCATTTATTTCTATCCTTTCTATCTGAAACAAAGAAAAAGAGGACTTGCAATAAGCCCTCATTCCTCACCTTTGAAATACCGTTGAGCATCCTTGTAATGCTCTGCAATCTCCTTCTGCAACTTGAGCATAATTTCTATATCTTTAGCGTTTGGCTCGTTCAAGGCACGTTCCTTGACCTTGTTGTATAGTTCCTCTAAATCTCGTCCCTGATTGCTCTGCAACACCAGAGAGGTTATATGCCGAAACTCGTCTGTTTTCTCCCATTCTTGATAGGGCAGGAGACTCTTGACGTGCATACGTTCAATTAGTTCGCTCTCATCTGCTGGAACCTCGTCTTTAGCTCTCCAGAGATTAAATCGCCATTTGACATATAGCTTACGGCGAGATGTAAGGGAGCGTAGCACATCCCAGATTGTTATGTTGTCCATGTTTATCTTCTCCTTTAAATTAGAAACTTGTACGAAATCACTCTTAATACATTATTTATTATCCATAAGGATTGAACTGTGGTACTAATCCCCTGATTTATAGGGTAGAAGTAAGTACAAAACGTAAAGTTTCTGTATAATTGGATTAATATGTAAAACTATATTTGACTACTTATTTATTACTAAACTCTCGAACTGTCTTCTAGGTAGTATCTTCTTCAGTTCTTTATCCGTGAAATAAAACTTCATGCATGATTCAATTGATGCTAAACTTTCTGTAGTAAATATAGGCTCATTATTCTCCAAGGTTCCAGCTCGTTCCAAGTTAAAGTTCATTCTATATCTATTTGGTAACTTCTTTGCCAAGCCTGTACCTTTCGGAATTCTGTTTCTTTCTATTATTTCTACAACCCCAAGTTTTTCTAGTTTATTGACCTGCTGCTTTACAGCTTGATCATATAAACCTGTAGCATCCATGATAAAGTCATACTTCATATGAAAAATACCCTTTGCATCGGCGTGACGCTTACTATGTATGAGCATTGCATATGTAATCAGTTTTTGATTTTTTTCTGGGCAATTCTCGATGATCCACTTCATTTCCTCATATGTAACTGTCAAATCTCTCTGACTAGCAGCTAGATTGTAATTTTTCTCGTACATATTTTTAACTGTTGAGTCAATTTCTTTGTAACATTGCTTTAATGGTGTATTGTACAAACTCGTATCCTGCCAATCCATCCATTGACATAATTCACTTTTGCATTGTTCTTGGTCGAGTCCTTGATATTTTAAGTACAATCCAACCAAAAACAATGAATTATTTCTACTTCCTTGTGTTTTCAAACCGTTCAAAAATATGTCCTTTGCCCGATCAATTGAATAATCCTCTGACTGCTCATAGCTCTTCAATGGTTTATGAGAACTAATAGCATTTTCAGCCTTGGGGATTTCTTTTATTGCATTTCTAATTCCAACTTCAGCCGTTCCAAGTATGTTCATGATTAGTTCTTTTTCGGTTTTCTGAGTCCCGAATATGTATTCTTCTGATTGTTCTTGATCCATTACCTTTAAACCTGATTCGATGGTGCAGAATCCACAATAATTTCCCGTCTTCTGATGTATCCCAAGCGGGATTTTTACCCCTTGGGAATCTGTAGGTCTAAATTCAACTTTCCCATTGTTAAAATGCTGCTTTGCATCAGCCTCAAGCAATATGTAATCAAACAATTTCTTTGCGTGCGAGATTTGAATAGGCTCATCAAAAAACAAGTCAATATGATATCCTTTGCCGCCGCTATAGCTTATGTAGTGATAGGGGAGATTGAAATGAAATAATGTATCAGATAATTTATATGTCATCCACTTTGCGAACTCTTGATCATTATCAAAATCCACGTCAAACGTAATGAATTTAGTAGTGATCTTTCCTCCAAATGTCCCGATAGTAAAATCGCCTTCTAAGTGCTTAAAGAATTGCCAATCCATAATACATTTTGTCTTCTTGCCGTTCCTGACCTCGCCTCTGGTGTATGTCCTGTATCCGATAGGCTCAGGATGCTGAATTAAGTAATGTCCGAATTGGATAAAATACAGTTCAGCGAGTCTATCCTTAATATTTTGTTTATCATTCAAAAAAGTTTATCCTCTCTAAATAGTTCGCTTGCCGTATTCCTTAATGGCTTCCGCTAATGTTTCACTTTGCAAAAATAGGTAAAATACTCGATCTGTTTTGTAATGCTTTGCCTTTAGAATGGACGGAATACCCTTCGTAAAACGCAAGAATTTTGCCAAATTGCTGTTGTAGCAAAAGAAATAATCCATATATTTTCCTCCTCTGTTTCCAGTTTAAGTTTCTGGGATACAATTTGTCAGGCACACGCAAGAAAAAGGAACAGTCAGTGACTGCCCCCTCATGAGTAGTTATAGCTTTGTCCTTCAACATTAATATCCCCGCTAGCTTTGATATTAATGTTCTTCCCTTCAATTAAAATGTCGCCGTTAGTGTCAGCCTTGATTGTGATGCCGTGATCAGTAAGAGTAATAGCTCTAACCTCACCTGTGTTACTTTTATGGTATTTAATATTGAGGTTATTAGGTTCTTTAGCGATGAACGCTTTTGCACTATCTGCCGTTACACCATCGCCCCGACCCAGTTCCATCACAGGGTAAGAATCTACCCCAGACCCATACAAATACAGTTTGAATTTGTCAACTGGATCATATGTAAGATTGTAAAAGGGAAAGGCTGTTGCATCGGTTGTAAGCATACTTTTATTACTATCCGTCCAATAGAGTGGATTGCCGTTGTTGTCTTTAGCTTGATCTCTTGCGGTTATCGTCCCTGTGGTCAGTTTTAGATAATTGTCTCTGATATGTACATAGTCAACGCTATCCCCGATTGAATCCGATTTATCCAATGTCTTAAGGGCATTAACTGTAAGATTGTTGATATATCCATCTTCGGCGGTCAATGTTCCCGCCTGGATTAATTTTGCATCCAGTGAGCCGATACCCTCAATATCCCAGTTGTTCATGAAAAATTTTCGGTTCTCAGAATCGAGAAGGGCGGTACTGTTTCCGTCTGTAAGCTTCAACTTTTTAAGTCTTGCTATACCATCCATTGACCCATGTTCTTTTAATCTGCGCAGGGGCTTTTTGTCTGGGATATTATAGGTGTATCGGTCAATTTTAAAACTGAGCGGATTTGTTACATCTACTTGATGCAGAATACACTCGCCGCCCACTTTCTCATCTTGAACATGTTTATAGGCTCCTAGTATCAATTCATGCGGTTTAGCATTGCCTTTGTTGATATTTTTGTATATGTAGTTTAATGCTGCTTCACTGTTTGCCCCAGCCGCACCTAAATCATAGTCTTTGATGATATCCGTTTCCATTTTAAAATCAAGAAGGTTGCTTATGGTATGTATCAAGTATCTGCCTTGAAAATCAGCCTCTAAGACGTATATTCCGATCTCATGCCCAAAATCGTTATAGACTTCTTTTGTTACCTCGGTGATTTTTTCAAGGGATATGTAACTTTCAATTTCGTCTAATTCTGCAAACACTTCCTGAACCGCCTGAAAATGCCCCATTCCAAATAATATCTTTTGACCAAATACCTTTACCTTCTGCGCTCCGTCACGAATATAGTAGGATTTACCGTTTCGCTCCGTGCTTACTCTTGTGTCAGAATACAGCCACGCCTTGCCCTCGTATCCCATGTATACTAACATACTCATCTACAAGACCACCCCGACAAAAAGAATGTCATCAGCCTTAAAGCAAATAGGTTCTTTATCGTTAAAATTAAAATTTAGATCATACCCTTTGCCTAAACCATCAATGATTTGCTGTACCTCTTCAGACGTGTAATTGTTCCACATTCCTTGTGCTGTTTTTCCGTCTTTAAATTTGAAAATTAGTTTCATTTTCTATCTCTCCTTTTTTGTCCTCTGAACTGTTTTTTTATCTATTATCGTGTGTCAGAATATAATTACAATAATTTTGGTAATGCTCTGGGATTAGCGTGTTTCTTCCGTTCTCATGGGCGCAAATATATGAAATTGATCTATCAATGTGTTTTGCAATCTCCGTTAAGGTTATCTTTTTGGAGATACGTTCTAGTCTCCACTTTTGACGGTCAGTGTCATTAATCATTATTCTTTCCTCCTGCTTATTCAAATTTGAAATAAAAAAAGGAAGGGGACGAATCCCCAACCTATGTATTAGATAGTCAATTGTGCAATCTTTTTTGGAGACGCTACGTATAGGGTAGCTTCTGCAACTACAAAGCCTTCAACCGCATCTCCTGACTTGCCAAGCGCCTCGAATTGTGGCTGACGGAGATATTCAATTTTAAGATCGTTAATGTCGAAAATTGTCATCTTATCAGCATCAGCGAACGGAGACAGAAGCACATCAATGTTTCCGAAACTCGTTTGAATAAGATTTACCACAATGCCGAATGTGTTTGTTTGTGCCACGTAATGGTATGCATCCTTATAGAGATTATCCAGTTGTGTCTTGATATCTGCATTGACAAGAGCAATGTAAGAGCCTGAGCCATTGTTATTCCACAGCTTTTTAATCGTGGCTACAATGTCAGCTTCAGATACTTTGCTAGGTGTAGCTGCTGTTACAATGTTATTAGCATCTACCCAATTTTCCAGACCTTGCATACGGCGAATAAAGTTTGGAGCAGTAGAACCATCATTTTTAGTACCTGACACCAACTTTTTCTCCAGATTAATTTTGAGTTCCAACAGACGGTCATTCGTCTCCTGTGCAAATTGGTTGCTAATTCTATTGCCAGACATAGCTTGTGCTGTCCCTGACACGCTTACACCCTTTTGGAAGATCTCAGCCACGTTATTTAATTGAGCACGGCCAGTTTGATAGAATTGGATGTCCTTATTACCTTCTACGGCTCCGATATCGTCAGCCTGGTCTAGCGTTACTTCTCGCCATGTATGTACGGGAGCATTGATTTTCCCTACTTTCCCCATCGCCATCAGGATAGAAGCGAGTGGAGTCTGTTGGACACCTAATTTTGTGATTTCCTTATCAAGCGAAATTACCTCTGTTGCTAAAAAGTTATTTGACTTAAACATGTTATGTATTCATCCTTTTCTAAAATTATGTATTGTGATTATCCAAACAGCTTAGATAGCTTGGATTGCAACATGCCTACGGTATCGCCTTTGGCGGCTGATTGGTCATAAGCCGTTGTCGGACGCTTGTTATCTGGTTCATAAGAGTTGTTAAGCTTTCGTTGCTCTAGCAGATTGCTAAGCTTATCAATCTGTTTTTGTGTCTCAGTCTCGTCTTCGGTAAAATTGACCAAGTCAATAAAGTCATCCAAATTGCTTTCCTTTAAACGACTCACTAACGTTTGATGATTGAGTTCAGCCTTGAGGCGTGCAATCTCCTTCTGTTCGTCCGTTTCCTGCTTTGGCTTGTACTGAAGCAAGCTATCACGTTCTGCGGCTACTGGAGCCAATACATTTGTTTCCCATTCGTTTTTTGCGTTGGCTATAAGCTGATCTACATGCGCTTGTTGCTCAGGTGTTAATTCCATTTTGTTCATCCTTTCGTTTGCATATTTGAACTACAAATTTGAAATAAAAAAAGAGCATAAGCCTACCATGTGTACATAATGGATAAGCTTATGCTGTGTCCAGACGGACAAATAAAATATTGGAGAGAAATATTAAAAAACATTACAATGAATAAAGCTAGAGAGTTTGGGTATTACTCTCTGTAGATCACACTTCAGTCAATTCATTCAGAAATGAAGTCTACAGAAAATAATAATCTGGGTGTCTCCTTTAAAGGCTATTAACTTTTTCGTGAGAACTTGCTTTAAATGATGAGAAATTCCTTGTGTATCAAGGCTTCAGCATGTTCCCCTCATATTAACAGAAAAACATAAAAATCCTGTTTTTCGTTGGTATATCAAGGTTTTTGGAGGATTTCTAAAGCGTTACATTTTTCTTTTGTCTAAATTTTTTAACTCTTTCTTTTCTAAGTTCTCTTTCTCTTTCCTTCCAACACTCATCACAGTACTTGGTTCTGTTTGATTTTCCCCTATGCCACTTACCACAATCACATAGTTAAGAGGATATTTTTCATCATGTTCCCCTCATATTAACAGAAAAACATGAAATTCCTGTTCTACGTTGGTATATCAAGGTTTTTGGGGGAATTCTAAATGCTAACAAGTCTTGTTTTTTCTCTTGTTTCTCATTAATTGCTTTTGATATTCATTTCTATGTTCCTTCCAACACCCATCACAGTACTTGGTTCTGTTTGATTTTCCCCTATGCCACTTACCACAATCACATAGTTAAGAGAATATTTTTCAGCATGTTCCCCTCATATTAACAGAAAAACACGAAAATCCTGTTTTACGTTGGTACATCAAGGTTTTTGGGGAATTTCTAAACTGTCTTAAATTCTATTTCTTCTTAACTTTTTCATGCTTTCTCTTTGCCATCTTTTTTGTTGTTCCAACTGAAATTAAGAACACTAACTATGAATCAATTTCAAAACACTAGACAGATGGCTTACAATACTATACAATGGATCACAAGTAAGACATTTAGTTAGCTGTTTCGGTTCTTAAATAGTGTTAAAAACGTTGATATACCAACAAAAAGCATAGATCGGGTGTAGTTCAATGGTAGAATGCCAGCTTCCCAAGCTTGAGGCGAGGGTTCGATTCCCTTCACCCGCTTTCCAAGACTTTTCAGCTATCGAACACACCTCCTAATTGTTTTATAAACTTTTAGGAGGTGTGTTTCTTGTTGTGTTAATTAAATTTGCAGTACAGGACTGTCTTCAGGACAAAAAATGCAAGAATACGAAATCACTATAAATAGTTTTATATTTATACAAAGCAAAAAGAAGCAGCAGTTAGCTACTTCCCAACGACATAATATGCTATAATATTCCAAGCAATAGAATAGGCTTTAAAGGGCGGTCGGCTAGTCTCCCGGAAGGGAGGTGATGCCATGGAAGTTAAAGACGCTTTAACAATTATGATCGGTTTCAGTTCGCTAATTATCGCGCTACTGACGCTGGTAGTTACAATTGTTTTAGCGATCCTTAGCCAAAAGAAATAGACCGCCCTATGGGAAAGGTTTCGGTCTATTTCTAAATCATCCCTATTAAGTCTACCGCCCTTAAAAGCGGCTATTGCTATGGAGTCATGTTCGCGCATGGCTCCTTTTGTATTATCTATACTTAGTTTAAACGTTTGTTTAAATGATTTCAATCTGTTTTGGCTCATTTATTATTTTTACACTTAAAGCTTAAGAATTAAACATACAATGTTCCCACTCTTAGCAGTCTGTACTGCCAATCTCCCTCAACTTATCGTCAGCGAAGTCAAAGTCAATAACTAGCAACTTTTTCTCCTGTTTTTCGTTGTTATGGTAAGAAGAAAAGAAGGAGAGACGAATGGATATGGATGTGATCAACAAGCCAACCAAGCCTTTGCTTCTTTCCGCCACCGCTCTTGCTGTAGTGGTGATTGCAGGTTGCTCTTGGGCAGACAACTCGGAGCCACCATCCGTTGCCCTTTCTGAGCATCCTCAGCAAGAGGCTTCCGTCGAACATTCTGCTAATGCTAAGCCCCTGAACGAACCATTCACCAACGGCTTGACCTTCCTCACCAAGCGGAACGAGCACGGAGAATTGGTGGCCGTGCCTCTAGGCCTGGCCAAGGATCAATACAGTATCGTCTCGGGTCCTGTCATTGAACTGCAAGGCACCACCTATCTCAACGTGCATCTGTTCTATGGGGACCACAATGCCATGAACGCACTGATCGCTCATGATCTGGACACGGACAACGTGGAAACCCTCTGGAGCGAAACGCTAAGCAGCTCTGATAATCGCTGGAATAATGCCTTTATGGACAGTTATCGGCTTCTGCTTCCCCTGGATAATCAACGCCTGCTCTTTTTGGAACCGGACCTAACGGAGGAAGGGGGACAATATCACTTATCCGCCTATGATGTCCGTACAGACCATGTAGAGCGGTTGCGGTCCGACTTCTGGCCGCTTGGGGATGATTATGATTATATCTATGACTTCAAGTGGAACGCGAGTGAACAGCAACTATTCATGCAGAGCTATTTGGGAAATGTATGGTTCTTTGACCTGCAAGCAGGGGACGACCAGGTCCATTCCTGGAAATACCGGGTTATCCCCCATTCGACCACCGGGATGCCCTCCCTGTTCCTGTCTCCAACCTTCGAACGTTTTGTATTCGACGACGAAAGCGGGAAGCTTAGTGTCTATAATAAACAAGGCGTCTTGCTCAATACCATAGCCCTCCCGGCCAACCGTTACGTTCCATCCGAGAAAATGAAGTGGAATCCTGCCGGTACAATTGCCTGGATGGAAGAGGCAGAGGTGGAAAACTATCGTGTGCTAGGGATTGACATCGACTTCTTACAAATTGCGCCACAGCAGGTAAGTTTCTATGACCAGGACGGACGCCCATTGGGATTTATCCAGGCTGAGCAAGGCAAAAAGAACTCTGCGATAGAAATCGTCGGCTGGATCGACGACAAAGTGGCCGTAATCAAGGCCTACAGCGTCGTTGCGGGAGCCTTGGATGGCTCCACACCGAAGGTGCAGGATGAAGCTTATTATCTGTACGATGTAGATAGCAAGAAGAAGGGCGCTACAACCGCCACCGTTCCCGATGGGACCATACGGGTTGCAGGGTCTCAAGCCTTGCCTGTCGAGGAAGAGAGACCTATCACAGTCACTCACGACGAAATAATTTTCAAGAAAAAATGATAGCTTGCCCAGGGGTACTCGCGCTTCCACACGGGGCCCCTTTCACCATTCTTGAGAGCTACTATAGGTAGGCTACTCCCTCAAATAAGCTCCATTCATTTTACAATCCTCAATGTACTCCCTTCCCCAATCCGTTAGCCCATTAATCGTTGGGTAAAGCCCTTTTCCCAGCCTTGGCTCCACATTTTGCTTCAAGAGGTATTACCGTTAATGCGGTACGGCCTGGAACTACAGATACGGAAATGAACAAGGATTGGCTGGTAATTCCAGAAGCTTATGCTCAAGCTGCTTCCGTTTCTGCTTTTGGAAGAATTGGCACGACGGAAGAGGTTGCTGATGTAGTTGTGTTTTTAGCATCTGAGGAAGCGCGCTGGGTTACAGGGCAATACATTGATGCCACCGGAGGCAGCCAGTTGTAATCGTGATAAAAACAAAGGACTGGCATCCATCGCCAGTCCTTTTTATTGCTAGTTACTTATTGGTTAAAGCTGATTGAAACACACCCTTAGCAAATTGTACAACAGTGCTCCGGGGCAATAAGCGTGGCAGTTGAGCCATCATATAATTTTTTCTTCCAACGATGATATGGCTACGTTTTTTCCCTAGTCCTGCAAAGGCTGCATTCACAACATCAATTGGCTGCATACGTTTACTTGTCAAGCTATCCGTACCGGATACAGCATGGAATGAACTCTGCGTTTCTCCCGGGCACAGTGCAATGACTTGAACGCCCGTGTCATTATACTCAGCCCATAACGCTTCTGTAAATGAGAGGACATAAGCTTTGGTGGCACCATATACAGCCATATAAGGAGTTGGTTGAAATGCGGTCATGGAAGCCACATTAATAATGATCCCTTCTTTTCTCTTGGCCATGGGACTAATGAATACATGCGTTAATTCAGTTAAGGAGGTTACATTGAGATGAATCTCTTGCTGAATACGAGCCGGAGAGATGGAATGGAATTCCCCCATAGTTCCAAATCCCGCGTTATTTACAAGTATATCTACTGTTAAACCACGCATTTCAATTTCCTTGGCTAAATTCTCAGCAGCGCTAATTGTAGATAAATCGATGGCGAGAGGAACCGTCTGTATAGAGTAGGTAATGTGCAGTTCCTCTGCCAGTTGCTCAAGTTTGTCCTTGGAGCGGGCAACCAATATTAAATTGCATCCTTTTTTGGCGAGTTCGGTAGCAAACACTTTTCCTATTCCTGACGAGGCACCTGTTACCAATGCTGTTTTATTTGCAAAATTCATATACAACCTCCTATGATTATTTAATAGATTAAATGATTAATTATTTGATTATTATATGCAAAAGAAAACTTCCTCCACTCGATGCAAGAAAGTTATAACTGGTCTTCAAAGGCTTTAGCTGGGTCACTTGATATGCTCTCAACAGCATGAATAATAGCTTTAAGCTGGTCTATTACCGAGTTCTCAAGAGTCAAGCTGTAATAGACCTCGGTCTTCTCTTTTGAAGAGTCCAAGATGCCCGCTTGTTTAAGTATTTTCAAGTGATGAGATATGGCCGGCCTGGACAAATGAGACTGCTCGACAACTTGCGCAACGTTCATTCGTTTAGCTATCATAAACATCATTAGAATATCCTGCCTTACGGGATCAGCAAGAGCTTTAAAGATATCGGTAGACTGGCGAATCTCATGAAGAAGAGCTTGTTTCTTCTCTAATAGTACATCTTGTTTTGACACGTTAATGAACCACTCTTTCAGATTAAATGTTTAAATGTTTGATCATTTGTATCAATGTAACATATTGTTTTAAGAAGAGCAAGTTGTTTTAAGGGGTTCTCATCCCGCTGGAACGACAAAAGGCTCCTCAAAAAGGAGCCTTTATACTTTACGTCCCAGAAGGGATTCGAACCCCTGACCGACGGCTTAGAAGGCCGTTGCTCTATCCAGCTGAGCTACTGGGACATGACAATTAATTATGTATGTGTATTGCAGCGCAAAAAGGGATGCGTTAATCATTATAGCGCATCCCCTTTACTTTTACAAAGCACTTTTTAGCAAAAATTCCACAGTTATTCAGAAGGGAGCTCCTCCAGCTTGGAGATGAGTTCTTCTTTGCTAAGCAGATTGTCCAGAAATTGCTGACGCTGAACGGCCGGCTCCGGCCACCCCCGGTCTCCAAATTGCTCTTCTTCAAGTTCAGAGAAGGCTTGATGGAGATTGTTATCAAACCAGTCGATCTCAAGTGCCGCTTCACTTCGAACCATACGTATAATCTCATATCCAGGCGCCTCGGTGGAACGACTCACATAAACATACAGTTCCGGATCGCCCACCGCGCCGGGATACACCCGCAGCACCGCGCAAGGCTTGCCTTCATGCTCGTCAGTTCGCAAATATTGTGCGTCCTTAATGTAGTACATCCTCTTCGCCCCTTGTATTAGAATCGTTCCCTTCATGGAGGGCCTGAATCAGCCCTGAGTGTTCCATTTGAGCACGAGTTCCTTCGGTGCGCAGAGAGTAGATTTCCTCGTATACCTGACTCAAGTGGTTGTGATAGCTTTGGTTCACTTCAGCCTCTGGGGAATCCGGCCATGGATAGGTAAAACCAAGGAAGCTATTCTCTTCCTTCTCCCCGATCTGCTTCAGCCAACGTCTGAGCTGTTCTGCCTCCTCCCACGTTGCGCTCACGACCCATTCGTAAGCGGATGCCGCAGGGTTCTCTTGCAGCCAACGCCCTTGCACCGATACATAATAGAGCCTTCTTTCCATATGCCTCTCCTCCTTGTCCTCTAAGCCTTTAGCCTCTAGTTTTCCATAATGGACAGACATTTTATGCCGATGTTCGGCATAATTTGTTAATACTTTTCACCCGGTCGGCCAAGGTGAATGCAAGCAGTGGAGAGAGGAGATTAGAGAAATGTGCGGAATAACTGGATTTATTGAATGGAACCGGGATTTGACCGGACAGTCCGATCTATTGTTGAACATGACCTGTCAATTGGAGAAGCGGGGGCCGGACGCGCAGGGAACCTGGATTTCCGGGCCCTGCGCTTTTGGCCATCAACGTCTTAGCGTTATGGACCCGGCTAACGGAGCTCAGCCGATGGTTGCTTATGATGAGGAGGCGGTATTTACTATTGTATATAACGGGGAGATTTACAACGCTCTCGAATTGAAGGCAGAATTGCAACGTAGAGGGCGGGTCTTCCGGACCCAATGTGATACTGAGGTGCTGCTGCAATCATATATTGAGTGGGGACCGGATTGTGTATACCGATTGAACGGCATTTTTGCCTTTGCCATCTGGGACAGTGTTCGGCAGCATGTATTTTTTGCTCGGGATCGGCTAGGGGTGAAACCGTTGTTCTACAGTGAAGTGGATGGAACGTTTATCTTCGGCTCGGAGCCCAAATCGATTTTGTGCCATCCAAAAGTAGAGCCTGCTGTCGGACCGGAGGGACTTGCCGAAATCTTCGTGATGGGTCCGGCCCGAACCCCTGGGCATGGCGTATACAAGGATCTGAAGGAGCTCCGCCCCGGCCATGTCATGATTTACAGCCACAACGGTTTGCGCAAATATGCCTTCTGGAAGCTGGAGGCAGAGCCTCATGCGGATAATACCGACGAGACAGCCGCCAACATTCGTCGGTTGCTGCAAGATACCATGGACCGGCAATTGATTTCGGACGTGCCGGTATGTACTCTGTTATCCGGGGGCCTGGATTCCAGTGCCTTGACTGCGCTCGCGGTTGATTACTATAAGCGTACGGGGCAAGGTCAGGTCCACACCTATTCCGTCGATTACGTAGATAATGACAAACACTTCCATGCACACAGCTATCAACCTGGTGCCGATGGGCCCTGGATCAAGCGCATGGTGGAGGAGTTAAACACCTCCCATCATGCCATTAGCTTTGACACACCTGAACTGGTATCTGCGCTGCCGGATTCTACTATTGCTCGCGATCTGCCCGGCATGGCCGACGTAGATGCTTCCCTGCTGCTCTTCTGTCGGGAGATCAAGAAGAATGCAACAGTAGCTATCTCCGGAGAGGCGGCAGATGAGGTCTTTGGCGGCTATCCATGGTTCCATCGTGAAGAATTGCTGAACTCCGGCACCTTCCCGTGGTCCATAGCAACCAACCTGCGAGCCGACCTGCTGTCGCCGGAGATTCGGGCATGGATTAAGCCAAAGCAATATATCCAGGACCGCTATCAGGAAGCGGTAGGGGAGACGCCAGCGCTGGAAGGGGAGACCCCGGAGGAGGCGCGCATGCGGGTCATGTCTTACCTGAACATCACGCGCTTCATGCCAACATTGCTGGATCGCAAGGATCGGATGAGCATGGCTGCAGGCCTGGAGGTCCGGGTACCTTACTGCGATCATCGACTCGTGCAATATGTCTGGAATATTCCGTGGTCCATCAAGATGACCGGCAACCGGGAGAAAGGTATTTTGCGCAAGGCGCTTGAAGGTGTCTTACCAGAGGATGTGCTCTACCGCAAGAAAAGCCCCTACCCTAAAACTCATAACCCCAACTATCTTGCCGCCGTCCGCGATCAAATGCTGGCTATTCTGGACGACCCAACCTCTCCGATTCTCCCGCTGATTAATGCTGATAAAATTCGTGAGATCGCTGCCTCCAAGGAATCCTCGTCCAACTTGCCCTGGTTCGGCCAGCTCATGTCAGGACCGCAGCTATTCGCCTACCTGTCACAGGTTAATTTATGGCTTACCCAATATAATGTTTCAATTCGTTAGGTCCAATTGAACAGAAGGCTGAATGGAGCCATCCCCACTCCATTCAGTCCTTTTCATTTCATCGCCAATTTCAAATTGACAGAAGATCAGGAGGTGTAATATGTTCAAGAAAGAACAACAAAAGAGAGGATAACCTTTATGACGTTTCAAATGGCTGGCTTCGTCAACAGCATAATCAGCCGGAAGCTGAATGTCTTATCTGTCCGCGTACTGCAAGGAGGACAACCCCTGGCACAATGGGACTTAGATCACGACACACGCAGGCTACAACATTCAATTAGCAAATCTTTTACCTGCATGGCCGCTGGACTTGCCATTGCCGACGGCAAACTGAGTCTGGATTCGCAACTACATGACTTTTTTCCTCATTACGGGAAGACTGCAATAAATTCGCCCTATCCTCCAGAAGAGTTAACGCTCAATCATTTGTTGCAAATGGCCTCTGGCCACGACTCCCCGCCCCTTTGGGCTGAAGAGCGCGATAGGCTACAAGATAAGGACTGGGTAAAATATTACATGTCCCTTCCTCTGGATCGGATGCCTGGACAAACCTTCACTTATAGCAGTGGCGATACGTTTATGATTTCATCCATGGTACAAGCGGCGGTCGGGGAAACCGTCCTGAGCTATTTAACCCCCAGGTTATTTGAACCGCTGGGCATTATGGACGTACAATGGGATGCGTCACCATCTGGCACCACACTTGGCTGTACGGGATTGTGGATCAGTTGTGAGGAACTAAGTCGCTTTGGACAACTACTGCTCCAGAAAGGTCGTTGGCAAGGAAACTCTTGCATTCCCGAAGACTGGATTAACGATGTAACAAGAGCGCAGATTGATACCCCTGGATCAGGCGACTGGGCACTAGGATATGGCAAGCAATTTTGGATATGTACAAACAATGCTTACCGGGCTGACGGTATGTATGGACAGTTCTGCATTGTCCTTCTGGAACGAGAGGCTGTCATAGCTATTCAAAGCCAAGAGGAAGATATGCAAGGCATTCTGGATGCCGTCTGGACTGAAATTTTGCCTTGTCTTTAGACAAGTCCTTCTTATTTCATATCATGAGAAAAGGCTGTTATCCTGAGATACTCCCGGGATAACAGCCTTTATTTTTTGATTCTTGTACCCGTAAGATGACTACATAGTCAGCTTGTCGATCAGCTTGCGCAAGGCAGCGCCCCGATGACTGACCGCCTGCTTCTCCTCCAGCGTCAGCTCGGCAAACGTCTTCTCATAGGCTGGCAGATAGAAGAGCGGGTCATAACCGAACCCGCCACCGCCCGCCGGATCTGAGGTAATCCAGCCTTCCGCCTCACCAGTCGCCTCAATAAACTGGCCGCTGGCGGGATCATATAGCGCCAGATGGCAGACAAAGCGAGCCGGACTTAGCAGCGGCTGTTCCGTATCCTCGCCCAGCCGATGCTTCTCAAGCTCCGCCAGCAGCTTCTCATTGTTGTCGGCATCGCTGGCGCCTTCCCCGGCATAACGTGCGGAATATACGCCTGGGGCCCCGTCCAGTTGATCGACGCACAGGCCGGAGTCATCGGCCAGAACCGGCTTACCCAGTGCATCGCCTACCGTCTTCGCTTTCTTGCGAGCATTATCGGCAAAGGTGGCCCCGTCCTCCACGACCTCCGGAATGTCCGGATAATCGGCCATGCTATGCACCTGCTTGTTCAGCGCCGACAAGGCATGGGTAAATTCACGTACCTTGCCTGCATTACCCGTGGCAACAATGACGATTTGTCCTTCAATCATGCTACACCGCCGATCCAGGCTGTCCGCTGCCGATTTGCAGCGCAATCGCCCCCAGAGCTTCGCGCTGCTGCCCGATCATTTCCTGAATGCCCTTCTCGGCCAGCGCCAGCATCGCATCGAGCTCGGTCCGGGAGAAGGGATTCTCCTCCCCGGTTCCTTGAATCTCCACAAATTGACCGGTTCCTGTCATCACGACGTTCATATCCACCTTGGCTTTGGAATCCTCCTCATAGTTGAGGTCGAGCAGCGTATGATCACCAACGATTCCCACACTGACGGAAGCCAAATAATCTGTAATTGGAAAAACAGGCAAGGCGTGCTTCTGCGAAATTTTGTGCATAGCCAGTGCCATCGCGATAAAAGCACCGGTAATTGAAGTTGTTCGCGTGCCGCCATCCGCCTGCAACACATCGCAGTCAATAGTCACTGAGCGTTCACCAAGCGCATGCAGGTTGACCACAGATCGCAGCGACCGGCCGATCAAGCGCTGAATTTCCATCGTCCGCCCAGTTTGCTTGCCGCGGGCGGATTCACGCTGATTGCGGGTTTGCGTGGCGCGGGGCAACATTGAATATTCGGCTGTCACCCAGCCTTTACCTTGTCCCTTCATAAACATTGGGACCTTCTCTTCTACGGTCGCGGTACACATGACCTTGGTATCCCCTACTTCGATATAGACGGACCCCTCCGCATATTTATTGATGTTAATGGTCAAATTCATCGGCCTACGTTCATTCGCCTCGCGTCCTTGACTTCTCATGTATACTGCCCCCTACGTTTTCTGGCTGTCCATTTGCTGTTCTTATTCTACCAAAGTGTGGTCATAAAAGCATCTTCTCATTCCGCAAAAAAAGCCCTGCATCCGCAGGGCCAAGCGCGATGACAAGCAACTTTACAGACCGGGAACGTCCTCATAAGCTCAAGCAGGTCGATACCTTAAGGTTCTACTCCTCGAACTGCTTCGTCCTGGAAAGACGACTTTTTGAACTACCTCTTAAAGCGGAATTTCATTGATGATTTCTGGACGCATGACAGGCTCACCATAGGCTTGATTATCCATGCCAAGCACTTCCTTGTCACCATTCAGCCAGATGCGCACCTTGCTGTCATCTTTATTTTCGGTGACGGTCAGCACTAACGATTGCATCATCTGGGCTGGCAGCTTCTCGCCTGCCTCGAACATGTCATCGGTAAGCGATACTGTGATGACACCTTCCTGCGAGGCCTCAACGCGCTCAAGCTTCGTATTATCCGTGACCACCCGCTCCAGGCCATCCTTATTCTGCGGCCCTTTAATCAGTTCGGTCAAAGCAGCTTGCACAGGTTCACTTCCCGCCGGTACAAAGCGGGTCACCGGTACGAAATACTGAACACCATCCGGCGTAGCTGCGGAGAAATACACGATCACCGGACTGGATAACGACAAGTTGGACTTCTTGCCAAGCTCAAGATTAATGCCAAATTGCCGGCTTAACGGTCGGTCCAGCGGCGTCCCGCCAACCGGCATTTCATTTAATTTCTCCCCGTCCACCCAGAGCTGGACCTTCTCCACATCCGGGGCTCCGGTCAGTGTCCAGGTGAGGGCTTCCAGTATTTTGCGCTCATCCGCCGCTTCGTATCCGGTAAATGCCTGATTAAATTCCACGATAGCCAGCTTCTCATCCTGCTTCACCGTTACCGCCTTGACCTCACTACCTTCCGGAAGAACTCCGGCAAATCCGGATGGAAGGAGTCCGGCGTATTCGCCATCTTGCACCAGCATGGTCAGCAACCGGTTCAGCTTCAAGGAAGCTTCTCCATCTGGCAGACGCAAGGCCACAGGAGCCAGCTTGCCATGCTCATTCTCCAGATAGACCGTCGACAAGTCCTCCTCCTGGGCATAGCTTGTCTGCTGCGCGGCTTGATCCAGCCCTTCCAGCATCTGCGCTTCTATATCCGCAGGCGGAGGATCGACGGGGGCGGAGGACTTGCCTCCAAACATGCCGCAGCCGGACAACAACAGCGGAAGAGATAGCACACTAACCACTGCGGTATTACGCATCTGTCGGTTCCATTTCATCGTCTAATCGTTCCTCCCTAACATTTTTCTATGGTTTGTATTACTATATATACGAGCCCTGTCCCGAAAAATAACTATATTTTCCCGAGAAATGGACAGACTGCTTCATATCTATGCGGACACGACTAAACTAAACGAAGACAAGGGGTAGATGTAATGGGGAAGGAACAACCTAAAGCCAAATTGCCTTATAGCCTGAATAGTAAAAAAGTCGCGGACGCCACTAGAGAGTGGCTGCATAAGCGCGGAGTCACTACCGGGCAAATTGCCGAATTGGTCATGTTTTTGCAGCAGAAATATTATCCCAACCTGACGATGGAAGAGTGCGTTCACAACGTCGAGCAGGTGCTTACCAAGCGTGAGGTGCAAAATGCCGTGCTAACGGGGATTCAACTGGACATTATGGCCGAGCAAGGATTGCTCATTCCCGAGCTTCAGGATATGATTGCCCATGATGAAGGATTATACGGGGTAGATGAAATTCTGGCCTTTTCCATTGTGAATGTATATGGCAGTATCGGCTTTACCAACTATGGATACGTGGACAAGCTTAAACCGGGCATTCTGGAGCAATTGAACGATAAAGAGCTAGGACCATGCAACACATTCCTGGATGACATTGTTGGCGCTATTGCCGCTTCCGCCAGCAGCCGAATCGCTCACCGCAAGCAAGCGGAGCGGGAGATAGAACGTGGCGAGGAGACCGCAGACAACGACCGTTAGAGCACCAAGCGAACATTTGAGATTCTGATGTAAGATGATAAAAGCAGAAGCCCCATGCCTGTAACTACACAGGTCCAGAGGCTTCTGCTTATTTTAGTTCATAGAGAATGGTTGTATTCCGGCTGCTGCCAGTTGTTAGCTCCCTAGCTCGTCCCTGGCGGACCAGCTCAACCAAATGAGCCAATGTCTCCGACATGGCAAACCGCATCTGGTGAATACCCAGGTCTGTCCCAAAGAGCGAGGCACACACCTCGAAGCCACTGTATGGACGCTCCCGCAACAACATCTCTATCCGCAATAACCGCTCTTCGTGATGCTGCAAGAGCTGGCTGATTCGCTCGGCAAAATAGTCGAACGGGTGGCGGTGCCCCGGGTAAGCCCACTTCACCTCATAGGCTCGCAATTTAACGAGTGAGCCCAGGAAGGAATGAAGCGGCTGCGGATCGCTCCCCGGCAGAAATCCAATGTTAGGAGAAATCTGCGGTAGTACGGCATCGCCGCAAATAAGCCGCTTGTCTAGGGCGTCATAGAAAGAAAGATGCCCCGGAGCATGGCCCGCAGTTTCAATGACATGCCAGACTCGTCCACCCATCGTAATGGATTCACCTTCCTGAATAAAGGTCACCTCCTCGGGAGGAGGTGTGACCTGACTTCGAAACCCATACAGATGGCCCGGTAATTGCTCGCACCACGACTCTGGCATGCCATGTTGCCCGAACCATTCGGGCAAGGCCGCTTCCACCTGGCTGTCCATCCCCCACATCAGTTCGACTTCAGCGAATGCACGCCGAGACATCAGCACAGTCGCACCGGTGAGCTCCTGTAGCCAGCCGGCCAGTCCATAGTGGTCAGGATGATGGTGGGTGACTACAATCCGGGTCACTTCGCGGGGCGAGAGATGATGCTGGCCCCAGACCTGCTGCCACTGTTCTTCCGATTCAGGGGTCCGTGGCCCGGGATCAATGATTGTAATTCCCTCATCTCCGCGCAAAATGTAGCTGTTCACACTACGCAGCGGGGGCGCCATCGGGATAGGGACACGGAGGATAAGTTCCTGTTCCCTGAGCTTAGCTTCTGTCATTTGCGTCATCGTCGTCCTCCAATCAGAATCATTCGCCGCGAGTTCAGTGGATGATAGTCTTCTTCATCATAATCTCCGTGCACCTTCTGCAGGACCAGTCCCGCTTCATTCAGCATCTGCTTGAAATTATCCAGGGAATACAGCTTGATTCGCTCCATATATTCCCTAGGTTCACTTTCTTGCTTCTTCTCCAGCCCAGATGTTCTGTTCTCCGTAATGGTAATCGTCTTAATAACATAACCGTTCTCAATTCGTCGTTGTTCTATGATTTTCCAGCCTTCATCCACCCGTTCCGAGTAAGGGACCAGATGAGCCAAGGTATAGGCCGGATTCAAGTAATCGATAATGAATTTCGCCTCTGGTTTCAGCAAACGGCGCACTTCTTGCAAGACCTTAACTTGCTCCTCATCATGCTTGAAATAACCGAAGGAAGTAAACAAATTGACCACTGCATCAAATGGGCCGGTCAGGGGAAGCTCGCGCATATCGGCTCGGTACCAATCTACCTTGCCCTCCGGATCGCCAAGCCTTGCTTCGCGCAGAAGCACCTCGGACAGATCCACACCGGTCACTGCATATCCCGCTTCCGTCAAAGCCATGGAATGTCTCCCCATGCCACAGCATAAATCAAGCACGCTGGCCCCGGCGGGAAGTTCAAGCCAACGGACCATCCGCTGAACTTCATGCTTGGCCCCCTGTGCGTCACGGTGCTTGTATACCAGCAAATAGTCTTCACCGAAACTAAGCTCATACCACTTAGGCATCTTACTTCCTCCTAACCCGTCCGCACCCGAAAATGTCAGCCTTTATCTTATTGCTTACCATTGTACCTCCTGATCTCCATAATCTCCAATAAACATTGTATGAATTAAGGTAGTCACGGCTATATGTACATAAAACCGCCGGAGCATGCTCCGGCGGCGTAACCTCATAGGTCTGTAGCTTATCTGTTATTGTCCGACTCCGGCTTCAGTTTCATCCGTATCCGTAAACACATTGGTAATTTCCGCCCCGCTGCGCGCATCCTGCAGCCAGGTACCTGACAAACCGGAAACCTGCTGAGCAACGAGCGCTTTGCGGATTTCCTCCTGCTTCTCCTCCAGTGTAGCCGTATGTGCTTCCTTACGATCTGTCACCTTAATGACTTGATAACCCTCGGTGGTTTTTACCGGCTCACTGACCTCGCCCTTGGCAAGCTTGAACGAAGCTTCCTCAACCGCTTCCTCCCGTTCTCCCCGGGCAAAGAAATCCGTATCCCCGCCTTGCTCCTTCGTCATCACATCCAGCGACTTGTTCTTGGCCAATTCAGCAAAGTCCGCTCCGCCGTCCAATTCCTTGACGATTTCCTTCGCTTCTTCTTCCGTAGCTACCAGAATGACCGAAGCACGAACCTGTTCAGGTGTATTAAATGACTCCTGATTCTGCTCAAAAATTTGCTTGACCTGCTCATCCGTCACTTCCACCTGAGGCTCCAGCAACTTCGTTAATTTCAATTGCTGTACTATTTGCTCCTCCAGTTGATCCCGGGTCATTCCGAATTGGGTCAAGGCCTCGTTCAGCTTCTCATCAGATCCGAATTGCGTACGGTACATCTCCAGTTCACCTTCAATATCTGCATCGGAAATCGTAATATTCTGCTTGGCAGCCTCTTGATTGATCAGTTCTTCGTTAATCAGCGTGTCGAGAGTTTGAGCGCCTCCGCCGGCGATCATCGAGTCATAAAGACGATCCTTGGTAATTTCCACCCCGTTAACCGTCGCAACGGCTTCGGCTTTGTTCGTGGCAAATGGCGGCTTGATCAATACAACGATCAACAGGACAGCCAGCACGAGTGATACGATCGGCCACAGCTTGCTGGATTTGGCACCCTCCGCAGCTTCGGGAATGGCCTGTCCGTCTTGAGCGACCATCAAAGGCACCCCTTCACCGTCCTGAAGGTTGTTCCACAATGGACTCGTTTCAAGTGCTGGTTCAGTAGGTTTAGGCGCTTCTACTTCTTCTGCTACGACCACTTCCTCTGGCGATGTGGCACTTGCCTCCTCCGTTGATACTTGGGGCAATTCCTCCAAGCTCTGTTCAAGTTGCTCTTCCACAGGTGGCTCCGGTTGTTTCTTTACCTGTCCTTGCTCTTGTTCCAACCCGGTATCCCCTTGACTACCGGCGGCTTCCTGCTCTTTTTTGTCCTTCTCTTCCATAACAACGACGACTCCCTTCTTTTTCTCCAGCAATTTGTTCAATGTCTACATGAAATAATTCTCTTTTTCCAACGTACTTCCTTGACTTTACCAGAAATAACATCATCTCACCTTAAATAATTCTAAAAAATACGGATGGATTTTTAAGATTAATTTAAGGAAAGGGCGGTGCTTGGCTTACCTGGGAGATTTCATGATTCGTGTTCTTGACCAAAAAGGTGTAGAATATACTGGTAAATTCAGTTCGGGAGGAACTAACGACCATGGATTATCAAGCTTATTTTGCGAATCACCGTGAAGAACATTTGAAGGAACTTGACGAATTGCTGCGGATTCCTAGCATCTCCGCGCTATCCGAGCATAAGGGTGACATTCTGCAAGCCGCCGAGTGGATGGCCGAAGCCTTGCGCCGTGCGGGAATGGAAGAAGTGGCAGTCCATCCCACAGCCGGACATCCGGTTGTATATGGCGAATATATTCATGCCCCGGGCAAGCCAACCGTTTTGGTATATGGACACTACGATGTCCAGCCGGTAGACCCGCTGGAGCTTTGGGAGACCCCTCCCTTTGAACCATCCATCCGCAATGGCAAGCTGTATGCCCGCGGAGCTACCGACGATAAAGGTCAGGTCTTTATGCATATCAAGGCTGTGGAAGCCTTGTTGAAGCAAGAGAAGGAATTGCCTGTGAACATCAAATTCTGTATTGAAGGCGAAGAAGAGGTGACCAGTCCTAATCTTCCTGCGTTCCTGAAGGCACATCAAGACAAGCTGGCCGCCGACCTTGTGTTGATCTCTGATACATCCTTGCTTGGTCCAGGCAAGCCGGCCATCTGTATCGGTCTGCGTGGCCTGTGTGCACTGGAAGTAGCCGTCTATACCGCAAATACAGATTTGCATTCCGGCACCTTTGGCGGCGGCGTGCCCAATGCTTTGCATGCCCTGGTAGCCTTGCTGGCCTCCTTGCATGATGAGCAAGGAAGAGTCACGGTGGAAGGCTTCTATGAAGGTGTGGCAGAACTGACGCCCGAAGTGCATGAGGAATTTGCCAAGCAGCAATTTGATGAAGAGAAGCTTAAACGCGACCTGGGCTTGGACGCCCTGTTTGGCGAAGCAGGCTACAGCTTCGTAGAACGGACTGGCGCACGGCCAACCCTGGAGTTGAACGGCATTTACGGCGGCTTCCAGGGTGAAGGCACCAAGACTGTGCTCCCTAAGGAAGCTCATGCCAAAATTACGTGCCGTCTGGTTGGTGACCAGGACCCGCAAGCAACCATTGACCGGATCGAACGCCACCTGCATCAGCATCTGCAACCTGGAGCCAAGCTGAAGGTGACTGCAACCGAGAAGGCCCATGCATTTACGAGCAGTCCGGACCATCCATATCTGCAAAAAGCGGCTGACGCTTATGAGGCCGTCTATGGAACACGTGCTTTGTTCACCAAGGATGGGGGTTCGATTCCAATCGTGGAAACTTTGTCCCGCGTGCTGTCGGCTCCGGCTGTCATGATGGGCTTTGGCCTGCCGGACGAGAACTTGCATGCTCCTAACGAGCATTTCAACCTCGAGAACTTCGACAAAGGTCTGCTGACCCTGGTTCACTATCTGAAGTCGCTATAAGAGTTGTTCACAAAGAGGGCGTTCCCCAGTCATGATTAATGACTGGGGAACGCCCTCTTATGATTTAATATGCGGCTGATAACATCAGGCTAAATTGGCTTCCTTGTCATGGAGAACCCTCAAAAATACCCTTCGATTTTAAAGTCAACATCCAACTGAGAGAAGCTAACATTATGCAAAGATTGCGCTTCACTCATCAGCCCTACGCCAAGTCCCTCCAGAAAGGTAGGAGCCTCCTGGCCGCCTACAACCTTGGGAGCTATGTACAGCACAAGCTTGTCAGCAAGCCCATGTTCTACAAAGGATGCGTTGACTTGCCCGCCACCCTCCACCAGCAAAGAGGATAGCTCATGCGCCCCTAGTACATCCAGCAACTCAGCCAAATTGACCTGCGTTGTCGCTGTTCTGAATACCTTGATTCCAAGCTGCTCTAATCTTGCTTGCTTAGCTGCATCAGGAGAATGCCCTGTGAAAATCCAGGTTGGAGCCTCACCATCGGTAATGACCCTTGCCCGCTCAGGAATACGCAGTGAACTGTCCAGGATCACACGAAGCGGATGACGTCCCCCAGGCAACCTTGTTGTAAGCTGAGGATCGTCATGAACAATGGTACCCACGCCCACTAATATTGCAGCCGACTCATGACGCAGTCGATGGACATCTTCTCTGGCCGCTTGCGAAGTAATCCATTTGCTGCTTGCTTGTCTAGTTGCAATTTTTCCATCTAATGTCATGGCCGACTTCAACGTGACAAAAGGGCGTTTTGTCACAATATACTTATTAAATACTTCATTCAGCTTAGCTGCTTCCTCTGCTAACACACCTTGAACAACTTCAATTCCTGCCTCTTGCAATAGGGCAATTCCTCTACCTGCGACAAGCGGATTAGGATCTAGCGCCGCAACGACAACCCTGGAAATCCCCGCCTGTACAATGGCTTCAGCACAAGGTCCTGTACGTCCATGATGCGAGCAAGGCTCTAATGTAACATAAATCGTTGCTCCTTTGGCCGCGTCACCAGCCATTCGCAGAGCATGGACTTCAGCATGGGGTTCCCCTGGCTTCAAATGCGAGCCAATTCCAACAATTCTGCCCTCATTTACGATGACGGCCCCAACCATTGGATTTGGCGCCGTTTGTCCGCTCATGGCTTTAGCATTTTCCAGCGCTAATCTCATATAGCTCTCATGTGAATTGACCGACTCATGCATATTCATTGAGTATCCCTTCATTTTGAGCAAAATGACCAGAGCGGTTCACCTTGGTTTGTAAATATTTTACATTATATTCGGGAACATCTCCCCACAGTGGTACTCGACCCGATATATTCATTCCCGAAGCACGTAATGCCTCCATCTTCCGAGGATTATTAGTGATTAGAGTAACGGGCTTCTGTCTCAAATATTGCAAAATACTAATAGCATCTGTATACTGACGAGCATCATCAGCAAATCCCAGTACAAGGTTAGCTTCTACGGTATCAAGACCCTCTTCTTGCAGGATGTAAGCCATGGATTTGCTAAGCAAGCCAATGCCTCTGCCTTCGTGATTGGCCAGATAGAATATGGCACCTGTTCCGTGCTCAACAATAAGCTTCATGGATTGATGCAATTGGTATCCACAGTCACAACGTTTACTGCCAAAGATATCGCCTGTATGACAAATGCTATGCATCCGAATCAGGGCATACGGATCTTGTTCAAAATCACCATATACGAGCACGCTTGATTGTTGACCCTCGGCAAGTTGCAGCGACGGCATCAAGGCAATGATTTCTTCGGAAGTATACGAGGCATATCTCTCTCTTTCTGCCTTGTCATGAACTGAGAGCCAGGTGTACCATTGAAATTCTCTGGTCTCCCCATCCAAATTGACAGGTAGCTTAATCGGACCCACCATCACACTTGTGGCATCCGGCGATGTAACGGTATAAATTTTATTTTTAAGCACATTTAGTGCATGTTGATTATCAAGTGGTAGCATGTTAACACACCTTTCTTATCTGCTTATTCTATATAAAAGTTCTGTTTATAGGTTCGTTCCATCACGAATTGCTCTTGCTGTAATTCCTCTACCGTCTGACGACGCACTTGCTCTAACTGTTTGAGGCAGTCTACATTAAGGAAATTCCCCTGCAAGCCCTCCGTCAGGTGATCCGCAAGCCAATCCGCATCACGCAAGGCCTCATTTAATCCAAATGCCCCTGTTGGAGTCATGGTATGTGCCGCATCCCCAATCAGTACAAGCCCTTCCATGGTCCAAGTATCTACTTGACTGCTGAAAATATCGAGCAACACAAAATCACTCCATGATTTGATATATTGTCTTACCTGGTGCTCCAGATCAGGAAAGGCCTCGATTAGCGTCGTAATAAAAGGTTCGAATGATTGCTTACGCAGCTTCGGATAGGCATCCTGTTCAATATTCCATCCAATTTGAATGTACCCTCTTGCTTGTGTGAACAAATGCAATTGCTGATTGTCAACAATAGCAGAGCGAATGACCGGCTTCCAGCCTGACGGAGCAGGTATACGCGCCCACAATAGATCATAACCGTGATTGCGATTTATGGCAGGTATATTCGCTTGCCTGCGCACGGTAGAGTATCTGCCATCGGCACCCACAATCACCCGGCTATGCAGCAATACCTCGTCTCCATTTCCATCAGTCGCAAAGATTCCATGGTAATAACCATGCTCATCCTGTACCAAGTGACTTACCGTCACCCCAGTATGCAATGTGAAATTGGAATACTGACCTGCCTCTCTAATTAACGCATCCAGTAAATCTGCTTGAGGCACATGAATGCCGACATTACCCTCAGATATACCCGGCAGCAACCTCTTTACCATCTTGCCGTTCAGCCAATACTCAATATGCTCTAATGGCAAGATCGCTCCATCGGCAAGTCGAGACATCACCTCATGCTTGTTCAACACCGCAACGCCATCGCTATTGAGAATCTCTCCCCGGAATGCCCTGCCCAACATCGTTTGCTTCTCTAGCAAGGCAACAGAAACCCCTGACTTAGCTAATAAATAGGATAATAACGCTCCACCAGGCCCTGCACCAATCACACACACATCCACATTCTTGTTCATAATAGCTGTCCCTCCCGGGCAAACAGAAACTCCATATCAAACTTGCCCAAAGCATGGCTCATAAGCACGCTGGTTCTTTCCATTCAATGACGTACTACAAATCAGTTAGTTACTTTATGTAACTTAGTTTATTTTACATTGTATATTCCGTCAAGTAATTATATAATTTTTATAAAGTGTAGATTTAATTCTATAAAGAGAGGTGAACAGAATGAACACTTCGCCCATGTGTCCCCGGTTTGAAAAAGCAGTTGAACTGCTTAGCAAACGCTGGACTACATTTATTGTATACAAATTGCTGGATGGCCCTAAACGATTTGTTGAAATTGAAAATTCACTATCCAACTTGAGTGGGAAGATGTTGTCCGAAAGATTGAAGGAGTTAGAAGAGGAAGGAGTCATTCAGCGAGTGGTCTATCCTGAGAAGCCTGTCCGTATCGAATATTCATTGACGAGAAGGGGGATGGCGCTCGCCCCTGTATGTGCCGAAATTCAGGGCTGGGCGACGGAATGGATTGAACTTGCTGCCCTACCAAGACCCTGATGCCTATTTTTATATAGTCATCGCACCAATGTCGCTGACTTTTCATACTATGTCTTGACTGTATCCCTTAACCTTGTTAAAACCACAAAACCCGAGCAAGGAGGGGTGACGCATTTTGAAGAGCAGCGATCGTAACAGCAAATTTCTGTTAACTCATCGTGAGCGAGAGGTCTTCGAACTTCTCGTACAGGATAAAACGACGCGCGACATTGCCGGGCAATTATTTATCAGCGAGAAAACCGTTCGAAATCATATTTCTAATGTGATGCAAAAATTGAACGTCAAAGGTCGTGCACAGGCGGTTGTCGAGCTAATCAAGCTTGGGGAGCTGAAAATCTGACGGGTGCTCCAGCACTCATGCTGGGGAACCGCAAGCCTTCTTTTTCATCCCGTTTAACGGGGGAAAGAGAAGGTTTTTTGTTTTGCCTGCATATATGGGGCCACGGGTGGACCTAACAAACAAGCGGCTGATGGAATGCACCATCAGCCGCTGCTTATCATTGACTCTACACGATGATTTAGAAGGAAGTGCTACTCCTTTAACTTATACCCGCAGCTTAGCTGCTTGCCATCTAACTCATAATTCAGTCCCAGTTCCTGACCATTGCGATCTAACTTCATATCAAAAGGGGGCTTGACGGGATTAGTCAGGCTAAGCACCAGGTTATCCCCCACTTTATCATAAGTGCCAAAGGACATCTGAACAAAGTTGCCTTCCTCTTCCCGAGTGGCAGCGCCTCCGCTCTTCGGAGTAACCCCCCGTTTGAAGTACACCTCGGTGTAACAACCTTCCGGGCCTGAAGTCAGTTCCCAGCGTCCCTCGACATCAATATCTCCAGGTGGATTGATAAATACGAGATAGACGCCCAATATGGCAATCAGAACAGCCGCTCCAGCAATCAATACAATCCATTTGCGTTTCATGGATGTCTCCCTCCTTACATGCTCTTATCTTACATTTTCTCATTATATTAAAGCATTCTGGCCCTTATTCAAACCAACTATGGACCTAAAATGTTGAACTCGTTTTTTACTTGAACGCCATCGCAGCATGAACAGCCTTCATCCAGCCTTGAATGAGCCCTTCACGGGTAGCCTCGTCCATTTTGGGCAGGAATTGATGCTCTACCTGCTTACAGCGCTTAATCTCGTCCAGGCTGCCCCAATATCCTACGGCAAGCCCGGCCAGAAACGCGGCCCCCAGCGCAGTAGTCTCTCCAACGACCGGACGCTCAACGGGAATCCCCAGAATATCGCTCTGGAACTGCATGAGAAAGCCATTCGATATCGCTCCACCATCAACCTGCATAGAATCAACCTTATATCCCGAATCCTGCTCCATCGCCTGCAACACATCACGAGTCTGATAAGCCAGCGCCTCCAGCGTGGCGCGAATAAAGTGCTCCTTCGTTGTTCCCCGGGTCAAGCCGAATACCGCACCACGCACATCGCTGTCCCAATAAGGGCTACCAAGTCCAACGAAGGCAGGAACCACGTACACTCCTTCGGTTGAGGCCACACGGGCAGCATACATCTCGCTATCCCGGGAATCGCGGAATAACCGTAGTCCGTCTCGTAACCACTGGATGGCCGAACCGGAGACGAAAATGCTGCCTTCCAGCGCATATTCGACTTGACCATTCAGCCCCCAGGCCAGAGAAGTGATAAGCCCATGGTCCGAAGCGACCGGCTTACTTCCTGTATTCATCAGCATGAAGCAGCCTGTTCCGTAGGTCGTCTTGACCATGCCCTCCCTGAAGCACGCTTGCCCAAACAATGCAGCTTGCTGATCCCCGGCCGCCCCGGCAATAAGGACCTCCTCCCCGAAGAAATGGTAAGGTACCGTCGTCCCGTACACCTCGGAAGAAGACTTGACCTCAGGCAACAACTCTTTGGGCACGTCCAGCAGCTCCAGCAATTCTTCATCCCATGCCAGTTCATGAATGTTGTACATCAGTGTTCGGGACGCATTGGAATAATCCGTGACATGCAGACGGCCACCGGAAAGCTTCCAGATCAGCCAGGTATCTACCGTGCCAAACAGCAATTCTCCCTTCCGGGCGCGTTCCCGCGAGCCGGATACGTGATCCAGAATCCATTTTACTTTGGTTCCCGAAAAATAAGGGTCCAGCAGCAGCCCGGTCTTGGCACGAAATAAAGTATCATGCCCCGCCGCCTTTAAAGCCTCGCAAACAGGTGCCGTCTGGCGCGATTGCCACACAATGGCCGGATAAATCGAATTTCCCGTATCCTTATCCCAGACTATGGTCGTTTCCCGCTGATTCGTAATGCCAATCCCCGCAACTTGCCTAGGCTTCACGCCAGACTCGGATAGACAGGTGGCAATAACCGAGAGAATCGAACCCCAAATCTCGTTGGGATTCTGCTCCACCCAGCCTGGCTTGGGGAAATATTGCGGCAGCTCCCGTTGTGCTGAATGTACGATGGCTCCCGCCTGATCAAACAGAATAGCCCGGGAACTCGTCGTACCTTGATCCAATGCCAACATATATTTTTCCATCATTTATCCCTCATTCCCAGGTCCCATTTTCAAGTACAGCGCTTACAAACAATAACACCCTACTCTTTTATATAAAGCAAAGAACCGTCAGTTAACCTCGAAAACCCTGAACGGCCCTGAATATGTATCTAGTAACCTAGAGCTTATCTGCATTCGAAAATTTCTCCAAAATGGTAATCATCGCTTCGAGCTCTTGCTCGGTCAATACAGACAGGTGTCGCTTCAGCGCTTCCCGCGACTTTTTCTTCGCTTCCTCCAGCACCTCGGAACCCCGCTCTGTGACCGATAACAGTACAGCCCGCCGATCCTGCTCATCATGCCGTCGGTTCACGTAGCCGTTCTGAACCAAACGGTCAATCATAACCGTAATCGCGCTGGGTTTGACCTCGAGCTTATCCGCCAAATAGCTGACATTGCAAACCTTCTTCCTTGCAATCAGTGCCAGCATCTGGAATTGAGGGCCGGTGAGGCCAAGCTCCTGATGATGCAGCAATTCACTTTTCATTTTGCGAAATGAATTGGTCCATGCCACCTCTATCCTTTCAATATATGTATCGAGATCAACCGTCAACGCAATCCTTCCTCTCTCCCGCAGGAATCAGCTTGTTTAAGTTTAGTATGCAAAGTTCAAAAATTCAAGGAAACGTTAGACATTCTTCGGGCAAAATAGGAGATGCCCCCTTGAAAAGGGGCCTTACATCTATTATGATGAAGGCGAGATATAAAAATAATTTTCATGAATAATCCGTTTCATAAGGAAAAAAATTTTCATAAGTTGATTTAGTTTAACATTTGTATAAGTGCTACTACCTCTATTAGGAGGAATGATTATTTCCACACCTATTTTACATGCGGTGTCCAGCCATCTGGATTCCTTGTCCCCACAGGAACGCAAGCTGGGGGAATACCTCTTGCAATCGCCCGCCTCCGTCCTTCGTCTGGGAATTACGGAGCTGGCTGGTACATGTGGCATCAGTCCATCAACCATTACGCGCTTCTGCAAGACGTTTCATTTCAAAGGATTTCCTGACTTCAAGATGAAGCTGGCCGGGGAATTGGCCCATAAGCCGGGCGACAATCATTATCAGGACATCATCGCGGGCAACGATCTGCCAAGGATTGTTGAGGCCATGGAGGCAAATCATCTGGCTTCCATTACCGACACCACGCGCCTGCTGGACATGAGCCAACTAACCCGAGCCGTAGAGGCCTTATGCCATGCCCGTCGTATTGATTTGTACGGGGTGGCTACCTCCTCCATCGTGGCTCAGGACTTCTCACAGAAGCTGGTCCGGATCGGGAAGCACTGCACCGCCTTCGCCGATTCACATATGCAGATTACCTCGGCATCTTCGCTCTCCGAGGGGGATGTCGCCCTGGCCGTCTCCTATTCGGGGGAGACTCCGGAGACGATTGATGCTCTGCGCTGCGCCAAGGATAGCGGTGCACTAACCTTATCGCTGACTCAATACAGCAATAACCGCTTGGCAACTCTTGCGGATATTTCCTTATTCTCCTCGTCGCTTGAGGAAGGAATGCGACGTGGTGACATGGCCTCGCGGATCGCTCAACTCCATGTCATTGATATTTTGTTTACCGGCATGGTGAGCCTTGAATTCCAGGATTATATTCCAAAGCTCGAACAATCGTATCAAAATATTCAAAAATATATCGCTAAACCCAAGGAGGACAAAAGTAATGCTGAACATCATCAAAACAAACAGTGAGCAACAATTTAATGAAACCGGGGCAGGCATCATCGCCAGTCTTCTCCAAACCAATCCCCGGGCGATTCTTGGCCTGGCTACGGGCAGTACCCCGGTGGGTGTCTACCAGAAGCTGATTGAACTTTATCGTGCAGGTATCGTCAGCTTTAAACAAGCTAGCAGCTATAATCTCGATGAATATATCGGACTGCCAACAGATCATCCGGAAAGCTATCGCCGCTTCATGGATGAGAAGCTGTTCAACCAGGTCGATATTGACCTTAACAATACGCATGTGCCCCTTGGTAACACCGCCGATCCTGAGCAAACAGCCAGAGATTACGCGCGCCTGCTGGATGAAGCTGGGCAAGTTGACTTGCAGTTGCTTGGTGTTGGACATAACGGCCATATCGGCTTCAACGAACCTGGAGAAGAGCTTCAAGGGCCTCCGCATGTTGTCAAGCTGGAAGAACAGACACGGGTGGCTAATGCACGCTTCTTCAATTCTATTGACGAGGTTCCGACTCATGCATTGACCATGGGAATCGGGTCCATCCTGAAGGCCAAGCAAATCCTGCTGATGGCCAAGGGTGAGGACAAAGCCGAAATCATCGCCCAAGCCTTGAAAGGACCGATTACAACGCAATGTCCAGCTTCGCTGCTGCAAACTCACTCCAACGTTGTAGTCGTTGTAGACCCGGCTGCGGGGAGACTTCTGTAATGGAAGAACGAACTTTTCAGATTATTCATGCCAAGGTCGTAACTCCGCAAGGTACCATCGATGATGGCGCCGTTGCGGTTGAACATGGCGTGATTACCTACGTAGGCTCCACATCCGGCTTATCCGTAAGCGGATTGAGCCTACGCGATGCCAAGGTAATTGATGCCGCCGGCAACTATGTGTTGCCAGGCTTCATCGATGTACATGTACACGGCGGGATGCTGGAGGATTTCTCGAAGCCAAGCAAGCAAGGGTTAGATGCCATCACGCAGCTTCACTGTAGTCAAGGCACCACCTCGATGTTAGCCACAACGATGACGTTGCCTAAGGCATCCATCGACACTGTGCTGGATACTGTACATCAATATATGGCAGAGGACATGCCTTACGCCCAATTAGTAGGCGTGCATCTGGAAGGACCGTTCATCAGTCCGAAATGGCCGGGGGCGCAAAATCCCGAGCATGTGGTTCCTCCTAACCGGGAATGGGTAGAGGCGTGGGATCTTAAATATCCAGGTCTGATCAAACAAGTCACCTTCGCTCCTGAACGGGAAGGATCGCATGAGTTAATTGCTTATTTGCGCAAACAAGGTATTGTAGCCGCAGCGGGACATACCGATGCCACTTACGAAGAAATCATGTCTGCTCATGAAGTGGGACTGAACCATTCGGTGCATATGTTTAACGCCATGACACCACTGCACCATCGTAAACCCGGCACCGTTGGCGCTATACTCAGCACCCCCGGAATCAGCGCAGAGATTATTGCCGACGGCATCCATGTTCATCATGCAGCCATTCGTCTGCTGGCGAGTGTGAAGAACGAGAACAACCTCATTTTGATTACGGACGCCATGTCTGCCGCCGGTCTTGGCAATGGAGACTACATGCTGGGTGATTTGCCCGTTGTGGTTAAGGATAATGTATGTACTCTGAAAGATAGTGAAGGTACCTTGGCAGGCAGCACGCTGACGATGATTCGCGGCTTCCGTCATCTCGTGCAGGAGGTAGGATTATCGGTCGAACGTGCTTCAGAGGCAGCCAGCGGCAATCCGGCCAAATTGATTCGTATCGATCACTTGACGGGCTCCATTGAAACGGGCAAGCAAGCAGACCTGTTGTTGGTTGATGGCGATCTGGAACTGCGCCAAACCTGGGTGAAGGGACGTCTCTTCACTACAAACGAATAAGCAGCTAATTAATCGCTAACAATAAAAGCGCGAGTAGCCGGGTTTCCCCCGCTCTCGCGCTTTTTTGCATAACTACCGGTTATCGTTGATCTCCGGGGAAGACGCGATCGATGGTCGTCTCAAAATCGTTAATGTAGTGGTTTAAAGTTCGGCCACTACGACTTTGCATCCCGTAGTTACCGATTTGATTCACGAAATCGGCATTGCCGGACACATAGACATTGCGGATATGAGGAGCGGTTTGCTTAATAGCGGTTGTAATTTGTTCTTTGACGTCCTCACCGATATTATCCATTCCCATACCTACGCCCATGTCACCCATGCCGAGTCCCATGCCGTTATCATTTGTTGACCGGTTCATCATCCCTGTCCCTGCTCCATAAGCACCATACATGGATGTATCCCGATGACCATTCATGCCACTCATACCCATGCCCGGCATTCGATCTGTTGAATTGAGCGCCCGATTACGATTCATGTTCATGCCTTTGGTACCGGTACCCAACATGTCCATGCCTGTTCCTTCGTTACGGTTGGTATTCATACCATTGGTGTTCATGCCGTTGGTATTCATGCCATTAGTGTTGCTGTTACCATGCATAGTCACGCCCACATAAGCATCGTGATCGGTCACGACGACATGTGCCGCTTGGACGCTACTAAGCTGAGCCACTTTGTTACTCAATGCCTGGCTATAGCGCAGTGATTGAATGCGCTCCTGCCCGTTCCCCGTATTACGCGTATTCATACGCTGATTTCGGTCCATGGAGTCCATGGAGTTAATGTTGTAGCCCCGATTGTGGTTATTGCGCAAGCTCTGGGTTCGCATGTTATTGTCCGCGTTACCGCAGCCCGCAATACCGGCAACCCCCGCGACCATTGCTGCCGACAATGACAAATGAACGATTTTGCTTCCTCGCATGCAGTCAACCTCCATCTATAGAATGAATGTATGAGACAGGTCTTAGGATGCGCAAAATCGTCGGTTCGTCATACAGGTAAACTTACCCGCACGATTCCAACAGAGCATGCGTACAATAACTACAGAATCGCTTATTTCATCCATGAACAAGAGGAGCTTGCCCATGAAGGTGCTTTTTACGTTTTATGTTCCCAGCGGGGGCGTAGAAACTCTAAATCGCTTACGCTGCGTCGCTCTCAGAACGCAGGGGATCGAGGGGCATGTGCTGTATCTTCAGTCCGGATATGGGCTTGGTAATACACAGGCAGCCAATATTCCCGTCATGGTCGCTCCAGGGGATGACGAACTTCTTCGCCAGTTGCCACAATACGACGCGATTATCACGACTTCCGATTATTTATTGCCTGGCAGACTGCGCCGGCTGGGATATACCAAGCCAATCATCTTTGAAATACAAGGACTTGGCACCAGGGAGCAGGCAATGCAGATGCTTCAGGAGGGATCTGGAGAAATTCTGCGCCATTGCCAGGCTTCGCTCATGCCCCCAACACCACATCTGGTCGAATTGGCCTCCATATATTATCCAACGCTACCTAATTATATTTTTCCCAATCTGCTGGATACGCAGCATTTCCATTATAAATCTCAACCCAAATATCCTGTGCCAATTATTGGTTGGGTAGGTAGATTGGAGCCTAATAAAAATTGGGAACTGTTCCTTGAAATCTCCGCCAGCCTGATTCGCCGCCGTCCCAAGGCGGAAATCTGGATGTTTATGGACTACGAACTGCCTTCGGATGAAATCAAGAACGCGTTCTGGCAATATATTAATGTGCTTGGTCTGCAATCCCGCGTGAAATTATTTCCCAATACTCCAAACCGGGAGATGCCCTTCTATTTGTCCCGAATTGGCGACTCTGGCGGTCTAATGATTTCTACCTCTACGTTAGAAGGCTTCGGCTATGCCGTTGCCGAGGCTCTGGCTTGCCGCTGTCCAGTCCTAAGTACCGATTCAGAGGGAGTTCGTTTCTTTATCAAAAATAACGAAACCGGAAAGTTCTTTCAGTATCCACGCCTCAACGAGGCTGTGACAGAAGCAATGGAGCTGATGGATCATACAGCTTTGCGGGAACGCATCCGTACCCAAGGACAGCAACACATTAATCAGTGGATGTCGCCGCAACAATACGCCGGCTCCTTCAAGCAAATGTTATCCTACCTTATCCCGTCATAAAGTTTGTTCATCAAGCTTCTTATACAGCCTTAATCAGGCTGTATTTTTTCATAATTTGCCCCAAATTCAAACGAAGCTTCCCCCACAAGGCATGTTGGGAGGAAGCTTCGCTATTTGTAAGGTATACATTGATCACTCTGGCAAAGCTTTGAGTGCCTCTTCCAGCTTCTGATCGTTAGCCTTTAGCCCCGGGTCCTGGGGAAGATAACGCAAGGCCTCTTTGTTATGATCATAAGCTTGACGAAGCTGGCTCATCTGAGCGTAACACAGACATAAACGGCTGTGTGGAAGCCACGTTCGGGCAGCCGTCTGAACAATGGCATTCCATGCTGACAGCTCAGATGTTTGTAATGCCTGGCTGTACCAATAGATTGCTTGCCTCCATTGCTGACGCTCTTCGAACCACTTCCCCAAGCTACAGCAAATCTCTGGACGAGGGACATCATAATACAACGATTGAAGCATAGCTTGCAATTCTTCCTCAGTGCGTCCAAGCTTGCGGGAACAATCAGCCAGTCTTGAGCAGGCCATCACCAGATCGTCGCGCGCAGCTTCCGAATCTGTAAGGAAATTCTTCAGATGTACTACAGCTTCTTCGTGGCGCTCGGCATCAGCGAGTTCGCAAGCCAGATGGAACCTCAGTCGCCCCGTTAGCTCATGCCCGGCCGCGAGCCACCGCTCAATGATATGCAGATTGCGGTCAGAATGGCCCGGTTCAGACGTGCCCCGGTGAGTAATTGAGATATCAGACAGTAGCCGGTTTCCCTCCGCTACATCTAAATACTCATGAATGATGCCGACCCAGCGATAGTTCCGACTTCTTCTGACCAGACGATTTCGTCTTGTCATGGCCAAAGGCTCACCAGAGGCCTCATCCGTTTGGAGAACGTAATTCATGATAACAGAATCCACATTCGGTTCCAGATTCTGCTTGAGCTGCTTTAGCTTTTGGCGGTCAGACTCCGTGATTACATCATCTGCATCCAACCAAAGAATGAATTCCTGACTGGCCAAGGAGAACGCGAAGTTTCTTGCAGCTGAGAAATCATCCTCCCAAACATAGTCATGAATCCGCTCTGTGTAGGCCTGGGCAATCTTCTTCGTACCATCCAACGAACCTGTATCCACGATCACAATTTCGTCAACGAGGTCGCAGACCGACTGCAAGCATACCGGCAGCCGGGCTTCCTCATTCTTGACGATCATGCACAAGCTGATGGTAATCAGGTCAAGAATCCTCCCTCTTTAAGCATCTCGGTGATTTGGGGCTTCTTCAGCAGGGAGGCGTTGGAATGGTATTCGGAGAACACAGCCGGGTTCAGGCCGGCATAACGGGCATTCAAGTCATTTGAGCCCGGTGGTAAAATAACGAAATATTGATCACTGTACTGCAACGTGTACGGCGATTCGTATCGCGATACCAACACCTCATGCAATTTCTCCCCTGGGCGAATACCGATTTCCTTGAACGGTACACGGTGCCCGACGTAGTGCTCTGCCAGCACCTCCGCGATATCGACGATGCGGCAAGCCTTCATCTTCATTACAAACGTCTCGCCGCCGATAGCCGTGGTTGCTGCTTTCAGCAGTAGGTCAATGGCCTGGGACAACGTCAGGAAGAAGCGGGTCATTTCCCGGAAGGTCAAGGTAAGTTCCCGTCCCTCCCGCAGTTGATTAATGAACAGCGGAACCACACTACCGTTAGTGCCTAACACATTGCCTCCGCGAATACACGTAAAGCGGGTATCTTCACTCAGATCATTGGCCCGGATCATCAGCTTCTCGCCTATGGCTTTGGTCATACCATAGGTATTGGTGGGATCAACCGCTTTGTCAGTTGATACATCGATGACCTTAGCTACTTTCTGCGCAATGCTGGCGCGGATGATATTCTCAGTCCCTAGCACGTTGGTCTTCAGCGCCTCTTCCGGCTGGAATTCACACACAGGCACATGCTTGAGTGCAGCCAGATGGAACACATAATCAGCACCCTTACAAGCCGCTTCCACCGCTCCATAGTCGCGGATATCCCCGATCACGAACCGGAGTTCCTTATGTCCGTTGAACTCCCGCGCCATCAGGACCTGAGCATACTCGTTTCTGGAGAATATTCGAATTTCCTTCGGCTGCTCCAGCAGCAGCCGGCGCGTTAGTGTTTTGCCCCAGGACCCCGTTCCCCCGGTGACTAATATTGTCTTATCTTTGAACATTACCCTACCTTCCTTTCTTCCGTATCATGATCAGGATTTATCCAAGTGATTTGAAGTGACCCGAGGTACCATCCCCAAGTGCAATGACTTTGGCCTTGCCCGGACGCCCCCGCAATGCATTTCTCGTATCAAATACTAACGAAGCATGGGCGGCCACCAGGTCCAGTGGCAATCCCTTATGATGAACAGCCAGCAACACGCAATCACTAGCCTCCAAAATTTCGGTATCAAGCTCAGCCGATGTCAGTTCCAGGCCACTGTCCTTCAAATCCGTAACCAGTGGGTCATGGTATTCCACCTGAGCTTCCGCGGCCATGAGCAGCCGGATGATTTCAATGGAACTGGATTCTCGAATATCCGCGACATCCTCCTTGAAGGTGACACCAAGCACCAATATTCGTTTACCTGTAAGCACCGAGTCCTCCATGGCTTGCTTGATTCGAGATACGATATATGCCGGCATGGAACGGTTGATTCGTGTGCTAGCTTCAATGAAGGTGCTATCGACTTCAAGCTGACGGGCTTTCCATTGCAAATATAAGGGGTCCACAGGAATGCAATGCCCACCTACCCCAGGTCCAGGATAAAATGCTTTGAAGCCAAAAGGCTTGGTAGATGCCGCTTCCACAACCTCCCATACATTGATGCCCAGCCTGTCGCACAACATGGCAAACTCATTCATAAAGGAAATATTGACGAAACGAAAGGTATTCTCCAGCAATTTAGCCATCTCTGCTGTTTCTGTGGAGGATACGCGTACTACCTTGTGGAATGCCGCCTGATATAACTCTTCTGTGCGATCGGCGCAAGCCGGAGTAATTCCACTGACGATCTTGGGAATTTCTTGCAAAGTATATCGTCGACTTCCAGGATTAACCCGCTCGGGCGAAAAACCAACAAAGAGTTCCACCCCTATACGCAGTCCGCTTTGTTCCAACAGGGGCAAAATCACTTCCCGCGTGGTTCCGGGATAGGTAGAACTCTCAAGAGCGACCAGTTGGCCTGCCTGTAAGTGTCCGCTCATGTCCCTGGAGGCTTCAATCAAGTAGGCCATATCCGGTTCATGCTGCTGGTTGAGCGGTGTTGGCACGCACATAATGACCGCCTCTGCAGCGGCAATGCTGCTGTATTCGGAGCTAACCTCAAGCTGACCGCTTTGAACAAAATGCCTGATCTTGGCTTCCGGAACATCCGCGATATAGCTTCGTCCTTCACTCAGCAGCTTCAACTTGCTCTCGTCCTTATCAATGCCGATTACGCGAAAGCCTTGATCCATGTAAGTTTCAGCCAAAGGCAGTCCGACGTAACCCAAACCGACGATGGCTATAGTACGGCTCAAATCTCATCTCCCCCTTCCGTGTTGATAACTGGTCATACTGCCCGCAGACGTTATGGCATCTTCCTGTTGTCGATGATGGAACGGATCATTTGTAACAATTCACGGGTTCGAGTGGCCGTTGTGTGCTTCTCCCTGACAAATTCATAGCCTTGGTGGCTAATTTTGTTCCTTAAAGCCTCGTTGTTTGGATGAAGATAGAAATTCGCTTTGGCCAGGTAATCCCGTGGCGAAATTGCGACATAATGAACGCCAGGCCGAAAGCCCAACTGGATCAAATCCGGGTTCTCAGGTGCAAGCAGCAAGGTATGACAAGCCGGTACCTCGAAATATTTTCGTAAAGGATAACGGTATATGGAGTCGCAGGTCATGAATATTTTGGCCCTGTTCACCTCTACGGCAAAGCTGCGGGCAACCCTGGCCTGGGCATCAGAAGCAAAATCTACATAACCGGGATGATCGTGACTGACGAAGCCAGGTCTTCCAGTCAATGATGTCTTGATGGCATGTCGCAGCGGATAGACCTTCCGGTTGGTGGCTCCCATCAGCAGGATGTCGATTCGCTTGCGCTGCTGGTAGTCTCGAAATACAACCGGATCAACAAAATGCGGAAGCCAGCGCAGATTTCCCTTGAATTCGGGATAACGTACACGGAAAGCGTGCTGATAAATCGTGAATATATTCGAAGAGGGGAACCGCTGTAGAAATTCCCGGCGCTGCTCCACTTTGCTATGAAGATCATGCATGATCATGCCCCAGGGGATACCTAGCTGTGCGAGTCCTTGAACAGGTGGGCAATAAGCAGCATGGAACATATCATTTAATAGAATAAAGTCAGGCTTACTCGGCATGCGTCGAACAATTTCCCCAAGATTTCCACCTCGATGTTCTACAGTTAACAAGACTTGCTTCTGAAGCTCCATCTGCATGTAATAGAAGTTGCGTTCCAGGTATTTGCTGAAATCTCGGGTGATGAACAGTATCTTTAAGCGGTTCATGCCATCCAACCCTTTTCTAATATAGTGGTTGTTCAAAAAGTCATCTTTTGATCACGAAGTGAATCAGGTAGTACATTCGGGCTGAAAACCTGACTTTTGAACTTTCACTTTAGCCGCAGGGCTGCTTCATTTAGACGAAAACCGCCCCGGGTCAAACCCGAGGCAGGTTTTCTGTTTTGCATTAACCTTGCTGGGCAATACCAGTAAAGGCTTCTGGGCCGTTACGAATAGCGGTTGTTGCTCCGGAAATATAGGAGGTGTAAACCGTTTCCGGTGCCGCAGGAGCGAGCAGGTCGGCAGCTACGAACGACGTCACCTGTGTGGAAGTGGCGCTGGTCACGACCCCATCCAGACTAAAGATGACATTGGCGGGAGCAAACGTCGCCCCACGGACGATATCAATCGTAAATGTGTCTCCTACGTCCCCCAATATACCGATAATCCCTTGCAGAATTACGATTGGATTGGGAACGTTTTGCGTCTGCAAACCGATGATCCCGAACAGTGCAGGGGTATCGGACAGTGGAGTCCCGGGGAACCCGGGCTGGTTGGAGTTCACGGAGCTTCTGGCATCAAGAAAAACACCCATCTCTTCATTCACCACCTTCTTGTAATCTATTTCAGGTTATGGTTGAAGAGCGTGTTTCGTATAGACAACTTCCTCAAGGTAACTGCTCATTTTCTGCTATTCGGGGACAAATGACCTGCTTCATGGACTTTAGGAGGTAGCGATGAGATGGGTTAAGGCCGCTCTGTAGCGATCCTGGAGGAATTGAATTTCTGCAGAAATAGCACTCTGATGGCGCAAGGTCCCCATGCCCCCATGCCTCCGATAGAAAGTAAGCGGAATTTCCACATAGGGGAAGGCAGTACGGGAAAGCAGCACCCGGTGCCATAAATCATAATCATGGGTGTACGGCAACTGTTCGTCGAAAATCCCCACCCGCTGCACCAGACTACGATGCATCATCACCGTACAACCGTTCACGGGATTGCCGCCTAGAAATGTGTGGAGCAAGACATTCCATTCCATCGGAGGCATTCCCGCTCCGTGCTGGGTCACTTGGCTATTTTGGTCGATGTAGCTGAAGTTGGTATGAGAAATAGCCGCCCCTTTGGCTTGCATGAATTGAAGTTGAACGGCAACTTTGTCAGGATGAAACTTATCATCCGAGCTAAGCCAGGCAATATAATCGCCTGAGGCATGGCGGATGCCGTGATTCAACGCCGAGGCAGTTCCACCATTGGCTTTGCCCAGATAGTAAATATGATTCCGGTATGGAGCCAGGCGTTCTGCATGCTGGGTCGAGCCATCGTCCACAACAATGATCTCGATATTTGTATAACTCTGGTCCAGCGCACTTTGAACGGCTTGCTCGATATAAGGACAGTTATAGAACGGAATGATGATGCTTACTCTCGGATTCATGACAAGGTTCTCCCTTCCTTACGGCAATCGTTCAATATATCCATCAGGGACTGTTCCCAGGAATAAGCTGTCTCCCACCCCATGTCCCACAGGGATTGCGGAACAACTGCAGACGCTGAGCCGGAGGCAGACAAGGGACTATTCAATGCAGGCTGGGAAACGCGAAGGTCCAGCTTCGCCGTTGTCAGCTTGGCATAGACTTCAGCCAGTTCCGACAGACTGTGTTCCTGGCCGGAGCACACAGGATAAATTTTGCCCGGCTCGCCCCGCCTTAGCAAGATTTCATAGGCCTTCACCGCGTCTCGCACATCCAGAAAGTCCCGCCGTTCAACCCCTTTTGTCAGCTTGAAGGGAGGAAGCTCCTCTCCACGCTCAACTCCGGCAATGTAGCGGGCTAACAAGGAACAGACACCTGTCGAAGGACCTGTACCAATCAGGTTACCCGGCTCGGCAACCATGACGTGGAGCCCAAACAGTTCTCCCCAAGCCAGCGCCGCTGCTTCTTGCAGCGCCTTACTCAGGCCATAAGGATGTGTGGGAGCGATGTCGGGGCCTAGTCCAAATTTGAGCCGGGAGCCAGCTACCAGCACGCGGGTTCGCTCCAGTCTGGCAGCATGCAAGCCATCAAGCACATGCAGGGTAGTCATCAAATTGCTCTCCACATACAGGAGTGGGTGGTCCCAAGAAGCAGGCACTGAATTTTTTCCACCGAGATGCAGAACATATTCAGGCCGTAGCTTGTATATCATCTCCCTGACCTGCCGCTTATCGGTCAGATCGCATGGGTAATAGCTAACACCGCAGCCGCCGGGAAGCCCGGCTTCGCTTCGAACTGAGGCGAAGACCCGGTATCCCTGGGCCGCAAACCGGCGGCAAGCATGTTGCCCGGTGAATCCTGCCGCTCCGGTAATCAGAATAGTAGCTTGATCAGCCATGCTGATTCATCCAACCCGCCATATCCTCCAGCATATGGCGGAAGGAAGGGAGCGGAACGGCGGCATCGGTCCGCGTATTTACCAGTGTTCGGTCCAGGTAAGGACCGTCCTCCGGCTCAATCTCAACATTCGTTTTACCCCAGATCTCCTTGAAGAGCTGAAGCATTTCGTATTTACTCACAATCTCGGGATGAGCCAAATGAATGAGTCCGGATACCGGTCGATCCATCAATTGATCTATAGCCTTGGCCAGTTGCAGCGTGGTTACCCCGTTCCAGGAAACGCGTCGATAACCCGAGACTTTTCCCTCCTGGCTCATGAACCAATGGAACAGCCCAATCCCATGGCCCCGAATCTCCGGCCCAATGATGGACGTGCGGATGGTCAGATGTCCCTGATCATGAACTTCTCCCAGCATTTTGGTCACCGCATACATAGAGGTTCCATCAGGCGGATCGTCTTCACGATAATGTCCGCGATCTCCGCTGAACACACAATCCGTGCTGATGTGAATCAGCCTGGCTCCTGTCTTGTCGGCCAAATGACGTAATCGATGGGGCAGGAATCCATTAATATGGTAAGCTGCGATTTTATCCTGCTCAGCGAACTGATTGAGAACCCCGACGGCATTGATAATGATCTGGGGACGAACCACCTGAACGGCATAATCCACGGCTACGGTATCCGTCACATCCAGAATCAAGGATTCGGCATCTCCCGAATCTCGGGAAGTGTAGAAGACCTGATGTTTTCCTTGCTCGCGGAAATATCGAACGAGGACATGGCCGGCCATGCCGGCGCCCCCGAGGATCAGTATTTTCATGAAAGGAACCCTCCTCTGGCCAACAGGCCGCGGATCGCTTCCTTATCCATCAGATGATGCTCGGAACTTAACTCACCGAAGGTCACGCCAGGCAGGTCGCCATAACGTTCCTGCAAGCCGGCGATCTCCAACGCAGGGAGAATGACCAGGTATTCGTCATCATAGACTACGGTCGTTCGGCTTTCATATTCGCTGAGCAGCAACTCGTGAATTCTTTCTCCCGGGCGGACGCCGAACTCTACCATGGATACCCCGGATACCCCGGACTCTTCGATGATGACCTGCGCCAGATCCACAATTCGGCAGGTTGGCATCAGCATGACGAAGATTTCACCGCCGACGCTCTCTCGTGAGGCCTTGAACAACAGTTGGATCGCCTCGGGCATCGTGAAGAAGAAACGCGTCATTTCCATATCTGTAATTGAAACTTGGCGTCTTTCCCGGATCTGTTGCTTGAACAAGTGAATGACACTACCATTGGTTCCGAGAACATTGCCGCCCCGAACGCACACGAATCTCGTTTCTTCCTGAATCAGATTGGCATACACAATCAATTTCTCCCCAATGGCCTTTGTCATGCCGTAGAAGTTGGAAGGATTGGCAGCCTTGTCGGTAGAGATGTACAGAACCTTCTTCACCTTGTTCTCAATCGCAGCTTCAATGACATTTTGCGTGCCCACCACATTGGTCTTCAAGGCCTCGCCGGGCTGCTCCTCGCACACAGGGACATGCTTCAAGGCGGCAAGGTGATAGACGATATCTACATGACGGCAAGCCGCAGTCAGTGCTTCTTTATCACGAATATCCCCAATACGGAAGGTCAGCCGCTTATCGTCAAAGGCACGGCTCATTGCCACCTGGGCTGCCTCGCCGCGAGAATATACGATGATTTCCTTCGGCTGCTGAGGCAGCAATTGCCGAATGAGTTCATGGCCCCATGAGCCCGTTCCCCCGGTCACGAGAATGACTTGGTTTTTAAACATTCAGTTTCCCTCCAAGTACGAATTTGACCACCTTTTCCGAAACCTTCTTCTCCATATAGCCATCAGGATAAGGCCATGAGCGTTCCATCCCTGCCATCATTTTGGCTGTCGCTGCAATCGCTTCGGCATTCACACCGGATACGACGTTACTGCCGCAATCCACCGTCTCCGGGCGTTCCGTAGTCCGGCGGATGGTAACTGTGGGGACATGCATTATGCAGCACTCCTCCTGCACCGTGCCGCTGTCCGTCAACGCACAAAGAGCGTGCTTCTCCAGCTTCACAAAATCAAAAAATCCAAAGGGCTCATAAAATTCTACAAGGGGATGCATCTTCAGCTTCAAATCCCGTTCAATACGCGACCGGGTACGGGGATGAATACTGCAAATCATCCGTAGCGAAGAGGCCTCTGCCACCTTGTTCAGCCCTTCCATAATGGCATGCAGCGACTCTGGCCGATCCACGTTCTCTGCCCGGTGGGCAGTAACTAGATAATAGGCTCGCTCGCTCAAGCCCAGACGCGTCAAAATGTCGCTAGTCTCTACCTGAGAATCATAATGTTGCATGACTTCATAAATGGGATTGCCCGTTAGCACGATACGTCGTCCCGGCACACCCTCGGCAATTAAATGCTGTTTGCTTTGGGGGGTGTATGGCATGTTAATCGTGGACACGGCATCAATAATCTTCCGGTTCTTCTCCTCCGGAACATCGAGGTCAAAGCAGCGATTGCCCGCTTCCATATGGATGACAGGATACCCCAGCCGTTCAGCCAGAACTGCGCATAACGCGCTGTTGGTATCCCCAAGCAGTAGCACCCGGTCCGGTCGCTCCTGATTCAGAAGTTGCTCCATCTGAGCAAACATAGCTGAAAGCTGGCTGCCCAGAGTTGTTTTATGATCTTGAAACACATAGTCCGGCTGTCTCAGGCCCAATTCCTGAAAGAAGACATCGCTCAGGCTGGCCGTAAAATTCTGTCCCGTATGGACCAGGATGTGCTTGTCGGCCCACTGGTCAAGCAAAGGTATGATCAGGCTTAGCCGGATGATCTCCGGCCGAGTCCCGAGTATCGTCATGATCTTCACATTCTCATCTCCTTGCAGACTTATGACGCTTGCTTCTACGTCTCGATGTTACACTGGAAGACCTGCGCCGCCAAGCCGGGGGCCGCTGCGTCCCTTTGCGGTTTCGTTTGCGGCGGGCCGCTATCCCCCGCCGCACACCACCCTTGCCTCGGCGCTGCTTCTTCAAGGTTCTGCGTCGCTTGGAACTCCTGCTCCGCTGGCTTCCCTTGCCCCGTATGGGGCGGTTATTGCCTGCAGACTCTTTGGCTCCCGATTCAATGGCGCGAAGCGCCAGTTCATCTAACGGGGGCTCTTGCTGCTCAGGTAACGGAACAACGTTACCTTGCAGGCCATTCATTCGCTCTACTAATCCGAGCAATCTGCCTTCATAAGCCGACGGCCCAAAGGCCGCTTCGGACTGAATCCGGTTGCTCTGTCCAACCTCTTCCGCCAGCCCTGGCGAAGATAACAACTGCGCAGCTCTGGAGGCAAGCTCCTCCGAATCTCGGGTCGCTGCCAAATAGGGGGCATTGCCCGTTGCCTCCAGAATCTCCCTCAACCCTCCCGAAGCGTAGGCCACGACTGGTTTGCCGAAGAACATCCCTTCCAGTGCCGTCAGTCCAAAACCTTCCGGAGCAATCGGCGGGACGATGACCAGATCCAGTGCAGCGAATACAGCCTCAATCTGATCCTCGAAGTTCGCGAACACGAATCGGTCCCGATAAGGAGAAGCCGCAGCCATATCCTGCAAACTGCGATAAAATTCATGGTGAATCTCGGCGCCGATCATTACAAATTTTGTATCACTGAATGAATCAGCCAGTGTCAACGCCGCTCGCAGAAAATGATCGGCCCCCTTCTCCGGAATCAGATACGAGGAGATATAGCCAACCAGCCGTTCTGCCGGCTTCACCTTCCATAATCCCCGCTTATGCCGCCGTAGGGAGGGCCACGCCTCCGGATGGACATCCTCCGGGTTCCAAGAAGGGTACAGCAGCAGCATCTTAGGCTCCGCCGCACTTCCCCGGAACGGGTTCAGTACTGCTTGGGAAATACCGATAATGAGATCGCTGTACCGATCAATAATGCTAACTGCCTCGGCTGTAAAATCGTTCTGTGCGATGACCTCGGTAATCTGCCAGGCAACCGGAATGCCAAGCTGCTTGGCGGCGATTGCCGGGGAGACGTTAACGCTGGTATTTACCAGCACCAGATCCGGACGCTCTCCATTGAGCAATTCAACCGTGCGCCGAACCGGATCGCTCCAAGCCACTGCCGAGGCGAGACCTGATAATCCGGCGTGCGGGGAGCACATTCCGTAGAGCAGTCCGTTATCACAAATGATCGTGCGGATTCCATAACGCTTTGCCAGCACGGTCAGGCTCCCCTGGCGGGGAACCACGATCGTGCAATCATAGTGGGCCTGTAGCTTCCTGGCACAGAAGAGCAGCAGCTTCTCGGCCCCTGTTACGTTCCTGATATTGCAAACATGCGAGAACAACAGCAATTTTCTCTTCCCCGGCACCCTCGCCCTCTCCTTCGCTTGATTGATGTGAGCAGACGGCTCCCCCACAAGCCATCTCATGCTTCAGTCCGGCTTAAATGGGGGAATTCCGTTATCCAAAAATCACCGTCAGCATGTCATTCAAACGGTTGGCATAGGTATGGTCCCGAAGGGTCCGATCAAGTGCCCGCAGTGCAATTTCTCGTCTCTCTTTCTCATGGGTCAGATAGAACCGCACCTTATCCACTAATTCGTCCGCTGTCGAGAAGGTCTCAATCTCCACGCCCGGAGTATAGAAGGAAGCCAGATCATCCCGCGCATCCACCAATTGCAGCGTAGCGCATGCCGAAATTTCGAATGTTCTCGGGTTAGGTGATGCCGCCAGAATGCCCGCCCCGTTGTGGTTAACATCCTCCTCAAACGGAGAACGGTGAAGGTTAAGCACAATTTTAGTCCCGCTATAAACCTCAGCCGTCTCCACCGGTCCCATCCATTTGCCAAGCTCGATCCGGTCGGAATATTGAGAGAATTCCGGCAGACGATCCCACCAAATTCCGTTAATCATCAGCCCTTGCTCTGCCAAAGCAGGCATGACTGGACGCAGAAAATGAACTCTGTTCCAATACGCGGAGCCAATAAATCCTAAGTTCCGCCGGATCGGGGACTGAATCAATGTAGGCCGGTAATGGTCTGTATAGGCGGCAAAAGGCAAATAATGCACATTGGGGGAGCCGGCCGCCCGATAAGGTTCGAGGCAATTCCGTTCCAGCGTAAATACGTAATCATAGTGCGGGCTTATGGCAACCGTCATATCTGTATAGTAGGGATCATCGGTGAACCAGATGGCTGTGGGAATTCCCATTGCCCGTACTGCATCGATGTAGTCCGTCGGTAATTCCAGACCATCGAGAGCCAGCAGAAGATCGGGCGTATGCAATGCCGCTAATTGCGGGATGGAATCACTAGGCGTAGCAACAATCAGTTCGGATGTTAGGCCTCGCAACGTGGTGGTAATGGCTTCATCGATCGGAGAGTAGGGAAAGCCCTTGCCCGAACCTACGTACAACACTCGCTTCTGCCGAACCGGAAATGCGGGGCGTTCCCGATTCACGATGACATTAGCCCTGCCTCTGAGATACCCCTCATCAAATCCGGCGACGAGCCCGTCTGCTCTCCCTCTGTCTGCTGAAGTCAACACTTGATTGACATGTACTGCCGCTTGCTCTGTGAGCATAATGTCACTCCTTTTTTATAAGTCCCAAGCTAATTTCTCATCGCCGCCTCCAGAAGACGGCCGATCCGATCGGTATACGTGTGTGCCTGCCTTGTCGTCCAGAGAGAGCGCCAGGCCATAAGCCGCCGTTCATCCTCGTGCTCCAGGTAGTAGCTGATTTTCGATTCCAGTTCTTCCGCGCTATGGAAGGTCTCAATATCATATCCGGGACGATAGTAGGAAGTGAGTTCATCGCGAACATCGGTAATCTGGAATGCGCCACAACCGGCAATTTCATAGGTTCGGGGGTTAATGGACCCGCCAGATAAATTTCGACCGTTCCGGTTGTCTTGCCCCGCCTCCGTCGGACGGTGAATATTCAGCACAATCTTGGCGGCATTGTAATAGCTGACCGTTTCCTCCGGCGGAAGCCATCCCTGCCGAATCCAAGGCGATAGCTCCTGGAAATGGGGCATGCGTTCCCAATGCCAACCCGCAATCAGGACACGACGGTTCTGGAGAAAGGAGCTCAAGCGCTCGAACAAATCAACGCGGTTCCAGAACGCATTTCCGACAAAGCAGACATCATAGCGGTGCTCTGGCTTCGCCGGCACAGGACGAAATAACCTTGGATGGGCAGCCAGTGGAAGATGATGCACCTCGGCACATCCAATGGAACGGTACAAGGACACGCATTCAATCTCATGGGTGAAGATAACGTCGTAGCTAAGAGCCAAAGCCACCGTGTCATCGGTAAAATAGGGATCGTCGACAAACCAGACGGCCGTGCGAATACCCATGCTGCGAATTCGTTCCATCTGCTGGGGATGATCCGCAGGGAATACATGCAGCGAATTCATGACCAGCACCAGGTCAGGCCGATAGCGCTCCGCTTCCTGCACCATGGTCTCCGGAGAAGCTACAATACACTGATCCGTCAGCTCCGTCAGTGCGTCCTTCACTCCCTCGTCAATAGCTTCGAATCCCTGGGGAACGTACAGCACCCGCAAATTCACTCTGGGCCAGCCAGCAGGAGATACCCGCTGAAGCACGGCCTGACAGCCGCCATAACGATACCCCTCGCCGTACCCGGCTGAATAAGCATCACCGGTGTGATTCTCCTCATCCTTCATCAAAGTTCTTCATCCTATCTTTGTGGATTCAAACTATGCGTTTTTCCTGGGTCTTAATAAATATATGCTGAGGGGGCACGTGCATCATGGACGACTACCCGCCCGCCTGATAAATTGGCGAATGCCCTCTAGGTCAAAATAACAACAAAAAGCTTCCATGAATACGGAAGCTCCAGCAACCATTTACGTCGACTAGAGGATATGGCTGTTATCCAAGAATACGACAATCCGCAAGAAGCCTGGAGTGGCTATAAAGACAACACAAGCTTCACCCAACTCGTGAGCTCTATGTATTCCATACGAGCAGAAGTAATGTTGAGGTTGTAGAAGAGTTTTTCTCAGGAGTACGGCAGCTAACATGAAGTTATAGTTACAGAGAGACTTGCCTATGGTTTCTTTGACTGTAACCCAAAGTGATCGCTCCGTCGTTTTACACAATGTTTTATTTGATACAGGCTGTGCAGCTACCGTTTTTGATACTGATGCCTTAGCTGCAATATACCTCTAACGGGAAATCCTCCTGCTAATTCGTCTGTATTTCACCAAATATCACATATAGCGGGATCTTTTCCCTATAATAGGAAGGTGGATCCCCCAAAATAGAGATAAAACGATCCTACATAGCTAGGGCTACCAAACCATAAATGGTTGGTAGCCCCGAACTGATGCTTTAGGTATGCTGCAAGCAACAGCTTGACTAGACTTGTTCCTTGTAGGCTAGCTTATGTCCATCCTCAAAGCCTTGGGCAAAACCTCCGTTGAAGCCTTCCTGATAAGCATCATTATACGCTTGATTATAAGTGGCATCCTCGGTGGCAGGATCGACTGGAACGGGCTCCTTCACTGGAAGGCGACGAGCCAGCCCTTTACGACGCCGTCTCAGCTTACTCTTACGGCGGCGCAAACGGAGTGCCGGGCGTAGCTTACTGCGCTTGCGGCGGGCAACACCGATCTTTCTGCCCCGCTTTAAGGATAATCTCCGCTTCTTCCCCGGACGTCCTTTCTTCATCACACGCGGCTTCACCCGGCGGGTGCGCCGAGATTTCGTTTTGGCCATTACCTGTTCCTCCTATTCTCCTCGGGCAACCTCGTTAGCTGCATAGCAAGTGTTCTTAATCCACGGCGATGAAGGAGTTCCATAATTGACGCGATGGAGAGTCAACCCGCAGACGGTACGGGCCATCGCTTCCTGATGCTTCGTCAAAATCTCGATATTGGCGGCAAGGTGCCGGGCGGTTTCCGGCGACCCTTCCGCTACCTCGGCCAGACTGCCGAGAATGCGAGCCATGGCGACCTGACTTCGGCTGATCGAGTCGATCAGCCGGAGTTTGGCTTCTTCGTGAAGTTCTAGCGGCAACCTCATTTGCTGGAATCCTCCAAGTCAAATCCACCGCCAAACAAACCACCGAAGCCGCCGCCCAGGTCGCCATCACCGCCCGCTTCTTCTTCCTCGGTGGCTAGCACCGTTTTTAGATTGCTGTACAGCCCATTTTGCAATTTGGTCAACCCTTCAACCATTTCCACAAGCTGCTCATGAACGTCCAGCGGGTCGGATAATTGCTTCTCATGATCGTCAAAATTGGCCTCTACCACATGATTGAGCACCCAGTTGCGCACCTTCTCCGCTTCAACCGCCTTCGCCTCCAAAATCATTGCAATGTTCCATTGTATTTTGGCGGCTGCATCCAACATGTGCAGATAGGCCTGTTCCCTGCTCATGGCATCATACCCCGCTTCTTGGCATTACTCTTCGTCATGGGTTTTCAATTCCTTCATTACATAACCCAGGTTCTCGGCCATGGCCTCTTCCAGATCGGCTATCGCATTCAAATAAGAGATGACGCTCTTGTTGACGCGGCCTGAGTTCTCCAGCACGCCAGACATGCCAGCAAAGGCCGGCCCCGCATCCGGAATGCCGTGTACAATCTGCGCCATACGTACCGCAACCTGTCGCTCGGCATCGATCATTCGCGCCATCTGCTGGTGAGAGTGGGCCATATGAACAATGATATCCGTTATCTTTTGCTCCACCCTGATTCCTCCTCTATGGACGGACTGCCCAGCTTGGTACCCTGCATTAGCATATGCCGCTGCAAACCAGCACGTTCCTGGGGAATCCTCCTATAAATCCTCGTTTAACAGTCTGAGAGGCGGGAGAATGGGCAGCCCCTCCGGGTACTGCTCCAACCACTGCATTCCTGGGATTTCCCCTGACACTGTAAGCCCCCAGGCCCGGCAAGCATATTCCGATACGACCTCGCGGCGTTGCCCCCGGTCAAGCTGATACAGGCGCCCGTCAGCGGCGCGAGTGACGCTTCCCTCCTGCCCCGGCTGTGCTGCCAGACCCGCTCGCAGAGCTAACACTTCATGCATGGAACGTCCTGCTCCGCGCGGAAGATGCAGCAGGTCCGTTACGGCTAGCCTTGTCGGCGGGAAGCCCACCCCTTCTGCTACATTTCCTTCTAAGGGATAGCGAACACCGTGCTCCAACCAATACACCGTAGCATTCCACCCCTTGACACAGACTCCACTCGGGAAAAAATCAGCAGACCGAAGTGCCCCTGACGAACGCAGGCCTGGCATACGCAAGTACAAGGACTGCAAATCGCCCCATTTCTCGGCAAAAAAATCATGATTCCTTGTATTGACCTCGGCAAAGCCTTGCTCTCCCAGCCCCTTCATCGTCATGCTGCCATAATGATGGATGAAGGTATCTCCGGCAACCACCTGCTTCTTCCCTTGCAGCCGCAGCCGAGCCACCCAATCGTCATCCTCATAATTTCCAATGGTATACCCCTCGTCAAGGTATCCGATTTGCTCAAAGGTGCTGCGGGGAAAAACCAGACAGAAACCAACCAATCGCTCCGTTTCCCGCCATTTGGCCGGATCAGTAACATTATGGGCTGCCGCATAAACCTGCATGGCGGCAATATCGTCCCCATAGGGTACAGCAATCTGCTGATCACCGCTGATATAATTCGTAACCGGACCTACCGCCGCCGCGTCTGGACGCTGGCTCAGGCAATGCAGCAATTGATCAAGCCAGCGTTCCGTCACCAGCACATCGTTGTTCAATAGAACGATGTATTGGCCCTTTGCCATCATCAACCCTGTGTTAATAGCCCTCGCAAACCCCAGGTTCTGCTCATGCACCGCCAGCCGAATCGGTCTCTGGCGACGCCTGATCGCTTCTGCTGTCCCATCCTCGGAGCCGTTGTCGACGATAATGATTTCATAAGGCAAATGGGTATGGGCCTCAATGCTGTCCAGACATTGGAGCAACAAGTCTCTGCGATTATACGTCGGAATAATGATGCTGGTGCCCTCCAGACCCGAACCAAACGAACGGATGCCTTCCTCCATCCCCCGTGCATACCCGGCTGCGTAGCCGCTTGCATATTTGCCTTGCTCCTGCTTCAACCTCTCATCCTCCCCTCACAACCGTGTTAGAAACATCTCTCCACGGATCAACTTGTCGGCTAAATGGCCCAGGTCCAATGCCAGCTTGCCTTGCTCTGCCGCGAGGCGTGAGCATATCATCACTGCAGCTATACCTGCCGCTACCAGAGCCAGGTCAAAATCAGGCTGCTCGCGGGTTCGTATTAGAACAGCCTCAACATCGGCAACCCCCTGAACCGGAGCGACCCAGCCTGTGATGGCTATCCCTTGTCGGCTTAACAAATCTGCCAGTTCTGGCGATTGATTGCCGATCAGCAGCACGCGTCGACCTTCCAATAGCCGCGCCAGGTACCCTCCTGCGTTCAACTCGTAATTGACCGTTGAAGTAGTGAGCTGCATTGTGCGGTAATCCATGCCGTAATGACGCAGCACGGGGAACAGCAAGCCCTGATACGACGGATGCCGGGACTGAGGCACGCCGATAATGTCTGCCGAGTGGACCGCCTGCGCCAAGGCTTCCCGCGCTCCAGCATCCGGCAATTGCACACCCGCATAAGGTAAGAAACTCCCCCAGCGGATGGCATCCTCTGTGGGGATTACCGTCTCATGCGCCAGCGTAAGCAACTCGCCGTCGCCCAAGCGAACGATGGACAGCGGCCGCCCCTCCTGAAGGGCGGTTACCGCTGCTTGAAATACGGCAGGTGCAGGGAGCAACGGATACAGCGAGTCGGCAACCGCTCGGAACCCCTCGGCAATGACCGCATCCACTGTGATTTCAGGCAGCATCGTATGGTGGGGAATCAAACGGCCCAGCTTGGCTTCCCCACCTTCGAATAAGCCTTCCCGGTGTCCATGAGCATAAGCTTCTGCACGGATGGATTCCAACGCCTCCGTACTCTCGGATGGGGCAGGAGAGCGATCCTCTATTCCCGAAGACGCCGCTTCCTCCACCGGAAGTGATATCGGCAGGAGTGCTGCTCTAGATGCCGCTGATTCTAGCGGCGCAGCAACAGCCGAGCCTGCTGGCATACGCGTACGCCGTCGCAAATCCCGCTTGCGGCGCCAGGCCGCCCGCCGGGAACGCAAGCGACGGGGGAGCGTCCTTCCCCCGCTCCTCCTGCTGGCTGTCTTGCGGCGGATGCTGTTCAGGGTGCGGCGGGATGCCACTGCAGCACCTCTCCCTCCTGCCTGGCGCCGGGCCTTTCGGCTGGATTTTCCCGATGAACCACGCATCATGGCCCGCCCTCCTTTCTTCATCATGTCAAGTCTTAAGAAGTCACGGAAGTACGCCCTTCATATAAACCCCGGCCTCTCGCAACGACTCGAGCGTACCGGCGTCCCCCCACCATAGCTGCAGTATGTCATATTCCAGCTTGCCTGCCTTGGCATAACGATTATTGACATCCGTAATCTCCAATTCTCCACGATCGGAGCGACTGATCCCGCGAATGATATCGAATACAGCGTCATCATACATATAGATGCCTGTCACCGAAAACTGCGATTTCGGCTTTTTGGGTTTCTCTTCAATGTATGCAATCAAATCCGGATTTTCGGTGTCAAATACGGGAACTCCGTAGCGGCGGGGATCATCCACAGGCTTAAGCAGTACCCGCGCACTCCCTGACGGCTGCTGTTTGAATTTCTCCACAAAGGGGGTCAAATCATCCAGGAACAGATTATCGCCCAGCAGAACCACAAACCGCTCGCCAGACGGGATGAAGCCGGATGCCAGCTCCAACGCCTCCGCAATCCCTCCCGCCGAATCCTGTATCCGATAGGTAAGATTAACGCCAAAATTGTCGCCACTGCCAAGAAAATCGGCATACAGCCCGGCAGACTGCTTGCCAATGACGATCAGAATGTCCGTGATTCCGGCTTGACGCAGCCGTTCTATGCCATAGCACACCATCGGGTGGCTCCCGACGGGAAGCAGGTGCTTATTAATCAATCGGGTCAGCGGGTATAGACGCGTACCGGTGCCTCCCGCCAAAATCACACCTTTCATGAACTCTCCCCCCAGTAAGTAATTGCTATATAAACTGCCAGGGGTCTAAGCCCCATTTATTCATAAAACGCTGCCGGTTCCGTTCAATCAGTTCGCTCCACCCCTCAGGATGCTGCGCCTTGAAGCTGGCGCTTCCAGCGTGATGCACGAGTGTATCTCCGCAGATGAGCAAGCGATATCCCGCCTGGCGTACCCGGTAGCAGTAATCATCATCTTCGTAATGCCCCGGCGAGAAGCTTTCGTCCAGCAAACCCACCAGAGCCAGCACCTCTCGCTTGATAAGCAGACACATGCCAATCAAACGCTGGGCCTCTTGCCAGCGGGAAGCGTCGGAGTGATTGTAGCGCTGTGCAAACTGGATAAAGTCCTCCCCTTCCCTCCAGGGAACCTCCACTTGCTGGCGCCCGCTGGCATAGTTCGTGACCGGGCCTACCATCCCGATATCAGGAGCGCTCTTTAGTGCTCTTTGCATGTTGGATAACCAATACGGCGAGACGGTCACATCATTGTTCAGAAGAAGCAACTGATCACCCGAGGCGATAGACAGCCCCCGGTTCACAGCGATGGGAAAACCTTCGTTACGCGGCAAAGCAGCCAAAATGAGCTGCTCTCGCAGACAATACGAGACGGTCTCGTCAGCAGAGCCGTTATCCACCACGATAATTTCGTAGGGAACCTCGGTATGACGACGAATGGCCTCAACGCAAGGAGCAAGCAGATGAAGTCCGTTATAAGTAGGGATAATGATGCTGGTCAATCCGGCTTCATTCATTTGGCATTCCTCACTTTCGCGAGCTCGCTGCGAGGAAGCGTAGCAAAGCTTAGACGTACGCCCTCCGTCTTCATCACTTCTCCCAAGGCCTCCACATGGTCGCCGATGATCATTCGCGCTACGGCATTGCCTGCCCCGCTATTGCCACTGCGAACCCGATTGCTGCGTATGACGTCGACGGAGACTGGTGCGCTTGTAGCAAGGCCACGAGCAAGCACCATCGCTTGCGCCTTGGGCGGCACGAGCAGAGCCGCGGTCCCCACCGCCTGAACAGCCCGGCGGGACATCGCGTGCGGCACCGCTGTCAGCGAGTTAGCCCGCAAATCCGGACGGCCAAGTGCGTGGTTCAGGAACACTTTGCAGCGTGTCACCTCATCTTGACCCGCAAACGCGGGAAGATATGGAGTCAAATCATTGAGTACCAGGTCCTCACCCCGATCAACGGCCAGGATAAAAGCCGCGAGTTCCTGAGCAGGGACGCAAATGTCGCCATCGGTGAACAGCAGGATATCGCCGGAGGCCACCGATGCTCCAACAGCCCGACCTACATCATGACCCAGTCGCTCCGGGAAGCTGAGCCGCGTAATTCGCGGGTCCTGATCCACAGCGGCAAAGCTTCCGTCTTCACAGCCATTCAGCACGATAATGATCTCTTGCAGAGGCAGCTTGCGCAGCTCCGTCAATACGGCTGGCAAGGTTTTCTCTTCGTTACTCGCAGTAACGATCGCCGTTACGGTGCCTTGTAAGGGTAGGGGAATCCACAAATCCTCTACCCCGCAAGCCTTGGCATAACCGCGGTGGTAAGCCAAGGCCGCGGGTAACAGAATCTTTATCGGTAGACCGGCTGGAGCGTACCGGGCATACCACTCCCGGAACCCTTCTTGCATCTGGAAGGAGAACTCTTCGCTGCCCCGGTTCTCCCGAGCCGCTCTCCCCGCAAGAGCACCCGCTTCCCCGGCCCTGAGCGCCAGACGGGTTGCGCGCTGACTCTCCGCTGTTGAGCGAATCATCTTCCGCCGGGCAGGTAACTTGCTCCGGTTTGCACTTGCTCTTCTGGACATGCGGCCTGCCCTAGGTCGCGGGTAGGAAGGCCGCTTCCCCGATGGGGAACGCTTCTTATGCCCTTGACGGCTTGTTGTTGGCTTTGTCTTCACCCTCATCTCACCTCACCCGGCCGCGCTGTCGGCCCAGATCGCTATATCCGCCCCGGGCTCCCTGCTGCTTAATTAGCCATTCGACCGCTTCCAGATGGTCTCCGGCGACGAGCCGGGTCAACGGATCAACCCGTTTGCCCTGCTCCTCTTGTCTGGCTCGCACCGGATTTAACCGGCCGACCTCCACCGTATGGACCACTTCCACCTTCAGGTCCAGCAGAATGGCCTTGGTCAAGGCCAGCGGAGGTACCTCCAGCGCCTCTGGCCGAATCCATTCCAATGCCTTGCGGCTCAAGGCATGAGGAACTGCCGTCAGTGAGGCTCCCTTCAAATCAGCACGTAGTAGCAAACCATTAAGTACATGTTTGGCCAATACGACCGGATGAACCTCTCGCCGGCGTACCGGACCCGAATAGCCATTCAAAGCTACATCGATTCCTGACAATACCGCTTGCACGAAAGGTCTAAGCTCCTTGGCTGGCACCACCATGTCCGCATCCATGAATAGCAGCACCTGACCAGCAGCCGCTTCCGCGCCTACCCGTCTCCCCACATCATGCCCCAGCGGCTCCGGTACGCGAATCAGGCGGGCGCCGCATTTCTCGGCCAATTCAGGCGTGCCGTCCGTGGAGCCGTTAGCCACCACAATCGTTTCGCTGCGGGGGTGCACCTTACCCGCTTCGCGCAGTACCCGGCCCAGCGTGGCCCGTTCATTCATAGCCGGAATAATAATGGAGACTATGGGGTCGTCGTGGTTGACCAAACGCGGAAGCGGGGACTTTCGCCGAAGCGGCTTTCGGGCCGGCCGGCTGCGCAGCTTGCGTGTTTTGACCACATCGCTTTCCTCCCAAATCGTGATATACCAGAACATATACCACAGTGTATGTGCTGAAGGAGGTGTTGCAACGGCAAACGTACAACCGTCTTCTGGTAGAGGAATCCTGCGCTGTAAGGGCCAAGGCAATCGTCTGTAAAACAGGCGGCTGACGCGGAACAGTCGTCCACGCTTTTTGCCCGGGAAATCATAGATTGGAGGAAGAAGCAAGGAAGGAGGAAGTCTCTTGAGTCAGACTTACGTTGGAATATTGCTGAATACGGGAATGTACCGGGGAATTCCCACACGCCGAACCGGTCAGGAATCGCTCTCATTATATGAGGAGACCGCACGAGAATATGGGCTGACTCCCTGCTATCTGCGTCTTGCTGATATCGATTTATCCAATGAAAGCTGTATTGCCTATGTATATAACGGAATTGACTACAGCAAGCAGGAGCTGCCATTGCCGCAAGTTATTCATAATCGTGCCCTGTATCCGAGAGCCGAAGCAGTACAAAAGATTCGTAAGCTGATGGCCATGGGGATTACCGTATTTAATGTGAACAACCGCTATGGCAAGGATACCATCCACCGGTTACTCTGGAACGCTCCTCATTTGCGTCATTACCTTCCTGCAGCTATGCCCTTAACCTCCAGGACCTTGTCTACGATGATGTCTCGCTACCCGGACTTGATCCTGAAGCCGATTCGCGGCTCGGTGGGTCATGGCATTATGCGCTTGCAGTATCGGGAGGATGCAGGCTGGGCGTTAATCTATCCCTCTCCTACAGGACCCCGAGACTGGATCACAGCCAGACTCAGAAGAGGGGAACTTCCAGGGTGGGCAAGAAGAAGACTCGAACGTGTACCTTACCTGGTACAGGAACGCATTCCATTGGTCGAATATGAAAGACGGCCCGTAGATTTACGTGTTACGGTACAGCGGGGAATTCGCGGGGATTTTGAAATTACCGGTCGTTTCGCCAAGGTATCTCCCAAGGGCGGGTTTGTCTGCAATATCGCCAAGGGAGGCGAGGCCTTACCGGCTGAGGACGTGCTGGCCCAGATACTTCCAGCTCCGTTGGTTCCGGCGTCGCTCAGTCATGTGGAGGCGCTGGCCCTCACCATCTGCCGCTATTTGTCCGACCGTCTGCCCCTACTCGCCGACGTCGGGCTAGATATCGGCCTAACGCCGGAAGGGCGGCCTTATTTTATTGAATGTAATGGACGCGATCAGCGCTACGGCTTCCGTAAGGCAGGGATGGACAGCATTTGGAAGGATACGTATCGTAGGCCGATGGCTTTCGCGCATTATCTGCTGAATCAACCTGCCAAGAGCACGACAGCTCCCAGGAAGGGAAGCGCGAAGACAACCTGAATGAAGCAGGCTGGCACTAATGGTAACGAACATCGGCAATGCCAAAGGGTGGATACAGCATCGCTAGGGTGTAAGCCAACGCCTGTACGGTAATCATCAGTACAGGTATCCATAAATCATAACGTGAGTAAGCAGTGGGATAGAAATAAGTCCGGGGCCGGGAGCCGTCAAACGCCTTGGCCTCCATGGCGACGGCTACGCGATGCGCCCGCCTGATACTTTGCGAGAGCAGCGGCACTGCGTACAGCTTGGCCCCTGTGGCCAGGCCCGCCAAGCCTCGCGGAGAACGCAAGCCACGAATCAACAAGGCGTTGCGCCGGACAAGCAGCTCCTCCCAGACCATCGGCAGCAAGCGAACCGAAGCCATGAAGCTATACGCATACTTGGGTGGCAGCTTCATTTGCTGCATCAGGGCATAGAACAAGGCCACAGATGACGTAGTCAGCACGAACAACAGCCCCTGTGACGCAAAAGTCACCGCCTTGAGCCCGATATGAATGCCGCGATAGAAGCTTTCCTCCGAAATGTGGAACAACCCCCAGGCCCACCAAAGCGTGTCCCCCTTACCGAATAAAATCATCGTCGTTGCCGATGAGACAAAGACCAGCACAAAGGGCAGGATAATTAAAGCCACCTTCCATGGCTGGTACCCGCTCAAGGCAAAGAGCAGCACGATAAATAGAACGGCCTGATAAAAAATAAAATCCAGGCGATGGGTCAGCAGCGTCATAATGAACAGCAGCAACATCATCATAAGCTTGCTTGCCGGATTGGCCCTGTGCATCCAGGTCTGTACCTTTGGCGTTAGAAAGCGTCTCATATAACCATCATATCCTTTCAAGAGAGTATTTGAGCATATGGTCTCAGTGATCGTTCCGGAAGAGCTTCCTCAACCTCATCCCTGCCGAACAGGTGTCTGCCGCGTGGGGTGTGCTCCCGCGAGACCAGTCGGCCTGCACGAATCTCCCAATGCTGGGTAGCCAGATAATGGGCAATGCGTTCCTCATGCGTGACCATGACGATGGCTGTACCCTGACGGCGCAATTCCTCACATAAGGTCAGGATGGCAAATGTATTTACCGCATCCTGGCCAAAGGTCGGCTCATCCAGCAGCAGGATTGGCTGACGCCGCACGGCGGCTCCTGCGACACTGAGTCGCCGCTTCTGCCCCAGTGACAACTGATATGGGTGTCGCCCCTCCAACCCCACCAGGCTGAACTGCTGCATGCTATGGCTCACCCGCTCCACAATATCCTGTTCAGCAATTCCGTCCTGCTTCAGGGAGAAGGCTATCTCATCAGGGATGCGGTCCGCCACAAATTGAAATTCCGGGTTCTGAAAAACAAAGCCGATGCTTCGCACCATCCGGTTATCCTTCCGCCGCTTGCCTCTGCGATTATTGCCTTTCCCGTGTCCAGCCTGCTCGCCTTGCAGCAAATATACACCTTCCGAAGGAAGCAGTCCGATCAGACTGAGCAGCAAGGAGCTCTTCCCCGCTCCATTAGGCCCTGTAACGGCCACAAAATCGCCAGGACGAATGTCGGCCTGCTCTACGGCTACGACCGGCTGGCCTTGACGAAGCCCCTGATACCGACCCAGCTTCACCAGTTCCGGCACATCCCTTCCTCCCTCCATAGGAGAGGCATTCAACAGCCGTTGTCCCTCTTCAGACGAGAAGAAATCCTGCCATACCCCTGGATACCAAATACCGAAGTGCTCCAGCTCCGCCTGGAACTTAGCGAATACATACGCCGGAGCCCCTTCGCCGATGGGTACCCCGTCCGGTCCAAACAACACCACCCGATCAACGAGCCCCAGGGCCAGTAATTCCTCAAGGCGATGCTCCACAATGATCAGGGTCCGGCCCTCCGCATTGCGGAGGATGGCCTGCCAAATCTGCTCCCGACCCTCCGGGTCCAGCAAAGCCGAAGGCTCATCCAGCAACAGCACTTCCGGCTCTCCCAGCAATACGGAGGCCAGCGCCAGGCGTTGCTTCATACCCTGGGACAAAGCATCAATAGGCATATGGAGATCAGACAGGGCAAGGCCCACCTTGCTCAGGACATCCTCCATGCGGTCTATCATCTCTTCCCGCGGAATCCCCCGATTCTCCAGCGCAAATGCCAGTTCCTCATCCACATAAGGCATGCAGAACTGGGTATCCGGGTCCTGGAACAGGATGCCCCAAGAGTCGGGCAGCCGCTGGGAGGTGCTGCGCATCGGAATTTCCACCAAGTTCGGGATAATGCCACACAGCACCTGAAGCAACGTTGACTTACCACAGCCACTGGGTCCAAGTAATAATACCTTCTCGCCCCGCCCTACGCTAAAGTCCAGGTCCTTGAACACGAAATTCTCTTCGCCCGGGAACTTCAATCTCAGGGCAGTAACTTCTGCTGCTATATCCATGTCACCACCCCTTATTTATCCAGGGCGGCGTAGTCTTTAGGGTCCAACGGACGCAGCAGCGCCGTTACTCCTGTCGCCTCCACCGCTTTGACCAGTCCGTAAGCAAAGTATCCGCAGATTACCACAGAGCTGATAGCCCGCATGATATATTTGGCCGTGAGCAGCCAGGGAGCATAATCTTGGACGTATCCATAGAAGAAATCCGGGATAATCGACCCGATCGCAGCCCCGATTCCAGCCAAAGCAGCTACCGAAGCAGAAAATTTGCGGTACCGGAACGCAGCAAATACCAGCTCCGCTCCCAGCCCCTGAAGCACGCCATAGAGCAAAAGCTGAATGCCCCATTCGCTGCCAAACAGAATTTCGACGTGAGCGGCTGCCACCTCGGCAATCAACGCTACACCAGGTTTGCGAATCAGCAAGAATACCAGCGTAGATGCGAGGAACCACATCCCGTAGACCAACTCGTCCGCCTGGAAGAACAAGGGCGAGAGCAAGGAATACACCGAGCTCCAAAAATGATATACCACACCCAGCACCACCGAGATCAGCACCGTCACCAGTAAATCACTTAGCTTCAAGCCGCGAGCGGCTTGCTTTTTTACCATTTCCGCCATATTGAATTCTCCTTCAACGAATAATTTGTTCGCATATGAAAATAACCGTCTGAATAAGCTCAGACGGCAGTCAAGTCCATGGGAAGGCGCAAACAGGCACACAGATGTCCCCTATGGTCGATTCTCTACGCTGGCATTATCCAGATCAGATTAACGGTCTGCAGCGGAATATGCTGCCATCTCAGCCTGATTCACTCAAGCCCCCGTATCCTATGCAATTGTTAATAACATACACTAACCTTTGCCGGGCGGCAAGCATCAATTAATTGATTTCAATCCTGATTTATGTCAATATAAGCGGAAGTAGCAATTGGACGAGGAGGATGTATTTTGGCGGCAACATGGATGAAATGGATGACGGAGCTGTCCTCCCGTAAGTGGATTTCCAAGCTCATGGGCAGATTCTCGCATTCGGGCATCAGCCGGTTGATGATTCCGTTCTTCGCAAAATCTTATGGCATCCCCTTGCACGAAGCGGAGATGGAAATCGGGGATTACCAAACACTAAATGAATTTTTTACCCGCCGATTAAAACCAGGTATGCGCCCGCTTCATGAAGAGCCGGGAGCACTTATTAGTCCGGTAGATGCCCTTGTTACGTTTATGGGGGTCATTCAGGACGGGACGCTGCTGAATGTCAAAAGCCAGGACTATTCCCTGACCGAGCTCTTGAATCACTCTCCGCGTCTGGAAGCTTACAAGCATGGATATGCCTTTGTCTTATACTTGAGTCCAACGGACTATCATCGCATTCATGCACCCGTAACCGGTAAGAGGTTAGAGAGTGACCATATCAAAGGCCGCGTGTATCCGGTTAACGATTTTAGCATGCGTCATATGAGAACTGTATTGTCCCGCAATGAACGGCTGATTACGTACATCTCTCATGCTTATGGCGAACTCGCGCTTGTCAAGGTCGGGGCAATGAATGTCAGCAGCATCAAATATACCGATGAAGCCATTACCCGTTGGGAACAAGGGGAAGAGCTCGCCTACTTCGAATTTGGCTCCACGGTGGTCCTGCTCACCCAGAACGCCACCTTCACCCCGTTAACGGGACTTAAAGTGGGCCGCAAAGTACGTATGGGTGAGGCGCTAGGCCATTTTGTCCTACCAGAATCAGGGCCCTCTGAACCCGCAAATAATAAGTAAAAGCAGCAACCGGCTGTGTTCCCTCTTCAAAAGAAGGTTCACACTTGGTTGCTGCTGGTGTATCGTACACTCTAAATTCAGTCTATTCTACCTTGATGCTCCCAAGAGAGGTCGTCAGCGACACTTGTGGCCCGCCGCCATTGTGCTCACTGGTTCCCTCCGGTGCTCCGGTAATTTGGCCAAGCTCGGTAGTTGTCTTCAGGTTATAGCCCAAGGAATCGGCCATGCTGGCGGTGATACTGCCTACATCGGCGTTGACACTAAGGCTGCTGTCTGATTCGAGAAAAGCCAGAGACAAATTCACGCTACCCGTTTCAGTCTCAATCGTTGATTTCCCAACAATCCCGCCATCCTGCACGTTAATGGAGCCCACATCTCCCTCCAAGCGGTATTTCCCGGTCACGCCAACTACCTTGATATTGCCTACGTCGACACGGATATCCAGATCCTGAACACGGGCTGGAATTTCCACGATATAATCGATTGTAAATTCAGAGGTCTTTAATTTCTTCTTCGCCCAAGACCACAAGCTCTGGCTTGGATCGTCCTTCGCATGAACACGAACCTCGGCAATCCCCTTCTTGGTTGTCACCGATACCGTGCTGGCTTCAAACAGTTCCTCCTGCTGCTTCTGGCTAATGCGGCCCTGCTGCACCGTAATTACCGCGCCTACGGACAGTTGATCCGTCGTACCCTGCACTACTTCTACGCTGCCCACTTGATTGTCGATGCTCAGCTTATCGGCCTTACCGATGTCCGTTGCATGACTAAGCTCATGTGTCACTTGGTTAAGTGTCATACTCTCCTCCCAATTATCGACCGTAAGCTCCAATGAATCCTGCACTTTATCTACCGTATTCAAGGCCATATTTTCTACCTTTTCCGAAAAGGCATCCTGCTCGCTACTACAACCCACGGTCATAGCCAGCAATAATCCTGCCGTTGTGAGCCAGGCCATTTGTCCGAATTTGCTCCTCATGCTTACGTCCCCCTGTTCTTGCCTTACCTAATCCATATTATATCTGACTCATCTTCTGCCGCCACGGCCGGGAGGCCAGCAAGGGCCCTAGACTTAAGTCGCAATAAGTGATCTGCTTAACGGATTTCGGAGGGGCTTTTTCCCGTATACTGCTTAAATTGACGGCTAAAAAAGAAAATATCGCGATATCCCAGCGCATCTGCGACCTCGGTCACATTCATTCCCGCATGGAGCAAGAGGTGCTGTGCCCGATCGATACGCGACTTGATGATGTAAGCTTGGACCGACATCCCGATAATTTCCTTGAATTTAATAGAGAAATAGCGCGGCGACAATCCCGCCCGGGCTGCCAAATCCTGCACTTTGTGCGGAAGGCCCGGATGCTGTACCACGTAATTCGCTACCTCATGGATGACCTCGTGCAATTGATTGCTGACCTTCCGCTCTGTGGGCACCTCACGTTCTTCACGCAACAAATAAATCAGCAATTGCTTGAGGATCAAACGGGCCTCTTCTTCTGCGGCATAGGCCTTAATCAGAAACAAGCGCACGTAACGCGCAAGCATATATTCGAAATCAAGTGTCTCCTCCAGTACCCGGTAAGAGCCCGGCACCTCGCTGACCGGCTCATGAACATCAAAATGAATATACGTCAGTACAAGCGGACGTTGAGGATTATGAGTAGCGGTGGTGTAATCTCCCTTCCGGAACAGGAAGCAACTGCCTTTGCTCACCGGGATGGCCTGGTCATTAAGCACAACCGTCCCCTCCCCGCTCCATACATAGAATAAATCATAGTTCTGTAGCGGCTTCTCTCGTTTATGCCATTTCCATCCGGGCTCACACACGATCTTGGCGAACGCCGGCTTTAATTCGAATGAAGACGGTGAAATGTGTAGCATGTCCTTCCCTCCCGTAAAAAGTGCTGACCGCTTGTTAAGTTGTTTTTATTATACCCCGATATCGGCCTGCTTGGATATCGTCCCAAGCCGATTTCATCCGGTGAATTCCCTCCAGCAACTTTCCTTCCGCCAAATGGGCAAAACCGAAGCACGCTGCGGGTATCCCCGGAGTTAACCGATAGGCCTCTGCATCACGGAAGACTACACCCTGATCCAGGGCGGCCTGACGGAAGACCTGATATTCCTCCGGGGAGCGAAGCCATTCGGCATAGATAAGCAGGCCCGCATCAGCGGGCCTTAGCTTGAAGAGCTGATCGAGTTCCTGCTCCATCGCACGGCGGAAGGCCTCTTGCTTGGCACCATAGTAGCGCCGCATTCTACGTAAATGGCGCTCATAACCGCCCGTACGCATAAACCGCGCCAGCGCCCTCTGCTCAAGCCGGGAAGCTGGCAGCGGCTCGTAGAGTGCCTTGGCGCTGGCAACCGGGCGGGTCAGACTGCGGGGCAGCACCGCGTAACCGATTCTGAGGGCACTGAACATTGTCTTGGAGAAGGAACCGATATATACAACGCCATCCTCCTGGTCCAGTGCCTTTAACGGCTCCAGCGGACGGCCTCCCCAGCGAAACTCACTGTCATAATCGTCTTCAATGATGACCGCCTCCCTCCGCGAGGCCCAGGCCAGCAATTCACGGCGGCGGGCGTAGGGAAGCACCACTCCGGTTGGAAATTGTCGGCCAGGGGTAACGAATAGCAGCTTGGCTGTCCAATCTCTTGGCACAAGTCCCTCTTCGTCCATCTGTCCCGGTTCTACCACGCCACCGCAGGCGGCCACCGCTCGGGTAATCCCGTAGTAACACGGGTCTTCGAGGACCGCGGCCTCCCCTTCCTCCAGCAGCAGTTGGGTCAGTAGTGTAATGGCCTGAAGCGATCCATTGAACAGACAAATCTGTGCGGCTTCAACGGCAATGCCCCTTGCCCGCCGCAAGTACGCTGCAATGGCCTCGCGCAACTCCCTGTCACCGGCAGGTTCTACCGCTACGGTCAAGCTGTTGTTCCCGGCGGTCTCGGCCCAGGCCAAGGCACTGCGCCATTCAGCAACAGGGAACAACGCTTCCCAGGTCCCTCCATCAAGGTAGGAGATCAGTTCGGGGGGAGTCACTCCGGGAGGGGTCACAGTGGGTCTGATGATATCGGCTGCTTCTCCAGTAGCCGCCATCAGCTCCTCTACCCGTCTGCCCCAGCGTGATAATACGATGGGCCGGACTTCTTTGGCTTCCTTCACAGGTGAATAGGGAGAGGCTGTGACAAAGGTGCCGCTCCCCAACACCGTATGTACATACCCCTCGGCATTCAACATATCATACGCCTGTGACACACTCCCTCGGGAAAGGCCATAATGCGAAGCCAATTCCCGAGTGGACGGCAGCCGCATGCCTTCAGGCAGATTACCTTCATGAATGGCCGCACGAATAGCGTGGTACAGGGCCAGGTATTTATAGGTATATTTCTTGCTGAACTTCTCTAAATAAACCGTAAATTCAGGCATCTTTCTCCTCCTCTCTGGCAACATTATGCTTTCGCTTACAATTGGACCATTTAAATTAATGTAAATTGGTTCTTTTTTATTGTCAATTTGCGGCGTAAGCTAATGAACAACACGATCATAAGGAGCGATCAATATGCGTAGAAAAGAGTTCTCCATGACGGAAGAAGCAGAGATCACCTCATTTTTACAGGAAATGACCTTTGGTTTTCTGGGAACCGTGGACAAGGAAGGCTGGAGCCGAGTAACACCGCTAAATTTCGTGTATGACGGGGCCTGCTTTTACTTCCATGGCAGCCTGGCGGGGGAGAAGATGAAACATTTGGCCCACGATCCCCGCGTTAGCTTTACGGTGGCCAAGGAGTATGCGATTATTCCTTCATACTTTACCGATCCTAAGCTGGCTTGTCCGGCCTCTGCCTACTTCAAAAGTGTGATGGTGCGAGGACGAGTGGAGAAGGTTGATGACCTCCCGGAGAAAGCCAGGGTCTTCACTTTATTCATGGAGAAGCTCCAGCCCGAGGGAGGTTATGCGCCTATTGTGCCAACGGATGCCGACTATGCCGGGCAACTCAAAGCCGTTGCCTTGCTGCGCATTGTTCCCGAGGATATCAGTGCCAAGTTCAAATTCGGTCAGAACGTGAAGGAGCCTTCCTTCTCGCACATCATCACGGGGTTGAAGCAACGAGATCAAGAGCTTGATCAGAAGACTATCCACTTGATGAAGCAGTATTGTCCCGCACATAGCGGACAAATCGATTAGCGCCCATGAATTGACCGTGACGCCTGAGGATCGAAATGATATAATGTTAGGCAGCTTTAGAACGTTACCTCCTTAAAATATCAAAACCGATCGGAAGGATGAAATGTGATGACCCCACTTGCGGAGCAGTTAAACGAGAGCATCAAATCCGGCAATCATCATGTGTACGACATGCTGTCCACGCTGGGCAAGGAGATCTATTTTCCGAAGGAAGGCATCTTGAGCCAATCCGCCGAAGCTTCGGCCCATGCCAAGAAATATAATGCGACGATCGGTATCGCTACCGAACAGGGTGGTCCGATGCATCTTGCGGTCATCCAAGACACGCTGTCTGCCTATAAGCCACAGGATTTGTATCCGTATGCCCCGCCGGCAGGCAAGCCGGAATTGCGCTCAGTGTGGCGCGACAAAATGCTCCTGGACAACCCTTCATTGTCTGACAAGAGCTTCGGTAACCCTATCGTGACCAACGCCCTGACCCATGGCCTGAGTATTGTGGCCGACCTATTCGTAGGCGAAGGGGATGCCGTGATCTATCCGGATAAGAACTGGGAAAATTACGAATTGACCTTTGGAGTTCGCCGTCATGCTCAGCTTGTTCATTTCCCGCTATTTACCGAGCAAATGACTTTCAACAGTGCCGGTTTGCGGGAGGCCTTGCTGGCTCAGAAGGATAAGGGCAAAGCTATCGTTGTTCTCAATTTCCCCAATAATCCTACAGGCTACACGCCGGGTGCGAAGGAAGGCGAAGAGATCGTCTCAGCTCTGCTGGAAGCTGCCGAAGCTGGTATTAATGTTGTAGCCGTCACGGATGACGCCTACTTCGGACTGTTCTTCGAAGACTCTCTGCAGGAATCGTTGTTTGGCAAGCTTTGCGGTCTGCATCCTCGCCTCTTGCCCATTAAGGTGGATGGTGCCACCAAAGAGGAATTTGTATGGGGATTCCGCGTCGGGTTCATCACCTTCTCCGATAATCATAAAGAGGTGCTCACCGCCTTGGAGCAGAAGACATTGGGGATTATTCGGTCGACCATTTCAAGCGGCCCGCATCCTTCCCAAACCTTTGTACTCCAAGCGTTAAAGTCGCCTGAGTTCAACGCGCAGAAGGAAGAGAAGTTCCAAGTGATGAAGGGTCGGGCCAACAAGGTTAAAACCCTGCTGGACAGTGGCAAATACGATGCTGTATGGGACTATTACCCGTTTAATTCGGGGTACTTTATGTGCCTCAAGCTCAAGACGGTTTCAGCCGAAGCGCTTCGGCTCCATTTGATTCATCAATATGGTGTCGGTACCATTGCGCTCGGGGAAAGCGATCTGCGAATTGCCTTCTCTTGCATTGCTGAGGAGCATTTGGAAGAGTTGTTCGAACTGATCTACCGAGGTGTGCAGGATTTGCAAAATCAATAAATAGGTTGGTGTTTAGCCACGGATCTATACCATGGCCCAAGCACAGCTCCTTCCCGCTTCATACAATACGGTGTACGAACACACATGACACCTGACAGGGTGTATGAAAGGGGAAAAAACATGAGCGGTGTAGAGGATGTAAGAGGTGGATACGGCGGTGGCCTGTACGCAAGCACGGGCTATATTCTCGTTCTCTTTATTCTGTTGGTCATCATTAGTCGCACCATCTTGTTATAATATCTGCGGCTAACAAGAACGGACCGCTTCCTTCGGGAAGCGGTCCGTTTTAATTTATATTCCTACTCGTCGTCCTCTTCTTGCCATTTACGGGCCCAGGTCGAGCGCATGCCCCAGGCCAGGATTATACCGCCTGCCAGCGATCCGAAGGTTAGCGCCGGATCACCGCCCGGCATTGCAATCATGGGCAGCCATAGCAGAACGGCAACGCCCAGTAGCAAGCTGGTCGCCAGGCGCAATACCGCCGCCTTGCGTGCCCCTGCTGGCAACGGGTAATAGGAGGCCGCAGGCGAATCCTGGTGAGTTTGCCGCAGCGAAGCAAGCTGCGTGCCAATCAGGAACACAAACAACAGATATAGCACAGCGCCCAGCCAGGATTGAGCATTCCAGCCCGTCAATACCATGCCCAGCAAGGTAAGACGCACTACAATACCAAGCAACTCACTGCGGGTAAAGGTCTTGATCAATAAGTAACGGTAAGCCTCGGCAGGATTCCAGGGAAGCCGATTACCAACCGCAGATAAATAACGGCGGCGAATGACCTTCTGCCCGTCGGCAGGAACCTCCACGAACCACCCCAACACCAGCATTGTGCGTGCTGCCCCCGAACGCTCCAAGGCGATGAGATGTTCCCAAGGCACCTTATGTTTTAACGGAAACCGTAAGAGCAGCACATAGTTCAGGCTAAGCAGCAGCATAAACAAAGCGCTCTTCCAGGCTGGCTGCCAAATCCAGGCGGCTACAAGTAGCAGCAGGAAACACCAGCGCAGCAGACGGTAACCCGAGCGGGCCCGGGATGACGCTATGCGCATCTCCTGCCAAGCGCCATAGGTGCTCAGCGCCTTGAGCAGCACCAGCACGAGCAGCATCAACCACAAGGGATGGAAGACCCCTGTGCTCCGTTGATACAAAGGCCAGAGCAATAGCAGTACAATAACCAGTCCCGGTACCTTATAGATTAAGCCGCTGCGAAAGGCAGGTGTTAAGTATGAGTTCATTTTACTTTCCTGGGGCAGCAGAAACAGAATATCCGCCGGTTGCAGATAGGTACGAAATCCGGCATGAACGGTTAGCGGTCCCAGCAGCAACAGCATAATCCAGCGAATCGGCAGATCAGGTGGCAAATCCCGCAGGAAGGCCGTATACCAGGCGGCAAAGGCAATGCTGAGAATCAGCAGCAGCACCGCCACCCCGCTTTGCAGCACATAGGGCAAATACGGAAGCACCTTGCTCCAGAATAGCGCCCTCCGCCGTCGATGCAGCGCGCGAAGTTCCATAGCTATTCGCCGTCCTTCACTAGGTCGTAGAAGATCTGCTCCAGCCCGGCACCCGGTGTATGTATGTGCTCCCCAAGTTCGGCCAGCGTTCCCTGAGCCAGCACCTTGCCCCGGTGCAAGACGATAAACCGGTCGCAATAATGCTCAATCGTCGACAAGATATGGGAGCTAAGCAGGATGGACGAGCCATTTTGCTTCATTTCCTGCATGAAGTCCAGCAGCGAACGAATCCCAAGGGGGTCCAGTCCGAGAAACGGCTCATCGATGACGTACAGCGGCGGACGAGCAACGAAAGCGCACATAATCATTACTTTCTGCTTCATGCCCTTGGACAGGTGCATGGACAAGCTGTCGGCCTTCTCTTCCATATGGAACAACTTGAGCAGACGCTCCGAGCGCTCACGGTATGCTTCTGAATCCACATTATAGGCCCTTGCGGCAAATTCAAGATGCTCCCTTACGGTGAGCTCCTCATATAACAACGGCGACTCGGGAACGAAGGCCAACGAGGATTGGTATTGCTCGGGCTGATCATGCCGGGTTTGCCCTGATATGCGAATCTCTCCCTGGTGGGGAGTCATCAGGCCCAGAATATGCTTCATGGTCGTACTCTTGCCGGCCCCGTTAAGGCCGATAAGTCCAACCATTTCTCCCGGTTGCACATCAAAGGCCACATCATGGAGCACGGGACGTCCCACGCTATACCCACCGCTCAAATCATCAACCTGCAATACTGGCAATTCACTCAATCCAAACTCCTCCTACCGTTAATAGCGCTAACGCTACCTATTGATCCTGCGGTGGCTTGTTCTTCAGCCACTTGGGAGCGCCCTTGTTCTTCCGATCCTGCAATCGCTCCTTCTTCCGGGCCGCGCTTGGGGTTGCCTGTCGTCCCGTACCTGTCGTCTTCCTGCCAGAAGCCGGATTCCCTGTACGTTTGGCTGGATAGGATTCACCATGACTCCCTGAGGCAGCCTGTCCGCCCAAATCGAGAGGTCTTGATTTGAGGCCTTCACTCGGGGAAGCATTCCGCTTCGGTGCATCGTCTTGATTAGCTGGAGCCCTGCCTTGACCTTGAGGCGCTCTTTCGCTAATTCCCTGCCGCGACGAAGCATTCCCTGCCGGGCGATCTTCAGGGCCGGCCAGCTTTCCGCCATAAAGCTGCTTAAGTTCAATCTCAATGTCCAATTCTCGCGCGAATTTGCGCATAATGAATTCTTCCTGTGGCGCAATAATCGATACGGACAGCCCCTTCCGGCCCATTCGGCCCGTGCGACCAGAACGATGCACGTAATGTTCAGCATCGATGGGAGGGTCCAGATTAACGACAAGCGCCAAGTCTTCAATATCCAGTCCGCGCGCAGCTACATCACTAGCAACCAGCACACGAATTTTGCCTTCCCGGAACCGCTTTAGCGTCAAGCTACGTGCGGTCTTGTCTGCGTCACCATACAGTGCGCCTGCATCCAGGCCGACATAATTCATCTTCGCTTCTACCTCGGCAATCTGATCGGTATGATTAATGAACACCATCGTACGCTCCGGGCTAAAATGTCTTACAATTCGGCGCAACATGTCGATCTTGTCCCTGGCCTCGCAGACAAAATACATATGCTCCAGCGTCTTGGAGGTTCGTTGCTCCGGCTCGATGCCGATCTCCAACGGCTCCTTCATTTCCTTGGCGGCCAAAGCACGGATATCTCCGTTAATCGTTGCCGACAGGAACAGGAGTTGCCGCTCCCGCAGCGTTCCCCGCAGGATATGCTCAACATCGGCTGTGCCGCCCAATTGGAACATCTGGTCTACCTCATCCACGACCACAGTGCGCAAAGTATGCAGCTTCAGCTTCCGCTGCGCAAGAATCTCCCGGATACGTCCCGGTGTGCCTACCACGAGCTGCGGATGTAGCCTCAGCTTCTCCAGTTGCCGTTTGATCGCAGCTCCGCCGATGAGCGCCTGGGAGCGGATGCCCAGCGATTCTCCGTACTTCTCCGCTTCCCGTTGAATTTGCATGGCAAGCTCCTGAGTCGGAGCCAGAATCAGTCCTTGCAGCGTCTTATCAGCGGGCGAAATAGCTTGGAGCAAAGGCAGCAAATAAGCCAGCGTCTTCCCTGTCCCCGTCTGCGACTCTGCCAAAATATCCCGACCCTCCAGCGCTGCTGGAATAGCTTCCGCCTGTACGGGAGAGGGTTCTGTAATGCCGTGCTCCTTCAATTTTGCCGTCAGTGTCTCTACAATGCCCAAATCGGCAAACGTTGTTATTGTCATTAAGTTCCATCCTTTGCTTTTGAAAAGTACATGTCATCCGATACCATTATTTTCATTATATGCGATAAGCGGCAACCACAACAAATCTCCCGGAAAAACGGCAAGTAAAAAGCCTGCCTTAGACGGCAGGCTATTTCTTATTCATTACCTTATAAGTCAACCGGTCTGCCAGACGCGGAAACATATGATACCACTTGGTTCCCACTCCAGCAATCCAGGGTAAGTTAATCTCAAGCATCCCCTTCTCCACGGCCTGGACCATCGCCCTGGCTACACGCTCGGGCTTCAGCATCATCCAGCGTACATTCTGGACATAACCTCCGTCCGGGTCAGCAATGTTGAAGAATTCAGTATCAATAGGACCAGGATTAATGGTCGAAACCGTAATCCCATATTCCCGAATCTCCTGACGTAAAGCGCTACTGAACCCAACCACCGCATGTTTGGTGGCCGTATAGGCCGTAGACTTCGCCGTACCAATCTTACCGGCAATGGAAGCCACATTCACGATTCGCCCGGAACGCGCGGATTTCATAGCGGGAAGCACCGCTTGGGTGCATCGAACCATACCCATATAATTCACGTTCATCATCTCGTTAAATTCCGAGATTGGCATACGATCCAGATACTCAAACTTGCCATAACCTGCATTATTCAACAGACAGTCCACCCTACCAAACTCGGCAAAGATCCCCTTAAATCCGGACTCGACGGAAGCATCGTCCCCGACGTCCATCTTCACTAGCCGATAAGGGCCCTTCAGCTTGAGGGCCACCTGTTCCAGCTTATCAAGTGAGCGAGCCGCCAACACAACAACCGCCCCGCGTTCAGACAGCATTTGTGCCGCCATGGCGCCGATTCCGCTGGAGGCTCCGGTGACGACCACGACTTTGTCCTGTAATGACATATTCCTAACTTCCCTTCAAGAGGTTGTTCAAAAAGTCATCTTGATCAAGAAGCGATTCAAGTCTTACTGAATTCTATCTTAAGAAATCATCACTTGAATGTCCAGTTCGCCAATCCCATCCATCAGCAACGGAATACATAACGCTTTGCGTGGCTCCACTTGCGTAGCGGAAATAGACTTGATTACTTGCGGGGGCGTGATGTCTACGGCAAATCCTTGATTGGACAAAATCGTGCTGGCATTCCCACTGATCATATTACCCAATTCGGAAATCGCACTCTGTCCCATCTCATCCATCTCCGTGAGTACAAATCCGCCCATCATTGCGGAAACGATGCGTAGCGCGACGGCTTCTTGCAATCCGAAAACAACCATACCGCTGAAGTGACCGGTCATGCCGATCTGGATCCAGATATGATCCTGTATAGGAATCACGTCCTTGATGCCCATGCTCCCGGTGGATGGGGATATTTGAACAACCTGTTCAATGACCGAACGTGCGGATTCAAGAAAAGGATTGATTACTTCTGCTTTCAAAATTATGCGCCCCTTTTCACTAGGAGAATAACTTTATACATACTAAAGTCCCATCTTTTGGCTAAGGATCATTATACTTTATTCCTACTAATAAGTCATTAAAAATCGAAATTTGAAATTTAAGCTAACCTCTTAAGTCAAGTCTGTCTAAAGACCCGGAAACGGTTACGTCATTGATTTAATCAAGGAAAATCACCTATAATTAATAAAATCGCATAAAAGCGCTGAATCTTCGCTTGCAAGATACAGCGGAACGGGAAAGAAAGGGAGGCAATCTGGTGAATATCAGTCAGTTGGAAACGTTAATTACTATCTCCAAGACGAAAAGTTTCCGTAAGGCCGGGGAACTATTAAATCTGACCCAGCCTGCCGTCTCGGCCCAGATCAAAAGTCTGGAGGACGAATTCCGGACGGTACTCGTGGATCGGAACCAACCGGTGACGTTAACGGACCGCGGACAAGTGTTTCTTGAACAGGCCGAACGCATGCTGGATATCGTTGAAGAACTCAAGCTCAAGCTATCGGATATGGAACATACCCCGCAGGGGCATATTGTACTGGGCACCACCACATCGATCGCCATACAGATTTTACCGCGGATTTTATCTTATTTTCAGGACCAGTTCCCTCTCATAAAGACAACGATTCAATCCATGCCCTCCTGCTTGATCTACCAAAACGTGGAGCAAGGGCTCGTGGACATCGGCATCGGTTATTTGATCGAGAACAACCCCCAGGTACTATCCTCGGTTCTGTATTATGATACCTTCGATCTGGTCGTCTCGCCGCTTCACCCGCTAGCCAATCAAACTATACCCACTCTGGAATCGCTACGCGATATGCCCATGATTATGCTATCCCCCGATACGGTCGGACGCCGGTTTATGGATGAAGTGTTCAAGCAGCATGACATGGAACCACATATTGTCATGGAGCTCTCCAGTAGCGAAGAGGTGAAACGGATGGTCGAAATCAACCTGGGCGCCGCGCTGATCTCACATCAGTCCATCCTTCGTGAACTGCGGCAAGGATCGCTGAAGAATGTTCCTATTCCTGAGTTCGAGGTTACGCATCCCGTGGGAGTCATTTACAAGTCCAGTCGGTACATCAACTCGGCGATGCAGCAATTTTTGGGCGACCTTAAGGGCATGCCCGAAACCAACTTTATTAGCTCCGAATAACATCAAAGGAAAGACGGAAAGTTGGCTCAACCATCCTGTGTTAACAGAAAGGAGTTCTTCTTCCTATGAAATTCGATCTCCATACTCACCATTTCCGCTGTGGTCATGCGGATGGCAACATTCGCGATTACGTTGAAGCCGCCATCGCCGCTGGCCTGTCAGTCATCGGAATCAGCGACCATACCCCCTACTTCGGCAGTCCGGAAGATCGCCCTTTCCCACGAATCTCCATGGGCAAGCAAGCCTTTGCCGGATACGTGGATGAGGTGCTGAAGCTCAAGAAGGAATTCGAAGGTAAGATCGACGTCCTGCTCGGCATCGAATCCGATTTCTTCCCCGAGCATGCAGAAGTATACAGAAATACACTAAATCAATATCCGTTCGACTACATTATCGGCTCGGTGCACAGCGTAGGCGGAGTCAGTATCTTCAACGAGAACCGCTGGAAGGGATTAAGCCATGCTGAGAAGATAGCTACCAAGGAAGCTTACTATGAATTAATCGGACAATCCGCGCGCAGCGGCATGTTTCAGATTCTTGGACATATCGATGCTATGAAAGGCAATTATCCCGAGTTCACCGAGATTCCGGCTGAAGCTGCCATTGATCGGGCACTCCAGGTTATTGCGGAGAACGAGGTAGCCATTGAGATCAATACCTCCGGAAAAACCAAACGAAGCGGCGGCTGGTATCCAAGCGATGCCATACTGGAACGAGCACTGCACTTCGGCGTGGAAGTCACCTTCGGCTCCGACGCCCATATTCCGGCAAGGGTAGGAGATGAACGCGAGGACGTTGCCCGGCGCTTGAAAGAGATTGGCTTTCAGGAATGGGTGTACTACAAACAGCAGCAGAAGGTTACCGTACCTTTGTAGAGGTTGTTCAAAAAGTCGTCCGGTACGAAGCAGTTCGAGAAGTAAATTCGATTTTTTGAACTCGTACTTGAGACTAGACTAAGAAGACAAAAAAAGAGAACCCGTGCCGTCATGCACCGGGTTCCAAGAGAAAATATATATTCAAAAGGGGGTCATGTAACAAGTGTACCCTCTTTCTATTAGGGTTTGATCACAGCTATATTTCATTTATGTAACAAAACCTATCACTTAGATTTCATAGTCCATCCGCTCCGCGACATAATGGCGTAATTCCGCGATAGTTCCTTTGGCTGCATGCCGCGTAGCTGCTACCCTTACACCGTCGTATTGCAAGCCACACTTCTGCAAGACTCGCTCCGATGCTGGGTTGTCCACGCTACAGTCCGCTTCGATTCGCAGTAAACCGAGCGTACCGAAGCCGAATTGCACCACATTTTGTACCGATTCCGTAGCATACCCCCTATTCCAATATGCGGGTGAGACAAGATAGCCAAGCCGAGCCTTACGCCCCTTCTCAGTCCAATACTGCAAGGAGCACAACCCGACTAGACGACGATCTTGCTTGGATTCGATAACAAAATGAAGATCGCGCAGAGTGCGATAAGAATCTTCGAAGTAGCGGTACAGGCGTCCGGGAAATAGCGGGTTGCCTCCATGAGAGAACAACGTGAAGGCGCGAACGGCCGGGTCTGCCAGACAGTCATACAACGCCTTGGAGTCCTCTTGAACGAGCCTTCGCAACAGCAAACGCTTGCTCTCCAATACCGGAAATTCGCTTCGTAACCGCTCCTTCAATTCCGTCATGCTTCCTCCCTTTGCTTCCATGGTAACAGAGCGTTCCCGCTCACTGCGGAGAACCCGTAAAGTAACACGTGACAAAACAAGGTAATCAAAAAAATCCACTTGCAAAAGCCTATCGCATGCGCCAGGTTCGCCGAATCTGTCATATAAAGAAGGGTCTCCTTCACCACGTGCTTGGGGGTTCTCAGAACGTCCCAGCTATTCCAGCGAATAAAACGTCCTAGGTAAATGCCAAAGCTGCTTAGCAAGAGCACTCCAACAGCGAATACCCAGCCGGCAACATGTCCCCAAGCTCTTTGAACCAGTCGCTGTACCGAAGCCAGCGATACCGAGCCAAGCGCAAGCCCTAACAAAGCTACAAAGAACAAGATGAACAGGTGATCCCAGAACAAGTTCTCCTGCCAGAACCTCACCTGTGAGCTGATCGGATAACGCGCAAAGGGATGCAGCATATCCGTAATCATATAAGCGGCATTCGGGTAAAAGAACAACCACATCAGCCCGGTAGGGATGCCCAGAAGCCATCTCCCTGTTCTTGAGCCCAGCAGGCTGATCCCATCAAGTGCAACCGCCAGTCCCAATGGAATCCAGGCCAAAAACGTGTTCCAGATCAGGAACAGATAAGGCGGTCTTCCCCCATCCGGCAAACGGGTACTGACCACATAGTTCATGGCGATGACCGTTATGATAAATAGAAAGCCGTACAGATACGCTTTCCCAGGGTAACCAAGCTGTTGCCATTTTTGCAAATCTTGTACCTCCCGTCCCATTCGTGTATCTCTGATAATGGTACGATTCGGTCGTCAGGATAGTTACGCCCTCGTCACGATTCCGTGGGATATGGTATAACACAAAGAGATAGATTGCGACAGATCGCAAGGAGGAATCATCGATGCAGCCATTTACCGAAAGAGCTCTGAAGATTATCGCAGCCATTCCCCCGGGCAAAGTGATGACTTACGGACAAATTGCCGCAGTAGCAGGTAGCCCCCGAGCCGCCAGACAAATCGTACGCATCCTGCACAGCATGAGTGCCAAATACCACTTGCCTTGGCATCGTGTAGTTAATGCCGCGGGCCAGATCGCCCTGCAGGACGAAGAAGGCTATCAGGAGCAGATTTGGAATCTGGAGGCAGAAGACATCGAGGTGCTGCCGAACGGGCGAATTGATCTCACCCGTTATCAGCATCACCCCGAAGCTTTATGACAGCTTTATGACAGCTCTATGAACGCCACCTGAAGCAGATTCATTTTAGCTTATACTCCTGCAGCAGTCCGCGAATATCCTTATTTATTTGCTCGGGATCAGGACCCTTCGCCGCTTCATTGTCAAGCTTGTATTTACGCTTTAACTCCAGGATACTGTAAACGCGCTGGTCTAGCATATCAGGTGTAATCTGTCCTTCATCCACCGCCTTATGAATGGCCTGAAGCACCTGCTTACCCTTGTCATAATCATGTCCTACTAATACGATATTTCCCCCGGCCTGAATAAACTGCACAGCAGCTTCTCCAATATCATAATGCTCCGTGATGGCGCCCATGGTCATATCATCAGAGATAACGACTCCGGTAAAACCTAACTCCTGCCTAAGCAAATCATGAATGGTGACCTGCGAGAACGATGCGGGATGGTCGGGATCAAGCTTGGGAAGCAGCAGGTGGGCAATCATGACCACATCTGCCCCCTCATCAATCGCCCGAGTGAACGGAATCAGCTCCAGTTCCCGCAGTCTGTTCAGGTCATGCTCCACAACCGGCAGACCAAGATGCGAGTCAACCGAAGTATCGCCATGCCCTGGAAAATGCTTAACTACCGGAATCACACCTTGCTCGCGAATCCCCTTCATGACAGCAATCCCCATTTGACTCACAATGTCCGGTTTGGTGCCAAAGGCACGATTCCCAATCACCGGATTATTCGGGTTGCTGTTCACGTCCAGCACCGGGGCGAAATTCATATTTAACCCGAAATCGCCTAGCTCTCGTCCTAGAATACCTCCGACTTGCTTGGCCAATTCCTCACTGCCTGCATCACCGATCTTGCGAGCCGTGGGCAAGCCGTCGAATTCCTGGGGCATACGACTGACCTTGCCACCTTCTTCATCTATACTCAGAAGCAAAGGAATCTGCGCATGCTCCCGGTTAAGCTGCTTCAAATCATTAAATAAACCAAGTGCTTGCCTCACATCTTGGATGTTATCCTTGTAGAAAATAAATCCCCCGACATGGGCCTCCTCAATGAAGGAACGTACGGTTGCATCCGGCGTTGTCCCCTCCAGACCAAGCAGAACCAATTGCCCAATCTTCTCCTCGGTGCTCAGCTTATTCAGCCATTGTTCCACTGAATCAGACGAGGGAGAAGCAGTATCATCGGAGCTGTTCGCATTTTCCGAATTCCCCGGTGGCTCGGATGGCTGTCCTGGACTGGATTCCCCTGTGTTCTGTTCACTGTTCGCCCCACCAGAGTTGGCCTCTTGAGGAAGCTCTCCTGAGCTTTGGGAGCCTGGAGAACACGCCGTGGCCAGCACAAGGACCATTAGCAGGCAGAACACGATTCGACCGGCATGATTTGGCCTGGTTTGTGGAATCATATTTGAGCGCATATGAATCGCCTCCTGTTCATTTCTGTATTACGCCTGTTGCTTCCATTTTGCCTCTGCAATGGACGGAATAAAACTCTCCATAAGTTGCAGCAATACTCCGGGGTCCTCCGCACGTTTGAGTAACGACCTCTGTTCAGCTTGAACAAATCCGGCATTCACACAAGATTCCACCAATTCGATCAGCGGGTCATAATACCCCTTAACATTCAGTACGCCCACCGGCTTCTGGTGAATACCGATCTGGAGCCAGCACAGTACCTCAAATAGTTCTTCCAGTGTACCGAAGCCGCCAGGCAAAGCGATAAACCCATCAGCCAATTGACTCATGGTTGCTTTGCGGGTATGCATATCCACCACTTCAATGAATTGAGTGAGCCCCGGATGAGCCTTCTCCCCGTGAATCAGGCCGGAGGGCATCACTCCAACGACCTCGCCGCCTGCGCCCAGCACCGCATCAGCAACCGCTCCCATCAATCCGTGCCTGGAGCCACCATAAATTAACCGGTAGCCGCGCTCGGCCATCACGGCCCCCAAATTTCCCGCCTGAATACGGTATTGCTCATCATCCCCATACCGGGAACCGGCAAATACGCAAATGGATTTCATCCTCTGCCCCTCCTTCGTCCATAGACCTTGTGATTGCCTATTGCTTCCCCAAAGGTTGTACCTGACTTCTCACTGTTCCTTCTCTTGCACAGTACCCGCAAGCTCCCAGCGGTGTGCGAATTTCTGTAGCCTCGGGTGGAGATCCGCTGGTTCTTGTGTCAATAATAAACGGACCTTGGTAATCCATTCCTCAAAGGAAAAGAAAGAAGCAAATTGATTGGCTACCTCCGGCGTCAAATATATGAAATGCGGGGCAGGATATTTCTCCGTCAAATGACGAAGCGCCGTATCCATGGGCGTATATTTCTTACGCTTGCCTTCCCATCCCTCGACACTAACGGAAGAGGAACCGCGCTCTCGCTTCCACTCATGCAAGCGGTCTTCCCGGCGGTAAAAGACAGACACGGGCTGCTTCGTCATTCTCCGTACTGTCTCCTCATGTAGCGGGTACAGCACTAGCTTCACGAATTTGCGGGCCGCAGCCTCGGCAGCCGCAAGTTCCAAATCGGTCTCCTCCATGTGCTCAAAGGAATCATAGAAGATTAACGTGCCTCTAGGGTCTGCCACCGGGGGTTCATAGCCAAAGGGCACCTGAATATTTTGTCTCAAGCTGAATATCCTCCTTGAAGAGTCACCTTAATATGTGCTTTGCTTGAGATTTTACCATAAGTCCCCAGTCCAATTCAGCCTGCTACTGTAAAAATTCCAGAGGGATTCCACCATACTAACCCTGTCCCAAATCTTCTAGAATAAAAATGAATATGAGTAGGATCACATTTTTTAAACTATATATTGTGCTATACTCACGAAGCACAACAATATATAGAGGGTGATTGAATATGATAGTCTTAAAACGTGACGGGTCCGAAGTACCCTTCGATCAACAAAAAATTATCGATGCAATCTGCGCAGCCATGAATAGCACAGAGAAGAAGATTGACATGGACGTTGCGCAGAAGGTGGCCGATAAAGTTACCGCCAAAATCTCCAGGCTGGAGAAGATTGATATTGAGCACATTCAGGACGAGGTGCAATCCGCCTTAATGAACAGCCGCCGTAAGGATGCAGCCGAGGCTTATATCGGCTACCGCGAAATCCGTACTTTGAAGCGGCGCGAACGCAGCAGCCTGGACAAGAAGGTGCTGGGCCTTCTGGAGCTGACCAATGAAGAGGTACTCAAGGAGAACTCCAATAAGGATGGAGCTACGATTCCTACCCAACGTGATTTACTGGCAGGTATCATGGCCAAGGACTTCGCGCAAACCTATATGATTCCCAAACGTGTGGTAGAGTCGCATAATAACGGTAGCCTGCATTTCCATGATCAGGATTACAGCCCCTACTTTCCCATCTACAACTGTATGCTCATTGATCTTAAGGGTATGCTGGAGAACGGCTTCAAGCTGGGGAATGCGCAGATTGAGACTCCTCGCTCCATCACAACAGCGACGGCCATTACAGCACAGATCATTGCCCAGGTCGCCAGCCATATTTATGGTGGGAATACGATTAACGAAATTGATAAAATTCTGGCTCCTTATGTGGCCAAATCCTTCGCCAAGCACTATGCTAACGGGCTGAAGTGGCTGTATTCGCTGGATCAGAAGACGATTGCCGAACTGGAAATGGATATCGCTTACGACAATCAGAGCTTACACGAACGTTTTCCGAAATGCTTCGATTACGCGAAGGAACTGGCCGAGAAGGAAACCTTCGATGCCTTCCAGTCGCTGGAATATGAGATTAATACTCTGGTGAGCGCCAATGGACAAACCCCGTTCAGTACGTTTGGATTTGGACGCGGACTCTCCTGGGAGGAACGGCAAATTCAAATTGCGATTCTGCGGAACCGAATTCGCGGACTGGGCAAGGACGGGAAGACGCCTGTATTTCCAAAGCTGATCTTCGGGTTGGAAGAAGGGGTTAACCTTCATCCGGGTGATCCCAACTACGATATCAAGCAACTGGCACTCAAATGCAGTACGCTTCGTATGTATCCAGACATTATCTCCGTACCGAAGGTGACTTCCATTACCGGGTCCTTCAAATTCCCAATGGGCTGTCGTTCATTCTTGGGTGTATATGAAGAGAATGGACAAGAACTGCATGATGGACGCTTTAATATGGGTGTCGTGACGGCGAACCTGCCTCGCTTGGCCATTCAAGCCAAGGGCTCTGAAGCTGAGTTCTATCGTCTGCTCGATGAACTGCTGGATGTATGCAAGGAAGGCTTGATGTACCGGATTGAGCGCCTGCGGGGTGTTAAGGCCAAGGTTGCTCCTATTCTTTATATGGAAGGTGCAGCAGGAAGTCGTCTACAACCCGAGGATACGATCGATCATTTGCTGATGAACGGCCGGGCCAGCATTTCGCTAGGTTACATAGGCATTCACGAGACCGTTCTGTCGCTGTACGGGCAGCATATCTATGATGATACCAAGCTATGGCAAAAGGGACTGGACATCGTTCGCTACCTGAGTGAACAAACAACGCAGTGGAAAGATGAGACCGGGTACGGCTTCAGCTTGTATTCCACCCCGGCGGAATCGCTCTGCTATCGATTCTGCAAGCTGGACGAGGAACGTTTTGGCGTGCTGGATGGCATCACTGATAAAGGCTATTATACGAACTCGTTCCATCTTGATGTGGCCAAGAAGGTAACTCCTTTTGAGAAGATTGAGTTTGAGAAGGAATATCCTGTTCATGCGAATGGCGGTTTTATCACCTATTGCGAATTCGACTCGCTCGTGCAAAATCCGGAGGCACTGGAAGCCGTATGGGATTATGCCTATGAACGCGTACCTTACTTTGGAACTAATACTCCAACGGATAAATGTCTGGAGTGCGGCTATGAAGGTGAATTCGAAGCTACTAGCAGTGGGTTCGAGTGTCCGAATTGCGGCAACCGCAATCCCAAGACCTCCTCGGTCATCCGTCGTTGCTGCGGCTATTTGTCCGAACCAAGCCAACGCCCGTTCAATGAAGGCAAACAGCGGGAAGTGTTAGCCCGCGTTAAACATATGTGACATGACCATGTATATAGCGGATTATAAGAAATTTGACGTGCTGAACGGAAGAGGCCTGCGTAATTCCCTGTTCGTCTCCGGCTGCACTCACCATTGCAAGGGTTGCTTCAATGCAGCTAGTTGGAACTTTAATTACGGTTTTGCTTACACGGCAGAATTCGAACAACAGGTTATTGATGATTTGCGAATTCCGGATATCCGGGTGTCTGGCCTTTCCCTCCTGGGCGGAGAGCCCTTTCAAAATGTGGACGGACTGCTTGGTCTGGTTAAGCGTGTACGCAAGGAATGTCCGGACAAGAACATTTGGGCGTGGTCGGGTTATACCTTTGAGGAGCTTGTAGCTGACTCCGCCCGTCAGGAATTACTGTCTCATTGTGATGTGCTCATCGATGGCAAATTTGTGCTGGAGCAGCGGAACCTTAAGCTGAAATGGCGAGGTTCGGAGAACCAGCGGGTGCTTGACGTGCAAGAGAGCCTGCGCCAGCAAGCTGCGGTCCGGCTTCATCCCGAATAACCCCTAAGACAAGCCATGGCTTCGGGGTTTAAAATCAAAAGAAGCTTCCCGCCTTATGTGATAAGGACGGGAGGCTTCTTCTTTGGATATAAGAGTTATCGCCCAATGCGGGGCAAGCGCTCGGATCTCTGATGTATACGCAGCACGAGTAGGCAAGCCAGCAAAAGGATAATCGTCGTTAGCAGGCTTCCTTCTGCACCAAAGCTCCCGCCAGAAATAACCGGATGGCCTTGTACTTCCGAGGTCATTAAGGAGCCCCCTTCCGTACCGGAAACCGCGAGTCCGAACACATTCCCTTGTACAAAGTTCCAAGTCAGGTGAAAGCCAATCGGAAACCATAGTCCCCCCGTGATCTCTCGGGTCATTGCAAAAAAGATACCCACGAGAAATATATTCAGCAGTGGCAACGGTGTTGACAGAATACCCGGATTGCCCAGATGCAGCAGGGCAAACAATAGGGAGGGAATCCACACCGCTGCACGTAAGCCGTAACGGTGTTTGATTAGTCCTTGCATATATCCTCGACACAGCAGCTCTTCGCTGATGGCAACAAAAGCAAAAACGATGAATTGAATACCAACCAACCGCCAGGTTCCGGCGTCACCATGGACGGAAATAATCTGTAATCCTCCCAAGGCCCAGATGCTGGCAAAGCTTAGCGTAATCAGTCCCACTCCCGTCAGCATGCCTAAGCCAGTATTCACAGCCATCCGAGGCTGTCGCAGTCCCAGCTCCCAGCGATACCTCCGTTCAAAGATGGCGTACATGATGAGTGGAGCCCCAATCATCGCTATATTTGTCACAAGTTGCCCACTCCAGCCCATCTGTCCGCCTGAAATCGTCAACAGCGTCGATCCCACCACCACAAGCACAACAAATATAAGCACAGTAAGCAGTATTTTTCCCAATATCCCAAACGCTTGCTTCATCTTCGCTCTCCCATTCCTTAAATATGTAGCCGGTCCCGTAAAGAGGTAATATGCGCCAGATGATGATTGCCATGCCAAGCATAATTGCCTAAATTATAGGCCAGGCTTGTGGTCTGTTCTGTACCTGGATGGAAAAACGACTTCTCATAATCGGCATCACTTAATGACTCTAGCAAAATCACCCATCGATGATGCAACGTCTCCAGCAAAGACAAAGAAATCTCCACTCCGGCCCGGGAATCAGCCAACTCAGCCCATCGGTCTTCGTAATAAGGCCGAATGGTTGGTATATCCTCCGTTAATGCCAGCTTGAATCGGATATAAGCGTTCATATGGCTATCGGCCACATGGTGTACCACCTGGCGTAGGCTCCAGCCGCCTTCCCGGTAAGCCAAGTTCAGTTGTTCTTCGCTCAGTCCCGCAACAGCCTCTCTCATTCTGGCAGGCAAAGCAGCAATCTCCTTGATCCATGCCTCCCGCTGGGCCGGTGTCACAACACCTTCGAATTCAAACAGGCCAATCGGATATCTAGGGTCCATTTGCTATTCCTCCTCTTTATTGAGTGGATTCATTATACTCCTTCTGGGTCGTGGTTCATACTGGCGCTTCTCCCTACATTCCTTCTCCCTGATCCACAAGCCTAACCGGGTATCCTCCCAATCCGCCATATCCAACAAGGTTTGATAAGGATCGCCGGCGAGACCGAAATATTGGGCGAAGGCCGGTTCGGTCTTGAGCCCGTTTATCTTAAGCTGGCGTATAGCTTCTAACGCCTCGGTACCTGCCATCTCCAGCAGCCGATGCTCGATGATCATATGCCGGTAGGCATTCTGCTTCGTTACTGTAAGCGGTTGGCCGAAGATTTCGAACCAGAACCCACCATAGCTGAACCCCGCCACCATTCGCGGCATACCAGCAACTACCTTGCTGGTACGGCTATACTGGTCACAGGTTCCAAAGTACCTCTCTAATACCAAAGCAAAGGATTCAGCATCATGTACTTCGCAAATGATATCCAGATCGCTTGCAGGAATATCAATATTCAGCGGTATTGTTCCGGCCAATACAGGTTCATATGGGGCCAACTTTTCCATAACCTGTAATTCCTGCATTACCCGGTAGGCCCTTTGCTGGCGATCATTCCCTTGCTCCAAGTAATCTAACTTTAAAAAATTCATCCTAGCTACCCTCCTCATTCCCGTTGCCCGCCTCCAGGAAGGGCTGATACATCATCAGTGCATGATTCTCCGTAATAGGTTCATCTTGAACCAGTTCATTGGCTATGTTGTACGTTTTGCGACGAATACAATTATGTCTGGTGTATCCTCCCCAATACTCCTGGGTCATTCGATGATTGGTTTCATAAACACAATAGTAATAGGCTGGCTCTTCCATAGAGCGCCACTCTCCTACCAGATACTCGGAGGTCAAATCTAGCTTAAGTTGGTAGGGATATTCGGTAGGATTGTATATTTGCAAATCAAGATAATTATAGGCGCAGGTTGCCCCGCTACCGAAGGGCTGGGTTCTTGCTGCATCAGGGAATACGTCATAGCTGTGGCGATGCCGCTCTGTCACGATTAACGGAGTATGCAAGGTCATCCAATATATCAAGTTCGATAACTGGCATAAGCCTCCCCCTGTCCCTGGCTTGAACCCTCCATAGAACAATACCATTCCCTTAGCATAGCCTTTTCTCTGTGTCGGCTTGCCAATTAAACGCCAATAAGAGAACGTCTCTCCAGGTTGAAGGATAATCCCATCTAGTTTGGGAATGGCTAATCGAAGGTTGGTAATTTTGCCGTACTGGAGCTCCATATCCACGTCCTTCAATCGGCGCAATAGCGGGGTTTCGTGCCTGAATACGCGATGGGGCAGGCTCTTAATTGATTGCTGACGGGCATAAGCTACACCGCCTAGCAACCATTTCAGATACCTTTTATATGTAAAATATTGCTTTCCTACCAAAAGTCTCAACGCTGAACGGGGAACTGGTTTGAGCATACAACATCACCTTTCATCCCTGTTTTCCTCTATTAAACTTTAGTTCGCCGTCCCTCTCGCCCATCCCTGCCTCGTAAATGCACGGATCGTTAATCACAGCACACTACCTACGGCGAACGATAAAAAGCAAAAAAGCCCCGCCGCTCTCCAGTAAGGAAGTGACAGGGCCTATTCGTATTAATCTACACTCATATAACGGTTATAAGCATCCGTGCGAATTTTCATCAGCTTATCCAGCCCCATGTCGTTGAGCTTCTTCACGTAAGCATCCCAACCTTCTTCGATGCCGCCCTTGGTCACCCACTGAGCGCGCAGCGCAGCCACATAGCTATCGATGTCTGTCGTCAGCGTTGGCAGCTCCTGGAATTCCTCAGCCGTGTACATGACGTTAGGGAATGGGTCCGTTACGTATTCGCTGCCGAGCTTATCAATTTCCAGCTTCAAGCCGTCCCCGGCCTCCTTGTTCAACACGATCTTCTCTTCGAAGGCCGGGCTGACATATTTCGGACCAAAGTCACGCAGCGATTGCTCCCAATACCAAGCATCCGCGCTGGTTCCTTCTGGCGGGTCCATTAAAGTGTAAGTACCATCATCGTTCTTCTCAATAACTGTTCCAATCGCGCCCCAGAAATTTTGAATGCTTGCTTCATTTGTATAGAACTGGTCCGCCCAACGGGCAGCCACTTCCGGAAATTTGCAAGAGCTCGTAATCAGCATTTCGTTACGGTTAAAGCTCATGCCATTGGGATTCCCCGGATTATAACGTTTCCCATCTGGTCCGGCAATCGGTGGAATCATCGCATATTGATCACTCCATTTGCCAAATACGGCATCCGGCGTCCATTGGTTGCTGAAGCCAACAATGGCTGCATCCGCATTTTGCTGTTTGGCCGAGGTCATCGTAGCATCCTGAGTGAATAGTTCCTTATCGATCAGCCCCTCCGTATACAGCTTGTTAGCAAACTTCAGCCCTTCCTTGTATTCCTCGCTGACTGGATAGAACACCGGCTGGCCATCCTTCACCAACATGCTATTGGCGTTGATGTCAGTAATACCGAACGGATTCAGAAAATCCGGGGCCAGCCCCGTTTCTGTATACGGGATTTCGTCCGGCTTGCCATTGCCATTCGGGTCTTGCTCCTTGAACGCTTTTAGCACGTTATAGAGATCATCTGTCGTGTCCGGGAGGGGTAGCCCCAGCTTATCAAGCCATGCCTTGTTAATAACCGGCTGGTTTTTCGTTTTTGGCCGGGAAGGCAGGCGGGTCGGTAGAGAGTAAATTTTGCCGTCCGGGAAGGTGCTAATCTTCTTTAGCTCAGGTGTTTCAGCCATCGCTGCCTTCAAATTCGGCATATATTGATCGATATAGTCATCCAGTGGACGGAAATAGCTCAAATTATTCACGATATCCGAATCGGAGAAAGTCTGGTTCCCCAGGATGATATCAGGCAAGGTGCCGCTTGCCAGCATAATGGATTTCTGCTCGCTCCAATCGTTGGAGGAGACCACCTGCCACTCAATTTTCACATGGGTACTGGCCTCCAGATCCTTAAGCCACTGATTTTGGGTAAAGGTATCGCCCATATTACCCCAGCGCATGGTCAACACTTTTAACGTCACCGGCTCAGTTACGATAGGGAGACCTTCTTGATTGAAGTTTTCCGTTTCGCCTTGCCCCGTATTGCCTGTGTTGCCCGGATTGGCAGAACCGCCACTTCCGCAACCCGCTAATCCCAGTGCCAGCGTAGCTGCAAGAATCAAGGACATCCATTTCCCAGGCGAGAATTTTCCTGCCTTCTTGTTCATTTGAATTCCCCCATATGTTTGTAGTGAAGTTGCCTAGCATTCAGACTAACTCTTAACGGCGCCAATCATCACCCCCTGATTAAAGTATTTCTGTACAAAGGGGTACACGCACATGATCGGTACCGTAGCGATGATTATGACAGAATAGCGCATCAGATTGGCCATCCGAAGGGCAATTTGGGCTGCCTCTCCGGTCCCCATCCCCGATTGCATCTGGTTAGTTATCAGGATATTGCGAAGAATGAGCTGGAGCGGGTGCAGGTCCGGATTCTTTAAATAAATCAAGGCATTAAAATAGGAGTTCCAATAACCTACCGCAATCCATAAGCCCAGTACCGCAATGATTGCCTTGGACAACGGCAGCACGATTTGAGCAAAATATCGCAGATTACCACAGCCATCCAGTTGGGCCGCTTCCCACAAGTCCTCGGGAATACTGGACTGGAAGAACGTTCTCGCCACGATGATATCATAGACGATGACCGAGAAGGGCAACACCATAACCAGAAACGTATCGTACATATGAAAATCACGAATGGTCAGGAAGGTGGGGATCAAACCTCCGCTGAAGAACATGGTAAAAATGAAGAACAGCGAGAGAAATTTTCGCCCCACCAAATCCTTGCGAGATAACGCATAGGCCGCACAGATATTGACCAATAGTCCAATGGCCGTGCCCACTACGGTGTATAATATCGTGTTGCGATAGCCAATCCAGATATTCTCATGCTTGAACAGTTCCTTGTATCCGTCCAGCGTGAAACCCTTGGGCAGTACCCAGACCTGACCCCCCGCGACCGCTGACGGGTCACTGAAGGAAGCGATTACGATAAAATATAACGGATACATTAACACGATCAGAAACAAGACCGCAAAGATATACAGCAGGATATCCATCACTCTATCGGATGACTGAGGATGAGTCTTCCCTGCGACGGGACGCACTACCGGATTTACGGAGTTCATCGTTTTTCTCCTCTCTTACCAAAGGCTATTCTCGCTGAATTTCTTGGAAATCTGATTGACGAGAATAAGCAGCATGAAGTTAATAACGGTGTTGAACAGGTTGACAGCCGAGGAGAAGCTATATTGGCTACTCAGCAGCCCGATCTTATAAATGTACGTAGACAAAATCTCGCTTGAGGTGATATTCAAGTCATTTTGCATCAAATACACTTTCTCAAAGCCTACCCCCAGCAGGCCGCCTACCCGCAGAATTAACAAAATAATCGCCGTTGGCATCAGCATCGGAATATCAATATAACGTACCTTATGCCAGCGGCTGGCTCCGTCTACCGTTGCTGCTTCATATAAGCTTGGGTCCACGGTAGACAATGCCGCGATAAAGATAATGCTGTCCCAGCCTACATGCTGCCAGACGTCCGACCAAACATAAATGCTGCTGAACCATCCGGCTGACCCGATCAAGTCGGGGGCCTCTCCACCAAATAGCTTGTATAAATTACCGACCAGCCCTGTGCTTGGCGAGAGCAAAATCAGCATCAGTCCCACCATCACGACGGTTGAGATAAAATGCGGCATATAGGAAACGGTCTGGAAAAAGCGGCGGAAGCGGCCCGCCTTCATCTGATTCACCATCAAAGCCAGTACGATGGGAATCGGAAATGTGGCAATGCTATACAAGCTGATAATAATCGTATTCTTTATCGTTGTTGAGAACTGATAAGAATTGAAGAACTTCTCAAAATGCTTGAACCCCACCCAGGGGCTCCCGTTAATGCCAAGCGCCGGGCTATAATCCTTGAACGCAATCAGCACGCCGTACATCGGCTTATACGCGAAGAGCAGCGTCAGTATCACTGCTGGCAGCAGTAGCAAATACAGTCCACTGTTCCGCTTGATTTGCCCCAGGGTCCGCCCCAGATGAGAAGCACCCGATTTCATGACATCCCCTCCCTCTTTTTTTTGTATATATCCTCCTGTTAGATGTCTGCCGCTTGCCCCCTTAGTATAGCGCCCGCCCTTGGGCGATTATCGGACCAGAAGCAGTCGTTAACCGGACTTTTTCTCGTCGGCTCGGTATTGGCTTGCTAGGTACAAAGCAGGAATTGACGGAAACAGGACCAATTCTGGCACTATCCGGACCAAGGAGGCATAAACGGGAAAAAGCCGCCCACACCCTCAGTACGTTGAAAATACTCAACGTGTTGAAGAAGTGTGAACGACTTCATAAAATTACTACCTATACGGTTTAGAGCAACCACGAAGGCCTGCTTAACGCCCTGTTATTGTGTGAACACCTGATAACCCCAGGCCGCCAGGTTAAACGTATGGCTTGCTCCAAGTGTGGCACTGGACGAATCAAACACATTCTGATAGGTACCCGCAGCATGGCCAAGCTGCACAGTCGAGGAACGTGGTGTACCGGACAGGTTCAGGAGCACAATCACCCGATTCCCCTCCTTCTCCCGTTCGAAAGCCAGCACCTGACTGTCTGATGAAGCCAGATACTTCATGGCCCCTCCGGCTTCCCCGTTCCACAGCGCCGAATTATTCTTCTTCAAGTGAACCAGCGTCTGATAGAAGGCTTGCTTGGACAGATCACTCCAGTCAATCTCGTCTTTCTCGAAGAATTCAAGCCGTTTGTCCAAGCCTGCTTCCTGACCGGAATAAATTAACGGCATGCCTGGCACTGTAAAGCTAAGCACCGCATTTACATCTTCGGCCGGACCGAACATTTCAGCCACCGTTCCCTCCCATGAATTCGTGTCATGGTTCGTGATGTAGTTCATCGGATAAGAGCCTGCTGGATACCTCTGCTGCTGCCCCTCCAGGAACGAACGCACGGCCTCGGCGCTCACGCCCCCGCCGGGAATTCCCTTCATGATGTTATAGAATAGTCCCATATTGTAATTCGAATTGAAGGCCTTATGAAGCAAGCCAATTTGGGTATCATCCTCGGCCAGCATATACACTGGCTTGATGGCATCCAGCGCCTCCCGTGCATCCTCCCAGAAGTCCTGAGGCACGCCAGAAGCAAAGTCCGCCCGGTATCCGTCAATATCCGCCTCTTCAACCCAGTAGGTCAGGGCATCAATCATCGCTGCCCGCATATCGGCATTGTTAAAGTTAAGCTCTGCTACGTCGGTCCAGCCATCGGGGGCTACAATTTCACCATTCCCATCCGTTACATACCAGGCCTTGTTCTGAATCCACGGATGATCCCAGCCGGTATGATTAGCTACCCAGTCCAGCATGACCTTGAAGCCAAGCTCATGGGCCCGGTCCACCAGATGTTGAAAATCAGCCATTGTGCCAAACTCGGGATTGACGCCCTTATAATCGGCAACGGCGTAATATGAGCCCAAGGTTCCAACCCGGTTCTCCTCAGAGATCGGATGGATGGGCATCAGCCAGAGGATTTCTACGCCAAGCTCTTTCAGGCGTGGCAGATGGGCTTCTAATGCGGCAAAGGTGCCTTCTTCCGTATACTGCCGGACGTTAACCTCATAGATCACGGAATCCTTCGACCACTCCGGAAAATGAGCTTCGCTCCCTCCAGATCCACCATCCCCAGGTGGCGAGGTATAAATACCCGAATCATTTTGCTTGAGATAGATGGTACGATATTGCCCCAATTGGTTGAAGGTCCGCTCTACTCCATCTTTGTCGCCAGTCACCCGATTGACAACGATGAAGCTCACCTTCTGCGCACTGGCACTTAAGGCCACGTCGATGTAAGCACCATGGTCGTCCACTTGCTCCCCGGAAAATGCGGACGCCCCCTCTGGCCAGCTACCTTCTTCTTCGGATGGTTCCGCCACGTCATCCCATAACCATAATCCCCAGTCCTCATATTGGCCGTCCGTTCGCTGATAATAAATGCGCAGATCGCCCTGGCTTGGTCCTGAAGGCGGCTCCAGACTGACCACGTCAGAGCCTTCCTTGATCCAGACCTCCTTAGGTCCCGAAGCGGATAAGCTGACGTATTTATCATTGGCATCCTTTACACCGCTGAGCTTGTTCAGCACGATAAAGTTAAGATGAGCTGCATTGGCCTTGAGCGGCACGTCCATATAGGCGCCATAATCAGAGGTCTGAAGGTTGCTGAAGGCGACCGCTCCTGTGGGCCATTCCCCCAACTCTTCAGACGGAACAGCTACATCTCCCCAGAGCCATAACCCCATGTCCCCATACTGCTGATCAGCCCGCTGATAATGTACTCTTAGCGTATTCGCCGGAACATCGCTGGTCAGAGCTTCCACCGAACTTCCTTCATCTGCTGCGGCCCGCACCAAGGAGGCAGCCCCCAAGCTACCTGCTGTGAACGTCAAGACCATAACCCAAACGACCATCATTGCTGTCAAAGACCTGAAACGGTTTGTCACTGTTCATTTCCCCTCTCTAATATCATCTGAAAAGCATGGTGAAGCGTTACAGTTCGATAATTATCGGTTGATTATGAATGTACAAATGTCCGTCAGTTACTGTTACTTCACGATGATCAATCAGATTAAGATATACACCGTCCGCAAGCCCCACCTCCACTTCGACTGCTCTTCCCTGCAAGCTGAATATGCCAGTCAGTTGCCGATGTTCTAGCGCGTATCTTCCAATGACAACACTTTCCTCATCAATGGCCGTAAAGCGGCATATTCCCTCAGCCATGATCTCCTTCTGCTTAATCTTATATAGCGCCTGAAACAACCAGGATAAGTCTTGGCCCGACTGCCAATCGACGGGTTCCTTCCCGAACAAGTCCGGGCAGATGACACTCGCCCGTTCCTGTCCTCCATAAATAAGCGGAACCCCCTTCTGGAAATACATGAAGGCCGTCCAGTGAAGCAATGCCGCTTCATTCGGGAGTAAGGCCGCAGCGCGTGCCCGGTCATGATTCTCCAGAAAACGCAGCTTCACGTAATTATTGGCATAAATGTATTCCTGCGCATTGATCCGTTCCACGTACTGGCTAAGCGTATTACCTCCAGAGAGATAGCCAGCGAAATAGGGATAAGTATCGTAATCGTAGCAAACATCGAAGCTTTGCAATATTTCCGCATCGGATAAACCCGTCATGCCTCGGGAGCGTAGATGCAAAATAAAATCCGGCTCCACCGATTCTGCCAGCCACAGACAGTCAGGATTAACCTCGGCAACAGCCTCACGGGCATACAGCCAGAAGTCCAGCGGTAACAGTGAAGCTACATCGCAGCGGAAGCCATCTACCAGGCCTGCCCACATCTTCAAGGTGTCCACTTGAACATCCCAAAGCTCCTTCTGGTTATAATCCAGATCAACGATATCGCCCCAATCACCGATGCGATTGCCCAGAGCACCTTCAGGTGTGCGATAGAAAAACTCAGGGTGATGCTTGACCAACCAAGCGTCGGGGGAGGTATGGTTATAAACCACATCGATGATGACTTTCATCCCATTACCATGAATCGCATGGACCAGTTCCTTGAAATCTTCCTTTGTACCCAGCTCCGGATTGATCTCGCGGTAATTACGGATGGCATAAGGACTTCCCAAGGTTCCCTTACGTGACTCAAGGCCAATCGGATGGATCGGCAGCAGCCAGATGATATCAACCCCAAGGTCCCTAATGCGACCAAGATCGGAGCGCAGAGCCTGGAATGTACCTTCTGCCGTGTGATTACGAACATACACCGAATATATGACACTGTTACGTAGTGTTTTTTTCGTCGTTGTAGCCACCGGGCATTCCCCCCTCTTCTTAAGCATTTACAAAATTACGGAAGACTCGCGGACAATAAGCCGATGCGGAGTAAAGCACCAACTGGCCATGGATTGCCCGTCTTCATGATATTGGCCCCTGATTCTGCGAATCAGCATCTCCACTGCCGTACGCCCCAATCGGTCCAGGCCCATATCTACACTGGTAATCGAAGGGATAGCCATGGCTGCAAGCTGTGAATTATGCAAGCTCACAAGTGCCATATCCTCCGGAACCCGGAATCCCAGTTCATTCAGTGCACCCAGGATGCCCCAGGCTACGACATCATGGGTAATTACCATAGCTGTGGGGCGAAGCTGAAGCTGCATTAAGCGTGACACCTCATTGCAATATGCACCGGGAGACCACGCCTCCCTTGCTACGATCCACTCGGCATAGCCTTTAAAATCATGATGGTGCAAAGCCCTTTGATAGCCTTTTAGCCGGAGGCTGGAATCCTCTCGCTCCAATGAATGGCAAACTAGTCCGATACGCGTATGACCCATGGAGATTAAATGATGAGTGGCATCATAAGCTACCCCAGCATGGTCAGTATCCACAGACCAAATAGGATGCTGCTGTCGATTACGTCCAATAAGGACCACCCGATCCTCAACTTCATCCAGTCCATCAAAGAGGGTAGACCCATCCCTGCCAGAATCCAGTACAATTAAGCCATCTACACGACGACTCCGCAAAAGCCGCTTGATCTCTGTGGCACCGTATTTCCCGTCAGAATAGGAGACCGGGCCGAGCAAAATATCAAAGTCCTGCTGGCGAGCCTGCGCAGTAATGCTATGCACTAATTCCATGGCATACGGGTGAGGAAGCTGATCCTCACCGTAGCCAGGTATAAGAACACCGATAACACCCGTTGTATGTGAGGCTAATCCCTTAGCCATCCTGTTAGGCTGATATCCGGTTATAGCCACAGCCCGTTGAACTTTGCGGGAAATCTCCATCCCTACCCTCGGGTGGCCAGATAATACCCGCGTGACCGTGGCGGGAGAGACCCCGGCTCTGCGGGCAACCTCTTTAATCCCGGCCTTCATGAATATCTCTCCGCCGCTCTTGCGGCACCATCAACGTAGCAGAGCACACTATTTAGCGCCTGCATAACGGTTATAGGCTTCGGTACGAATTTGTAGCAGCCGTTCCAGCCCCATGTCGTTCAGCTTCTTGATGTAGGTGTCCCAATCCTTGTCGATTCCGCCTTTAGTAACCCACCCTGCCCGCATCGTGGCAACATAGCTATCAATATCCGTGGTCAAGGTCGGCAATTCACGGAACTCATCGGCGGTGTACATCACGCTCGGAAACGGCATCGTCACGAATTCACTACCGAGCTTATCAATCTCCAGCTTAAGTCCATCCCCGGTCTCCGGATTCAGCACCAGCTTCTCCTCAAAGGACGGACTGACATATTTCGGTCCGAAGCTCCGCAGCGATTGCTCCCAATACCAAGCATCCGCACTCGTGCCTTCCGGCGGGTCCATCAGCGTGTAGGTCCCATCCTCATTCTTCTCGATCACGGTCCCAATCGCACCCCAGAAGTTCTGAATGCTGGCCTCATCGGTGTAAAATTGATCGGCCCACCGGGCCGCTACCTCCGGATAATCGCAGAACGTTGTAATGAGCAACTGGTTGCGGCTCAGACCATTCCCATTCGGATTGCCGTTCTGATATCGCTGACCATCCGGTCCCTTAAGAGGCGGAATCGCCACATACTGATCCCCCCATTTGCCGAAGACGGCATCGGGCGTCCACTGGTAGCTGAAGCCCACAATCGGCGCTTCCATGTTCTGCTGCTTGGCCGATGTCATGCTGCCATCCTGGGTATAGAGTTCCTTATCAATCAGACCCTCGCTGTACAATTGATGGGCCCATTTAATGCCTGCCTTGTATTCCTCTGAAGTGGGAATGAACAGCGGCTGGCCATCCTTCACCATCATATTGTTGTTGTTGAGGTCTGTAATGCCAAAGGGATCCAGCAAAGCGCCAAGCCCTGCTTCGGTATACGGAATTTCATCCTTTTTGCCGTTTCCATTGGGGTCCTGCTCCTTGAACGCTTTGAATACCGTATGGAGGTCCTCAATCGTGTCCGGAACCTCAAGCCCCAGCTTATCGAGCCATTGCTTGTTGATGACAGGCTGGCGTGTGCTCTTGGGAGAGGCTGGCTGACTTGCCGGCAAGGAATACATTTTCCCGTCCGGGAACGTGCTGATTTTCTTGAGCTCGGGCGATTGTTCCATCGCCGCTTTGAGATTAGGCATATAGGTATCGATATAATCGTCCAGTGGACGGAAATAGTTCAGGTTATTGATAATGTCCGAATCGCTCAGCGTCTGGTCACCGAGAATAATATCCGGCAATGTGCCGCTAGCCAGCATAATGGACTTCTGTTCACTCCAGTCATTAGAGGAGACAACCTGCCATTCGATGTTGACATTGGTGTTCTTCTCCAGGTCCTGTAGCCACTGATTTTTCGTAAAGGTATCGCCCATATTGCCCCAGCGCATCGTTAACACCTTCAAAGTAATCGGCTCAGATACAATCGGCAGACCTTCTTTATTGAAGCCGCTTTCGGTATTGGCATCACCGCTGCCTTCATTGGCCGGCGAGCCTGCATTGCCTGCAGTACCACCACAGCCTGTCACCACCAGACCCAGAGCCAATAGCAAGGTCATGGCCATGGACCAACGCCGTCTAACCGGCATTTTCTTATTGAACCTTCTCATGTTAACCCCCCGTTAATGTGAAATATTGAGCATTATGTCAAGTTTTCTTGCGGAAGCTAGGCTTCACCTTCAGTATAAACTCCCAGCATCTGACAAACTGGACCCCTTGCGGTAAAAATCCGGACCTTTGCCCAAGGCTTGTCTTCCGCCAGTGATATTGAAACGGGAGTGAACAGGCAAGTTATGACGTTATTCAGACCTTACTATGTCCTTTTCGGACTTTCCGGTCCAGGCCGGGAAATCGCGTATTCTATTTTAAAATGAAAGATTTATAATAAAGATAGCACCTCATAAAAGCGCATTCATAAGTGCATTACACATCATTTTAGGGCGCGCTGCGGTTGCGCGCGGGAAAGGTTGCAGCGAGGGCGAGCCATGAACAAATCTACAGAAAATAAACAGTATCCCATTCGGCATTATGTCAATATCATGTTTCTCATTTCCTTTATTGTCCTGGTCGTGGATTTTGCCATCAGCATTTCGGCGATCTCCATCGTCAAACAGCAATCCACCCGGTATTTACAGGACACGGCCAACTTGTATATTCAGCGGATTAATCATGATTTTGCCTACATTAATCACTATATCGGCTGGACCCTGGCTAACGACGAAAGCCTGCGGGCGATGAATACAAGCAGCATGAATAGCATCGAATTTTTTGAGGGGAATGAGAATTTGCATAAACGCTTTAACGAGCTGCAAAAAAACTATGGGCAGGAATACAACTTTTTTGTCTATCTGAAGAAACAGGATTTTTTCCTCAACTGCGCGCCGATCAGCATTCCCTACTCTCATTATGTTCAGCTTAAGGAACAAATCATGGCCAATGTAGAGGCTGACCGGAATGTATATGAGAAAATTTATTCCAAATGGACCCCGGTGAAGATTGATGATACCTATTACATTACCAATATAGTTCCGTACTACGACAGCTACATGATCAGTCTGGTGTCTGCCGATAATCTCATCCGTCCCTTGCGGCAGCTCAATTTAGGGGATAATGGATTCGTCTCCCTGATTGACAGCAGCAACCGGCATCTGAGCAGCCCCGTCTCCAACAACGGCAAGCCGCTAGAGGAAATGCCCGTTCCCTCTTCCCTGCCGAATCTGTTCCAGGCCGGCACAACCGTGGATGGAGAGTTCACCGATGCTTCCTTCCATGTCCAACTGGTCATTCAGTTCGGAGCATTCGAGAAGATTATGGTGGCCCAGCTTCTGATCATTCTTCTGGCTGTCATCCTGACTTGCAGCCTGGGCTTTATCCTGCTTTATTTTCGCAACAAAGTCCTGCTGCCCATCAAGAGCTTCTCCTACAATTTGGCCTTCTGGACGGAAGACGGCGAGCCGCTGGAATTCGAGAGCAGCAAGATTGTGGAGTTAGAGCGAGCAGGGAACCAATTTGTGAATCTGGTCAGTCAAATCAAGAAATTTAAAATTGATCTGTATGAGCGGGAGCTAGAGAAGCAACGCATCCAACTGGATTATATGAAGCTGCAAATCAAACCCCACTTCTTCTTGAATTGCTTGACTAACATTTATAGCATGGCGCAAATGCAGATGCATGAGGAAATCGAGCAAATGGCCTTATCTACCTCGAAGTATTTTCGTTATATCTTTCAGAACGACGGAGACTTTGTAAGATTGGGGGACGAGATTGAGCATGTGAGGATCTACCTGGATATTCAGAAGCACCGGTACCAGAACGCCTTGGCCTATCACATTGAGCAAGCAGACGAACTGGCCGATACGCCTATCCCACCGCTCGTGCTGCAAACCTTTGTAGAGAATGCGGTCAAATACGCGGTATCCCGGGTCTCGGAGGTACAGGTGAAGCTCTTCGTGAGAGCCGATGAGGAAGATGGGGCAAAGCGCATGACGATCGGTATAACCGATACAGGACCAGGATTTCCGCCCGATATTCTGCATGATTTGCAGCAGAGGTTGCCTCTGGATCAATCAGCCGGAACTCATATCGGCATCATGAACACACTGCAACGCTTGAATTCCCTGTATCATGGCCTCGCCCATGTATCTTTCTCTAATGACAAAAATGGTGGCGCCTGCGTCACTTTATCTCTCCCGGTCATGCCGGAACGAACAGGAGTGTGAGGGTAGCCCGATGAATGCATTAATTGTTGATGATGATTACTATGTTGTTACGGCCTTGGAGAAGAAGATTGACTGGGGCCAGCTTGGGATAGAGAACGTATTTACAGCCAACAATGTGGCGCAAGCTCGGGAGGTATTACAGCTACACCCGGTGCAAATCCTGATCTCGGACATAGAGATGCCGCAGGGCAGCGGACTGGAGCTGCTGGCCTGGATTCGGGAGGAGAACTATGCGGTGCAAGCTATCTTTCTTACCAATTATGCCGACTTCAATTACGCACAAAAGGCCATTGAGTTGCAAAGCTTTGAATACTTCTTGAAGCCGATAGAATTTGATAAGCTCAAATTAATTCTGCAAAAGGCCATCGTGCAGGCCAAGGAACTGCAAAATCGGGAGAAAGCCATTCAGGAGGGGGGCTACTGGCAGAAAAATCAGGCCAATCTCGCGGAATACTTCTGGCGCAAGCTGGTTGGTGCAAGCGTCTCCGCTCCCGTCAAGCCTGCAGCCGTGGTGCAGGCCATGGAGGACCAGCATCTTGTCTATTCAATGAACGACCTGATTCAGCCCGTGCTCATTCATGTATTCCCTTATAACGGCAGTATGGGGCGGGAGGAAAAAAGCTTGTTCGACTTCGCCGTACAAAATGTGCTGCATGAGCTGCTACAGGACCCCCGATTCACCGCTGAAGCCGTGCTGGAATTCCGTGAGTATCATTGGATTGTCATTCTGAAATGGAAGCAGCAGCCTGAATCTGCCGTGCTGGAGGAATTGTGGAGTTCATGGTTCGAGCGGGCTGGCGCCTATTTGAAATGTGATGCCTGTTGTTGTATTGGACTGTCTGGCCAAATTGAAAACATGGGTCCCGTGCTCCACCAGTTGCTGGCTATGAATGATAATCTGCCGAAGACGCGCAACCGCACTTACTGGGCGGAACGGGATGGTCGGCCAAGACAACCTGAATATCAACCGCCCGATCTGATGCACCTGGAAGAACTGCTGCATCAGAACAATCCCGGGGACTTCCTGAAGGAAACCTCGCGTTATCTGAGGGACCGGCTGGACCGCCAAACACTGGACACCGCCGGGCTGGCCTTGTTCCGGCTGGACATTGTGCAGCTTGTCTATGCCTTTCTTAAGTTGAAGGGGATTGAAGCCCATAAGTTGTATGCGGCCAAAGCTAATGAACAACTGCTGGCACAGTCCCTTTATTCAATTGAGGATATGGAAACATACGTGACTTACCTGGTTCATACCGCGATGGCTTATCACGATTTTGCTACAGAACCAAACTCCGTGGCTGAAGAAATCAAGCAATATATTCATGACCATTATGGAGAGGATTTGACCCGCAATGACTTGGCGGAAGTGGTCTATCTGAATCCTGATTATCTGGCCCGCCTATTTAAGAAGGAAACCGGTATCTCTCTGGGTAGCTATGTTATCCAAGTCCGCATCTCCGTAGCAAAACGTTTGCTGGAGACAACCAAGCTATCCGTTTATGCGGTAGCCAATCAGGTGGGGTATACCAACTATTCCTATTTCTCCAAGTTGTTCAAGCAAGAAGTCGGGGTGACTCCCAACGAATATAAAAAGCAGCCGCGGGTTCAGGTCAAACCCTCTCGCCCTTTATCGCAGACGTAAAGAGCTAAATGCTGGCACTATTGAGGGGAAAAGGTTGACCTGGCTTCATCAATATAGGCTTGAAGCTGCTCTGCACTGGTAATCTCTCCGAAGATCGGCTGGGCGATGTCTCCATATGGATCAATGACATAGGTGGTCGGCAGGGAGGTTACCCCGTACAGCTCAGAGATTCTGCCGGTAGCATCCAGGATGACGGGGAATTCAAAGCCATGCCCGGTTAGAAATTCATTAACCGTGGCCCGCGATTCGCCCACATTCACGAATAACACGCTAACTTCGGAAGCCTGCTCCTGGGCCAGACGCTCGATCAAAGGCAACTCATTTACGCAAGGGCCACACCAGGAAGCCCAGAAGTTCAACACGACGGCCTTGCCTTGACTAGCGGTCAGAGACACCTGGCCTCCTTTGCTATCGACAGCCTCAAAGATTGGAGCAGCACGGCCCACATCCAATCGTCTGTTCCCCGCTTCCTGGACATCCGAACGCCAGGCCGAAGCTACAGCCCACAAGGTAGCTCCAGCCAACACCAAGGCCAGCAGCCACGCGAGGGGACGGCGCCAGTTACGATTGACCTTGGTCATCTCGTCACTCCTCCCAAGAACCAAGTCCCAAGCTTTGCTGAAAAGCACGGTGTAGTGGAAGAGGGCCATAAAGCGCACGGAAATGCTCCACCGGCCCTTCTCCACAAATACGTCCGTCGTTCAAGAAGATGACCTCGTCGGCCAGTTCTTCGGCAATATCCAGTTGGTGCGTCGAGAATAATACAGTTTGTCCTTCCAGCTTCACTCTCTTCAAGATAGCTACAAACTCCTGCATCCAATACGGGTCCAGGCCATTGGTCGGCTCATCCATCAATATCAGGGATGGGGATGAGAGCATAGCCTGAGCAAATAACACCCGTTGCCGCATACCCTTGGAGTAGGAACTGACCCGCTTATTCCGCTTGTCGTGGAGGCCTACCAGCGCCAGCACTTCCCGAACCCGCGACTCCGGCACCCGGCGAAGTGATGCCCAGAACGACAAAATTTCTTCCGCCGTCAAGCCTGCCGGGAATTGAAAATCATCGGGCATATAACCAATCTGCCTGGCAAATTTCTTTCGGTCTTCTTTCCACTGCAAGCCGCCTACACGAATATCTCCGGAGGTCGGCTGAAGGATACCGGCGACCATACGCAAGATCGTGCTTTTTCCTGCTCCGTTGCCCCCACACAACCCAACGATGCTTCCAGCAGGCACCTGAAAGGACACTTCATGCACAATGGTCTGGCTTTTAATGATTTTATTCAGGCCAGACACAGTTACCAATGGTTCAGCCATGTGTTCTCCCCCTCTCCCAGATCGTGTACACAATGCCTAACGCAGAGAGCAGCCAGAGGACAAATAAAGCTATAAACCACAGGCTTCCCCCAGGCCCTTGAATCCACGTCACCCATTGGTAATATTCAGGCCCCAGGATAGAGCCCCCTCCTAGCTTGACCACAACGAACAATCTGACGAATTCCGCCGGGTTCAACAAGGTCAACGTCACTAGAAGTGGCTTGATCCACAAGTAAGGCACGAATCCGAGCACGGCGATGAGAATTGCGGGCCAGCCGATGACAGCAAAGAACCAAACCATGACCGAGATCGTCATCGCCTGCCAGCGATTTCGGGATAAAGCGCCGATCACCAGAGCTAACGCCAGAAATAGCAGGACCAAACCACAGGAAAATGAGAAGAACAACAGATAGGTGTTCACCTCGAAGCGCTGTCCCATTAACACTGCAATGACACCCATTAATCCGTAGCCAAAGGAGAGGATCGTCAGCAATACAGCCGCCAGACCCGCAAACTTCCCCAGCAAGAACGGCAAGGTGCCTAGAGGATACGTTGCCAGTAAAGACCAACTGCCTTCTTCCTTCTCCCCTGTCAGCGAGAAGGAGCCAAGGAACAATGCCATTAAAGGCAGGAGGTACAGAATCAGACTAAGCATTGAACCGGTCACTCCCGAATATCCACTAATGTCGGTTTGCGCATTAATCAGTAGCAAGCAGAGGCTAAACACCGAAAATAAAATCAGAAAGGAATAGGCCCACGGATTGCGAAACCCTACCTTGAGTTCCTTACGTGCAATTTGTAGCAGATCCGCCATGAACAGTAGCTCCATTCCTTTAAATTAATTAATGACCGTCGTGCCCTGCGTTGCTCTCATGATTACCATCGGCTGCGTCGCCATGGGAATGTTCCTCTTTGCTGTCGCCATGCGAGTGCCCCTCTTCCCCCTCTTCATGCGAGTGCATATCCATCATCCCTCCGCTTTGCTCCCAGGTATGATTCTTCAGATCTGCCGAGCTCAGCAGGGTGCCCACACCTTGCTCAGCCATAAATACTTCAGCAGAGGCTTCATCCTTAAAGCTGACAATTCCATATGCCATCGGGGTACGAATAGAAGCATCGTAAACATAGACCGCTTTATCGAACTCGATCCATGCCTTATCGTTGTAGTCACGTACAAAGTCCGTACCAATATCATCCGTCCCATGTTGCTTTTTCCACTCATTCATACAGCCGATATCGTCAAACTTCAAGCTCTTGCCTTCCTTGGTAACGATTTGAGTGGCATAGGCATCATCCTTCACCTGCATATTGCAAATGACGCAAACATCCACATCTTCGTTAATGGGCTGGGCTGCATAAGTTTTCGCGCCGCAGCCTGCAAGCACCACCAGTACTAGCATCAAAGCCGTGATAAGCATTCCTTGTTTCATGATTTTCGTCCTCCTGAATAAATGATAGTTAAGATGGATGTCAGCAATAGTATCGAGGCGATGATGGCCATAAAGGCTGACTCCGAAATATACTCTCGTTCTGCCAGCGCACCGGATACGGCCTGCGACATATTGGGCGATACTCTTGGAGCAAGATCCGTTGTCCAGCTATTCCGTTCCCCTTCATACATGCCGCTTAAGAAGCTAATGCCCGGCGATTGAAAGAACAATTGATAAGCAGCATCCCTCGATATAAGCTGGGTATAAAACGGGTTCATGACATAATTGAGTTCACTAACCCCATCCCCGTTCAAGTCCAGCACCTGCGCGGAATCCCAATAGTTGAGTTCTATCTGATTGGCCCCGCTGTCCCTGGCTTCTGCCTCAATTACATTAGCTACAAAATCATTATGATGAATGAGATTATCCTCAGCATCAACAAATTGAATGCCCACAAAATTACGGTAAATTGAGTTGTTCATCAGTTCATTACCACTCGACATCTCCAAATAAATGCCCACTCGGTTACCGTCTACAACGTTCTTCTCCACCACGGAAGACTGTACATCATAAAGCAGAATACCCTGCGAATAGACATTGGCGCTTTGCTTGGTGAAGGAATTCTCGGCAATCCTTACATTCGTCACCCCCATCACCATAGCCCCGGTCATGTTATACTCCCCGGAATTGCCTATAATCTGGGTACCGTCAATATACATACAATGAATACCGTAACGGGAGCCTACAATTCTATTATTGATAATCTCCAGGTTGGTACTGTTCTCCAAGTAAATGCCGTCCCTCATTCTGAGTATACGGTTGCCCTCAAGCTGGTTCTCGTGGGAATTGTACAAATCGATGCCGTTCCCCTTCTCAGCAATGCGGGCTGTGCCTTGCTGTCCGCTATCCCAAGCAATTACATTATTCAGCACAACGCCCCCGTCCGCATTACGCAGAACGATGCCAAAACCGCGTGTTGTGATACGCAAGTCTTGCAGCAGGAAGCCGTCAGCCTGAACCGTAACCGCTGCCAATTCTTCACCGTCTTGTTGCTGAGCAATACGAAGTCCACGCACCGTAACGTCTTCCGAGGAAATAGTCATAGCAGAGATAGAGTCATGATTAATCAGTGCAGCCCCTGTACCCTCTATTGTGATTGGCTTATCAATCTGAACGGGCCCAACATATTTCTGTTCCCCCAGCACAATGCGTTCCCCCGGTTTAGCCTGATCGATCAACTTCTGCAGGGAAGGGAGGGATTCCTCTTCGTTCTCTTCACCGAAGACGAGTGTGGGAGGCCACATCAGATTTAGCCCGATACCTCCTAGTAGGAGCAGGGCTGATAGTATGGAGAAGCTCCATTTACGTAATCCCTTCAAGATTAGAAACACCCCTATATCATCATAAGCAATAACTTTTATCGCTTAATATAGCCCATCCGAGTGATATAACGGGGGAAACTCACTATTTTTATGTCATTTTTGTGACATATCACTAATGCAAACGCATGATGAGTTGTTTACCAGCTTACTTCGGTATAGTATAATTATTTGTAATTATTACGAATAAAATTCAACGAAGTTAAGGAGTCTGCTATGCAACCTACCTATACCCCCAAGCTCCTTCCGGCCAAAGTGATTAGGCACCGCCGGTTCGGTTCCTCGGACCCCGTTCCCGGCAATAAGCCCATCGTCAAGGAGCAAATGTCTGATTTGCAAAATCAACGGGAAGACTATCTGTTCGCTATTGATCAAGTTGGCATCAGCCGGGTGCGCCACCCTGTTCAGGTTGAATCCGACCTTAAGCCTTCGTCTCAAACTTCCATTGCGGAGATTACGTTAACGACAAGCTTGCTGCAGGAGTCCAAGGGCATTAACATGAGCCGATTAACCGAGCAACTGGAGTTGTACCGCCAGCAAGGTGGGTCCACCCGGCTCTCGGAGTTGTGTGGCTTCACCCGTGAACTGGCGGAGCGAATGGAGCAGAGCAATGCGGAGATAACGCTGACCTTCCCCTGGTTCTATGAGCGCTCAGCCCCGGCCACAGGGCAAAGTGGCCTCAACCATGCCGATGTCACCATTAAGATCGGCTACGAGAAGGGCGGGCCCTATACCGCTGAGATTGGCCTTCAGGTGGCTGTTACCACCTTATGCCCATGCTCCAAGGAGATCAGCGAGTACAGTGCTCATAATCAACGAGGCATCGTATCGGTGACGGCCGTTGTTGACCCGCTGGCCTTGCAGGCAGCAGATTGGAAGACGCTGCTGCTGGAAGCGGCCGAGTCCAACGCCAGTAGTGCGTTGCATCCGGTTCTTAAACGACCGGATGAGAAGAGAGTCACGGAGCAAGCCTATGAAAACCCCCGGTTTGTAGAGGATATGGTCCGACTTGTAGCCGCAGATATGTATGAGATGGAAGGCGTACAAGCCTTCATCGTGGAATGCCGCAATGAGGAATCCATTCATATGCACGATGCCTGGGCTAGAATCGCTTATGACAAGAGGGTATTCCATAGCTAAAGCGTGGGTGTTTCATAGCTAAACTGAAGTTATTTGCATAGCTGAAATTTGGAAGGGAATACCTTCAGCTACAGAAAACAGAGGCCTTATTTGTAAAAAACCAAGGAACTCAGCGTCTATCTCTGCTGAGTTCCTTGGTTTTTCGTCATCCACCCTGCCTCTTGTAAACCAATTGTGGCAGGTGGAAACCTCGGTTGTTGGTTAGTTGATTAGTTGTGCGAATCATTATGCTCGCATGGTCCTTCCACAGATTAGTGGGAAATTCTCCATCTAATTATTTCATTTCTATTGAAATTTACAATTTAGATGGAAATCCACCCGTTAATCCAGGCATATTCATAGAAAACGGATGATTTCCGGTATATTATAGGGAGAAATTCCCTATAAATCAGATAAATCCTCTGTTTTTCTGCAAATAACGGGACCTT